>CAVUUS010000002.1:0-658468 GCA_963744755.1 uncultured Solirubrobacterales bacterium | reverse complement strand
CACGTCGCCCGTCAGTCCGAGCTGCTCGCCCAGGAGTCGCGTCATGGCCGCGTGCTGGGCGATCATGTCGGCGACCTCCTTGTGACCGGACAGGGCGAACTCCAGCGCGACCCGAAAGCGATGCGACCCCGCGTGCCCGGACCCGAGTCGCCGCATCCCCGCGGCCGCCCCCCGCAGGCTGCGGAACTCGTAGTCGTACTTGTCGGACTTCAGCGCGATGTCGTCCCCGAACCACTTCGCCTGCTCATAAGCGTCGGTATGACACCCGACACCGACAAGCAACGCGGTGTAGTACACGTCCGCTCGACGCTGATCGTCGAGCCCGACCCGCTCGGCCAGCCTCAGCGCGATCAAGCACTGCCGCAGCATGTGCTCCATCGGCTGTCCAAAGCCGAGATCCACGCCGAGCGACAACGACGCGACAAGCTCCGCCAGCCTGACATGCGCACGATCCGTCCCCTCGGCCACCGGCCGAGACTAGCCGACGCGCCGAGCACCGAAGATGAGGCGTACGCCTCATGTGCTCGATCCGTGCCGCACCTAGTCTCGGCTCGATCGACTACGCAGGCGAACAGAATGGAGCGACTGTGCCAACCCGACCCCTCGAAATCGCCGTCTCGGCTCACACCTCCGCGTCCCCCGAGCAGGTGCTCGCAGCTGCCCGCGACTTCTCCGAACGGCGCCCCACGCTATGGCCCAACGTGAAGGCAAAGCACTTCAAAGTCCATGACGAAGGCGAGGAATTCGCCGACGTGACGGAGGGAATCTGGATCACCGGACTGTTCTGGGAGCGAAGCCGGTACGACTGGTCCGCGGCCGGAGCGGTCACAGCAACGGTGACCGAGTCAAATGCCATCCAGCCCGGCAGCACCTTCGGGCTGCGTGCCGTCCCCAGCGACGGGGGGAGCGACGTCGAGATGACTCTCTGCCGCACGTTCCGCAAGGGGCCGAAGGGACGAATCGGCAGCACAATCAACCACCTCAGCGGGAACCGAGGCTGGCGCTCGTACCTGCGCCGGGTTCTGGCCAACGTCGAGAAGACAAGCTCGGAAATCAGCGCTTCTCCCGCTGCTGCCAGCTCCTCCGCGCGCTAGAAGACGCGGCCGCCGTCCAGCGCGGCTGGCCGTACGGCTCGTTAGGCCACGAGCAGGTTGTGGGTCTCGAACTCTGAGACTGTGGGGGCGGTCAGGCCGGCCGCGCCCGCCGCTTCGGCGACCAGCCCGGCGACCTCGTCGGCGACCTCGCGGGACTCGAATACGTCGATCGCCCGGAAGCCCCCATTCAGCGCGCCTGCCGCGTGAAGCAGGTTGCCGGGTGCGATCTGGTTGTCGAGTCGCTCCATCACATGGTCGTACTGCTCGAGCGTTCCTGAGTCAAAGTCATATACGCGCACGATCGCCATCGGTCCGTCCTCCTTGGAGTAGATACTCCTACTAGTAGTGTTTGGTATTCAACACTCCTAGTAGGGGTATTGTCAAGCGCATGCGACGAACCGCCACGACTGCGAACGCGATCCTCGGACTGCTGGCTTTGCGGCCGTCCTGGTCGACTTGGGAGATCGCCACGCAGCTACGTCGGAACATGCGCTTCTTCTGGCCGCGCGCAGAGAGCCGCATCTATGAAGAGGTCAAACGACTCCATGAGAGAGGGCTCGCCGATCGTGAGAGGGTCTACGTCGGACGCCGGCCACGTACGAGCTACTCGATCACCGCGCAGGGTCACCGAGAGTTGAGCGCCTGGCTTGCCGAGCCGCCACGCCCGACGAACCTGGAGTGCGAGCCGCTATTGCGGATCATGCTCGCCGACCTCGCCACGCCTGAGCAGCTTCAGGCAGCGCTGGCGCAGGTGCGTGCCGACGCCAATGCGATCGTCGATGTCGGTCGGGTGGTCGCCGGCGAGTACCGCGCCGGCACTGCCCCGTTTCAGGATGATGTCCATGCCCGCGCTTTGGTGTTCGACTTCCTCAGCCACCATGCCCTGATGCTGCTGGCGTGGGCAGACCGCGCAGACCTCGCGATCTCAGCTTGGGCAGACGCCTCATCGACCGAGCGGGAGCGTTCGGCGCTGGCGACAATCGAAGATTGTCTCGACGCCTATCCCGACGGCCCGTAGGTTCAGTTACTCGCGCGCGTGCTTCCAGGTGCGGAATGCGGTGAGGAGTTCGTCTCGAGCCTCCGGTGCGAGTGACTCCTCGGTGAGCGTTCCGGTTATCCGGATCGTGTCTCGCACCTGCGCGACGTAGGTCGTGCAGCCGTCGCAAGCCGCGAGATGAGCGTCAAAGCGACGGCGATCGTTCTCAGATAGGACCCCTTCGAGATAGTCGGTTACGAGACGCACGAGCTCGCGGCACGTGAGCTCGTCGGGCTGGGCGGCTTTCTTACGGAATCCGGGGAGTCTCATGGGGTCTCGAAGTAATCCTCGAGCGCGGTTCGCAGACGCGACCGTGCGCGATGGAGTAGTACCCGCTGGTTGCCCGGAGTTATCTCGAGCGCCTCACACACTTCGTCAGAGCTCCAGCCGTCGATGTCCCGCAGCCCGACGATCACCTGCTGGGCTTCCGGCAGTTGGGCTACTGCATGGCGTATCTGCGCGACGGTTTCGCGCGCGAGGATCCGCTCGTCCGGCCAAGCACGGGGAGGGGCTGCCCACTGTTGGGGAAACTTGGGATCGTCGAGCGGGAGGAATCGCGCCTCGTTGAGCTCGGGCTCGTCGTCGCCGGCGAGCGCGGAGAACGGGAGCTGTCGGTGCTCTCGCTGTGCGCGGGTCTTGGCGCGGTTGCTGAGGATCCGGTAGATCCAGGTTTTCAGCGATGAGCGGGCCTCGAACCGGTCGATGCCTTCCAGTACCGCCAGCCAGGTCTCCTGCACGACCTCCTCGGCCACCGATCGGTCGCGGACGTAGAGCTGTGCGACGCGCATCAGCGCTCGGTGATGGGTGTCGACCAGCCGAGCGAAAGCCCGCTCGTCACCGCCGCGCAGCGCGTCGACGAGCGCGCTGTCCCCAGGTTCAGCTTGCACCGCCACGCGTCGGAACCTAATCGATCGGCAGCCCGTGATGCCGTAACGCTTCCAAGCGACCGCCGACGGGGCGAGGACCGCAGGCCTTGCCGCAATGTTGCCGAGCGTCATTCGACGAGCGCCCGCACGCGCGCGCGGAAGAAATCCAGCGCCGTCTGGCGCTGGTCCGCGGCGCCGAGCAACTCCGCATAGAGGAGCTCGGCCCCAGGGAATCCGGCGGCCTGCCAGAGCTCGTCCCGCGCCGGCCCTGACCACGGCGCCACGTAGAGATAGGGGTCGGAGTGACCCTGATCCCCCGGAGACAACCCGTACGCAGCGCGGGCGCCGCCGGCTTCGCTACCAAGCTCAACGGCGAGATCGAAGTGCTCCGGCCAAAGCTGGACGCGGGAGGGGTCGAGGGAGTCGTCAGCTGATGCGCGCAGCTCCTCCAGCACTGAGGCGGCGAACCCATACCACTCACCGAGGAAGGCAGCTGCCGCTGGGTCGACGTCCGGAAGCTCGTCATCGAGCTGGAGGTCATCGGGGAGTAGCTCGCGACCGATGTGGTCGGCCGCAGCGGCGAGCGTCGTGATCGGCGCTGTTCGTTCGCCGCTCGCGTCCTGTAGGACGAGCTCCGCGCCGCGCACGCGAATCTGAATGTCGGCGCCGAAGAACGGCGTGCCAAAGCCGCCGCGCGTATAACGCAATCCGATCTTGCCGTTGGCCTTGCGCCGCGCCGGCGAGACGATCTGCTCGGCGAGGCGATGGAGCGCGAGCCGGGTCGGCACGAGCCTCGTGGGTGCAGGTCCCAGGCGCCGCCACGCGCCGAGCCAACGATCGGCGCACCAAGCGGCGAGGTCGGGGTCGGTCGCCACGAGCTCGTCCCAGGTCAACTCGACGGTCCCGACCGGGGACACCACGGCGTTCCCGGCGGGTACCTGACCGCGCGCGACCGGGTCGTCCGCGAACCACGGACCGCCGACGGCCGGCGGGGACGGCTCGAGTACCCGCACGTCGTACCTGCCGCCGATGCGCTCGTACGCCTCGTGCTGCGCGTTCATCACATCGCCTCCATCGCCGGGTTGCTGGGAAGACGGCAAAGCACGCGGTCCTCGGCGCTGAGGATCGGGCCGGAGGCGCTCGGCATCGCCTCCACGGGCTCGGCTCCGGCGGGGGCGCCGCGTCGAAGCAGCGACAGCCCGGTGACGGGGAACACGATCACCGAAAAGAGCCCGGCGGCGATCAGCCCGGCGGCCGTCGGTTTCGAGACGACGCCGATTTGCTGGCCGATCATCGTCGCGGTGACGATGAACGGGAGCGAGGTGGCCTGCAGCAGGCCGGCGATCGCGGCCTGGCGGCGGCCGATCTGGGAGCTGTAGAGCAGAGCTGGGATCCCGCGCACGGCGAGCAGCGCGAGCAGGAACAGCGGGACTCGGGCGACGGTCGAGGCGCTCGAGAACAGCGCGTTCAGGTCAAACCGCAAGCCGCTGGTGATGAAGAACACCGGGATGAACAGTCCGAATCCGGCCGCCTCGAGCTTGAGGCGCAGCAGCGGATGGGTCATGCTCTCGTCGCGGTCGACGAGCGACAGCAGCGCACCGGCGGCGAACGCACCGAGGATCGTCTCGAGGCCGACCTGCTCGGCCAGCGCGACGAACCCGATCAGCAGCACGAACGCACCCCGAACACGGATCTGCGCGGTCGTGTCCTGCAACGCGGAAAGCACACTCGAGAGGCGATCAGACCGCTCGAAGCCCCTGATCGCCAAGCCGATCACGGCGACCAGCACGGCAAACAGGCCGAGCAGGATCAGCTTCCCCGTGGTGTCGGTCGATCCCTGTCCGGAGAAGAACAGGGACAACAGGATGATCGCGCCGAAGTCCGCGATCGACGCAGCTGCGATCACCAGCTGGCCGAAGTTCGACCCGACGTTGCCCGAGTCCTTGAGCACCGGGACGATCACGCCGAGCGATGTCGAGGAGAGCACGATCGCGATGAACAGCGGCGAGCGGACCAGGCCGCCCGCGTGGAAAGCGATCCCGACGCCCGCCCCGATTACCAGCGAGACCACGAACCCGAGGCTTGTGATCCGCAGGGTGCGGCCGCGCAGCCGCTGCACATCGATCTCGAGGCCGGCGAGGAACAGCAGGAACGCCAGCCCGATCAGAGCGAGGATCTCAACGGGCTCGTCGATCTGCACCCAGCCTAGGCCCGAGGGCCCGATCGCGATCCCAGCGACGATCTCGAGCACCACGGCGGGAAGCCGCAGTCGCGGCACGAGCCCGAGCGCAAACGGCGCGGCGAACGCCACCACGACGACGATCAGCAGATTCGTGAAATGTGTCTGTGCCATGGCTTGGTAGTCCGGCGGGCGTCAAGTTCGTTACAGCAGCCGGTCGGCGTCGCTGTAACGCTTTCGTCGCCCGCGTGACTGAGCGGCATGACGACAACAACGCCCGAGCAGTTGACCTGGCATCGCGTGCTCGCCGTGGACGAGCTTCCCGAGGGGCGCGTGAAGACCGTGTCGGCCGGCCCCCACAGCTTCGCGATGACGCACTACGGCGGGCGCTACACCGCGCTCAGCAACCGCTGCCCGCACCAGGGCGGCCCGCTCGGAGAGGGGTCGATCGAGAAGGGGATGCTCCGCTGCCCATGGCACGGCTACGACTACTGCCCACTCGACGGCAGCTCCCCGTTCGGCGACAGCGTGCCGACGTTCGCGACCGAGGTCCGCGACGACGGCGTCTATGTCGGTGTCGAGCCCGACGCGCCGCACGTCCGCACGGTCACCGACGTGATGGCCGAGACGATGGTCAACTGGGGCGTGCGCCACGTGTTCGGAATGGTCGGACACTCCAACCTCGGCCTCGCGGACGCGCTGCGGCGCCAGGAGCAGGCGGGCAAGCTCACGTACATCGGGATCCGGCATGAGGGCGCCGCGGCGTTCGCTGCGTCCGCTTACGGCAAGCTCACCGGCCGGCCCGCCGCGTGCCTGACGATCGCCGGTCCAGGCGCAACGAACCTACTCACCGGGCTGTGGGACGCGAACGTCGACCGCTCACCGGTGCTGGCGCTGACCGGTCAGGTCGACACGCAGGTGCTCGGCCCGGGTGCGTTCCAGGAGGTCGACCTGGCCGCCGCATTCGGCAAGGTCGCCCGCTGGACGCAGCCGGTGCTCGAGACGTCAAAGCACGCCGAGCTGATGACGCTCGCGTGCAAGCACGCGATCCTCCAACAGGGCCCGGCGCATCTGATCTTCCCCGACGAGGTCCAGACGCTCCCGGCCGGCGAGGCTGTCCCGTCCGGCCCCGAGGGCCGGCTCACGACGCTCGAGATCAGCCCGCCCGAGCTCGCACTCGACCAGGCGCTCGAGCTGATCGGGACGGCCAAGCGCCCGGTGATCATCGTCGGCCACGGCGCCCGCTTTCACCGCGAGCAGGTGATCACGCTCGCCGAGCGGATCGGCGCGCCGGTGATCACGACATTCAAGGCCAAGGGGCAGATCGCCGACGACCACCCACTCGCATGCGGGGTGCTCGGCCGCAGCGGCACGCCGGTCGCGAGCTGGTTCATGAACGAAGCCGACCTGCTGATCGTGCTCGGCGCCTCGTTCTCCAACCACACCGGCATCTACGCCGGAAAGGCCATCATCCAGGTTGACCTCGACCCACTGCAGCTCGGGAAGTTCCACCCCGTGACGGTGCCCGTGTGGGGCGAGATCGGAGTCGTCGTGGACCGGTTGTGCGAGCGTATCTCTGCGCCCCCGGAGGACCGCGTCGACCAGCGGCCCGAGCTCGCCGAACGCTGGGCGATCTGGCGCACGGAGAAGGCTAGCCGCGAGCGCGATGACCGCGGCAAGGGAGTCAACTCGGCGATGGTTTTCGCCGCGCTCAGCCGCCACATACCCGGGGACGCCGTGATCGCAGTCGACGTCGGCAACCACGCGTACTCGTTCGGCCGCTACTTCGAGTGCAAGCCCGGCCAGTCGGTGCTGATGTCGGGCTACCTCGGCTCGATCGGGTTCGGGTACCCGGCCGCGATCGGAGCCTGGGCGGCAGCTCCGGACCGGGCGATCTTCGCCGTCACCGGCGACGGCGGCTTCGGCCAGTACATGGCTGAACTGCTGACGGCCGTCAAGCACAGGATGAAGATCACGCACGTGCTGCTCAACAACGGCCAGCTGGGCAAGATCTCAAAGGAGCAGCGCGCCGGCGACTGGGAGGTGTGGCAGACCTCGCTGCACAACCCGGACTTCTCGAAGTACGCGGAGATCTGCGGGGCGCTCGGAATCCGCGTGACCGAGCCGTCACAGCTCGACGACGCGCTGCACGCCGCGTCGGCCCACGACGGCCCGTCGCTGATCGAGATCGTCGCCGACCCCGAGCTGATCTGACCACCAGGAGATGACTGATGACGAAGCTGACCGAAACACACGAGACGCTGGCCGAGGAGTCGAAGTGGGACTTCTCCGACCTCAAAGCGCTGTTCATCAACTGCACGCTGAAACGCTCGCCCGCGGTCTCGAACACAAGCGGCCTCGCGGACCTCGCCATCGCGATCATGGAACGCAACGGCGTCTCAGTCGACGTCGTGCGAGCGGTCGATCACCAGATCGCGACCGGCGTGTACCCCGACATGACCGAGCACGGCTGGGAGCGAGACGAGTGGCCTGAGATCTTCGAGAAGGTGATCGCCGCGGACATCCTTGTGCTGCTCTCGCCGATCTGGCTCGGCGAGAAGTCGTCGGTCTGCACGCAGGTGATCGAGCGGCTGTACGGCAACAGCCACCTCCTCAACGACGCCGGCCAATGGGCCTACTACGGCCGCGTCGGCGGCTGCATCATCACCGGCAACGAGGACGGCGCGAAGCACTGCGCGATGAACATCCTCTACTCGCTGCAGCACCTCGGGTATGCGATCCCGCCCCAGGCCGACTCGGGCTGGCTCGGCGAGGCCGGGCCAGGCCCGAGCTACCTCGACCCCGGATCGGGTGGCCCCGAGAACGACTTCACCAACCGCAACACGACGTTCCTCGCGTGGAACCTGATGCACCTCGCGCGGATGATCAAGGACGCCGGCGGGATCCCCGCGCACGGCAACCAGAAGAGCCTGTGGGATGCCGGCTGCCGCTTCGACTACGCCAACCCCGACTACCGCTGAGCACGAGCGGACCGGCCAAAGATGGGTTGAACGCCTCATGCGTCCGCCTCGGGGCGCGCGTACCGTCAACGGCACCTTATTCACCATTTCCCTTTCAGGAGGACATGAGATGAGCATTTGGGGCCGAATCTTCGCCGGGATCTATGACCACGTGATGGCCAAGACCGAGCGGGCTGGGCTTGGCGCTCACCGGCAGGCGTTGCTCGCGCAGGCCACCGGTGATGTGCTTGAGATCGGTGCTGGCACCGGCACGAACCTGCTCTATTACGGCGAGGGCGTGCGGACGCTCACCTTCACCGAACCGGAGAAGCCGATGGCTCGGCGCCTGCAGAAGCGGATCCTCGACCGGCGGCCGGACGTGAAGCTGCTTCGCGCGCCCGCGGAGGACCTGCCGTTCAACGATGGCAGCTTCGACACGGTTGTCGCGACCCTCGTGCTCTGCACAGTGGACGACCAGCCCCGCGCTCTGCGCGAGCTACGTCGCGTTTTGCGTCCAGGCGGGCGGCTGCTGTTCATCGAGCACGTCCGCTCAGACGACGAGAAGCTCGCGCGTCTACAGGACCGAATGCTGCCAATCAACACTCGCATCGCGCACGGTTGTCACTGCAACCGACCGACCTTGGACGGCATCCGCAAAGCCGGCCTCGAGGTCACCGAACTTGAGCACGACACGCTCAAGCACACGCCGCCGTTCGTCCGTCCGCTGATCGTCGGCGTCGCCGAGGTCCGCGCACAGAACGCCGGGCGGTCCGCCGATCAGTCCGTGTACTCATCGACAGTCTCGTAGCGGTCGTCGGTGACGACCGAATCGAGATTCGCGGCGACGCCCGAGTGGCGCGGGTGACGGAGTCCGCGAGCGGCTTGACGGCTCCGATCATGCCGTCGACCTCGCGGTGGCCGGAGAGCGCGAAGTCCAGCCCGACCCGAAAGCGATGCAGCGCCGGATGCCGCGATCCCGATCCGCGGCTCGCCTGCAGACTTTCGAGGTTCGCAGTACGTGGCACCGGCTGGGGCTGACGCCCCAGCCGGTGCGGTTCGTTAATTCGCTTGCGGACCGAAACTCGACGGCGGTCGGCGCGTTCGATGACTCGGGGCGTGTCAGGAAGGCTCCTGCTCGAGCTTGATCTCGCACATGTCAACGGAGGTGCGCGTCCCCGGAGTCTCGGAAGAGTCCATGGCGTTGAACGCCGTGGCACCCGCCGTCATGTCCTCCTCGGTCGCGAAGTACTGTAGGACCACAGCCGTTCCCTGGCCTTCGTCGAACAGTACCTTCAGCCCAGTCGCGGGCACGCCCGGAGGCGGCCCGCCGGATTCGTGGATACGGGCCAGGAGCCCCTCGATCCGCTCGGTGCTCACGTCGGTGAACCGGACGACACGTACATACATGGCAACACCTCCACAGTGCGATTTGCAGCGACAACGACTTATGTCTCCGGTATGACCGAAGCGTTACAAGATCGTCGAGCCGATTTCGTCGGCAAGAGCGTCGAACGTCAGTTGACGGGAAGGATGTTAGAACGCTTCGTGACGACCACCCTGGCTCTTGCCGTGACCTGTGAGCTGTGCGAGGTCGCGCTCAGCGCGCATCCGCCGGACGGGGGAGTCGAACGTGTCGTTGAGCAGGATCGCGTCCTCGAGGTGGCGCCCCGCGTCGCTCCCGCGGCCGAGCAGGACGGCCAGGCCGCCCAACGTTCGGTCGACCGCTCCGAAGCTGCAAGCCGCGCGCCCTGCGGTGACCGGCCGACCCGCGTACGGCGCGAGCCGCTCGTACAGCGTGGCCGCGAACGTGGCGTCTCCGAGCAGCACACTCGCCTCTGCGAGCTCGGACTGGAGCGAGAGCCAGTTCGCGTCGAATGCATGCGTGAGCTCCATCGCCGCGTGGAGCTGTTCGCGGGCGCGCTCGGTCTCGCCACGCCCGGCGAGCATCCAGGTGTACCCACCGCGGTACGCGACGCCGGCCGGCGAGTTGGCGATCTTGTCCTCGACGAACGCGACGTCCATTTCGCCGAACGCCTCGCGCTCGAGTGCCGAGCAGTAGCGCACGATGCCGGCGAACACGGGGGCGTTGCGATCGCCGGCGCGCCCGCCGGCATCCTCCGCCTCGGCGCTGAGGCGTTCTGCGTCCTGGTAGCGGCCGGCGAGCATCGCCTCCGTCGCCGCCCAGAGCGGCGTGTACCACTCGAAGGCGGGCAGGCGGAGCTCATCGGCGAGCCGCGTGTGCCGTTCGGTCTCGTCACGCCATTCGCGCATGTCGCTGAGCTCGAACAGGTCCGCGACGCGCCAGTTGCGTGCCTCCAGCTCGGAGTGGCGCTCGCCTGCCTCGGCGCGCGGCAGCGATCATCCCGTTTCGCGTTGAGTTTGCTCCCGCGCCGTGGACGCACAATCCCCTGCGTGGAGGGTCCGCGGCTATCGCGTCTCCCCAGCAAATGAATGACATTGGGGGACGAGAGGGGACAGTCTGGACGCCTTCCACGGCGGAAACCCACCTTCGAATCCCGGTAGCGGTATCGCGTCCGTGTCGCTTGGCGTTCGGAGCCGAAAGCTGCAGATTGACCGCACGACGGAAGGAGGCCAGCGAGTGATGGCCTATCGGCCCCAGTCAGGGCCGTTCTCGAAGTCCGGCGTGTTCGTAACCCGAACGAGGTTGGAGCCGTCGGCGTTCGCCGTGTAGATGTCCTCTTGACCGTTGGTGAACATGCAGAACACGATCCTGGTCCCTTGCGGCGACCAGTCGGGCTCGAACGCGAAGTATTCAGTGGTGCCGGTGTGGAGATGGATCGGGGCGAAGCCGCTGCCGTCGGGGCGGATGACGAATAGTCGCCCGTCGGCGGTCTCCGAGATGATCTTGCGCCCGTCGGGTGACCATTGCGCTGCCGCTATCTCGTGCGGCGCGGCAAGCCCGTACGGGGTGAGTTGGCGAAGGCCGGTGCCGTCGATGTTCGCGACGAACAGCGCAACCTGCTGGTTGGGGCCGTTCTCGTCCTTGAAGCGCAGGAAGACGAACCGTTTCCCGTCAGGGGAGGTATCGGTCGGTTCGTCGCAGGAATTGCATGACGCCCGGAGGGGGTGGGTCGTCAATCGCACCGGATTGCCACCGTCCGAGGCTCGGATGCTGAACACGCCGGGCTCGCTGTCGCCGAAGCCGCAGAGCAGCCGGGTGCCGCTGGGGTACCAGCCGCCGAAACACCCCATGTCGAACGGGGCGTTGGGAGGCTGCAGGAGACGGAAGCCGGACCCGTCCCGATCCACGGTCGCGGGCCGGAACGGGAGTAGGTCTCCGGACCTGTCGAAGCGGAGCACGTGCGAGATCAGCAGCCGGCGCCGGTCCGGGGACCACATCGGAATCCCGAAGTCCTCCGCCGGATAGCCGAGCGGTACGTGTCGCTCGTTCGAGCCGTCCGGGTTGACGATGAAGACATTGGCACCGCCGGTTGGGATCTGTCGAGCGAACGCGATCTGGTCGTTCGTGCCAGAAGCTGTCGCCTCGGCGGGGATCGCGGCCAGTGCAGCCAGGCTCACGAGTAGCTGGAGAATTCTGTGCCTGCGCATGGACCCTCCCCTGCATCGGTGATTGCTTGTCACAGAGGCTACGTGCGGTCGAGCGCGCGCGCAACGCTCGAGGAGATGCTCGCGCGCATGGAAGGAGATGCCCGGCGGCCGGCATCTGCCGAGGGATGCCTCGCGGCCGCCGGGCGTGGTCTCGGCCGGACGGGGAGATCGTGCCGAAACCAGCACCGCGTGACTACCCTCAGCGCGCTGCCCAATGCAGTCCCTAAACGTTCAGACAGGTCGGAGAAGGTGAGACTTTGCTCACAGGACACCGAAGGGCCCGCCGCGGATGATCGGCGGGCCCTTCTCGAGTGCTCCGGACGGCGGTTAGGAGTCGTTCTCGTCGTAGGGCTGGCGGCTGCCGGCCTTGGCGATGCCACGGCTGACCATGTAGCCGATCGTCAAGACCGTGACGTACAGCCATACGCGGTCAGCGCGGAAGGGGTCATGCTGGCCGGCGTAGCCGCTGGCCTTCGAAACCGCGCCTGCGATCAGGATGCCGACGAGAACGGCGATGTAGGCGATGAACTCGGTCGTCTTGTACGCCGCTTTCGTCTCGGTGGACAGGCGCCGGCCGGTGCTGCGTCGTGCGCCATCGGTCGGCTGCTCGTAGCCCACGCGGGGCTCGCTGGTGGTACTCATGTGATGCTCCTATGTGGAATGGAAGGGGACCGCGAGCGAGTCGCGGCGTCAGTTCGCGCTGGCGAACTGCACTCAGAAGGTCAGGGTCCCGTCACGGTAAAAACTGAGGGCGGCGGGATGTTCGCCTTCTCTCCCGCAGCATGCCCGGATCGCGGATCCGGCAAACCGCCCGTTGCGCGCTGCCGCGCCGGGGATCGGAGTGGGATCACCTGCCCGCCGGCCGGGGAAGTTCGTCGAGGGATGGCGCCAAACGCTGCAGAACATGGACGCAGTCCACCACCAGATCACCAATCACGTGATCAGCCTCGACGGCGATCAGGCGACCTGCGCGGCCAACATGCAGGGCACGCACGTGCTCGCCAGCGTGACCCTCGCGGCTGGCGCAGGACAAGCCTGACTACGCATAGGCTTCGGCGGGTGGGGCGAGCGGCTGGTCGGAGCTCACGGGTCGCGCTCATCGCCCGGTGAACCTCGCCTCACGCCGCTCGGCGAAAGACCGAAGGCCCTCACGACCATCTTCGGTCTCGAACAGGTCGGCCATGTCAGAGTCAAGGCGGGCGAACGCTGCAGCCTCCCCCTCAAGTCGTGCCCGATGTGCCGAGGCTAAGGTCGCCTTCACGCCGAGTGGCGCTGATTTCTCGGCGATCATCTCGGCTAGCTCGATCGCCCGGTCGAGCTGCCGGCCGGGTTCGACGACCTCCTGGACAAGCCCGATCCGGTGTGCCTCGGCCGCGTCGTACTCCTCGCCGGTGAGGAGCCATCGCATCGCGTTGCCCCAGCCGGCGTCGCGGGGCAATCGGATCGTCGCTCCGCCGAACGCGTAGATCCCGCGTCTGATCTCGAGCTGAGCGAAGCGGGAGTTCGAGGCGGCGATGCGGATGTCAGCGGCGAGAAGGAGTTCGATCGCGAGCGTCATCACCCAGCCCTGGACGGCGGCGATCACCGGCGTGGTCCAGATGTTGTCCTTGCGCCACGGGTCACGGCGGCCCGGAGCGGAGAACAGCTCGTCGAGGCGTCCCTCTCGCACGAGCGGTCCGACCTCGGCTAGGTCGAGTCCGCCGGTGAAGTGCTCCCCGTGTCCGAAGAGCACACCGCAGCGGATGTCCTCGTCGTGCTCGAGCTCGAAGTACGCCGCGGCGAGCTGCTCGATCAACGCCACGTTGAACGCGTTGCGCTTCTCAGGACGGTTCAGCCCGATAAGCAACACGTGGCCTCGCCGCTCGATGGTGACAGCGGCCTCCTGCGGGGCTCTTGATGGGACAGTGGCGTCGGTCAACAGTTCTCCTCCTCGTAACTCGCCACGTGCGGTGACGATGACTCGTTGGTTGCGAATGAAGTCGACGCGTTGCGGATCGGTGGGGTGGTCAGCCGAGGCGGATGCCGGCGAGTTGGCCGCCGTGAGCGACGAGGCGTCCGGTGCGGTCCCAGACGTAGCACGACTCGTCGACGCGTCGAGCGTCGATCAGCTGGGCACGGTGCAGGATGCGCACCGGCCCGGGCGCCGGCAGCGCCCGGACGTAGGCGGTCAGCTCCAGCGTTGGGACCCAGCCTGAGAATTCGATGTCGAACGTCGCCGGCGGGAAGGCGTCCACGGCGAACAGCAGCGACGTTGGATCGAATGGTTCGTCTTCGGGAAGCGCGAGCCACCCTCGCAGCTCGCCCCGGCCGCTCGGGGCGCCGGTTGTGAACCCGCTCGAGTCGGGCTCGAGACGCACTTCGATCTGGTCCATGATCGCGACGCGGCCGCCGTCAGGCAGCTGCGGAACCAGACGGTCACACTCCCCGTACGGGACGTGGCTGATCTGCGGCAGGCCACGATCCCAGTAGGGAGCGGTGTCGGTGTCGAGCTCGCTGGTCGTCAGGAGAGCCTCGATGCAGGCCTGCCCGTCCTGGCTCAGGCGGGCTCGGATCTGGCTGGCGGAGCGCCCTTCGCGGAGGGGCTCCACATCGATGACGACGGGGCCGGGTGTCGGGGCGTGCAGGTAGTGGGCGCTGGCGGCGATCACGTGGCCGTGCGCGCTCGCTGACGCGGCCGCTCGGCCAAGCATCGCCAGCAGGTAGCCCCCGTTGGGCTTACCGGCGATCGTCCACTCGGGGTTGACCACCGCGTCGAACGTCCCCGCTTCCCGGACGGCCACAGCACTGACCTGTGCGAACGGGAACTGGCGGACGCTCGACGATTGCACGGTCACAGTTCGGCCCCGTCCGCCGTCCGGATCAGGCGCTCGACCTCGCCGGGCCCCGCCATTGCCCTGACGTCGCGTGGTCCGATCCCCTCACCGCAACTCGAGCAGATCATTCGAGCGTTCGAGACGTGGCCGCAGCTCTTGTGGATCAGCTCGAGCGGGGGGCCGTCGGGCGCGGCGTGCTTGTCGCCCCACTGGCGCATGGTCGTGAGGACTGGCCATAGATCCCTGCCCTTGTCCGTGAGGCGGTAGTCGTGCCGCGGCGGGTGCTCGCTGTAGGGAACCTTGACGAGGATGCCGGCCTCGACGAGCCGGGCCAGGCGCTGGCCCAGCACGTTGCGGGAGATCCCGAGGCGCTCCTGGAAGTCGTCGAAGCGCGTCACGCCGAGAAACGCGTCGCGCACGATCAGCAGCGACCACCATTCGCCGACGACCTCCAGGCACTGGGCGACGGAGCAGTGCATTTCGGAGAAGCTCTTGCGTTCCACAAGCCCCAGCGTAGTGGGTTGCATGATAGAACGCAATCGGCCGGGCTTGCGCACGGCCGAGGGGTTCTCGATGATGGCGCGGCGATCAATCCTGGGAAGATGGATGACGTGACCTCTCGCGGCCTCGTGTTCGGGCACCCGTCCTCCCGTGAGCACGACCCGCGCGCGCACCTCGCCGGTCACCCGGACACGCCGCAGCGGATCGAGGTCATTGAGGCCGCGCTCGCGGCCGAGGACTGGATCGGGTGGGAGCGACGCATCGCTTCCCCCGCGAGCTCCGCCGAGCTCCAGGCCGTGCACGATCCCGCGATGATCGATGGCATCACCGAGCTCGGCGCGGCAGGGGGCGGCGCGATCGACGCCGACACGTTCGTCGGCGAGTCGACGGTTCGCGCCGCCTACCACGCCAGCGGAGGCGCCTGTGACATGGTCCGCGCCCTGCTGGCCGGTGAGGCGCCGGTGGGGTTCGCCGCGGCCCGCCCCGCGGGCCATCACGCCGAGCGGGGGCGGTCGATGGGCTTCTGCCTGTTCAACAACGTGGCCGTGGCGGCACAGCTGGCGATCTCGGAGCTCGGCGTGCAGCGCGTCTTCATCCTCGACTTCGATGTCCACCACGGCAATGGCACCGCGGAGATCTTCCGGTACCGCAACGACGTCCTGCTCGCCAGCATCCACCAGTCCGGGATCTTTCCCGGCACCGGGGCCCTGAGCGACGTCGGCTCGGGGGAGGGGCTCGGGTACACGCTCAACCTGCCGGTCGCGGCGGGCGCCGACGGGGAGCTGTGGTTGTCGCTCCTGGAGCACGTGATCCTGCCCGCCGCCACCGGGTTCGAGCCGCAGCTCGTGCTGCTGTCGGCTGGGTTCGACGCTCACCGCGCCGACCCCCTGGGCGGCTGCCGGCTTGACACGGAGGACTTCGCGCAGATGACCTGTCAGGTCCGCGACGTGGCCCGCCGCGCCGGGGCGCCGATCGGCGCCGTGCTCGAGGGTGGCTATGACCTCGAGGCGCTACCGGCATGCGTGCTCGCGACGATGCGCGCGCTGGACGGCGAAGGCGAGGCGGAGTCGAGCGCGCCCGAGGCCCTGTACACCTCGCGCGCGGCCGCTCAGATCGGGCACTACTGGGAGCTCTAGGGCCAAGATCCCTAAGCTTCAAGACCATCGAGGGCACGCTGCTCGTTCGCGACGTGATCTTGCGGGACGGTACCCCGCTTCGGCTTCGCGCGCCCAGGCCGGAGGACTACGAGGAGATCAAGTCCTTCTACGATCGGTTGTCGGAAACGAGCCGCTACAAGCGCTTCCACGGCTACGTGCAAACCGAGGGCCCGGCACGCTCGGACGCCGAGGCCGACGGTGACGCCCGCGTGGTGCTGATCGGCTGGCGAGGAGATCGGGTCGTGGCCTCTGGCAGCTACGACCGGCTGCGTGAGCCGGGGGTAGCGGAGGTCGCGTTCACCGTCGCCGACGATTTCCAGAGCCGCGGCGCAGCGACGCGGATTCTCGAGCAGCTGGCCGACGTCGGCGCGGAGAATGGCATCGAGCGCTTTGACGCCGAGGTCGCCGGGAGCAACAAAGCGATGCTCGGCGTATTCGACCGAGCCGGCTTCGGCGTTCGCCGCAAGGGAAGCTACGAGGAGCTACTGGTCTCCCTGGACATCCATCCGACGGAGGTCGTGCAGGAGCAGATCGAGAAGCGCGACCACGCGGGGGTGGTCGCGTCGCTTCGCTCGATCCTGGCGCCTACCTCGGTGGCCATCGTCGGAGCCTCGAACGAGCCGGGCAACGCCGGGGGCGAGTTGCTCGCCAACCTGATCGCCGGCGGCTTTCAGGGGGCGGCGGTCCCGGTGAACCCGAGCGAGAGCGTGGTGCATTCGGTGCGGGCGGCGGGGAGCCTCGGCGATCTGCAGGACCCCCCGGAACTGGTGGTGGTCTGCGTCGCGCCGGAGGACATGCTCGATGTCGTCGCGGAGGCGGCACGGGTCGGGGCGCACGCCCTGCTCGTGGTCTCGAGCCCGGCCGCGGGCCAAGGTGAGAACCGCGAGCGACAGCAGCAGCTGCTCGAGATCGTGAGGTCGGCCGGGATGCGCATGGTGGGTCCGAACACGCTGGGTGTTCTCAACAACGACGTTTCGATAAGCCTCCGCGGGACCTTCGCCGGGACGTCGGTCCCCCGTGGACGCCTGGCGATCTCCTCGCAGTCGGGCGCGATCGGCATCGCCCTGCTGGGACACGCCGCGGAGCGTCAACTGGGCGTCTCGAGCTTTGTCTCACTCGGGGACCGGGCAGATGTCTCGACCAACGACCTGCTCGAGTACTGGGAGGAAGACGCGGGCACGGCGGCGGTCATGCTCTACGTCGAGACCTTCGGCAATCCGGAGCACTTCAGCCGCATCTCGCGGCGGGTGGCCAGGCGCAAGCCGATCCTGGCCGTCAAGGGGAGGAGGGCCGAGCCGCCGCCCGCCGTGGCAAGCTCGCACACCGCGGCGGCTCTGCGAGGGGACGCATTGGTCGACGCGGTCCTGCTCGAGGCCGGCGTGATGCGCTTTCGCAGCGGTGAGGAGCTGTTCGACACCGCGGAATTCCTCGAGGCGCAGCCGCTGCCGTTCGGACATCGAGTGGGGATCCTGAGCAACTCGAGAGGAGTCGCCACTCTCGCCCTCGATGCGTGCCGGTCGCGTGGTCTGGAGGTGGCCGAGTCGCGGGTGATCGAGCCCCGCGCCGCTCCGGCCGATTACCTGGCCAGCATGCGGGGTCTCCTGGGCGAGCAGATGATCGACGCGGTGATGGCCTACTACGTTGACGTCGGCGGCGGTCCCCCGCAGCCCGTGCTCGCCGCGATCTCCGAGGTCGCCGCCGAGCACGAGAAGCCGGTCGTAGCTTCCGTCCTCGGCGCCGACGGTCGCCGCGTCCAGCGGCAGGGCAGCTCGGTCCCGAACTTTCGCTTCCCCGAAACGTGCGCAGGCGTCCTGGCGCGCGCGGTCGAGCGGCGGGAGTGGCTCTCGCGTGCGCTTGGGCAGCGGCCGGAGCTCGATCGCGTCGACGCCGAATCTGCCCGCGGCCGGGTGGCCGCCTGGCTCGCGGGTCACCCGACGGTGGACACCCCCGATGCCGGCTGGCTGCCGACAGCGGAGGCCGAGGCGCTGCTCGCCACGCATGGAATCCCGTTCGTGGCCTCCGAGCGCTGCTCAGACGTCCAGCAGGCCGTAGCGTCAGCGGCGGCGTTCGATGGATCGGTCGCCCTGAAGGCAGATTTCGCGCCGCCCGCGCACGCCACCGATGTCGACGCGGTCCTGCTCGGCCTGGACGGCGAGGCGGGAGTGCGGGCGGGTTGGCAGGAGCTCGAGCGCCGGTCGCGGGCGGCCGGGCGCGGGTGGCGCGGGGCGATCGTCCAGCCACTCGTCGGACCCGGAGCCGATGTCCTGCTCGGCGCGCTCGCCGATCCAGAGCTTGGCCGGGTCATGGCAATCGGATTGGGCGGTCGACAGGCCGGGCTCGGACGCGATGTGGCCTACCGGCTGCTTCCGCTGACCGACATCGATGCTCGCGAGCTGATCGCCGCCTCTGAAACCGTGTCGATTCAGCTCGACGGCTTCCGTGGCTCGCTCCCCCTCGACCGCGTGGCGCTCGAGGACCTGATCCTGCGCTTCGCCGCGCTGCTCCGCGCTGTCCCGGAGCTGGTCGAGGTGGATCTCAATCCCGTCCGTTGCCTACCGGAAGGCGCGCTCGTGCTCGATATGCGCCTGCGGATCGATCGCAGGTCGCGAGCCGAATCCGTGACACGCTGGTGAGGAGGCCGAAGGTGCATCACTCAGCGACAGGCACCCACGCGCCCGATATGTCGTCGGCCGCGGCGCGCGGGCCCAGTTGTTGCTCGCCGGGCCACGCCGACCAGGGTCCTAGTCGGCACCTCAGCCGGGACGGTTAGATAGCTTCACGCCATCGTGGAGGTGGCAACCCGGATTCATCTGTGCGGTCGGCTGCGGGTCGAGCTGGCCGGCGAGCCGCGGGAGGAGCTGCTGCACGGCCGCCAGGGGCGATTGCTGTTCGCCTTCCTCGTGCTCCACCGCCGTCGACCGGTGACGCGCGACGCGCTCGTCGATGCGATCTGGGGAGCGGAGGGCCTGCCGCCGAGCGAGGGCGCCCTCGCGCCGGTGCTCTCGCGCCTGCGCCGCGCCGTCGCGCCGGCCCGAGTCGAGGGCCGCGACGGCGTCGCCCTGGCGGTGCCCGAGCCGGCCTGGGTCGACGTCGAGGCGGCCGACGCGGCGCTGCGAGGAGCCCGCGCGTCCGCGGATGCGGCCGGGCGCCTGGCGTGCGCCCAGGAGGCGACGAGGATCATCGAGCTGGGGCTCCTTCCGGGGCTCGAGGCGCCGTGGCTGACCGACGAGCGGACCGCGCTCGAGCACGCCCGGATCGAGGCGCTCGAGCTCGGCGCCGACGCGGCACGGACGATCGAGCCGGCGCTGGCCGAGACGCTCGCCCGGGCGGCGGTCGCGGGCGCGCCGTTCCGCGAGTCGGCGTGGGTAGCGCTGATCGCCGCTCTGCAGGCGCGCGGCAACGTGGCCGAGGCTCTCCACGCTTACGACGAGGTGCGCCGGCTCCTGCGCGACGAGCTCGGTGCCGTCCCGGGACGCGAGCTGGTGGCGCTCCACGGTCGCCTGCTGGCCGACGACGCGGCGAGCGATCTAAGGGCGGCACCGCGACCCCGGCTGCCCGCGGTCGCCGCCGACCTCGTCGAGCGGGAGGACGAGCTGCGCGCCGTCGACTCGACGCTCGATCGATTGGCTGACGGAGAGGGGGGAGTGGTCCTGTTCGAGGGGCCGGCCGGCATCGGCAAGACCCGCCTGCTCGGCGAGCTGCGCAGCCGCGCGGTCTCCCGAAATGCCCTGGTGCTCGAGGCCCGAGCGGGGCTGCTCGAGCGGGAGTTCGCCTTCGGCGTCGTCCGCCAGCTGCTGGAACCGGTGGCCGATCCGGTCCTGATGGAGGGACCCGCTGCCGCCGCCCGAGTCGTGTTGAGCGACGCCGGGAGCACCGAGGGAACGTTCCCGATCCTCAACGGCCTGTTCCATCTCGTCGAACGGCTCGCCGGTACCCGGCAGATCGTGCTTTGCATCGACGATCTGCAGTGGAGCGACCCCGCGTCGCTGCGCTTTGTGGCCTACCTGGCCCGGCGCGTGGCCAGCCTCCCGGTGCTGATCGCCGCCACGATCCGCACCGGCGAGCCCGACGCCGACGAGGCGCTGCTCGGGGGGCTTGCCCAGGAGCCGGTCACGCTCGCGCTCACCCCGCGGCCACTCACGCTGCAGGCCACCGATGAGCTCGTTCGCCGGCGCCTGGGGGGTGACCCGGAGGACGAGTTCACCGCCGCGTGCCACGATGTGACGGCTGGTAATCCGCTGCTTCTTCGGCAGCTGCTGAGCGCACTCGCAACCGAGGGAGTGACCCCGAACGCCTCGGGGGCAGCCGCCGTGCTGGGAATCGGTCCCCGCGCGGTGGCGCGGACCGTGCTGCTCCGCCTCGCCCGCCTCCCGGCCCCGGCCGTGGCAGTCGCCCAGGCCGCGGCGGTACTCGGCGAACAACCGGGTCTGCCCGCGGTCGCAGCCCTGGCCGGCGTCGAGGAGCCGGCCGCCGCCCGGGCCGTGCAGGCGCTCACCCGTGCGGAGATCCTCCGGGGCGACGAATCGCTCGGGTTCGTCCATCCGCTCGTCCGCGACGCCGTGTACGGCGAGCTCACCGCCCCGCAACGGGCGCTCGAGCATGAGCGGGCGGCGCGCCTGTTGGCCAACCTCGGAGCCAGCACCGAGCGCGTCGCGGCGCAGCTGCTCCTGACCACTCCTCGTGGAGATCCGTGGGTCGTGACCCGCCTGCGGGAGGCCGCGCACGAGACCCTGCGCCGGGGGGCGCCCGATGCGGCGATGCGGCTGCTCGAGCGGGCCCAGGCTGAGCCGCCGCCGCCGGAGCAGCAGGCCGCCCTCGCGTTCGAGCTCGGTGGCAGCGCCGCCTACCTGCGCGGGCCGGCCGGCGTCGAGCCGCTTCGCCGCGCCTACTCTGAGCTGACCGACCCGGCCGAGCGCGCCCGGGCGGCGATTCGCCTCAGCCACCTGCTGCTGTTCGTGAGCTCGCCCGCCGAGGGTGTGGAGCTGGCCGGCCGGGCCACCGAGGAGCTGCCCGCCGGTTTCGACGATTTCCGCGACGGCCTGCGCGCGGTCCGCCTGATCGGCGCGGCGTTCGGCGCCGTCGATCCAACCGAGTTCCGGGCGCTCGACGACGTCCGACAGGGTCCCCGGGGGACCGGGCCGGGGGCACGAGCGCTGACCGCGATGACCGCGCTGGCCGTCGCCCTGACCTGCGGGCCGGCCGCCGAGGCCTCGGCACTCGCCCGTGAGGCGTTCTCGGCCGGGCTCGAGGCGTTCGAGATCACGGCACCGGTGGCTCTCGGCAGCGCCGCGCTCGCGCTCGGCGAGCCCGCGGACGGGCTCGAGGCGATCCGGCGCTATGCCGAGCACGCGCGCCGGCAGGGCGAGATCCTGGGGGGGATCGGCGCTGACCTCTGGGGCGGGATCACCCAGATCTGGGCCGGCGACCTTCGGGCGGCCACGGAGTCGCTCGAACGCGCCCACGAGGGCGAGCGGCTCTGGGGCACGAAGCTCGACGCCGTGATGGCCTACTCCGCCGCGTTCACGGCGCTGGCTCAGCTCGAACGCGGCGATCCGATCTCCACCGTGTCCGAGACGCTTCACCGCATTCACGCCGAGGACCCGCGACCCGACGGCGCGCGCTTCTGGCTGGCCAGCCTGGCCGAGCTCGCGCTCGCCGAGGGCCGGTCCGCGGACGCGCTGGCGATCACCGAGCGCCTGGAGCCGACGCGCCCCGCGGATACGCATCCCGTCTGGGCGCCCTGGCGCTCGTTGCGCGCGCGAGCGCTCGGCGGGCTGGGCGATATAGCGGAGGGGCGCCGGCTGGCCCTCGAGGACCTTGAGCTGTGTCGCCGGGTGGGGTCCGAGTGGGTGATCGGTCGCGGGCTGCGGGTGCTCGCCGAGCTCGACGGGCCGGACCGGGTGGACGTGGCCCGTGAGGCGGTCACCAGACTGACGGGCACCTCGGCGCGACTAGAGCTGGCCAAGGCCCGGGCGGCCCTGGCCGACGCTCTGGCCGCCGCGGGGCTGGATGCGCAGGCACGGCAGGAGTGGAGCCTCGCGGCGGACCTGGCCCGCGCGTGCGGCGCCGCCGGACTCGCGCGGCGCGCGGCCGGAGCCGCGGGCGGGGCGCGAGTCGCGGCGACGCCGGAGACTCGTCCGTGAGCGTTTGACGCAGCGAGGTCAGCTCACCTCCGAGGCGTGAGCTTGAACGTCGTGTCGCCGGTGCACACGTACGGCCGCGCGCTCATCGGGTAGGTGAAGAGGAGCTGCAGGAACGAGTAGTCGACGTGGAGCTTCCCGGTGATGCGGCCGGAACGGTCGCGGTGCGTCGTGACGAAGAAGTTCTTGGTCACATCGGCGGTGTTGTACATCGCGTTGGGGCGCTTCGCGGTCACCTTGTCCGTCCGACCGAGCCTGAAGCTGCCCGACGGGTCGAAGGGGTCGGTGCCGGAGATCGGAAACCCGCTCGTCGCCAGGCAGAGGGTGGGCACGTAGGCCACCAGGTGGGTGACGCGCGAGCCGGCCAGCCTGAAGCTGATCGGATCGCCGGACCGGGTCTTGCCCTGATAGACGCCGACCTTGGCCTTGGCCCGGGCCGGGGTCGCGGTGGAGGCGGTTGCGGTGGCTGTGGCGGCGGATAGGCCGGCCGCGCCGAGCACGAGCGCTGCTGAGATGCGGGTGATGCGGGATGACATGTTGGTCTCCAATTCGTGGGTGGGTGGGTGGGTCAGTTGTCGGTGAGGTGCGAGGCGAGCAGCCGCCGTTCAGGGTCGATGCCCGCGCGGATCCGAGTCAGGCGGGCCAGCGCGCCATCGGGCACGCAATTGGCCAGCGAGCTCGTCCGCTCGGCGAAGCTGAGAAACCGCGTCCCGGTGGCCCACGGCTTCATCGCGGTCAGATAGCGGTCGAGGTGCGCCTCCAGCTGGGCCGCGGGGACCGGGGCGCCAGGGATCCCGACGCCGAACAGCAGGAACCGGCCCTCGAGGTGCCCACGGGCGCCCGCGCCCGGAGGCGGTGCGGCGAGCGCGCCCCCGAGGTGGCGAAGCTCGGCCGCCAGCAGCGGCGATCCGGGCCCGGCAACTCTCAGGAACATCTCGATCGCCCAGTCGTCGAGCTTCTCCAGGAGCATTCCGTCGCCGATCGCCGGCACCGGCTCCTCCGGGTCCCCGTGGAGGCGGAGGACGCCGGCGCTCGGCATCGGTCCGAAGCCGCCCAGAATCGGCTTGGCGACATAGCGCAGGTGCGCCTCCAGACGCGTTGCCTCGCTCGGGTCCAGCGCGACGCCGTCGACGCAGACGGTGGGGACGCCGCGGAGGGGCTCGGGGACCTCCGGCAGCGGCGGCAGACAGAGCAGCCGGAACGTCGTGGTGATCTCGTCGGAGGCATCTGCCGTCCAGTTCCGCCAGGCACGCAGCACTGCGCCGGCTGCCGCGGCGGGGAAGAACAACGCGCCGCCCGTGACCTCCGCGTAGGGCAGCAGCCCGATCTCGACCGCGGTGACGATCGCGTAGCCGCCGCCGCCACCGCGCAGGGCATAGAAGAGCTCGCGATTGTGCTCGGCGTCCACGTGGCGGTGCAGGCCGTCCGGCGTGACCACCTCGAACGCGCGCACGTGGTTGACGGCTAGTCCGTGGCGACGGCCGTAGAACGACAGGCCGCCGCCCAGCAGATAGCCGATCACGCCAACCGACGGCGAGGATCCGTGCATGACAGCGAGGCCGTGCGGCGCAACCGCGTTCACGACATCGCCCCAGACCGCGCCGGCCTTGATGCGAGCGGTGCGGGCCACCGGATCGACCGCGATCTCGCCGTCGTGCAGTGCCACCTTGAGCAGCAGGGTCCGTTCGAGCGAGGGCAGCGTCTGGCTCAGATGGCCGGTGCTCTGCGCGGCGACGGTGAGGCCGTTGGCCCGGGCGTACGCGATGGCCGCCTGGATGTCCTGCACGCACCGCGCGATCCACACGCAGGCGGGACGCTGGTCGACGTGAAGGTTCCACGACTGCCGGGCGGCGTCATATTGGTCGCTGTCCGGCCCGATCGCGTCGAGCGGGAGGGGGAATGAGTGGGTAGTGGTCATGGCGCCAACCTTGCGGGACGCGCCTTGCCGTTCCATTGATCGCGACTTGCCGCGAAATTGCCGTCGGATTGCCGTTTCGGCGACCCGGTGCTCAGATCTGCCGGGCTACCTCCGTCGCCGCGCGCTCGCCCGAGCGAACGGCCCCGTCCATGTAGCCGTTGAAGACGTCGGAGGTCTCACTTCCCGCCCAGTGGACACGGCCCACCGGCGCGCGGAGCGCAGCGCCGAAGTCGCTCCACACCCCTGGAGGCATGTAGCCGGTGTAGCAGCCGCGGGTCCACCGCTCCTCGGACCAGTTTTGCTCGATCAGTTGGCGCGGGTGGGCAGCGGCGGGCCCGAACAGCCGCGCGAACGAGGCGAGCACCCGCCGGTGTCGCTGAGCCCGGCTGAGCGAGCCCAGCCTGCGGGCGTCCCGTCCGGCTACGAAGCCGAGCAGCACGCCCGGCTTGCCGCCGGGCGGCGAGTTGTCGAAGGTGAAGCGGATCGGCGCGCGGTCGCTGTTGGAATAGCCGTTCAGGCCGGCCGAGCGCCAGAACGGCTTCGCATAGACCGCCTCGTATTTGATCACCGAGCCCTGCGGCATCCGCTGGGTTAGCCCGTCGCGCAGTGCCGGCAGGCGAGGTTCATAGTCGATTCGCCCGGCCAGCGTAGGCGCCACAGCGACGATCACCCGCTTGGCCCGCCAGCTTCCGGCGTCAGTGTGCACCGTCACGCCGCCTCGGTCCTGGCTGATTCGCCGCACCGGTGCCCCGAGGACGACGCGGTTACCCAGTCGTCTGGCCATGCGCAGCGAGATAAGTTGCGATCCACCGATGAAACGGGCGTCCTGGGCGCCGCCGGCGGTGCTGGTCAGGTTGAGGACGCCCCCGCCGGATCGGAAGTAGAACAGGGCATGGAGCAGCGAAAGGTCGCGTGGATCGGCGGCGAAGACCGCCTTGATCGCCAGATCGAGCAGGAACCGGGCGCCGGCGGTCGTGGTGTTGGCGAGCAGGAAGGTCTCGACGGTCTGGGAGTCGAGCGCCGTCGCGCCCGGGGCGGTCCATGGCTTGGCCAAGGGCACCGTGCCCTGGAGGCCGATGACCTTGCCCAGGAGCTGATCGAAGTCGGCAGCGTCGGGGGGTGGCAGCGGGGGGATCAGCCCGGTGAAGTGGCTGAGCTTGCCGGCGTAGTCGAGGATCTGGTTGCCGTGGGTGTACGTCTTGAACGTGTGCACGCCATGCGAGCGGGCGCGCGCGAGCAGCCGGTCCTGACCGGGACCGACCCACTGGCCGCCGAGCTCGATCACCTCGCCGCCGCCGACCGAGTGGTTGAGGGTGCGGCCGCCGACGCGGTCGCGGGCCTCGAGTACGGCGACCGAGTGGCCGGCGTGAGCGAGATCGCTGGCCGCGCTGAGCCCCGCCAGGCCGGCTCCGACGACGACAACGTCGACGCGCCTTCCCGGCGGCCGGGGCGGCGTGGCGGCGCCCGCGGTCGCGGCCGCGCCGACCAGCGCTCCGGACGCACCGGCGATGACCTCCCGTCGCGAGATCTCCCTCATCGTCCGGCCACCACGCAGCCGCGGCGGGAGCGATCCGCCGGGAAGGGGAGATCGGCGATGACCGCGGTCTGGACGTAGCGCAAGCCGCCGTGCCCGGACGCCAGCGCGGCCCCGACCTTCCGCAGCGCCGACCGCGAGCGGTCCGGCACGACCCACGGCGCCAGCGCCAGGAACTGTGGCTTGGCTCCGGCGTACCGGCGGTTCACGGCAAGATCCTCGCCGCCGATGAATCCGCGGTTGCCGACGTAATGACAGCCGGAGCCGCGCCGGCCGCGCTGCAGAATCGCGCTTTGTCCATCGAACGGCGTGTCGGCGAGGTTTCCGACCAGGAACGGGTTGACTGCATAGCGGAAGTGAACGGTGGGATCGCTGACGGCGCGGTAGGCCGAGCCCATCCAGGAGAGCGGCTGCCAGCGCTCGTTGCCATCGACGCCCGTCCACTGGCCATCGTTCGCATCGGCCTGGATCAGCACGTTGGCGCCGAGGCGATCGAGGCACCGCATGTACGTCACGGCTATATCGTCGCATTCGTGGCCCGGGCTCGCGGCCGCGTAGGTGAACGCCGGGAGGCTGGTGGCAAAGCCGAGGCGGGCGCCGGTGCCGGGGATCCTCACCGGGCGCAGGTTGGCGATCGCCGCCGGTCCTCGGGCCGGTCCCGGGGCAAAGCCGAGCGCTTGCTCGAAGCTGGTGAGCGGGAGCTTGCGGTTGGTCGCGAGGAGGTTCGCCAACGGCGCCGGAGCGCGCCGGTGCACCACCCGGGGCCCCCACAGGAACGTCTGGTCATAGGCGCGCGCTCCGGTCGGTGCGTAGACCGCGGAGACTCGCGGGGTGCCCGGGTCGCGCAGCGCGGCCACGGCCGCGGGAGCACGGGTCAGCGAGAAGGGTGCCTGCGTGTTGGACGCCACCACATACACGCCGTAGCGCCGGGCCTCGGTCGCCATCGTGGTCATGAAGACGCGCACGAATCCGTCGGTGGCGGCCACGAAGCTCCTGCCCAGCTCGGCGCCGAGTGACGGAAAGCGCGCCTCGAGATAGGCGAGTGCGCGGTGGTAACCGGCGTCGAGCGAGCCCAACGTGGCGAGCGTGGCGCAGGGGAAGGATTGCCCGGAGCAGGCGGGTACGCCAGTGCGTAACAGTCTGCGCGCGGCGGCTCCGCGGGGGCCGACGGCGAGCGTCTCGAGGCCCATGTCCTCATCGAACACGACCAGGTTGGGCCGTCCACGAGCCAGGTGAGGGACGACGTCGGCGCGCATGATGCAGTCGACGGCGCGGGCGTAATCGGCCGCGGTGGAGATCTTGGCGGGCTGCTGGAAAAACTGGATCGCGAACACCCGAACCGCGTGCGGCCGCGGGTCCGCGGCCAGCGCGGGCTTGCCGACGTGGCGGCACGAGGGTGTGTGCGCGGGGCGAGGACCGGCGATCGCGACGGCGGCGAGTCCGGCGCTCGGCAGTAAACACGCTGCCAGGAGCCGCGCTCTCATTTCTCGGAAGCTCACGGTCGCGAGCCTACTGCTCGGGTCCGAGGAAGTACGCGTAATATGCTCGCCCGGCGATGAGCGACGCGGTATTCCATCGGGCCGGCGAAGGGGAGAGCTATCCCGCCGGCCCCGGCTCACAGATCGTGATCAAGGCCACCGGCGAGCACACCGGCGACTCGTTCTTCCTGTCTGAGAGCACGGTTGCCCCGGGCTTCCCCGGGCCACCCCTGCATCGTCACGCTCACATGCACGACATGTTCTACGTCCTCGACGGCGTGCTGACGATCCGACTGGGCGAGGACACCCGCGAGGCGCCGGCCGGGACCTTCGTCTGCGTGCCCCCCGGCGTGGCCCACACCTTCAGCAACCTCGGCGACTCCCCGGCCCGGTTCTTGAACTTCCTCACCCCAGCGGGTTGGGAGCACTACATGCGCGACCTGGCCGAGGCGGCCAAACACGGCCCCTTGACCACGGAGGTGATGGGCCCGATCGCCTCCCGCTACGACTTCGAAGCGCTCTGACCGGCTCCGGCGAGGGCGGTCAGCTCGGCCTCGGTGAGCGTCCGCTTTCCCCTTGCGTCCCGATCCCACGCCACCATCACCGTCTTTCCGGATGCGGCGACTCCCCCGTCGGGAAGCCGCACCTGGTGCTCGAGCTGAAAGCTGGACGTCCCCACGTGCGCGACGCACACGACGATCTCCACCTCGCCGTGGTCCTTGCGCACCTCCGCGTGGTAATCGAGGTCGACGTGAGCCAGGACGTAGCTGCCGTGGGCGTGGTCGCCGCCGGCTCGACGCACGAGGTCGGTGATCAACGCCGCGCGGCCCTCTTCCAGCAGCTCGTGGTACACGGCCTGATTGAGATGGCCGAGCATGTCCATATCCCGCCACCGCAACTGGACACGTGCGCGGTGCTCGAGTCCGGACCTCACACCGGCGGAGTCTAGGGTCGACGCCTATGGCGCATGGTTGAGGCTCGCGTTCTGCTCGGCCGGCGGTTGGGTTCCAGCGGACTGGAAGGCGGCGATCTCCTGAGCCAGACGGGTCGGGTGGTCGTGGGGGATGAACGTGCGGCCGCCCTCGATCTCCACCAGGCGCGCATCGGCGAACGTGTCGCGTAGCCGTTGGGCGAACTCCAACTTGAAGAAGCGGTCGCCGGTGCCCCACACGAGCAGAGCGGGGCCGGTGAAGGCGCCGAGGCGCTCCGTCGCGGCCTTGAGATCCTGGGCGTCCGCGGCCCGGGCGAAGCGGGCGACGTCCTCACGGATCGCCGGGTCGTTCAGGCAGGGCGTCACCCAATCCCGGGTCTGGTCGGCGTCGAGCGGCTCTCTGACCAGCATCCCGAACCCGGCGGGGGAGTGACGGACTGCCGTCGCACGCATCGGAGCGAGGAGCGCGCGGATCGCGGTCGGGCTCCGGAAGGACTTGAACAGCAGGCCGAACGGCGCCGGCGGGAACTCGTCGAACGCGTCGCAGTCGGTCAGGACGACGCGGCCGATGCGCGAGGGATCGGTGTCAAGCAGGAACTGGCACAGCGCCCCGCCGGTGTCGTTGCCGACCAGCGTGACGTCGTCGAGCCCGAGCGCCGCGATGAACGACGCGATCTGTCCCGCGATTCCACGGGGTGACTGGTCGGCGTCAGGGTTCAGCGCGATCGGGTGTGAGCCCAGCGGCCAGTCGGGAGCGTAGGAGCGGATCCCGGCCGTAGCCAACGCGTCGGCCGTCTTGGTCCAGAGCGTGCCGTTGACCAGAAAGCCGTGGACGAACACCACGGGCGGGGCGGCGGCGTCCTCCGGGCCCGCGACGCGGTAGTTGACGGTTCCGTGCGGAAGGTCGATTGTGGGCATGTCGGCTCCCAGGTCTAGATTTGGCTATACGTCGAACGTAACATACGTGCTGTCTGTATGAAAGTCAACCGCCGATCTCAACCCAGCCGCACCGCCGCCACCCGAGCCGCGCTGGTCACCGCCGCGCGGCCGCTGTTCGCCGTACACGGGTTCGGGGGCGTCGCCACGGAGACCATCGTCCGGGCGGCCGGGGTCACGCGAGGTGCGCTCTACCACCAGTTCGCCGACAAGACCGAGTTGTTCGCCGCGGTCTATGAATCGATTGAGGAGGAGACCGCCCGCCGCCTCGGAGAGCGGATCGCCGCCGCCGAGGTGACCGATCCGATCGAGGTCATGCGGCTTGGCGCTGAGGCCTGGCTCGACGCCTGCGCCGAGCCCGAGGTGCAGCAGATCGTGCTGCTCGATGGACCCGCGGTGCTGGGATGGCAACGCTGGCAGGAGATCGGAATGCGTTACGGGCTGGGCATGGTGGAGGGCCTGCTGACCCACGCGATCGAGGTGGGCCGGGTCCCGCCGCAGCCGGTCTCGGCCCTGGCCCACGTGCTGATCGGCGCGTTGGACGCGGCGGCCCTGTACGTGGCGCGCGCCGACGATCAGGCCGCCGCCGGCGACGATATGCGCATCGTCATCGCCAGGCTCATAACCGGGCTCGGGCAGGACCACTAGTTCCGGCCGGCGGCGGCGGTTCCTGGGGCCGCCGCCGTTTCCTCCTGCAGTTCCTCCCGGTATGCGGTAGGAACTGCAGGTCGCACCCTCAGCGCGCGCGGCGCCGTCTCGCTCGTCGCCGCCGACCCGTGATCTGCCAGGGGCCGGGCGTGTGATCGAGGGCGAGGTTCACCAACCAGATGATCAGCGTCGCCCCGACCAGGGTCCAGAACCCATGGATGTGAAAGCCGTGGACGATCCCCTTGGTGATGACCAGCATCAGCAGCGAGACGAAGAACCAGGCGATCCCCAGGGTGAGGATGGCCAGCGGCAGGGTGACCAGCCTGACCAATGGCTTGAGCAAGGTATTGAGCACGCCGAACACGGCCGCAGCCAGGAGCAGCGATCCGGCGTTCTTGACGTCGACGCCGCGGAGCGCGGCGGTCACGATGGCCAGCACGAGCGCGTTGGTGAGCCAGGAGATGCCCAGTCGCACGAGCAGCGAGGGCGAGCGCTCCCCTTGATCCGTGGCGAACATGGTGCCGACGTTACCGATTGATGACGAGAGGTCGCCCACACGACTCCCGACGTTGCCGTCGGCGGCTTGGTGTGCAAACGTTCGCCGATGGCAACCCGAGGCTTCTTCGGTCGGCAGCGGGCACCCGCGGCTATGGCCGAGCGGCTGCCACCCGGGCAGTACTTCGAGGAGGGCTTCCCGATCCTCACCGCGGGGCCGACGCCGCAGGTCCCCACCGCCGACTGGAGCTTCACGATCGAGGGGCTGGTCGCCGAACCGCGAAGCTGGAGCTGGGACGAGGTACACGCATTGCCGGGTTCCACGTTCGAGGGGGACATCCATTGCGTCACGCGCTGGTCGAAGCTCGGCACCAGCTTTGCCGGGGTGTCGGTGGACACGCTGTTGGAATCCGTCCAGATCGACGACTCGGCCACACACGTCCTGGCCTTCTGTTACGGCGGATACACCACGAACCTGCCGTTGGCCGACGTGCGCGGCGGGCGGGCCTGGATCGTCTGGGAGCACGAGAGCCGCCCGCTGCCGGCCGAGCACGGGGGCCCGGCGCGCCTGCTGGTCCCGCACCTGTATTTCTGGAAGTCGGCCAAGTGGGTCAAGGGCCTGCGGCTCCTCGACCACGACGAGCCCGGTTTCTGGGAGCAGTACGGGTATCACGACTACGGCGACCCGTGGAAGGAACAGCGCTTCCAGGGCGACTGAGGATCTTGAGCAGCTCAACCGCCACGAGCACTCAGCCGGTTCCCTGGCAGACCGGCGAGGTGACGTCGATCCGGCCCGAGACGCCGCGCGCGAAGTCCTTTCGCCTGCGGCTACCCGAGTGGCGGCCCCACCTTCCGGGCCAGTACTACACGCTGCGACTCACCGCCCCGGACGGCTATCAGGCGATCCGGTCCTACTCGGTCGCCTCCAGTCCACTGGATGAGGGCGAGATCGAGCTGACCGTCGACTGTCTGACCGACGGCGAGGTCTCGCCCTTCCTGCACGACGTCGTGGAGGTCGGCGACGAGCTCGAGGTGCGGGGCCCGCTGACGGAGTACTTCACCTGGAGTGGCAGCTCGCCGCTGCTGCTCGTCGGCGGCGGATCCGGGGTCGTCCCCCTGATGTCGATGCTCCGCCACCGGCGCCGCGCGCTCCCGCAGGTTCCGGTGCACCTGCTGTACTCCGTCCGCTCGCCTGACGACGTTTTCTATCGCGACGAGCTGGGCGAGGAGACGACGCTCACATACACCCGCAGGATGCCCGAGGGCTGGACGGGGGACACCGGACGGATCGACGCCGGGCTTGTCGCGCGGCTGGCCTGGCCGGAGGGGATGGCCTACGTCTGCGGGCCCAATGGGTTCGTCGAGACCGGCGCCCGGCTGCTGATGGAGTCCGGCTACGACGCGGCGCGCATCCGCACCGAGCGGTTCGGACCGAGCTGAGGGGGTTGGGCCTCGCGCGGCCGGAGGTGCCGGCCGGCGGGTGCGGCTAGCTCAGCCGGCGCTGGCTATCAGGTCGTCCAGGATCTCGCCGTAGAGCGCGAGCGAGAGCGAGAGATGACCGTGTTCCGGGAGCAGTCGCGCCCGCGCCCCCGGCACGTGAGCGGCGAGCCACCGGCCGTGCGCAGCCGGGACCATCCGATCCTGGTCGCCTTGCCAGATCGTCACCGGCCTTGCCACGTCTCGAATATCGAATCCCCAATCGCGGATGAACGCCATGTCGTCGTCGAACCATCCGTACACGCCGGGGGCCAGGCCGGCACGACCACTGTCGGCCATGTGGTCGGCGTACGCTCCGGTCAGCACGCTCCGGTCGGCCTCCGAGAGCAGATCGCCGAGGACGGCGTAGAGCTCGCTGCCGCTGGCCGACATCATCTGCTCGCGGAAGGGCTCGAGGAAGGCGAGCAGCTGCTCCTCGCCGGCCTCGGCGGCCCGCTCCTCCTCCAGGTTCTCCTCGCCCATCCCGTCGAGCCAGTCCAGGCCCTCCGCCGAGCGCGGCGCGACGCTGGCGATCGTCGCCGCGGCGATCACGCGCTCAGGGAGCAGTGCCGCGCAGGCCAACACGTGGGGTCCACCGCCCGACCCGCCGGCGGTGAAGAATCGGTCGATCCCGAGTGCATCGGCGATCGCCGCGACGTCCATCGCGCAGTCGGCCACCGTCCGTCCGGGGCTGCGGTCGCTGCCTCCGTAGCCGGGCCGGAAGTACACGACATGACGCAGGCCACGCTCCGCCCCGAGATCGACCAGCGGGGCGAACATCGTCCCTCCGCTCGGCGTGCCGTTGTGAAAGAACAGCGCCTGACCGTCGTCCGGTCCACTCAGCGCGACATCAAGCCGGCCCCGCGGCCCCGCGACCTGGACGCGCTCAAACATTCGGGCGACCATAACCGCCCGCCCCAGGCCGATCAACCCGAGCGTGGCCCACCTCACACTGGCGCTTTCGGGCGAGGGGATTCATCGGTTGCGCGGGCTCCGTGAGGGTGACAGGCTGTTCCGGGCAGCCCTGGAGATCGAATCGATGGCTACGCGAGAACAGCGAGAAGGCAGGAGGACCCGCGAAGCAGCCCGGGACTGGTTGGAGTTGCCGCTGGACGGCTTCGATGGTCCCTCGGCCAGACTCCCGTCCCCCGAGCCCAGACGCCCGTCCCCCGAGCCCAGACGCCCGCCCCCCGAGCCCAGACGCCCGCCCCCCGAGCCCAGGCCTCGCCCGCGCAGGCCGCCGCGCCCGGAGCTCGTACGCCCCCCGATCCAGTTCGAGCGCGACCGGACACCCCGCGGCGGCATCCCCCGCCGCCAGCAGATCCTGCTTCCGTTCATCGCCCTGATCGCCATGGGAGCGGGAGCCGTGGCCGCGGTCGCCATCACCCACGAGCCGCAGACGCGTTCGCTGCAGCAGGAGGTGTCCTCGCTGCAAACCCAGGTGGCGAGTGCGCGACAGCAGCTGACGACGCTCCAGCACGTCGGCGCCTCGGGCTCGGAGGTCCGTCGTCTGAGTAGGACCGTGGCCGGCCTGGGGCGCACGGTGGGCGGACTCCAGGGCAGCTCGGCCCCGCTGAAGAACAGGGTCGACGCGCTGACAGTGTGTATTCCCCAGCTCCAGGGCGAGCTCGCCGGCCAGAGCATCCGCGGCAGCGGCAAGCAAGCCTCGCTGGTCAGCTCGGGGACGATCTCGCCGGGCTGCGCTGCCGTGCTGGGGGCCGGGTAGCCGCCGCGGGCTTCGAGGAGCCCTCGTCCAGCAGTTGCGAGATGCCGGCCTCGATGCCGCGGCACAGAACCCCGATGTCCGGGGCGCTGTCCAGGTCTCCGGTGACGCCGAAGTTGATCCCGCCGTCGTAGGAGAAGATGGCGACGCCGACCCGCACGTGGCCACCGAGCGGAACGAACGGGAACGCCTCCAGCATCCTGCGGGCGGCGAGGTACAGCGGCTGCTGCGGGCCGGGGACGTTGGTGGTCACCGTGTTGATGCTGCTCTGGGGTAGCCGCGTGCCCACGCGCCCGGCGAGCGCCAGCAACATGGCCGGGGCAAAACCGCCCAACGCGGTCAGGCGCTCGGCCGCCACCGCCTGACCCGAGCCCTTGAGGTCCTGCATCTGCTCGTGCAACGCCCCCAGGCGCATAACCGGGTCGTCGATCTCGACCGGAAGTTCGGCAAACATCGCCGAGACCTTGTTGTTGTAGCTCCCGCGCTCGTGATCCGCGCGCACCGAGACCGGCACGAGCGTGCGGATCACGCGGCCCTCCACGGGCTCACCCCGGGAGCGCAGGAGTTCGCGGAAGCCGTTGGTGATGGCGGCCAGCACCACGTCGTTGACCGTGCCGCCGTGGGCCTCCCGGATCCGCTTGACGTCCGCCAGGCGCGCCCGCGCCCAGTCCCACCGGCGGTGCGGTCCGATCGGACCGTTGAGCGAGCTACCCGCCCCGGTTGGGCTGAGCACGGACCGGAGATTGACCAAGCCTCGCGTGACCTCAGTCAGCTGGCGCGCGACCCGGCGCGGCCCCCGCACCGCCGACAGCACGCTGCGCACTCCCTCGTAGGGGCTGGAGGCCCGGCCCGCCAGCGCATGGGCCAGCAGCGCCACCGCGCTTGGATCCGGGTCAGGTCGCCAGCGATCGTCCTCGGTCTGGCTGGCGTCACGTTCGGTGCTGAGGATCACGCTGAGCAGGTCCGTAGCCGCCACACCGTCGACCATCGAATGGTGGGTCTTCGAGATCAGGGCCCAGCGACCGTCCTCGAGACCTTCGGCGACCCACATCTCCCACAGCGGCTTGGCCCGATCGAGCTGTTGGGACATCACTCGCCCCACCAGGTTCCGCAATTCCTCGTCGCCGCCCGGCGAGGCCAGCGCCGTGCGGCGGACGTGGTAGTCGAGGTTGAAGTGGGGGTCGTCGACCCAGGCGGGCCGCCCGAGGGCGAGCGGGACGAAGCGCACCTTCTGGCGGTAGCGCGGCACCTGCGGCAGTCGCGAGGCGATCGCCTCGGAAACCTCGCCGGGACTCGGAGCGGGACCCTCGAAGATCCCCACCGAGCCGATGTGCATGTGCGTCACCGCGTCCTCGACGTGGAGGAACGACGCATCGAGCGGGCTCATCGTCTGCATTTGCCACCCTCCTCCGCTGGGCTCCAAGACCGCGGCAGGCCGGTACGGCGCCGCGGGCATAAACCTACAACCACCGTTGCCAGGGCTACCCGGTCACCACCATTTCTGCTCCCGCGCCTGATCGGTGCCGCCGGAGCGGTCGAGCCCGTCGAGCGCGGCCATATCCTCCTGAGACAGTTCGAAGTCGAAGATCTGGGCGTTCTCCTCGATCCGCTCGCGATGGGTCGACTTCGGTATCACCACCGTGTTGCGTTGCATACCCCAGCGCAGCAGGACCTGGGCGGGGGTCCGCCCGAGCCGTTGCGCGATTCGGGCGACTGTCGAGTCCGAGAGGTGACGGCCGGTCCCCAACGGGCTGTACGCCTCGATCGCGACGCCGCGTGCTTCGCACGCCATCAGCAGCCCGCTCCGGTACTCGAACGGACTGAACTGAACCTGATTGACGACGGGCGGGCTGCCGGCGGCCGCGATCACTTCCTCCAGCTCGCCGGCGCTGTAATTGGAAACGCCGATCGAGCGGGTGTAGCCGCGCTGCAGGGCACGCTCCATGCCTGGCCAGGCCCAGGTCGGTCCGTTCTGGGGCCAGTGCACGATGTAGAGGTCCACCTGGTCGACGCCCAGCCGGCGGAGACTATGCTCGATCTCAGCCTCGGGATCAGGGCGAGCCGGGTAGAACTTGGTGGTGAGGAAGACCTCCTCACGTGGAACACCACTGTCTTCCAGTGCGCGGCCGACGCTGGCTTCATTGCCGTACGCCTGGGCGGTGTCGATGTGGCGATATCCGAGCTCGAGCGCCCAGCGGACCGCGTTCTCGCACTCGGGGCCGTCATCCACCTGCCACACACCCAGCCCGAGCAAGGGGATCCGGTTGCCGTCGGCGAGGACGCGGACGCGTTCGTCCGAGGTCATTGCTGTGTCGGTCACACCAGCCTCCGAGAATCGATTGGGCCTACATCATCCCGCTCCGAGGCCGATCCCATCAAGCTGTGCGGTGAGACCCGTTCAATCTGGCCGCTCGAGCCGTCGCCATTCGGACAAGCGCCAATCTGCGCCGTCGCTATGCTGGGACCTTCGGCGGAGACAAGTTGGCTAGGCTGGCCAGAATTGGGGCGGTAGCGGATGAGAAGCTTTTTGTTGCGTGGGATCGTGCTTGCCGTACTCGCGTCGGCGGTCTGGGCGAACGCCGCCTCCGCGGCCACGGGCCCGGCCCTCGCCGGTTCGTTGAGCAACAGCGCCACCCCACCGGCCGCGTCGCTCTCAGGCGCCAACGCGGTGGCCGTATCCGGCACTTTCGCCTACGAGGTCTCCTACTGGTCGGGCCAGTTGAACGTGGTCGATATCTCCAACCCCGCCGCGCCGACGATCGTCGGCTCGACCCCGTCGACGGCATCGATGACCGCGGCCACCAACGTGACGGTCTCGGGCAATTTCGCGTTCGTCACCAGCAAGAACCGCAACGCCAGTGCCAGTAGCAACGACGACGGGACCGGGAACAGCCTGACCATCGTCGACATCAGCAACCCCAATGCACCCTCCGTGACCGGAACGTTGCACGACCCGACCAATCTCTTTGGGGCGTACGCCGTCGTGGTGTCGGGCAACTTCGCCTATATCGCCTCCCAGGGCCTGCTGGCCAATGAGCCGATCTCGCCACTGACCAGCGTCGGATCATTCTCGGTGATCGACATCACCAACAAGAGCGGGCCCACGCTCGCCGCACACATCGACAACTCCCAGCTGAGCGGCGCGGTGGATCAAGGATTGGACCACGCCACTTCCGTGGCGATCAGCGGTCACTACGCCTTCATCACCGCGTTCAACAGCCACCGTCTGACCACCATCGACATCTCGAATCCGGCAGCCCCGGTCGTGGTCCACACGCTGTTGGACGCGAATGCCCTGTCGGCCCCGGACGACGTTGTGATCAACGGCAACTACGCCTATGTGGTCAACCAGGTCAACAGCGGCATGGAGATGGCTGCCGTGAACATCTCCAATCCGCTGGCCCCGACGGTCGCGGCGACGCTCACCGACCCGCACCTGCTTGGCGCCTATCGCGTCAGGACGCGCGGCAACTTCGTCTACGTATCGGCCAACAGCGCGGCCTCCGTCGCCGCCATCGACGTCTCGACACCCGGCGCGCCGCGGCTGGCCGCGTCCCTCACGGACGCATCCCACCTCTCCAACGTCACCGGACTCGACGTCAGCAGCACCGGCCGGTACATCGTCGCCACCTCGCCGCGCCTGGGCACCGATCCGAAGCCGTCGTTGCCGCCATATCCGTTCCAGGCCGGCGGCCCGACGATCACCGGCACGGTCTCGGTGATCGACCTCGATCCGACGCCGATCGGCGTCACGATCACGCCCGCGTCCGAGCCGCCCACGGTGACGGCAAACACCTCGGCGGCCTTCGGCTTCACCACCACCGACGCCGTGGCCACGGTGCAGTGCTCGCTCGATCAGTCCCCGCTGGCGGCGTGCACGAACGCGACCGCCGCCCTGTATTCCTCGCTCAAGGCCGGGCCGCACACGTTCACGGTCCAGGCAACGGACGCCGCCGGCGCCAGCGCGCAGGCCTCGTTCACGTGGACGGTGGTCAAGACGAGCGCGACCGCTCCGCCCAGGATCACCGGAACCGCCCAGCAGGGCAAGACGCTGTCGGCCTCCACCGGAACCTGGACGGGAACCCCCGCGCCGAGCTTCAGCTATCAGTGGCAGCGTTGCAACGGCAAGGCGAGCAACTGCAAGCCGATCTCCAAGCAGACGAAGCCGACCTACAAGCTCACGGTGGCGGACGTGGGATCGCGCATCGCCGTCTTGGTCACGGCCACGAACTCGGCCGGTTCGGGCACCGCGAAGTCGACTGCCACGAAGGCGGTCAAGTGGTCCTCGGGCAAGTTCGCCACCGCCACGCTGACCCACTCGGGCAGCTCGAGGCCGGGGCTGACGGTGTCGGTCCCGTCCGTCGGGAGCGGCGTGCTCCTGCAGAAGCTGGCCATCTCGCTCCCGAAGGGCCTGTCCTTCGCCGGTGCCCACGGGTTGGTGGTCAAGAGCGGGGCAGGGAAGAAGCTGAGTTTCAAGGTGTCACTCAAGCACGGCACCCTGACCGTCACGCTGAAGAAGCCGGCCAAGGGCGTCACGCTGACCCTGGCTGGCATCACGAAATCCAGCGCCGCGAAACTGAAGTCGGCGAAGCTCAAGCTGAATCTCGGCTATAAGGGCAAGCCGGCCCGACGCGGAAGCTTCAAGCTGCGCCTGAGCTGAGAGTCGGCCGCGCCCAGTCGGCCGGCTCAGTGGGGCGCCTCAGAGCGTCCAGTACAGGTCCGCGCCGGCCGCCAGCGGGCGAGCGACGCGACTGAGCGCGGCGCGAGCCTCGATCAGGTCGAGCTGCGCCACCGCCGCGACCTCCGCGGTCGCCAGCGGCTCACCGGCCCAGGCGAGCAGCTCCGCCACTGACTCGGGTTTCGCCCGGCGGGTCAGCTCCGGAGCGGCGTTGGCGATCGCGAGCTCATAGGCCTCGACCGGGTTGAAGCCCGGAACCGTGACCGGATCGCGGCAGCCGGCGCGCCTGAGCTCGTAGCTCGGAGCGGTGTAACGCCGCCGTTCAGGTGGGCCGCCGAGCTTGTGGTCGAGGGCGCGCGCGCCCGGAGCCGGGGACCGGGCCGCCTCGATATCTCCCCGGAGGGCGCCTTCGACGTCATCGCGAGCGCACCACGATTGGAGCTCGGCCGGATCGAGGCCGACGTCCCGGGCGGCGGCCGCGATCAGGTCCGGATCATCCAGCAGCCCGCCGAGCATCACGCGGACCCGCAGCCGTCGCAGGAGTGGCTCCTCTTGTTCCGGGGCGTTGACCCGCGCCGCCACCACGGCGCGGCAGGCCGGCTCCGAGGAGGCCGGCCGCGAGTAGGGGGCCGGATCGATCGGCATTCCGTACTTTCGCTGCAGCCCCGGAGCCCCCTCGGCCAGCTTCTCCGCCTCGCCCGGCTCGAGCGTGAGCACGATCATCCTCGTGCGCCAGACGAGCTGATCTCCGTAGTGCCAGCGCAGCCGGTGGCGGGCCGGCTCCGCGGAGAACGCGAACGGGCAGGCCGGATCGGTGAAGTGGGTTATCTCGAGCGGCATGCCGGCGGAAGCTTCAGCGGTTGCCGCGGCGGACCGGCTCAGGGTCGATGGGCGACGAAGGCGTGCGCCTGCCGCTTGACCATCGCCACCAGGTTCCCGAGCGCGATGTTGGCGTCGAGCAGGTGCAGTCCCCAGGTCGCGTCCGGGCTCGGCTTCGGAGTCGGCGCTCCGCCCAAGGCCGTGATCTCCAGTACGTTGGCGCCGTTCGCGGACGAGCACCTCGCCCGGAAGGCGCCGGGCTCGGAGATCCACGTGGTCGAGGCCTTGGGATAGGTGAATCCGAGCAGCGCGATTCCCGCGGCCAATGCACTCTTCTGGTAGAAGGGCACGCTCGGCGAGATCAAGTCGACGCGGCCCGAGCCGCCGCCGAGCGCCGCCGGGTTCGTGCAGAGCACCGCCTTGCCGGCTTTGGTCGTGCGCCCGAACAGGCTGGCGGCGGGCGGCGTTTGATCGAAGGTGGAGAAGGCCACCACACACCCGAACTGGGCGGACCTGCGGCAGGCCGGGATGTGCTTGAAGTCGCCGCCGATGCCGGAACCGCGTTTGACCAGGATGTTTCCGCCGAGCAGGATCGCCGAGACGAGTCGCTTGCGCACCGCGGATTTGCCGTCGACGTCGCGGGCGACCAGCTGGCGCAGCACGAATGAGCCCTGCGAGTGGCCGATCAGCACGAATCCGCGGCCGTGGTTGTACTTGCGGAGGTATAGGCGGAAGGCGGCGCGGACGTCGCTCAGCGGCACCGCGAGCTGGTGCGGGGTCTCCGCGGTGCCCGCCAGCAGCGCGGTGAGCGTCACCTGCCGGTAGATCGGGGCGTACACCCGGCAGTACTGCGAGTATCGAGCCGCCTGGTAGAGGGCGATCGACCGCTCGACCGGATCGATCTTGAAGTTCGCCAGAGTGGTGCTCTGCCCGCTGACGGTGGGGTAGACGTAGAAGCAGTCGATCGCGGGCTTCTTCAGACGCTTGGGGTGCTGAACTCCGAGCCGCTTGCCCGTCGGCGAGAAGACCGTCGTCGAGAGGCTGGGCGCGCAGGGATCCGGGGAATGGCCGGGGAAGCACAGCCAGACGGTCTTGGCCGAAGCCGCCGGCGCCAGTCCGGCGATCAGCAGGCCTGCCGCGATGGCGAGGGCGAGCAGGCGGGCGGTGCAGCGCACGCGGGCAATCTAGTCCCTCGGGCCGACAGCCTGCAACCGGGAACCGCGAACCTGTCTGTTCGCGAACATCTCTGATTGAATCGCGGCATGCCGAGCTTCGACGTGAGGGGAAAGGTCGCGGTCGTGACAGGCGGCGCCCGCGGAATCGGCCTGGGAACCGCGCAGGCGCTGGCCCAGCGAGGAGCCACCCTGGTGATCGTCGACCTCGATCAGGCCGCCGCGGACAATGCCGCGGCGCAGCTGCCGGGCAGCGCGCTCGGGTTCGCCGCCGACGTGACCGACCGCGGATCGATGCAGCGCATCGTCGCGACGGTAACCGAGCGGCTCGGCGGGCTCGACCTGATCGTGGCCAACGCCGGCGTCGCATCGCGGGGGGCGACCGTGCGGGCGATGAACGGCGAGGCCTTCGACCGCGTACTCGCCGTCAACCTGGGTGGGGTCTACAACACGGTCATCAGCGCGTTGCCGCAGATCGCCGCGCGTCGCGGCCACATCGTCGTCACCTCATCGGTCTACGCGTTCCTCAACGGCCTCGGGACCGCTCCGTACGCGATGGCCAAGGCCGGCGTCGAGCAGCTGGGCCGCGCGCTGCGCGTCGAACTGGCTCCCCACGGGGCCAGCGCGAGCGTCGCCTACTTCGGCTTCATCGACACCGAGATGGTGCACCGGGCGATCGATGCCGACCCGCTGGCCGAGCGCATGATGAAGACCTTGCCCAAGGTGCTGCAGAAGCGCCTGACGCCCGCGCAGGCCGGGGAAGCGGTGGCCCGCGGGATCGAGAAGCGGGCCCCGCGCATCATCGCGCCGAAACGCTGGGCGGCGTTCAGCGCCTTGCGCGGAATCCTCAACCCACTGCTCGATGACTACATGCTGAAGGATGCCGATACACAGGCGATGGTCCGCGAGCTCGACGCTCGCGGCGACCAGGAGCAGCCGCTCACGGCATGAGCTTTACCTGCTGCGGCGGTCGGCCGGATCAGTCGAGCGCGCGGCGGATGAACAATCGGGTCCCGAGCGTGACGAACAGCAGGAGCGAGACGCCGAGTCCGAGGACGATCCAGCCACCGCCGAGGTGCGGGAGCGTGGTCAGCGCGCCCCGGAGACCCTCGCTCACGTACGTGATCGGGTTGGCCAGCGTCAGCACCTGAAACCAGCGCAGCTGGTGCAGCGAGTTCCACGGGTAGAACGTGCATCCGGTGAAGATCAGCGGCGTCAGCACGACGGCAAAGGCGACGCTGATCCGATTGGGCGGCACCGCGGTGCCGAGCACCAGCCCCATCGCTCCGGCGGCCAGGCTCCCGAACAGGAAGATTGCCACCAGCGCCGGCCACTCCGGGCCGGCGATATGCAGGCCTCCCGGCAGGATCAGCGCGGCCAGCGGCAGGATCAGCAGACCCGCCAGCATCCCGCGCACCGCCGCGATCAGGACCTTCTCCACGGCCACGGCGGCCACCGGCAGAGGCGCCAGCAGCCGGTCTTCGATCTCCTTGGTGAACGAGAACTCGATGACCAGCGGCAGGGCGGTGTTCTGCAGGGCGGTCAGCACGAGCGTCAGAGCCATCACACCGGGTAGCAGCGAGGTTCCGTAACCAGGCCGCGCCGCGCCGATCTGGGGCAGCACGCGCCCGAAGACGAACAGCAGGAAGATCGGCTGCAGGAGCGCCTGGGCCAGGAAGGATCCGAGCTCGTGGCGGACCGTCACCCATACATCGCGGCCGCACAGCGCCAGGAACGCGCGCAGTTGGACGTTGGTCGTCCCGTAGGGGGCGCTCACGGCCCCGGCCCCAGCACCGTCGCGCGTGCTGCTCATCCCGACCACCGCCCGCTGACCTGGGCGCCGTCCGCCCCGCGGAGTTCGCGGCCCGTCAGGTGGACGAACACGTCCTCGAGCGTTCCCTCGAGGCGCCGCAGCTCGATCAGTCCGAGCCCAGCGCGGCCGGCGGCGGCCAGCGCGTCGGCGGGCAACGACTCGGTGGCCCGCCCGTCAGGTTCGAACATCCGGACGCGCCAGCGACCCTCGCCGCCCGGCCGTGCCTCGATTCGCTCGGTGTCGCACACCCCGGCGAACGCCGTCGACGGGTCCGCCGCAGCCGCAACGGTCACCTCGATCCCGTTCTCCGCGGGAAGCAGCCGGCGCAGGCGGGTCGGCGTGTCGAGCGCGATGATCTTGCCGTGGTCGATGATCGCGATCCGATCGCACAGCCGATCGGCTTCGATCATGTCGTGCGTGGTCAGCATCAACGTCGTCCCGCGCTCGCGCAGGTCGACCATCATGTCCCACAGGAACAACCGGGACTGCGGGTCCAGGCCGGTCGTGGGCTCGTCCAGGATCAACAGCCGGGGCTCGTGCATCAGCGCTCGGGCAATCATCAGCCGCTGGGCCATCCCGCCTGAGTAGTTGTTGACGTGGTCGTTCTCCCGCCCGGCCAGCCCGAAGCGGGCGAGCAGCTCGCGCGCGCGCTCGCGTCGCTCGCGCCGACCCGCTCCGAAGTAGGCGGCATGGAAGGTGAGGTTCTCCAGCGCGGTCAGCGCGCGGTCCAGATTGGAGAGCTGAGGCACAGCGGCGATCCGGAGCTTCGCTGAGACCGGGTCGTCACTGACGTCGATGCCGTCGACCGATACACGTCCCTCGGTGGGCCGCACGCGCGTCGTGATCGTCCCGATCGTCGTGGTCTTACCGGCCCCGTTGGGCCCCAGCAGCCCGAAGATCTCGCCCTCGTGCACCTCGAAGTCGATCCCGGCGACCGCCTCGGGACCCTCCGGCCGGTAGCGCTTGTGCAGGCCCTCGACACGGACCACGGAGTGCGGCGTAGCGGGAATCATGCTCGCCGCAGCGTAGCCCGAGCCGGACGCCGACGCCGCGCCCGCCGGCGGCCCGTTCAATGCCCGCGCAGGCGCGTGAGCTGGACGCGTACCGGAACGCTGTAGCGCTCGCCGAAAGTCTCCGGGGTCATGCCCATGCGAGCGATTCGCTCGCCGTATTTCGCCCGGTAGGCGTCGGCGGCCTCGACCGGCGGTGCATCGGGATCGACTGTCGCGCGTCCGGACAGGACGACGATGTCGCCGCCCTGGCCGTCGCCGGCGAAGTTCAGCGTTACGCGCGGATTCGCCTCGATGTTGCGCACCCGAGCGCCCGGCATGCTGTACATCGTCACCGAATCCCCGCCGTCCCAGAGAAACCACACCGGGTTGGGCAGTGGCGCCCCCGCCGGCGTCACCGAGGTCAGCCACACGACCGGTTCCTCGCGCAGGTGCTCGGCGGCGCGAGCCCCGAACTCGGTGCTCTCGTCGATCACGACCGAATCATATGTCGGTCGTTCAGCAGCCGACGCCGGGGCGCGTGGATCCCGGGGCGAGGCAGCTCACTGCCTGGCTGGGCGCCCGCCGGGCACGCACCGTGAACAGGTAGTACTTGCCGATCCACCCCCGCCGGAGGATCTCGACCCTCAACTGCGTGCCGACCCGCAGCCGGTGGCGGCGGAACGCCCCGATCAGCGCCACCGTGTTCCCCGTCTTGTTCGTGCATCTGAGGGTGAGCGTGGGCTTGCACGACTTGGCGTTCGAGACGCCGATGGTCCGCTTTGCGAACGGGCAGCCGTGACCGTGACACTTGACCTGGACCGAGGCGCCGGCCGGGACGTTGTTGCCCTTGAGCAAGAGCACGTTCGTGTAGGACGGGGCGAAGAAGAACGACCACTGCAGCGTGGCCAGAAGCCGTGGGGGCGGGGGACGTCGGTGGACGACGGTCTGAGCCGTCGATGAGTCCGATCCGGTGAAGCTGGCATCGCCGGCGAAGTGCGCGCTGACGTCGTGGGTCCCCGGCGAGCTGAAGCTGATCCGGCAGACCGCGGCGGCGGCGCCCGAGGAGGAGGTCCCGTGCAGGAGCGGCTGGGAGGCGCACCCGGTGAGCGGCTTGTTGCCGTCGGTGAATTTGACCGAGCCCGTCGGCTGTGCCGCCCCGGCGTGCTTGGGGACGACGGCCGCCAGATACGTGACCGTGCTGCCGGTAGCCGGATTCGAGCTCGATGGCGCCAGGTTCATCGTGGTGGAATCCCGGTTCACCGTCACCAGGTCGGCGGGGCTTGTCGACCCCCCCAGATTCCCGGCGCTCGGCGTGAACACCGCGGTTACCGGAACCGGCGAGTCCACCGCGGCGAACGAGGTCTGACAAGCGGCTGTGCCGGAGCCGCTCCCTACGGTCGAGATCGAAACGTGGTCGCAGCCCGAGATCGGCGTTCCGCCGTCGTCGAAGGCGATGGTCCCGGACGACGGGCCGAAGTTCACGTCCACGGTGGCGACCATCGTCACGGTCTGGTTGGTCACCGGCTGGGCGGGCACGACGCTGATACCGGTGGTGCTCGGAACCGGCGTCTGGTTCAGCGTGGTCTGGGCGTGGGCGCCGGTCGTGGAATCGACGGCGACGATCTGCACGCTACCGGCGGTGGTCGAACTGGTGATGGTGGCGGTGTAGGTCCCGTTGTGATTATTGGTGGCGGGACTGGGGACGACGGTGTCTCGCGGGTCGCTGGGAACGAAGACGACGGTGTCGGTGGAGATGAGGTTGCCGCTGGCATCTTTGACCGTCGCGGTCGCCGTCGTCGTGGAGCTTCCGTTGGCCGGGATCGACGTGGGGGCGAGCACGATCGAGACGTTGGTGGCCGGCCCGGCAGTCTGGATCAGGGTGGCGGTTCCGCTGACGTTGGGCGTGACGCTGGTGTCGGTCGCGGTGACGGTGACCGGGCCCGCGGTCGTTGAGCTGGTGATGGTGGCGGTGTACGTGCCGTCTCCGTTGTCCTGCACCGGACCGACGGTGGCGCCGGCGGTCGCGCTGAATATGACGGTCTCTCCAGGGATGACGTTGCCCAGGGCGTCCGCGACGTCCGCCGTGGCGGTCGTCGTCGCGCCGCCCACGCTTATCGACGGGTTCGCAAGTTGCACGGATATCTGGGGCGGGCCGTGCTGGACCAGCAGAGCCGACCCGCTGGAGGTCCCATCGGTGGCGGTGATGATCACCGGGGCGCCGGGCGTGGTCACGGTCGTGGAGCTGGTGATCGTGGCGCTGTAGACGCCAGTCAGGAGGTTGACCGTGGTTGGCCCGACGGTCTCACCCGGATCGCTGGAGATGAACGTCACCGCGTCGAATATGGGAAAACCCGACGCGCTGGCGGTCGTCGTGGAGGTGCCGTCGGCCAAGATCGAGCTGGGCGACAGCGTCACGGTGATGGCGTTTGCCGGGGCGATGGGGGCGGCGGCCCTGGAGGAGTCAGCGGCGAGCAACGACCAGCCGAGGACGATCACCAGCGCCAGCAGGGCCATGCCGAGCCAGGGGCGTGCGCCAACCTGAAGGCGAGAATGCCTGATACGTCCGAGCCGGTATCTCATAGCTGCCATATAGTCGCCCGCTGACGTTGCCCCGCGTCGCCGGGATAGGCTATCGAACGCCCGCTTTTTGGTTGTTGTTCTCAGATTGCGTCGGCCAGCGCGTATGATGATCGCCACACACGTAGACGGGACGAAAGGCACCGGATTATGGAAGCGGGGCATCTGGCTGCCGGCGGGTTGAGTGACGTCGGGCAGCACGCGGGAAGAACCAGGGAGTCGGGTCAGGTCCGCGGGCGGCGGATGGCTCTCGTCGGTGCGGCCGTGATCGCCGCGTTCGGCGGAGCGTTTGCCGTCGGGAGCGCCACGAGCACCACTCGGGTAGCCCCGGCGCGGCTTGCTCCGGCGGTCAATTCGGCGGGACCCGCGGCGCTGAAGATCGCCGTCAAGCCGTCCGTCTCGGTGCCGACCCTCGTTCCGGCGGCCAAGCCAAAGCCTAAGGCCAAGCCCAAGCCCGCAACGGTCGCGGCCGCTCCCGTGGTGGCGGCCGCGGTTGTCCCGGCGCCCGTCCGGGCCCCCGTCACCCCCGTGGTGGTCAAACCAACGACCCCCGTTGTGACGAGCCCGCCGCCACCTGTCCAGACCCATCCGGTCAGCACACCGCCCCCGCCGCCCGCCAAGAAGCCGTCGAACTCCGGTACCGGCACCGTCAGCGGCAGCGGCTGAGTCAGCTGTAGCGGCTGGCTCGCGTCACGGCGGTCTGCCCCCGCGCCGGGGACCCGACGGCGCTCGCTCCGGCGTCAACCGGCGACATAGCCGGTCCTGACGAGCTGGGCGAGAGCGGTGCCGAGGCTGGTCACGGCTGCCGAAACCGCAGAACGCGCCGCGTTGTAGCCGCGAGCGTCGTTGTGCGTGGCGGCGCTACCCAGCGACCGGTAGGCGTCGCCGGCTTTCCGCAGCGCCGCGGCGATGGCGAGGTTTGCCGCGCTGGCGCCGCCGGCGCCCAGCTTGGCGACAGTGTTCGCTGCCTGCGAGTAAGCCGTCGACAGCGCCGCAGCCGCCGCCGCCTGGGCCTTGGGGCTACGCGCCCTGGCGAGTGCAGTTTCGGCCGTGGACCGCGCCGCGCTGAACTTGGCCATCGCCGCGGTGAGTCCAGAGGCGTAGGTGGGGCTCAAGCTGACCCGCAGAAGCCCGCCCGACACGGGGCGCACGGTGCCTACGACGCGTTCGCAGGTGCCGGCGAAGGCCCGGTTGGAGCCGTGTTTCTCGCAGAGGCCGAAGATCGTCCCCGCCCCGGCGGGAAGCACGTACAGCGAGGCCGGCCCAGTCAGCCCGCGCACGTTCTGATTCAGGTAGCGGTAGTACTGCGCGCCGTTCAGCGTCGTCCGCTGGGCCGGACCGAGTTGTCCCGTCGCGCCGATCAGGCTGGCCGGCAACAACACGGACGGGTCGCTCGAGGTCGCGCGGCCGACCACCAGCAACCCGCCCGAGCCCGACGGAGCCAGCGCCAACTCATCGGTGAGGCCGAGCGCGGGCGTCGCCGGCGGCGTCTCACGCCGCCAGCCGGACGGGTAGGAAGCTCTCAGCAACCCGGCGGAGGCGCGCTGGTCCAGGCGCGGGACCGAGGAGCCGGATCCGGTCACGGCGCGGGACAGGAGGAATCCGAGCAGCGCCGCGATCAGCACCCCACCGACCGTCAGCAGGGCAAGCCGTCGGTTGGCGGAGGCGCGCGGGGCGGGTTTCGGCTGGCGCTCCCGCCTCGGCTTCGGCTCCCGCTCCGGCTTGCGCTCCTGCCTCGGCTTCGGCTCCCGCTCCGGCTTGCGCTCCTGCCTCGGCTTCGGCTCCCGCGGCTTGCGCTCCTGCCTCGGCTTCGGCTCCCGCGGCTTGCGCTCCCGCCTCGCCTTCGGCTCCCGCGGCTTGCGCTCCCGCCTTGGCTTCGGGCGCGCCCTGGGCTCGGGCTTGGGGGCCGGATCGGGCTCGGGGGCCGGATCGGGCTCGGGCGTCGGTAGCGGCTCGGGCGCGACGGTCGGCTTGGGCGGCGGCCAGACCAGCACGGTGGGGGCCGCCGGCTCGCTGCGCGGCTCCGGTTCTCTCCGGTTCTGGTTCGGGTTGCGGTTCCGGCTCGGGTTGCGGTTCTGGTTCGGGTTGCGGTTCCGGCTCGCCTCGCGGCTGCGGCTCGGGTTGCGGTTCTGGCTCGGGTTGCGGTTCCGGCGCGCGTTGGGGCTGCGGCTCGAGTGCCGGCTCCGGCAGGGTGCTCGGCTCCGGCTCGGCGAGCTCGCGCATGCGGGCGATCGCGGCGCGCGTCTGCGCGCCCATGAGGCGATCGCCGTACTCCCGCTCCAGCGCCAGCACCAGGTGGTACAGGCCCACAGGGACGCCCGCGGCGGTCGCCTCCGCTTCGGCGAAGGCGGCGGCGCGGCTGATCGCCGCGCCGGAGAGCTTGAATGAGCCGGCGAGGAACTTGAAGTTTCCCTCGTCGATCTGCGCGTCGTCAGGGAGCCGCAGGCGCCAGATCCGTTCGCGGGCGTCCGTCTGCGGGAAGGGGAAGTCCACCTCGTAGTCCAGGCGCTGGAGCAGTTGCTCGTCCAGGCGCGCCTTCAGCTGCGCCGCGAGCACGATCAGGCCAGGATGGGAGTCGAGCTGGCTCACGAGCACGTCGACGGGCACCTGGGCGCGGCGGCGGGAGCGCTCGCGCACGGGTGGCTGGCGCTTGGCGAACAGCGCTTCGGCCTTGTCGAGGTACAGGATCTCCCCTGAAGCGCTGGCGACGGAGAGCGCGTGCGCCAGCGTGCGTTCGGCCTCTTCGGGATCGCCCAAGGCCAGTTGAGCGAGATCGAGTCGCAGGATGCCCAGGCCGAGCTCGCAGCCCAGCACCCTGGCCGCCGTCGTCTTGCCGGTGCCCGGCTCGCCGACAAACAGGGCCAGCAAGCGGGTGCTGCGTCCGTTGCTCTCGGCAGCGATCAGGCCAGGGGCGGTCAGGCCGCGCTCGCGAAACGCGGCGCACACGGTCCGGATCATCTCGATCTGGGGCTCGGGCAGGACGACGTCCTGCCAGCCCCGATCCGGGCTCAGACGGTCCAGGGGCTCGCCTGAGCGGGGAAAAGAGGCTTCGCCCGTGTCCTCGGTCCGCATGCGGCGAGCATAGGCGGCGCGCTGTCCGCTAACAACCTCGCCGCGGCTTGCGCCGGGGGTTTGCGGCGAATGTTCGAGTCGGGCCGGCGCGCCAACCCCATAACGACCCCAGGATTGTCTATGGTGCCGCGATCCTGTTATCGCTCCAGTTTTCCGGAGGAAGCAAAGCATGAACAAGGCTGAGTTGGTCGAAGCGATTGCGAAGGACAGCGGCTTGAGCAAGGCCGACTCCTCGCGCGCGCTGGATGCGTTGGTCGGGACCGTGACGAAGACGCTGAAGAAAGGCGACGAGGTGGCGATCACAGGATTTGGCAAGTGGTCGGTGAGCAAGCGCTCCGCCCGCACGGGCCGCAACCCGCAGACGGGTGAGGCCGTGAAGATCAAGGCCTCGAAGGCACCGAAGTTCTCGGCGGGTGCCACGCTCAAGGGCGCGCTGAACCCGACCCGCAAGTAGCCGGCGGCCCGCCGGGCTCAACGAGCGCGACTCAGTGAGCCCGGCTGTTGCCGTTGCAGCAGGATCGAGGCATGCACCTCACCGGCCCCATCGGCGATCCAGCGCCGGTCGCCGCGCCCGAGGATCAGCTTCTCCCCGGGCTGGGCGGGGTTCCGGTACTCCATCTCGGTGTCGAGACCGTCGGTCTCCTCGAGGCCGACCGGCTCGCCCAGCAGCTCCTCCTCGATCGCCTGCCAATAGGCGGCGTTGTTGATGTGGCCGGCCAGGTCGCATTCGCTGGCCCGAAAGCGAAAGCGCGCCAGCTCGGTCGCCGAATCGGGGCTCGGATGCCGTAGCCGCGCGGTGATGCGGCGGCCGGGCGCGGCGTCCCCGAAGACGGCCAGCTCCTCCTCGCTGAACGGGATCGGGCGCCAGCTGGACGGGTCGAGATGCACCCACAGCGACACCGCTTCAACGTCGCTGCCCCCGGCGGCGTCCGCACCCGTCGTTGCGCCCGTGGTTGCGCCCGTGCGCCCGTCCGTGGCCGCGCCCGTGCGCGCGATCGTGGTGCGGCGCTCGCCCCACATCCGCCCCAGCCCGCTGCAGAACGTCCGCACCTCGAAATGCTCGGCGAAGCGAGGAAACCGATTGATCCGCAGACGCGTGCGCCGGACCACCCAAGCCGCGCTGCTGGCCAGCCCCGCGTCCTCGACGTCGGAGTAGGCGATCTCCTGGAGCCAGCGAGCGAGGCCGTCAAGCCGGATCCGTCCGGACGGCGCGCAGTCCGCCAGGCCTGGCCGCATCGGCTGCGCGTAGACCCGGCCCTGCTCCGGCGGGCCGACCATCTCCGTCATCTCCTCGAGCGGGGCGATTGGCCGCGTCCCTACTCGCCGGGCTCGATATCGACGAAGCGCACGGCCGGACTGTAAAGCGCAGCCGAGCGTGGTGTCCCGATGGCCGGGCCGATGCTCGAAATCACGCCGGGTCCAGATCCCATTGAGGACGGCGGGCTTGGCCTCGCTCCTAGATCAACGTTCACCGGACTCATCAGACACTCGTAACGGCCGGGGCCGGGAGTGGTTCCGGGGGTTGCTCCTCCCGGAAGCGACGTGCCGTCGCGCGGGCCGTTCCGTTGGCCCATCTCGTCGTGGTCAGTGCGCCCAGCCCGAGCGCGAGCACCATCAGCCCGACCAGGATCCACCAGGCCGGATGGGAAGCCGCGGCGAAGCCGCGGCCGATGTTGCCCGTGAGGCCGCTGGCCGCCACGGCGCCGACCAGCGCCACCCCGAGCGTGACGCCCACCTGGCGGCTGGTGGAGGCGACGGCAGCGGCTACCCCGGCCTGCGCCGGCGGCATGCCCGACACGGCGGTGTTGGTGATCGGTGGGTTCAGCAGGCCGAACCCGAGCCCGAACAAGAGGTAGGCGACCAACAGGTAGGCGGACGAGGTGTCCGGGGCGATCCGCGTCAGCATCAGCACGCTCACGGTGGCGATCCCGCTCCCGAACAGGAGCGACGGACGCGCCCCGCGGCTGCCGACCAGGCGCCCGGATAGTGGGGCGAAGACGATCGTCATCGCCGCCATCGGCAGTAGGTACAGGCCGGCATGGAAGGGGGAGAGCCCGCGGACATCCTGCAGGTAGAGCGTGTTCAAGAAGAGGAACCCGCCGAACGCGGCGAACGCGCAGACCGCGATTGCGCTGGCCCCGGAGAAGGGCGCACTGGCGAAGAACCGCATCTCGATCAGCGGCTCCGCTCGGCGCCGTTCGTAGACGATCAGCCCGGTGAGCGCGGCCAGCGCCAGCACGAACAGGCCGATGATCTCTGCCGAAAGCCAGCCGGCCGAGTGGCCCTCGATGATCGCGTAGGTCAGCGAGGCCAGCATCACGATGACCAGCGTCTGGCCGACGGGATCGATCCGGCGCGGGCGGGGCGCACGGGACTCGGGGACGAACAGCGCCGTCAGGACGATCGCCAGCGCTCCCACGGGCAGATTGACCAGGAACACCGACCGCCAGCCGACCGAGTCGACCAGCGCACCGCCGAGCACCGGCCCGAGGGCGATGCTGAACCCGACCATCCCACCCCAGACGCCGATCGCCATCGCCCGTTCACGCGGGTCCTCGAACACGTTGCGGATGATCGACATGGCGACCGGATTGAGCATCGAGCCGCCGATCGCCTGCAGCACGCGGGCGGCGATCAGCGCGTTCAGGCTGGGGGCCAGCGCGCACAGCAGCGACCCGAGGGAGAACACCGCCAGCCCGATCTGGAAGACGTGCTTGCGTCCGACCCGGTCGGCCGTCGACCCCGAGAGCATCAGCAGGCTGGCGATCACCAGCGTGTAGGCGTCGATCGTCCACTGCAGCCCGGCCAGCGAAGCGTGAAAGGAGTGGCGGATCGCGGGCAGCGCGACGTTGACGATCGTCGAATCGAGCCCCACGATCAACAGGCTCATCGAGCAGATCGCCAGCACCAGCAGTCGCCGGCGACGGTCGGTTCGCTCGGTCGTGGTGGCGGTGGAGCTCATTTGGATCGATGCTACCCAGGAGCGGAGGCTGCATCCGGATACCGTAGGGGCGCTTACCTTCCGGGGGAACGGGTACCCTCCGCCGGAAGACCCAGGTCCGGTTCTCGCTTGCCCAACGATCACACCGCCCAAGATGAGGGGACATCCGCCTTCCCGCAAGCGGCCACGCTCGAGCTGCGGGGCGTCACCAAGCGCTACCCGGGCCAGCGCGATCCGGCGATCTCGGATCTCAGCCTGAGCGTCGGGGCGGGCGAGGTCTGCGTGTTGGTCGGCCCGTCCGGCTCCGGCAAGACGACGGCGATGCGGCTGATCAACCGGATGATCCCGTTGACCGAAGGGGACATCCTGCTGGGCGGCCGTAGCGTGCTGGGGCGCGATCCGACCGAGTTGCGTCGCGAGATCGGCTACGTGATCCAGCAGATTGGCTTGTTCCCGCATCTGACCGTGGGCGAGAACATCGCCACTGTGCCGCGCCTGCTCGGCTGGGACAAGCACCGGACCCAGGAGCGGACACGGGAACTCCTCGAGCTGATCGGGATGGACCCGGACGACATCGGCCCGCGGTATCCAGCGCAGCTCTCCGGCGGGCAGCGCCAGCGGGTCGGGGTCGCTCGCGCGCTCGCGGCCGATCCCCCGCTGATGCTGATGGACGAGCCCTTCGGCGCGATCGATCCGATCAACCGCGCGAGGTTGCAGGACGAGTTCCTGCGCCTTCAGGAGCGGGTGCGCAAGACGATCGTGTTCGTCACCCACGACATCGACGAGGCGATCAAGATGGGCGACAAGATCGCGATCCTGCGCCAGGGCGGCACACTGGCCCAATTCGACTCCCCGGCGGAGATCCTCACTAACCCCGCCGATGACTTCGTGGCCGAGTTCGTCGGCGCCGACCGCGCGCTCAAGCGGCTCGGGCTCTCGACCTTGGCCCAGGTCGACCTGATCGCCCCGAACGGACTGCGACCGGGTGCCGATCGTGTGGCGATCACCGCCACCGTCCGCGACGCGCTCTCGCAGCTGCTGGCCGCCGGCGGCTCGCCGCTGACCGTGGTCGACGAGCAGGACCAGGTGGCCGGCATGGTCACCCTGGAACTGCTGGGCGGGCTCCTGTCCAACGGTCATCTCGACCTCAAGGGAGCCAGGGAGCCCAAGCCGTGACGGTGTTCGCGGCCGGCGGCCCGGTGATCCCGAGCTTCGGCGGCGGTTCCTCATCATTCGCCTGCGAGCGCGCCAACCGCCTGTTCTGCACGCACTGGTTCAGCCAGAACTGGGGCAGTGTGCTGTGGCCCGCCCTGCGTCAGCACATCCTGCTGACCTTGATCGCGGTGGTCATCGGTTTCGCGATCTCGATCACGCTGGCGCTGCTGGCCTACCGGCGCCACTGGGTCGAGCGGCCGGTGATCATCGTCACCTCGATCCTGTACACGATCCCGTCGCTGGCGCTGTTCGAGCTGCTCGAGGGGGTCCCCGGGCTCGGCCTCAGCCGCACCACCGCCGAGGTGGCGCTCGTCTCCTACACGCTGCTGATCATCTTCCGCAACACCCTGACCGGCCTGCGCGAGGTGCCGGCCGACGTCCGCGACGCGGCGGTTGGGATGGGCATGGGACCAACCGCGTCGCTGCTCCGCGTGGAGCTCCCGCTGGCTCTGCCGGCGATCATCGCGGGGCTGCGGATCGCCACCGTGACGGTGATCTCGCTGGCCACGGTGGCCTCGCTCATCGACAACGAGGGCCTCGGCGTGCCGATCTTCGACGCGATCTCCAAGAACGTGTTCAAGACCGAGCTGATCTCGGCCGGCGCGCTGGCGGTGGCGCTCGCACTCGTCGCCGACGCGCTGCTGGTCGGCGTGCAACGGCTCCTCACCCCTTGGACCCGGGCGTAGCCGATGCACGTCTTCATCCAGGCCTTCAACTTCATCGGCGACAACGGGCAGATCGCGGGCGTCCCCGGCCAGCCGACGCTGGTCCATCTGACGCTGGAGACGCTCAAGGTGGCAGCAATCGGAATGGCCGTGGCGCTGATCGTGGCGATCCCGCTTGGTGTGTGGCTGGGCCACATCCATCGCTTCTCGTTCCTGGCCATAAACCTCGGAAACGTCTGGCGCGCCCTACCCAGCCTGGCCGTGCTGGCGATCGGCGCGGCGTTCCTGGGCATCGGGCTCGCGAACGTCGAGCTGGCGCTGATCGTGCTGGCGATCCCGCCGATGGTCACCAACGCCTATGTGGCGGTCGATGGAGTGGAGCGAGAGATCGTCGACTCGGCCCGAGGGATGGGCCTGACCGGGTGGCAGATCCTGCGCCAAGTAGAGCTGCCGATGGGTATCCCGCTGATCTTTGCCGGGATCCGCACCGCCTCACTGTTCGTGATCTCGACCACCACGATCGCCGCGCTGACCGGGTACAGCGGGACGCTCGGCGACATCATCAACAACCAGGCCAGCTACCACCTCGCCGGCGTGATCGGCGCGGCCTACTGCATCGCCGGTTTGGCCCTGGGCATCGAGTTGCTGCTGGCCGTCGTGCAGCGGTGGATCACCCCGCGCGGGCTGATCCTGGCCGGCCGGGCGTCGCTGGAGCTTCAGCCCTCGGTCGCCTGAGCCCTTCCAACGTAGTCGCAAACCATGAGGAGGCACCACATGAAGTCCAGTCAATCCGGACGTGCGCTGGCGATCTTGGCCGCCGCCGTCCTGAGCATCGCGCTGGCGGCCTGCGGGAGCTCGTCGTCGAGCTCGAGCAGTTCCAGCGGCGGCTCGACCAGCAGCGGCTCGGCGTCGAGCGCCGGCCAGCCCGGAGCCGGGAAGCCGGCGATCGTGATGGGGGACAAGAACTTCGACGAGGAGTACCTGCTCGGCGCGCTGTACCAACAGGCGCTGCAGGCCAAGGGCTACAAGGTGACCCTGAAGGGCAATATCGGCAGCTCGGAGATCATCTACAAGGCGCTCAAGGGCGGTCAGATCCAGATGTACCCCGAGTACACGGGCACGCTGCTGTCGACCATCGCCGGCGATACCAAGCCGCCGCACAGCGCCCAGGAGACATACCAGCTGGCCCAGAACTTCGTCCAGAAGCAGGGGCTCACGTTGCTCGCCCAGACGCCGTTCTACGACGCGGATGGCCTGGCCACATTGAAGGCCTTCGCCGCCCAGCACGGTCTGAAGACGATCGCCGACGTCAAGAAGCTCGGAAAGGTCAAGTACGGCGCGCCGGCGGAGAACCGTACGCGTTACCTCGGGCTGGTCGGCCTGCAGAAGGTCTATGCTCTGGACAACCTGCTGTTCGTGCCGCTGGCCGAAGGCCTCAACTACAAGGCGATCGACTCCGGGCAGGTCAAGGTCGGGACGATCTTCACCACAGACCCGCAGCTGCTCAGCGGCAAATACGCGGTGCTGGCCGACAACAAGAAGCTGTTCGGGTTTCAGAATGTCGCCCCGATCGTGAAGAAGTCACTGCTCACGGCGGAGGGACCGGCCTTCACGCAGACCATCAACAAGGTCAGCGCGCTGTTGACCCTGCCGGCGATCATCAAGATGAACGCCGCGGTCCAGCTCGATCAGCAGCCGGCGAGCAAGGTCGCCCACGAGTTCCTGGCCGCGAACGGGCTCGCCTAGCCACGAACTAGAAAGCACGGTGCCCCGGCTCGCGTCGTCATGACGCGAGCCGGGGCGCCGATCCCCAGGAGGAGAACCCCGATGGACGCCGTCTCACGCAGACACGTCCGTCGACTGCGAAGGGCGGGAGCCCCGGGGCCGGGGCCCCGGCGGGGCAAGCACACCGAATCCGGTCACGAACTGAGCGTGATCGAAGGCCTGGCCGCGCTCAGCCTCGACGCGCTCTCCAGCGTCGCCTATGGGCCCGAGGCGATGGTCCTGGTGCTGGTCACGGCCGGTGTTGGGGCGCTGCGCTTCACGCTGCCCCTGACGCTGGTGATCACGGGCATGCTCGTGCTGCTGGTGGTCTCCTACTCGCAGGTGATCGCCGCTCACCAGGATGGCGGCGGGGCCTACGCGGTCTCGAAGGCCAACCTCGGGCGCATGGCCAGCCTGCTGGCGGCGGCATCGCTGGTGGTCGACTACGTGCTGACGGTGGCGGTCAGCCTGTCGGCCGGGGCGGCCAGCCTCGGCAGCGTGTTCCCGGCGCTCTCGCACCATCTGCTGCTGGTCTCGGTGGTCGGCCTCGCGGTGCTGACGACGGTCAACATGTTCGGGATCAGCGAGTCGGCCAAGTTCGTGATGCTGCCGGCCGCCGTGTTCATCCTGAGCATCGCGGGGGTGCTCGTGCTCGGGCTCCTGCACTCCCACCCGGTCGCCAAGATCGGCTCGCCTTTGCCGATCCACGCCACGACCGCGCTGGGGATCATCGTGCTCCTCAAGGCGTTCGCCGCCGGCTGCTCGGCGGTCACCGGCGTGGAGGCGATCGCCAACGGCGTGCCGGCGTTCCGCGAGCCCAAGGCGCGGACCGCGCAGCGCACCGAGATCACGTTGGGAGTGATCCTCGGCGTGCTGCTGGTCGGCCTGGCGGCTCTGATCCGCCTGCACCACGTGCTGCCCCGGGGTGGAGTGACGATCCTCTCCCAGCTGACGGCGGGGGCCTACGGCAAAAGCTTCTTCTTCTACGTCTCGAATCTTGCCGTCACGGCGGTGCTCGCCTTCGCCGCCAACACGAGCTTCGGCGGGCTGCCGGTGCTGATGAGCCTGCTGGCCAAGGATCACCGGCTACCCCACCTCTTCTATCTCCGCGCGGAGCGCCCGGTCTACCGACACGGGATCGCCGCGCTGGCCCTGCTGGCGCTGCTGCTGCTGCTGGCCGTCGACGCCCGGACCGACAAGCTGATCCCGCTCTACGCGATCGGTGTGTTCATCGGCTTCACGCTCAGCCAGGTGGGTCTGGTCCGCCACTGGCACGAACAGCGACCACCCCACTGGAAGCGACGGGTGGCGCTCAACGGCGCCGGCGCGGTGATGACGGGAATCGCAGTGATGGTGTTCCTCGGCACAAAGTTCCTGGCCGGCGCCTGGGTGGTGGCGGTCGTGGTGCCGCTGATGATGGCGTTGTTTGCCCGCACCGAGGGCTACTACAAACGGGTTGCCGTCGAGCTCAAACTCGGGCTCACCCCGCCGCATCCCTGCAAACGAGAAAGCGTGGTCATCGTCCCGTCCTCGACGGTCAATCTGCTCACCGAACGTGCACTCAACGCGGCACTGTCGTTGGGGGACACAGTCGTCGCCCTGGCCGTCGCCGGCGACGAGGAGGAATGTGACCGGATCAAGCGCGCCTGGGACGAGTGGGATCCGGGCGTTTCGATCGAGGTCCTGCTCGACCCGCACCGGTCGCTGGTCCGCACGGTCCTCCAGTACCTGGAGTCGCTCGACCTCGAGGCCGTCACGGTGACCGTGCTGATCCCTGAGATCCTCCCGTCCAAGCGCCGGCACGAGATTCTGCACAACCAGCGCGGACGCCTGCTGGCCGCGGTGCTCAAGTCACGCACGGACGTGGTGATCGCGACGCTGCCGTTCCACATCCATGATTGATCACACCAGCAGGTGAACGATCGCGATGACGCCGACGATCACGATCACCGCCTTGAGGGCCGCCGGCGAGAGCCTGCGGCCCTGGTGCGCGCCCAGGACGCCGCCGAGGATCGACCCGAGCGCGATCAGCGCTGCCGGGCCCCAGGCGACGTGCGCGGCGAAGACGAAGATCACACCGGCCACGAGGTTGACCAGGCCGGCCAGGACCACCTTCAGCGCGTTGATCCGCTGGAGCGTCTCGTCGAGCGCCAGCCCGAGGATCGAGAGGAGCAGGATCCCCTGGGCGGCGCCGAAGTAGCCGCCGTAGACGCCGCTGGCGAAAACGCCGATCATCACCAGGGGTCCCGCGGTCTGACGTCGCTCCTTGCCGCGCCGGGCAAGGGCGCTCGAGAGCCGCTCCTGCAGGAGGATCAGGACCAGGGCGATCGCGATGAACACCGGGACGATCGCCTTGAAGGCCGAGGCCGGCAGGGTCAGGAGCAGGACGGCGCCGATGGCCCCGCCGGCCAGCGACGCGGCGGCCAGCGGGGCCGTCCGCCGGCCCTGACCACGCAGTTCGCGGCGGTAGCCGACGGCGCCGGCGGCCGAGCCCGGCACCAGGCCGATCGTGTTCGACACGTTGGCCACGACCGGTGCGTAGCCGAAGCCGAGCAGCACCGGAAAGGTGACCAGGGTCCCGCTCCCGACCACCGTGTTGATCGTGCCGGCGGCGATGCCGGCTCCGAAGATCGCCAGGGCGTGCAGGAGGCTCACGAGCCGGACGCTACACGCGGCCGGACGCTACCCGCGGCCGGACCGGGCCGCCTCCGGCCCGATCACACGTGCGCGACCTCGCGGATTCGCCGCAGCAGCCGCGGCGCGGGGATCGCAAGTTGCTCATCGCGATCGGGGCGCAGGATGACTATCTCCCCAGGCGCACTGGCGAGCAGCCAGCGCACATCGTCCGGGTCGAAGCCGGCGCCCCCGTGGGTGGCCGCGGCAACCACGATCCGGTCGAAATGCTCGTGTTCAATCGTGCGGCGCAGAGCGTGGCGATAGTTGCGCCCGCGCTCGATCCGGCCATCGACCGGGACGCCATAAGCGCTGGCTCGCTGCTCGATCACCTCCTGCAGCGGGATTGCCAGCGCGCACTGACGGGGCAGGGGGGTGTCGAGCGGCAGGTGCAACGAGACGCGGGCCAGGAAGACCGGGATCAGCGTCGCGTCCTCGGCGGCGGCGAGCCGCAGCGCGGCGTCGAGAACGTGCTGCGAGAGCGCGTCGGCCACATAGGGGAACAGGATCCGGCGCGCCCCGGCCGGGGGCAGCCGGGTCGGCCTCGATTTGCGATAGCTGAGGTGGGCGGCGCTCAGCCCGGCCAGGGCCAGCCCGAGCACTACGACGACGATGATCAACGTAACGGTCATGGTTCCTCCTTGGCCCGCTGGCTGCGGTCGGCCACGATCCGCAGGTCGATCCCCGGCAGCAAACCGATCAGACGGAACGCGAGCGCGGGGCGGGTGAGGCGCTGGATTGCGCTGCGGGGCTTTGGCGTACCCATCAGCACGTAGGTCGTACCGCGGTCGGCGGCCACTCGCTGGGCCACGAGCGCGACGTCGTCGCCGTGCTCGACGAGCAGGTGAGCGCCGAGCACGCTGGCCAGGCGGCGCAGCGCTTCCACCTGCTCTCGTTCGACCTCGTCCGGGTCGTGGTCGGTCACCCACAACAGATCGAGCTCCGCGCCGAGTCGCTGAGCCGAGCGCCACGCTCGGCGCACGATCCTCTGGGAGGACGGCAGCGGCTTGATGAGCGCCAGCAACCGCTCTCCGATCGCCTGCGGCGCCGCGCTATCGATCAGGCGTTCCTCGCGCCCGTGCCCCGTTGTGGCGGGGATTCGTTTGGCCTCGACTTCCTCGGCTACCTGTCGCAGGGCGACTTCGCGCAGCGCCGAGAGGTTCTCGATCTTGAAGAAGTTGTTCAGCGCCGCCTGAACCCGGTCGCCGGGGTACACCTTTCCGGCGATCAGACGCTCGATCAGAGACTGCGGCGTGATGTCGATCAGGATCACCTCGTCGGCGGAGCTGAGTACCGCATCGGGGACCGTCTCCCGAACGCGAGTGCCGGTCAGCTCCGCCACCTGGTCGTTGAGGCTCTCCAGATGCTGGACGTTGACGGTGGAGAACACATCGATTCCGGCGCCCAGCACCGCCTCGATGTCCTGGTAGCGCTTCTCGTGCTCAACCCCGGGCGCGTTGCTGTGGGCGAGCTCGTCGATCAGGCAGAGCTCCGGCGCGCGGCGGAGAATCGCCGGCAGGTCCATCTCCTCGAGCACCGCGTCGCGGTAGGTGACCCTGCGCCGCGGGACCGTCTCGAGTCCTTGGGCTTGGGCGAGCGTCTCCGCCCGGCCGTGGGGCTCCAGGTACCCGATCACCACATCGCGTCCCGCCTCGGCCTCGGCTTGGCCCTCTTGCAGCATTCGGTAGGTCTTGCCGACACCCGCCGCCATCCCGAGAAACACTTTGTGCCGGCCACGCGCCATCAAGCCCCAAGTATGTTGTGCACGATCAGGTCGATCAGCTTGATGCCGACGAACGGGGCGATGATCCCCCCGAGGCCGTAGATCCACAGGTTGCGGCGGAGCAGCGCGCTGGCTCCGATCGGCCGGTAGCTGACGCCCCGCAGCGAGACCGGAATCAGCAGCGGAATGACGATCGCGTTGAAGATGATCGCGGAGATCACCGCTGATTTCGGTGTGCCCAGGTTCATGATGTTGAGCACGTGCAGGGGTCCCTGGCCACCCTGGCGGGTTGGGTAGGTGAACAGGAAGATCGCGGGGAGGATGGCGAAGTACTTGGCCACGTCGTTGGCGATCGAGAAGGTGGTCAGCGCGCCACGGGTGATCAGCAGCTGCTTGCCCACTTCGACGATCTCGATCAGCTTCGTCGGGTTGGAGTCGAGGTCGACCATGTTCCCTGCCTCGCGGGCGGCCTGGGTGCCGGTGTTCATGGCCACGCCGACGTCGGCCTGGGCCAGCGCGGGGGCGTCGTTGGTGCCATCGCCGGTCATGGCCACCATCCGCCCGGCGGCCTGCTGCTCCTTGATCAGCGCCAGCTTGGCCTCTGGGGTGGCCTCGGCCAGGAAATCGTCCACGCCAGATTCCTCGGCGATCTTGGCGGCGGTGAGGCGGTTGTCGCCGGTGATCATGATCGTGCGGATGCCCATCGCCCGCAGCTGGTCGAAGCGCTGGCGCATGCCTTCCTTGATCGTGTCCTTGAGGTAGACCACGCCCAACACCTGGGAGTCGCGTGCGACCGCCAGCGGGGTGCCGCCCTCGCGGGAGATCCGGTCGAGCACGGGCTGCAGCTCGGCCGGGGGGCGCCCGCCACCGGCGCGGGCGAACTGGATCACCGAATCGCCGGCGCCCTTGCGCAGCTGGCTCCCGTCGATGTCGACGCCGCTCATCCGCGTCTGGGCGGTGAACGGCACGAACTCGGCGTTCAGCTGGGCCATGTCGTGCTCACGGATCCCGTACTGCTTGGCCAGCACCACGATCGAGCGGCCCTCGGGTGTCTCGTCGGCCAACGAGGCGAGCTGGGCGACCTCGGCCAACTCGGCTTCGGAAACGCCCGGCATCGGGATGAACTCGGAGGCGAGGCGATTGCCGATGGTGATCGTTCCGGTCTTGTCGAGCAGCAGCACGTCGACATCTCCGGAGGCCTCGACCGCTCGACCTGACAGCGCCAGCACGTTGCGGCGAACCATCCGGTCCATGCCGGCGATGCCGATCGCCGACAGCAGCGCGCCGATCGTGGTGGGGATCAGTGCCACCAGCAGCGAGATCAGTGTCGTCTCTGAAATCGGCGTGTGGGCGAACAGGCCGAACGGGCGGAGGGTGACGACCACGATCATGAAGATCAGGGTCAGGCCGGCGAGCAGGATGTTCAAGGCGATCTCGTTCGGGGTCTTGCGCCGGGCGGCGCCCTCGACCAGCGCGATCATCCGGTCCAGGAACGAGTGTCCGGGCTCCTGGGTGATCTCGATCACCAGCCGGTCGGAGGTCACCCGGGTGCCCCCGGTCACCGCGCTGCGATCGCCCCCGGACTCGCGGATCACCGGAGCGGACTCGCCGGTGATCGCCGACTCGTCGACCGACGCGATCCCCTCGATCACGGTTCCGTCGCCCGGAATCAGCTCACCGGCCTCGACGATCACCACGTCGCCCTTGGCCAGATCGGAGGCCCGCTTGCTCGAGCCGTCCCGCAGGGTGGCCAGCGTCTCCTGCCGCATGGAACGCAGGGTGTCGGCCTGGGCCCGGCCGCGGCCCTCGGCGAACGCCTCGGCCATGTTGGCGAACACGACGGTCAGCCACAGCCAGATCGCGATGGTCAGGGCATACCAGGCCGGCTCGTGGCCCCCTCCCAGCGGACCGCCGCCGCACAGCTGGATCAACCAGATGACGCTGGTGATCAAGGCGCCGATCTCGACGACGAACATCACCGGGTTGCGGATCTGGATCCGCGGATCGAGCTTGATGAAGCTGTCGATCAGCGCACGCTTGACGATGTCGCGCCGGAACAGCGAGATCGCCTGACGTTCACGTGGCCCGGTCGGGGGAGCGGTTTCCGGAGCGGTCGTGCTCATCGGTGACCTCCTTGCAGGCGGTCGAGGGCGAGGTTCAGCTGGAGCACGTTCACGCCCGGCTCCCCGGAGAACCCGAATCCGCGGCCATGGGTGTACCTGGAGACCAGGCTCATCACCTGCGGGAGCGCGAGATGGCGAACCGCGGCAACGCGGCGGGCCTGGATGTCGGCATTGGCAGTGGAGACGTCGGGGTCGACCCCCGAGGCGGACGTGTCGGCGGCGTCGACGGGCACCCTGCCCGCGTTCAGGCCGGGGTTGTAGGGACCCTCAAGCGCGATGTACGCCTTGATGTTGGCCGCGATCGCCTGCTCGGTGGCGATGTTGTTGGGGCCGGCGTTGGAGAAGGCGGTGCCGGCGGCGTTGTCGGCCGGGACGGTGGCCGACGGCCGGGTCTGGAAGTACCTGGGGTCCGGCACCGTCACGGGGTTGCCGTTCGTGTCGAGCTCCGGCTTGTGGCTCTTCTTATTGATCACCACGTCGGCGAACTGCTGGCCGATGATCTTCGACCCGACCAGCTGGCCCTTGACATAGAGCTTCTGGCCGTTGGCGTTGCCGGGGAAGGCCAGCTGGCTGACCCCGGTGACCACCAGCGGGTAGACGATGCCCAGCATCAGCGTCAGGACGAGGATGCCGAGGGCCGAGGTGATGAGGTCTCGTTTCAGTTTCAGTTTCATGATCAGTAGAGCTGTCCGGTCAGGCCCTGGACGATCGGGCCGAGGAGGAGGGCGGGGAAGAAGGTCAGCGCGCCGACCAGGACGATCACGCCGATCAGCAGGATCACGAACGTGGGGTTGTCGGTGCGCATCGTGCCCAGGCCGGCCGGGCTGATCCGTTTGCCGGCCAGCGTCCCGGCCACCGCCAGGGCGAACAGGATCGGCGCGTAGCGGGCGATCATCATCGTGAGCCCGCCGACGATGTCGGCGAACGCCACGCCGTGGGCGCCGAGGTTCCCGGGGCTCGGCTGGATATAGCCCGTGTAGCCGGCGAACGCCGAGCCGTTGTTGTTGGACTGGCTCAGATAGGCGTAGAAGGTCTCGGAGAATCCCTGCGGGCGCCCCGGGCTGAAGATCGACGCGCGGCCGGCCCGGCTCGCGGTGGCCAGTGCGGTGGAGAACAGAGCGAACAGGGGTGTGATCAACAGCCCGAGCACCACCAGCTTGATCTCTCGGGCCTCGATCTTCTTGCCGAGATACTCCGGGGTGCGGCCGACCATCAGCCCCCCGATGAACACCGCCAGCAGCACGTAGAGCAGGATCGAGTACAGCCCGGTGCCGACCCCGCCGAAGATCGTCTCGCTCGCCGACAGGTTCGCGAACGGGACCGCGCCGCCGATCCCGGTGAAGGACTCCAGCGAGCTGTTCACCGCCCCGCACGAGGTCACCGTGGTCACCACGTCGAACAGCGCCGACCCGGCGATCCCGAACCGCTGCTCCTTGCCCTCCAGGTTGCCGCCCGTGCCGTGCATCACCGCCGTGTGCAAACCGGCGGCGTGCTGGGCCGGCGACCCGTGCGCCTCGGCGATGTACGCGACGACGACCGCGCCCAGGAACATGATCATCATGGTCGAGTAGATCGCGTAGCCCTGACGGCGATTGCCGGCCATCCGCCCGTACATGAACACCAACGCCGCCGGGATCAGCAGCACCACGAACATCTCCAGGAAATTGGTGAACCCGGAGGGGTTCTCGAACGGGTGCGCCGAGTTGACGTTGAAGAAACCGCCGCCGTTTGTCCCCAGCAACTTGATCGACTCCTGCGAGGCGACCGGTCCCATCCCGATCGACTGGGGCAGCCCGGTAACGCCGTGGACGCTCAGATAACCGGAGAAGTTCTGGATCGAGCCCTGCATCACCAGCACCAGCGCGACCACCAGCGAGAGCGGCAGCAGCACGTACAGCACCGTGCGAACGATGTCCTGCCAGAAGTTGCCAAGGCTCTTGCCCACCACGGACTTCGTCCGCGGTGCCGGCCCGATGATCCCCCGGATCAACGCGACCGCGACGGCGATCCCGACCCCGGCCGAGAGGAAGTTCTGCACAGCGAGCCCAGCCATCTGGCTGAAGTAGCTCATCGTCGTCTCGCCGCCGTAGTACTGCCAGTTCGTGTTCGTCAGGAACGACGACGTGGTGTTGAACGTCACGTCCCAGGTGCCCGAATGGAAGTGCTGCGGGTTCAGGCCGGTGAAGTTCCACAGCGTCTGCGTGCGGAGGATCAGATACAGCAGCAGCCAGCCCGCCAGCGAGAAGATGATCAGGCTCTTGGCGTAGGCCTTCCAGTCCTGGCCATCCGTCGGGTCGACCCGCATGACCCGGTACAGGAGCCGCTCAGGGCGGCCGAGGATCCGGTCCATGAACGTGCGCTCGCCGCTGTAGACGGCGGCCATGTAACCGCCCAGGGGCATGGCCAACGCGGTCAGCAGGCCCACGAACAGGAAGATGGTCAGCCAGCCGAGGAAGGTCATCGGCTAGAACCTCTCTCCGCGCAGCAGCGCGTACAGGAGGTAGGCGCAGATCAGCACCGAGACGATCAGTCCGAAGAGATCGGCGCCGCCCATCGCGGCGAACGCCAGGCTCATATCCGCTCGATCCCGGAGATCAGGCCGAGGAGCACGGCGAACGCGAGGATTCCCAGGAGTACGGCTAAAACGTCCATGTCGAGATGATCGGGCCGCCATCGTCAAGCCCCCGTGCAGGAAGCGGCCTTCGGCATACAGACTTTGTGAAGAGCGCGACTAAGCTACGCGCCTAGATGGCCGAACCTCCCCAGCTCCGCGCGACGTCGACTCGCGTGTTCTCGGTGCTGATGATCGTGATCGGGGTGGCCATCGTCGTGCGCACCCTCGCGGCCGGCGGAGGGGCGGCTGCCGCCGGCGTGATCCTCGGCGTACTCTTCATCGCCGCCGGAGCTGGCCGCCTGTACCTGCAGTTGCGTGGCTGACGGGGGCTCCGCAGATCTCACGTGAGCGAACGCCCGATCAGCTACCGCGCCCTGTTCGCGGTCGTCTACACGACCTCGGTCAGTTCCGTCTACTTCGCTCTAGGGGTTGTCGCCCATCGGGCCGGCGGCCTTACACCGCTGGTGTTCCTAGCCGCCGGGCTGTTCTTTCAGCTGACCGCCATGACCTACGCGGAGGGCGCGTCGCGTCACCCGGAGCGGGGCGGCTCGGCGATGTTCGCCCGTTATGCCTTCAACGAGCTGATCAGCTTCGTGGCCGGCTGGGCGATCGTGCTCGATTACACGATCCTGGTCGCGGTCACGGCGCTGACCGTGCCCTCGTATCTGGCCGCGTTCTGGTCGCCCCTGGGGCGTGGGGGGCTCCGGGTGGCCCTGGCCCTGTGCGTGATCGTGTTCGTAGCGCTGGACAACCTCACCGGCGTGAGCGTCCGCCGGCTGCGGCGGCGGATCCTGATCACCGCCGCCGACCTGACCTTGCAGGCCGCGGTGATCATCCTCGGTCTGATCCTGGTGTTCCATCCGCACCGGCTGACGCAGTCGGTCCACCTCGGCACTTCGCCGACGGCGTCGAATCTGGCCTTCGCCCTCCCGATCGCGGTGATCGCCTTCACAGGCCTGGAGGCCGCCTCCTCGCTGGCGGGCGAGGTCTCGGCCACGATCGGGGAGGTCAAGCGGCTCGTGGGAGGCGGTGCCGCGCTGATCGTTCTGATCTACGTGGGCATCGCGGTGGTCGGCGTCGCCGCCCTGCCGGTGCACCACGGGATCACCGACCTCGGCGTACACCATCTGAACGCGCCGGTGCTGGGGGTGGTCGAGGCCTTCCATCCGAGCTGGCTGGCCGACGTGCTCAAGTACGCGGTGGCGATCGGCGGCGCTCTCGGCCTCGCCGCGGCGGCCGGGTCGGCGATGCTCGGGGTCTCCCGCGTCGGCTACTCGCTGGCCACTAACCGTCAGATCCCCAGCGCGGTCGGCCGGCTCAGCCCCCGCTGGGGCACTCCGTTCGTGGTGATCGCCGTCGCCGCCATCGGGGCCGCGGCACTGGTGTTGCCCGCCGATCTCGAGAGCCTCATCGGCATCTACGCCTTCGGGGCGCTGGTGGCGTTCACGATCGCGCACGTTTCGGTGATCGCGCTGCGGTTCCGCGAGCCCAGGGGCGGCGGGTATCGGATGCCGCTGTCGATCCCCTTCGGCAACGCCACCCTCCCACTGCCGGCCGTCCTCGGGGCGGTGCTGTCGGCCGCCGGTCTCCTCACCGTGATGATCTTCCACGCCCCCGCGCGCTATGTCGGCTTGAGCTGGCTGCTGGTCGGACTGGCGCTCTACGTCACGTACCGAAAAAGCCAGCAGAAACCGCTCCTGCGCCGCGTGACGATCCCCGAACGGGCACTGCGGCACGAGGCCCTGGAACCGGATTTCGGGTCTATCCTGGTTCCCATCTTCGGCACGCCGCTGGACGACGACATCATCCAGACGGCGGGCCGGCTGGCGGGGGAGACACACGATGATGTCGAGGAGGAGGGGGCGGTGATCGAGGCGATCTGGGTCTTCGAGATCCCGCTCTCGCTGCCGCTCGATGCGCCGTTGCCCGACTCCCAGGTCAAACGCGCGCGCGAGGCGCTCTCACGCGCGAAGAAGATCGGCGAGGAGTACGAGGGCGTGGAAGTGGCCACCGCCACCGTGCGCGCCCGGCGGGCCGGGCAGGCGATCGTCCAGGAGGCTCGCCGGCGCGGGGTGGAGGCGATCGTGCTGGCCGCCGAGGAGCCCTCCCGGGTCCGCGGCGGATCCCTGCTCGGCGGCGCCGGCGGTCCGCTTGACAACTACGTCGGCGAGGTGACCAAGTACGTGATCCGCAAGGCTCCCGTCAGGGTGATCCTGACCGCGCCACCGGCGGACTGGCGCAAGAAGTTCGAGCAGGACGGCCGGGGAGCCGCGCGCTGATGGCCGAGCGCCGCCTGCCCGGACTGCAGCGCGTGCTGGGCGTCAACGCGCTGTTCTCGACCGCCTACGGCAACGTCGGCTCCTCGATCTACTACGCCCTCGGTCTGGTCGCCTCCTACGCGCTCGGGCTCACGCCGGTGGTGTTCGTCCTCACCGGCGTGATCTTCTACCTGACCGCCGCCACCTACGCCGAGGCGACCGCGATGTACCCGGAGGCAGGGGGCTCCTCCAGCTTCGCCCGCCATGCCTTCAACGAGTTCTGGTCGTTCTTCGCCGCCTGGGCGCAGATGCTCAACTACACGATCACGATCGCGATCTCGGCGTTCTTCGTGCCGCACTACATCGGCGGGTTGTTCTGGGCGTTCCTCAAGACCTCGCCGGGCGACATCATCTTCGGGATCGCCGTGGTGGCCGTGCTGTGTGCGATCAACGTTGTCGGGGTGACCGAGGCGGCGGCGCTGAACATCGCGCTGGCCATCACCGACTTCTGCACCCAGCTGCTGCTGGTGATCGTCGGCGGCGTGCTCGTGTTCTCCCCCCACACGCTGATCCACAACGTCCACCTCGGCACCGTGCCGCACTGGAAGGACTTCCTGATCGCGATCCCGGTGGGGATGATCGCCTACACGGGGATCGAGACGATCTCCAACATGGCCGAGGAGGCCAAGGACGAAGCCAAGACGATTCCCGCCGCGATCAACCGCGTGGTGATCGCCGTGTTCGCCATCTACGCAGCGCTGCCCGCGGTGGCCCTTTCGGCGCTGCCGGTCAAATGCGTGAACGGGCACTGCCAGACGCTGCTGGGCGTCGACGAGGCTCACGGTGGCTACGCCGGCGACCCCGTTCTGGGGATCGTCAAGCAACTGCACCTTGGAGCGTTTCAGCACGCGGGCGAGATCTATGTCGGGCTGCTGGCGGCGACGATCCTGTTCATCGCCACCAACGCCGGGATCATCGGCGTCTCCCGCTTGGTCTACTCGATGGGCCTGCACCGACAGGTACCCGACGGCCTGCGCCGGCTGCACCCGCACTTCCGCACGCCCTGGATCGGGATCATTCTGTTCGGCGGGATCGCCTGCCTGACCCTGATCCCCGGACAGGCCACCTTCTTGGGGAACATGTACGCCTTCGGGGCGATGCTGTCGTTCACGATCGCGCACGTCTCGGTCATCCGCCTGCGGTTGACACAGCCCGATCGCGAGCGTCCCTACCGCGGGCCCGGCACGCTGCGGATCGCCGGGCGTCCGCTGCCGCTGTTCGCTCTGATCGGGGGTTTTGGAACGTTCTTGGCCTTCGTCACCGTGACAGCGCTGCACGTCGCCGTCGCGCTGGCCGGCGTCGGCTGGCTGAGCGCCGGGATCGTTGTGTACATCCTGTACCGCCGCAATCAGGGCCTCGACCTGGTCACCACGACCAAGGTCGTGGTGGCCGGCCCGGCGGTGGACTCCGAGGCCGAATACGAATCGGTCCTGGTGGCCTTCGACGAGCGGGGATTCTCCCCCGAGGTGATGGCCACCGCGGCGCGACTGGCTGCCCGCCGACGCCGGGGCATCTACGTGCTGGTGACGATCTCGGTGCCGGCCAGCAGCCCCATCGACGCGGCCCTGCCCGAGCAGGAGGCGATGGCCCAATCGATCCTGGAGGAGGCGAAGGTCCAGGCCGGGCGCCGCGTCTCGGGTCATTGGGAGAAGGTCAGGGCGGGACAGACCGGTCGGCGGATCGTCGATGAGGCCAAGACGATGCATGCCGGGGCGATCGTGCTGCCGATGGCCCGCTCGAGCGGCGGCTTCGGACGCACGCTGGAGACGGTGCTGCGCGAGCGCCCGTGCCGGGTGATCATCGAGTCGACGCCGGACCGGCCCGCGACGCGGCCGCCGGTGGCCGCGTAGCGGCGCTCGAAGATGCGGCGGCTCGGCTCCGCATCAGGCCTCAGAGCGCTGATCGCCCCGCAGGGGCCCGCCGGCCTGGCCGCGGCGGCCGGCGAAATCGTCGCTTCGGTCGCGCTGGCCACGGCGGCCGTCGCGCTGCTGGAAGGGACTACCCCGGCCGCTCGGTTGGACATCCTCTACCTCCTGGCCGTGCTCACGGTGGCGATCCGGCGCGGGGAGCTGGCGGCGTTGGTGACGGCTGTCCTGAGCGCGCTGACGCTCAACTTCTTCTTCATCGCCCCTCGGCATCGGCTGGCCATAGCCCATTCCCAGGACGTCGTCGAGCTGATCGTGCTGATCATCGCGGCGGTCGTGGTGGGACGGCTCGCCGCCACCGCCCGCCAGCGCGCCGCCGAGGCCGAGAGCCGGGCCCGCGAGGCGTTCGCGCGCGAGCGGGAGGCGACACTGCTCGCCGGCGCGGCCTCGGCGATCGCGGCCGGGCAGAGCGTCGGCGCTCAGCTCGAGAGCATCGGCCAGCGGATCGCCGGGGCGACCGGCGCCAGCGGCGCTCGGGTGGCGCTCGGGCCGGTTCCCTCGCCCCGGTCCGACGAGCTGGCGGTGCCGCTGCGGGCATCCCGCGCCGCCTGGCTGTACGTCTCTACCGATACCGGGTGGACGCGGGATGACCTGGCCCGGATCTCCGAGCCGCTGGGCCGGCTGATCGACGTGGCGCTCGAGCGCGAGCGAGTCGCCGAAACGGCCGCCGAGACCGAGGCGGCGCGACGCGCCGAGGTCTCGCGGACGGCGATCCTCCACGCCATCTCCCACGATCTGCGCTCGCCGCTGACCGCGATAACCACCGCCGGATCCGCCCTCCGGGCCTCCCAGCTGACCGAGACCGAGCGCGACGAGCTGATCGAGGTGATCGAGACCGAGGGGGCGCGCCTGGCCGAGCTGATCGCCGACCTGCTCGACCTCTCGAAGATCCAGGCCGGCGCCGTGACCCCGCAGCCCGACTGGTGCGACCTGCAGGATGTGGTCGCCTCGGCGGCGGCGAACATCCGCCCCGGCGGCCGGATCGAGTTCGCGATTCCGCCCGAGCTCCCGCTGGTCCGGGCCGATGCGGCTCAGCTCGAGCGTGTCTTCACGAACCTGATCGAGAACGCCATCAAGTTCTCGCCGCCGGAGGCTCCGGTCAGGATCACCGCCGGCGTGGGCGCCGGGCGGGTGACGGTGCGGGTGATCGACCGCGGCCGCGGGATCCCCAGCCAGTACCGCGCGCGCGTGTTCGAGCCGTTTTTCCGAGTGCGGGGCAGCGGCAATACCGGCTCGGGGCTCGGGCTGGCGATCTGCCGCGGTTTCGTAGAGGCCAACGGCGGCCAGATCGTCCTGCAGTCGGGTGGCGGCCGCGAGACCTCGTTCGCGGTCAGCTTCCCGGTGGGCAGGCAGCCGACCCCCTCCAGCGAGGACTCGAGCCATGCCCGCCCGCCGCAGGGCACGGCCGGCGGGCGATGAGCACGGCCGCGCCGCGCGTGCTCGTGGTCGATGACGAGCCCCAGATCGTTCGCGGGCTGAAGATCATCCTGCGCAGCGCCGGCTACGCCGTCGAGGAGGCCGGTACGGTGGCCGAGGCGTTGGCGTCCCTGGCCGCACGTCCGCCGGACGCGCTCGTCCTCGACCTCGTGCTGCCCGACGGCGACGGCGTCGAGGTCTGCCGCGAGGTGAGGCGCTGGAGCCGATTGCCGATCCTGGTGCTCTCGGCGGTCGGGGACGAGCGCGAGAAGGTCAAGGCCCTCGACGCCGGCGCAGATGACTACGTGACCAAGCCGTTTGGGTCCGACGAGCTGGTAGCGCGGCTGCGGGCGGTGATGCGGCGCTCGGTCCAGGCCGGCGGGAGCCCGCTGGTCGAGATCGGCGACCTGGTCATCGACCTCGCCGACCGGCGGATCACGCGCGCGGGGACCGAGGTGCACCTGACGCCGATCGAGTTCGATCTGCTGCGGGTGTTGGCCCAGCACCGCGGTCGGCTGGTCACCCACCGGCAGCTGCTGCGCGACGTCTGGGGCCCGGAGTACGGCGAGGAGACCCACTACCTCCGCGTCCACGTGGCGCATATCCGGGCCAAGCTGGAGGTCGACCCCTCGCGTCCGCAGTACGTGATCACCGAGCCGGGCGTCGGCTACCGGCTGCGCGACGCCGAGAATTAACGCTTTCTCTACGCCCGCCGCCGGTTATTTAGCGGGTCCTTGATGCCCGCCCGCCTACCTTGGACGGCGGGGAAATGGCACGCATCGAGACCCAGGGACTACGCCGCAGTGTCGGACTCGGCGGCCTGTTCTCGACCGCCTACGGGAACGTCGGTTCCTCGATCTACTACGCGCTCGGGTTGGTCGCCGCTTACGCGCTCGGGTTCACGCCTGTGGTGTTCATGCTGGCCGGTGGCCTGTTCGCGCTGACCGCCAAGACGTACGCCGAGGGCGCCGCGATGTTCCCCGAGGCGGGCGGCGCCTCCAGCTTCGCCCGCCACGCCTTCAACGAGCTCGTGTCGTTCTTCGCCGGCTGGGCGCTGAGCCTCGACTACATCCTCACGATCGCCATCTCCGCGTTCTTCGTGCCGCACTACCTGGGGGCGTTCTGGCCCGCTCTGACCCATCCGCCGGGGGACGTGATCGGGGGTCTGGCGGTGATCGCGGCGCTGGCCTGGCTCAACGTCCGGGGGATCGGGGAGTCGGCGAAGCTGAACTTCTTCCTGGCCGTGGCCGACCTGATCACCCAGTGCATCATCATCGTGGTCGGCGCGTTCCTGGTGCTGAACCCGAAGCTGCTGGTCAACCAGGTTCACCTCGGCAGCACGCCGAGCTGGAACCACGTGATCTTCGCGCTGTCGCTGGCGATGCTCGCGTATACCGGGATCGAGACGGTCTCGAACATGGCCGAGGAGGCCCGCGACCCCGGCCGGGACGTCCCCAAGGCGGTCAACCTGATCCTGGTCGCGGTGCTCGGCGTCTACGCGGGCATGACGATCGTCGCGCTCTCGGCCCTGCCCGTGCACGGCCATGGCGCACACGCCTACACCCTGCTGGGACGGACGCCGCAACAGGGCGGCTTCCAGAACGACCCGGTGCTGGGCATCATCGCCAATCTCGGTCTTCCGCACGTGGCAGAGCAGGTGCTCCGCTACTACGTCGGCATCCTGGCCGCGACGATCCTGTTCATCGCCACGAACGCCGGGCTGATCGGGATCTCGCGGCTGTCCTGGTCGCTGGCCGAGCACCGGCAGCTGCCAGGACTGTTCGCCCGCCTGCATCCCAAGCACCGGACGCCTTGGTTCACGATCATGGTCTTCTCGGTGATCGCCGGGATCCTGCTGATCCCCGGCAAGACCGATTTCCTGGGCAACCTGTACTCGTTCGGGGCGATGCTGTCGTTCACCACCGCCCACGTGTCGGTGATCGCCCTGCGGATCAAGCAGCCGGCCACCGACCGTCCCTACAAGATCCCCTTCAACCTGCGGATTCGCGGCCGCGAGATCCCGGTCAGCGCCGTGATCGGGGGGATCGGGACGCTCGCGGCGTGGGTCTCGGTGCTGGCCCTGCACGTCGAGGCGCGCACCGTCGGCGTGGGCTGGATGGTGCTCGGGCTGGTCGGATACGTGATCTACCGGCGCCGCCAGGGACTCGATCTGCGCTCGAGCCACCGGCTGCCGCGGCGGGAGCGACCGGAGGCGTTCATCGAGCTCGAGTACCGCTCGGCCGTGGTTCCGATCTTCGGCACCGACGTGGACGCCTCGGCGCTCCGGGCCGCCGCCAAGCTCGTCGGCGAGGGCGCGCTGGTGGAGGCGATCTACGTGCTCCGGGTGCCCAATCAGCTCTCGCTCGACGCCGGGCTCGAGCAGGAGGAGCGACTCGGGCTGAGCGTGCTCGAGAGCGCCAAGCTGACCGGTCGCAAGGCCGGCCTGAAGGTGCGGACCCGGCTGGTCAGGACCCGCAATCCGGGGGCGGCGATCGTCGAGGAAGCCGAGCGCTCGCACGCGGAGATCATCTATCTCGGAACCGCCCATGCCCCTCCGTCCGAACGTGCGCTGGGCCCGACCGCGAGCTATCTGCTGGCCCACCGTCCGTGCCGAGTGGTGATCGAGACCCCGCCGGCCGCCGATAGCCGCGGCCGCGAGCCCGCGCGGCGCCGGAGCGGGCGCGAGCCGCCGGTCTACGCCGCGAAGCGGTAGCCGACGCCCGACTCGGTCCGGATCAGGCGCGGCCCGTCGGCCGGCTCGATCTTGCGCCGTAGGTTGGCGATGTGCGCCCGCAGCACCTGGGTGTCGTCGCCGTAGCCCTGACCCCAGACAGAGACCAGCAGGTCGCGGTGGGTCATCAGCCGGCCACGGTTGCGCACGAGCGCTCGCAGCAGGTCGAACTCGGTCTTGGTCAGATGGACCTCGGCGCCGTCGAGGAGCACCACCCTCCGGGCGAGATCGATCTCCAGGCCGCCGGCCGTGACCGCGGCCTCGTCGAGCTCGGGCCCGGTGCGGCGGAGGTTGGCCTGCAGCCGCGCGATCAGTTCGCGCGGGCCGAACGGTTTGGTCACATAGTCGTCGGCGCCCGCCGCCAGCGCCCGCACCTTGGCGTCCTCGTCCCCCATCGCCGAGAGCACGATCACCGGCATGTCGCTCCATTCCCGCAGCTGCCGGCACAGCTCTACGCCGTCCCCGTCGGGCAGCAGCAGGTCGATTATGGCCGCCTGCGGACCAGCCACCGCGGCGACGTCGAGCGCCTCCTCGACCGTGCTCGAGGGCAGCGCTTCGTAGCCGGCGTCGCGGAGGATCACCCGCAGCGCCCGGAGGATCTGCTGCTCGTCGTCACAGACGAGAACGCGGGGTCGCTCGGTCAAAGGGGCGCCGGCTCTCGCTCGAGGGGGAGGGAGACGACGAAGCTGGTGCCCTGGCCGGGGAGCGACTGGACAGTAATCGTGCCGCCGCCCGCCTCGACGAACCCGCGGGCGATGGCCAGACCGAGTCCGGACCCGGTCCAGCGCGCGTCGCCGGATCGGGGACCACGGTAGAACGGTTCGAAGATCCGCTCGCGCTCGGCGGGCTCGATTCCCGGTCCCTGGTCGACGACGCTCACCACCACCCGCGGCCCGACCCGCTGCGCATGCACCGACACCGGCGTTCCACCCGAGTAGCGGGCCGCGTTCTCGAGCAGATTGGCGAACACCCGCTCGAGCTGGGCGGCGTCGGCCCTGACTTCGGGCAGGCTCGGGTCGATCACAATCCTGACCTCGGCGCTCTGGCTCAGCCCTTGGCGGGCGGCGACCAGCACGTCGTCGATTGAAACCCAGTCGCGCCGGGGCGCGGCGCTGCCCGCCTGCAGCATCGACAAGTCGAGCAGCTTCTCGACCAGGGCGGCCAGCCGCTCGCCCTCGTCGACAACGGCCGCGCTCAGCTCGGCCCGGTCCTCACCGGTCAAGGTCGGCGAGGAGAGGGCGTGCCCGGCCGCGACGATCGCGGTCAGTGGCGTGCGCAGATCGTGCGAGACGGCCCGCAGCAGCGCGGTCTTGACGTCATCGCTGCGCCGCAGCGCCGCCGTCTCGACTGCCTCCGCCTGGAGGGCGTCACGGCGCAGGGCGATGGCCAGGATCGCCTCGAGGGTCGGCACCACCCGGCTGGTCAGTCGCTGGCTCAGCTCACCGGGGAGAGCCCGGGGAACCAGCAGCGTGGCGATCTGCCGCCCCTCGGCGTCGCGCAGCGCGAGGGCCCGGCGCCGCGCGTCGGCGTTCGCCGCGCCCAGCTCGATCGCCGCCGAGGGGAGGCCGAGCGCGCCGGTCAGACGGTGGGCCGCCGTGCCGAGCGCCTGGCGCGTGTCCCTCCCGGCCAGCAGCTCGCGGGCGAGCAGGGCCGCGAGATCGGCCTCGCCGCGGCGCCGCTCCGCCTCCCGCGCTCGGCTGCGCGCGATCTCCGCCATCGTGCTGGCCACCACCGCGACGATCGTGAATGCCACCAGCGCGACCCAGTTGCGGCTGTCGGAGATGGTGAACTTCCCGGTCGGCGGCAAATGAAAGAAGTTGAACGCCGCCGCGCTCAGCAGCGAGGTGGCCAGCCCCGGCATCAGGCCCCAGAAGGCCGATACCAGCAGCACGGCCGGGAGGTAGACGACACTCAGGGAGACGACCGGCGCGATCCGCTTGAGCGCGTAGACGGCGGCGGTGGCGACGGCGACGCTGAGGATCGAGACGGCAATCCCGAGGCCGGCGCGTCGTCGCGACATCAGGCGCACCGCCCCCGGCATTTTCAGGCGCCCGAATAGGAGTCCGGCGGCGCCGCGTCGTGCTCGGCGGAGGCGATCTGGGCCAGCAGGGCGGTCGGGCTGGTCCCCGCGAGGACCCGCAACCGGGGCAGGCGGTAGGGGTCGCTCGACGGGCTCGCCCAGCCGGGGATCACCGTAGTGGAGCCGACGAAACCTGCCGCCTGGACCGCCGCGACCACCACGCCGTTGTAATGGCCCGACGGATAGCAGAACCAGTTGACCGGAACGCCGTAGCGGCGCCGGAGGGTCTGTCGCGCGCCGGCCACCTGCTGGCTCACCTCCGTGGCGCTGAGAGCGATCAGGTCGGCGGAGCTGGTCCCCTGGGTGTCGAGCTCCCAGCCGGCGCTGACCAGGCCACGGATCTCGGCGTCGGTCAGGCCTCCTTCGGACGGTGGCAGCCCCTCCACCTGGAGGTTCTCGACCCCGACCCATCCGAGCTTGTGGAGGATCGGGAGCGCGCCTGCATACTGGGAGTGGTAGCCGTTGTCGAACGTGAGCACGATCGGTTTGCCCGGCCCCAGCGGGACTCCCCGGCTCCAAAATGCCTTGACCTGATCCAGGGTCACCGCGTGCCAGCCGGCCGCCTTCAGGGCCTGCATCTGCGCGGCGAACTCGGCGGCGGGCACGTACAGGGCGGGGGATGCCGCGCCGGGGGGCGGCGGCGCGATCACGTGGTAAATCAAGACGGGCACCGGCGTGGTCCCCGGCTTGCCCGTGGGCCGGCCGGTGACCGTGGATCCATGCTGAGCGCTCGACGTGGTCCCGGAGCCGGCACGCGGGTGGGCCACCGCCTTGGTGGGGGGCCTCGAACCCCCGGTCCACCGGCCGGACGAGGCGACGACGAACACCACGGCGGCGAGGGCGAGGATGACAGCACTGAGCGCGATCACCCGGCGACGGCGCACGTGCTGGCCGCGCGATCGAGCCGCCGCCAGTCTCTGGGCCTGAATCTCTTCGAGTCTCATCCTGGAGTTGAGCGTACATTCGCGCGCCCGGGAAGGAGTCCGGGCCGGAGGGGCGAAACGGACGGGCATGCTGCTCAGACACCGCGCTCCCGGGATTGCGAGCCAGGCTCCGATCCCATCCACGAGCTTCAAGCATCTCGATGAGAGGTCGGTCGCCGTCCTGCGCTGGCTTGCCGACAACCGCGTCGACTTCGTGTTGGTCGGACCCGTCGCTCGGGCGATCCGCGGCGACGCGGACGCGCGCGGCCCGGTATCCCTGGTTCCGGCCCCTTACGGGCGGAACCTGGACCGGCTGGCGCGGGCGCTGTGGTCAGCCCGAGCCCGCCTCCGCGTCGATGTCGCCCCGGATGGCTCCACCGCGGGCTCCGACACCGTGCCGGTGAAGATGAGCGCCGAGAAGCTGGTCCGCGCGCAGCGCTGGACGCTGCGCTGCGGCGCCCACGATCTCGATATCGAGGGGCGCCCGCCCGGCGTTCCGCGCTACCAGGAGCTGCTCTACGAGGCCGCGCGCTTCGAGATCGCGGCGGAACTGAGCGTCGAGGTCGCCTCGCCGGAGGACATCGAGCACTACGACCACGTCCGCCGGACCGGATCGTCGCCCGAGATCAAGATCTCCCGCGTCCCGGTCGACTGATCCCGAGCCCTCTTTCTGAGGGTTTTCGAAGGGAATCCCTTCGGCCGGCTTTAAGCGGTCAGTTACGCTGGCGGCCATGGACCGTCGCGCGAAACTGGCGTTATTCGGCGCCGGTATCGGCGTCGCGCTGTTGTTCCTCACCTGGTTCGCCGCGTTTCACATCGGAGTCGTGGAGCGAGTCGACCAGAAGATCTTCAGCGGCTTCGGGGGCCTCAGCCACCGTCCCCGGCTGAGCTCGTTGGCCAATCACATCGCCCGGCTCTGCAACCCGAAGCCGTACGTCTACTTCTGCGTGCTCCCGGTCCTGCTCGCGTTGGCTCGCCGACGCGTCCGGGTGGCGGTCACGGTGAGCGGGATCCTGCTCGGCGCCAACGTGACCACCGAGCTGCTCAAGCCGCTGCTCGCCCAGCACCGAGCCCGCTCGCTGTTGGGGACGATCCTCCCCCCGGACGCGGCATCCTGGCCGAGCGGCCACGCGACCGCGGCGATGTCGCTGACGCTGTGCCTCGTCCTGGCCTCGCCGGCGCGGCTGCGCCCGGCCATGGCCACCCTGGGCGCGGTGTTCTCGGTCGCCGTCAGCTACTCGTTCCTGACGCTCGGCTGGCACTACCCGACCGACGTGCTCGGCGGATACCTCATCGCCATGACCTGGACGCTCCTGGGCGTCGCGGCGCTGTATGTCGCCGACGCGCGATTGCGAGGAGCGGAGCTCGCCTCGGGTGATCTCCTACCAACGAGCACTGCCCTCGGTCCGCCGGCTCTGACCCTGCTGGGTGCCGTGGTGGTGGCGGGGGCCGTCACGATTGCCCGCCCCGCCGCGATCGTGTCCTACGCCAACGCGCACGAGACGTTCGTGATCGGCGCCGTCGGCATCGGCGCGGTCGCCCTGATGATCGCCACCGGCCTGATGCTGGCCGTGACCCGCCGGGCGCCCGGGTAGCCGGGCTCGCCGCTCAGCGGTAGCGGCCGGGCTCCCAGAGCGGCTCGGCGCCGCCCGCCGCCCCGCGGCTGAGGATGAACAGCAGGTCGGACAGCCGGTTCAGATAGCGAACGACCTCGGCGCTCAGCTCCTCGCCGCAGGCGATGGCCAGGCGCTCGGCGCGGCGGCACACGGTGCGGCAGACGTGCAGGTGCGCGGCGACGGGGGTCCCTCCGGGCAGCACGAAGGACTTCAGCGGCGGGAGCTTGGCGTTGACCTCATCGCAGCGTTGCTCGAGCCACTCAGTCTGCTCCGGGATCACCCGCAGACGCTCTCTTTCGGCATCCTCCGGCGCCGAGATGTCGGCGCCCACGTCGAATAGGTCGTTCTGGATCCGTCCGAGCCACTCGGCGTACTCGGCGGACACCCCGTCGAGCGTCAGCGTGACGCCGATGTGGGCGTTCAGCTCGTCGACCGTCCCGTAGGCCTCGATCCGCGGGTGCGTCTTTGCGACCCTGCTCATGTCGCCGAGGTGGGTCTCGCCGCCATCGCCGAGACGGGTGTAGATCCTCGTTAGGTTAACCGTCATCGCTGGGAGCGAAGTCTACGCCGGGACCAGGGGCGCGGTAGGATCGTCGGCGTTCAAGGTCGTTGGTGAAGGGAAGCCGGTGCAAATCCGGCGCGGACCCGCCACTGTGATCCGGGGACGCCGGCCGCAAACCAGCCACTGGCGCCGACGAGGCGTCGGGAAGGCGCGGCCGGTAGGCCCGTAAGCCAGGAAACCTCCCTCGACCGCAAAGCCAAAAGCCCTCGTGGAAAGGGGTGGCTCACTTGCATTATCGGCACATACTCTCCGGTGCGACCGCATTGTTCCTGGCCGCACTGGCAATCACGCTCACGCCCGCGGCGGTGGCTCGGTCGAGCGCGCCGAAGGTGACGGTGCGCATCGAAGGCAAGAGCAGGACGCTGCTGAGCGCGACCACGGTGCAGACGCACAGCGGCTCGATCACCCGGGGCGGAGCCCCGCGCGGCGCCTGTCCCGCCAGCAGCGCCCAGGGCGCCCTGAACTCGTCCACGAAAGGCCGCTGGTCAGGCAAGTACGAATCGAGCTTCAAGTCCTACTTCGTCACCAAGATCCTGGGCGACACCGAAAGCGGGACGAAGACGTTCTGGGAGCTCCTGGTCAACGACGTGCCCTCCCAGGCCGGAGCATGCGGGACGAAGCTCCACCGCGGCGACAAGGTCCTGTTCGCGGTCGTGACGGCCACGGGGCCCACGGCATTTCCGATCCAGGTGACCGCGCCCAGCACCGGCGTGGTCGGGCAGAAGATCGACGTGAAGGCGGTCGCCTACGACGCCAAGGGCAAGGCCAAGCCGCTCGCCGCAGCCGTTGTCAAGGTCGGATCGCAGACCGCCCACACCAACTCGGCGGGCATCGCCTCGTTCACGCCCTCGCACACGGGAACGCTCAAGGTCAGAGCCAGCAAGACCGGTTACATCCGCGACGAGGCCAGGGTCCGCGTCTTGGGCGCTGCCTAGGCGGGTGAGACGAGCTCGGGCAGCCCGGCCGCTGATCGCCGCCGCCGCCGTGGCGGTGGCGATCGCCGGCTGTGGCATCGGACCGGGCAAGGGGACGACCGATGCCGGCCTGACGGTGACCCGCCTGTTCGGGGGCGCCACCGTGGGCCAGTTCACGCAGAAGCGCGTGCCGGGCTCCGAGACCGTGATGCAGATGCTGCAGCGGTCGTTCAAGGTCGAGACCCGCTATGGCGGCGGCTTCGTCCAGTCGATCAACCGCTTCGGCGGCACCTCCCCGCGCCAGGACTGGTTCTACTACGTCAACGGGATCGAGGCGCCTCAGGGCGCGTCCACGACGGCCGTGCACAAGGGCGACCGGGTTTGGTGGGACCTTCACGACTGGCAGGCGACAGACTCGATCCCCGCCGTGGTCGGCTCGTTCCCCGAGCCCTTCGTGCACGGGACCGGGGGCAAGCGGCTGCCGACGGTGCTCGAATGCGCGACCGACGTCCAGACCGCGTGCGACCGGGTCGCCGCCGCGATGAAGGCGGCCGGAGTGCCGGTGGCCGACCAGCACCTCGGCGGAGGCTCGGGCGCTGACTCACTCGCCCTGCTGGTCGGCACCTGGGACGACCTGCACGGGGTGATCGCCGCCGAGCTGGTCGACGCCGGGCCGGACCGGAGCGGCGTCTACGCGCGGTTCTCGGAGCCGGGCGGACGGGCGCTGCAACTACTCGACCCCAGCGGGACCGTGCTCCGCACGTTGCACAGCGGCGCCGGGCTGGTGGCCGCCACCGAGGAGCCCAAGCTGAGCGAGCCGAACTGGCTGATCACCGGCACGGACCGGGCGGGCGTCGAGGCGGCCGCCGCTGCGCTGAGCGCCGCGCGGCTGCGCAATCACTTCGCGCTCGCCGTCGCCGGAGGCCAGGACCTGCCGCTGCCACTGCCGCCCGCACGATGAGCTACCGGCGCCACGCGAGCCCGCTGCACGCGGCGCGCGCGGCCGTCGGGATCACCTGGTGCCTGGCGCTGGCCTGCGCCGCGCTCGTGCTCTCCAATCCGGTGGCGCTGGGGGCGTTGACGGTCTCGATCCTGGCCGCGGGGATCCTCGCCGGGGTCGGGCGCGAGCTGCGCCGGGCAGCGCTGCTGGCAATACCTCTGGCGGTGACCATCGCGGTGGTCAACGCGCTGGTCACGCGCGATGGGCTCACCGTGATCCTGCGTCTCGGCGACCTGCCGGTGCTGGGGGTGACCAACGTCACGCTCGAGGCCACGGTGTACGGCGCGGTGCTCGGACTGCACGCCGCCGCGCTGATCCTCTGCGGAGCGCTGTACTCGGTGGCCGTCGATCCCGACGAGGTCTTGCGCCTGTTCCGCCGGGTGTCCTTCCGCTCCGCTCTGACCGCGACGATCGCCACCAGGATGATGCCGGTGCTCCTGCGTGATTCCCGCCGGCTGGCCGACGCGCAGCGCTGCCGCCCCGGGCGCCCCCCTGGTCGCCTCCAGCTGATGCGAGCCACCACGGCCGGCGTGCTCGACCGCGCCCTCGACGTGGCCGCCGCGCTCGAGGTGCGCGGGTACGGGGCCGCGCGCTCGCCCGGACGCCGCGCGAGGCAGCGCGCACCGCTCTCCCGTCACGACCTCGCGTTCGCCGCCTCGGCGCTCGGCCTCCTGACGGTCGCGGTGGCGGCGCGCGCCGGTGGCCTGGTGCCGTTCCGGGCCTATCCGACGCTCGACTCGCCGGCCGGCCCGCGCGAGCTGCTGGTCGCGTTGGCCCTGGCGCTCTGCGCGCTGGCTCCCTTCGCCGATCGAAAGGGGGTCGAGCGATGAGCATCGTCGATTTCCATGAGGTCAGCTACCGCTACCCGGGCGCTCCGGCGCCGGCGCTGGCCGGCATCAGCCTCACGATCGAGCCGGGGGAGCTGGTGGTGCTGGCCGGCGCGTCCGGCTCCGGCAAGTCGACCCTGCTGCGGGCGATCAGCGGCCTCGTCCCGCACTTCCACGGGGGAGAGTTCTCCGGTCGCTTGACCGTGGCCGGCCGAGACACACGGGAGTGCCGCCCCGGCGAACTGGCCCGTGATGTGGGCACGTTGTTCCAGGACCCCGAAACCCAGGTGGTGATGGGCACCGTCCGCGGCGAACTCGCGTTCCCGTTGGAGAACCGCGGGCAGTCGCCCGCCGCGATCGCGCGCGGCGTGGAGGAGGTGGCGCTGGCTCTGGCCGTCGATCCGCTGCTCGGGCGATCGACGTCCGAGCTCTCCGGGGGCGAGCTGCAGCGGGTGGCGCTCGGCGCGACGCTCGCCGGGCGCCCGGCGGTGGTGGTTCTCGATGAGCCGACCTCGCAGCTGGACCCGGTGGCCGGCGATGAGCTGATCGGGCTGCTCCGGCGCCTGAACGAGGACAACGACCTGACCATCGTCCTCGCCGAGCACCGGCTCGAGCGCTGCCTGGCCGCGGCTGACCGAGTGGTGGCCATGGTCGGCGGCCGGATCGCCTGCGACGCCACGCCGGAGGATTTCCTGCGGTGGGCGGCGGCCGGGGCGCCGACGCTCTCGACGCCCGGCGCGCGACTGCTGGCCGGCGCGGGCCTGCGCCCGGCGCCCGGCGTGAAACGGGCGCGCCAGCTGCTGCGCGACCGCGGGCTCCTGCCCGAGGCCGGCGACGGCGGGCTCGTGCCCGAGGCCAGCGAACGCGGGCTCCCGCCCGAGGCCGGCGCGAGGTCCGAGGCTGATCACCCCGCCGTGCCCGCTCCTCGCCGCCGGCGCCGAGGCCGCGCCGGTGTGGCGCCGGCGCTGGACTTCGAGCGCGTCTGGTACGAGGTGCCGCGGGGTCCGGCGATCCTGCGCGGCCTCTCATTGCGGATCGATCCCGGCGAGCGCGTGGCGCTGATGGGACGCAACGGCGCCGGCAAGTCGACGCTCCTGCGCCACGCCGCGGGGCTGATGCGAGCGACCCGCGGGCATGTGGTCACGACCGGCCGGGTGGCGCTGCTGCTCCAGAACCCGACCGACTACCTCGTGCACGACACGGTGGCCCGAGAGGCCCAGCCCCGGGCGCTCGAAGCGGTCGGCCTCGATCCCGTCGCGCTCGCTGCCCGCCATCCGCGTGACCTCTCCGGCGGCGAGAAGCAGCGCCTCGCGCTGGCGATCGTGATGGGCGACGACGCCGAGCCGGGCCCCGCTGTGCTCTGCCTGGACGAGCCGACCCGCGGGATGGACCGCGGGGTCAAGGACGAGCTGGCGACGCTGCTGCGCTCGCTCGGCGACACGGCCGTGGTACTCGCCACGCACGACCCTGAGTTCGTCGCCGCCGTTGCCGACCGCGTCGTGCTGCTGGCTGACGGCGCGGTGATCGCCGACGGGCCAGTCGCCGAGGTGCTCTGCGGCGGCACGTACTTCGCCACTGAGACGGCCCGGATCCTGGGCGGCGCCGGCGGCGCCCTGCTGCCCGAACAGGGGGTCGCGTTGATCGCCGCTGCCCTTGCTGAGGGGGCGCCGGCGTGAGCTGGCAGGCCGGCGCGTTTGGGCTGCTCGGGCTGGCTCTGGCCGGCGGGTTCGCCTGGTATGAGACAACCCGGCCCGATGCTCGGATCGTGGCGCTGGTCGGCACCCTGGCCGCCTTCGCCGCGCTCGGGCGGATCGCCTTCGCGGCACTGCCCAACGTCAAGCCGACGACCGACATCGTCCTGATCTCCGGATACGCCCTGGGCGGCGCTCCCGGGTTCGTGGTCGGCGCAGTCGCGGCGCTGACCTCGAACTTCTTCTTCGGGCAAGGGCCGTGGACGCCTTGGCAGATGGTGGGCTGGGGGATGACGGGCATGTTGGGTGCGGGCTTGGCGGTGCTGATGCGGCGCCCCGATCGTCCCGGCCAGATCGGCCGCTGGCCCCTGGCGATCGCCTGCTTCGCGATCGGCTACGCGTTCACCGCGCTGCAGGACTTCGGCGATTGGGTCACCTACAGCGATCACAGCTTTGCGCAGCTCGCGATCTATGTCGGCAAGGGCGCCGGCTTCGACCTGGTCCACGCGGTCGGCTGCATGCTGTTCGCATTGGCGTTCGGGCCGGCGCTGATGCGTTCGCTGCAACGCTTCCGCCTCCGGCTGCAGGTTTCCTGGCGAGTCCCTGACCCCGCCGTGGCGCCCGCGGTGGCGGTGGCCTTGGTCCTGGGCGCGGCATTCGGCGTGGCGCTCGCCCTGAGCACGTCGCCGCGCGCGGTGGCCTCCGGCACCCCCACCGGCTACCTGCTCGCCGCGCAAAACGCCGATGGCGGCTACGGATCCGCACCGGGCGGGGGCTCGACGTCGCTCGACGCGGGCTGGGCGGCGCTCGGCCTCGCCGCCGAGGGCCACAATCCGCTCGACGTCAGTCACGGCGGCCGGAGCCTGGCCGGCTACCTGGGGGCGTCGCTGGCCACCGACACCGACCCGGGCGGCGTCGAGCGGACGATCCTCGCCGTCCGCGCCGCCGGCCTGCCGGTGAACGCGTTCGGCGGCCGAGATCTGCTCGCCGCCCTGCGGCACGACATCCGAGCCGACGGATCGGTCTCCGAGCAGACCAACCTGACCGCGTTCGCTGTGCTGGCCTACCGCGCCGCGGGAACGACGCCGCCGCCGACGGCGTCGGCCTGGCTCGCCCGTCAGCAGGACCGCGACGGCGGCTTCAATTTCGCCACCGCACCCGGGTCGAGCGACATCGACGACACGGGCGCCGTGCTCGAGGCGCTCGCCGGCGCCGGACGCGCGCACACGATCGCCCGGGCCGTCCGCTTCCTCCGCGCCCAGCAGAACCGCGACGGCGGGTTCCCCTCGCAGCTGGGCGGGGACTCGAACGCCCAATCGACTGCCTTCGCGGTGCAGGGCCTGATCGCGGCCGGGGTGACCCCGGCCGGCCTGCACCGGGGCGGCGCGCCTTCGCCGCTGCAGTACCTGAGCTCACTGATCGCGCCCGACGGCCACGTCCGCTACGCCGCCGGCAGCGATCAGACGCCGGTCTGGGTCACCGCGCAGGCGGCGATGGCGCTGGCCGGCAAGTCACTGCCGATCGCGCCAGCCCCGCGCGCGCCGGGCCACGGCCCCGCCCGGCCGCGCGCCGCGGCGAACCATTCCGCGAGCCGGTCGGCGCGGCCCGGCGCCGTCCGCCGGTCGGCACACCGCAAGCAGTCCCATCAGCACGGGCGCGGGGCGGGGGGAGGCAGGCCGCGAGCCGGTCGGATTGGCTGCCGATCGGAGCCGGCTTGCTGACCGCCCTGGCGCTGGCGCCGCTGGGGTCCTCGTGAGGGGCCGGCGCATTCGACACCCTATGAACGAGGACGTTCTCGACCCGGTAGGCTCCCGCGCCGCATGAGGATCGGGGTTCCGAAGGAGACCGCTGCTGGGGAGCGCCGCGTCGCGATGGTCCCCGACGTGGTGCGCAAGCTGACGGGTGAGGCCGGCGGCAGCCACGAGGTGCTCGTGGCTCGTGGGGCCGGCGAGGGTGCCCTGATCCCCGACGAAGCCTATGAGGACGCCGGCGCTCGGATGGTCGACGACAACTCGGCGGCCTTCGGAGCTGACGTCGTGGTCAAGGTCGCACCGCCCAGCGCCGAGGAGGCGGCCCTGCTGGGGTCCGACAGCGTGCTGATCGGGTTCCTTCAGCCGTTGACCAATGGCCCCGGCATTAGCGCGCTGGCCGCCACGGGCGCGACGAGCTTCGCGATGGAGGCCATCCCCCGGATCAGCCGCGCGCAGTCGATGGACGCGCTCTCCAGCCAGGCCAACATCTCCGGCTACCGCTCCGCCCTGATCGGCGCCCAGGAGCTGGGCCGCTTCTACCCCATGCTGATGACCGCCGCCGGCACGATCCGCCCTGCCACGGTGTTGGTGCTCGGCGCCGGCGTGGCTGGGCTGCAGGCGATCGCCACGGCGCGGCGGCTCGGAGCGGTGGTTCAGGGCTTCGATGTGCGCGCCGCGGTCAAGGAGCAGGTCGAGTCCCTGGGGGCGAAGTTCCTGGAGTTCGACCTGGGCGGGGATCTCGAGGGCGCCGGCGGTTATGCCAAGGAGCTGACGCCCGAGCAGCAGGCCCGCCAGCAGGAGTTGATGGCCGAGGCGATCGGCAAGGTCGACGTGGTGATCACCACCGCGCTGGTGCCCGGTCGCCGCGCCCCGATCCTGGTCACCCAGGAGGCCGTCGAGAAGATGAAGCCGGGCTCCGTGATCGTGGATCTGGCCGGCGAGGCGGGCGGCAACTGCGAGCTCTCCGAGCCGGGAGAGACCGTGATCAAGCATGGCGTCAAGATCCTCGCCCCGCTGAACGTGCCCTCGACGCTGGCCGAGCACGCCTCGGCGCTGTACGCCCGCAATATCCAGGCGCTGCTCGAGCTGATGATCGAGGCACCGACTGACGGCTCGGCCGGCAAGCTCAAGCTCGACTTCGACGATGAAGTGATCGCCGGCGCCTGCATCACCCGTGGCGGCGAGATCGTGCACGAGGGCGCGAAGGCCGCGGCGTAGCTCAAGGAGGCTCTAGAGGCAATGGACAGGCTGGTAATCGATATTGCGGTGCTCGTGCTCGCCGGGTTCGTCGGCTTCGCGGTGATCTCGAAGGTCCCCAACACGTTGCACACCCCGCTGATGTCCGGCACCAACGCGATCCACGGGATCGTCGTGCTCGGCGGCCTGCTGCTGGTCTCGGAGTCCAATGGCGTGCTGGAGAAGATCCTGCTGGTGATCGCGGTGATGTTCGGGACGATCAACGTGGTCGGCGGCTTCCTGGTCACCGACCGGATGCTGGGGATGTTCAAGAAGAAAGATCCCGTTGAATCGGCTGGCGCCGATTCAATTGGAGAATCGGCTGGCGCCGATTCTCCGGAGGGCGACTCGGGTTCTGGGGGAGCGGCTTCGTGATGGCCGGGTCCGGCACGATCTTCCTGCAGTACCAGAACTTCATCGACGTTCTGTACATCATCGCGTTCTCGATGTTCATCTATGGACTGAGCGGCCTGACCGGCCCGCGGACGGCGGTCCGGGGCAACAAGATCGCCGCGGTCGGCATGGCGATCGCGGTGATCGCCACGCTCCTGCACAAGCATGCGCTGTCAGGGTCGAGCACGCCCTGGTTGATCGTGCTCGGCGTGGTCCTGGGGGCCGCCGTCGGGGTCCCGGCGGCTCGCAGCGTGAAGATGACCCAGATGCCCCAGATGGTCGCGCTGTTCAACGGCGTGGGCGGCGGGGCGGTGGCGCTGATCGCCTGGGTCGAGTATCGCCACCACTTCGGCGCGGATTTCCCCTTGCGGGTCGAGATCCCCTCGCTGTTCGCCGCCATCGTCGGGTCGATCTCGTTCTGGGGCTCGAACATCGCGTTTGCCAAGCTCCAGGAGATCCTGCCGGGACGCCCGATCAAGCTGCCCGCGCAATCGGTCGTGAATGCGCTGCTGTTCGGGATCGCTGTCGTCTCCGCGATCGTGCTGGCCGCTGGCACCCACTCCGAGGCCCTGTTCATCCTGGGGATCCTGGTCGCCGCCGGAATCCTCGGGAACATGGTGGTGCTGCCGATCGGGGGTGCCGACATGCCCGTGGTGATCTCGTTGCTGAACGCATTCACCGGCCTGTCCGCGGCCGCCACCGGCCTGGCGCTGCAGAACACGGCCCTGATCGTGGCCGGGATGATCGTCGGCGCGTCCGGCACGATCCTCACCAACCTGATGGCCAAGGCGATGAACCGCTCGGTCCCCGCGATCATCGCCGGCGGGTTCGGCGGCGCCGTCGACGCGCCGGCCGCGGGCGGCCCGGAGGGGGGCGGCACCGTCCGCTCCACCAGCGCCCAGGACGTGGCGATCCAGCTGTCCTACGCCCGCCAGGTGGTGATCGCGCCCGGCTACGGGATGGCGGTCGCGCAGGCCCAGCATGCCGTCCGCGAGCTCGAGCGCGCGCTCGAGGCCAAGGGCGTCGAGGTCAAATACGCCATCCACCCCGTGGCGGGACGGATGCCGGGCCACATGAACGTGCTGCTGGCCGAGGCCGACGTGCCCTATGACCTGCTCCGCGAGATGGACGACATCAACCCCGAGTTCTCGCGCACCGACGTGACGCTGGTGATCGGCGCCAACGACGTCACCAACCCCGCGGCCAAGAACGAGCCGGGCTCGCCGATCTACGGTATGCCGATCCTGGAGGTCGACAAATCCGGCGCGATCGTGGTGCTCAAGCGCTCGATGGCCTCCGGGTTCGCCGGGATCGACAACCCCCTGTTCTACGATCCCAAGACCTCGTTGTTGTTCGGCGACGCCAAGGCCTCGGTGGGGGAGATCACGGCCGAAGTTCAGGCGCTCTGAGGGTTCGCCGGACCGTACGGAAGCTGTGACCGGAGGGCTCGGCCGGACCGCACGGAAGGTGTGACCGATCTCGCTCCCGCTCCGCGTGGATGCGGATAGAGTCGCCTCTCACACCGATCTAGGAGCGACCATGGACCCCAATCGGCTGAAGGCAATTCCTCTGTTCTCGCAGCTCTCCGACAGCGAAGCCAAGCGCCTCGCCGCCTTCGCGACCGAGACGAGCGTCGCCGAGGGGCAGATCCTGATGAAAGAGGGCGACTACTCGACCGAGCTGATCGCGATCGAGGAGGGCACGGCCGACGTGCTGAAGGGCGATAAGAAGATCGCGTCGCTGAAGCAGGGCGACCTGATCGGCGAAATGGGCCTGCTCTCCCGCGAGCCCCGCAACGCCGACGTGATCGCCACCTCGCCGATGCGGGTGATCAAGCTCACCCACTGGGAGATCCGGCGGATGTCGGAGGACACGCTGAACCGGATCAAGGAGATCATCAACGAGCGCCGGCAAGCCGGCGTCGCCGATCCCGCCGCTCAGTAGGCCGAACGCCCCCGACGCCGGCGGCATCCCGCGGGCTGGTCTGGTACCTTGGGCGCGCCGAATCCCCGGCTTTGCCGCCTCGGGGAGCGGGGAACCCAATTCGTTGGGGCGAGTCTCGCGGTGATCCGTGAGAGGCGTCTGATCTGCAGTCGCCAGCCCGTCAGCTAACCCCGCAGGCACCAGGCGCCAATTTGCAAGCAGGCACCCGCGGAGTCCGCTGTTCGTGTCAGTTTTTCGCAGGTTCGAAGCCGAGACCGTATGCAACGCCAGCGCGCCGATGCCCCGCGCGGGTCACGAGGCCGACTCTGGGGGCATGAAGCTTCGTCTCCAGGGAGGGTTGCCGATCGCCCTGTTGGCGGCGCTCACGCTCTGCGCCACGGCCTCCGTCTGCGCCACGGCCTCGGCCAACTCGGGCGGCGCCGCGATCGCCCAGAGCGACCCACATGGAATCGTCACCACCCACGCGGCCAAGGACGTGTTCTCCCGTTCGCTCAGGCCGGGGGATCGGGGCGCCGACGTGAAGACGCTGCAGACGTGGCTGACGAACATCGGCTACGGAGTGCCGGTGACCGGATTCTTCGGCCCGATGACCAAGTCATCGGTGTCCAGGTTCCAGCGCGGATACAAGCTCTCCCCGGTCAGCGGAACCGTCGGCCGGCGCACCGCGGCGACGCTGCTCGCGGCCGTCAGGAAGGGTGCGGCGAACACCACCCTGCACTCGGCGCCGACCGGCAGCGCCGCGGCGCTGGTGTTCCCGTTGCGCCCACTCTCCCGAGTCGTCCCGCCATCGGAGTGGTCGCTCGACCAGGGGATCGACATCGCCACGGTCGGCAGCGCCTGCGGGAGCAAGGTCACCGAGGTCGCCGCTGCCGATGGGACGATCGTCCAGGAGGGGATCTCCGGGTTCGGCCCCGACGCCCCGATCTTGAAGGTGTCAGGCGGGCCCTATAAGGGCCGCTACATCTACTACGGCCACGCCGCGCCGGCCCTGGTCGCGGTCGGAGCCCACGTGACCGCCGGCCAACCGATCGCCGAGGTGGGCTGCGGCAGCGTCGGGATCTCCAGCGGCCCCCACATCGAGTTCGGGATCAGCGCCGTCGGCGGTCCGCCCTGTTGCCCGGGGAACCAGGAGACCTCGCCGGCCTGGTACCAGGTCACCCTCGGGCTTTACCGCCAGGCCGGCGGGCACTAGACGCCCGGGCGTGGCGGAGCCAACCGGTGGCCGGGCGGAGGCGCCCGGGCGCGGGCGGAGCCTCCGGGTAGGCTCCGGGTCATGCTCAGCCGCGACCGCGCGATCGAGGCCATGGCCGGCGAGGTGTTCGACGTCGTCGTGGTCGGCGGCGGCATCACCGGAGCCGGCGTGGCGCTTGACGCCGCCTCCCGCGGGTACAGCGTGGCGCTGGTCGAGAAGGCCGACTACGCCGCCGGGACGAGCGGACGGTCCTCGAAGCTGGTCCACGGCGGGCTGCGGTATCTCCAGAACTTCGATCTCGGCCTCGTCCGGGAGGCGCTGCTCGAACGCCGGCTGATGGTGAAGCTGGCCCCACATCTGGTCAGGCCGCTGCCGCTGGTGGTCCCCGCCTTCGACGGGGCGCGTCCTGATCGAATGGTCGGGATCGGCCTGAACATGTACGACGTGATGGCGACTCCGCGGCTGCGGGGGCGGCGGAGCGCGCGCCGGGCGGCTTCGGCGCTCGATGACAGCGAGACCGATTGGAGTCCTGAGCGTCATCGGGTCATCTCCGGCGAGGAGGTGATCGAGCTGCTGCCCGCCCTGAGCGCGCGCAACCCCACCGGCGGCTACATGTTCTACGACTGCCAGACCGACGACGCCCGCCTCGTCCTGACCGTGCTCGGCGAGGCCGAGCGCTTCGGCGCTATATGCGCCAACCGGCTGGAGGTCACCGAGCTGGCCCATGAGGACGGCGTCTATCAGGGGGTCAACGTCCGCGACGGCATAGGGGGGGACGAGTTCACGATCCGGGCGGACAACGTGGTCAACGCGACTGGGGTGTGGGCCGACCAGATTCGCCCTGAGGAGCTCCATTCCGAGGCCGAGGTCCCCCGCATCGCCCCCAGCCGAGGCACGCACATCACGCTCGCGCGGGCAAACCTGCCGCTGGTGGCAGGGGCGATCGTGCCGGCCGGAGAGGGCCGGTCGATCTTCGCCCTGCCCTGGCTCGGTCGCAGCCTTATCGGCACCACCGACAACAACTACGACGGTGACATCGAGCACGTGCGCCCGTCGGCCGAGGACATCGACTATCTGCTGGAGGCGACCAACGCGTTCTTCGGCAGCAGACTCGGGCGCGAGCACCTGAGCGGGGCCTACGCCGGGGTGCGCCCGCTGATCTCCACCGGGGACAGCCGCAAGTCGGTCGACATCTCGCGCAAGGCGGAGCTGTATGAGACCTCGAGCGGGATGATCACCATCACCGGCGGCAAACTCACGACCTGGCGCCGGATGGCGAAGCTGGCGGTCGATCGGTTGGTCGAACGGGACGGGCGCCACGCGCCCTGCCGCACCCACGAGATTCCGCTCGGCCAGCCGGCCGACCACACCCGCCTGCCGCGTGTCGAGGGCGTGGCGGAGGACAGCTACGCGGCGCTCGCCGGGCGCTACGGTCACTCCGCAGAGAAGGTCCTCCAGACCGCCGCCCAGCGCGGCGAGCTGGCGCAGCCGATCCTCGCCGGCCTCCCCGACCTGCTCGCCGAGGCCCCATTTGCGGCGCGCCACGAGCAGGCACGCTCGGTTGGCGACGTGCTGCTGCGACGGACTCGGCTCGGCCTGCTGGCCGGTCGCGAGCTGTGCGCGGAGTCCTCCGAGGCGCCACTGCGCGTGGCCCGGGCGATCGGCTCAGAGCTCGAGTGGGACGAGTCCCGGATCATCGCCGAGGTCGATCGCTTCCGGTCCGAGGCGCAGGCCGAGGGCATCGCCGCCGCGTAATCTCATACCTGTGGACGCGGTGTTGGAGTTCTGCCAGCGAGTGCTGGGCTCAGGAGAGCTGGCGCAGGCGGCGGCGGCGCAGGCCCGAGCCAATTCGGCTCGCGATCGGCTCGCGCAGCTGGCCCATGCCTCCCGCGCCTGCCGGGAACGGGCCAGGTTCGCGGCCGAGCGTCCGCCAGCACCCGATCCGGCCCGAGCGGGCGGGCTTCAGCCAACACCCGATGGGGCGCGAGCGGGCGGGCTCACCGCCGCGGTCGCCCTCGAGCTGGAGGCCGCCAACGCCCGGCTGCCGGAGCGTCACCGCGAGGCGATGGCGCTGCGCGAGCTCCTGGGTCTGTCCCACGATCAGATCTCTGCGGTGACGGGACTCGAGCGGGCCGCGGTGGGGCCGCTGCTGGCGCGCGCGCGGTTGCGGTTGCGGGCCGACCTGCGCGGCCCGCTGCCACCCAGTGCCGAACCATGCGGGGCTCAGGAGCGGTCGATCCGGCTGCTGGCCCGCCGCCAGGATGCGGAGCCTGTCTCCAGCCAGGACGACCGCTGGCTGGTCGAGCACCTCGGCAGTTGCGAGCCGTGCGAACGGGCCCACGCGGCGATGCTGGAGGCTTCGGTCTGCTACCGGGGATGGCGGGTGGACGACCACGTCCCCGTCGCCCCATGATCGCCCCGGCGCGCCGGCTCCGCACCCCGCACGCGACGCTCGAGCTCGGCGGCCGACCGTGGTTGATGGGCATCGTCAACGCGACGCCCGATTCCTTCTCCGACGGCGGGCGCCATCAAACGCTCCAGGAGCGCCTTGAGCTGGCCCGGGCGCAGCTCGCCGCCGGAGCGGACGTGATCGATATCGGGGGCGAATCGGGGGTCACCAACCGCCCGGCGGTCGACCCCGGCGAGGAGATCGGGCGCGTCGTGCCGCTGATCGAGCTCGTGGTCGGGGAGCTCGGAGCGCTCGTCTCGGTCGACACGTACAAGCCCGCGGTGGCGCGCGCGGCAATCGCGGCCGGCGCGGCGATCGTCAACGACGTGAGCGGGTTGCGGGACCCGATGCTGGCCGAGGTGTGCGCGGAGACGGGCGCGGCGCTGGTGGTCATGCACACGCGCGCGGCGCCCAAGCAGAGACTGCACGATCCCTCCTATGACGGCCGGATCGTGGCTGACGTCAACGAGTTCCTGGCCGAGCGCACCGCTGTGGCGCTGGACCGCGGACTGAGCCCCGAGCAGATCATGGTCGACCCGGGTCCCGATTTCGGCAAGACCCCGGCCCAGACCGTCGAGGTGATGCGCGCCCTCACGGGATTGCACGAGCTCGGATTTCCGCTGCTGCTGGCCGTCTCGCGGAAAGACTTCATCGGGGCGATCACCCGCCGCGCACCGCGCGAGCGGCTGGCCGGCACCCTGGCCGCGCTGGCGTTCGGCGTCGACGCGGGCGCCCACGTCGTACGGATCCACGACGTCGATCAGGCCGCCGATTTCCTGGCCGTGCAGAGCGTCCTGCGTGGCCAGGCCGACGTGGATCCGGGTCTGCGCATCTCGGACGCCCTGCGCTGGGAGCCGCATTCCGACTCCTCACCGCTGTAGATTGACTGTTTGAGGATCGCCGGTCGCTGGCTCAACGCGACCGGAGCCCACCGATACACGCCACCGGGAGGTCACCATCATGCCTGTACTCGATCGTGGAGCGCTCGAGGAGAGTCCGCTCGCCGACATACATGCAATCGCGTCGGAGCTGTCGATTGACGGGTTTCGCAGACTGCGCCGCTCCGACCTGATCGACGCGATCATCGAACGGCAGGGCGGCGCCCCGGCAAAGCCCGCCCGCCGGCCGGCGCGCAAGTCTGCGGCCAAGGCCGAGCCGGCCGAGCCTGCCGAGACCGACGAGACCGCGGAGAAGGACGAGGAAACCGAGAAAGACGAGAAGGACGAGGCCGCGGAGAAGCCCGCGAGGCCGACCCGGCGCGCGAGGGCCGGGAAGACCGACAAGGACGAGAAGCCCGCCCGCAGCCCGAGGTCCGATCGCGGCGCCAGGACCGAGAAGACGGCAAAGGACTCGACCCTCGAGGATCCGGCCGCTCGCGCCTCGAGGGAACCGGCCAAGCACGAGGAGGACGAGGCCGAAAGCGAGGGCGAGGAGCAGTCCCGCCGGCGGCGGGGACGGCGCGGCGGTCGCGGCCGCAGCGAGGCCAGAGGCGACGCGCGCGCCAACGGGGCGGCGGAGGAGTCCGATTCCCCCGAAGCCGGAGAAGAGCCGACCGTCGAGGGCGTCGTCGAGCTGCTCCCGAACGGTTCCGGCTTCGTCCGGGTCGACCCGCCCGATCCCTCCGATGACGATGTCTACATCTCCGCCGCGCAGGTCAAGCGCTGTGAGCTGGTCTCGGGCGACCGAGTGGCCGGACCGCGGCGCACACCTCGGCGCTCGGAGCGCTTCGCCTCGCTGGTCAGGATCGACACGATCAACGGGCGGCCGGCGTCCGAGCTGGCCGATGGCGCGCGCTACGACGAGCTGCCGGCGGAGTTCCCGATGGAGCGCTTCCGGCTCGGGTCCGAGGATCCGACCGTGAAGGCGATCGAGTTCCTGACTCCGTTCGGTCGCGGCTCCCGAGTGACGATCGTCGGCGGTCCGCGCTCGGGCAAGAGCGAAGCGCTGCGCCGGCTCGCCGACGCGCTCCTGGGCGACGAGGAGCTGCAGCTGCACGTCGTGCTCGCCGGCGTCCGGCCGGAGGAGATCCCGAGCTGGTCGGGCGAGAAGCTCACGCCGGCGGCCGCGATCAGCTTCGCGGCCTCGGCCGACGCGCAGGACCACGCGGTCGAGCTGGTGATCGACCAGGCCCGCCGGATCGCCGCCCGTGGCGCGCACGCGGTTGTGCTGATCGACACCCTGGACGGACTGCATCCGCATTCCGCTCGGAAGGCGATCGCCGCGGCGCGGAACATCGTCGACGGTGGCTCGCTGACCGTGATCGCCACGGCGACGGCGCCGCTCGGAGGGGAGACGACGGTGATCGCGCTCAACGCGGAGCTGACCAGCACCGGGCGCTTCCCGGCGATCGACCTGGGCGGCAGCGGCACGATCCGGCCGGAGCTGTTGGTCGGCGAGGCCGGCGCCACGGCGATCGCCAACGCCAGGGCCGAGGCCCTCGACGGGTAGCCGACCCGCTCAGTACGCGGTGCAGCGGGAGCGGTGCCGCGGCCTGGCCTTATAGCGCGGGAGCTGACCACGGTCCCAGAGCAGCTGGTCGAGCTCGACGGCCGAGAACTGCGGGCGGCTGGCCACGATCAGCTCGACCGCGTGCAGCGCGCAGGCCCGGATCTCGACCTCCTCCGGAGAGCCGTGCTCGATCAGCTCACCGCGTTCGATCCGCGCGGTGAGCTCGGCCTCGAAGGCCAGGATGCCGTCGATCCGGAGAACGTGCGGGACGAGGTTGTCGGCGAACATGGTCAAGCGACGGAGGTCCTCGAAGCGGGCGGCTCCGGCGCGGGCGAGGTCGGCGGCGGCGATCTGGGCGCGTTTGCCGAACGGGACGGCGAGGCCGCCGTAGGTCGAGGTGTCGGCGAAGCTGCTCCAGCCGGAGAGCCGCTGCGCCAGTGCCACCGCGGAGCCCCCGGCGGCGTCGACGACCGCGGCGAACGAGCCACCGTGCTCGTGCAGGACGTGGTGGCCGAAGTCGTGCAGGGAAAAGGCGAACAGTCCGATCAGCGGGTGGCCCGGATCCTGACCCAGCACCGCCGCCAGCTCGTCCGGGCCGATGCGGGCCAGATCGGCGGCGCTCCACGGGCCGCGCTGGTCGAAGCGATCACCGAGGCCGCCGGCGATCGTGAAGTAGCCCGAGCGGCCGGGGCGCTTGCGCAGGGTGGGGAACCAGCCGGAGCCGAAGTTGATCGCATCGAGGGTCAGCCAATGCGCGCAGACCTCCTCGCGCCGCCCGGTCTCGAGCGGCTCGGGCGGCTCGGGCGTGCGTCCGGAGGGCAGTTTCGCCGCGTACGCGGCGACCGCCTCGCGCTCGATGCGCACGTGGCGGGCACGCTCGGCCACGCGGGCGCACGCCTCGCGGATTTCGCTGACCAGGTCGCTCACTGAAAGCGCAGTTCACCACGTCTCCGGCCAGCTTCGCCGCGGCCGGCGACGACCTCCGGGGACGCTACCTTCTGTAGAGGTAGCGATGCTCGAAACCACCAAGGAAATCGACCAGCTTCTCGCCGGCCTCAACGACCCCCAGCGGGAGGCCGTGACGCACGGCGAAGGTCCCCTGCTGATCCTGGCCGGGGCCGGTTCGGGCAAGACGCGCGTGCTCAGCCATCGGATCGCCTACCTGGTCGCCACCGATGCCGCCAAGGCCGGGGAGATCCTGGCCATCACCTTCACCAACAAGGCGGCCAACGAGATGCGCAGCCGCGTGGAGCTGCTCGTCGGACGCCGGGTCCGCGCGATGTGGGTGATGACCTTTCACGCCGCCTGCGCCCGGATGCTGCGGGCCCACGCCGACAAGCTCGGGTACACGCGGCAGTTCACGATCTACGACCAGGCCGACTCCCGTCGGCTGGTCAAGCGGTGCCTGGACGACAACGGGATCGACACCAAGCGGTTCACCCCGGGATCGGTTCACAGTCAGATCTCCGATGCGAAGAACAAGCTGCGCGACGCCGACGCCTACGCCCAGATGGTCGGGTCGTTCTTCGAGCAGACGGTGGCCGACGCCTATCGCAGCTACGAGCGCGAGCTGCACCGGATGAACGCGATGGACTTCGACGACCTGCTCGTCCGGGCCGTCAATGTGCTCGAGCTGTTCCAGGAGGTCCGCGACCAGTACGCCAGCACGTTCAGGCACGTCATGGTCGACGAGTATCAGGACACCAACCACGTCCAGTACCGGTGGCTGCAGCTGCTGGCCGGGGAGCATCGCAACCTGGCGGTGGTCGGCGACCCCGATCAGTCGATCTACGGCTTCCGGGGCGCCGACATCCGCAACATCCTCGAGTTCGAGGACACGTTCCCGGACGCGTTCGTGGTCAAGCTGGAGCAGAACTACCGCTCGACGCAGACGATCCTCGACGCCGCCAACGCCGTGATCACCAACAACCGCGGACGCAAGTCGAAGCTGCTGTGGACCGACCTGGGCCAGGGCGACCCGATCAAGGTCCGCGAACTCGACGACGAACACGCCGAGGCGCGGTTCGTGACCGGCGAGCTTCAGCGGCTGGTCGACGAGGGCGTCTCGCGGGCCGAGATCGCGGTGTTCTACAGGACCAACGCCCAGTCGCGGGTGCTCGAGGACACGCTGGTCCGGGCCGAGATTCCCTACCAGGTGATCGGTGGGACGAAGTTCTACGAGCGGGCCGAGATCAAGGACGCGATCGCCTACCTGACCACGCTGGTCAACCCCCAGGACGTCGGCGCCTTCACGCGGATCGTCAATTCTCCGCGACGCGGGATCGGCTCGACCTCGCTCTCCCGGGTGATCTCGTTCGCCAACACCGTCGGGGCATCGATCTGGGACGCGGCGTCCGACCCCGGCCAGGTCCCCGGTCTCGGAGCCGCCGCGGTCAAGGCGCTCACCCGCTTCATGGGCACGATGCACGTGCTGGGCGAACGCGCAGAGGCCGCGACGCCGATCGCCTCGCTGCTGAACGACGTGCTGCAGGAGACCGGTTATCTGGAGGCGCTGGAGGCCGAGCGGACGATCGAGGCCCAGGGACGAATCGAGAACCTCCAGGAGCTGGTGAACGTGGCCGCCGAATATGACGCCGCGGAGTCGGCTGGCGCCGACTCCGAGGGAGAATCCGCGGGGGCGGATTCTCCCGGGGGGCAAGCGAGCAGTTTGGCCGGCTTTCTCCAGCAGGTCGCGTTGGTCGCCGACGCCGACGAGCGCACCGACGACGACGGGCTGGTCACGCTGATGACCCTCCACAACGCGAAGGGGCTGGAGTACCCGATCGTCTTCATGATCGGGTGCGAGGAGGGTGTGTTCCCGCACTCCCGGGCACTCGACGAGGGCGGCCTCGAGGAGGAGCGACGCCTCTGCTACGTGGGCATCACCCGCGCCCAGCGCGACCTCTACCTGACCTACGCGCGCACGCGCACCGTGTTCGGGGCGCGTAGCTTCGGCGCCCCGAGTCGCTTCCTCACCGAGATCCCGCCGAATCTGACCGACCGGGACGAGCAGCCACCCGGGCACCGCGCCGGCGTCGGGATGCGCCCCCGGGCGATGTCGTGGGCCTCGAGCGAGGCGGACGCGCCCGCCCCTGCCGCCTACCGGATGGGCGACGACGTGGTCCACGCGGCGTTCGGCGAGGGCGTGGTGACCGGCGTCGAGCCGGGCGGGATCGTGGTGATCCGCTTCAGCAAGGACCGCTCCGAGCGAAAGTTGGTCGCCGAGCTCGCGCCGATCTCCAGAAGCGGTGGCTAGCGCGATGACGGCAAAGATCATCGACGGACGGGCAATCGCCGCACAGGTGCGCGCTCGGGTCGCGCGCGAGGTGGAGGACGAGGTCAGGCGTGCCGGGGCCGCGCCCGGGCTGGCCACGATCCTGGTCGGCGACGATCCAGGTTCGGCGATCTATGTAGCGAACAAGCGCAAGGCCTGCAACGAGGCCGGGATCGCCGACCACCACCGCCACCTGGCGGCCGACACGAGCCAGGCGGACGTCGCGGCGGTGATCGAGCAGTGCAACGAGGATCCGGCGGTCAACGGGATCCTGCTGCAGCTGCCGGTCCCGCCGGGGCTCGAAGGCGCGGCGCTGACCGGGCTGATCTCACCGGAGAAGGACGTCGACGGTCTGACTCCGATCAGTGCCGGAAGGCTGGCGCAGGGCACGCCCGGACTGCGACCTTGTACCCCGCTCGGGGTGATCGAGCTGCTCGATTCCGAGCGGGTCGAGCTGGACGGCGCGCGAGCGGTCGTCGTCGGTCGCTCGGACCTGGTGGGCAAGCCGCTGGCCGCACTGCTGCTGGCCCGCAACGCGACGGTGACGATCTGCCATTCACACACGCGGGACCTCGCCGCCGTGTGCGCTCGGGCCGACGTGCTGATCGCCGCCGTCGGCCACCCGCGACTGCTCGGCGCCGAGCACGTGAAGCCCGGCGCTACGGTGATCGACGTGGGGATCAATCGCACCGAGGCGGGACTGGTCGGCGACGTCGACTTCGATGCCGCGCTCGAGAAGGCTCGCGTGATCACGCCGGTTCCCGGCGGGGTCGGCCCGATGACGATCGCGATGTTGCTGAGCAACACGCTCGCCGCGACGCGGATTCAGCATGCCCAGCCCGTGGCGAGCGCGTAGGCGCGCCGGCGGGGGAGACCCGCCGGCCCCGTCCACCGCCGCATCGGCAGGGCCTGCATCGGCAACGCCGGGGCCGTCCACCGCGGCATCGGCAGCGCCGGGCCCGCCCACCGTCGCCTCGCCCGCGCCGGGCGCGCCAGCCCGCGCTCCGGCTGGAGAGCTGCTCAGCACGATCAGCGCGCTCCTGCTGCTCGTCTGCATGTTCGCCCTGAAGTGGTTCGGCGTGGTGGGGCGCCCGGGCGCCGGAGGTGACTCCGGCAAGCAGTCGGCGGTGGACGCCTGGACGGAGCTGTCGATCGTGCGGTGGCTGATGGTGCTCACGATCCTGGTGACGCTTGGCTCGGTGGTGATCCACATCTCGCAGCGCTCGCACGGCAGCCAGACGAATACCAGCCTCCCGGTGACGTTGCTGGGAGGATTGACGGCGCTGCTGCTGTTCTACCGACTGCTGGTCGACCTCCCATCACCGCACACGGTGGTTGATGTCAAGCTCGGGGGCTTCCTCGGGCTCCTGGCCGCGATCGGGATCGCGTTCGGCGGTTTGGAGTCGCTGCGCGAGCTGCGCCAGCGCCGGACCCGGGTCGTGCAGAGGGCCAGACGCCCTGCGAATCTGGCAATCGACCGGTCCGGGCGCTAGGGTGCAGGCACCGGACTGGGGACTGGGATTAGCAGGACCGTGGTCGATCTCCTCGAATCGGTGGAAGGATTTTGTGTCCAACCGTTTGGAGGGCTAGTGAAGCTGGACAACATTACGCGCGAGGAGCAGATTGTCGGGGGCTTGGCGCTCTTGCTGGCCATCGCTTTGATCGCGCTGCCATGGTTCTCGGTCGGCGGCGGGTCCGTCGGCGGTATCTCGATTCCATCGATTGATCTGAGCGCGACCGACGCCCCAGACGGTTGGGCGGGTGTGCTCGCCTTCATTGTTGCCTTAGCCGTAGTCGCCGATCTCGCTATATCGAAGTTCTCACCGCAGACGCAACTGCCGATGATCGGTGGCAGCCGGGCCGGAACCCGGTTCGTGCTCGCCGCCGTCGCCGCCGCTTTCGTCGTGCTGAAGTTCCTACTCCAGATTCACTTCAGCGACTTCGGCTGGGGCTTCTACCTCATCGTCATCATCACCGTAGCGCTGGTCTACTTCGCCATGCAGGCCCGCGACGGCAAGGTGTCCTTTCCAACCAGGCCCAGAAGCGGAACGACGCCTACGGGCGGCACGCCGGTCTGAGCACCGAGGCGGGCGCAGCCGCTGTGGAGTTCGACCGCACGAGGTTGCGCACCGGCGAGTGGGTCGTCGGCGCCGGATCGTTGGTGCTACTGGCGTCCACGTTCTTGTTCAAGTGGTACGCGCTGAGCGGTCCGCTGGTCCCGACGGCGAGGTTCCTCGGCGTCCCCACCTCGGTCAACGGCTGGCACGCGCTCACGAACCTGCGCTGGTTGATCCTCGTCACCGGGCTGGTCGGGCTGGCCGTCTTCTACTTTCAGGCGACCCGGCGCGCGCCGGCGCTGCCGGTCAGCCTGACCGTGATCGTGACCGGGCTCGGACTGCTCACATCGCTCGCGCTGGTCTATCGAGTCGTAATCGACGAGCCGGGCGGCTACAGCAACATCAACCAGCGATTCGGGGCGTTCGCCGGCATGTTCAGCGCGATCGTGATCACCATCGGTGGCTACCGGTCGCTGCGGACTGACGGGATCGCCCCGGAGGACGCACCGCAGGAGATAGAGACGGTCAGGCTCGGCACCGGCGGGTGAGCGGCGACCGGGGCCGGCACCCGCGGTTGAGCGCACCGCCGCCCTAGAATCAGGCACCGGATGCTCGACCGCGCCCAGGTTCTCCATGTCGCCCGCCTCGCTCGCCTGCAGCTGAGCGACGAGGAGGTGCAGAGGATGGCCGCCGAGCTCTCCAAGGTGCTCGAGCACATCGAGAAGATCGGCGAACTCGACCTCGCGGGCGTGCCACCGACCTCGCACGTGGTCGACGTCGTCAACGCGCTGCGGCCCGACGAGCCACGGCCCTGCCTGCCCGTGGAAGTGGCGCTGGCCTCCGCTCCGGACCCGGTCGACGGCGGGTTCGGCGTTCCCAGCCCGGGCGCAGCCGTCGAATGAGCGAACTGGTCGACCTGACGGCCGCTGCCGCGGCGGAGCGTGTGCGCTCACGGGAGATCGATGGCGCCGAGCTGTTCGAGGCCTACCGCCGGCGGGCCGCGGAAGATGAGCTGAACGCGTTCACCTGGGTGGCCGATGGCCCGCCCGTGCATTCCGAGCGCGAGCCGGCGGGCCACGCAGCCGAGCTCGGGGGCGTCCCCCTCGCCGTCAAGGACCTGTTCTGCACCGAGGGCGTTCCCAGCCAGGCCGGGTCGCGGATCCTCGAGGGCTACCGCCCGCCGTATACGGCCACCGTGGTGCGCCAGCTCACGCGGGCCGGGGCCCCGCTGCTGGGGAAGACGAACCAGGACGAATTCGCGATGGGTTCCTCGAACGAGAACTCGGCCTACGGGCCCGTGCTGAACCCGTGGGATCGCTCGCGGGTGCCGGGCGGCTCCTCAGGGGGCAGCGCCGCAGCGGTGGCGGCCGGGCTGGCCCCGTGGGCGATCGGGACCGACACCGGCGGCTCGATCCGCCAGCCGGCCGCGCTCTGCGGGATCGTCGGGATGAAGCCCACCTACGGGGCGTGCTCGCGCTACGGGATGATCGCGTTCGCCTCCTCGCTCGATCAGGCGGGACCGCTCACCCGCGACGTCACCGACGCGGCGCTGTTGTTCCGGCACATGGTCGGTCAGGACCCGTGCGATTCCACGTCGCTGGCGTTCCCGGGCCCGATCGAACTGCCCCGGCGCGAGGACCTGAAGGGCATCAGGCTCGGCGTCCCCGAGGAGCTGACCGGCTCGGACGGCGGCGTCCAGCCGGGCGTGCGGGAGAACTTCGAGGCGACGCTGGCGCTGGCCCAGCGGCTCGGCGCCACCGTCGAGCCATGTCGGCTGCCGCATGCCCCGCACGCCCTGTCGGCCTACTATCTGATCGCCCCGGCCGAGGCCTCGGCGAACCTGGCCCGGTTCGATGGCGTCCGCTACGGGCTGCGGCTCGACGGCGACGGCGATCTCATCTCGATGTACTGCCGGACGCGGTCGGCGGGGTTCGGCCCGGAAGTCAAGCGCCGGATCATGCTCGGGACCTACGCGCTCTCCAGCGGGTATTACGACGCCTACTACGGCACCGCGCAGAAGGTCCGGACCAAGATCTCCGAGGACTTCCGCACGGCGTTCGCCCAGTTCGATTTCGTCGTCACGCCCACCAGCCCCTGGACCGCGTTCGAGCTCGGATCGAAGACCGACGATCCGCTGGCCATGTATCTGAACGACTTCTGCACGGTGCCGATGCCGCTGGCCGGAATCCCCGCGATCTCCATCCCCTCCGGTCTCAGCCAGGGACTTCCGGTCGGCTTTCAGCTCGCGGGGCCGGCCTTCAGCGAGAACGCACTGCTCGATGCCGCCTACGCGCTCGAGCGGGCCATCGGCTTCGACAGCAGCCCGGCCAGGAGCCGGCGGTGACCGACTACGAGCCCGTCATCGGCCTGGAGATCCACGTCCAGCTGAAGACCCGGACGAAGATGTTCTGTGGCTGCGCGCTGTCGTTCGGGGACCCGGAGAACACGCACACGTGTCCGGTCTGTCTGGCCCTGCCGGGCAGCCTCCCGGTGGTCAACGCTCGGGCGATCGACTTCGCGTTGATGATCGGCCTGGCCCTCGGCTGCGAGATCGCCGAACGGTCCCTATTTCACCGCAAGAACTACTTCTATCCTGACAGTCCCAAGGGCTACCAGATCTCCCAGTACGACGTGCCGATCTGCCGGGGCGGCCGGTTGGGCGAGGTGCGGATCCATCGGGTCCATCTCGAGGAGGACGCCGCCAAGCTGGTGCACAAAGGGACCAGCGGCCGCATCCACGGCTCGGATTCGAGCGTCGTCGACTTCAACCGGGGCGGGACCCCGCTGGTGGAGATCGTCACCGAGCCAGACGTGCATTCGCCCGAGCAGGCGCGCGAGTGGCTGACCCTGCTGCGGGGGACGCTGAAGGCGCTCGGCGTCTCGGACGTGAACATGGAAGAGGGTTCGCTGCGCTGCGACGCCAACGTTTCCGTGCGGCCGGTGGGATCGACCGAGCTCGGGACCAAGACCGAGCTGAAGAACATGAACTCGTTCCGCTTCCTCGAGCGCGGCGTGCGTGCCGAGATCGAGCGGCAGACCGCCCTGCTGCAGTCCGGCCGGCCCGTCGTCCAGGAGACGCTGCACTTCGATCCTGCCTCCGGGCGCATCACCTCGCTGCGCTCCAAGGAGGAGGCCCACGACTACCGGTACTTCCCCGAGCCCGACCTGGTCCCGCTGCTGGCCACCGAAGAGATGATCGCCGCCGCCCGCGCGGCGCTGCCGGAGCTTCCATCCGTCCGCGCCGAGCGGTTCGAGCGTGAGCTCGGCCTCAGTGCCGATCGCGCCCGCGAGCTCGCGTTCCGGACCGAGCGAGCCGACTACTTCGAGGCCGCGCTGGCCGCCGGCGCCGTCGACGGTGGCGGCGATGGCGACGGCCCTGGCGTCGACGCGGTGGCGCTGGCGAACTGGATCTCACCGCTGGTCGAGCGGATTGGCGCGGAGACCGACCCGGCGACGTCGAAGGTGACCCCCGGCAGCCTCGCCACCCTGGTGCGAATGGTGGCGTCCCGGCAGGTCAACCGCGACGCGGCCCGAGATGTGCTGACCAGGCTCGTCGAGGCGGGCGGCGACCCGCGCCAAATCGTCGAGCAGGAAGGGCTCGGCGCGATCGCCGCCGACGACGCCGGCTTGGCCGAGATCGTCGCCCGCGCGATCGCCGCGGACCCCGACGCGGCGGCCAAGGTCCGCGCGGGCAACCTGAAGGCGATCGGACCGCTGGTGGGCTACGTCAAACGCGAGACCAAGGGCCGGGCCGACGGGGGCGAGGTCACTCGGCTGCTCCGTGAGCAGCTGATCGACGGCGGCTGAGCCGACGAGCCCCGATCAGGCCGGCGCGGCCGCCAGCACCGCCCGCGTGAACCTGATCACATCACCGATGACCTCGTCGCGGTTGGTCTCGTTGAAGATCTCGTGCATCGCGCCGGCGTAGACCTTCTCCTGCCATGCATCGGTGCGGATCGCGGCCGCTGCGGGACGGGTCGCGTCGAGCGGCGCGAGCTGGTCGAGCTCGCCATGGATCCACAGCGTCGGGATCTCGATCCGCGGCCCTGCGGCGACCTGCTCGATCGCCGTGAACAGCGCCTGCAAGGTCTCGCGGCGGAAAGGTCCGTGGTAGATCAGCTCGTCGGCGGCGTACGCCTCCCCGACGCTCTGGTCGCGGGACAGAATCGACGGGTCGATCGGGACCTCAGGGATCGGATCCATTGCCAGCAGCTGTTCGAATCCCGGGTTGCCGCCGATCGCCGGCCCCGAGAGCACCAGCGCCGTCAGCCGGCCCGGGTGCTGCTGCGCGTAGCGCGTGGCGATCAGCCCGCCCATCGAATGGCCGATCAGGACCAGCGGCAGCCCGGGGTGCTCGCCGCGGGCCCACTCCACCAGCGCGTCGAGGTCGCGATCGAAATCCTGGGGATCGCTGACCGAGGCGCGCTCACCCTCCGAGCGCCCGTGGCCGTGGTGGTCAAGCGCGAAGACGGCCGCACCGTCGTCGCGCAGCGCCTCGGCGACGTGGTCATAGCGCCGGGCGTGCTCCCCGTAACCGTGGGCCAGCACGACTACATACCGGGGCTCGGGCAGGTCCCAGGAATAGGTCTGGACGGCGCCGCGGGCGCCGGTGAACGTGGACTCGGTCGGGGTCAAGGGGCTCCTTTGGTTCTCATACGATCAGATCGCTCACCCATCACTGACCTCCCGTCCCCACGATCACCTGCGCGACGAGCGCGGGACAGAACAACCCGTGCGCGGCGACGCCCGGGTTTCGGTCAAGCTGGCTGGCCAGGGTGCCCGGATCCGCAATCTCACCTTGATAGTCGGCCAGCACGCCGCCGTCGGGACTCGGCGGGGCATCGGCCCGAAGGGCGGCGTATCGCAGAGCCCTGAGGGTCGCCGGCAGGCCGAAGCGTCGCAGCTCGAGCGGCACCGGTGGGTGCAGAGCCTCGACCGCCTTGTCCGCGGAAACGATCACCACGAAGCGCTCGGCGGCAGCGGCGACGATCTTCTCGCGCAGATGAGCCCCATGACCACCCTTGACCGCCCAACGATCCGTGGTCACCTGGTCGGCCCCGTCGACCGCGATGTCCAGGTAATCGAGGGAGTCGAACGGCTCGACACCGAGCCCGAGCTCTCGAGCCGACCGCTCGGTCTCGGGCGAGGTCGCCACGCAGCGGAGCCCGTCCAGTTTCCGGTCGGCCAGCGCCCTCAAGAGCCAGGCCACCGTCCGCCCGGTGCCGAGACCCACTCGCATCCCCGGCTCGATCAGCCGGGCGGCCGCTTCGGCCGCCTCGCGCATCTGCTGATCCGCCGGCGCCATCGGCCGTACATCCTCGCACGCGGGCGAAGGTGGGTCTACGTCTACGCGTCCTCACCGGAAGCGCTGGCCAAGCGCAGCACCGGGGGGCGGTGTGTGCCGAAGTGTTCGGCGGGCAGCCAGGGGGTGGGCACCGCGTCGGCCAGCCCGGCGATAGTGAGCGCCAGGCTCTCGTAGCGCCGGCGCTCACCGGCGAACGCCTCCCATGCCTGCTCGCGGTCTGTGACGATCGGAATCCCGAGCTCGGCGAGCTCGGACAGGGCGTCCATAAACACCTGGCGTTCCAGACACACGCCGTCGTCTGATGGGGGCGGTATGCCCAGGAACTCGCCGATCAGCTCGAGCGTGCTCACCCCGGCCCGCACCGTCAACTCGCTGCGCGAGTCCGGCTCCAGGTCGAGGGCGTGCCGCATCAGGGCCGCGGCGTCGAGGATCGTCACGCCCGCGGTGACCCAGGAGGTGTCCGCTCGCGGTGAGCGGAAGAACACGAGCTGCGGAAACGAGGTGTGGCTCTCTCCGATGTCGACGAACCACTCCTCCCAGGGATGCCACACCTCCTCGAGGCGCTCGAACCGCCCGAGCTCCCACGAGCGCCGCAGCAACCGCGTCGGCGTGGTGGGTGCGCCCGCCCGCACCGCCAGCTGTGCGACGAGCGACTCGCGGCGCGAGAACGCCCCGTAGATCGTCGGCAGATAGGTGACGACGAGCGCAAGCAGCACAAGACCGACCCCTGCCTCGACGAACGCGACGAACTCGCCGGCGGTGTGCGCCGGGCGCACGATGCCCAGCGTGCTCAGCGACGAGCCGGACTCACGCGCGGCATCGCGCACCGCTGCGAACGACACGGGCCGGCCTTCGACACCCCACAGCACCCCCGTGAACCCCACGGCGACCAGCACCGTCCACGTCCCGAGCTGGGCCAGGATGCCGAGAGGCCCCTGCAGCGACAGGAGCTCCTCCCGGCGGCGCGCGTTACCGCGACGGGCCTCGCGCGCGGCCAGCGCACCGACGGGCAGACGTACCGCGAGAAACGCGACCCGGGCCACGCGGGCGGGAAACGCCCTCGGGAGCACCACCGAACGCAACGCCGAGCTGAGCACCGCCAGGACGCCGAGCGCGCCGCCGACCCCTGCCAAGACGCGCAGAGCGATCACAGTGGCATCGCATGATGTCGGCGGACCCGGATGTCCCACCACCGTGCGAGCGACCGGATCGGCTACAGGCCGTGGTGCGAGTCCGGCGTGAGGTCAGGCATCGTGAGACGTTAACCCCGCCCGGGGACCCATCAGCTGGTGCGGGATAGTCTTCGCACGAGCAGCCCCGCGGCCAGCAGGGCCCCGCTCGTAGCGAGCAGCAGGGCCAGGTCGAGCCCAGTGAACGGAAGCGTGCTGCTGCCGGTGGAACCGACGTAAACGGGGTCTGGATGCTCTCCGGGGCTCCTCGTAGTGATACCGCTCACCCCGCAGAGCTGCGGGTTATACGCCTGGCAGGTCGAGCCGCTCTCGGCCATCGCGGCGGCGGGCAGCAGCAGCGCCAGGCCGACCACGAGCGTCACGATGGTCTTGCGGCTTGCGGAGATCATCCTGTGTTCAACCTCGGCTTCTCCGCCGGGGAGCTTGAGCAGGTCAGCGGACGAGAAGCCTTCTAGCGGAGGGTGAGCGCCCGTCGCAGAGCCAGTCCGGCGGCCGCGAGCACGACGGCCAAGCCCAGGGTCCCGGTTAGGTCTGTGCCGGTGTTCGGCAGGGTCTGACCGCTTGCGGTTGACGCGCCGGAGCCGCTGGTCGCGCCCGAATTGGCGGCGCCGGCGGACGGCGTGGTGCCGGTGCTCTTGGGCGGCGCGCTGGTGCCCGCCGGAGCCGGGGTCGTGGCGTTGGCCAGCACGACGATTGTCCCGTGCATGAACGGGTGTATCTGGCAGATGTAGGCGAAGGTGCCCGCTCGAGTGAACGTATGCGACGCGCTCTGCCCCCGCTTCAGCTGCCCGGTGTCGAAGCTGCCGTCGTTGGCCGTTGCGGTATGGACGCTCGGTCCGTTGTTCGTCCAGGTAACGGTGTCCCCGACGTGAACGGTGCTCGACGCGGGCGTGAACTTGAAATCCGAGATCGAGTCCGCCGGGTCAGCGGCGGCGGCACGGGCGCGTCGAGGCGGGTGCCGGCGATGGTGGCGGTGCTCTTTGTCGACCGGGCGGCCGGGCCGGCCGAGCTGCGCAGAGCCGGGCGTGTGACGGGCGCCCGGCTTGTGGCCGTGGCCGACAACGCCCTGTCGGGAGCCCTGGCGGTGCTGGCGAAGACCCGGACGACGGCGGTCTATGCCCTCAGGACGGTGGCCTAGACCCGCACGACGGTGGTGGGGGCCCTGGCCGCTGCGATCAAGACCCTGGCCAAGGTGGCGTTGCCCGGGGCGCGCCGTAGTCACCGCCTGGGCGGGGGCCGGAACCGCGTGCGCGGCTGCCGGGGAGCTCGAATAGCCGATCAAGCCAGCCGGTAGCGGCAGCGCGCCTAGGGCAAGCGCGACGGCAGCGGCGGGGAGGCGGCGACTGGGCAGCATCTACGGCAGAAGACGAGCAGACCGGCTCAAAACTTCCCGTTGCAGGCGTACGATTGAGCCCCAACTTCGCTAGGAGGCCAAATGTCCCGACTCATCAGGATGGATCAAACGGGCCACACCACGCTGGCCGAGTGGACGGCGGAGGAGCCCGCCGCGGTGGAGGCGGCCGTGGAAGCGTTCCGCGCCGAACTGGATCGGGGCTACTTCGCCATCGTCACGCAGGGCGAGGGGCACGCCGAGCAGGTCCACGAGCTTCCGATCGACGCGTCGCTGGTGATCCTGCGGCGGCCGATCGCCGGTGGCTAGCAAGCCTGTTCAGAGCGCATCCCTATCTGGGACGCCATATGGCCAGGCCCTGCCAGAGCTGGCGAGCGTCTACTGGCGCCCGCGGGCCAGCAACAGATCGCTGGCCCGCTCCGGAAGGATCTGGACGCTCACCACGGTCGCGCACACGGTCCCGTTCATCGGCGCCGCCGCGCTGTTGGTGGCGGTCAAGCCGATCACCACGCCGGTTGCCCTGATCCTCCTCGCGCACGCGTGGATCATCCCCGAGCTGTACGCGAGCCGGGGAGCAGGGGTCCTCCGCCGGGTGGTGAAGTCCGAGCCTGGGTCCGAGCGGCGCTCGATGCTGCTGCTGGGTGACCTGCTCGACCACGAAGCTCGGCAGCGGCAGATCGAGACGGGGCTGGCCCTGGAACGAGGTCGGCTCGGCGTCTGGCTGGTCGGCGAAGCGGGCGCGCTGCTCGTCCGATCCGGCGGCCGGCGGGTGTGCTGCTATTGCGTCAAGGCCACGGACGCCACCCTGCCCACCGGCGACAAGATCGCGCACCTGCTGCTCGCGCTGCGGACCGACGAGACAGGGTTCGCCACGGTGGCGAACCTCGCCTTCTCCGGCGCCGTGTGGCGCCTGCGCAGACGTCTGCCCCGCGAGCAGCGCGCGGCCCTGCAAGCCGCAGCCGAGCTCGCAAGGGCAGGCTGAAGCGCCACGGATTCGAAGCGCACGCGGCCGGAGGGCCGACCGCCCGCTGGGAAGTTTGTACCCGCGGCCAATGCCACCTTAAGTTCCGAGGGTCATGATCCTGGCCATGACCCGTCCAAACACATCATCGAAGGTCCTGCTCGTCGCCGCCCCGCGCGACGCTTCCCACGAGCCCGGCGTCGTCCCAGTTCGTCGCTTCAGGCTTGCCCGCCTCCGTTTCCACGGCCGTTCCAGCGAGACCGGGATGCGCTTCGAGCATCTCAAGCGCGTCTACGACTGACCGGTCGGCCACGGCGGCCACGGGCCGCTTCGGCCCGGTGAGCCGACTGGCCCGCCGCGATACCCTTCGAGTATGCAAAAAGAACTCGAGGGCCGTCCGGATCGTTCGCCGGTCCTCAAAAAGGCAGTAGCCGGTGTGGTGCTCTTGGCGGTGGCGGCGGTTGCCGTCTGGGTAGTCATCGGTGTCATCAAGGCGATCTTCGTGACAGTCCTCGTGGTCGCCGCGGTGCTGGCGGCGCTGTGGGCCGTCAAGACGCTCGTCTGGTGAGGGTCTGCCCGTGGGCGGCATGGGCCTCGTCGTCATCCTGGTCTGCTTCGGGCTGGCCGGAGGCATCGTCGGTCGACTCAAGGGGAGTTCGTTCTTCACCTGGTTCCTGATCTCCGGAACGATTCCCTTCATCGGCCTGCTCACGGCCCTCTTCTGGCGCCTGGACAGCGAGGAGCTCCGGCGCCAGTGCCCGGGGTGCGGCCGCATCGTCAAGCTCCACGACGCGGTGTGCATGCGGTGCGGAACCGAGCTCGAGTTCCCGGACGTCGCGATCGCGGGCGAAGGGGCGATGCGCCGGCGGTCGGCTGAGCCGTCCCAGGCGAGCACCGCTTAGAGCGGCTGGTCGGCCTCGCGTCGCGGGCCGTCGGGCCTGTGGTGGGGCGTCGGGCCTGGCGTGGGGCGTCGGGCCTGTCGCGGGCCGTCGGGCCTGTCGCGGGCCGTTTCGGCGTTGGCTCAGGGGTGGCAGCGCGTCCGGGTGCGTGGCGGGCGTGGGATGTGGGGTCGGGATTTGACGAACGACCGCATTGAGGAAGGGGCCGAGGGGTGCTCGCCTCGCGGGGGCGTGCTACATAACCCGCAAATAGTGCGTGATATGTAGCCCGGTGCCTCCAGGGGCTCGGCTCGCGGGGGCGTGCCACATAACCCGCAAATAGTGCGTGATATGTAGCCCGGTACCCCGAGGGGCTCGCCGCGCGGGGGGCGCGCTACATAACCCGCAAATAGTGCGTGATATGTAGCCCGGTGCCCCGAGGTCGTGACCACATCCCGACGACGGTCGAAACTGCGTTCCGGCGAGGGTCGCGACCACATCCGGCTAGGTCGCGACCACGTCCGGGGCGGTCGACCGTCCCGCGGCCGTTGACTTTCGCCCGCGACGCGCCAGACGCCGGCCCGCGGAATCAATCGCCTGGCCATCGCCGCGAGCCCTCGCCGTCGCCCACAACCTCGGCTAAACTCGCCTGCCCCGCGCGATCGGAGCGGTCCCGGCGCGCCCACAGCGGATTCCCGAAAGGAGGCGAGCGCAATGCGTGCAGTCGATGCACTGATGGAATGTCTTAAGGCAGAAGGTGTCGACGTCGTATTCGGCCTCCCCGGAGGGGCGAATCTTCCGACGTATGACGCGTTCTACGACGCGGGCATCCGGCACATCCTCGTGCGCCACGAGGCCGGGGGTGGGCACGCCGCCGAGGGCTATGCCAAGGCCACCGGGAAGGTTGGTGTGTCGATCGGGACCAGCGGACCCGGCGCGACCAATCTGGTCACCCCGATCTGCGACGCGATGATGGACTCCGTCCCCGTCGTGTTCCTGACCGGGCAGGTGCGAACCGAGCTGTTGGGCACCGACGGCTTCCAGGAGGCGGACACGATCGGGATCACGATGCCGATCGTCAAGCACAGCTTCATGATCCAGCACCCGCTGGAGCTCCCGCGCTCGATCCACGAGGCCTTCCACATCGCCCGTACCGGGCGGCCGGGACCGGTGGTGGTCGACATTCCGCAGGACTTGAGCCGGGCCGACATCCCGTACGAACCGGTCACCGACGTCCATCTCCCGGGATACCAACCGACTACGGATGGCAACCAGAAGCAGATCCGGCTTGCCGCCAAGGCGCTGGCCAACTCGCATCGCCCCGTCATCTACGCGGGCGGCGGGGTGATCTCCGGCAACGCTTCGGCCGAGCTGACCGAGCTCGGCCTCTCGGACCGCTTTCCGGTCACCTGCACGGTGATGGGCCTGGGCGCGTTTCCCGCGCCCCACGATCAGTGGCTGGGGATGCTGGGGATGCACGGCACGCGGACGGCCAATTACGCGATGGACGAGGCGGATCTGATCATCGCCATCGGCGCGCGCTTCGACGATCGGATCACCGGCAAGCTCTCGGAGTTCGCTCCCCGGGCGAAGTTCATCCACATCGATGTCGACCCGGCCGAGATCTCCAAGAACGTCCCGGCGCACATACCGATCGTCGGCGACGCCAAGAACATCCTGCCGCGGTTGACCGCCGAGTACCGGGCACTGGAGGCGGATCCGGGCCGGTTGGAGGAGTGGTGGACTCGGATCAGGGCCTGGCAGGCTCGCTACCCGCTCAGCTATGAGGATTCCGCCGACGCCGAGATCAAGCCGCAGTACATGGTGCAGGCGCTCTACGAGGCCACCGGCGGCGACGCGATCGTCACCAGCGACGTCGGCCAGCACCAGATGTGGACGGCGCAGCGCTACCACTTCGCCAAGCCTCGACGCTGGATCAACTCCGGCGGGCTGGGGACGATGGGCTTCGGCCTGCCCGCCGCGATGGGGGCGAAGGTCGGGTGTCCCGACGAGACAGTCGTCTGCATCGCCGGTGACGGGTCGGTTCAGATGAACATGCAGGAGCTGGCCACCTGTGCCCAGGAAGGCATCGCGATCAAGGTGTTCATCATGAACAACGGCTACCTGGGCATGGTCCGGCAGTGGCAGGAGCTGTTCTGGGACAAGCGCTACAGCCAGGTCGACATGGGCCAGTGGCCCGACTTCGTCAAGGTCGCCGAGGCCTACGGCGCGACCGGTATGCGCTTCACCGACAAGCACACGCTGGTCAGCGACATGCGGGAGGCGCTCGCCACCGAGGGCCCGGTGCTGGTCGACGTCCGGGTCACGCGCGAGGAAAACACCTATCCGATGATCCCGGCCGGCCAGCCCGCCCGGGACATGGTGGGCTAGGGGTGGTGATCCGAATGGGAGAACCAGGCACCAAGGAGATCCTCTCGCTGGATCAGCTCGAGGCGGCGGGCAACCTGCGCTCCGGCCGCAAGCACATCCTCTCGATTCTCGTGGAGAACAAGCCGGGCGTCCTAACCAGGATCACCGGGCTGTTCGCGCGGCGCGGGTTCAACATCAACACGTTGGCGGTTGGGCCGACCGACGACGACTCCGTCTCGCGGATAACGCTCACGCTCGATGGAGCGCTGCACCCGATCGACCAGGTGACCAAGCAGCTGCACAAGCTGATCAACGTGCTCAAGATCCGCGACCTCGAGCCCGAGGAGACGCTCGCGCGCGAGCTCGCGCTGTTCAAGATCGCCGCCGATGGAGCCAGCCGCGGCGAGGCGATGCAGATCTGCGAGATCTTCCGGGCCAAGGTCGTCGACGTGACGAAGCGGTCGCTGATCGTCGAGGTCACCGGAACGAACCAGAAGGTCGAGGCGTTCGAGCGCCTGATCCGGCCGTTTGGGCTGATCGAGATGGCCCGTACGGGCGAGATCGCGATCGCGCGCGGACGCGGAGAGACTTAGCGGTCGGTCTTCGCAACTACGAGGCGTTTGGCCGCGTCGGGACACGCGCTCAAGCCCAGCCTGGGCAATGCCGATGCCATAAAGGCGTCCTGGACGCCGATACGATCACACAATGTCAATGCGCGTGGGCCTGGATCTCGTCTGCTCGGACACCGTCCGGGAGTCTGTGCGCGTGCACGGAGAGCGATACCTGAACCGGATCTACACCGGTCAGGAACTGGCGGATTGCGCGGGAGATCCGCTCCGGCTCGCCGCGCGCTTCGCGGCCAAGGAGGCGACGTTCAAGGTGCTAAGGAGAACCCACGAGGCGATCAGCTGGCAATCGGTCGCCGTGCGCAGAGATCAAGCCGGACGACCGACCGTCGAGCTGACCGGTGCGGCGGCCGAGCTGGCCCGGCGCCAGGGAGTCCGCTCCCTCGATCTCAGCCTGACCCACGATGAGCCGTTCGCGGCCGCGGTAGTGCTCGCGGAGCTGAGCGGATGAATGACCCCCTTGACACGGCGATCCGCCAGGTTCTACGGGATCACGCGCGCCTCCCCGTCGACGTCGATCAGGTACCGGCCGACGCCGATCTGTTCCAGGCCGGAATGACCTCGCACGCCAGCGTCAACGTGATGCTGGCCCTCGAAGACGCCTTCGACATCGAATTTCCCGACAGCATGCTCACGCGCAGCGTTTTCGAGAGCATCGCCGGCATCGCCGCCGCCATCGGCGAACTCGGGGCTCGGGTCGGATGAGCGTTCTGGCCGATCGGGATCTGCTGGAGAAGGTGGGCGACCTGGCCACCGCGATCGCCGCGGTCCACGCCGACGAGGTCGACCGTCAGGCCCGGTTCCCGATCGAAACCGTCACCGCGCTGCGCGAAGCGGGCGCACTTTCGGCCTTCGTCCCCGAGGCGCTCGGCGGAGGCGGCGTTCCGCTCGAATCGATCGCGCAGGCCTGCTTCGAGCTCGGGCGTCGCTGCTCGGCGAGCGCGATGGTGTTCGCTATGCACCAGATCCAGGTCGCCACGATCGTGCGCCACCTCGAAGGCGCACCGTGGTTCGAGGCCTACCTGCGGGAGCTGTGCGTCGAGCAGCGGCTGATCGCGTCGGTCACCTCCGAGGTGGGCACCGGTGGCAACATGGGCCGCTCGATCGCCCCCGTGATGCCGTCCGAGGATGCCGGCGGGCTCCAGTTCGTGAAGCAGGCGCCAACGGTGAGCTACGGCGCCTACGCCGACGATCTGCTGACCACCGTACGCCGCTCGCCCGAAGCGGAACCGGGAGACCAGGTGCTCGTCCTGCACCGCGCGGCCGAGACCGAGCTCGAACCCGCCGGAACCTGGGACACGATCGGGATGCGGGGGACATGCTCCCCCGGGTTCGTGGTGCACGCCCGGTTCGGACCCGAGCAGGTGCTGAACGCATCGTTCGCCACCGTGATGAACGAATCGATGGTGCCGCTGTCCCACATCCTGTGGTCGCACGTGTGGCTCGGGATCGCCACCGACGCGTTCGAGCGGGGTCGCAGTTTCGTCCGCCAGGCGGCCAGGCGCACGCCCGGCCAGGTCGTCCCGGCGGCCCACTCCTTGTCCCGCGTGATGGCAGAGCTGACGATGCTGCGGGGCGAGGTCCGCTCGGCGCTGGAGGATTTCGTCACCTGGAGCGACGAGCCGGGACGTGACCGGCTCTCGACGATGGCCGCCGTGCTCCGCTTCAACAATCTCAAGCTGGCCGCCTCGGAGCACGCTCCCCGGATCTGCGCGGAAGTGCTCGAGGTGATCGGGATCATGGCCTACAAGAACGACTCGCCGTTCGGGGTGGGTCGCCAGCTCCGGGACGCCCTGTCGGCCCGGCTGATGGTGGCCAACGAGCGGATTCACGCCACCGACGCGGGCCTGCTGCTGATCGCCAAGGAAGTCTGATGCCGGCTGAGGTACGGCTGGCCAGCGCGGAGCAGGCTGAATTTCTCCGCGAGCTGTTCGGCGCCGGCCTGCTGATCGACACCGGTGTGCCGGGGGTCTACGGTCATGGGGCGGCGTTCGAGGAGGTGCGGATCGCGCTGGACCGATGCCTGACCGACACGGCCGCCGCTCAAGGCGCCGAGCGACTTCAGTTTCCCCCCTTGCTGCCGCGCCGCCAGCTCGAGCGCAGCGGGTATCTGGTCTCGTTCCCGCACCTGGCTGGGAGCATCTTCTCGTTCACCGGAAATGAGGCGGACGCCGCGGAACAGGGCGAGCGCGCCGGCCGGCACGAGGACTGGAGCGAGTTTCAGGAGATGACCGAGGTCGCGCTGATGCCGGCCGCGTGCTATCCCGTCTACCCGGCGATCGCCGCCCGGGGGCGGCTGCAGACCGGCGGCGTGTTCATCGACGCCGGCGGTTCCTGGGTCTTCCGGCACGAGCCCTCCCAGGATCCGGCCCGCCGCCAGATCTTCCACCAGCACGAGCTGGTCAGGATCGGCGAGCCCGAGAACGTGCTGGCCTGGCGAGATGAGTGGGCCCAGCGCGGGCTGGAGCTGCTCCGCGGCTTCGGCCTCGACGCCAGCCTCGACACGGCCAGCGACCCGTTCTTCGGCCGGCGCGGCCGGATGCTCGCGGCCAACCAGCGCGAGCAGGCGCTGAAGCTCGAGCTGCTCGTGCCGATCGCCGGGCCGGAGCCGACCGCGCTGGCGTCGTTCAACCACCATCTCGATCACTTCGGCAGCACGTACGGGATCGAGCTGGCCGACGGTTCAACGGCGCACACGGCGTGCCTCGGCTTCGGCCACGAGCGGATCGTGCTCGCGCTCCTGCGGACCCACGGGCTGGATCCCGGGTCATGGCCGGCTGACGTCCGGGGCGAGCTGTGGCGATGACGGGTGCCACGACGGTTCGGGGACTGGCCAGTCTGTCGGGCCGGGACCCGCGCGGCTACGAGCCGCACCTCCTGCATGCCGCCGGCCGGGCCTACCTCGAGACCAACTGTTACACCGACATCATCATCGAGCTGCTGCACGCCCGCGGCTACGAGCCGCTGGCGGCCTTCGGGCACCTGGTCAGGATGGACTTCGAAGGTGACCAATGGACATTCTTCAAGCCGCCGCCGGAGGACCTCGAGGCGCTGTTCGGCGTCGACATCCATGAGATGCAGCCCTACCGGCCGCTGCCGGTTCAGATCGCCGAGCAGATCGAGCTTGGTCGCACGATCATCGTGGAGCTCGACTCGTGGTACCTGCCCGACCTGACCACCACCAGCTACCGGGCCGAGCACGTGAAGACCTCGGTCGCCGCCGACGCGATCGACCTCGACGCGGAGACTCTGCGTTACTTCCACGGCGCCGGGTTGTTCGAGCTCGGCGGCGAGGACTACCGGGGGGCGTTCCGAATCGGCGACTTCTCCGACGATGTGCTGCCGCCCTACACCGAGCTCGTCCGATTCGACGCCGGACCGGCGCTCGACGGCGAGCTGCTGCGGACGGCATCCCTGGCTAGCCTGAAGCGACATCTGCGTCGACTCCCGGCGACGAACCCGTTCGAGCGCTTCGGCGCGGCGCTCGATCAGCAGCTCCCAGACCTGCTCGAGCGCGGGCTCGACGACTACCACGCGTACGCGTTCGCCACGGTGCGGATGGCAGGATCGGCATTCGAGGTCGCGGCCGACTACGCGGGGTGGCTGCTCGGCTCCGAGGCAGAGCCCGCGGCGGCGCCGATGGCGGAGATCGTCGACGCCTGTAAGGCGATGTCGTTTCGCCTCGCCCGACGCCGCCAGTTCGACGCGGCACCGCTGGTCTCCACGATGGCCCGCGCCTGGGAGCGCGCGATCGCCGCCCTGGCCGAGGCCGCGGGCTGAGAACGCCCTCGCGCTCTGAGCCAAGCCATGAACGTGCGCGACGCCGCACCCGAGATCCTGGAGGCCCTCGAGCTGAGCACCGGCTGGCGGCTTGCATCGACAGCCCCGGGCGAGCTGCAGGATCTGGCCGGCGTGCCGGAGCTGGCCTGGATCGACGCCGCGGTACCCGGCACCGTCGGCGAGGCCCTGCGCGATGCGGGACAGCTGGATGGCCCTGAGGCGGGGGACCTCGACGCGCGTGACTGGTTCTACCGCGTGGCCTTCGACGCCGAGCCAGCCAGCCCCGGGGAGGAGGTCCGGCTGATCTGCGATGGGGTGGCTACGGTCAGCGAGGTCTACCTCAACGGCGAGCGCGTGCTCGGCGGCGACTCGATGTTCGCCGCACGGTCGGTGGCGGTCGGCGCGCGGCTGATCGGCCACAACGAGCTGGTGATCTGCTGCCGGGCGCTGGCCCCGCGGCTCGAGCTGCGCCGGCGCCCGCGGGCTCGCTGGCGCACCCGGCTGGTCGCCTCCGGCAACCTGCGCTTCTTTCGGACCATGTTGCTGGGTCGGGCTCCCGGCTTCGCCCCGGGGCCGCCGGTGGTGGGACCGTGGCGGGCGGTGCGACTCGAGCGCCGGCGGGACTTGGCGCTCGACCGCCTCCGAATCCGGGCGCGGGTGCAGAATGGACAGGGCATCGTCGCCGTCAGCGTCGACCTGCGCTCGCTGGGGGAGGGAACGGGCATCCGCGGGGTCTGCATCGAGATCCGCGGCCCTACCGGGACGCACGTCGCCGAGCTCGCCCTATCGGAGTCCCGCGGGCAAGCGGTGACCGCGACCGGTGAGCTCAGATGCCCAGACCCGGCGTTGTGGTGGCCGCACACGCACGGGGCGCCGGCGCTCTACCGAGCCACCCTCCAGGTTGCCGCGGGCGACCGCGAGACGGCCATCGACGCCGGGCGGATCGGTTTTCGCACCCTGACCACGCCGGCCGACATCGAGCGCGACGGCCTCGCGCTGCAGTGCAACGGCGTGCCGGTGTTCGCTCGAGGGGCCGTCTGGACTCCGCTGCACCTGGCTCGGACCGATGCACCTGAGCCCGATCTGCGGGCAGTGCTCGGCGCCGTGCTCGACGCCGGCATGAACATGCTGCGCGTACCGGGGGTCGGCTGCTATGAGAGCGACGAGTTCTATGACCTGTGCGACGAGCTGGGGATCCTCGTCTGGCAGGACTTCATGTTCGCCAACCTCGACTACCCGGAGCAGGATCCGGACTTCATGGCCGAGGTCGAGCGCGAGGCGCGCCAGCTGCTGGACCGGCTGGCGGCGCGCCCCAGCCTGGCCGTGCTGTGCGGCGGCAGCGAGGTCGCCCAGCAGGTGGCGATGTTGGGGCTCGATCCCGGGCTGGCGAACGGGCCGCTGTACGCGGAGCTGTTGCCGGCGCTGGTGCGCGAGGCAGAGCTGCAGGCGCCCTACATCCCCTCGGCGCCGTTCGGGGGCGAGCTCCCCTTCCGCACCGACCGAGGGGTGGCCAACTATTACGGGGTGGGCGCCTACCGGCGCGGTCTCGAGGACTGCCGCCGCTCCGAGGTGAAGTTCGCCGCCGAATGCCTGGCCTTCTCCAACGTCCCCGACGAGGCGGCGCTGGCGGGGATCGACGCGCCCGGGGGGCTCGTCACCCACCATCCCGCCTGGAAGGCCGGCGTCCCCCGCGACGCCGGCGCCGGCTGGGACTTCGAGGACGTCCGCGACCACTATTTCGCCTTGCTCTTCGGGCTGGATCCCGTGGCCACCCGCAGCGACGACCCCGACCGGTACCTGGATCTGTCCCGCGCGGTCAGCGGCGAGTTGATGGCCGAGGTGTTCGGCGAATGGCGCCGAGGGGCCTCTCCGTGCGGCGGCGCTCTGGTCCTGTGGCTGACCGACCTGTTGCCCGGCGCCGGATGGGGCGTGCTCGACCATCGCGGCGAGCCGAAGGCGGCCTACCACCACTTGCGCCGTGCCCTCGCGCCGGTGGCCGTCTGGGGGACCGACGAGGGACTCGGGGGGATCACCGCGCACATCGCCAACGACACCGCCGCGGCCTGGCGGGGGACCCTGCGGATCGCGCTCTACCGCGACCTCGAGGTGCCGGTCGACGAGGTGGTGATCGACGTGGAGCTGCCCGCCCACGGCAGCTGCGCACACAATGTCGAGGCGCTACTGGGAAGATTCGTCGACGTCAGCTGGGCGTATCGGTTCGGGCCGCCGGCCCAGGATCTGGTCGTGCTGAGCTTGGCCGCGCCGGAGGCCGAGGGACAACGCCTCGTGTCCCAGTCATTCCGGTTTCCGGTCGGTCGGCCGGTCCGCCGGGAATCGGTCTCGCAGCTGGGGCTCGAGGCGAGTCTTCACCGCGTCGCCGCGGACCGAGCCGAACTCAGGCTGGCCACCCGGCGGCTGGCCTACGGTGTGAGGGTCACCGCGCCGGGCTGGGACGCCGAAGACGATGCGTTCTCGGTCGAGCCTGGCCACGAGCGCCGCGTGACGCTGCGAGCGCGCCGGACGGCCGACCGCCCGGCGCCACCGGCGCTGTCCGGCTCGAGCGGCAACTTGGCCGCCTCGCTGACCGCGCTGAACCTGTTCGGCCGAGTCGCCGTCTCCGCCGAGCCGGATCGCCCGCCTCGGTAGCGTTAGGCCGGTGACAGAGCCCGCCCGCCTCGGTAGCGTTCGGCCGGTGACAGAGCCGGCCGTGAGATCCCGCCACGCGGACTGGCTCGACGAGCGCGCCCGGCGGCGTCTGGCGGCGCGACTCGAGTCGGCGCTCCGGCGCTCGCGGGTGACCGGGACGCCGACCCTGGCCAGCGTCACCGCGGCCTGCCCCCGCGCCGGGGACCCGACGTCGCTCGTGGCCGCCTCGCGGCGAGCCGGCGAGCCGTGGTTCTGCTTGGAGCAGCCCGACCGTGATGGCGCCGCGCTGGGCGCACTCGGTTGCGTGCGGGCCCTGGAGGCGAGCGGCGCCGAGCGCTTCTCGGACCTGGCCCGGCGCTGGCGAGAACTCGTCGCCGGCGCCTGCGCGGACGCCGCCGAAGGCCCGGGCGGATCGGGTCTGGTGGCGCTGGGCGGCTTTGCCTTCGCGCCCGACGGAGGCGGTTCCCGGCGGTGGGAGGGCTTCGCCCCGGCCTCTTTGCTCGTGCCGGAATGCTCGTTCGCCCGGCGCGCGGGGGAGACGTCGATCACCGTCAATGCCGAGGTAACCCCGGACGACACCACCGCGGACCTACTGGCCCGGATCGACCGGCGGCTCGGCGAGCTGGATGCCGGGCGGCCGCTGCCGCTGCTCGACCCGGCGCCGACCGGCGACTACCGGGTGCTCAGCCCGATGCCGCCCTCCCACTTCGAGGAGGCGGTCGCCCGGGCGGTGCAGCGGATCGCGGCCGGGGAGCTGGAGAAGGTGGTGCTGGCGCGGGAGGTCGAGGTCCACGCGCCGGTCAACCATGATCCGGCCGCGCTGATCGGCGTGCTGCGAGACGCGTTTCCCTCCTGCTACGTGTTCGCGGTGGGGCGCGGCGAGGCGACGTTCGTGGCCGCCAGCCCGGAGTTGCTGATCCGGCGTGAGGGACAGCGCGCCAGCACCGTGGCGCTGGCCGGATCGACCGGTCGCAGCGCCGATCCCGCCGTCGACGACCACCTCGGCGAACGCCTGCTGCGCAGCGAGAAGGACCGCCAGGAGAATGCAATCGTGGCCCGACGGATCGCCCGGGCCCTGCGGCCCCACTCGGTCTGGGTCACCGCCGCGCCAGAGCCGGTGGTGGTGCGGGTGGCGAACATTCAGCACCTCGCGGCGCCGATCCGCGCGCAGCTGGCCTCGCCGGTGAGCGCGATCGAGCTGGCGGGGCTGCTGCACCCGACGCCGGCGGTCGGCGGCGAGCCGGCCGCGGTGGCCGAGCGGCTGATCCCGGCGCTCGAGGGGCTCGACCGCGGCTGGTATGCCGGGCCGGTGGGCTGGGCCGATGCGACCGGCGACGGGGAATTCTGCGTCGCCCTGCGCTGCTCGCTGCTCCGGGGGCCGCTGGCCACTTGCTACGCAGGCTGCGGCATCGTCCGCGACTCAGACCCCGGGGCCGAGCTGGCCGAAAGTGAGGTCAAGCTGCAGGCGCTGCTGCCGGTCCTGGCCGGCTAGCGTCCGCGAGCGCGGCCAGCACGCGCTCCTCGATTGTCCTGTGCAGGGCACGGTTGGCGACGCGGTCGGTGCGCACCTCGATGATCGTCGTGCCATCTCGCGACCGCAGGGATCCGAGGACCGCTGTCCGTAGATCGTCGACCGTGTCCGCACGCTCGTACCCGCAGCCGTACAGCCGGGCGGCGTCCTCGAAGCGCACCCCGTGGGGGGTGGCCACGTGTTCCTCGAACGCGTCCGCCTGACCGGCGATCGGCAGGAAATGGAAGATGCCACCGCCGTCGTTGTTGAGCAGCACGATCGTCAGCGGCAGTCCGAGCCGGCGCACGGCCAGCAGGCCCCCCAAATCATGGAGCAGCGCGACGTCGCCGATCAGCAGCACCACCGGACCATCGCCTGCCGCGGCGGCGCCGAACGCGGAGGAGACGGTGCCGTCGATGCCGTTGGCCCCGCGATTGCACAGGACCCGCGGAGCGTCGTCGCGGACCGGCCAGAACTCCTCGACGTCGCGCACCGGCATCGAGGAGGCGACGAACAGCGTCGATTCCGCTGCTAACCACGACCCGAGCTCGGCGGCCACCCGTGGCTCGGACAGGCCGCCGGCGAGCTGCGCCGTGACCGCCTCCGTCACGGTCGCGTCGGCGGCCCGCCATGACGCGAGCCACTCCTGTGGCGCGACAGGCTCCTGCGGCGTCCACGCACGCAGCGTCGCCACCGGGTCCCCGGTGAGGCTCACGCTGAGCACGCCGGCCGGATCCTGCCAGCCGCCCTCGGGGTCGAACCCGGCCTGCGGCGCGTCGAGCGACGCGAGCCAGCCACGCAACGGCTTGGACGTCGGCAGGTCGCCGACCCTCAACACGAGTTCGGGAGCGAGCTCGGGCACGAGCTCGGGTGCCCGCAACAACAGGTCGTAACCGGCGATCGCGGCGGTGCCACGACGCGCGCCGGAAAGCGGGTCGGCCAGCAGCGGATAACCGAGGCGCTCGGCGAACCGGGCGACGGTGGGTCCGAACTCCCCGTCGCGCTCCCAGCGGCCCGCCACCACGACGCCCCGCTGCGGGAAGTCGGCGTCACGCTGCTGCCCGACCGGTCTCGCCGGCGACCGGTCGACCCAGGGGCGACCGTCAGGACGCCCGCCGCCGTCCGGTGCCAACCGGCCGTCCGGCACCAGCGGCTCCCGCAGCGGGAAGTTGAGGTGCACCGGCCCCGGGCGCCCCTCGACGGAGGTCCAGTACGCCCGGCAGGCCAGCGTGCGGATCCAGCGCAACCCTTCGGGGCTCGCCTCGCTCATGCCCACCTCGAAGAACCACTTGGCGGCGCTGCCGTACAGCTTCAGCTGATCAATCGTCTGGCCCGCGCCGTTCTCCCGCAGCTCCGCCGGGCGATCCGCGCTCAGCACGATCATCGGCACCCGGGCCTGAAAGGCCTCGATCACCGCCGGCGCGAGGTTTGCGCCCGCGGTCCCCGAGGTGCAGGTGACCGCGAGCGGCCGGCCGGAGGCCTTCGCCGCCCCCAGGGCGAAGAAGCCGGCGCAGCGCTCGTCGATGTGCGACCAGGAGCGGATCCTCGGCTCGCGGGTCAGCGCGAGCACGATCGGCGCCGAGCGCGATCCCGGCGACGTGCACGCGTGACGAATGCCGCAGCGCGCGAGCTCATCGCAGAACGCCCGCAGGAGCAGATGGCTGTCGTTGGCGGTCATGATGCTGTTCGATGGCGCAACCGCTCGTCCTGCTCCACGGCTTCACCCACACGGGAGCCAGCTGGGAGAGCGTGATCGCGGCGTTGCCTGAACGCTACCGGCCGATCCCGCTTGACATCCGCGGTCACGGCGACGCCTCGGCGCGGCGTCCGGTCTCACTCGCGGCGGTGATCGAGGACGTGGCCGAACTGACCGACACGCGATTCCCGCTGGTCGGCTACTCGATGGGGGGCCGGATCGCGCTGCACACGGCGCTGGCCCTCGGCGAGCGGGTGGATCGCCTGATCCTGATCGGAGCCAGTCCGGGCCTCGCCGACCCGGCGGAGCGACGGGCCCGCCGCGAGGCCGACGAGCGGCTGGCCGATGAGATCGAGCACGCGAGCATCGACGCGTTCGCGCGGCGCTGGGCACGGACGCCGGTCCTGGCTGACCAGCCGCCGGCGGTGGCCGCCGCGGTTCACCGCGATCGGTTGCGTAATACGCCGGCCGGCCTCGCGGCGGCGCTCCGCGGCCTCGGCACCGGGGCGCTGCCCTCGCTGTGGGATCGTCTGGCGGAGCTGCCGATGCCCGTCCAGCTGCTCGTGGGCGCTCGTGACCTCAAGTTCCGGGTCGTGGCCGAGCGGATGCTGGAGGCGATCCCACGGGCCGAGCTGGAAATCGTCGAGGACAGCGGGCATGCCGTCCACCTGGAGGCGCCGGCGGCGGTCGCCGCGGCCCTGGCCCGGAGCTGAGGTCAGTACCAGTCCCCGAGTCTGTCGCCGAGACCGGCCCCGGCCGGCGGCGCGATCGCCCCGTCGCCGGCCGGTATCGGATCCGGACGATCGCCGAACAGCGGCAGCGTGGCCAGTCCGCAGGGGCGGTCCGGGGCGAGCACTGCTGCCGCGTGCAGGGCAGCGGCGATCCCCAGCGGGCCGTCGAGCGTCGAGGCGAGATAGACCTCATATCCGGCCGCGCGCGCCTGGGTCGCGGCGTCGAGCAGTCCGGTGATCCCTCCGCAGCGCGAGACCTTCAGGCAGACCGCCCGGCACGCGCGGCTCTCGAGCGCGCCGGGAGCAGCCGCGCTCTCGTCGAGGGAGACCGGCACCGCGACCGCGGAGGCCACAGTCGCAATCGCCTCGAGCCCGGACGCCGGCTCCTCGCACAGCTCGATCCCGGCGGGGCCGAGCACCTCCAACCAGCGGATCGCCTCCGGCACCGACCAGACGCCGTTGGCGTCCAGGCGGATGGCCATCTCCGGTCCGGCGGCCGCCCTCACGGCGGCGACCCGTCCGGCATCGTCGCCGCCGCCGACCTTGACCTTGACGGTGGCGTACCCGGCCGCGCGCGCGCCGGCGGCTTCGCGCGCCGCCCCGGCCCGATCCGGCGCCGCGATGGTCCAGTTGACGACCACAGGCTCGGCGCGGTACGCCCCGAGCAATCGCCAGACGGGAACCCCCGCGCGCTTGCCGGCGAGGTCCCACAGCGCGAGGTCGATCGCCGACAGTGCCTGGGGGAGCACCGCCAGGTCCGCGCACTCCGCGAGCAGCCGGTCGCGATCGGCGGCGCTGGCGGCGTCGGAGCCGGCCAGGGCGGCCCGGCAGTCCTCGAGCGCCACCCGCACGTCCTCCGCCGTCACTCCGTCGTAGCTCGGAAGCGGGGCGGCCTCTCCGAAACCGGCCACCCCGTCGGCGCCATGCAGCGTCACCAGGATCAGCTCACGCTCGCTGAGCGCTCCGGTCGCGGACACGAAAGGCGCCCGCATCCGGGCCGCGACGCGGCGGAGGTCGAGCTTCACCGGCTGAGCAGCAGGCCGGCCGAGAGCAGCACGCAGAACGCCAGTTGCAGCATCCCGGTCTTGGCCAGCGCCTGGTTGAGCGACGGGCCATCGGTGCGGTTGCGGACCAGGCGGACCACCGGTGCCGCGAGCGGCACGGTCAGCCAGGGGAGCAGCACCCATGGTTTCAGCGGGCCGAACACCCAGGTCACCGGCGTCAGCACGAACGCGCCGTAGACCATCGTCGCGTAGAGCGTCCGGGTCCGGTCACGTCCGAGCCGAACCGCGAGCGTGCGCTTGCCGGCCCTCCGATCGGTGTCGATATCGCGGAGGTTGTTGACCACGAGGATCGCCGCCGCCAGCAGCCCGACCGGGACCGCGAGGGCGAACGCCTCCCAGTGCAGATGCTTGACCTGCACGAAGAACGAGCCGGCGACGGCGACAATCCCGAAGAACAGGAACACGAACACCTCACCGAGGCCCTCGTAGCCGTATGGTCGCGGGCCGCCCGTGTAGAGGACGCCGGCCAGGATCGAGGCGGCTCCGACCAGCAGCAATTGCCAGCCCGCGACCACGATCAGGTAGACGCCGAAGAGCACCGCGAGTCCGAAGCTGACGTAGGTGGCGATGAGCACCTGCTTGGGCGGGACGAGGCCGCCGGCGGTCACGCGCACCGGTCCGAGCCGGTCCTCGGTGTCGGCGCCGCGCCTCGCGTCGGAGTAGTCGTTCGACAAGTTCGTGCCGACCTGGATGAAGATCGAGCTGAGCAGCGCGGCGATCAGGCGCAGCGGGTGGAACACGTGGGCGAAGCCGGCCAGCGCCGTCCCGACCAGCACGGGGGCGATCGCCGCGGGCAGCGTCCGAGGCCGCGCGGCCATCAGCCAGATCCGCACGGAATCGCTCGGTGGACGGCTGATGTCGAGAGTCATGCGTCGACGAGCGATTTCGCAATCAGGCGCGCCGCGGGAACTGCGTGAAGTCTGGCTTGCGCTTCTCGAGGTAGGCGGTGCGCCCCTCGGCTGCCTCCTCGCTCATGTAGAAGAGCAGGTTGGCATCGTGGGCGAGCTGCTGAATTCCGGCCAGCCCATCCTCGTCCGCGTTGAAGCTGGACTTGAGCAGCCGCAGCGCGAACGGCGAGAGGGCCAGCATCTCCCGGCACCACTGGACCGTCTCGTCCTCCAGCCGCTCGAGTGGCACGACCGTGTTGACCAGTCCCATCTCCAGCGCCTGCTGGGCGTCGTATTGCCGGCAGAGGAACCAGATCTCCTTGGCCTTCTTCGGCCCGACGAGGCGTGACAGGACGCTGGCGCCAAACCCCCCGTCAAACGAGCCGACCTTCGGACCGGTCTGGCCGAAGCGGGCGTTGTCGGCGGCGATCGTCAGGTCACAGATGACGTGCAGGACATGGCCGCCGCCGATCGCGTAGCCGGCCACCATCGCCACCACGGGCTTGGGCATCCGCCGGATCTGGACATGCAGATCGGTCACGTGGAAGCGCCCGACCGCGTGCTGCGCTCCCGCCTGCGCCGGGTCCGCGCCGCTCACGTAGCCGCCGCGGTCGCCCCGGACGCGCTGGTCGCCGCCCGAGCAGAACGCATCCGGGCCCTCCCCGGTGAGGATCACCACGCCGACCGAGTCGTCCTCGCGGGCGCGATCGAAGGCGTCGATCAGCTCGACGACCGTCTCCGGCCGGAACGCGTTGCGGACCTCCGGGCGGTTGATGGTGATCTTGGCGATGCCGGCGTCCTCGCCGGTCGAGAGCTCGTAGCGGATGTCCGCGTAGTCCGCGGCCGCTTGCCAGGTGACGCTCACGCGGGCTGAGACTACCGTTTGCGGCCATGGCGTTCTGGGTCCACCTAGCCCGCGCGCGTCACCCCGATCGAATCGCGATCGAGGGTCCTGGGCGGAGCCTCACCTACGCGGAGCTCAGCGCGGCGGCGAAGGATGCCGTCTCCGGGCTGGGCCAGCTGGGACTCGCCAGCGGTGCGCGCGTGGCGCTGGAGCTCGCCGATCCGGTCGAGTTCGTCATCGCCCTGCACGGTTGTCTCTTGGCCGGCCACGCGGCCGTTCCCGTCGACCTGCGCCTCGGCGAGAGCGAGCGCGCTGCACGTCACGCGGGTGCCGACGCGGTGATCGCCGAACCGCTCCACGGGGACTGGTTCGGTATGCCTATGGTGTCCGGCGGCGACCCGGTGGTCGCGGTGATGCACACCTCGGGCACGACGGCGGCACCGAAGCGGGTCGAGCTCAGCTACGGAAACTTCCAGGCCAGCGCGCTCGGCTCTGCGGTGGCGCTCGGCCTCGACCCGGCCGAGCGCTGGCTCTGCCCGATGCCGCTGACTCACGTGGGCGGTCTGTCGATTCCGATCCGCAGCGCGATCTACGCCACCACCGCGGTGCTGCACGGGCGATTCGATGCCGAGGCCGTGCTGAACGAGTTGATGGATCCGGCCCGGCGGATCACGATGGTCTCGCTGGTGCCGACGATGCTGGCGCGGCTGCTGGACGCGGGACTGCGACGCCCGCCGACGTTGCGCTGGGCGCTGCTCGGCGGCGGTCCGATCGCCCCGGCGCTGCTCGCTCGCGCCGAGGACGCCGGCGTCCCGGTCGCCCCGAGCTATGGAATGACCGAGGCGTGCTCGCAGATCGCCACGTTCGGCTGGCCGCTCCCGGGCGTCGAGGTCGCGACCAGCGGCGACGAGATACTGGTGCGCGGGCCGATCGTGTCCCGGGGCGCGGCGGATCAGGATGGGTGGCTGCACACCGGCGACCTGGGGCGTTTCGACGAGTCCAGCCGGCTGGAAATCATCGGCCGCAAGTCCGACACGATCGTCACCGGGGGAGAGAACGTCGCCCCGGCCGAGGTCGAGGCGGCGCTGCTCGAGCACCCCGACGTCGCCGACGCCGCCGTTCATCCGCGCGCGGACGCCGAGTGGGGAGAGGCGCTGGTCGCGACGATCGTGCTCCGCGCGGGGGCGGTGGCCGAGCCCGAGGCGCTGCGCGAGTTCTGCGCTGGGCGCATGGCCCGGTTCAAGGTCCCCAAGGCGTTCGAGTTCGCGCCGGAGCTGCCGCGGACGCCGGCGGGCAAGCTGCTGCGGCGGGAACTGACATGATCGGATGGCGTGTCATCTCTGCGCCGGATCGAGCCCTCGGATTCTCCCAACCAGCTGACCATCGAGCAGCTGGCGGCCGAGTCGGGCATGTCCGTCCGCAACATTCGGGCTCACCAGGCCCGCGGGCTGCTCGCCCCGCCCGAGGTCAGGATGCGCGTCGGCTACTACGGCCCCGAGCACCTGGCTCAGTTGCGGCTGATCCGTGAGCTCCAGGACGACGGCTTCAACCTGGGCGGGATCAAGCGCCTACTCGACGACACCCACGGGACCGCCGAACGTCTCCTCCGCTTCAAGCGCACGCTGACGACCACCTCACCTACCGAGCGCGCGGAGACGCTGTCGATCGGCGAGCTCGCCCAGCGCTTCCGGGTCAGCGCCGGGGAGGCGCCGGCAGTGCTGGCAACGGCACAGAAGCTCGGGCTGCTGGTGCCGGTCAGCGAGGATCATTTCGAGGTGCCCAGCCCATCGCTGCTGGCGGCGGCTGCTGACGTCGTGCAGAGCGGGATCTCGCTGCTCGAGGGCCTGGCGATCCTCGAGGAGATCGACCGTCACTGCGAAGCGATCTCGCGCGCGTTCGTGAAGCTGTTCATGCGAGAGGTGTGGGAGCCCTTCCAGCGCGCGGACATGCCGGCGGATCAGTGGCCGGAGATGGAGTCGTTGATCGGCAAGCTGCGCCCGATCGCCGCGCAGGCGCTGCTGGCCGTGTTCGAGCAGCGGATGAGTGCGCAGGTCGAGGACGCGTTCGGCGAGATCACGCGACGGTTGTCCGGAGCGGTGCGGTAGCTCGATGACCACCCCGGATCCCAACGAGCTGAGAGCCGAGATGCTCGATCACTGGGAGCTCGCCTCGGCCGGATGGGGCAGGCGCGCCGGCAGCGTGCGCGACAGCGGGATGCCGGTGTCGCTGTGGATGATCGAGCACCTCGCGCTACAGCCCGGCGAGCGAGTCCTCGAACTGGCGGCCGGACCCGGGGACACCGGCTTCATGGCCGCCGAGATCATCGGGCCGGAAGGCAGGCTCGTCTCCAGCGACGCCTCGGAGAAGATGCTGGGAATCGCGCGCAGCCGGGCCGAGGCTCAGGGGATCGAGAACGTCGAATTCGCTCAGCTGCAACTCGAGTGGATCGATCTCGAGACGGCCAGCGTCGACGCCATCCTGTGCCGATGGGGGGTGATGCTGAGCGTCGACCCGGGCGCCGCGCTGCAGGAGTGCCGCCGGGTTCTGCGTCCCGGGGGGCGGTTCGCGCTGGCCGTCTGGGACGACGTGAAGCTCAACCCCTGGGCGACGATCCCGAGCGGGGCGCTGGTCGATCTCGGACATGCTTCGCCTCCGGACCCGGGGGCACCCGGGCCCTTCGCGCTCTCGGCGCCCGGGCGCCTGGAGGCGATGCTGGCCGAGGCCGGTTTCGTGGAGACGGTGGTCGAGGCGGTCGCGGTGGACCGCTTCTATGACGACTTTGAGGGCTTTCTCGACGAGACGCTGGATCTCTCGTTCAACTTCGGCGCGGCCTGGGCCCGTCTGTCCGACGACCAGCAGGCCGAGCTGATGCGTGAACTCGAGTCGCGCGCGGCGCCGTACACCGCGCCCGACGGCTCGATGCGACTCCCCGGGAGATCGCTCGTGGCGCTCGCCCACGCCTGAGCGCGATCTTGCATCTTGAAGGCAGGATTGCAGGGGTTTTGCGCGAAGCCGTCGTGGGCGACACTCCGGATTATGAGAATCCGAATCCTCGGCGCCCTTGGCGCCCTCGCCCTGTTCGCGCCCGCCGCCGCCTCGGCCGCCTACCCCCATGTCGTCTCCGCTGGGGAGTCGCTGTCCTCGGTCGCCGCGGCTGACGGTCTGAGCATCGCTCAGCTTGCCGCCGAGAACGGGCTCTCGCCCGATTCGCAGCTGATCGCAGGTTCCACGTTGCTGATCCCACCGCAAAGCTCATCCGCAGTGACCAGTTCGGGCGCGTCGAGCACTCCGGTCGCCGCCACCACAACCTCGGCGACCGTCGGTGACGGTGACGGAGACGCCGACGATGTCGGCGTCTCCGAGAGCGCCGGCACCTCCAGCACCTCGAGCACCGGCACCACCACTTCGGTCTCGACGGGCACCGGGGGGTACCTCGTGCAGCCCGGGGACACGCTATGGGCGATCGCCAGCCGGAACGGCATCGGCGTCAACTCCCTGGCCGCGGCCAACGGGCTTGACCCGAACGGCCTGCTTCTCTCAGGCTCATCGATCTCGATCCCGGGCGCCTCGGCGTCCGCGCCGACAATGGTCAGCACCACCCCGAGCTCGACCGCGCCGGCAGTGGTCAGCGGCCATTCGGGACCGCCGCCATATCCCACGCCCGAGCGCGTCAGCGCGCCGCAGGTCAGCTCGATCGGCTCCGCCAACGGCGTCCCGGGCTCGCTGGCCGACGCGATCGGCTGGCAGGAGAGCGGCTTCAACAACGCTCTGACCTCGTCGGCCGGCGCCGTCGGCGTGATGCAGATCATGCCCGGCACGTGGGACTGGATCCAGCGCTCGCTGACCGCGGGGAGCCCCCTGAACCCCGCCTCTGCGACCGACAACGTCCGCGCCGGCTCGCTCTATCTGCACCAGCTCCTCAGCGCGACCGGTAGCCCGAGCCTCGCCGCCGCGGGCTACTACCAGGGACTGGCGTCGGTGCGCGCGCACGGGATGTATTCCGACACCCAGAACTACGTCAACAGCGTGATGGCTCTCCGGCAGAGGTTCGGCGGCGGGTAATCGCGGCCCCGGGCGATCACCCGTAACGCGCCGCCCTCGCGGGTGATCGTCCTCCGGGCGATCACCCGTGTAGCCTGCGGCGCATATGTTCTATGACGACGATGCTGACCTCAAACTGCTCGACGGCAAGACCGTCGCGATCATCGGTTACGGCTCTCAGGGCCATGCCCACGCCCTCAACCTGAAGGACTCCGACGTCTCAGTCGTAGTGGGGCTGCGCTCCTCCTCGCCGAGCGTGGCCAAGGCTGAGGAGCACGGCCTCCGCGTGCTCGAGCCCGCCGACGCGGCCAGCGAGGGCGACCTGGTGATGCTGCTGGCGCCCGATGAGCTCCACGGCCAGATCTGGGAGTCCGGGCTGAAGGACGGAATCGCCTCCGGGAACACCCTGCTGTTCGGACACGGCTTCTCGATCCACTACGAGCAGATCGTGCCGCCGCCCGAGGTCAACGTGGCGCTGATCGCCCCCAAGGGCCCCGGGCACCTGGTCCGTCGCCAGTACCTCGAGGGCTCGGGCGTGCCGTGTCTGGTGGCGGTCAACCAGAACGCCACGGGCGACGCGCTGGAGTTGGCGCTCGCGTACGCCAAGGGGATCGGCGGGACCCGCGGCGGCGTGATCGAGACCACCTTCAAGGACGAGACCGAGACCGATCTTTTCGGCGAGCAGGCCGTCCTCTGCGGCGGGGTCACCGAGCTCGTCCGGGCCGGCTACGAGACCCTCGTCGAAGGCGGCTACGACCCGCGCCTGGCCTATTTCGAGTGCATGCACGAGCTCAAGCTGATCGTCGACCTGATGTACGAGAAGGGGATCGCCGGGATGCGCTATTCGATCTCCAACACCGCCGAATACGGCGACCTCACGCGGGGCAAGCGCGTGATCGGCGAGGAGTCCCGCGCGGCGATGAAGCAGCTGCTGAAGGAGATCCAGTCGGGCGACTTCGCCCGCGAGTGGATCGCCGAGAACCGCGCTGGGCAGGAGAACTTCAAGCGCATGCGCGAGGAGCAGGCCGGCCACCAGGTCGAGACGGTCGGCAAGGAGCTCCGCTCTCAGATGGACTGGATCGACACCGAGTTCCACGAGTGACTGGGGTCGCCCAGGCGGCGACTGCACTCGGAGCCCCGCATGGACCAGACACTCCTGCAGATTCCTGAGCACCTGAAGCCCGCCGACGGCCGGTTCGGCTCCGGCCCTTCGCGGATCCGGACCGCGCAACTCGAGCACCTGGCCGGCGAGGGCGCCGCCCTGCTGGGCACCTCCCATCGTCAGCCGCCGGTCAAGGCGCTGGTGCGAAGGGTGCGCGAGGGCCTGCGCGAGCTGTTCGCGCTGCCCGACGGATATGAGGTCGCGCTCGGCAACGGCGGCACGACGGCATTCTGGGACGCAGCCGCGTCCGGTCTGGTCAGCCAGCGCGCGCTGCACCTCGCCTACGGGGAATTCTCGGCCAAGTTCGCCGCCTGCACGCGCGGGGCGCCGTTCCTGGCCGACCCGATCGTGGTGCAGGCCCCCGCCGGTGACGCCCCGGAGCCGACCACCGACCCCACCGCCGACGTGCTCGCCTGGGCGCACAACGAGACCTCGACCGGCGTGATGGTGCCGGTCACCCGGCCGCCCGGCTCCGAGCAGGCGCTGGTACTGATCGACGCGACGTCGGGCGCGGCCGGCCTGCCCGTCGACGTAAACCAGGCTGACGTCTACTACTTCGCCCCGCAGAAGGGCTTCGCCTCCGACGGCGGCCTGTGGCTCGCGCTGCTCAGCCCGGCGGCGATGGAGCGGATTCAGCGGATCGCCCGGGACCGCCCGACGGTCGGCCCCGAGCGGTGGATCCCCGACTTCCTCTCCCTGGCCACCGCGCTGGAGAACTCGATCAAGGACCAGACCTACAACACCCCGGCGCTCGCCACCCTGTTCCTGCTCGCCGACCAGCTCGACTGGATGCTCGAGCTCGGCGGGCTCGACGCGATGGTGGCCCGCACGAGCGCCTCCTCGGGCCACCTCTACGGGTGGGCGCAGGCGCACCAGCACGCCGCCCCGTTCGTCGTCGATCCGGCGAAGCGATCGCTGGTCGTCGGCACGATCGACTTCGACGACACAGTCGACGCCGCCGCGCTGGCGGGGACCCTGCGCGCCAACGGGATCGTCGACGTCGAGCCCTACCGCAAGCTTGGCCGTAACCAGCTGCGCGTGGCCATGTTCCCGGCCACGCCGCCGGAGGACGTCCGCGCCCTGACCGCCAGCATCGACTGGATCCTGGAGCAGCTGGGATGAGCAGCGGCAGCGCCGGCCGGCCCCGCGTGCTGGTGGCGGAGAACATCGGCGCGTCCGGGATCGCGCTGCTCGAGCGGCACTTCGCCGTCGACCTCGGCCTGGCCTGGAGCCGCGAGCAGCTCGCGGAGCGGATCGGCGACTACGACGGAATCCTGATCCGGTCGGCGACCAAGCTGGACGCGGAGCTGCTGGCCCGTGCCACCCGCCTGCGCGCGGTCGGCCGGGCCGGGGTCGGCGTCGACAACGTCGACGTGCCGGCCGCCACCAAGCGCGGGGTCATCGTCGCCAACGCCCCTCAGTCGAATGTGATCACCGCCGCCGAGCACACGATGGCGCTGCTGCTCGCGCTCGCCCGCAATGTCCCGCAGGCACACGGCTCGCTGACCAGCGGCAAGTGGGAGCGCTCCAAGTTCTCCGGGACCGAGCTCTACGAGAAGACGCTGGGGGTGCTCGGGTTCGGGCGGATCGGGCGGCTGGTGGCCCAGCGGGCGCGCGGCTTCGGGATGCACGTGATCGCCTTCGATCCATTCGTGGGGGCGGATCTCTACCGCGAGCTCGGCGTCCAGAAGGCGGAGTCCGCCGATGATGTCTATGCGGCGGCCGACTTTCTCACCCTGCACCTGCCGAAGACGCCCGAGACCGAGGGATGGTTGAACGCCGCCGCGCTGGCCAAGTGCAAGGACGGGGTCCGCGTCCTGAACGTCGCCCGCGGGCCGCTCGTCGTCGACGAGGACCTGCAGGCGGCGCTCGACTCCGGCAAGGTCGGGGGCGCGGCGCTCGACGTGTTCCGCTCCGAGCCGATCACCGAGCACCCGCTGTTCCAATACCCCAACGTGATCGTCACGCCGCATCTGGGGGCCTCGACCGCCGAGGCGACGGATCGCGCCGGCTTCCAGGCGGCCGAGCAGGTGGTGGCCGCCCTAACGGGTGGGGTGGTCACCAGCGCCGTCAACGTCCCCGCGATCGGCCCCGAGGACATGGAGATCCTCGGCCCGTTCCTCCCGCTCTGCCGCTCGCTGGGCGCGATCGCGATCGCGATCGCCGAGGGCTCGTCGGTGGATCGCGTCGAGGCCGAGTTCCTCGGCCGGATCTCCGAGCGCGACACTCGCCTGCTGTCGATCGAGGTGCTGCGCGGAGTGCTCAGCGGGCACACCGAGGAGGAGGTCGGGATCGTAAACGCGCCGTCGATCGCCGAGGAGCGCGGCATCGAGTTTGCCGAGACCAAGCGCTCAGGGGCGCGCGACTACACCGATCTGATCCGCGTCGCGGTGACCGGCGGTGGCGTCACCGTCCGCGTCGTGGGTACCGTTATCGGGCGCCGCAACCGTCCGCATCTGCTCGAGGCGTGGGGACAGCGGTTCGACGTCCAGCTGGAGGACCACGTCACGCTGCTGCGCTACCGAGACCTGCCCGGCATGATCGGCACGGCGGGGACGATCTTCGGGGCCCACGGGATCAACATCGTCTCGGCCGCCGTCGGGCGCCAGCCGCAGGGGGGCATCTCACCCGCCGAGCGCCTGGCCGCGATGGCCATCACCACGGACGCGGCGGTACCCCGTCAGGTGGTCGAAGAGATCGTCGCCTGCGACGGGTTCGTGGCCGGGCGCACAGTCGCACTCTGACGCTTGCGCCACGCAGACGGGGCAAGGGCAGGGAGGTGCCGGTCAGAGATCCGGCCAGGGGGTGCCGGTCAGAGATCCGGCCAGGGCGTGCCGTCGGCGACCGCGCCGCGCTCGATCTGCTCGAGCGTCTCGTCCGTGCGGCGGTCGGCGACCATCGCCTCGAGCGCCTCGCCGATCGACCGCGCCCACACGCGACGGATCACCGCGACGCGGCCGTCGTCGTCCTCGAGCTCGGCCCAGTCGAGCGCAACGCGGGCGCGGTCGCGGTCCGGCGCGTCCGGCGGCAGCTCGTCCGACGGTCCGAACAGCGTGATCTGAGCCCGCCAGCCCTGCGGGCAGAGCTCGCTCATCAGCGCGCGGGCCCGGGCTTCGGCGTGGGCTGCCGCGTTCAGCCTGCGGCGCCGTCCCAGCCAGGCACGGCGGCGACGGCGGGCGCGCGCCAGCAGCAGCGCGAGCAGCTTCCCGCCGATCACCGCCAGGATCCCGACCAGGATGAACAGGGCGATCGTCACCAGGTCTCCAAGTTACCGCCTCGCGAGCCGCGGTCAATACGTTTTCGCCAGGTCCGTTGACTCGCGCCCGAATCGGGCGCTACCCTGACCGTGATGGCACTCCGCCTCGACCTGCGACTCCTTCTCCTCCCCCCTCGGGGGGAATAGCGCGCCGGCGGCCGCACGTAGCCGCGAACCAGCACCGAGAAGCCGCAAGTCAGAGAGAGACCAAGGAGTGACATGACCCAGCCCGTAGACCCCAGCCGAGTACTGATCTTCGACACGACGCTGCGCGACGGCGAGCAATCGCCGGGGATCTCGCTCAACACCCAGGAGAAGCTCGAGATCGCCCAGCAGCTGGCGCGCCTCGGCGTCGACGTGATCGAGGCGGGCTTTCCGATCACCTCTCCGGGCGACTTCGAGGCCGTCCAGGAGATCGCCCGCACCGTCGAGGGCCCGGTGATCACCGGGCTGGCCAGGACCCACGTGGCCGACATCGACGCCGCCTGGAACGCGGTCAAGGACGCCGCCAGGCCGCGGATCCACACCTTCATCTCGACCTCCGACATCCACATCGTCCATCAGCTGCAGAGCACACGGGAGGACGTCAAGGGCCAGGCCCGCGCGGCCGTCTCGCACGCCAAGCAGTACCTCGACGACGTCGAGTTCTCTCCGATGGACGCGACTCGGGCCGACATCGAGTTCACCGCCGAGGTCTGCCAGATCGCAATCGACGAAGGCGCCACCACGATCAACATCCCCGACACGGTCGGGTACACGATGCCGCACGAGTACACGGCCTACCTGGAGCGGCTCTACGTGCTGGTCCCCGCGCTGCGCGAGGTGGTCCTCTCGGTCCACTGTCACGACGATCTCGGACTGGCCGTGGCCAACTCGTTCGCCGGGCTGCTGGCCGGCGCGCGACAGGTCGAATGCGCGATCAACGGGATCGGGGAGCGGGCCGGCAACGCCTCGCTGGAGGAGATCGTGATGCTCTTGCACACCCGCCAGCACGACGTCGGGCTGTACACCGGCACGGTGACGCGGGAGATCGCCCGGACCTCGCGAATGGTCTCGCGCCTGACCGGTTACGCCGTCCAGCCGAACAAGGCGATCGTCGGCCGCAACGCCTTCGCCCACGAATCCGGGATCCACCAGGACGGCGTGCTGAAGGAACGCACCACCTACGAGATCATGGACGCAACCACGGTCGGGCTGGACGCCAACTCGATCGTGCTCGGCAAGCATTCCGGTCGTCACGCGCTCAGGCAGGCGCTGTCCGAGCTCGGCATAGAGCTCACCGGTCAGACCCTGAACACGGCGTTCAAGCGCTTCAAGGAGATCGCCGACAAGAAGAAGCAGGTCACCGCGATGGACCTCGAGGCACTGGTCACCGACGAGCTGCGCGAAGAGATCGCCGCCTTCACGCTCGAGTGGTTCGACGTTGAGGCCTCATCCCGCCGGCCCCCGCACGCGACGGTGGGGATCCGGACGCCCGAAGGAGAAGAGGTGACCGGATCGTTCACCGGCGACGGACCCGTCGACGCGATCTTCCATGCCATCAACGCGGCGACCGGCGTCGATGCCCGTCTGCGCGAGTTCCGCGTCGATGCCGTCACCGGCGGTCAGGACGCGCTCGGCGAGACCTCGGTGGTGCTCGAGGTCGGCGGAATCACGGGCTCCGGTCAGGGCGTGTCGACGGACATCCTCGAGGCGGGTGGTCGCGCCTACGTTCGCGCGCTGTCCAACGCCGTCCGGCGGCGCAGCATCGCGGAGGAGGCCGAAGCGGCAACCGCTGACGCGGCGAGCGCCCCGGTGAGCGCGCCTTAGCGGCCTCAGTGCGCCTTCGCGGCGTCAGCGCCGTAGCGGCCTCAGCGCGCCTTCGCCGCGCCGTCGCGCGTTTTGGCCAATGTCAGTCCCTGGCGGAAGCCGGCCGCCAGGACCTGGTCACGGGGGGCTCGAGCCATCAGGTTCGGGCCCATCGCCGTGGCGGAGGCGGGGTCGGGCGCGACGGTCTCCACGTCGGCCCCGCGGCGGCGCAGCGCCAGCGCCTCGAGCGAGACCGAGGACCTCGCGGCATTGCGGGCCAAAGAAGCCAGCGAGGTGCTCCCGACGAGTGATGCGGTCGGGTTCAGGCAGAGCACGCACGTGCCGCGGCCGGCCGGGGCCACGTCGAGGTTGGTCGGGCTCCAGATGCCTCCGTCGACGTACTCCTTCCCGCCGATGCGGACCGGGGCGAACAGCCAGGGCACGGTGCACGAAGCCTCGACCGCGGTGCCGACCGTCGCCGCCGGGGCGCCCGGCCGGCCGAAGACGATCCGGCGCCCCGACCGGCGCTCGACGGCGACGACGCGCAAGCGTCCGTCGAAGCGCGCGCCTGAGGAGTCGATGTGATCGCGCAGCTGCTCGAGGCGGCCGCGGGGACGCGGCATCGTCCTCAGCATCGCGGCGCGCAGGAGCGCTCCGCCGGGGGCACTCAGGCCGAGCGCGGCGGGGGCCAGCGGCGAGCCCGCGGCCAGCGCCCAGGCGCCGGCTCGACGCGCAGCCTCGATCGCGGTGGCGGCGAAGCCCTCGGGCTCGCTCGCGGCGGCGAGTTCGAGCTCCGTTCCGGTAACCGGCGGGCGGTCGGGCGAGTGGCCCGCCGCCAGGTGGGCGCTGACGATCGATCCGGCCGAGGTTCCGATGAAGTGTTCGCAGCGGCGTAGATCGAACCCGGTTCCTTCCTCGATGCCGGCGAGCACGCCCATCATCCAGGATTGACCAAGCACGCCACCGGCGCCGAGCACGAGGATGTCGGGCCGGGAGCGCATGGTGATGAGCCTAGCGAGGGCGGGGCCTTCGGCCCTGGCGAGAATGGCGGCTTCGCCGCTGGCGAGAATGGCGGCTTCGCCGCTGGCGAGAATGGCGGCTTCGCCGCTGGCGAGAATGGCGGCTTCGCCGCTGGCGAGAATTCGCTGGCGCGAATTCTCGGAGGCCGTCGGCTTGGGACGCGTCTCTGCGTACGGACGTACGTGATAGCGTACGCGGCGTGACGGCTTCTGTCGAACCGGTCGGGCCGCGAGTCAAGGCTCTGCGGGAGGCGATGAGCCTGTCGCTCCGTGACCTGGCCGAGCGCTCGGGGGTCAGCGCTCCGATGCTCTCGCAGGTGGAGCGCGGGGAGACCAGCCCGACCCTGCAGATCGCCGGACGGATCGCGGCCGGTCTCGAGCTTCGCCTGTCCCAGCTGCTGCGCCTGGACGAGGGCGGAGCGGTGACCGTGGTCCGGCGGGCCGAGCGCCGACAGGGGCCGGGCCGGTCCAAGGGGCACCGGTACGAGATCCTCACGCCGCCGCTGCCGGGCCAGCGCGCCGAGTTGTCCCGCCACACGTTGGCCGCGGGCGCGGTCACGGGCGGCCCGGGCGACCCGCCGATGCACGAGCCCGGTAGCCGGGAGACGGCGCTGGTCGAATCGGGCACGGTGGCGCTGGTCTGCGATGGAGGCCGGTTCGAGCTGGCCGCCGGCGATTGCGTCACCTTCGACGCTGATATCTCCCACCATTTCGAGAACCCCGGACCCACCGAAGCCGTCCTGCTCGCGATCGTGAGCGCAGGACTGCGGCGGAGCTAGGAGCCACGCTGTGACCAAGACCTTGTTCGAGAAGATCTGGGACGCCCACGAGGTTGCCCCCGGGCTCCTCTACATCGACCTGCACCTCGTCCATGAGGTCACCAGCCCGCAGGCATTCGACGGCCTGCGCCTGGCCGAGCGGACCGTGCGCCGGCCCGACCGGACGCTGGCCACAGCCGACCACAACGTTCCGACCGATGGCACGCCGGTGTCGGCACGGATCAAGGACGCGCTCTCCCGCGTGCAGGTGGAGACACTCGAGCGCAACTGCGAGGAGTTCGGGATCCCGATCTTCTCGCTGGGTTCCGAGCATCAGGGAATCGTCCACGTGATCGGGCCGGAGCTGGGGGTCACCCAGCCCGGGATGACGATCGTCTGCGGAGATTCGCACACCGCGACACACGGAGCCTTCGGCGCGCTCGCGTTCGGGATCGGCACGAGTGAGGTCGAGCATGTGCTGGCGACGCAGTGCCTGGTCCAGTCAAAGCCGCGCTCGATGCGGATCCGCTACGAGGGCGAGCTCGGTTTCGGCGTCACCGCCAAGGACCTGATCCTGGCCACGATCGGCCAGATCGGCGTCGACGGCGCGGTCGGTCATGTGGTCGAGTTCGCCGGTCCGGCGATCGAGGGGCTGTCGATGGAGGGCCGGATGACGGTGTGCAACATGACGATCGAGGCCGGGGGGCGCGCGGGCATGATCGCGCCGGACGACACCACATTCGAGTTCGTCCTCGGCCGGCCCGGTGCGCCCGAAGCGGTGCCCGATGCCTGGCGCGAGCTGAGAACCGACGAGGGCGCCGGTTTCGACAAGGAGGTCGCCGTCGATGCCACCACGCTGAGCCCGATGGTCACTTGGGGAACCACCCCGGGCATGGTCGTCCAGGTCACCGATGCCGTCCCTGACCCGCAGACCGACGGCGACGAGCGCGCGCTGGAGTACATGGGCCTCCAGGCCGGTACACCGATCGAGGAGATCAAGCTCGACCGGGTGTTCATCGGGTCGTGCACCAACTCGCGGATCGGCGACCTGCGCGCGGCGGCGGCGGTGGTCGAGGGTCGGCGCGTGGCGGATTCGGTCTACGCGATGGTGGTTCCCGGCTCGGCTCAGGTCAAGGCCCAGGCCGAGCGCGAGGGGCTCGACGAGGTCTTCACGCGAGCGGGCTTCGACTGGCGCGGGGCGGGCTGCTCGATGTGCCTGGGCATGAACCCCGACATCGCCGAGCCGGGCGAGCGGGTCGCCTCGACCTCGAATCGCAACTTCGAGGGCCGCCAGGGCCGGGGCGCGCGCTCGCACCTCGTCTCGCCGCAGATGGCCGCAGCGGCGGCGATCGAGGGACGGTTCGTCGATATCAGAAGCTGGGAGGCCTAGATGCGGGCGATCGAGACGATCACCGGACCGGTTTCGGTGTTGAACCGCGACGACGTGGACACGGACCAGATCATCCCCAAGCAGTTCCTCAAGCGCGTCGAGCGGACCGGCTTCGGCCAGTACCTGTTCTACGACTGGGCCAAGCAGGACGGATGGGATCTGCCCAAGAACCCGATCCTGGTGGCCGGCCGTAACTTCGGCTGCGGGTCGAGCCGCGAGCACGCGCCGTGGGCCCTCGAGGACTACGGCTTCCGGGCGATCCTGGCCCCGAGCTTCGCCGACATCTTCCGCTCCAACTGCGGCAAGATCGGGCTGCTCCCGATCCAGCTGAGCGCCGAGGAGTGCGCCTCGATCGCCGAGGCGGGCGAGGCCCAGGTCGATCTCGCCGCTCAGGAGGTGCGCTGGCCTGGAGGTACCGGAAGCTTCGAGATCGACCCGGAGATCAAGCACCGGCTCTTGAACGGGCTTGACGACATCGCGATGACGCTCGAGCAGGCCGACGCGATCGACGCCTACGAGAGCTCGCACACGCGGCCCGGCCCGGCCACGACCTCACTATGAGTGCCCGGGATTGGGATGCGGTCGCGTATGACCGCATCTCCGAGCCGCAGCTGCGGTGGGCGCGGGAGCAGCTCTCGCGGCTGGCCCTGGCCGGCGACGAGGTGGTGCTCGATGCCGGCTGTGGCTCGGGCCGGGTCACGGCGCTGCTCGCCGACCTGGTCCCGCGGGGCCGGGTGTATGGAGTTGACGTCGCCCCCTCGATGGCCGCGCACGCTCAGGATGCGCTGGGTGAGCGGGCGACCATCTTCTGCCAGGACCTGGTCGAGCTCGAGCTGCCGGAGCCGGTAGATGCCGTGTTCTCCAACGCCACGTTCCACTGGGTGCCCGACCACGATGCCCTGTTCGCCGCGATTCACCGAACGCTGAAGCCGGGCGGGCAGTTCGTGGCCCAGTGTGGGGGGGCGGGCAACATCGACAGCTTCCGGCAGGAATCGAATGCCGTCGCCGCCGAGCCCCCGTACGCGCCTTACTTCGAGGCCTGGACGCAGCCCTGGAACTACGCCACGGCCGAGGAGACCGAGGCAAGGCTTCAGCGGGCGGGCTTCACCGAGGTGAGCTGCTGGCTGGAGCCGAAGCCGACGACGCCACCAGAACCCCGGACGTTCGCCAGGACCGTGTGCCTGGTTCGCCACCTCGATGTGCTCCCCCGCGAGCTCCACGACCAGTTCCTGGACCGCGTGATGGAGCGGGTCATCGCCCGTGTCGGCGAGCCGGTCGTGCTCGATTACGTCCGCCTCAACATCACGGCCCGCCGCGAGGGGACCACTCTATGACCAAACACGTGATCCTGCTGCCCGGCGACGGGATCGGTCCCGAGATCATCGGGCCGGCGGTCGAGATCCTGAACGCCGTCGGGGCCGATCTCGAGTACGAGGAGCGCGCGTTCGGCGGCGCCGCGATCGACGCTCACGGCGTCGCGCTGACCGACGAGACCGTGGCGGCCTGCCGCGACGCCGACGCCGTGCTCCTGGCCGCCGTCGGCGGGCCCAAATGGGACACGACCGACCCCAGCCGGCCGCGGCCCGAGCAGGGGCTCCTCGGCCTGCGCAAGGGGCTCGGCCTGTACGCCAACCTCCGCCCGGTCAAGCCCCTGCCGGCCCTCTATGACGCGAGTCCGCTCAAGCGCGAGCTGATCGAGGGCACCGACCTGCTCGTCGTCCGCGAGCTGACCGGCGGGATCTACTTCGGCGAGAAGACCCGGACGGCCGACTCCGCCTCGGACCTGTGCGTATACACCCGGGAGGAGATCGAACGGATCGCCCGGATCGCGTTTGGGGCCTCCCGCGGCCGGGTGACCAGCGTCGACAAGGCCAACGTGCTGGAGACCAGCCGCCTGTGGCGGGAGGTGGTCAGCGAGCTGCACGGCCGCGAGTTCCCGGAGATCGAGCTCGAGCACCTTCTCGTCGACAACGCGGCGATGCGGCTGGTCGCGTCGCCGCGCGACTTCGAGGTGATCCTGACCGAGAACATGTTCGGCGACATCCTCAGCGACGAGGCGGCGATGCTGACCGGCTCGATCGGGATGCTGCCGAGCGCCTCCCTGGGGGGCGATGGCTCCGGCCTGTTCGAGCCCGTCCACGGCTCGGCGCCCGACATCGCCGGCACCGGATCGGCCAATCCACTGGCGATGTTCCTCTCGGCCGCGTTGATGCTCCGCCATGGACTCGCTTGGGAAGATCAGGCCGCGGCGATAGAATCGGCGGTCGACCGGGCACTAGCCGAGGGGCTGCGCACAAAGGACCTAGGGGGGAGTGCCACCACCGCGGAGGCTACCCGGGCAGTCCTCAAACACCTCTAAGGAGTATTCGTGGAACAAGCGGACCTCATCTGGCACAACGGAGAGCTGGTGGCCTGGGAGGACGCGAAGGTGCACGTACTCACGCACGGTCTGCACTACGGGACCGGGGTGTTCGAGGGGGAGCGGGCCTATGACACGCCGAACGGCCCGGCGATCTTCCGCCACAAGGACCACCTGGCGCGGCTGTTCAAGTCGGCCGAGCTGTACTACATGCCGATCCCGTACACGCCTGAGGAGCTGCGCGCCGCCACCCACGAGTTGATCGCGGCCAATGACCTGCGCCAGTGCTACATCCGCCCGATCGCCTTCCGCGGCTACGGCCAGATGGGCCTGTATCCCCTCGACGCCCCGGTCGACGTCTCGATCGCCGCCTGGCCGTGGGGCGCCTATCTGGGCGAGGAGGCCAAGCACCTGGGGATCCGGGCCAAGGTGTCGAGCTGGCGGCGGATCCCGCACGACGCATTGATCCCGCACGCGAAGGCCTCAGGGCAGTACCTCAACAGCGTGCTGGCCAAGATCGAGGCGTCGAAGGCCGGCTACGACGAGGCGATCCTGCTCGATTCTCACGGGTTCGTCTGCGAGGGCTCGGGCGAGAACATCTTCGTGGTGAGCCGCGGGACGATGATCACGCCGCCGCAGACCGCGAGCATCCTCGACGGGATCTCCCGCGACTCGATCATGACGATCGCCCGCGATCTCGGGATCGACGTGATCGAGCGCGACCTCGCGCGGGCGGAGCTCTACCTGGCCGATGAGGTGTTCCTGTCCGGCACCGCCGCCGAGCTGGTGCCGGTGCGCGAGATCGACGACCACCAGATCGGCGCTGGGCGCCCCGGCGAGGTCACCGTGAAAATCCAGAAGGTGTTCGAGGACGCGCTCTACGGCCGCGACCCGCGCTACGCGCATTGGCTCGATGTGGTCAAGGTGCCGTCGAAGACGGCATGACCAAGATCGAGCTGTACGACACGACCCTGCGCGACGGCATGCAGGGGGAGGGGATGTCCCTCTCCGCGCAGGAGAAGGTCCGCGTCGCCCACCGGCTCGACGAGCTGGGGATCGACCTGATCGAGGCTGGTTTTCCCAGCTCCAACCCCAAGGAGCTAGAGCTGTTTCACCGCCTCGCCGGCGAGCGCTTCGAGCATGCGGAGATCGCCGCCTTCGGGATGACGCGTCGGCGCGAGGTACCCGCCGACGCGGATCCGGCCCTGCGCGTGCTCGCCGACTGCTTCGCACCGGTCTGCACGATCGTCGGCAAGACGTGGGGCCTTCACCTCGAGAAGGTCGTCAAGGTCGATCGCGCCGAGAACCTGCGGATGATCTCCGAGTCGGTGGAGTTCCTCGTCGGCGCCGGCAAGCGGGTGATCTACGACGCCGAGCACTTCTTCGACGGCTTCGCCGACGATCCCGAGTACGCGCTTTCCTGCCTACTCGCGGCGGCCGGCGCGGGCGCCGAGACGGTGACCTGCTGCGACACCAACGGCGGGACGCTTCCCGACGGCATCGCGCTGGCAATGGCCCGTGTCGTCGGCGCGGTGGCGGACTCGGGTGCCCGCGTGGGGATTCACTGCCACGACGATGCCGGCTGCGGAGTGGCGGCCTCGCTGGCGGCGATCCGGCAGGGCGCCACCCAGGTGCAGGGCACGATCAACGGCTACGGCGAGCGCTGTGGCAACGCCAACCTGGTGTCGATCATCCCGAATCTCCAGCTCAAGCTCGGGTACGACTGCGTCAGCGAGGAGCAGTTGGCCTCGCTCACGCCGGTGGCCCATTTCTTCGACGAGCTCCTGAACTTCACGCCCGACCCCGACCAGCCGTACGTGGGCCGCAACGCGTTCGCGCACAAGGGCGGGATGCACGTGGCCGGAGTCACCGCTGACCCGTCGACGTTCGAGCACCTCGATCCGGCCGTGGTGGGGAACGTCCGCGAGGTGCTGATCTCAGAGCTCTCAGGCAAGGGCACGGTTCACGCCCGGGCCCGCGACGCTGGGATCCCGCTTGACGACGCGGCGGCCACGCGGGTGGTCGACCGGGTCAAGCAACTCGAGCACGGCGGATACCACTTCGAGGCCGCCGATGGTTCGTTCGAGCTGCTGCTGCGCAAGGAGACGGGCGAATATGAGCCCCTGTTCCGGCTCGAGTCCTGGCGGGCGATCGTGGAGAAACGCGCCGACGGGCGGGTGGAGACCGAAGCCACGATCAAGATCTGGGTCGACGGCGAGCGCTACGTGCGCACGGCCGAGGGCAACGGCCCGGTCAATGCGCTCGACCGGGCGCTGCGCGATGCGCTGGTCGAGATCCATCCGCATCTGCGCGACATCGACCTGGTCAACTTCAAGGTCCGGATCCTCGACGAGACCAGCGGCACTGGGGCGGTCACCCGGGTCCTGCTCGACGCCTCCGACGGGGACACCGTGTGGGGGTCGATCGGCGTCTCGGAGAACGTGATCGAGGCGTCGTGGGAGGCGCTGGTCGACTCGCTCGAGTACGGGATGCAGGCCGGCAGACGCCGCTCCGGCCAAGCCGCCAAGCCGGCGGAGACTTGAGCTCCCGGCCGGCTTCCGCCGCTTCGGCGGTCGCTCCCGACGCGGCCGCTTCGGCGCTCGCTCCCGACGCGGCGGCCATCCCGATGGCCCGCCCCGTCCTCGGCGAGGAGGAGGAGCGGCGCGTGCTCGAGGTCCTGCGCTCCGGGCGGCTCTCGTTGGGTCCGCTGCTGCCGGAGTTCGAGCGGGCGTTCGCGGCGCGGCTGCAGAGCCCGTTTGCCAGTGCGATCTCCAGCGGCACGGCGGGCCTGCACCTCGCGCTCCGGGCCGTCGGGGTGAGCGACGGCGCCGAGGTGGTCACCAGCCCGTTCTCGTTCGTGGCCAGCGCCAACGTGGCCATCTACGAGCGGGCCAGGCCGGTCTTCGCCGACATCGACCCGGTGACGCTCAACCTCTCGCCCGACTCGGCCGCGGCGGTGGTGACGGATCGGACGGCGGCCCTGCTGCCCGTGCACCTGTTCGGCTATCCGGCCGACATTCCCGGGTTCGAGGCGCTCGGCCTGCCGATCGTCGAGGACGCCTGCGAGGCCCTTGGCGCGGTGCATGCCGACGGCACCCCGGTGGGCGCCAGCGGCCATCCGGCGGTGTTCGCCTTCTACGCGAACAAGCAGCTGACCACCGGTGAGGGCGGGATGCTCACCACGGATGACGCGGCGATCAAGGAGCGGATCGACTCCGAGCGCAACCAGGGCCGCGCACCCGACATGGACTGGCTGGACCACGACCGCCTGGGCTTCAACTACCGGCTCTCCGAGATCGCCTGTGCGCTCGGGCTCGCCCAGCTCGAGCGGCTCGACGCGATGCTGGGCGGGCGCGCGCGTGTGGCCGAACGCTACCGCGAGGCGCTGGCCGGGATCGAGGGGCTCGGACTCCCGTGCCCTAACGCGGACGGCAACCGCCGCGGCTGGTTCGTGTTCGTCGTCCAGTTGCCCCGCGGGGTCGACCGGGACGGTGTGGTGCGGGCCCTCGGCGAACGCGCGATCCCCAGCAAGCCGTACTTCCCGGCGGTCCACCTGATGACCTTCTACCGCGAGCGCTTCGGGCATCACGAAGGGGAATTTCCCGTCTGCGAAGACGTGGCGGCCCGATCGATCGCGCTGCCGTTCTTTCCCGAGATGACCGACGGACAGGTCGAGCGCGTCGCGCTCGCGCTGAGAGAAGTCCTCGGCACCGGCCGTCCGTAGATCCGTCCCGGACCCTAATATCGCGCCGGCAGATGTCCCGCTTCGCCGAGCCCCCCGACGCCGCATTCCGCCGGCTGAACGATTCGATCGGGTTCGATTGGCGGCTCGGCCCCTACGACGTGGAGCAGTCCCGTGCCCATGCTTCGATGCTGGCCGCACAGGGGATCATCACCGCCGCCGACCGCGACGAGCTCCTGCGCGCGCTCGCACAGGTCCACGGCGAGCTCGCCGACGGCTCGTTCCCGCTCGCCGAGGGCGATGAGGACATCCACATGGCGATCGAGCGGCGGGTGACCGAGATCGCCGGGCCCGTGGGGGGCAGGCTTCACACCGCCCGCTCGCGCAACGACCAGGTCGCCACCGACATCGCGATGTTCGTGCGGGCCCATGCGCACGAGGCGGCGAGCGCGATCGGCGCGCTGGCGCAGGTCCTGGTCGATCTGGCCGAGCGTCATCTCGATTGGCCGATGCCCGGCTACACGCACCTGCAGCGCGCGCAGCCGGTATACCTCGGCCACCATCTACTGGCCTACGTCTGGATGCTCCTGCGCGATCGCCGGCGCTTCTCCGCAGTCGTGGGGGAGACGGGTCCGCTGCCGCTCGGCGCCGGAGCGCTGGCCGGGGTCAACTTCGACACCGACCGGGGGGCGGTGGCGCGCGAGCTGGGCTTCTCCGGAGTCGCCGAGAACTCGATCGACGCCGTCTCCAACCGCGACTTCGTACTCGACTACCTGGCCGCCGCCGCCACCTGCTCGACCCATTTGTCCCGCCTCGGCGCGGAGGTCGTCCTGTGGTCCAGCCAGGAGTTCGGCTTCTGCGAAGTCGCCGACGCGTGGGCATCGGGGTCTTCGATCATGCCGCAGAAGAAGAACCCCGACGCCGCCGAGCTGCTCCGCGCCAAGGCCCCCCGGATGGCCGCCCACCTCGCCGGCCTGCACGGCGTGATGCACGGGTTGCCCCTGACCTACAACAAGGACATGCAGGAGGACAAGGAGCACCTGTTCGACGCGGTCGACACGCTCGAGCTCTCGCTCTCGGCGGCGGCCGGGATGATGGAATCAATCAGCTTCGACCGCGAGCGGCTGGAGGCGGCCGCGACCGACGAGTTCCTCGCCGCCACCGATATCGCCGACCTGCTGGTGAAGCGGGGGATGCCGTTTCGCGAGGCCCACGGCGTCGTCGCCGGCCTGGTCCGGTCCGCCATCGCGGAGGGTAAGTCGCTCTCGGAGCTCAGCCTCGAGCAGGTCAAGGCGCAGTCATCGCTGCTGGATGAGGGCTTCTACGCCGTGCTCGCCGACGGCGCGTGGCTCGAGTCCAAGGTCTCCCAGGGCGGCACGAGTCTCGCGCGCGTGCGCGAGCAGCTGCAGCACGCTCGCTCCGCCCTGTCTTCGTGAACACGGTCTCCGACCGGCTCGCGTTCTACGCGCGGCCCGTGTTGCAGGTGGCGCGGGATCTGATCGGGTGCGTGGTCAGTCACGGCGAGTGCTCCGGGGTGATCGTCGAGACCGAGGCCTACCACGACTCCGAGCCGGCCTCCCATGCCTTCGTCGGGCTGACCCCGCGTACGAAGACCCTGTTCGGCCCGCCGGGCATCGCCTACGTGTACCGCTCATACGGGATCCATGCGTTGCTCAATGCGGTCTGCGAGCCCGAGGGCGTCGGCGCGGCGGTGCTCATCCGCGCGCTGCAGCCGATCGAAGGGATCGATCTGATGCAGCGCCGGCGCGGGCTCGAGGCGGTCGACCGCCTCTGCTCGGGCCCGGGCAAGCTGACCCAGGCGCTGGCGATCGAGCTCTCTCACAATGGGAGCGACCTGATCAGGGGGCCGATCGTGATCTCGCCGCGCCCGGAGGCCTGGCTCGATCCTCCGATCTCGGTGGACCGGCGGATCGGGATCACCAAGGCCGTCGAGCTGCCGTGGCGTTTCTGCGTGACCGCGAGCCGCTACCTCTCGCGGCCGGTCCAGGCGCGCTGAGCCGTCCGCGACTGCTGCTAGTGCCCGCCGCCGCCGCCGATTCCGGCGCCGCCCGTCCCGCTGCCGCCGCCGGTGCCGCCACCGCCCCCGCCGCCGGTGCCGCCACCGGTCCCGCCGCCCGTGCCGCCACCGGTCCCGCCGCCCGTGCCGCCACCGCTCCCACCGCCGGTGCCACCACCGGTCCCACCGCCGGTGCCACCACCGGTCCCACCGCCCGTCCCGCCGACCGGTCCCGCCACCGGTGTTGCCACCGGCCGTCCCGCCCGCGGTGCCGCCGGCGCTGGTGGTCCCGGTCCCGGCGCTGCTGGGACCGGTGCTCGTGCTGGTCGGAGAGACGGGCGCGTAGCCGGTGCCGGTGCCCGACGTACCCGTCCCGGTCCCGGTGGTGCCGGTGGTCGTGGTCTTGCCGCCCGCCTTGGCGGCGGCTGCGGCCTGCTCCTCCTGAAGGATCTGCAGAGCCTGCACCATGAAGTCATGCCAGATGATCGCCGGGTAGGTGCCGCCTTCCACCGGTTGGCCGTTGTAGTCGGTGGCCATCGAGACGAGCCCATTCGGGAAGCCGACCCAGACCGCCACAGTCATCTGTGGCGTCCAGCCCACGAACCAGGCGTCGCCGTAATTGCTCGTGGTCCCGGTCTTGCCCACCACGTCGACGCCAGGGATCGCCGCCGCGGTGCCGGTGCCGCCTGAATGCGTGACGCCCTCGAGCATGCTGTGCACGGTCGCGACCGTGGCCGCCGGGACGACTCGCTTGTAGACCGGATGGTCCGTGACAGTCTTGCCGCCGCCACACACCCTGGACGGGCACTTGATCTGGGCGATCCCCGTCGGACCCTGGTGCGGCGCGCCGAGGACCGGGTCGTAGACGCGGTTGCCCCCGGTGGCGAAGGTCTCGTACGCGTGGGCCATGTCCAGCGGCGTGACCCCGATCTTCAGGCCGCCGAGGATCATCGCGTAGTTGTGCGAGACGGGCGAGCGGATCCCCATGCGCCGAGCCAGGGCGGCGATCTTCCGTGGCCCGGTGGCGATGCCCACCTGCGAGAACACGCTGTTGTCCGAGATCGCGGTGGCGGCGGCGAGGCTGATCGGCCCCGAATACGAGTTGCCGAAGTTGTGGACGATGAAGTGCTCCTTGCCGCGGCTGTTCGGGACGATGAAGTCCTGTGGCGCCGAGTTGATGATCGAGTCGGGCCCGTAGCGGCCGCTCTCCAGCGCCTCGACCAGCGTGAACGGCTTGAAGGCCGAACCCGGCTGCCGATGGCCCTCGGTGGCCAGATCGAACGGATAATGGGTGTAGTCCTCCTGGCCGCTCACCACCGGGCCGCCGACCATCGCGCGCACCTGTCCGGTCTTGTTGTCGATCGCCACCAGCGACGCCGTGGGCAGATGCGACCCGACCGGGAGGTTCTGCGAGACCGCCTGGTCGGCCGCGCGCTGCATCCGGAGGTCCAGCGTCGTGGTGATCTTCAGGCCGCCGTAGTAGGCGCGGTAGTCGGCGACGCTCGTGGGCACGTGATGCCCGAGTCCCGCCGCGGCCAGGATCTGCGGACGCAGCCAGCTGACGAAGTACGGCGCCGCGCTCGGCTCGGTCGGCTGCTGGATATCGCTCTCGCTCGGCAGGGGCTGCCCCTCCCACCGCTGAAGCTCGGCCCGCGTGATGTCGTGCTGCTCGTACATGTCGCGGAGCACGAGATTGCGGCGATCCTTGGCCGCCTGCGGGTGCTGGAGCGGATCGAAGGCCGTGGGCGAGGCGACCATCCCGGCCAGCAGCGCCCCCTCCCAGGGCTGCAGCACGGACGCGCACTTGGGCAGCTTGACCGCTGGCGTCGAATCCCCACACGTGCTCGACGATGTCGACGCTGTCGCGCTGACCTGGTCCGGGGACACGGTCGAGTTGAACCCGTGCTGCTTACCGAAGTAGACCCGGGCGGCCGACTCGATTCCGTAGGCGCCGTTACCGAAATAGATCGAGTTCAGATATTCCCGGAGGATCTTCTGCTTGGACCACTTGCGCGTCAGGTGGTAGGCAAGGGCCGCCTCGCGGAGCTTCTCGAACACCGTTCGGTTGTTCTGCTGGCGGAGCGTGTTCTTGACGAACTGCTGGGCGATCGTCGAGGCGCCCTGGCGCGCGCCCCCGCCCACGTCCGACGCAAACGCTCGCGCGATCCCGCGGATGTCGACCCCCGGCTCGCTCCAGAAGCGCTTGTCCTCGACCGAGACGATCGCCTTTCTCATCCACGGTGAGATGTCGGCGAAGTCGTCGATGACCACGTTGTTCGGCGGCGCAAAAAGTCCGATCGGACGGCCCTGGTCGTCGAACAGGTAGGAGTTCGCCTCCAGCCGGAACTGCGCCCGGTTCTCGAGCTGGGGGAGGTCGGAGGCGACGGCCATCATCATTCCGAAGATCGTCGAGACCGCGGCCAGTGCGCCGAATCCGATCAGGATCAGCAGCAGCCTGAGCTTGCGCACCCGTGGGCGTGGCGGCCGGTACTTGAGCCCCTTCCGCAGCCGCCGGCGCTGCTCGGGCGCGAAGGGGATCGGTGGCGGCGGCTGCGCCGCCTCGTCCCGGGTCAGGATGTAGTCGTCATCGCTCATGCAACATGGCTCGCGAACGGATGCAACCTGCGCAGCCGCATGGCCCAGAGTTCGGACTGAGCCGGTGAAGCCGAGGCCCGGACGGCACGGGCAGCGGTTCCCTAAGGAGGGCGAGAGTCTAGCATTGGCCCGGATGCATCCCGAGCCGACAGGGCCGGCCGAGACCGCGGCCTGGTTGGCCCGCAACGCGGTCGACTCGCTGCCCGAGGGGGCGCTGGCCGAGAAGCTCGCGGCCGGACGGACCCTGCGGGTGAAGCTGGGAATCGACCCGACGGCGCCCGACATCCACCTCGGCTTCACGGTGGTCCTGCAGAAGCTGCGCGAGTTCCAGGACCTCGGCCATCTGGTGGTACTGATCATCGGCGACTACACCGCGCGGGTCGGCGATCCGAGCGGCCGCTCGAGCACGCGGCCGGTGCTCGAGCCCGAGGCGATCGACGCCAACGCCCGCACATTCCAGGAGCAGGCCCTGAAGGTGCTCGACTCCGAGCGGCTCGAGGTCCGCTTCAACAGCGAGTGGCTCGACATGAAGATGGACGAGCTCTTCGCCCTGTTACGCACGACCACCGTCGCGCAGGTGCTCGAGCGCGACGACTTCGCCAAACGCTTCGCTGCGCGCCAGCCGATCTCGGTGCTCGAGCTGCTCTACCCGCTTCTCCAGGGCTACGACTCGGTCGCCGTGCGGGCCGACGTCGAGCTCGGCGGCACCGACCAGAAGTTCAACCTCCTGCTCGGGCGCGATATCCAGCGGGCCTATGGACAGCCGGAGCAGGCGATCATGACCCTCCCGCTGCTGACCGGGACCGACGGCGAGCGCAAGATGTCGAAGTCGCTGAACAACTACATCGGCGTCGCCGAACCGCCGGTGGATATGTACGGAAAGACCATGAGCATTCCCGACGCGTCGCTGCCGTCCTGGTACTCGCTGCTGCTCGGCACCCGGCCACCGAGCGAGCCGGCGCCGATGGAGGCCAAGCGCGCGCTGGCCCGGGAGCTGGTCAAGCGGTTTCACGGGCCCGACGCGGCGGAGGACGCCGAGGCGGCGTTCAACCAGGTCCACGTCCGCCACGAGATCCCCGACGAGGTCCCGGAGGTGCAATGGCCGGAGGGCGGCAACGGCGGTCAGGCGGCCGGCGGCGGGGTCGTGCACCTGCCCGCCCTGCTGGCCCGCGCGTTTGGGGTCTCCAACTCCGAGGGGCGGCGGGCGATAGCCCAGGGTGGTGTGAAGGTCGACGGGGAGACGGTCGACCGCGGCTCGCTCGATCTGCCGGCGGAGGCGATCGACGGCAAGGTGATCCAGATGGGCCGGCGACGGTTCGCGCGCGTGCGCGTGGTCTGAGCGTGACTGGGTGACGAGCCTGAGCGGGGCGACGAGCGTGACCGGGGCGACGAGCGTGACCGGGGCGACGAGCGTGACCGGGTGACGGTCCACGGCGGGATCTTGCGGATGGATACGCCGGGCGACGGACACATCGTCGACATCACGGCGGGTGTGGCCAGCGTCGTCCGCACGTCGGGCGTCGAGCACGGCGTGGTCACCGCGTTCGCCACCGGGTCGACGGTCGCGGTTACCACGATGGAGTACGAGCCCGGCGGCGTCCACGATCTCCAGGCCCTGCTCGATCGGCTGATCCCGATGGCCGGCGAATACGAGCACAATCGGCGTAATCACGACTCAAACGCCCACGCGCACCTGCGGGCGGCGGTGATCGGGCCCTCGGAGAGCGTTCCCGTTCTCGACGGGGCCCTCGTCCTGGGGACCTGGCAGCAACTCGTGCTGATCGACTTCGACGACCGGCCCCGGACCCGGACCGTGACCGTCCAGGTCCTCTCGTGACGCCGGCATTGACCTGTCGAGCTCGGCGTGTCTATACTCATCAGTCCGCCCCGGGATCCGGCAACGGAATCTCGGGCGCGCCCCTGAGAAGGAAAACCCTTCTTGTCGAGGTGCGACGGTCTTTGAAAACTCAACAGCATGCGCACCCTTCGGTCGAACCCTCGGCCGAGGAGTGTGTCCAGGTTCGACGCCGTCGATCGAGATCCCGCTTAGCGGTTCAGCTCGGACGACGGTGCCAAGATTGACCCCGTCTTGTGTTCTGGAGCCCACCTGTGTACTCGGGCTCCGGCCACCAGCTTAGGCTGGTGATGAAAGGGCGCTATCCGGCTCTGCCGGCGGTGCCTTGAACACAAGGGTCTGGTCCCTCCAGGGACAGACCCAGGTTTTTGCCCGCTACAGGCTTACGACCTCTGGTCGCCGGCCGACAGCGGGTAGTAATCCCGACGACTCTTTGTGATCAGCGGATGTATGTCCGCTGTGCAGTTCTTCACGGAGAGTTTGATCCTGGCTCAGGACGAACGCTGGCGGCGTGCCTAACACATGCAAGTGGAGCGACGAACCAGGCTTCGGCCTGGGGCAAAGCCGCGAACGGGTGAGTAACACGTGGGTAACCTGCCCTGATGATTGGGACAACCCGAGGAAACTCGGGCTAATACCAAATGTGACCTCCGGCCATAAGGCCGCTGGGGAAAGGAAGCTTCGGCCTCCGCATCGGGATGGGCCCGCGGCCCATTAGCTTGTTGGTGAGGTAATGGCTCACCAAGGCTACGATGGGTAGCTGGTCTGAGAGGACGATCAGCCACACTGGGACTGAGACACGGCCCAGACTCCTACGGGAGGCAGCAGTGGGGAATCTTGCGCAATGCGCGAAAGCGTGACGCAGCAACGCCGCGTGGGGGAAGAAGGCTTTCGGGTTGTAAACCCCTTTCAGTTGGGACGAAGCTTCGCCGGTGAATAGCCGGCTGGAGTGACGGTACCTTCAGAAGAAGCCCCGGCTAACTACGTGCCAGCAGCCGCGGTAATACGTAGGGGGCAAGCGTTGTCCGGAATCATTGGGCGTAAAGAGCGTGTAGGTGGCTTGGTAAGTCCGCTGTGAAAGTCCAGGGCTCAACCCTGGAATGCCGGTGGAAACTGTCAAGCTGGAGTCCGGAAGAGGCGAGTGGAATTCCTGGTGTAGCGGTGAAATGCGCAGATATCAGGAGGAACACCAATGGCGAAGGCAGCTCGCTGGGACGGTACTGACACTGAGACGCGAAAGCGTGGGGAGCAAACAGGATTAGATACCCTGGTAGTCCACGCCGTAAACGATGGGCACTAGGTGTGGGGGGTGTCGACTCCCTCCGTGCCGACGCTAACGCATTAAGTGCCCCGCCTGGGGAGTACGGCCGCAAGGCTAAAACTCAAAGGAATTGACGGGGGCCCGCACAAGCAGCGGAGCATGTGGTTTAATTCGACGCAACGCGAAGAACCTTACCTGGGCTTGACATGTTCCTGACAGCCGTGGAAACACGGTCTCCTTTCGGGGCAGGATCACAGGTGGTGCATGGCTGTCGTCAGCTCGTGTCGTGAGATGTTGGGTTAAGTCCCGCAACGAGCGCAACCCCCGTCGTATGTTGCCAGCATTTAGTTGGGGACTCATGCGAGACTGCCGGTGACAAACCGGAGGAAGGTGGGGATGACGTCAAGTCATCATGCCCCTTATGTCCAGGGCTACACACGTGCTACATTGGCGCGTACAGAGGGCTGCGATACCGCGAGGTGGAGCGAATCCCTTAAAGCGCGTCTCGGTTCGGATTGCAGGCTGAAACTCGCCTGCATGAAGGCGGAGTTGCTAGTAATCGCGGATCAGCACTGCCGCGGTGAATACGTTCCCGGGCCTTGTACACACCGCCCGTCACACCATGGGAGTGAGCAACACCCGAAGCCGGTGGCCTAACCCGCAAGGGAGGGAGCCGTCGAAGGTGGGGCTCGTGACTGGGGTGAAGTCGTAACAAGGTAGCCGTAGCGGAAGCTGCGGCTGGATCACCTCCTTTCTAGGGAGCCCTCCAAGTGAGGGCGACCGATCGCCGGTCATGGGCAAGAGCTCATGGCTTACTGCCGGCCGATGCCTTCGGGCCCCGGCCAACACAAAACCAGTAGCGATCGGGACTAGACATGTCGACCGGATCTGGAAACGCCGACCCGTAGTGGTCTAGCGCTTGTCGCTGGGCCTCTGGGCCCGGCTGCATGCTGTTGAGTTTTGAGAGACCGGCTCCTCGCCGGCCCGCTCGAGGTCCTCGTGGCCCGGGTAGCCAGGTGCGGAGTTGTTGCCTCTTCGCGGACCTTGAAAACTGCACAGTTAGCCAATGTAAACGGGTATCGGGTGAGCGTTTATCACGCTTACCTGAAGAAATTCAATTTCTTCGAAATGATCACCGTCAAGATAGTAAGGGCACATGGTGGATGCCTTGGCACCAAGAGTCGATGAAGGGCGTGAACGGCTGCGATAAGCCGCGGTGAGGCGCTGAATAGCCAGTGACCCGCGGATGCCCGAATGGGGAAACCCAACGTCGGTAATGCGGCGTTATCCCACGTTGAACACATAGACGTGGCGAAGACAAGCGGGGGAAGTGAAACATCTCAGTACCCCGAGGAAAGTAAATCAATTGAGACTCCCTGAGTAGTGGCGAGCGAAAAGGGAATAGCCCAAACTCGGCGCGTGTAAGCGGTCACGCGTTGCGCGTCGAGGGTTGTAGGGCACCTGGTCCGGGTCGTGACCGATCCGGCGGAAGTTACAAAATCGTGTGATAGTCGAAGCGCGTGGAACCGCGCACCAAAGAGGGCAACCGTCCCGTAGACGAAATCTCACGATCTTCCGCAGGTGTTCCTGAGTAAGTCCGCACCCGTGAAACGCGGACTGAACCTGGGGGGACCACCCTCCAAGGCTAAGTACTCCTTGGTGACCGATAGCGGACTAGTACCGTGAGGGAAAGGTGAAAAGTACCCCGGAAGGGGAGTGAAATAGTACCTGAAACCGCGTGCCTACAAGCGGTGGGAGCAGCCTCGTGCTGTGACCGCGTGCTTTTTGCATAACGAGCCGGCGAGTTACTCGTCTGCGGCAAGGTTAAGCGATGAGCGGAGCCGAAGCGAAAGCGAGTCCGAATAGGGCGACACAGTCGTAGGCGGTAGACCCGAAGCTGAGCGAGCTACCCATGGGCAGGTTGAAGCGGGGGTAAGACCTCGTGGAGGACCGAACCGACCTAGGTTGAAAACTGGGCGGATGACCTGTGGGTCGGAGTGAAAGGCTAATCAAGCTCAGTGATATCTGGTTCTCTCCGAAATATATTTAGGTATAGCCTCGGATAAATTCCGTGGCGGCCGTAGAGCACTGTTTGGACTAGGGGCCCTACCAGGTTACCGACTTCAGGCAAACTCCGAAGACCGTCACGGCTACTCCGGGAGTCAGTTGCTGGGGGATAAACTTCAGCGTCAAAAGGGAAACAGCCCAGACCGCCAGCTAAGGTCCCCAAGTATTAGCTAAGTGGAAAACGATGTTCGAATGCACAGACAACCAGGAGGTTGGCTTAGAGGCAGCCATCCTTGAAAGAGTGCGTAACAGCTCACTGGTCAAGTGTTCGAGCGCGGACAATGTAACGGGGCTCAAGCTAATCACCGAAGCTGCGGGTGCGTGAGGTCTTCGGACCGATCGCGCGGTAGGAGAGCGTTCCGGTGCCAGTGAAGCGGCGGCGTAAGCCAGCCGTGGAGGCGCCGGAAGTGAGAATGCCGGCATGAGTAACGAAAGAGGGGTGAGAATCCCCTCCACCGATTGCCCAAGGATTCCTGAGTAAAGTTCGTCTGCTCAGGGTTAGTCAGGACCTAAGGCGAGGCCGAAAGGCGTAGTCGATGGCCAACGGGTTGATATTCCCGTACCACGTTGCTTCCGTTTGACCGATGGGGGGACGAGGAAGGCTATGGGATCCCAGGCGATGGTTGTCCTGGGGTAAGCATGTAGGGGTGGCTCTAGGCAAATCCGGAGCCGCATAACCTGAGGTGCGATGCCAGCTGGCTCTAAGCCGGCGAGTCCCGAATGCCATACCTCCAAGAAAAGCCTCTAGGGAGGAAGCGCGTGCCTGTACCAAAACCGACACAGGTGGGCAAGTGGAGAACACTAAGGTGATCGAGATAACCCTCGTTAAGGAACTCGGCAAAATCGCCCCGTAACTTCGGGATAAGGGGCGCCCCAGTAGGGTGAAACTCCTCGCGAGTGGAGCCCGAGAGGGCCGCAGTGAATAGGTTCAAGCGACTGTTTACCAAAAACACAGGTCTCTGCTAAGTCGTAAGACGACGTATAGGGGCTGACTCCTGCCCGGTGCCGGAAGGTTACGTGGAGGTGTTAGGGCTTCGGCTCGAAGCACTGAAACTAAGCCCCGGTAAACGGCGGCCGTAACTATAACGGTCCTAAGGTAGCGAAATTCCTTGTCGGGTAAGTTCCGACCTGCACGAATGGAGTAACGACTTGAACGCTGTCTCAACGAGGGGCTCGGTGAAATTGCAGTCTCGGTGAAGATGCCGAGTACCCGCGGCTAGACGGAAAGACCCCGTGAACCTTTACTACAACTTGGTATTGGGGTTCGATGCATCTCGCTCAGGATAGGTGGGAGGCTTGGAAGCGCCGGCTGCGGCTGGCGTGGAGCCAACCTTGAGATACCACCCTTGATGTATTGGATCTCTAACGGTGCGCCGTGAATCCGGGCGCCGGACAGTGACAGGTGGGTAGTTTGACTGGGGCGGTCGCCTCCCAAAATGTAACGGAGGCGCGCAAAGGTTCCCTCAGCACGGTCGGAAATCGTGCGTAGAGTGTAAAGGCAGCAAGGGAGCTTGACTGCGAGACCGACAGGTCGAGCAGGTGCGAAAGCAGGCCTTAGTGATCCGGCGGTAGCAAGTGGAAGCGCCGTCGCTCAACGGACAAAAGGTACTCCGGGGATAACAGGCTTATCGGGCCCAAGAGTCCACATCGACGGCCCGGTTTGGCACCTCGATGTCGGCTCGTCGCATCCTGGGGCTGTAGTAGGTCCCAAGGGTTGGGCTGTTCGCCCATTAAAGCGGTACGCGAGCTGGGTTCAGAACGTCGTGAGACAGTTCGGTCCCTATCTGCCGTGGGCGTTGGAGAATTGAGAGGATTCGTCCCTAGTACGAGAGGACCGGGATGAACGCACCTCTGGTGTATCTGTTGTCCTGCCAAGGGCACCGCAGGTTAGCTACGTGCGGATCGGATAACCGCTGAAAGCATCTAAGCGGGAAGCCGACCTCGAGATGAGTTCTCCCATCCCCTAGAGGGAGTAAGACCCCTGGTAGACCACCAGGTTGATAGGCCGGATCTGGAAGGGCGGTAACGCCCGTAGGAGACCGGTACTAATGGGTCGAGGGCTTGACGGATATTTTGATATCCGTTTCATTGGCGCTGTGTAGTTTTGAAGGCCCGCGGAGGGCGTCTCTGCCGGTTTCCGGTGGCTATGGCGAGGGGGAAACACCTCTTCCCATTCCGAACAGAGCCGTTAAGCCCCTCAGCGCCGATGGTACTTGGCTCGCAAGAGCCTGGGAGAGTAGGTCGCCGCCGGTTCTTACTAGAAGTCTCGACCCGGTTGCCTTGTTCGGAAGGCGCCGGGTCGACTGCTGGCCGGATCCGCCGGCGTGGGGCAGTCCGGCTGCGTGTCGGTCTGACCCGCTCGGCATCGTGTCGGTCTAACCCCTCGGCAGGGTGTCGGTCGGACTCGCTCGGCATCGTGTCGGTCGGACTCGCTCGGCATCGTGCCGGTCGGACTCGCTCGGCATCGTGTCGGTCTAACCTCTCCGCATCGCCGACGTCAGCGCACCAACCACGGCAGCGAGCGAGCCCTACCGGGAGGGAAATCTCCTGCACCGAGTGAGCCGTCCGAGCACGCTCGAGGTGCACTACGAGCAGATGATGCGGCGCGAGCACGAGCTCGTCAGCCGCCACCTGGGCATTGCCGCCGGCGAGGTGCTCTCGGTTGGGTGCGGTTGGCACCCAGGTCGACACCTCTTTCCGGCCCCCGCTTTCCGGCTGACCGGAGTCGACGCCGATCCCGAGCGCGTGGCGGGAGTGCTGGAGAGCGGCCGCGCCGACGAGGCCCACGTCGGGTCAGCCGGCTCGCTGCAACTGCCCCCGAGCGCGTTCGATGTCGTCCTCTACCGCCTGGTGCTGCATCACCTCGTCTACCAGGGCCCGCTTGGCCCCAGCTTCACCGAAGCCGCGCGGCTGCTGCGCCCGGGCGGCGCGCTGGTGACGATCGAGCCGGGACTGTGGCACCCGATCGGAGCCGCGCTGGCCCTGGCCAACCACGCCGGTGTCTCCACAGCGGTCCACGGCACGCCGGACGACATTCCGCTCTCACCGCTTCGGCTGGCAGGCGAAGCGCGTCGCGCCGGCCTGATCCCCGAGCTCCACGCCGTCACCTATTCCTGGAGGCGGCTGCCGCCGCGGCTGCAGCGGGCCCTGCAGCGTCTTGACGCGCTGGGGTCCCGCCCACGCGCCGCCGTCTTTGGTCACACGCTCCTGATGATCGCGCGGCGCCCGGAGTAGACACCAAGGCGCGGCGCCCGGAGCGGGCTCTCTACGGCGTCAGCGCCTGCGGGCGCGGCGCCCGGCGCAGGCCCAGTCGAGGGCGCGGGCGCGGCGCCCGGCGCAGGCCCAGTCGAGGGCGCGGGCGCGGGCGCGGCGCGCAGGCTCTGTCCAGGATCAGGGCGCCGGCGCGAAGGCGCCGGCCCTGTCCAGCGTCAGGGCGCGGCGCGGGATCTGGTGCGGCGTCACGGCGCGGGCGCGGGCGTGGCACGATGAACACCGATGCACGAGGTCCGCCAATTCCTCCGCGCGAATCCGCAGGTCCTGGTCCTGTTGGTGATCTGTCTCGTCTTGGGGATCGGGACGTTCCTGGCCGTCGTGTTCGGCCTGCTCAGCGCTGGCTCGAATCAGACGACGGGCGAGCCGAGCGGCGCGCTGGGGCTGTTGCACGCGGCCGTGTCCTCGCCCCGACTCTGAGGCGGCGGCCGGACACGGGGAGCGCGGGGTAGCACGCTACCTGGCAGCGGTGTCGCGCTCGCCGCGGTCCGGGACGGATCTGACCGGCGAGATGCAGTGCCCCTGACGGGCCGGGACGGAGCCGGGGCGACGAGAGCGCTCCCAGCGCAGCTCGCGCCGATGCGGATGCGTCAAGAAGTCCTCCCGTACCGGGTCGAGAGTCTCTGCTGGATCCCCGAGAAGGTCTCCGGCTCCGTTGAGCCAGGTGCGCAAACGATTTGCGGATGAATGGAACATATGTTCGTGAGAGTAGGGAGGGGCTCGGACGGAACGGAGGGCCCGAAGGAGGAAGGCAGAGTTATGTGTCGAACGTTTCGAGCCCGCGACCGCAGCACGGGCGGCTCGGGCTGCGCCCGGCTAACCGCCGAGCCGAGCGCTGAGCCGCTGAGCCGAGCGTAAAAGCCGCTAAGCCGAGCGCTAAGCCGCTAAGCCGAGCTAAGCCGCTAAGCCGAGCGCTAAGCCGCTGAGCCGAGCGAGGACCAGACCTCGAGCTTGGTCCGTATCCGCTCGATCACCGCGTCGGTGAACTCGGTCGTGCCGGCATGCCCGCCGAGGTCGGGGGTCTTGGTGCCTGAGGCGACAGTCTCGAGGGTGCTCTCATAGATCGCGCGGGATGCCCGCTCGGCGGTCGGTCCGTGCTTCTCCGCCGCGTGACGCAGGATCGCCCCGCAGGCCAGCAGCATCGCCAGGGGATTGGCCAGGTCCTTGCCCAGCAGCGCGGGCGCGGTGCCGTGGGGCGCCTCGGCCATCGCCACCTTGGTCTCGTAGTCCTCATCGAAGCCCAGCAGCACCGACTCGGCGCCGGCGATCGAGCCGAACATCGGCAGCACCAGGTCCGAGAGACAGTCGCCGTCGCGGTTCAGCGCCGGGATCACCAGTGGCGAGTCGGTCGCCCCCGAGAGTAGGCCCGCGTACGTGGCGTCGATCAGGACGGGCTGGTAGGCGACCTCGGGGTGGCGCCGAGCGGCGTCGTCCATCTCCTCCTTGAGCATGCCCTCGTAGACCGGCGAGACCGTCCACTTGGGGCCGCCGTAGACCCGCGCCTGCATCTTCTCGGCGGTGCGGAACGCGTACTCGGCCACGGCCCGGCACGTCGATCTGGTCACGCGCTCCTTGCGGTAGGCAACTTCCCCGGGGCTCCCGGCATCCCCCTCGCGCCACTGCTCGGCGCCGTAGGCGTCCTCGACCGCCATCCGCACCACCGAGATCGGGTAATGGACGCCGGCGATCGTGGCAATCCCCGGCAGCCTGCGGCCGGTGCGGACGATCACCTTGCCGTCCACCTGCTCGCGCAGGATCCGGTTCGGCGAGCCGACATCGTCGGACCCCTCCGGAGTGATCGTCGCCGCCTTCAGCCCGAGGCCGGCTTCGCGCATCGCCTCGGCGGCGTCGGAGACGACCTGGTTGGAGGTCTCGCGTCGGTTCCCTAAAGATAAATCGAAGTGGGTCAGCTCGATGTCGAGCTCGAGCAGCGACGGATCGAGCACGCGCAAGGACTGCTCGAGCAGCTCCTGCCCGGTTTCGTCGCCCTCGAGGACCACGATCTTGATCGCCTCGGGCACGTGACCAAGATATCGGGCCGAACTTTGGCGTGGTCTGCACGCCACGCGTGCACTACGCGCCAAAGTTCCCGCCGGGCGCTAATCCCCGTTCCGCCGGGCCCTAATCCCCGTTCCGCCGGGCCCTAATCCCCGTTCCGCCGGGCCCTAATCCGCGTTCCGCCGGGCCCTAATCCGCGCCCTCGGCCATCAGCTCGTCGCGGCGCTCGGGCATCGGCTCGTCGCCGCGCTCGGGCATCAGCTCGTCGCGGCGCTCGGCCAGCGCCGAGATCACGATCTGGAGGTGCTCGTCGAAGTCGACGCCGAGCTCCCGCGCCCCCTCCAGGAGCTCCTCGCGCCCGACGGCTGCCGCGAAGCTCGGCTGCTTCAGCTTCTTCTTGACCGACTTCGGACTGAGCCCCTCGAGCCCCTGCGGACGCACGTAGGCGACGGCCAGGATGAACCCGGACAGCTCATCGCAGGCGTAGAGGGCCTTCTCCATCGGCGTCTCGCGCGGCACGCCGAGGAAGTCGGCGTGGGAGGCCACCGCTCGGACCAGCTCCGGCGGGTAACCGAGCCGCTCGAGCTCCTTGATCGCGTAGCGGGGATGTCCGTCCTCGAGGTTCGGGTAACGCTCGTAGTCGAGGTCGTGGAGCAGTCCGGTCATGCCCCAGAGCTCGACGTCGCCCCCGAAACGAGGGGCGTAAGCGCGCATCGCCGCCTCCACGGCCAGCATGTGGCGGCGCAGCGAGGAAGATTTTGTCCACTGCTCTAGGAGGTCCCAAGCGCCCTCACGCGAATTCATAGGCGTCATGGCTGTTACCCTAGCTCAGCGCTTGGGCCACACCACGTCCCCGAGCGGTCCGGTGCCGTCCGCACCTGACGTATCGCACCCTTCGTTCCCAGTCATGGAGAAGTTCGTAATCGAAGGCGGCGTGCCCTTGTCCGGCACGATCGTCCCCGCGGGTAACAAGAACGGGGCTCTCCCGATTCTGGCCGCCTGCCTGCTCACCGACGACGAGGTGATCCTCCGCAACGTGCCGCTGATCAGCGACGTCGAGGCGATGATCTCGCTGCTGGAGTCGCTGGGCGCACGGGTCACCTGGCTCGGACCGGGCGAGGTCTCGATCGACACCTCGACCGTGCAGAGCACCGAGGTCGACCGGACGCTGGCCGAGCGGATCCGCGCGTCCTTCCTGCTGGCCGGCCCGCTGCTGGCGCGCTTCGGCCGTGCCGACATGCCGCCGCCCGGTGGCGACGTGATCGGCCGCCGACGGCTCGATCCGCACCTCGACGCCTTCCGGGCGCTCGGAGCGACGGTCAAGCATGGCCGGGACATCGCGATCGAGGCGCCTGCGCTCGGGCTCAAGCCCTGCGATTTCCTGATGGACGAGCCGTCGGTGATGGCCACCGAGAATGCGCTGATGGCCGCCGCACTCACCCGCGGCACCAGCGTGATCCGCAACGCCGCCTCCGAGCCGCACGTCCAGGACCTGGCGCGGATGCTGATGGAGATGGGAGCGGCGATCGACGGGATCGGGTCGAACGTGATGACAGTTCACGGGACCAGCAGCCTCAGAGGCTGCACGCACACGGTCGCGCCCGATCACATCGAGATCGGCTCGTTCATGGCGCTGGCGGGCGTTACCGGCGGCGAGCTGGTGGTCAAGGACACGGTCCCCCAGGACCTGCGCATGATCTGCATGGTGTTCGACCGCCTCGGTCTGCGCACCGAGCAGCACGGCGCGGACATCATCGTCCCCGGTGGCCAGGAACTGCACATCCGCAACGACGCCGGCGACAGGATGCCGAAGGTCGAGGATGGGCCGTGGCCGGCGTTCCCGGCCGATCTGACCAGCATCGCCCTGGCCCTGGCCACGCAGGCCCATGGGTCGGTGATGATCCACGAGAAGATGTTCGAGAACCGCCTGTTCTTCACGGACAAGCTGGTCATGATGGGAGCCGAGATCACCATCTGCGACCCGCACCGGGCGATCGTGATCGGACCGCGGCGGTTGCGCGGCGAACGGGTCGACTCCCCTGACATCCGGGCCGGAATGGCGATGCTGATCGCCGCGCTGAGCGCGGAGGGGACCACCGAGATCGGCAACGTGCGGCAGATCGATCGCGGCTACGAGCGGATCGACGAGCGACTGCGAGAGCTGGGCGCCAAGATCACCCGGCTCGACGACGTGCCGGCGCCCGCCTGAGCGCTCCGGCGCCGGGCCGAGAAACGCCAAGCCGGCCGCGTCTGGTTCCCTACCAGCCATGGTAGATCGCATCCCCAGCGGAACCCGCGACGTTCTTCCCGACGAGATGGGGGAGCTGCGGGCGATGACCGATCGGATCCGCGGCGTGTTCGAGCTGGCCGGCTACGGCGAGGTCTACACCCCCGCGCTCGAGTACGAGGGAACCTTCCAGCGCGCGCAGCTGACCGCGAGCCGTCCCGCCTACCGGATGTTCGACGAGGAGGGGAACGTGCTGGTGCTGCGATCGGACATGACGGTCCCGATCGCCCGAGTGGTCGCCACCCGCTACGGCGCCGTCGAGCCGCCGATGCGCTTCTCGTACTTCGCGCATTCCTATCGCGGCGTGCGGCCCCAGCGCGGTCAGTCGCGGGAATTCCTGCAGGCCGGGGTCGAGCTGGTCGGCGCTCCAGCGCCGGAGGGGACCGCCGAGGCGCTGACCGTGCTGTGCGGGGCGCTCGACGCCGCCGGGCTGAAGACCTATCGGGTCGGACTCGGCGACGTCTCGCTGTATCCGCGGCTGCTGGAGGCCGTCGGGGTGCAAGCCGAGCGCCGCGAGCGGATCCTGGCCGAGCTGGTCAGAGGCGACTTCGTCGGGGTGCAGCGCGAGCTCCACGAGATCGGGTTGAGCGACGAGGCCTCCGAGCTGCTCCTACGGGTTCCCCACACCCGGGGCGGACCGGAGGTGCTTGAGGGCCTCTCGGGCCAGCTCCAGGCCGCCGGCACCGGCATGCGCGAAGTCCACGCGCTGCTCCCCCCGAAGGTCGCCGAGCGGATCATCTTCGACTTCGGGCTCGTGCGAAATCTGGCCTATTACACGGGCGCGGTATTCCAGGTCTATGACCCGGCCTACGGCGTTCCGCTGGGCAGCGGCGGCCGCTACGACGAGCTGCTCGGCACGTTCGGACGACCGCTGCCCGCGGTCGGCTTCGCGCTCAACGTCGAGCGACTGCACATCGCGCTCACCGGAGAGGAGGGCGCCTACGGCGCTTCGAGAATTCGCGCCAGCGCATTCTCGCCAGGGGCGAAGCCCCCATTCTCGCCAGGGGCGAAGCCCCGATTCTCGCCAGGGGCGAAGCCCCCATTCTCGGGAGGCAAAGACCAATGAGTGGACTGCGGATCGCCGTTCCCCGGGGCGCGCTGTTCACCGAGACGCTGGACCTGCTGGACCGCCTCGGCATCGCCACGCGCGAGGTCCGTGAGAACGACCGCAAGCTGCTGTTCGAGGACGCGGGGATCATCACGATGCGGCCTTCCGACGTGCCCACGTACGTCTCGGCCGGCGCGGCCGACATCGGGATCACCGGCAAGGACGTGCTGATGGAGCAGTCGGAGCGGGAGGTGTACGAGCTGGTCGATCTCGCCTACGGGAGGTGCACGATGGTGTTGGCCGGCGTCGCCGGCGAGGATCGCGCCGCCGAGGCGCTGCGCCGGCTCGGCGTGGTGCGGATCGCCACCAAGTATCCGCGGATCGCCGCCGGGTACTTCTTGGACACGGGCCGCCAGGCCGAGATCGTCGAGGTCAAGGGCTCGGTCGAGCTGGCGCCGCTCACCGGCCTGGTCGAGGGGATCGTAGACCTCACCGCGACGGGGACCACCCTCCGCGAGAACGGCCTCGTGATCCGCGAGGAGATCGCCGTCTGCACGGCCCGGCTGATCGCCAACCCCGTGGCGCACAAGCTCAGGGCGCGCGAGATCGACGCGCTGCTGGAGCGGCTGCATGTTGTGTGAGACCGTCGCGCTGAAGCCGGGCGCGGCACCCGAGCTCGTTCGCGAGCTGCGCGCACTCGTGCCCGCCCCCGAGTCGATCGCCGACGACGTGGCGGGGATCATCGCCGACGTTCGCCGCCGCGGCGACGCCGCAGTCCTCGAACACACGCAGCGGTTCGACACTGCCGGAGCGCCGCCGCAACCGCTGCGCGTCCCCGGGCCGCGGCTCCAACGCGCCGGTGAGGCGCTGCCGGAGGACATCCGCGCCGGGCTTGGGCTGGCGATCGCGCAGGTGGGCGAGGTCGCCAGGGCAGGACTGCGGTCGGAGCGGACGGTGAACTTCAGCGCTCACCAGGTGGTGCTCCGTGAGGCGCCGCTCGAGCGTGCGGCGGTTTACGTCCCGGGCGGCCGCGCGCCGTATCCGAGCACGGTGGTCATGGGTGTGGTGACCGCGTACGCGGCCGGAGTCCACGAGGTCTCGGTGTGCACGCCGCCCGGCCCGGACGGCGAGATCAACGAGGTGGTGCTGGCCGCCTGCCGCCTGACCCGGGCGGCCCCGGTGTACCGGATGGGCGGCGTTCAGGCGATCGCCGCCCTGGCATTCGGCACCGAGACCGTGGGCGCCGTCGACGTGATAGTCGGTCCCGGCAATCTCTGGGTCCAGGAGGCGAAACGGCAGGTCTCGGGTGTGGTCGGGATCGACGGCTTTGCCGGACCCAGTGACCTGCTGGTGATCGCCGACCCGGGTGTGGCGCCGGAGCCGATCGCGCTCGACCTGCTGGCCCAAGCCGAGCACGGACCCGGCACGCTCGTCGTCGCCGCCTCCAGCTCGGAAGCGCTGCTGCGGGAGCTCTCAGCCCGGCTGCGGGCAGCGGGGGAGACGGGCGCGGCGTGCCGGTTGGTGAAGCTGGAGCCCGGTCGGGACGCCCTGGCCTTGGTGCAGGCCTTCGCGCCCGAGCATCTGGAGCTGATCGGGGTGGAGTCCGAAGCGCTGGCCACGAGCATCACCCGTGCCGGGTGCGTGTTCGTCGGCGAGGACGCGGCGACGGCGTTCGGCGACTACGTCGCGGGCTCCAACCACATCTTGCCGACGGGCGGCGCCGCGCGGTTCGCGTCAGCGCTCTCGACGAGGCATTTCCGCCGTGGCTTCACCGAGGTCCGGGTAACGGACGGCTCCGAGCTCGCCCGCGCGGCGGCACCGGTGGCCCGCGCGGAGGGGTTCGAGTTCCACGCCCGGTCGATGGAGGCGCGCATTCGCCAGAATGACCGATATGACTCGCACCGCTGAGATAGACCGCAAGACCGGGGAGACCGACGTTCAGGTGAGCCTCACCGTCGACGGCTCGGGCCTCGGCGAGCGCGACACGGGCGTCGGCTTCCTCGATCACATGCTCGACCTGCTAGCCCGCCACGGCCGGCTCGATCTGACCGTCCGAGCCCGGGGCGATCTTGGCGCCGGCGCGCACCACACCGTCGAGGACGTGGGGATCTGCATCGGGCAGGCGCTGGACGAGGCGCTCGGTGACCGGGCCGGGATCGTCCGCTACGGCCAGGCGACCGTGCCGATGGACGAGGCCAGGGCCGCCTGCGCGATCGACATCTCCGGACGCGGGCTGTGCAGGTTCGAGGCCGAGCTGCAGCCAGGTTCGATCGGCAACTTCGATCACGAGCTGGCCGAAGAGTTCTTCCGCGCGCTGGCCGGCAACGCGAAGCTCACGCTGCACCTCACCGTCGAGGCCGGGACGAACATGCACCACGTGATCGAGGCGTGCTTCAAGGCGCTCGCCCGGGCGTTGAGGGGTGCGGTGGCGCTCGATCCCACCGAGCGCGGAGTGCCGAGCACCAAGGGAACGCTGGTATGAGCGGGTCCGCGCCGCCGACGATCGCCGTCCTCGACTACGGCATGGGCAATCGCCGCTCGGTGCAAAAAGCGTTGCAGCACATCGGCGCCGAGGCGGTGATCACCGGCGACCATGATCGGGTCCGCGCCGCGGACGGCCTGGTGGTTCCCGGAGTCGGCGCATTTCCCCGGGCCATGCAGAACCTCGGCGAGCTGGGGCTCGACGAGCTGATCCGCGAGCGGGCGGCGGCCGGGGTCCCGACGCTGGGGATATGCCTGGGGATGCAGCTGCTGTTCGACCGCTCCGATGAGCTCGGCTCAACCGCCGGTCTGGGCCTGATCGGAGGCGAGGTCACGCGGCTGCGCAGCGGTGGCCTGCGGATCCCGCACATCGGCTGGAGCGAGGTCCGCTTCGATCGTCCATGTGCCCTGACCGACGGCCTTCCGCGAGAAGGCGGTGCGTTCTACCACGTGCACTCGCTGGCCGCTCGTCCGAGCGACACCGCCGATCTGGCCGGCAGCACCGAATACGGGGAGCGGTTCGCCACGATCGTCGCTCACGGCAACGTCTTCGGAGTGCAGTTCCATCCGGAGAAGTCCTCGGCCCACGGCCTGGAGATGCTGAGTGGCTTTGCCCGGCTGTGCACGGTCCAGGCCGCTCCGGCCGCCTCGGCGGCGGGTGCGCCGGCCGGGGCCGGGGCATGATCCTCCTCCCGGCGATCGACATCCTGGAGGGCAAGGCGGTCCGCCTGACTCGCGGCGAGTTCGACGCGAAGACGGTCTATGACGCCGATCCACTCGACGCCGCCAAGCGCTGGGTCGACGGTGGTGCCCGCGCGCTGCACGTGGTCGACCTCGATGGAGCACGCACGGGGCAGCCGGCCAACCTTGCGCACGTGGCCCGCATCGCGGAAGCGCTCGACGTTGCGCTCCAACTCGGCGGTGGGCTGCGAACGGCCGACGCGGTGGCCGCCGCGATCAGCGCCGGAGTCGGCCGCGTCGTCCTGGGGACCGCCGCCTACCGCGACGTCGACTTCCTCGACGAGGTGCTGGCCGAGCACGGCGACCGCGTCGTCGTGTCGGTCGACGCGCGGGACGGGAAGCTGGCCGCCGCCGGGTGGACCGAGCAGACCGATATCCCGGTAGAACCGGTGATCGAGCGGCTCGGTGCCCGTGGCGTGCGCCGATTCGTGTTCTCGAGCATCGAGCGTGACGGAATGCTGAGCGGACCCGATCTCGACGCCGCCATCCGTGTCGCGGGCGCAGTGCGCGGGACCTTCGTCTATTCGGGCGGCGTCGGCTCACTCGACGATCTCCGCGCGCTGGCCGGGCTGCGCCAGGTCAACCTGGCCGGGGTGATCGTCGGCAAGGCGCTGTACGAGGGCCGCTTCGAGATCGGCGAGGCCCAGCGCGCCCTGGAGAAGCCAAACCAATGAACATTCCTCCGCCCCCGAGAATTCGCGCCAGGGCCGAAGGTCCCATGAACACTCCGCAGCCCCCGAGAATTCGCGCCAGCGAATTCTCGCCAGGGCCGAAGGCCCCATGCACTACAAACGGGTGATCCCCTGCTTGGACGTCGATGCCGGACGCGTGGTCAAGGGCGTTGGGTTCCTCGATCTGCGCGACGCCGGTGATCCGGTCGAGCTGGCCTGCCGCTATGACGCCGCCGGCGCGGACGAGCTCGTCTTCCTCGACATCACCGCGACCTCCGACAAGCGCGACACCGTGGTCGAACTGGCGCGCCGAACGGCGGATGACGTGTTCATACCGTTCACGATCGGCGGTGGCATCCGCTCGGTCGCCGACGCGCAGGCGGTCCTCGACGCCGGAGCCGACAAGATCTCGATCAATTCGGCGGCGCTGGCCCGGCCCGAGCTGATCGATGAGCTCGCGGCGACCCTGGGCGCGCAGTGCGTGGTTCTGGCCATTGACGCAAAGGCCGGCGCCGACGGCGGCTGGGAGGCCTACCTCGCCGGCGGGCGCACGCCGACCGGACGCGATGCGGTGGGCTGGGCGCGCGAGGGGGTGGAGCGGGGCGCGGGGGAGATCCTGCTCACGAGCATGGACCGCGACGGCACCAATGCGGGCTATGACCTCGACCTGACTTCCGCGGTGGCCGCGGCGGTGAGCGTGCCCGTCATCGCCTCGGGCGGCGCCGGACAGCTCCAGCATCTGACCGACGCGCTCGGAGCGGGCGCCGACGCGGTCCTGTGCGCGTCGATCTTCCACTACGGCCATCACACAGTCGGCGAGGTCAAGCGGTACCTGGCGGACGCCGGCGTGTCCGTACGTCCCACTCTGGGGTCGCACACCGGAAGCTGACCGGGCGCGGTCGCGTGCTTGGCGCCGGTGAAGGCGTCTGGGCACGCGCCGCGAAAATCCCGGCGCCTTCCGGCAGTAATACAGTTATTTGAGTCGGGGCTGGTTCAGAGCGCCGCGGTTAGGCGGCCTCTTCCACGTACCCTGCCGCAGAGCAGGTATCGCAATATGCGGCGGGGGGTACGCGGGGCTCGTAGCAACCCGGACGGCAGCAGGTAGACGACCGCTTGGGTCGGCCTCGCCCGATACGGGCGGCCGCGGCATCCTTGAGCTCCTCGCGCATGCGATCGAGCTCAGCGGCATGATCCGCGCAGAACCGACGACCTTTGATGGCCGGCTGCTGACAGTGGCTTCCACTACGACAACGCATAGACCACGCATCGTATCATGGACGGCCGAACGCACGTTCCATGGGCGGCTTCTTGCGCAGCCGCGCCGCTTTTTTGTCGCATTTTGGGCTGATCTTGCGCGAATTTCACGGCGCAAGGATCCCGTGACCGCGGAGAGTACCGCGCAAACGCCTCCGGTGCGAGCGCGAAGCCCAAGGACTAATGCCGAGGCGCCGGTTTCCGCTTGTTCTTGGCCGTGTGCCGGGGCGCCGGTTTCCGTTGCGGCTTGGCCTTGTGCCGAGGCGCCGGTTTCCGGCTCGGCTTCGCCCCGTGGCGGGGCGCCGGTTTCCGCCTGGTCTTCGCCGAGCGCCCGGGAGCGGGTTTCCGTGGCTTCGCCGGCCGACGCTCGACCGCGGTCTTGGGCAGCATCTGGTAGAGCACCCCGTAGCCGCTCATATAGATCGCGCTGTCGTCGGCGATCACCGGATTGAAGGCACCGTCGCCGAACGTGAAGACCTGCCGGCCCGAGCGCGCATCGAGCCCGATCGTCGACTTCGAGCCCAGGTCGGAGTAGTAGACGATCTTGCCCACGATCGTTGCCGCACCGGAGATCCGGCCGCCGGAGGGATGCGCCCAGCGCACCGCCCCCGACTGGGCGTTGAAGGCATAGAACTTCCCGTCGTAGGAGCCGAGGAAGACCGTCGGTCCGAGCCCGGGGATTTCCGCCACGGCGGGGGAGGCATAGACGAAGGCGCCGGTACCGGTGGCCCAGGCGAGCTGACCGGTGCGCTGCGCGAACGAGTACACCCGGCCGTCGGTGTTGCCCATGTACACGCGGCCGAAGGCGACGGCCGGCGTCGAGTAGAAGTTGCCCGAGCCGAAGCCGAAGCGCGTGCCGCTGGTGCTGACCGCCCAGACCTGGTGGCCGGTGGCGGCATTCACCGCGTAGGCGCGCCCGGCGTAGTCGCCGAAGTAGAGGATGCCGCCGTCCAGCGACGGGCCGCCCTTGACCGCCGCGCTGGCGTGGTATGTCCAGTTGACGTGGCCGTCCCGGGCGCGCAGCGAGTAGACCGTGCCGCCCTGATCGCCGAAATACAGGGTGGTCTCCCAGACCAGCGGCGAGGACTCGCTTCCCGCCGGCATCGGACGGGACCAGGCGACGCGGCCGGTCCGCATCGTCAGGGCGACGATCCGGCCATTGCCAGGACTGTGACCCGTGGTCGAGAGGAGCGGGAGGAACACCAGCCGCTCGTGCACTCCGATCGCCGGCGAGGCGGCGGCGAGCGTCCCGACCTTGTGCTGCCAGAGCACGTGCCCCGTCCGCTTGTCGAGCGCCTTGGCCCAGCCGTTGTCGTCGAGCAGGTAGAGCGTGTTCTGGTAGATCGTCGGGGGGAACTCGAGCAGCGCGTGATCGTCGTAGCGCCAGCCGATTCGCAGCGGCGGCGCGAGCCGGGCGGGCGCGGGAAAGAAACGGGTACGTCCGGCGTCGAAGCCGTAGCGCGGCCACTCAAAATTGTTCACGACGACCTTCCGCGGCGGCGCAGGCGTGGTCTGCGTCGTTGCCGTGGGTTGCGTGAAGGACAGGCTCGGGTGTGACACGTTGCCGGGCGAGTGCAGTTCAACGAAGGCCACCGTCCCCCCCAGCACGATCAGCACGATCGTCACGGCGGCGAGCACCCACCGCAGCTTGCGCCGCGAACCGGGACTCGGCATGGCGCGCATGCTAGTGACCGTCCCGGTGGACCGTCCCGTCGCGCCCGCCTCGCCACGCGCGAAGTGGATTTACACGCACTTATACGCGTTTCCCAAGTACTAGGGTGCTGGCGTGGAGATCCCCGCCCCGCACGTGCTGCTCGAGCGCGTCCGCGCGCTGCCCGGCGCCCCGGCGCTGTTGGCGCGACTCCCCGAGGGGCCGGGCGTGCATCTCGTCGGCGGGGCGGTCCGCGACCTACTGCTCGAGCGCACGCCGAGGGAGCTCGACCTGCTCGTCGAGGACGACCCGGCGCCGATCGCCGCACGGCTGGGCGGCCCGACACGCACCCACGACCGCTTCGGGACCAGCACGGTCAGGCTCGACGGCTTCATATACGACCTCGCCCGCGCCCGCCGCGAGACCTACGCCCACCCGGGGGCATTGCCGACGGTCACCCCGGGGACCGTGGCGGAGGACCTGCTGCGCCGGGACTTCACGGTCAACGCGGCGGCGATCGCCCTGACCGGCCCGGCGGCGGGAACCCTGACCACGGCGCCGTGCACGCTGGCGGATCTGGAGGCCCGGATCCTCCGCGTAATCCACGACCGGAGCTTCCGCGATGACCCGACCCGGCTGCTGCGGATGGCCCGCTACGCCGCGAGGCTCGGGTTCGGCGTGGAGCCGCGTACGCGCGCGCTGGCGGGCGAGGCGATCGCCGCGGGGGCGCTGGACCAGGTCAGCGGGAACCGGGTCGGCAACGAACTACGGCTGCTGGCGCGCGAGGAGCGGCCGATCGAGGCGTTATCGGCGGTGGACGAGCTCGGACTGTCCGCCGAGGTCATGCCCGGGCTGCGGCCGGTGGACCCGGCACTGGCCGCGCGCGCGCTGGCGTTGCTGCCGCCCGACGGCCGGCGCGATCTGCTCGTGCTCGGGCTCGCGGCGTCCGGATCCGCCGCCGACGCGCTCGCTCAGGCGCTGGACAAGCTGGCGTTTGCGGCTGACGAGCGCGACACGATCCTCGAGGCGGTGAGCGTGTCGCCCGGCTTGGCCGAGAGGTTGCTGGCAACTCGGAGCCCCTCCGAGATTGCGGCGGCCGTGGACGGCGCCCGTCCTGAGACGGTGGCCATCGCCGGCGCGCTAGGCGCCGACGATCAGGCCGGCGAGTGGCTCGCGCGGTTGCGCCACGTCCGGCTGGAGATCGATGGTGGGGATCTGATCAGGGCCGGGGTCGAGCAGGGACCGGGGATCGGGGCCGGATTGCGGGCGGCGCTGGCGGCCAAGCTCGACGGGCGGGTGTCCGGACGCGAGCAGGAACTGGCGCAGGCCATCCGTGCCGCGACGGCCAGCGGGTAGCCTGAGGCGCGATGCTCGCGGACCTTTCCGAAGCGGCCGAACCGGTGCGGGCGCCAGAGCCGTTCCATGCCGCCGGCGACCATCTGGCGATCGAGCTCGGCGGGGCGCGGGTGTTGTTCACCACCCGGCGCGGCGGTCACTCGACCGGGCCGTACGCGAGCCTCAACCTCGGCCGTCTGACCGACGACGATCCCGAGGCGGTGCGCCGGAACCGCGAGGGCCTGGAAAAGCTGCTCGGCGTCCGACTCGCCTATGGGCGCCAGGTGCACGGCACCCGGGTGCGCCGCATCGCCGGAGGAGGAGCGGCCGGCGACTCGGGCGGGGAAGAGGCCGACGGGCAGGCGACCGCCGGTCCAGGAATCGCACCGATGGTCCTGACCGCGGACTGCCTGCCGGTGGCGATCGCCGGGCGCGACGCGGTGGCGATGGTCCACGCGGGGTGGCGCGGCTTGGCCGATGGCGTGCTGCGCGCAGGAGTCGCGGCCGTGCGCGAGCTCGGCGCGAGCGGCCCGCTGTCCGCCGCGATCGGCCCGGGAGCAGGCCCGTGCTGCTACGAGGTCGGTGACGAGGTCCACGAGCGGTTCGCCGAGTGCGGCTCCGGCATGCGCCGTGGCCGGAACCTCGACCTGAAGGCGATCGCCCGGCTCGAGCTCCAGCGCGCGGGGGTTGGCGTTGTGCACGACTCGGGGCTGTGCACGATCTGCGCCGATCCCGCCCTGTTCTTCTCCCACCGTCGCGACCGGGGGGTCACCGGACGTCAGGCCGGGATCGCATGGTTGAGCCGATTCGCGGACTGAGCGCAGAGACGATCCGAGCCAACCTCTCGCGCGTCTCGGCCGCGATCGCGGCGGCGGGACGGAGCCCCGACGATGTCGAGGTGCTGGCCGCCGTCAAGTACGTGCCGGTGGAGGAGCTGGGCGCGCTGGCCGATGGCGGGGTGACGCTCGTGGGGGAGAACCGCGCGCAGGACCTGGTCACCAAAGCCGAGGCCGTTCCCGGCCGGTTCACCTGGGACTTCATCGGGCATCTGCAGAGCCGCAAGGTGCGCTCCGTGCTCGAGTACGCGCGCTACATCCACTCCGTCGCCTCGGACTCGGTGCTCGCCCAGCTGGAGCGACACGGCGATTCGGCCACCGAGGTGCTGATCGAGGTCAACGTGGCCGGGGAGCCGGGCAAGGACGGTGTTACGCCCGAGGAGCTGCCGGGATTCATCGATCGTTGCCCGGCGACCGTCGTCGGGCTGATGACGATGCCCCCATTAGCCGCGCACAGCGAAGACAGCCGACCCTATTTCGCGGCCCTGCGCGAGCTGGCCACCCGACATGGACTCCGGCATCTGTCGATGGGCACGAGCCAGGATTACGAGGTGGCCCTGCAGGAAGGGGCTACGATAGTCCGTCTCGGCACAAGCCTTTACTCGCCGGGAGCGGCATAATCACGGCAGGGAAACGACGCTTCGGCGCGAACCACGCACTCGGAATATGGCTTTTCGCGATACCTGGCACCGCACGCTGGTCTACTTCGGTTTAGCCGAAGACGAAGCCTATGAAGAGGAGATCGAGCCGTACGCGGAGCCGGAGGTGGAGCTTCAGGACAGCTATCGCGATCGCCCGAACGTAAAGCGGCTGAGCTCGCGCCGGCGGCGTGACGAGTTCGACGACATCTTCGCCGAGGACGACGCCACCGACCGGCGCACGACGACGCTGCGACCGGTGGGCGCGGCACGCGGCAACGGTCGCGGTGGAGGTGATGTGCGCGTGCATTTCGTGGCCCCCAAGAGCTTCAACGACGTCCAGGACGTCGCCGACAAGTTCAAGGACGCGATTCCGGTCATCATCAATCTGCAGGGCACCGACACCGATCTGTCCAAGCGCCTGATCGACTTCTCCAGCGGTCTCACGTACGCGCTCGACGGTGGCATGCAGCGGATCGCCGACAAGGTGTTCCTGTTGACCCCGCGGAACGTCGAGGTCTCTGCCGAGGAGCGCGCACGGCTGATCGAGAAGGGCTTCTTCAACCAGAGCTGATCGCCCTCGCCGGGGATCGGGACACGAGAGCGAGAGCCGGGCTCGGCTCACCGGTAGATTGCAGTAGATGCGAGTCGGCCTGATCGGAGCGGGAAACATGGCGCGCGCGATGGCGCGAGGCTGGGGCGATCCCGTGCTCTGCTCGGACACCGGTTCCGGCCGGGCGCAGGCGATCGTGCGTGAGCTTGGAGGTGAGGCGTTCTCCGACAACGCCTCCGTCGCCGAGCGAGCCGATCTCGTCGTGCTCTGCCACAAGCCGGCGCAGCTCGGGAAGGTGGCGGCGGAGATCTCGGGCCGGGCGAAGGCGGTCGCCTCCGTCGTCGGCGGGGTGTCCGTGGCGGCGCTGCAGGACTCCTACCCAGGACTGCCGGTGTTCCGGTTGATGCCGAACACCCCGGTCGAGGTCAGGCGCGGGGTCGTGTGCTACTCGCCGGCTGACGGTGTCGACCCGGGCCTCGAGTCAGACGTGATCGAGCTGTTCGAGCGTCTGGGCGCCGTCGTGCGGATCCCCGAGCGCCAGATCGAGGCGGCCACCGGCGTGATGGGCGTCGCGCCCGCCTACCACGCGCTGGTGGCCGAGGCCCAGGTCGACGCGGCCGTGCGCTGGGGCCTCGGCGCCGCGGTCGCCGGTCGGCTGGTGGCCGAGACGATGGCGGGCACCGCGGCGCTGCTGGAGCACCGCGACTACGACACGCTGACGGTCAGGCGCGAGGTAGCCTCGCCCGGCGGATCGACGGCGCGCGGGATCGCCGCCCTCGAGCGCTGCGGGGTGCGGAACGCGTTTTCCGAGGCGATGGACAGCGTCATCGCCGGCCGGACCGAGGCCCCGCGCTGATGCTCACCTACGCGCTCACCCGGGGCAACGTGGCCGACTACGTGCAGGCCCTGTTCACGGTCTACATCATCATCATCTTCGTCTACATCCTGCTGAACCTGCTGTTCTCGTTCGGCGCGCGGCCGCCGTACACGCGGTGGTCGGACGCGATCCTGAGCTTCCTGCGCGATGTCAGCGAGCCATATCTGGGACTGTTCCGCAAGTTCATCCCGCCGATCGGCATGTTCGATCTCAGCCCGATGATCGGGATCTTCCTGTTGATCATCGTTCGTACGATCCTCGTCAGCGCGATCCGAGGATGACCCCGCCTGTCCCCACCTCGGTTCGCGGCCGCTAGCGCGGCTGGTGGTCACGATGGCGCAGCTGGCGGTCGGATCGCCGAAGGCTCGGGCCTCGGCGTTCACGCGCGCGGGAATCGTGCTCGTCGTCGTGCTCGCTCTGGACCAGCTGACCAAGCACACGATCGCCAGCGACATCGCTCCGGGCGAGCAGCGCCATTTCCTGCCGGGAGTGAAGCTGGTTCACGTGCGCAACCACGGCGTGGCCTTCGGGTTCCTCTCCGGCGGTGGCGCCGTCTTGCTGATCTTCACGCTGGTGGCGCTCGCCGTCCTGGGCGGCTACCTGGCTCGGAGGCCGGAGCGCCCGTGGCTGTGGCTTCCCACTGGCCTGCTGATCGGCGGCGCGGTGGGCAACCTGATCGATCGCCTGGCCAACGGGGCGGTCACCGATTTCATCAAGCTGCCGCACTGGCCCGCGTTCAACGTCGCGGACATGGCGATCACGTTCGGCGTGATAGCACTGGTGCTCGTGGTCGAGCGGGCGACCCGCAGTGACCGGTAAGGAGCAGTCGGCGCTGCTGGTGCCCGACGAGGCCGCCGGGACCCGACTCGATCTGTTCCTGGCCGAGCCGTTGGGCTCCCGGTCCCGCGCGCAGGCGCTGATCGACGCCGGGCGCGTGCGCGTCGACGACACAGTTCGGGCGAAGAAGTACCTGGTGGGCGGCGGCGAGCTAGTGGAGATCGACGACCACGAAGACGTGCCCGAGTCCGAGCCGGTCGACGTGCCGTTCGACGTCGCCTACGAGGATGCGCATCTGATGGTCGTCGACAAACCCGCCGGAGTGGTCGTGCACCCGGCGCGGGGCCATCGCACCGGGACGCTGGCGCAGGCGCTGGCCGGACGCGCCGCCGGCGGCGACGAGCCGTGGCGGGCCGGGATCGTGCACCGCCTGGACCGGAACACCTCGGGATTGCTGGTGGTGGCCAAGAGCGATCCCGTCCAGCGCGCCCTCAAGGCACTGCTCAACGACCGCCACCTGCGGCGCGAATACCGCGCGCTGGTCGACGGTCTGCCCGAGGCACGCGCCGGGACGATCGACGCCCCGATCGGGCGGCACCGGCGCGAGCGAGTGCTGATGTCGATCGACTCGGAGGAGCCGCGCGAGGCCCGCACCCACTTCGAGGTCCAGCGCGTCCTGCCCACAAGCGCGCTGCTGCAGGTCGTGCTGGACACCGGCCGCACGCATCAGATCCGCGTGCACATGGCGGCGATCGGCCATCCGGTGGTGGGCGACAAGCAGTACGGCGGCCCGATGAGCTTCGGGCTGCGCCGCCAGTTTCTGCACGCGGCCCGGCTGACGTTCCCGCATCCGGTGACGGGGGCCGAGATCGACGTCCGCTCCGAGCTGCCCGAGGACCTGGCCGCGGCGCTCGAGCTGGCGGCCCGCGGGGCTGCATAGCAGCGAGCGTCGGCGCCGCGGGCACGCTCCGCTTGCGGGTCGAGCGACCAACTGCAACCCAGGGAGAATCGCCCCCCGGGCGATTCTCCAATTAAGTCGCCGCCAGGCGACTTAACAATGGCGGCGGGGCGGCCCGTCCAAAGCCGCCCCGCCACCGTGCGAACCGAGCCACCGGAGGTAGGGGAAGGGAGGTTCGGCCCGCGAGCAGGTCCTCGCCGAAGGTAGGGGAAGGGCGAAGACCTGCTGGAGCTTGAAACGTCGGGCTATATTGAAACTTGCGTAGACTTTTCACAAATCTCGTCTTCTACCCCGTCGGTGCCGCTCGCGGTCCCTGCCCCGGTTTCGTCTGTCCGGAGCTCGCGAGAAACGGCCGCCGGGAGCCGTAACCACAATCAAAAGGGAGCAGGACCAAGTGGCTCATGTCGGAATCAAAGAGCTTCTGGAGGCCGGTGTGCATTTCGGCCATCAGACGCGACGTTGGAACCCCAAGATGCGGCGCTTCATCTTCGGTGAGCGCGACGGCATCTACATCATCGACCTGCTGCAGACGGAGGCGCTGCTGGAGAACGCGCGCCAGTTCGCCGAGCAGGTCTCGCGCCGCGGCGGCACCGTGCTGTTCGTGGGGACCAAGAAGCAGGCCCGGGACGCGGTCAAGGACGTCGCCGAGTCGGCCGACATGCCCTACGTCAACCATCGCTGGCTGGGCGGACTGCTGACGAACTTCCAGACGATCTCGTTGCGGATCAAGCGCCTGCACGACCTCGAGCGCTACGAGACCGAAGGCCAGCTGCAACTGCTGCCGACCCGTGAGCGGATGGCCGCGCAGGCCGACCTGGCCAAGCTGCGCGCCAACCTCGGAGGGGTCAAGAACATGCAGCGCGTCCCCGACGCGGTGTTCGTGATCGACCTCAAGACCGAGGTGATCGCCGTGCGCGAGGCGCAGCGGCTGCGGATCCCGATCATCGGCCTGGTCGACACCAACTGCGACCCCGAGGGGATCGACTACGTGATCCCGGGCAACGACGACGCGATCCGGTCATGCGCGGCGATCACCAGCGCGATCGGCGACGTCGTGGCCGAGGGGCACGGCATCTTCCGGGCCGAAGAGGAGGCCGCGCGCCTGGAGCGCGAGCGTCGCGAGACCGAGGAGCGCGAGCGTCGCGAAGCGGAGGAGCGCGCCCGCCTGGAAGCCGAGGAGCAGGCCCGTCTGGAGGCCGAGGAACGTGCCCGTCTGGAGGCCGAAGAGCGCGCCCGCCAAGAGGCCGAAGCCGCCACCACGGCGCAGGCTCCGGCACCTGCGGCCCCGCCGGCCCCTGAGGCACAGGCTCCGCCAGCCCCGGCAGCAGCAGAGGCGGCCCCCGCAACCCCGGAGGCGGCTCCGGCGGCAGCAGAGGCGGCCCCCGCAACCCCGGAGGCGGCTCCGGCGGCAGCGGAGGCGGCTCCGGCGGCACCCGAGACGACCCCAGAGGCGCCTGAGGCTGCTTCCGAGGCGCCTGAGGCCCCTGCGGAGGCTCCGGCCCAAGCCGAGCAGCCTGTGGAGGAGGCTCCGGCTCAGACCGCCGCCGCGCCCCAGCCCGCAGAGCCGGACGCGCCCCAGGCCCCAGAGCCGGACGCGCCCGAGGCCCCGGCCGCCGCCGACCCCGAGGCCGCGCCTGAGGCCCCGGCCGCCGCCGACCCCGGGGCCGGGCCTGAGCTCGCAACCGGCAGCGCACCGCAGCCGACGAGCGACGAGGCCGCGGCGGAGCCCGCCGCGAGCGAGCCCGCGGCCGCCACCCAGACCCAACCCACGCCCCCGGCGGAGTCCGCGGAGGAACCAGCATGAGCGCGATCACCGCGAAGGATGTGAAGGCGCTCCGGGATCGCACGGGCGCGGGCGTGCTCGCGTGTCGCGAGGCGCTGAGCGAGGCGGATGGCGAAATCGAGCGCGCGGTGGAGATCCTCCGCGCCAAGAACCAGGCCCAGGCGGCCAAGCGGCAGGGCGCCGAGGTGGGCGAGGGCGTGGTCCAGAGCTACATCCACGCCGGCAACAAGATCGGCGTGATCGTCGAGGTCGACTGCCAGACCGACTTCGTCGCCCGCAACGAGAAGTTCATCGAGTTCGCGCGCGACCTGGCGCTCCACATCGCCGCGGCCAACCCGCTGGCGGTCAGCGAGGACGATGTTCCGGCCGAGGACCGCGAGCGGGAGGAGCGGATCGCCGTCGAGCAGGCCGCCGACCGCCCGGAGAACGTCCGCGAGCGGATCGTCAAGGGCAAGGTGGACAAGTGGCTCGACGAGGTCGTGCTGCTGCGTCAGAAACACGTCAACGAGGACAAGCACGGTGGCAAGACGATCGAGGAGCTGCGCGCCGCGATCTCGGCCGAGACGCGGGAGAACGTGGTGATCCGCCGCTTCGTGCGGTACGCAGTCGGCGGCTGACGCGTGGGAACGCGCGACGACAGCGCGCCGGCGGGCTCGGGCTCGGGCCCGGGCTCGGCGCCCGCGTACACCCGGGTGCTGTTGAAGCTATCCGGTGAGGCTCTGATGGGCGAGCGGGAGTACGGGACCGACCCCGACCGGGTCACCGCGATCGCCGCCGAGGTCGGGGCCGTACACCGCCGCGGCGTCGAGGTCGCGATCGTCGTCGGTGGCGGCAACATCTACCGCGGTCTCGCCGCCGCGGCCCGGGGCATGGATCGCGCGACGGGCGACTACATGGGCATGCTGGCCACGGTGCTGAACGCGCTCGCGCTGCAGGATGCGCTCGAGAAGGAGGACATCGTGACCCGAGTGCAGTCGGCCATCACCATCTCCGAGGTGGCCGAGCCCTACATCCGGCGCCGCGCCATGCGCCACCTGGAGAAGGGGAGGATCGTGATCTTTGCCGCCGGCACCGGGAATCCGTTCTTCACCACCGATACCGCGGCCGCGCTCCGCGCAGCGGAGATCCACGCCGAGGTGGTGCTGATGGCCAAGAACGGGGTCGAGGGCGTCTACACCGCCGACCCGGCCAAGGATCCAAGCGCCGAGTTCATCCCCGAGATCTCGCACAAGGAGGCGTTGACCCGCGGCTTGCAGGTGATGGACTCGACCGCGTTCGCCCTGTGCATGGACAACAACTTGCCGATCGTCGTCTTCAACATGGCCGACGGCAGCAACATCGACAAGATAGTGTCCGGCCAACGCGTCGGAACGCTGGTTAAACATGAGTGACGAGACGATCGACCTTTTGCTCGAAGATGCGCGGGAGCGGATGGCCAAGTCGGTCGAGGCGACCCAGCACGAGTTCGGATCGGTCCGGACGGGCCGGGCCAGCCCAGCGCTGCTGGACCGGATCAACGTCGACTACTACGGCGCGATCACCCCGCTCAAGCAGCTGGCCACGATCAACGCTCCCGAGGCGCGGATGCTGACCATCCAGCCCTACGACAAGAGCTCGATCAAGGCGATCGAGCGGGCGATCCTGGAGTCCGACGTCGGGCTGACCCCCTCCAACGACGGCAACCTGATCCGGCTGGTGGTACCGGAGCTGACCGAGGAGCGGCGCAAGCAGCTGGTCAAGGTCGTCCGACACATCGCCGAGGAGGGTCGCGTGGCGATCCGCAACGTTCGGCGCGACGTGATGCACGACCTGCGCGAGCTCAAGGACGCCGGGGAGACGGGCTCAGACGACGAGCATCGCGCGGAAGTGGAACTCCAGAAGGTCACCGACTCGCGGATCCACGAGCTCGACGAGATCCTCGAGCACAAGGAAGCCGACATCCTCGAGGTCTAGCCCGGTGGGCACCGAGCCGGATGATGAGACCCCCGGACCGCGCTACGTCGCGATCATCACCGACGGCAACGGCCGCTGGGCGCAGCAGCGCGATCTGCCGGTGATAGCCGGTCACGAGGCCGGGGCGGATCGGGTCACCGAACGAGTCAGGGACGCTCCGGACCTCGGGATCGAGGAGCTGACCGTGTACTCGTTCTCGACCGAGAACTGGAACCGGTCTCAGGCCGAGGTCTCGGCGCTGATGAGCATGTTCATGAGCCGAGTGCAGAGCGAGGTGCCCCAACTGCACGAGGAGAACGTGCGGATCCGCTTCATCGGCCGGCGCACGGCGCCGGTGGATCCGGCGCTGGTCGAGAAGATGGAGTGGGCCGAGGAGCTGACCCGGAAGAACACCCGGATGACGTTCTGCGTGGCCTTCAACTACGGCGGCAGGGCGGAGATCGTCGATGCAGCGCGAACCTTTACCGGAAGCACCGAAGAAGAGTTCCGCGCCCATCTGTACGCACCCGATATGCATGACCCTGATCTGATCATCCGCACCAGCGGCGAATTCCGCACCTCCAACTACCTCTTGTGGCAGTCCGCGTACTCGGAACTCGTCTTCCGGGACGAGCTGTGGCCCGACTTCACCCGCGAGGTGTTCCAGCAGAGCCTGCAGGAGTTCGCCGCGCGCAGACGGCGCTTCGGGGGCCGCTGATGCCTTCGCCGCGACGGCCGCCGTCCGGACGCACGGCGGCCCCGACCCAGCAAGGAGCGAGGCAGCGACGCCAGGACGCCCCCCGGAGCCAGGGCTCCGACCTGCTGGCGCGGATCATCGTGGCCGTTCCCGCCGCGGTGGTGGCGATCGTGCTGATCGACGTCGGCGGAATCGCCTGGGCCCTGTTCATGGCGGTGATGGGCTGCGCTTGCCTGCAGGAGCTCTACCGCATGCTCGACCGGTGGCGGCCGGTGCCGATCATCGGCTTCGCGGCGCTGATCGGGATGACGCTGGCCGCTCGCTACGGGGGCCTGCGGGACATGCTCGAGGTGGCCGTCGGCGCCGTCCCGGTCCTGTTCCTCGTCGTTCTGGCGCGCGGGCAGAGCTCGGGCGCCACCGTCTCGATCGCCGGCACACTGCTGGGCATCACCTGGGTCGCGTTTGCGTTCGGGCACGCCGTGCTGCTCCGGCAGCTGCCGCACGGCAACGGCGTGCTCATCGACATAGCCGTCGGGACGTTCCTGGGCGACACGGCGGCGTATCTCGGCGGGCGGTTGTTCGGGCGCCGGCCCCTGGCCCCGGACATCTCGCCCAACAAGACGCTCGAGGGGCTGTTCTGCGGGATGCTGATCGCGATTCTCGCCGTGTTCTTCGCCGGCCTGTACCAGGACTGGCTGACCCAGGGCGACGCGCTGCTGCTGGGGCTGGCGGTGGCCGTGCTCGGTCCGATCGGTGACCTGTTCGAATCGCTGGTCAAGCGCGATGCGGGGGCCAAGGATGCCGGCAACCTGTTCGGCCCGCATGGCGGCGCGCTGGACCGGCTGGACGGCGTGATCTTTACCGTGGTCGCCGGTTACTACATCTGGGCGGCGGTAGTCCCGGCGCACCTCATCTCGATCCCGCACTGAGGGCGTCATCTCGATCCCGCACTGAGCGCCTCATCTCCGTCCCGCACTGAGCGCCCACCTACAATCGCCGGTGTGCCTCGCCGACTGGTGATTCTCGGCTCGACGGGCTCGATCGGCGTGCAGGCGCTCGACGTCGTGCAGCGCAGCGCGGGAGAGTTGGAGGTCGTGGCGCTGAGCGCGGGGACCGCCTGGAAGCCCTTGGTCGAGCAGGCGCGCGCCCATGGCGTGCGGCGGATCGGGCTGGCCGACCCCGACGCCGCTGCGCTCGCGGCCGAGGCGTGGACCGATGGAGAGGTGCTGGCCGGGCACGACGGGCTGGCCCGGCTGATCACCGACGGCGAATGCGACATGGTGCTCAACGGAATCGTCGGCTCGGCCGGGCTGTTGCCGACCGTGGCCGCGCTCGGCGAGGGCATCGACCTCGCCCTGGCCAACAAGGAGTCGCTGGTGGTCGGCGGCGAGCTGGTAACGCAGCTGGCCGAGGCGACGGGTGCCTCGATCATTCCCGTCGACTCAGAGCACTCCGCGCTGCATCAGCTGCTCGCCTCAGAACGACCCGGGACCGTCGACAAACTGGTCCTGACCGCGTCCGGTGGCCCATTCCGGGGACGGTCGGCCGAAGACCTCCAGGAGGTGACCGTCGAGCAGGCGCTGGCCCACCCGACCTGGGCCATGGGCGGCAAGATCACGATCGACTCGGCGACGCTGATGAACAAGGGGCTCGAGCTGATCGAGGCCCATTATCTGTTCGGCACTCCCTATCAGCAGATCGACGTTGTCGTCCACCCGCAGTCGATCATCCACAGCCTGATCCAGCTGTGCGACGGAGCGACCCTGGCGCACCTTGGATATCCCGACATGCGGGTGCCGATCTCCTACGCGCTGAACTTCCCAGAGCGAGCCGATGTGCCACTCCAGCCGCTTGATCTGGCGGCACTCGGCTCGCTGACCTTCGAGCGCCCGGACGAGGAGACCTTCGCGTGTCTGCGGCTGGCCCGGGCGGCGGGGCGAGCGGGTGGGACCGCGCCCTGCATCCTGAACGCAGCCAACGAGGTGGCGGTGCACGCGTTCCTGGGCGGCCGGCTGCGGTTCCTCCAGATCGCCGAGGTGATCGAGGAATCGCTGCAGCGGATACCGGCCCATCAGGTCCATTCGTTCGACTCGCTGATCCGCGCCGATGCCGAGGCCCGCGCGGTGGCGAAGGAGCTGATCGCCGCCCGGGCGGCCGCGTAGCTGTGCTCCGTACGGTGGGGTGGGTGGGGCACGAACTTTGGCGCGATCTGCACGTGTGGCGTGCACTACGCGCCAAACTTCGATCGATGGGGTGTGACCACCGCCAAGCGGAAGTAAATCCCCATCGGTCGCCGCCGCATGCGAGCGAAGCACTTCTAAGAGTCGCCTAAGGGTTCGCGCTGCGCCCCGAGCCCGGGGGTCGGCCGTGGCACACTCAAGCGCAGCTTGTCCTACTTTCTCGCGTTCCTCGGCTTTGCCGCGCTGATCATCCTGCACGAGGCGGGCCACTTCGCCGCGGCGAAGGCGGTGGGCATGCGGGTCGAGCGCTTCTCGCTGTTCTTCGGCAAGATGCTTGTGAGCTTCCGCCGGGGCGAGACCGAGTACGGGATCGGCTGGCTGCCCGCGGGCGGCTACGTGAAGATCACCGGAATGAGCCCGCACGAGGAGCTCACGCCCGAGGTCGAGCCGCGGGCCTACTACAACCAGAAGGTCTGGAAGCGGATCGTGGTGATCCTGGCCGGGCCGTTCGTGAACCTGGTGATCGCGTTCGTGATCCTGCTGGTCATCTTCGACAGCAACCCGATCGCCGTCCAGCGTCACGGTCAGGACGTCGCGACCTCCACCGTCGCCGCGGGCTCGCTCGAGCAGCCCGCGGCCAGGTACCTGCGCGGCGGCGACCGGATCGTCTCCGTCGACGGACACAGCGGCCTCTCAGTCGAGCAGATCACCAAGGCGATCGGCGCACATCGCTGCGCCGGCGCTCAGACGGCGGGTTGCCAGGCGGCCACCCCGGTGAAGCTGACCGTGCTTCGCGACGGCCAGCGGCTGACCTTTTCCATATACCCGCGCTACGACTCCACCGTCAAACGGGTCCGGGTGGGCTTCGGATTCGATGCGTTGACGCGCAATCTCGGCCCGGTGGGGGCGGCGCACCAGAGCATCGATCAGATGTGGTCGGTGACCAGCAGCACCGTCTCGACGATCGCCCGGCTGTTCGAGCCGAAGGTGCGCAAGCAGGTGCACGGGATCGTGGGCGGCTTCACCGTCACCCAGGAGCGCTTCGCGTTCAGCGCCACCGACGCCTTCTACACGCTCGCGCTGATCTCGCTCTCGTTGGCCGTGATCAACCTGTTCCCGTTCCTGCCGCTCGACGGCGGACATGTGTTCTGGGCGGTGGCCGAGAAGCTTCGCGGGCGCCGGATCCCATTCGAATGGATGGAGCGCGCCGGCGTCGTCGGCTTCGTGCTGATCATCATGCTGTTCGTGGTCGGCCTGAGCAACGACATCTCGACCCTCTCGGGCAAGGGCTTCGGCGTCCGCTAGCGAGGACGACACAGACGGTCCGCCCCGCGGCACTGTTGTAGCTTTCTCGGCAGGCAAGCCCGCAAAGTGGAGGAGAGCATGGAGAGCAGCACGATCACGCCGGCCGGGCGCGCGGTCGAAGCGGCGACCTTGACCGAGGCGCTACGCAGGACCGCAGCCAACCATCCGGACATCGTCGCGGTACGCCTCCCGGACGATTCGGTCTCGATCACCTGGGCCCAGCTGCTCGCCCGCGTCGACGCCGTGGCCGGCGGGCTGGCCAAGCTGGGCGTCGTCGCCGGCGACACGGTGGCGATCATGCTGACCAACCGGCCCGAGTTCCACATCGTCGACCTGGCCGCGGTGATGATCGGCGCCACCCCGTTCTCGATCTACAACACCTATCCGGCCGTGGAGATCGAGTATCTCTGCACCGACGCGGCGACCAAGGTGGCGATCGTCGAGCAGGAGTTCCTGCCGGTGGTGCTCGAGGCGCGCGCGTCGCTGCCGGCGCTCGAGCACGTGATCGTGGTCGACGGCGAGGCTTCCGGGGCTCCGCGGGCGAAGCCCGTGGACACCATCGCGCTCTCCGACGTAGAGGGCTCCAATCCCGACTTCGACGTGGCCGCGGCGGCGGCCAAGGTGCAGCCCGACGACGTGCTGACGCTGATCTACACCTCGGGCACGACCGGGCACCCCAAGGGCGTCCAGCTCTCGCACCACGCGATCATGGTGACCGGGCGCTCGCTCGAACAGATCGTGGAGCTGGAGCCGGGCTCGAAGGTGATCTCGTGGCTGCCCGCCGCGCACATCGCCGAGCGGATGGCCCATCACTACGTCCCGGTGATCTACGCCGGCACCACGACCTGCTGCCCCAATCCGCGCGAGGTCGTGTCGTTCCTGCCCCAGGTCCGCCCGACCTGGTTCTTCGCCGTGCCCCGGATCTGGGAGAAGCTGAAGGCCGGACTCGAGGGAATGATGGCCGGCATGCCCGACGAGCAGCGCGAGCCGATCGCCTCGGCGATCGCCGCCTCGATCGAGAAGGTCCGCTTGCAACAGCGCGGCGAGCCGGTGCCCGCGGAGCTGGCCGAGCGCGTGGGCCAGGCCGACGCCGCGATGTTCGCCAACTTCAGGGCGATGCTGGGTCTCGACCAGGTCGTGGCGGTCAACGTGGGCGCGGCGCCGACCCCGGTCGACGTGCTCGAGTTCTTTCACGCCCTGGGGATCGAGCTGGCGGAGATCTGGGGCATGTCCGAGACCTGCGGGATCGGCAGCGCCAACCGGCCCGGCGCGGTCAAGATCGGCACCGTCGGCCCGGCGTCGCCCGGCGTCGAGCTGAAGATCGCGGAGGACGGAGAGGTGCTCTGCAGAGGAGAATTCCTGATGCTGGGCTATCGCAACGCGCCGGAGAAGACCGCCGAGGCGATCGACTCAGAGGGCTGGCTGCACACCGGGGACATCGGGGAGCTCGACTCCGAGGGCTACCTGAAGATCGTCGACCGCAAGAAGGAGCTGATCATCAACGCGGCCGGCAAGAACATGTCGCCGGCCAACATCGAGGCCGCGGTGAAGTCAGGAAGCCCGCTGATCGGGCAGGCCGTCTGCATCGGCGAAGGCCGGTCCTACAACACGGCGCTGATCGTGCTCGACGCCGACTACGCCCCCCAGTGGGCGGCCAAGCACGGGCTCGAGGGCAAGACGCTCGAGGAGCTCTCGACCGAGCCGGCGGTGGTGGAGGCGGTCCAGGCCGGGATCGACGAGGCCAACACCCACCTGGCCCGGGTCGAGGGGATCAAGAAGTTCACCATCGTCCGGGGTGACTGGCTGCCCGGTGGTGATGAGCTGACGCCCACGATGAAGCTCAAGCGCAAGCCGATCGACCACAAGTACGCCGACGCGATCGAGGCGATGTACGCCAAGTAACGGGTTCGCGACGCGGGCGGTCCGTCGCTAACGGGCGGCCGCGATCGAGCGCCAGAGCAGCTCGATGGGGTGGTAGATCGGCAGCGGCGTCCCCAACTGGCGGAGGTGCAGGTCGAGTTGGGCGGTGCAACCAGGATTGCCGGCGGCGATCGCCTCGGCGCCGGTATCGAGCAGGTGACGAGCCTTGCGAACCCCGAGCTCGGCGGCCGCCTGGGGCTGGACCAGGTTGAAGATCCCGGCCGAGCCGCAGCACACATCCCGCTCCGTGGCGACCTCGAGCAGCTCGAGCTCGGGGATCGTGCCGAGCAGCGCCCGGGGCTGCTCGCGGACCCCTTGGGCGTGGGCCAGGTGGCAGGCGTCGTGATAGGCGACCCGGAGCGGGACGGGACCCCGGGGAGCCCGAGGTTCCACCGAGCCGAGCAGCTCGGCGATGTCGGCAACCCGGGCGGAGAACGCGTGCGCCTCGGCCGTCCCCAGCAGCTCTCCGTACCCCTTCATCGCGGCGCCACACCCGGCGGCGTTGACGACGATGTGATCGACGGGCCCGTGCGCGCCGAAGGCGGCGATGGTCGCCGCCGCGCGGGCGAGCGCCGACTCCTCCTCGCCGGCGTGCAGCTCGAGCGCGCCGCAGCAGTCCGGCAGACCCGGCGCGATCACCTCGAAGCCCTCGGCGGCGAGCACGCCCACCGTCGCCCGGTGGACGTCGGAGTAGAACACCCGCTGGACGCAGCCGAGGAGCAACGCCACGCGGCCGCGGGTCGGCCCGACGGCGGGCGTTTGCGCGGGTATCTCGACCCGCGATGCCTTGACGCTGATGCGCGGCGCGACCTTGGCCAGCACCGCCAGGCGCTCGGGCAGCCGCTCGGCCCCGAGCTTGCGGGCGGCGACCAGCATCGGCACCAGCCGGCGCATCCGTCGCGGGTAGGGCAGCGTCTCGAACAGCAGCAGGCGCAACGCACGCTCGGCGCTGGTGCGCTGGTGATTTCGTTCGATCTGGGGACGGACCCGCTCGATCAGACGGTCGTAGCGCACCCCGGAGGGGCAGGCGGTCACGCAGGCCATGCAGCCCAGACAGGTATCGAAGTGCGAGACGAACTCGTCGGAAATCGCCCCGTCCGACTCCAAAGCCTCGTCGATCAGCACGATCCGCCCGCGCGGCGAGTCGGCCTCCTGGGCCCACAGGACGTAGCTCGGGCAGGAGTCCAGGCAGAAGCCGCAGTGCACGCAATCCTGGACGATCGCCGGATCGGGCGGCCGGTGGAGGTCGAAACCGCTCATCGATCAGATTCCCCCCACGAACACGCCGGGGTTGCAGGCCAGAGCCGGATCGAATCGCCGCTTGACTCGCCGCATCAGCTCGAGCAGCGGGCCCTCGCCCGCGCCCCACGGATCAGGCTGGGCGCGTAGCTCTGCCGGCCCGTCGAGCAGCACCATCGCCGCGGAGCGGGGAAGCGCCTCGCGCAGGCGCTCGACGGCGTCGGGATCGAGCTCGACGTAGCTGATGCCGAGCGCCGCGCGCCCGACCAGCGTGCCTGCGGCCAGGTCGACCGCGGCTAGCACGGCCTCCAGCTCGCTCGGCCGCGCCGCGAGCCGCACCAGCGCCAGGGTGGCCGAACGCTGTCCGGCCCGCTGACGGGCCCACAGCGCGTCGTCGTCGGTACTGATGTCGACGTGCCTCAGGCCCGCGTCGCGCATCACCCGGGCGACCGTCTCCGAGCGCCGCTTCGCCTCGGCCCCGGCGGAGCGCGCGAGGATCCCGCCGCGCCCGGCGCGCCAGGCCAGATCGAGCGAGTCGAGCTCGAGCGGGGCAGCCGCCAGCGCCCTCGCCGCGGAGGCCAACAGCGCGCCGTCCTCGCAGGCTCCGAGCGCCGTCGCGGTGGCGACCGGCAGCGGGTGCAGACGGACGCTGACCGAGAGGATCACCCCGAGCGTGCCGAAGGAGCCCGTGAACAGCTTGGCCAGGTCATAGCCGGCAACGTTCTTGATCACCTTGCCCCCGGCGCGGGCGATGGTGCCGTCACTGAGCCCGACGGTGATCCCCAGGATCAGATCGCGGGGGGCGCCGTAGCGGTGGCGCAGCGGGCCCGAGTCCGCGGTGGCGATCACCCCGCCGATCGTCGCGCCGCGCTCCTCGCCGGCCCCGAGCGGCGGATCGAGCGCCAGCATCTGGCCGGTCTCGGCGAGCTCCCGCTGGATCCGCCGCATCGGCGCTCCAGCCTCGAAGATCGCGGTCAGATCGCCGACGTTGTGCTCGAGGGTTCGATCGAGCCGCTCCAGGCGGAGCTCCACCGGCGGGGTCGGGGTCGCCGTGCCCCAGCCGAGCTTCGAACCGCCGCCCCGGAAGCGGACGGGGCTGCCGGCCGCAGCCGCGGCGGCCAGACCCGCCGCCGCGCCCTGGATCGTGCTGGGAGTGAGGATGCCGTCCACTAGAAGCGAACCGCGACGCCGTCGCGTTCGAGCGGATGCTCGCGGTAGGGCCCCGGGACCTCTCCGCACAGCCGGGGCGTCGGCATCACCTTCCCGGGATTGGCCAGTCCCCGCGGATCGAACGCGCAGCGCAGGCGCTGGAATGCGTCGAGGTCGGCCTCGGAGAACATCGACGGCATGTAGGCCTTCTTGTCCACTCCGACGCCGTGCTCGCCGGTGATCGAGCCGTCGGCGTCGACGCATGCCTTGACGATCAGGCCGGCCAGCTCCTCGGCGCGCTCCGCCTCTCCGGGCTGCGCCGAGTCGTAGCAGACCAGCGGATGCAGGTTGCCGTCGCCCGCGTGGAAGACGTTGGCCACGCGCAGCTCGTACTCGCTCGACAATGCCTCGATCTTGCGCAGCACCTCGGACAGCCGGGTCCGGGGGATCACGCCGTCCTGCACGTAGTAGGCGGGGGCGATCCGGCCCATCGCGGCGAACGCCGCCCGGCGCGTCTGCCAGATCTGCACGCGCTCCTCCTCGGTCAGCGCCACCCGGACGTCTCGCGCTCCAGCCTCGGCGCACAGCGACATCAGGTGTTCGAAGCGCGCGGTGCATTCGACCCGGGGACCGTCGAGCTCGATCAAGAGCGCGGCGCCGGCGTCGAGCCGGTAGCCCGCGCCGGTGGCGGCCTCGGCCGCCTCGATCGAGAGCCGGTCCATCATCTCGATAGCCCCGGGGACGATCCCCGCGCTGACGATCTCGGTGACCGCGTCGCCGGCGGCCGAGGTGTCCTCGAAGAAGGCCACAAGCGTCCTCACCGCCTCGGGGGCGGGCATCACGCGCAGGACGATCCGGGTGGCCACTCCCAGCGTGCCCTCGGATCCGACGAACGCCCCGAGCAGGTCGTAGCCGGGGTCGTCGCGGTTCAGCTGCACGACCGAGCCGTCGCTGAGCACCACCTCGAGCCCGATCACATAGTTAGTGGTGAAGCCGTACTTGAAGCAGTGCGCGCCGCCGGAGTTCTCGGCCACGTTGCCGCCGATCGAGCACACGATCTGGCTCGATGGGTCTGGGGGGTAGAAGTGCGTCGGCGCGACCGCGCGCGAGACGGCGAGGTTCGTCACGCCGGGCTCGACCACCACCCGGGAATCCTCGAGTTCGACCGCGATGATGCGCCGCAGACGGGCGAGCACGATCAGCACGCCGTCGGCGAGCGGGAGCGCCCCGCCGGACAGCCCGGTGCCCGCGCCGCGCGCGACCCAGGGCACGCCCGCGTCGAAGCAGGCCCGCACGACGCTGCGGACCTCGGCACCGGTTCCCGGCAGCACCGCGGCCAGCGGGGTCTGGCGATATTGAGCCAGCCCATCGGACCGGTAGGTGGCCAGCGCGTGCGGATGGGTGAGCACGTGCTCGGTACCGCAGATGCCCTCCAGCCGAGAGATCAGTTGCCCGCCACTTGCCATCGGCGGCAAGTATCCCGGACCGTCGGGAATCGAGCCCGGCCCCCGCCGCCCGGCGACGGTCAGGAAACGTTGATGCTGACGTGCCGGCTGAAGGTGGCGTAGCCCGGGGCGAGCAGCATATCGTCGACGGGGTAGGTCCAAGTGAGGCGGACGGTGCCGGCGCCGGGGAACACCACGTGGGCATCGAAGTAGCCGTGCGGGTCGGTGACCGTGACCGTCCTGACCGTCGTGTAGGCCGTGCTCGAGCCGGGCGCGAACTGGATCTGCACCGACTCCACGTCGGTCGGCGAGTCGAGCCGCGCGAAATGGACCGGGCGCGCGGCGCCCCAGACCTCGAGCGCGTGTCCGGCGTGGGCCTTGGTGACGGGCATGAAGATGGGTAGCCGCCAGGCGCTGTAGGTCGGCTTCTGCCCCAGCCTGTTGTTGAGCAGTCCGCTGGCGAACCCGCCGAAATCGTTGGACTTCAGGGCCGGGAGCGGATCCGCGAGCAGGAACTGGGCGAAGGACTGGATCCGCGGGTTGCGGTAGGAGATGTATTCGGCCCAGTTGAGGTACTCGGCGGCGACCGTGGGCGACACGTACGGCGTCTTCTTCACGTAGTGCTTCGGCGGGTCGGTGATGTACCCGTATTCGGTGTTCCAGATCCGGAAGCGCTTGAAGGAGTGGTAGGCCGAGTTGGCCTTGTCCAGCGCGTGCGTCAGATTGCCGATCTGGGCCAGGGCCGCGTACCCAGGGTCGGGGTGCGCCTCGACGTTGGGCGGGTACCAGCGCGAGTAGGGATGATCGGAAAAGCCCGTCGCCTGGAACAGGCCCGGATGTCTGGCGCGGAACCGGGCCGAGCCGGCGGCGTTGGTGGGGCAGCCGCGCAGCGAGGCCGCCTTGCCACGCAGCTGCTTGTAATGAACGTCGACGCAATACATGGCTCGCACGAAGGGGATCGGCTTCATGCCGGAGGCCACACCCCAACTCGCCTTGGGCTGCTCGGGGTTTGGCTCGCCCCTCGGCGCCAGCTCGCCGATCAGGATCGTGTCCTTGCCATGCCCGGTCCGGTGCAGCGCGGTCCACGCGGCATCGACGAGTCCCCGGTACATCTCGGGGCTGTGTTCGATCGTCAGATTGCCCGGGAGGCCCTGCGGCGAAAGGCTCGGGCCGTAATCGGGCTCGTTCCAGATGGACCAGATGCCGACCCGAGGCAGTGGCGAAGTCGCGCCGGCCGGTTTGTAGTTCCCGCGGTAACGGGTGGCCAGCGCCTGCATGAACGCCTGGAATTCCGTCTGAGATGGCTTCCAGCCCGGCGGGTATGGGTTGTTCTTCGGCGCCCCTGGACCTTCCGCCCAGCGTGGTGGGGGCCCGACGACATTGAACATCAGCGCAAATCTGCCTTGGGTCGCGTCCCTGACGACCGTGTCGAGCGGCGCCCACTTGGCCGCGGGGTACGCCGCGGGGTTGGCCGCCTTGAATCCGCGCGGGCGAGTGCGCGAGGTTGGGCGGGGAGCGAGGACATTCCAGCGAATCGCGATCCGGATCTGGCTGGCCCCCAGCAGCCGCATCCGCTGCAAGGTTCCGACCGGATTGGCGAGCAGAGCCCCGTCGTCCTGCAGCAACGAGTCCTGGGTGGTCGAGGCAACTGCCCCTCCCGGGAGGAGCATGGCCAGCGCCGAGACTAGGGCGAGCACCATCGCGGCCCCCGCCGAGCGCGGACGTCGTCGCGACGATGATGGCCCAGCTTGGCGATACGGCAAGAGAATGACCTCCGGAGGCGTTGGCGTGTGGCTAGGAGCGGATCGCGAAGGGACCGTCTCGGGACCGGGCCCCAGGCTAGCGAAGCCGCCACCGTAGCTAGAACCGGCCCGGACCCCTTGAGTTGCGGTGGATCAATGGACGGTGATGGCAACCACACGGCTGTGGATCTCTGGTCCGCCGGGATAGCTCCAGGCCAGCCTCACCCGCCCGCCGCGATCGAACTTCTGCTGCACGTCCACGTAGCCGTGCGGATCGGTGATGGTGATGCTCCGCACCGCCTTGAAGGCGCCCCCCGAGCCCGCCGGGCCCGCCGGGCCCGCCGCGAACTCGATCCGCACGCGGCTGGGGCGACCGGTCTGCCGTTGCGCGGAAGGCGCCGGGCGCACGCAGCCCCAGATTTCGATCGGCTCGCCACTGCGGGCGGCGGCGACTGGGAGATACAGCGGCATCCGAAACGCGTCGTAGGTCGCCTTCGGTTTCCCGTTGGTGAACTCGAGCCCGGTGGCGAAATTGCCGCCCGGCGGATCGAGCATCAGAAACTGATCGTAGGAGCGAACCCGGGGATCACCCCAGGACATGTACTCCGCCTGATTCAGGTACGCGGCGGCGAGCACCGGGCTGGGCCGGAGCGGCTCGGGGGGGTCGGTCTGATAGCCGAACTCGGTGGAGAAGATCGGCAACCGGCGTGATGAGCCGTATGTGGCCTGGAGGCGGTCGAGCGTCCGCTCCAGGGTGCCCAGCGAAGCCAGGTCGGCGTAATCGGGCTCGTCCGGACTCCTCAGATCGGGCGCCAGCGCGCCCTGCGGGTAGAGGTGCGCTGCGAACCCGGTGGCCTGAAACAGCGCGGGATGCTGGTGGATGAACCCGGCTGAACCGGCCGTGGCCGGTGGGCATCCGCGCACGGAAGCGGCAACGCCGCGGAGCCGCTGGAAACCCGCATCGACGCAGTACAGGGCCCTGAGGAAACGCAGCGGGACCATCCCAGAGAAGTTGCCCGGGCTGTTCCCGGTGGTGATGCCGCGCGGTGCGGTCTCGCCGAAGAGGATCGTGTCGTGGCCGTGACCAGTCGCCTTCAGCGCTTGCCAGGCGGCGTCGAGCAGGTTGCGATAGAGCCGTGTCGAGACCTCGACCGTCGACTGGTCGATCGCCTGGGGGGCGAGGTCCTGACCGTAGTTCGGCTCGTTCCAGATCGACCAGAAGCTCACCCGCGGCAGGGGTGCGGCGGCGCCGGCCGGCTTGTAGCTGCCGCCGTACCGCGTCCCCACCGCCTGCACGAACGCGCCGAATTCCGACGCCTTCGGCTTCCACACGCCGACGACACCGTGCCCCGGCTCGCCCGCACCCTCAGCCCACAGCGGCACGGGACCGCCCAGCGTGAAGTCCAGCCCGATCCCCCGTGCGTGGGCCTCCTTCACGATCTGGTCATAGACCGACCAGGCCGCGGTCGGGTAGGCGGCCGGGTCGACGGCGGTGAAACGCGGGGCGACGCGGGCGCTCGACGCCGGCGCGATCGAGCTCCACGGAACGTAGACCCGCACGCGGTCGACGCCGAGGGCCTTGAACTGGGCCAGCGCCGCGGCCGGGTTCCGACGCAACAGCGCCTCGTCCTCGAAGATCGACTCGATGTTGGCCCGCGAGCGCAGGTGAACGGACCGCGGTTTGCTCGAGGATCCGCAGCCCGAAAGCGACGCGAGCGCGAGGCCCGAAAGCGACGCGAGCGCGAGGATGGCGAGGACGCCCCGCAGCGAGAGAGCTCCACCCAGGGCGACTTTGGGCGATGGCCAGCCGACGGGCAAGCGGAGGACAATACGGCTTTAGACTGAGCCGATGCTGATCCCGGTCCGCACGGGCGGGACCGTCATGGCCCGACGCGCACCGGCCGAGGTCATCCGCCAGGTTCCCGTCGAATTGTGGGCGCTCGCCGCGCTGACGGTGCTCGCCGCGATCCTGCGGTTCGCCACCCTGACCGACCAGAGCTTCTGGGTCGACGAGGCGACGACCGCCCACGAGATGACCCTCCCCTTCGGTGCGCTGCTGCACTCCGTGCACGTCAACGAGACGACGCCGCCGCTGTACTTCATCCTGGCCTGGCTGTGGAGCAAGCTGTTCGGCACCGGCGAGGCCGGGCTTAGATCGCTCTCGGCGCTCGCCGGGATCGGGCTCGTGCCGCTCACCTACCTGTGCGCAAGAGAGCTCGTCTCACGCCGCGCCGGGCTTCTTGCCGCCGCGTTCGCGGCGATCAGTCCATTCATGATCTGGTACTCGCAAGAGGCGCGGGCCTACATGCTCTTCGCGCTGCTATCCGGCGCATCATTGTTGTACTGGGCGCGCGCGTCCCGCGATCCGAACCGGCGCAACCTCTCGCTGTGGGCGGTGTTTTCGGCGCTGGCGGTGCTGACGCACTTCTTCGCCGGGTTCCTGATCGCGCCCGAGGCGCTGTGGCTGCTGGTGCGCAGCCGCGACCGCGTCACGCTGGTCGCGGTCACGTCGGTCGCGGCAACCCAAGCCCTTCTGGTCCCGCTGGCTGCGGGCGACACGAACCACCCCCTGAACTGGATCAAGGCGTTCCCGCTCTCGATCCGGATCAAGCAGGTCCCGGTCGACTTCGGGCTGAGCACCCTCTATCAGAGCTCGATCGTGACCAGCGGGCTGCTCGGCGCCGCGCTGCTCGGCTCGATCGTGATCGCGCTGTTCATGCTCGGCGGGGGGGACCGCGTGGCGCGGCGCGGCGCCGGCATCGCGGCGGCGCTGGCTGCGGTGGTCGTGCTCGTACCCATCCTGCTGGCGGTCGCCGGCCGCGACTACCTGGTGCCCCGTAACCTGATCGCGGCGTGGATCCCGCTCGCCGTCGTGCTGGCCGCTGCCTGCACGCTGCCGCGGGCTCGAGCGGCCGGCGCGGCACTGGCGGTGCTCGTGCTCGGCGGGTTCATCTATGCCGGCGTCCGGATCGACAACGACGTGGCCTATCAGCGACCGAATTGGCGCGGCGTCGCCACCGCCCTGGGCGTGAGTTCAGCTCCGCGGGCGATCGTGGCCTATGGGGGCGGCTTTGCCGCCCAGCCCCTGGCGATCTACCTGCCGCGGGTGCCGTGGTCGTTCTCCGGAGCATCGGGCGGCGCGCCGGTCACGGTCTCGGAGGTGGATGTCGTCGGGAACGTCTACCAAGCTCCGCCACGCGTGCTCCCGTCGGGGACGCGGCTGATCGCCCGCCACACCGTCGACGGCTTTGTGGTCGACCGCTTCGCCGTCGACCCAGCATGGTCGGCGCCTCCCGCGGCGATCGGCGCGCGAGCCGGATCGCTGCTCGGGCCCGCGCCGGCCGCAGCTTCGGTGCTGGTGCAGCACGTGCCCGGCGCCGGGCAGTGAGACGTCTAAGCTGCGCGCCGATGAGACGGTTCATTCCACTTCTGGTCGTGCTCTGCGCGCTCGCTCCCGCGGTTCTGACGCCGGGCGCCGCTCGAGCCGCCACCTCGCCGAGCACCTCACAGATCGTGGCGGACTGCAATGCTCACGGTCGGCTGACCGGCAACTATTCCGATGCCATGCTGCGCCACGCGCTGGCCACGCTGCCGGCCGACGTGGCGGAGTACACCAACTGCGCCGATGTGATCCGCCGCCAATTGCTGGCCCAGGTCGGCACGCCGACGTCGTCCAAGACCGGCTCGGGAGGAGGCTCGGGCGGCTCGTTCCTGCCGACGTGGGTGATCGTCCTGCTCGTTGTGGTGATCCTCGGCGGCGCCGGAGCCACGGTCGCGGCGCGCCGCCGAGGCGAGGCCGACGCCTGAGTTCTAGTGGGTCACGGAAGGCCCGCTAGCCCACCCTGATCGTGACCGGGCGGCTGAAGTCCGTCTGGCCGGCCTCGTCGGTCCACGCCAGCCGCACGGTGCCGCTGTGCGCGAACTTCTGATGGACGTCGAAGTAGCCGCGGCTGTTGGTGATCGCGACGGTGCTCAACGTGGTGAACGCACCGGTTGAATTGGTCTGGAACTGGATCTGGGCTGTCTGAGGCGTGCCCGTGTCGAGCCTGGCGAAGTGCGCCGGGCGCACGCCGCCCCAGACCTCGAGCGACCCAGGGTGCTTGACCGACGTCTTCGGCAGGTACAGCGGTAGCCGGAAGGCGTCGAAGCCCGGCTTGTGCTGGCCGCTCGAGAACACGATGCCACTGGCGAAGTTGCCCCCCGACGGATCGGCGAACAGATACTGGTTGTAGCTCCTGATCCGCGGCTGCTTGTAGCTGATGTATTCGGCCCAGTTCATGTAGTAGGCAGCGGTCACGGGGTTGATGCCCTGCTTGGAGTGCTCGGGCGGGTTGGTCTGATAGCCGAACTCGGTCGAGTAGATCGGGAACTGCTTGTGCGAGCCGTAGACCCGGTTCAAGCTGTCGAGCGTCCGCTCGAGCTTGGGCACCGCGGCCAGATCCGCGACGTCCGCGTGATCCTGGCCCTGGGCGAACAGGGACCGGTTCGGAGGCGTCGCCTGCGCGTACGGATGGGCGGCGAACGCGCTGGCCGAGAACAGCGCCGGATTCTGGGAGCGGAACCGGCGGGATCCCGCGGCCGTCGTCGGGCAGCCGTTCTGGCTGGCCAGCCTTCCCCGCAGCGGCTGGTTGTGGGAGTTCACGCAGTACAGGCCGCGAACGAACTCGAGTGGTGCGGTCCCGCTGAAGTTGCCGCCCGAGGCAAATCCGTGCGGGGCCGTCTCGCCGAAGACGATCGTGTCGCGCTTGTGGCCGCTGGCCCGCAGCGAGCCCCAGGCGTGACCGAGCAGACCGCGGTAGGACGCAGCGGCGATCTGTACTGCGCCCCCCGCCGCGGTCTGGGGTGCCAGATCCGGGCCGTAGTTGGGCTCGTTCCAGATCCCCCAGAAGTTGACCGACGGCAGCGGGGCCGAGACCCCCTTGGGCCGGTAGGTACCGCTGTAGCGGGTGCCGACCGCCTTCACGAACGAGCCGAAGTCCGGCGCGGACGGCTTCCAGGCGCCGAACGGCTCGTTGGCCGGCCTGCCGCGGCCCTCGGCCCAGCGCGGGGCCGGTCCGGTGAGCAGAAAATCAAGCGAGATCCCGCTGGCCTTTGCCTGCCGCACCACCTGGTCGAAGACGCTCCAGCTGGCCGCCGGATACGCGGCCGGATTGGCGGCGTTGAAGCCCTTGGGCGCCCGCGTGGCCGTGGGCTGGGGGGCGATCCGGGACCAGGCGAGCGCGACGCGTACGCGGGTGACCCCGAGGCTGCGCAACGTGGTCAGAGCACCCGCCGGGTTCCCCGCCAGCAGTCCGTCGTCCTGGAAGATCGCCTCTTGGGTGCTCGACGCGCTGACCAGGGGCGCGTGGAGGGCGGCCAGCAGGCCCAGCATCGGGAGGATGGCGAGGAGTCGTCTGATTCGGGGCATGACTAGCTCCAACCGGCCTCCGCCGCCTAAGTTGCGGGCGAGCCGGTCGCTCTACACTGAGTTTCATGCCCTCCCAGCGCCAGATTCACGTCGGCGATGTGGCGATCGGCGGCGGCGCCCCGGTGGCCGTCCAGACGATGACCAAGACCGAGACCGCCGACCTCAAGGCGACGATGGATCAGATCCGTCTCGTCGCGGAAGCCGGCGCCGACATCGTCAGGGTGGCGGTGCCGCGCGAGAAGGACGTCGAGGCGCTGAAGACGATCGTGCTGCAGTCGCCGATCCCGGTGATCGCCGACATCCATTTCAACCACACCCTGGCCCTCAAGGCTCTTGATGCCGGAGCGCACTGCGTGCGGCTGAACCCGGGCAACATCGGCGGTCCGGACAAGGTGGCCCAGGTGACGGCGCGGGCGGCCGAGCTGGGGACGCCGCTGCGGGTGGGAGTCAACTCGGGATCGCTGCCCGCGCACCTGCGCCAGCTCGAATATGACAATCCCGTGCAGGCGCTGGTCACGGCCGCGGTCGAGACGGTCGAGCTGATGGAGCGCCTGAACTTCCGGAACTTCAAGGTGTCGATGAAATCGACATCGGTGCCCAACACGATCGCCGCCAACCGGCTGCTGTCCGAGCGGATCCCGTACCCGCTGCACCTCGGCGTGACCGAGGCCGGCACCAAGTGGTCAGGCTCGCTGAAGTCGGCGGTCGGCCTCGGGACCCTGCTGGCCGACGGGATCGGCGACACGATCCGGATCTCGCTCTCCACCTTCCACGCCGAGGAGGAGGTCAAGGTCGCCTGGGAGATCCTGAAGGCGCTGAAGCTGCGCGAGCGCGGCCCGGTGCTGATCGCCTGCCCCACCTGCGGCCGGCTGCAGTTCGACATGGACACGGTCGTGGCCGAGGTCGAGGCGCGTCTGGAGGCCTATCCGGACGCGATCGAGGTGTCGGTGCTCGGCTGCGCGGTCAACGGCATCGGCGAGGCGCGCCATGCCGACTTCGGGATCACCGGCGCCAAGGACATGGGCATGATCTACTCCAAGGGCGAGCCGCTGAAGAAGGTCCCCACCGAGCAGCTGGTGGACGAGCTGTTCCGGGAGATCGACCGCTACTACGCCGCCGGCAAGACCGTCCGCCGCGACGAGCACGCCGCCGCCGAGGCCCGGGCCTGGCTGGCCGAGAACGAGGATGAGACCGCGATGACGCCCGAGCGGCTTGCCGCGATGGAGGCCGCCGCGGCCGACGACGAGGCGGCGGATGCCGCGCTGCTTTCGGTGATCCGCCCTGAGCCGCCGCGCCTCGACGAGGAAGCCTCGCCGGTTTCCGGGCGGCGCTTCACCCGGGCCTGATCCTGATCAGCCCGCGAGGCCCGCGAGCGCGAGGCCCGTGGGTGTGGGGGGGGTGTGGGGGATAACTGTTCATCATGAACACAAATCCCCCACACCCCCCGGGTTCGCGCCGGCGGAAGGTCAGCTCGCGGCGGAGAACAGCTCGCCGACCTTCGCCCAATTGACCACGTTCCACCACGCGTCGATGTAATCCGGGCGCTTGTTCTGGTACTTCAGGTAGTAGGCGTGCTCCCAGACGTCGACCCCGAGCAGCGGGGTCTGGCCGTCGCTGATCGGGTTGTCCTGGTTGGCGGTCGAGACCACGGCCAGACCGGAGCCGTCGTGCACCAGCCACGACCAGCCCGAGCCGAAGCGGTTCACGCCGGCATCCTTGAACTTGGACTTGAAGTCGTCGAAGGAGCCGAACGCCGACTCGATCGCGGAGGCCAGATCGCCGTCAGGCTCCCCGCCGCCATCGGGCGACATCCACTCCCAGAACAGCGAGTGGTTGTAGTGGCCGCCGCCGTTGTTGCGGACCGCGGTGCGCTTGTCCTCGGGCACGGCCGAGAGGTCCTTGAGGACGTCCTCGATCGCCTTGTCGGCGAGGTCGGTGCCCTCGAGCGCGGCGTTGACCTTGTCGACGTACGCCTGATGGTGCTTATCGTGGTGCACCTTCATCGTCGCCTCATCGATATGAGGCTCGAGCGCGTCGTAGCCGTAGGGTAGGTCTGGGACTGAGTAGGCCATGGGGGCGGTGGCTCCTTGCAGACGGGCTATTCGAATTGGAATGTCACTTCTATCAGACCTCCCCAGGCCTCACCGGGTTCAAACGACGACTCCGCGACCCGGTCGCCGACCGGCGCGCGGGTCGGTCGCCGGCAGGTGCGCGGGTCGGTCGGCGCCACGCGCGCGGGTCGGTCGCCGAAAGGCGCGCGGGTCGGTCGCCGAAAGGCGCGCGGGTCGGTCGCCGGCAGGCGCGCGGGTAGGCTTCACGAACCGATGACGCGACTCTCGAATTACTTCCTGCCCACCGAGCGCGACCCTCCCGCCGACGCCGAGGCCGTCTCGCACCGGTTGATGGTGCGGGCCGGTCTGATCCGCCAGGTCGGGTCCGGATTGTGGTCGTGGCTTCCGGCGGGCTGGCGAGTGCATCAGAACATCGTGCAGATCATCCGCGAGGAGATGGACGCGATCGGCGGCCAGGAGATGCTGATGCCCGTCCTGCATCCGGCCGAGCCCTGGAAGCGCACCGGGCGCTACGACATCGACGAGCTGTTCAAGCTCCAGGATCGCCGCGGCGCCGAGATGGTGCTGGCGATGACCCACGAGGAGATCGTGACCGGGCACGTCGCGGCCGCCGTGCGCTCGTACCGCGACCTTCCACTGATCCTCTACCACTTCCAGATCAAAGAGCGCGACGAGCCACGGCCACGAGCCGGGGTGCTCCGCACCCGCGAGTTCATCATGAAGGACGCCTACACCTTCGACCGCGACGCCGACGGACTCGAGGCCGGCTACCAGAAACATATCCAGGCCTACGGCCGGATCCTCGACCGCCTCGGGCTCGAGTGGTACCGGGTGGAGTCAGACGTGGGGATGATGGGCGGCCTCGGCGCGCACGAGTACATGGCGCCCTGCCGAGCCGGCGAGAACGACGTCGCCCTCGCGCCCGGCTACGCCGCGAACGTCGAGGTGGCCACCGCCGAGGCCCAGCCGGTGCCGCTGCCCTCGGCGCTCGGCGCGCCGGAGGAGGTGCACACGCCCGGTCTGAAAACCGTCGAGGCGGTCGCCGGGTCACTCGACGTCCCGGCCGGGGCGCTGCTGAAGGCGTTCCCCGTGATCGTGGACGAGGACGCCATGCGGCTGGTGGTCGTCCGTGGCGACCACCGCGTCAACGAGATCAAGCTCCGGACCGCGCTGGGGGGCGATTTCCGCGCCGCGCTGCCCGAGGAGGTGGCCGACCGTCTCGGGCCGCCCGGCTTCATCGGTCCGGTGGGGGCGCAGATGCCGATCCTGCTGGATGAAGCCGTGGCCGCGGACGGGTCTGGTGCCTACATCACCGGCGCCAACCGCCCCGACGCACACCTGCGAGGCGTGCAGCCCGGCCGGGACTTCGAGTTTGAGCGCGCCGACGTGCGCACCGTGGTCGCGGGCGATACCGTCGGCGGGGCACCGATCCGGATCGAGCCCGCGATCGAGGTCGGCAACATCTTCAAGCTTGGCACTCGCTATTCGGAGCCCCTCGGCGCGACCTATTTAGACGAGTCCGGGAAGGCGCAGTTCGTATGGATGGGGTCCTACGGCTTCGGACCGGCCCGCGCCGCGGCTGCAGCGGTCGAGCAGTTCGCCGACGAGCAGGGCATCTCCTGGCCGCGGGCGATGGCGCCGTTCGACATCCACGTCGTCGTGCTCGGTAAGCCGGGCAGCGAGGAGCGCACGTTGGCCGACAGTCTCTACGACGAGCTGCGGGAGCTCGGTCTGCAGGTGATCTACGACGATCGAGACGCCGGACCGGGGGACAAGTTCGCCGACGCCGAGCTGCTCGGATGTCCGGTGCGGGTGACCATCGGCCGCCGCACCCTCGCCGCCGGCGAGCTCGAGGTCCAGATCCGCCGCGGTCGCGAGAGCCGGGCGCTGCCGTTGACGGGAGCCGCCGAGGCGGTGGCCGAGCTGTGGCGCGGCCTCCCCTGAGATCGCCCAGCCGGCGCAGGCTGTTCGGCGTCGACCGCTCCGGACCGCCGCCAACGCAGACGCTGTCCGGGCAACCGCTCAATCCCTGGACGATCCCGAACGCAATCGGCTTCGTCCGGCTGGCGCTGATCCCGGTGTTCCTCGTGGTCGGCCTCTCCAGCCGCAACGGCAAGGATGCGCTGGCGGCGATCCTGTTCGCCGTGATCGGGTGGGCCGACTACCTCGACGGCTTCACGGCTCGCCTGACCGGGCAGTACAGCCGCCTCGGCGCACTGCTGGATCCGATCGTCGACCGGCTGCTGGTGATCTCCGGGATGGCGGTCGCCTGGAGGTTCCACCTTCTGCCGAGGTGGGCACTGGTGATCGTGATCGCCCGCGAGTTGTTCATGCTCGGCCTCAGCCGCTACGGCCTGCGTCATGGCGTCGAATTGAAGATCAACTGGCCCGGCCGGATCGGCGTGGGGCCGACGATGGCAGCTCCATTCCTGGCCATGGCCGGCGTGCACTGGCTGGCCCTGATCATGCTGTATCTGGGGATGGGACTGGCATTGCTGGCCACGGCGCTGTACGTTCGGTCGGGGATCGAGCAGACGCGCTCGGCGCCTGCAGGCAAACTCTCAAGCTCAGATTGACCCTCTGAGACGCCGGGGTATACTCGGCTTTCGCCCGCACATCGACAGCAGCACGGGGGTAGTTCACCGCATGGAAACGTTTCCGGACCTCGGCTCATTGACGGACCAGGAGCTAAAGGACTTGATCAAGCAGCTGACCGAGGAGGAGATGGAGGTCTCCTACAAACGGCGGATCCTGCACGGGAAGATCGACATCCTGCGCGCGGAGCTCGTCAACCGGCTGCGGAAGAAGGAGGAGGGCGGCGAGCTGGTGATCTCCGGCGCCGACGTCCAGCAGCTAACCGACATCCTCGCCGGTCGGGTGCCCAGCGCGGACACCAACTGACGCGTTGGGTGGCGATTCTTCGCGGTGGCCCAGCACTGCCCCGAGTGCGGTTTCGCTAATGCCGACGGCGCCAACTACTGTCAGCGCTGTGGCGCCTTCCTAGCCAGTTCCGAGGCTCCGCCCGGAGCCACCACGGCGACCTACCGGGTCGGCGAGACGGGCGAGATCGAGGAGCTCAAGCTCGAGGAGGTGGTCGCTCGCGGCGCGACCCTGGTGATCCGCGCCGGCGGTGGCCGCGCGGGTGAGACGTTCCCGCTACAGGGGGAGCGACTCACGGTGGGCCGACGCCCCGATTGCGACATCTTCCTGGACGACGTCACCGTCTCCCGCGATCACGCGGTGATCGTTGCCCGCGGCGATGAGCACTACCTCGACGATCTCGGTTCGCTGAACGGCACCTACGTGAACCGCCGCCGGATCGAATCGCACCGTTTGAGCGACGGCGACGAGCTTCAGATCGGCAAGTACAAGCTGGCGTTCCTCAGTCGCTGATGAGCACACCCGAGATCGGCAACCCCGAACTAGAGCTGGCCGAGGCCAAGCCGGCCGGCCGGCCGCGTCAGAAGGCGGTCACCATCGGCTCGGTCTGCAAGGCGCTGGTGCAGGAGTTCCCTGACATCTCGATCTCGAAGATCCGCTACCTGGAAGACCAGAAGCTGCTGACTCCCCGCCGCACCCAGGGCGGCTACCGCCTCTACACGCAGAACGACATCCAGCGGCTGCGCACGATCCTGCGTCTCCAGCGCGACGAGTTCCTACCTCTGCGCGTGATCCGCCAGGAGCTGGCCGGCGGCCGCGCCGAACGGGAGGTGGCCCCACCCGGCGACTCGCGGCCGATGCGCCGGGCCAGCGTGACCGGACGCGATCCGGCCTCGCTGTACTCGCTCGACGAGGTGGTGGAGGAGACGGGCGCCAGCGCCAAGCTGGTCAGCGAGCTGGTCGAATTCGGCGTGATCAAGGGCGAGGTCCGCGGCGGCACCCGCTATTTCGACGAGACCGAACGCGAGATCGCCCGCGCCGTCTCCGAGCTGGCCCGCTACGGTGTCGGCGGCCGCAATCTCCGGGTGTTCCGCTCCTCCGCGGACCGCGAGGCGCAGCTGCTCCAGAGCATCCTGGCCCCGGCGCTGCGCTCCCGCAATCCCGAGCGCCGCAAGGAGGCGATCGAGGCGTTGGAGAACCTCGCCTCGGTTACCACCCATCTCAAGCATCTGCTGCTGATCCGCGATCTGCGCAAGATCGCCACTTGAGCCTCGAGCCATGAGTGTTGATGCCGCCGAGAGCTCCGGGGTCAATTTGCGGGCGTTCGTGCGCGACATCCCGGATTTCCCGCGGCCGGGGATCGTCTTCAAGGACATCACGCCGCTGCTCCTGAACCCGAGGGCGCTGGACGCCGCGGTCTCGCGCCTGACCCAGTTCGCCCGCTCGCTGGAGATCGACTACGTCGTGGCGGCCGAGGCCCGCGGCTTCATTCTCGGTGGAGCGCTGGCCCGTGCGCTGGGAGCCGGCTTCGTCCCCGCGCGGAAGCCGGGCAAGCTCCCCCATGAGACGGTCAGCGCCGAGTACGCGCTCGAGTACGGGATCGACGCCCTCGAGGTCCACGCCGACGCCCTGGCCGGCGGCGCGCGCGTGCTGATCCACGATGACCTGCTGGCCACCGGCGGCACGGCCGGCGCGGTCGGCGACCTCGTCCGCCACCTCGGCGGAGAGATCATCGCCTGCGTGTTCCTGGTCGAGCTCAGTTTCCTCGGCGGGCGCGAGCGGCTCGCTCCGTGCCACGTCCACTCGCTGATCGACTACGACGCCTGAGATGGCCGTCGCCCGTCGCAGCCGCGCCGTCACCGCCGCCCCACAGGCGCTCTGGGAGCTGATCGAGGACCCTCACCACATGCCGCGCTGGTGGCCCGGGGTCAAGCGGATGGAGGCGGTCGAGCCGGATCGCTGGACCCAGGTGTTCACGACCAAGCGGGGGAAGCCGGTTCGCCTTGACTTCCACCTGCTCGCGTCCGAGCCGCCGTGGCGACGGATGTGGGAGCAGGAGATACCGGGTACGCCATTCGAGCGGGTGTTGGACGAATCGGTCACCGAGATCCTGCTCGAGCCGCACGAGGGGGGGACGATGATCACGATCGAGCAGCGGCAGAAGCTCCGCGGCTACTCGCGCACGGGCGGGTTCATGATGCGCCGAGCGACGGCGGCGAAGCTCGACGAGGCGCTCGAAGGACTCGCGCGCTGCGCCGGCTAGGCGATGCTGAGCGCGCCCTGGAGAACGATCTTGCCGGGCGCCTTGGGCTTCGGCTGCGTCTCGTCGGTGACCAGCAGCTGCTTGTAGCTCGAGGCATTGCTCGGGAGCACGCCCGCGGTCTGGAGCTTGCCGTCGCTCTTCACCCCGGGGTTGACGAACCCGAGAAACTTGGTGCTGGTGGGGGAGTTGTAGAGCCAGACCGCGTAGGCGTCGTGCTTGGTGTTGGCGGGGATCCCCTGGGCGACGATCACGACACCGATCTGTGATCCCTGCTGGACCACCTGCGCCACTCCGGTTGTGCCTTTGGCGCTGGTGGGGGAGCTCAGGTTGACCTGACCGATCACCTTGGGTGCGGTGGTCGCAGTGGTCGGGGTAGTCGTGGTGGACGGCGTCGATGTGGTTGTCGGCGTCGAGGCGCTCGCCGTCGAGGTGCTGGTGGTCTTCTTGTCGGAGCCGCCGCTGGCGATCACGATTACGATCACGATGATCGCCACGAGCGCGCCGAGGGCGAGCAGGATCGCGCCGCCGCGGCGCGAGCTGCGGGCCGGCTGGTTTGGATCGCGGGATCCCCGGTCCGGAGCGATCGGGGACGTGCGCTCAGGCCCCGTCTGCGCCGCGACCGGCTCGGGCTTCGGCCGTCCCGGCTGCACCGCGACGGGCTCGGGCTTCGCCGGCTCGGGGGCGCTGAGCGGAGTCCGCCCGCCGGCATCGACGGGAATCTCGGGAAGGGGCTCCTTGGCCAGCGACGTGAGCTCGGAGGCCAGAACCCGTGCCCAGGCGCGCTCGGTGGCCGACTCGCCGAGGCGATCGCGAGTCTGCTCGGCCACGCGCGGCGGCAGCTGGCCGAGGAGATAGTCGGTGATCAGCGCGCGGCGCTCCGGCGCGACGCGGGTCTGCGGGCCGAGCGCGTCGAAGGCCGAGAGCGCGCGCTCTCGTACGGCCGCCCGGTCGATCGACAGCATCTGGGCGATCTGGTCGTAACTGCGACCTCGCTGGAGCACGAGTTGTAGGACCGCCCGCTGATCGGGAGGCAGGCTGTCAAGGGAAGCCATGGCGGGTCGTAGCGTAGAGAAGCGGGCGGCGAAATGACGCCAACCGAAAAATCATTATGGTCCTCTTCGATGCGGTTCGAGCTTCCCTTCAAACACACCCAAGGCTTCGACGGACTCTACGGCCTCGAGGTCGCCGAGCTCTCGCCGGAGCGGGTCGCCGGATCGGTGGTCGTTCGCGACGAGCTCAAGCAGCCGGCCGGACTCGTACACGGAGGTGTCTACGCGGCGATCGCCGAAAGCCTTGCGTCGATCGCCACGGCGATCGCGGTGGGGTCCGAGAGCAAGCTCGCGATGGGCCTCTCGAATCAGACCAGCTTCCTGCGTCCGATCACGCAGGGCACGATCCACGCGGTCGGGACCCGCAAGCATGCGGGCCGGACCACGTGGGTGTGGGAAGTCGAGATGAGCGATGACAGCGGGCGCCTGTGCGTCCTGACCAGGATGACCGTGGCCATCCGGGATGCCCCGGCGGCCGCCTGAGCGCGGCGCCATGCACGAGACCGACGCCGACATCACCGCGCTCCAGGACCTGCTCGACCGTAGTTATCGCGGGGCCGGGACGCACCTGCGCAGGATCACCACGCCCGAGCGCAGGGTTCACGCAGCCGATCTCGCCGAGCGCCTGAGCGGCATGTGCCTCTTGGCGCTGGCCACCAGCACCGCCGACGGGCGCCCGATCGTCGGCGCGGTCGACTCGGTGTTCCACCGCGGTGCATTCCATTTCGGCTCCGCCCCCGACTCGGTGCGCGCGCGCCACATCCGCGCGCGGCCATCGGTGAGCGCAACGCACATTCCGATTGAGGAATTCGCGGTCACCGTTCATGGCCGTGCCGTGACGGTGGACGTCCAGGCGCCGGAGGGCCTGGGCCTTCGGGAGACCCTGCTCGAGGTCTATATCCCGCGCTACGGACCCGATTGGGTGGAGTTCCTCGACTCGGGCGTCGCTTACTGGCGGATCGAGGCCGAGCGGATGTTCAGCTTCCAGATGGGCGCGAGCTAGCCCCGGCGCCGCGGCCGAGCCAGACCTCGGCGAACTGGCGCAGCAGCGAGTCGGTTGGAGCGCTGACCCGGACGATCCGGGTCCAGGCGAGCCCGATCAGACCCACGGTGCCCGGCCGCCGAGCCAGGATCACCGCCTGGCCGGCCTGGGCCAGCGCCGGGGTGAAGGGTCCGGCGACGGCGCGGGCCAGCGAGGTCAATCCGGCGGGCGGCACCGGGCCGCCATACATGACCACGACGTCCCCCTCCTCGAGCGCCTGGAGCAACTGGTCGTCGCTCAGCTTCGCCTCGTCGCGCGTGATCGGCACGTCGCGATGCGCGCCGCTGGTGGGCGGGATCGAGTTGTAGAGCGGGTGCGGTTCCCCAGGGCCGAGATGGGCGTGCCCGAGGTCGGGGAACACGAGCCCGATCCGGGTCTGTGTCCCGGATACCCCGGCCTGATCGCGGCTGGTGAAGTACCCGGAGAGCAGCACGATCAGCCCGATCGAAAGGACGAGCGACGCGACCACGATCAGGACGCGCTCGAGCCAGACGTTCACTCGACCGCGCGGACGGCGCGAAGCCGTGGGACCCGCGGACCGCGGGCCGGCGCATCCGGTTCCGGGGCGGCGGCCGCGGCGGACAGCTCCTCGATCGCCGATCGCAGCTCCTCAGCGAGCACGTCGACATCGGCCAGCGCGTCATAGTCGGCCGTCAGACCGAAGTTGAGCTGGCCGTCGTAGCTCATGATCGCGATCCCCAGCGCCGTGTTCTCGGCCAGCGGCACCATCGGATAGAGCGCCTCGAGTTGCCGACCCTGCATGTACAACGGCATCTGCGGCCCGGGAACGTTCGTGACGACCACGTTGAACAACCGCTGGCGCGCCTGCAGGCGGGCCGCCTGGGCCATGATCGTCGGCGGGGCGAAGCCGGTCAGCGTCGTCAGCACCTGCGCGCCGACCGCCTGGCCGGACTCCTTGATCCCCTCCATCTCACGGCTGATCTCGTGCAGCCTCTCGACGGGATCGGTCGCGCCCACCGGCAACGGCGCCCACATCGCGGCGACCTGGTTGCCCAGCGCGCCGCGATCGATGTCCGCGCGCACCGAGACGGGGACCATCGCCTTGAGCACCACGTCCTCGGTTGGATGCCCGTGGATCCGCATGTACCGTCCCAGGGCGCCCGCGACGACGGTCAGCACGACGTCGTTGACGGTCCCGCCAAGCGCGTTCTTGATCGCCTTGAACTCGGCCAGCTCGCCATTCACCCAGGTGAACCGGCGGTGCGGCCCGATCCGGACGTTGAACGGGCTGGGCGGCGCGGACTGGAGCCCGGCCCAGGTCATCGCGCCCAGTCCGGCCAGCGCCTCTCCCGCCCTGGCGGCCACCTGGCGAGGACCGCGGAGCGTCGCCCTCAAGCCTCTCAGGATCTCCGCCGGGGCCGTCACGCGCTCGAGCAGCGCGTCGGCCAGCAGCTGGCTGGATCCGGGCAGCGGGCGAGGGATCCAGTCGTGCTCGGGCGGCGCCACCGGCATCGGGTCCGGGGAGGTGTCGAACAGCACCGAGATGATGTCCACGCCCGAGATCCCGTCCACGAGCGCGTGGTGGGTCTTGGAGAGCAGGGCAAAGCGATCGTCGGCCAGGCCCTCGACCAGCCACAGCTCCCACAGCGGGCGGGAGCGGTCGAGCGCCTGGGAGAAGACCCGGCCGGCCAGGCGTTTGAGCTCCTCCTCGCCACCCGGGCGTGGCAGAGCCGTGTGCCGGACATGGAATTTCGCGTTGAAATGGGGGTCGTCGACCCAGACCGGGCGTCCCTGCTGGAGCGGCACGAACGCCAGCCGCTGCCGGTAGCGCGGCACCAGGTGCAGACGCGATCGCAGTTCCTCGACCAGATCCTCATAAGCCGGCGCCCGGCCCTCGAACACCACGCAGGCGGCGACGTGCATGTGCGCCGCGTCGCCTTCGAGATGAAGGAAGGAACTGTCGAGGCCGGTCAGCCGGTCGGGATTGCCCATATCAGGAATTCTTGCAGGGCGGCGACCCCCGGTGTGCTTGCGGCCGCGTCCTCGGCTCGCCGAATCGGGTCGACTGCCGCCGGATGCAGCGTGACCACCGTCACACATCTTTCCGGCGCGACCTGCCAGCCTCTCGAAAGTCGATTTCGACCTGCCGAGTCGTCCCTGCCCGGTGCGGGGATGAACGGGGGACCCATCGCCGCGAAAAGACTTTCCGCGCGGCCGGGGCGAATCGGTTGACCGGGCCACGTGCCCGGCTTTGACCGTAGCGACCACCTCTGAGCCTTCATTTCGTCTCGGGGATGGCCGCGAGCCCGTCAGCTAACCCCGTAGGCGCCCGGTCGGAAGATTCAGAAGGAGACCCTCGAAGATGAGGCCCAGTCCAACGATGCGCAAATCGCGCCCGGTCCACGTGGCCGCCGGCGCGTTGATGCTGGCAATTCCGAGCTCGGCGTACGCGCTTTCCGCCAAGCCGCCAAATACCCCAAGCGCACCCACCAACGCCACCCTGCAGATCGCCCTGCGGGACAATCACGTGACCTACGGCGACAACGTGGCGGTGAGCGGCTCCGCCGGCCGCGGCGGCGCGGGCCAGCGGGTGGAGCTCGAGCTTCAGACCGCCGGCCGAGTCAACTGGCGCGTGCTCTCGAGCACCACGGTGCGCGCGGATGGCAGCTTCCGGCTGCTCGCGCCGCTGCGCACCTCGGGGCACGTCAGGGTAATCCCGGCCGTCGGAACGCCGGTCCGCGCCTCGAGCGTCACGCCGACCAGCCCGGCGACGCTCGTCCCCAGCGCGCCAAAGCCCGTGACCGTCGCGGCCAAGCTGCGCGTCCCCAATCGCTCCGTGGGCGTGCTGGGCGGCCAGCCGGCCGACATCCGCGGCACGCTGTTTCCGGCCTTCGGCGGACGCCGGGTGACCCTCGAGGGGCGCACCGGGGGGCATTGGCACAAGCTGAGCGGCGCACGCACCGGCGGCCGCGGTGGCTTCGACCTCAGGGTCGCCTCCGGCGGCACGGGCAACCAACCGCTGCGGGTTCGGTTCGCCGGCGACCGGCTCAACTCGCAGACCTCCAAGGCCGCTGGACGCCTGACCGTGTTCACCAGCGCGGTCGCCTCGTGGTACTACGACGGCGGTTCCACCGGCTGCGGGTTCCACGCCCACTACGGCGTGGCCAACAAGAGCCTCCCGTGCGGCAGTCACGTGACCTTCCGCAGCGGCGGACGCACCGTGACCGCCACGGTCGATGACCGCGGACCGTACGTCGGCGGACGTGAGTTCGACCTCAATCAGAACACCGCCGGCGCGCTCGGGTTCGGCGGCGTCGGCACCGTCTGGGCCTCGTACTGAGGCGGTGTCTGAGCCTCGGATAGGGGTAGCGTCGGAGCCTCGTACCGAGCGGACTCTGAGCCTCGTACCGAGCAGGCTCTGAGCCTCGTATCGAGGCGCATAACAACCGGTCAGGCGGCGCCCCCGCGCCGTCTGGCCGGTCGCCTAGCCTCCCGGGGATGCCTCCGCGGTGCGTCGCCCATCTCGACATGGACGCCTTCTACGTCTCGGTCGAACTCCGCCGCCGTCCGGAGCTGAGCGGGCTGCCGCTGATCGTCGCGGGCAGCGGGCCCCGGGCGGTGGTCACCACCGCGTCCTACGAGGCTCGCAAGTTCGGCATCGGGTCCGCCATGCCCGCGGCCCGCGCGCGCCGCCTGTGTCCGCAGGCGATCGTGCTGCCCCCGGACTTCCCCTACTACCGAGCCGCATCGGCCGAGGTGATGTCGATCGTGCGCGGGCACGTTGAGACGGTCGAGGTGATCGGGCTCGACGAGGCGTACCTCGAGTTGACGGGCATGCCCGCGCCGCACTCCTCGATGCGCCGGGTCCGGGGCGAGATCGAACGGAGCACCGGCCTCGGCTGCTCGGTGGGAATCGGGCCCAGCAAGCTCGTGGCCAAGGTCGCCTCCGACGCGGAGAAGCCACGCGGCTTCGTCGTCCTCAGCCGCGAGCAGGCCCGCGCCCGGTTCGCCCAGTCCCCCTGTGGGCTGGTGCCGGGCATCGGCCCGAAGACCGCAGAGCGGCTCCGCGCGCTCGGCATCTCGACCCTCGGTCAGCTCGCTGGGGCACCGGCGGAGCAGCTGGCCACGCGGTTCGGCGGGCGCTTCGGCGCCGAGTTGCAGCGACGCGCGCGCTTCGAGGACGACGCTCCGGTCACGCAGGAGCGCAAGGTGGTCTCCGAGTCACGCGAGACGACGTTCGACCGTGACATCGCCGATCCCGCCCTGCTCGAGCCGATCCTCGACGGGCTGGTGCAGCGGCTCTGCGCCGCTCTGGCCGACCAGGGCCGCGGCGGGCGCACGATCGGGATCAAGGTCCGGCTGGACGACTTCTCCACGCACACACGCGCACGCACGCTGGCCGGACCGGTGAGCTCGGCCGACCGGGTCGGGCCGGTGGCGCTCGACCTCCTCAGGCGCTTCGCGCCGCCGCGCCCGGTGAGGCTCCTGGGCGTCCGCGTCGCCGGTCTCGAGCGCACCGACGCGGGCGCCGAGCAGCAGCTGACGATGCTGGCCATCTAACCGGCAATCCCGCGGTCCCGAGGGACAAACCGCCTAATAGAGCGCCGAGGCGAGCCGACGGCGCGATTCGCGCGCCAGCGGGTGGTCGACGCCGAGGTCGTCCAGGATCCCGACGATCACGCGCCGGACGTCGTCGCGGGCGCCGTCGGCGGAGGGGAGGGCGGCCAGCAGGAGGTCCAGCGCGCGCTCCTGGTCGCCGGCGTCGAGGGCGGTGAACGCCTCGCCGAGGTCCGGGATCCCGGGCTGCGCGGCGGCGGCGGCCCGCTCGAGGCCGATCCTCGCGGTGAGACCGTCGGCGGCGAAGCTGCCGGGTACCCCCGCAAGCACGGAGAGGGCATCATCGGTCTCGCCGCGCCCGTACAGAATCCGCGCGAGCGGAACTGCGGCGTCGGAGCGGGTCGGCTCCAGCTCGACGGCCCGGCGCAGCGAATCCTCATCGCCGGCGGCCACGAGCCCGTCGGCCTCGGATGGGATCAGTCCGTCGAGGAACCGCTCGACCATGGCCGGCGGCTGGGCGCCGATGAACTCCGCCACCACTGCGCCGTCCTTGAACGCCTTCACGGCCGGAATGCTCTGGATGCCGTAGACGCGCGAGAGCTCGGGGTTGGCGTCGGTGTCGACCTTGGCCAGCTCGACTTTGCCGGCGCGCGCGGCCACGCCGCGCTCGATCACCGGGCCGAGCTGCCGGCACGGGCCGCACCACTCGGCCCAGAAGTCGACGACGACGGGCACGGCCTTCGATCGCTCGATCACCGCGGTGGGAAAGGTTGCCTCTGTTACGTCCATGAGATTCATGGTACAAAGGCCACCGTCGGGCGATAACCTTACGCACACGTCAGATTCCGCGAGCACTGAGCGCACGATCGAGCGTGCGGGCGTACGGCTGTCGGCCGAGTCGGCGGGGGAGGGATTTCCCGTCGTGCTGCTCCATGGACTGACGGCTACGCGCCGTTACGTGGTGATGGGCTCGAAGGCACTCGAGCGGTCAGGACACCGGGTGATCGCCTACGACGCGCGCGGCCACGGACGCTCGTCTCCGGCGACGAGTCCGGAGGCGTACACCTATGGCGATTTGACCGACGACCTGGGGGCGGTGATCGATCAGCTCGAGGTCGACCGGGCGGTGCTGGCCGGCGCCTCGATGGGCGCCCACACGCTGCTCTCGTTCGCGCTCCGGGCGCCGGAGAGGGTGGCGGGGCTGGTTGTCATAACGCCGGCCTACGACGGGGAGGACGTCGAAGATTCGAAGCGGCTGGCGCGCTGGGATGCCCTGGCCGACGGGCTGCGCAACGACGGCGTCGACGGGTTCATGGCCGCTTACGGGGAACCTCGCGTCGGCGAGAAATGGCGCGACACGGTGCTGAAGGTGGTCAGGCAGCGGCTCTCGTCCCACGAGCACCCGGGGGCGCTGGCCGATGCGCTCGGAGCGGTGCCGCGCTCGCGCCCGTTCGCGGGAGTCGCAGACCTCGCGGCGATCGCCGCGCCCACGGCCGTCGTGGCCAGTGGCGACGAGGCCGATCCCGAACACCCGCAGGCCGTGGGCGAGGCCTACGCGGCAGCCATCCCCGGGGCCCGTCTGGTCACCGACCCCGAGGGCAGCTCGCCGATCGCCTGGCAGGGGAGCCAGCTGTCGAAGGTGATCGCGGAGATCGCCGCGGCGGCCGAGGCGTAGCGACCGCGAGCGGTGTCAACGTGCCCGCGGCCGGATATTCGGGAACTCCGCTGCCGCGGAAGCTGGGGATCAAGCCGGAGTCCCGGCTCGCGTTGCTGGGCGCTCCGGAGGACTTCTCCGACACGCTCGGGGAGCTGCCGCCGGGGGTGTCGGTGCGCCGGAGCACGCGCGGCCCGCTCGATCTGATCGTCGCGTTCTTCACTCAGCGAGCGGAGCTGGAACGCCGGCTGCCCGCGCTGACCAAGGCGCTCGATCAGGCCGGTGGATTGTGGATCGCCTGGCCGAAACGCGCCTCTGGGGTCCCGACCGACCTCGGCGAAGGCGTCATCCGCGAGCTCGGCCTGGCGGCCGGGCTCGTGGACAACAAAGTCTGCGCGATCGATGCGACCTGGTCGGGCCTGCGGTTCGTCTACCGCCTGCGCGACAGACGATAGGCCGCAGGCCCGGGCATCGGACTAGCCGAGCTTGACGAACTCGTTCCTGGCGCTGAGCGGCGCCAGGTAGCCGTTGCCCTGGAAATGGATCAGGATCTTCAGCTTGACGACGCGGTTGCGGCTGCCGTGGCCGGGCTTGTGCCTGAACGTCGTCTGGGCGCTGAACGTGCAATCGGGCTGGAGCGGCGAGAGGTGCGAAGAGACCTTGTGCCGGCCGTTGAAGAACCGGATCAAGACGCTCCCGTTGCAGGCCAACGACTTCGTCGCGGCCGGGCCGTTGACGCGCCCGAAGGTGGTGAACCGGTACGGCGACTTCCGATCTCGTGACGGGTTCGTGCTCACGCTGAGCTTCGGCTTCGGCCGGGGGAACGGCAGGGTGGTGAACGTCGCGTCGGCGCCGAAGCTCTTGATGTTCCCGCTGTGCACGGCGACGAGCCGATAGTGGAACGTCGAGCCCGGCTGCAGGCCGGTGGGCGTCTGCGCGACGCTGACCGGGACCGAGCCGGCCGCGACCGAGCCGGGCGAGGTCTGGCTGCCGTACAGGGCCGTCAGGCCGTACTGGAAGTAGTAGCTGGTGGCCGCGCCGTGCGGGGTGATCACGCCGGTGACGGTCGCGCTGAACGGCCCGAGCCCGGTCGCCGGGCCGGTGGCCACATCGGCCGGCGCGGGGCCGGTCGTCTTGAAGGTGTGATCGGTGCCGGTGCTGACGCCACTCTTGTTCAGCGCCACCAGGCGGAAGTGGTAGGTCGTGCCCGGGAGCAGACCGGAAGCCGTCGTTTTCACCGCTACGCCCTTGGTGCCCTTGCCGGCCGAGTGCACCTTGCTGGCGACGCCATAGGCGCTCGTGAGCCCGTACTGGAAGAAGTACGAGGTGGTGGCGCCGTTCGGGTTGACCGTGCCCTTGAGCGCGGCCGAGCTGTTGGTGGTAGACCCGGCGGACACCGACGAGATCGTCGGCGAGCCGGCGGCGAGCGCGATGCCGGTGCCGAGCGCAGCGGTGGCCACGAGCGCCGTCACGGCCAGGGTCAGCTTGCGAATCATCCAATCCTCCTAAGTTCGGTCGCTGGTTGTATACCGCTCCGGGCCGGGAAGTTGCGGGCGATCTCGGTCAGCCAAGGGGACGGCCAGCCCGGGGAAATGAGGCACTTCCGCCCGGTCCGAAGCGCTAGCTACGCTCGATAATCGGGCTTATGTAGACCAAACCGCGAATCGCGGGGTTAGTGCAGGTAGACCAGACCGCGAATCCCGGGGTTGGTGCAGGTAGACCAGACCGCGAATCCCGGGGTTGGTGCTGGTAGACCAAACCCCGAATCCCGGGGTCGCCGTTCGCGAGTTCGCTCCCGGCGTCCGATTCGCGCTCAATCGGTCCAGTCGCCGCTCAATTTGTTTAGGCATCCACCGCTCAGTCGATACCCCGCGGGATGAGACGCATTCTGACCATGCTCCTGACGCTGGCCGCGCTGTTCGCGCCGGCGATGGTCGCGACCGCTTCGGCCGCGCAGAACCTGAACCCGTTCGCGGCCGCGCACCTGTACGTGCTCAAGCCGGGCGAGACCGGCGCCGACGCCGCCGATCAGATCCAGGCCTGGGCGGGATCGGGAGCGCATGCCCAGGCCTCGGCCGCACTGGAGAAGATCGCCGGCCAGCCGTGGGCCGAGTGGTACGGGGATTGGCTCGCCGACCCGGGCGCGCTGTTCGCCCAGCGCGTCCGCAGCCGGTACGCGCCGGACCACGCCACGGCGTTCATCGCCGTTTACAACCTGCCGCACCGCGACTGTGGAGCCACGTTCTCGGCGGGCGGCGCCGCGAGTCCCGGCGCCTACCGTGCCTGGATCAGCGAGATGGCGCGGGCGATCGGCAGCTACCCGACGATCGTGGTCGTCGAGCCGGACGGGCTTCCCGGGTCCGCCTGCCTGGGTCCGCTCCAGGGTCAGCGGCTGCAGTTGATCAGCTACGCGACCAAGACCCTAGCCGCGCTTCCGAACACCAGCGTCTACATCGATGCGGGCCGCTCCGGAGGTCTGCCCGCCGGTGAGACGACCAAGCTGTTGCGCCGAGCCGGAGTCCGGTACGCGCGCGGCTTCTCACTCGATGTCACCGGCTACGGCACGACCGCGAGCGAGCGCCGCTACGGCGACCAGATCGGGCGCTCACTGGGTGGCAAGCACTTCATCATCAACACCTCGCGCAACGGCAACGGCCCGCTGCCGTTGAGGCTGGCCACGGAAGGCAAACAGGAGGCCTGGTGCAACACGCCGAATCGTGCGCTGGGGGCGGCACCGACCACCGACACCCATGATCGGCTGGCGGATGGATTCGAGTGGGTTTTGCACCCGGGCTACTCCGACGGGCTGTGTCAGGGCGGAGGCCAGGCAGGCTCCTGGTGGCTCCCCTACGCGATCGGCCTCGCCGAGCGCGCGCACTACTGAATCGCCGGCTAGGCGGCGGGCCGCTGCTCGGAGCGCGAGAGTTCCGCCTCGGCGGTCTCCGCGGCGGCGATCAGCGCTTTCAGCTCGGCGACATCGATCTCGACGGTGTGCGCCTCGCCCTCGACAACCTCGGCGTCATCGGGCTCGGGTGCTGATCCGAACGAGACGGGCCGGGTCAGGGCCGGTCGCTCGGGCCTGGGCGCCTTGATCTGAGCGCGGAGCTCGAGCTGTGTGCCGGTCTCGCCCCACTCGACCGCGAAGCGACCATCCAGGCGCGACCCGATCCAGGCGATCAGCACCATCACGACGCCGGCGATTACCAGCGGAAGCGTCCACATCGAGCTGGTGAAGATCAGCCCTCCGAGCGCCAGCAGCAACAGACCGATCACGCACAGGCGCACGCGCGGCCGGCTCAACCGGTTGGCGGTCCACCCGGCGAGCGTGTGGAATCTCGCGGGCCACGGTGAGGGCTGGCGCGCCGCCGGCCGCTGCGACTGCGGCTGCGGCTGCTGCGGTGCCGGTCCGGCGGTGTGCAGGCGCGGCCCCTGGTCATCAGGCCGGCCTTCCGACTGTTCGCTCGCGCGGAGCCCAGCAAGTTTGCCTGCAAAATCCATTGTCACATCCTTACCCGGCGTTCCGGCCTTCCAAGCAGCACTAGGCCCGGCATTCAACGCCCACGCCTCAACTCCTGCCCGGGCGTGTCGATACCCTCCCCGCAATCCAGCGTCGTACCGCAACGGCCGTGGCAGACGCCTGCCAGCCGGAGGTCGGGATCGCGCCGCGGAGAACTAGAGGACCCGATGAACCTGCTCCGGTCACAGCCCATCCGACGCGCTCTTGCCAGCGTATCGACCGGCATCGCGGCGCTGCTTTTGGCCGCCGGGGCGCAGGCGGACACCGGCGGCGCGGGCGTCTCAGGCGCGCGGGCGAAGCCGGGTGCGAGCGGTGGGGCCGCGGTCGGGGGACTGGCCCCGATCACCACCCATCCGACGAGGCTCCCGTCTCCCCCGAGCAAGCATTCGCGCGGCCGGTGGCTCGGCGACACCACCGTGACCGAATACTGGCCGGCGCCCGAGGCGTGGTTCACGGGGAAGCTGGTGACCGCCCCAGGGCTGAGCGGCCGGCACCGGATCGATTGGCTCTACTCGGCCACCGGCGTCTCGATGGAGGGCGAGGGTCTCGGCCTCGACGGGCGGATGTACCACATCGACGCGCTGGGCAACGGCGGCTGGATCACCGCCGGCGGTCAGTCGACCTCACCAGCGGACGGATGGTCGGCCGGTTCGCCCTTCTGGCGCGCCGGCGGTTACTGGCGCAACCGTCACGGCGACGTGACCTACCCTCGGCAGGCCGGTGGGTGGTCGGCCGGCACCGGCCGAAATTACGTGCCCCTCCCCGGCGTCAGCTTTGCCGCGGGTCCTTCCTTGCCGCTGACATTCCTGCGGTCGGTCGCCGTGGACCCGAGCGTGATTCCGCTCGGCAGCCGCGTGTACATCCCGGCCTACCGGAACGACGGCTACGGTGGTTGGTTCGTGGCTCAGGACACCGGCGGCGCTATCAACGGACATCACGTCGACGTGTATCGAAGGCCACCGGCGAGCTCAGCCGATTCGGGCCAGCTCCTGACGCAACAGCGGATCTATGTGATCAAGCCGCGCAAGCACTGAGCGGCTGCCGCGCACCGTCAGAGTCTTTGGAAACGCTGCACTAGACTCCGGCTTATGGCCAAACAGCAGCGTCCGGTGCGGGTAGAGCAGCGCAGCCAGCTCGCCGCGATGCAGCAGATGGAGGGACGCTCGGACGAGGAGCTCGAGGCCGAGACCAAGTTCAAGGCGGCGGCTCAGGCGATCCTGGGCGCGCGCGCCGCCGAGCGCTACGACGCCAAGGCGGCACGGGCTCACTTCCAGCGCGCCCTGGCCGCGGCGCGTCCGCAGGAGCGACTCCAGTTGCGACGAATGGCCGACGCATCGCTGGCGCTGGCCGAGCGCCGCGCCGACGATCTCAAGCGCGCGGCGGAGCGGCTCGGCGTCGAGGCGCCATCGAGCCGGCAGCTCCGGGGGCTGAAGTTCATGGGGCTGGTCGCTCCGCCGAAGAGCGCCGGGAGGCTGGCCCGGGTACGTGGGATCGTGCTGGTGATCGCCTTGATCCTGGCGATCCTGCTGATCGGCTTCGGGATCGTGAACCTCGTCGCGCTCCCGTTCGGCGGCCTGTCGCTCGATCTCGGCATCTTCTATGGCCTTCTGGTGGTGCTGCTCGCGTTGGGCGTACTCGCGTTCTACGGCCGGCGGCGCCAGAAGCGCGCTCAGTCCGAGCGGGCCGAGCAGATCGCCGCGCGCTCGCGCTGAGTAGGTGAAGCGCCCGTGTGCGGTCGGTACACGCTGACCACGCCCGATCCGCGCGACCTGCGGGCCCGGTTCGGGATCTCCGAGTCGATCGAGATCCGCCGTCGCTACAACGTCGCCCCCGGCGACGAGGTCCTCGCCGTCACGACCGACCGGGAGGGGACGCGACGCGGCGATCTGCTGCGCTGGGGCCTGGTGCCAAGTTGGGCCGATCGGCCGGACATCGGCCTGAAGATGATCAATGCACGGATCGAGACCGCAGCCGAAAAGCCGGCGTTTCGGACAGCGATGCAGCGATTCCGGTGCCTGATCATCGCCGACGGCTTCTACGAGTGGCGGCGGGTGCCGAGCGGGCCGAAGCAGGCCTTCTGGATCACCCGTGCGGACGGTCAGCCGTTCGCATTTGCCGGGCTGTGGTCGATCTGGCATCCCCGCACCGAGGTCGCCGAGTCCGACGGCGACGGCAGGCTCCGCACGTGCACGATCCTCACCACCGCGGCGAACTCGGCGGTCGCCTCGCTGCACGATCGGATGCCGGTGATCCTCCCGCATGGAGGTGAGGACGCCTGGCTGGACACGGGCAATCCCGCCGCGAGCCTGGCCGATCTCCTCACCGGACTGGACCCCTCCGAGACCGCACTCCAGGCCGTCGGCCCGGCCGTCAACGATGCCCGCTATGACGGGCCCGAGTGTCTCGCCGCCCCGCAGGAGAGCGGGCAGGGCGCGCTCTTCTAGCGCCGTGATTTCAGAAATTCGCGGCCGTCCGGTGTCTACGAGGCGGAGACGGTGACGTGCGACATCACCACTGCGGGCGTCGGCACACCGTCGCCCGACGGGTTGGTCGGCAGCGCCCCGATTCGGTCGACCACACCCTGACCGGAGACCACCTTCCCGACCAGCGCGTAGTCCGGCGTCAGCCCCGCGGACTGGGTCACGTTGGCGGCGGTGACGACGAAGAACTGGCTGCCCGAGGCGCCGGACGGCTCGACCTGGGTCTTGGCCATCGCCACATCGCCGCGCACGTACTGGGTGGCCGGCGGTGGTGGCTCGACCACTGTGTAGCCGGGTCCCCCGGAGCCGTCCCCGGCCGGGTCTCCGCCCTGGATCACGAATCCCGCCGCCACGCGCTGGAATCCCAGACCGTCATAGAAGCCTTGCTTGACCAGAGCGTAGACCGAAGCCGAGGTCCTGGGCGAGTGCTTGACATCAAGCGCGAACGCGAAGGTTCCGCAGTTGGTCACGACGGTGACGGTGTACGTCTTGCTCGGGTCGAGCCTGAGCGTCGGAGCGTGTAGATGTTCTTCCGAGGGCCTGGGGGTCGGAGCTGGGACGGTTTTGCAGCCGCGGGAGGTGGTGCCGCCGGCGCTCGGCGCGGCCTGGCTGGCCGTCGCCGCGGCGGAGCTGTGACTCGTGCTGCTCGAGCGGCCGCAGCCGGCCAAGCCGATCACGGCGACCAGCAGGACCATGGAACGCCTCATCGCAGGCAGGAAATCACACGGCGCCCGCGATAATCCGCTGGCCCCATGAAGCTCTCTCCCCTACTCCAGGCCTACGAGCACGTGATCCTCGATCTCGACGGCTGCGTGTGGGTGGGCCAGGAGTGCACACGCGGGGCCGGCGAGGCGATCGGCGCGATCCGCTCGAACGGCAAAACGCTGGCTTTCGTGACCAACGACGCGAGCCACTCACCCGAGGAATACGTGCGCAAGCTCTGGGGCCTCGGCGTCCAGGCCTCGCTCGAGGAGGTGGTCACGGTGGGTGCGGCGATCCAGTACGCGCTGGCCGGCCGCCCGGACGGCGGCGGCGTCTACGTGATCGGTGCAACCGCGATGTTCCGCCACGTCGAGGAATCCGGGCAGCGGATCCTCAACGGCACAACCGCGGCGGCCGAGGCCGACATCGTCGTGATCGCCGGCCACGACGATCTGTGCTTCGACGAGCTGCAGACCGCGACCCGAGCCGTCCTGGCCGGCGCCGACATGATCGCCGCCAACCGGGACCGGACGTTTCCCACCGACGGCGGCATCTCCCCCGGAACCGGCGCGATCGTGGCTGCACTCGAGTACGCCACCGGCGCTACCGCGCAGATCGTCGGCAAGCCGGACGCGCAGATGTTCGAGGCGGCCCTCGACCGCCTCGGCCCCGGCTCAACGCTGGTCGTGGGCGACCGGCTCGACTCGGATCTGGCCGGCGCCGCCGCGGCCGGCCTCGACGGCGCGATCGTGCTGACCGGGGTCACCTCGCGGGCCGAGGCCGAGGCGGCCACCGATCCGGCCCCCGTCGCGGTCGCCGAGGACCTGCACGCGCTGCTGCTGGGACGCTGATGCTCTCGCTGATCGTCAACCCGTCCGCCGGCGGCGGGCGCGCGGGCCGGGGATTGGCCGGGGTCCAGACCGCGCTGAGCGAGCATGGCCTGGACCACCACCTCGAGCTGACTCGCAGCCTCGAACACGGACGCGAGCTCGCCGCCCAGGCGGCGGCGGCCGGAGAGCTCGCCGTGGCCTTCGGCGGCGACGGCCTCGTCGGCGCGGTCGCGGGCGCGGCCGCGAGGGCCGGGGGGACGGTCGGCGTGCTCCCGGGTGGGCGCGGGAACGACTTCGCCCGGATGCTCGGGATCCCCCTTGATCCGCTCGCCGCCTGCGCGGTGCTGCGCACGGGCGTCGCCCGTCAGCTCGACCTCGGCCAAGTCGGCGAGCAGACCTTCATCGGGATCGCCAGTTGCGGATTCGACTCCGATGCCAACCGGATCGCCAACGAGACGCGGATCCTCAGCGGACGTCTGGTCTACGTATACGGGGCGCTGCGGGCCCTGTCGGCCTGGAAGGCGGCGACGTTCGCCGTCCGTCTCGACGGCGGAACTCCGCTGTCGCTGACCGGCTACACGGTCGCCGCGGCGAACTCTGGCGCCTACGGCGGCGGGATGCTGCTGGCCCCGGATGCCTCGCTCCAGGACGGTCTGCTCGAGGTCGTGCTGGTGGCTCAGGTCCCCAAGCTCCGATTCCTGCGTCTGATGCCGACGCTGTTCAAGGGCACGCATGTCCGCCAAGCGGCCGTCCAGGTGTTCCGCGCCCGGGAGGTCGAGATCAGCGCCGACCGCCCGTTCACGCTGTACGCCGATGGCGATCCGATCGCCGAGCTGCCGGTGACCGTGCGCGCCCTGCCCGGCGCGGTCAGCGTCATGGTCCCCGCTCGATGACTCGGCTCCGCGCGAAGATCGCCGCGGCTCGCGCGGTCGGCGAGCTGGCTCGGCGCGCCGGCCGGGGCGGCGGCACGAGCCTTCCCGGTCGCGTCCTGATCCGGCTCGAGCCGGCGGCGATCGGCGCGTTGGCCGCCCGCCTGCGGCTCGGCTCGGTGATCATCTCGGCCACCAACGGCAAGACCACGACCGCTGCGATGGCGGCCGCCGTGCTGGAACGGGCGGGTGTCTCGCTCGTCCACAACCGCGCCGGTGCCAACATGGCCGGCGGGATCGCCTCGACGCTCCTGGCGGCGGCTCGCCCGCACGGCGCGATCGACGGGGAGCTCGGCCTGTTCGAGGTCGACGAGTTCTGGCTCGACCGGGTCGCCACGGAGATCCGCCCGACCGCGCTGCTGCTGGGCAACCTGTTCCGCGACCAGCTCGACCGCTACGGCGAGCTGGAGACGATCGCCGATCGCTGGGCGGCGATCGTCACCGCCCTCTCCCCCCGGCGCGCCTGGTGCTGAACGCCGATGATCCGCTGATCGCCGATCTGGGCCGGGAATCGACGGCGGTCACCTACTTCGGCGTCGAGGACCCGGCCGTGGCGATCCCCGAGATGCAGCATGCCTCGGACTCCAAGCACTGCCGCAACTGCGGTCACGCCTACGTCTACGAGGCGATCTACCTCGGCCACCTGGGCCGCTACCGCTGTCCGTCGTGCGGCCGGAGCCGCCCGGAGCCGAGCGTCGCCGCCGAAAGGATCGCGCTGGATGGGATCCGGGCCTCCTCGTTCACGCTGCGAACGCCCGCCGGCAGCGCCCGGGTCGAGTTCCCGCTGCCCGGGCTCTACAACGTCTACAACGCGCTCGGGGCGGCCGCGCTGTGCCTCGAGCTGGGGGTCTCGCTGGCCGACGTCGCCGCCGGCCTGCGGACGGTGACCGCCGCATTCGGCCGCGCCGAGACGATCTCGATCGGCGACGTCGAGCTTTCAGTGCTGCTGATCAAGAACCCGGCCGGCGCCAACGAGATCCTGCGGACGCTGGCGCTGGAGGAGGGCGAGCTCGACCTGCTGGCCATCCTCAACGACCGGACCGCCGACGGGCGGGATGTCTCGTGGGTGTGGGACGCCGATTTCGAGTTGCTGGCCCCCCGCGTGCGCAGCGCGGTGTGCTCGGGCACCCGGGCCGCGGAGCTTGCACTGCGGCTCAAGTACGCCGGCGTGCCGGCGGATCGCCTGCGGCTGGTCCCGAGCCTCTCCCGCGGGCTGGACGACGCGCTGACCTCGGCACTCAGCGGTCGCCTGTTCGCGCTGCCCACGTATACGGCGATGCTGGAGCTGCGCGAGGAGCTCGCGCGTCGCGGACACGTCGCCCAGTTCTGGGATACCGCGAGAGCGGCCCGCCCATGAGCGTGGTCTGGCACGACCTGGAGTGCGGTGGCTACCGCGAGGATCTCGCGCTGTGGCGGTCGCTGGCGGCCGAACACGGCGACCCGGTGCTCGACGTCGGGGCCGGCACGGGCCGCGTCGCGCTCGAGCTGGCCCGCGCAGGACATCAGGTGACGGCGCTGGATCGTGACCCCGACCTGCTCGCCGCGCTGGCCGGCCGGGCGCACGGGCTCGGACTCGAGCTGGAGACGGTGCTGGCCGATGCGCGTGAGTTCGAGCTCGAGCGGCGCTTTGCCCTGTGCGTGGTGCCGATGCAGACGATTCAGCTGCTCGGGGGCAGCCTCGGCCGACAGGCCTTCCTCTCCCGCGCCGGCCGTCATCTGCTGCCGGGCGGCGTGATCGCGGTGGCGATCGCCGACACGCTCGAGCCGTTTGAGCTCGAGGACGGCGCGATGGCTCCGCTGCCCGACATCTGCGAGCTCGACGGGGTCCTCTACTCGAGCCAGCCGACGGCGATCCGCGTGCAGCGGGACGGGTACGTGCTCGAGCGACGGCGGGAGACGGTGACGGCCGGCGGCTCCCGCTCAGAGGCCATCGATCTGGTCCACCTAGACCGCGTCGGGGCCGGCGAGCTCGAAGCCGAGGCGGCCCGGGCCGGCCTGCGCCGTGGCGGACGCACCGAGATCTCGGCCACGGAGGACTACGTCGGCAGCGAGGTGGTGGTCCTCCGTGGCTGACGGCGCGGCCGGGCTGCGCGTGTGCGCGCTGTATCCGGACCTGATGAACATCTACGCCGACCGCGGGAACCTGCTGCTGCTGGAACGACGCTGCCGCTGGCGCGGGATCGACTTCTCCCTGATCGCCAGCGGGCTCGACGACGAGCTCGATCCGGACGCCGCCGACCTGTACTACATAGGCGGCGGCCAGGACCGCGACCAGCGTCTCTGCGCGCTCGACCTGGCGCAGCGAAAGCGCGACGCGCTGCACGCGATCGCGGCCCGCGGCGGGGTGATCCTGGCGGTATGCGGCGGCTACCAGCTGCTCGGGCACAGCTACCAGCTCGGGGAGGAACTGCTCCCCGGCGCCGGGCTGGTGGATCTGCACACGGTGCGCGCCGACGGCCCCCGCCTGATCGGCAACGTGGCGATCGAGGTCGAGCTCGACCCCGGCGACCGGCAGGTGCTGGCCGGCTTCGAGAATCACGGCGGCCGGACCCATCTCGGCCCGCGGGCCCGCGCGCTCGGCCGCGTGCTGAAGGGCCATGGGAACAACGCGCGCGACGGGCTGGAGGGCGTCCGGTCCGGTAACGTGATCGGCACCTACCTACACGGCCCGCTGCTACCCAAGAACGCGTGGTTTGCCGACTGGCTGATCCGCGCCGCCCTGGGGATCGAGTCGCCGCTGGCGCCGCTGGCGGACGAGCTCGAGGCCGCCGCCCACGCCGACGCGCGGCGCGCGGCCGGGCTTTAGGCGCAGCCCACGCACTAGCACTACGATGGCCGCCGTCTACTCGTGAGGATGACCACGCCCACCCAGGCCACCGGGACGAGGCTCGCAGCTCTCGCCGCGCTGATCGTGATCGCCGTGACGATCAGCGCCTGCGGCTCCGGCGCGCACACCGCCACCACCGCGACCACCACCACGCGGGCCGCCACCGGCACCAGCGCGCTGCCGGGCTCGGGTCGCCCCCCGGTGACGATCGGCGATAAGAACTTCACCGAGCAGTTCGTGCTCGGCGAGCTCTACCAGCAGGCACTTCAGGCGCAGGGGTTCGACGTCTCGCTGAACCGCAACATCGGGCCCACCGAGGTCTCCTTCCGGGCCGTCGCGAGTGGGAACATCAGCATGTATCCCGAGTACCTCGATGTGTGGAACGCGTCCGTGGCCCGCGATCAGCGGACGATCGTCAGCCCCGGACGGGCCTACGGCATCGCGCAGCGTTACGCGCGGGCCCACGCGCTCGAGCTGCTGCTGCCCTCTCCGTTCAGCGACACCGAGGGGATCGGCGTCACCCGCCAGTACGCCGCCGCGAACCACCTGCGGACGCTCGAGGACCTGAGACGCGTCGCCACCACGATGACGTTCGGCGCGCCGCCGGAGTTCCAGCACAGCCCCAACGGCCTGTACGCGGCCGAGCAGGCCTACGGCTTCACCCCGGCGGCGCTCAAGTCGCTGGACATCGGCGCGCAATACCAGGCGCTCACCCAGGGCCTGGTCCAGGCCGCCTACGTGACCACCACCGACGGCCAGCTCGTCAATCGGAACTTTCAGATCCTTCGTGACCCCCGTGCTGTGTTCGGCGTGGGCAACGTGGTGCCCGTCGTCTCACAGAAGGTCCTGGCCGCCGAAGGGCCCGCCTTTGAGGGCACAATCGACACGGTCACCGGGCTGCTCAGCACCCGGGTGATCCGCCGGCTGAACGCCGAGGTCGACATCCAGAAACAGGATCCGGCCGTGGTCGCCAAGCAATTCCTGCAGGACCACGGGATGATCCCGGCCAGCCCGTCCTAACGGTCCGTCACTAGCCGGAGGAGCCGAAGCCCCCCGCTCCGCGCTCGGAGCGCTCGAGATCCGCTACCTCCTGTACCGCCGGGGTCTCGATCCGGATCAGCACCAGCTGGGCGACCCGGTCGCCGGGCGCGAACGCGTAGGAATGGCGAGGATCGGTGTTCAGCAGCAGCACCTTGACCTCGCCGCGGAAGCCGGCGTCGATCAGGCCGGGGGCATTCACCAGCGTGATCCCGTGGCGGGCGGCGAGGCCCGACCGCGGGAGCACCAGCCCGGCCTGCCCATCCGGGATCTCCAGCGCGATCCCGGTCCTGAGGGCCGCGCGCTCCCCCGGGCCCAGCTCGCGGGCCTCGAGCGAGTAGAGATCGAGTCCGGCGTCCCCGGGGTAGGCACGGGTCGGCAGAATCGCCCCCGGGTCGAGGCGGGCGACCCGCAACGAGCTCATTCCCGCCTGCTCGCCGTCGCGAGCTCCTCCCGCCCCAACGAGCTCATTCCCGCCCTCGCGAGCTCCTCCCGCCCCAACGAGCTCCTCCCGCCCCCACGAGCTCATTCCCGCCCCGAGCCCTTATCCCCGGGCGCTTGGGCTCAGCGCGAACGGCCGGTAGCGCGCCGCGACGGCGGGCGAGAGGCGCGCGGTCACGTGTACGCCGTCAGCGGTTTCCTCGCGGACCAGATCGCCCGCCAGCTCATGCAGCTCGGCGAGCCGGCCGCCCTCCTGGTAGGGGATCAGCAGCTCCACCTCGCGCAGGGTGTTGGTGAACTCGAGCTCGATCCGCTCCACCAGAGCATCAATGCCCTCGCCGGTGAGGGCGGACACGAGCACGGCATCCGGATGCCGATTGGCCAGTTCGGCCCGACGGTCCTCGTCGACCAGGTCGGCCTTGCCGAGCACGAGCACGCGCGGCGCCTCGTCGGCGCCGATCCCGAGCAGCACGTCCTCGACCGCCTTCGTCATCGCCAGCAGCTCGTCCTCGCTGGCGGAGGCGTCGACCACGTGCAGGATCAGGTCGGCCAGCCGCGTCTCCTCGAGCGTGGCTCCGAACGCGTCCACCAGCTGGTGGGGAAGCTTGCGGATGAACCCGACGGTGTCCGTGAGCAGGTAATCCCGCCCGCCGGCCCGCAACACCCGGGTCGTCGGGTCGAGCGTGTGAAACAGTCGATCGCGCACGCCGGCCTCGGCGCCGGTGAGTGCGTTCAGCAGCGTCGACTTGCCGGCGTTGGTGTATCCGGCCAGCGCGACCGAGGGCAGGTGCGCCCGCTCGCGCTCGGCCCGCATCACCGACCGCGTGGATTTGACGTGGGCGAGCTTGCGCTTGAGCGCGGAGATCCGGTCGCGGGCCAGGCGGCGGTCGGTCTCGATCTGCGTCTCGCCCGGTCCCCGGGTCCCGATCCCGCCGTCGATCCGGCCGGCGCCGAGCCGCTCGAGGTGGGACCACAACCCGCGCATCCGGGCGAGGTTGTACTCGAGCTGGGCGAGCTCGACCTGGAGCTTGCCCTCGGCGCTGTGGGCGTGGGCGGCGAAGATGTCGAGGATGATCGCCGTGCGGTCGATCACCGGTACGCCAAGCGCCGCCTCGAGGTTGCGCTCCTGGCGGGGGGATAGCTCGTCGTCACAGGCGACGAGGTTGGCGTCCGAATGGCCGAGCTCCTCCTTGAGCTCGAGCAGCTTTCCGGCGCCGAGGTAGGTGTTCGGGTGCGGCTTCTCGCGGCGCTGGAAGAGCTCGCCGACATCGGCGACCCCGGCCGTGCGGAGCAGCTCGCGCAGCTCGGAGAGCTGGGCGTCCTGCCCGTCGGCCAGCGCGGCGACCATGAACGCTCGCTGGCGGGCGCGTCCGGGCACGGGCTGGCCGCCGGGCGTCCCCGACGATCTCCTGGTTCGCTTGCCGTTGCTCTGAGTCTTGCCGTTGCTCTGAGTCACTCCCTTCAATGGTAGTCCTGGTGCGATCCTCCGGATCAGAGCCTGCGAATGCGCTCGACGGCCTCCAGCAGCCGATCATCCGGAGTTGTCAACGAGATCCGGAAGAAGCCCTCGCCGCTGCGTCCATAGGCGCCGCCCGGCGAAATCACCACCGCCGCCTGCTCGAGCACGTGCTCGCAGTAGGCCGCCGCCGAGGCGAAGCCAGCGGGGACGGGCGCCCACACGTAGATCGTGCCCTTTGGCTTGTCGACCTCGACGCCGGCCTGCGCCAGCGCGTCGCAGACGAGGTCGCGGCGGCGCTGGTAGACGACGCTCATCTGACGCACGTACTCGTCTAGCTCGGGGGCCAGCGCCTCGATCCCGGCGAGCTGCACCGCCTCGAACAATCCCGAGTCGATGTTGGACTTCAGCCGCCAGTAGTGCGCGATCGCCTCGGCGTTGCCGACGATCGCCGCGCACCGCCAGCCGGTCATGTTGTAGCCCTTGGAAAGCGAGAAGACCTCGACCCCGACGTCCTTGGCCCCATCGGTGGCCAGGAACGACGGGGCCCGGTAGCCGTCGAACGTCGTCTCGCTGTAGGCGTTGTCGTGGACGGCGAGGATCTCGTGCTGGGCGGCGAACCGGACGACGTCCTCGAATAGTCCGTCCGGCACGATCGCGCCCGTCGGGTTGTTGGGGTAGTTGAAGAACATCAGCCGGGCCCGCTCGCGGGCCGGCCCCGGAATCGATGCCAGGTCGAAGCCGAACCCGAGCTCCCGCCGCAGCGGCATCAGCACCGGCTCGGCGCCGGTCAGCAGAGGGCCGCCGGTATAGACCGGATAGCCGGGGTCGGCGGCCAGGGCGACGTCGCCGGGGTCCAGGAACGCCAGGTTGAGGTTGAAGATGCATTCCTTCGCGCCGATCGCCGGCATCACCTCGGTCTCCGGATCGAGCTGCACTCCGAAGCGGCGCTGGTAGAACGCGGCCACCGCCTCGCGGAACGCCGGCAGCCCTCGATTGCTCGGGTAGGTGTGGGTGCTCGGGTCGGCCACGGCGGCCTGCGCGGCGGCGACGATCGGCGGGTAGGTCGGCATATCGGGGTCGCCGATGCCCAGGCTGATGACGTCGATCCCGGCCTTGCGCTTGGCGGCGATCTTCCGCTCGAGTTCGGCGAACAGGTATGGGGGAATCTTCTCCAGGCGCTTACTGGATCGCATGCAGCTCCTTTATGAACTCGTCGGCCAGTGATCCACGGAACACGGGCACCGCCCAGCCGCTCAGATTGATGTGCAGGTCCTCCTCCACCTCCACCTCCAGCTCGCCGCCGTCGAGTCGGACGGTCACCGGCGAGTCGCCGCCGGTCAACACGTACGCGACGGCGGCGCCGATGGCGCCGGTACCGCTGGCCGAGGTCTCCCCCACCCCGCGCTCGAAGATCCGCGCCCGGATCGTCGCCGGGCCGGTCTCGGCGTACCAGGACACGTTCGTCCGGTTCGGGAAGAGCTCGTGATGCTCGATCTCGGGACCGAAATCGCCCAGCCTGAGCGACTCGAGTTCGGCCGGATCCGCGACGCGGATCGCGCACTGCGGATTGCCCACCTGGGCGTGCTGAAACCGCCAGCGGCGACCTCCGGCCGTCAGCTCGCCGCTCCCGCCGGCGGCGCCGGATGGATAGTCGGCGCTGCTCAGCCGCGCCCGCCCCATGTCGACCGTGCACGTCGTGGGCGAGGTGATCCTCGCGCGAATCTCACCGGCGGCCGTCTGCAGCGAGAAGGTGTCGGATTCGGTCCGGCCCTGGCGCCGCAGGTAGAGGATCGCCTCACGCGCCCCGTTGCCCGAGAGCTCGGCCTCGGAGCCGTCCGGGTTGAAGATCCGCAGCCGGGCGAGAAAGCCGGGCTCGTCAGGATCGGAGAGCAGCAGGATTCCGTCGGCGAACACGCCGGTGTGTCCCGCGCAGATCGCCCGGATGCGGGCGGGCGTCAGCTCGAACGGGAGCTGCTTCGCCTCGAAGATAAGGTAGTCGTTGCCCAGGGCTTGCCACTTCTCGAAGTCCACGGCGGCGCAGTCTATGGCCAATTCGCTGGCGCGAATTGGCTTGCGGCATTTGCCAGAGGCAAATGCCGGGCCACTCGCCGGCGCGAATTGGCTTGCGGCATTTGCCAGAGGCAAATGCCGGGCCACTCGCCGGCGCGAATTGGCTTGCGGCATTTGCCAGAGGCAAATGCCGGGCCACTCGCCGGCGCGAATTGGCTTGCGGCATTTGCCAGAGGCAAATGCCGGGCCATTCGCCGGCGCGAATTGGTCTGCGGCATTTGCCGGCGCGATTTGAGTACCGTCGCGGGGCGATGGCCCACCGCTTGCGCGCCACGTCGCTGCCGGTCGTCCTGCTGGCCGTCGTCTCAGTCGTCTCCTTCGCCGCCCGGGCGGCGTTCATCGGCGCGCCGTGCCGCTCGCCGTGCCGCACCGCATCCGATCACCTCCTGATATTCGACGAGTCGTATTACGTCAACGCCGCGCGGGTGATCGCCTCGGTGCCCCCGCCGGCCGGGGCGCGCTATGCCGGAACCCCGCTGGGCGATGACCCCAATTCCGAGCACCCGCAGCTGGCCAAGCTGGTGATGGCCGGGGCGATCGAGTTGTTCGGCGACGGCCCGTTCGCCTGGCGGATCGGCAGCATCGTGCTCGGTTCGCTGGCGATCCTCGGCATGTTCGCGCTCGCCCGCGTGGCCGGGGCCGGCGCCTGGCTCAGCCTCGGTGCGGCCGCGCTGATGGCCACCGACAACCTGCTGCTCGTCCACGGGCGGATCGGCACGCTCGACATCTACGCGCTGACCGCGATGATCTGGGGCGTCGTCCTGTACCTCCGCGGACATCCGTGGATCGGCGGCGCGATCCTCGGCGTCGGCGCCTGCTGCAAGCTCGTGGCGCCGTATGCCGTGCTGGTCCTGCTCGCCTTCGAGCTGCTGAGCGGTCGTGGCGGCGATTGGCGCCATCCGGGCGCGCGGCGCCATCCGGGCGCGCGGCGCCATCCGGGCGGGCGACGCCATCCGGGCGCGTGGCGCGGGATCGGCACGCGGGTGGGCGGTGCGCTCGCCGTCGGGACGGCCACCTTCTTCGCGCTGCTGGCCGTGATGGATCGCCTGGCCCCGCCCTATGACCCTGTCGCGGGAAGACTGGTGGCCGGCGGGGTGCTGCACCACCTCGGGCACATGATCAGCTACGCGTCGGATCAGATCAGTCCGGGCGGGCCGACCGGAATCGCCTCCTATCCATGGGGATGGCTGGTCGACTACAAGCCGATCGTGTATCTCAACATCAATCCGTCGCAGCCGAGCCCCGGGCTGGAGCACGCGCATCCAACGGCGCTGTTCCTGGGGATGATGAGCCCTACGCTGATGCTGCTGGCGCTTCCCGCGCTGGTGCTGGTCACGGCGGCCCTGGCCCGCCGCCCGCGCCGCCTGGCCACCGTGCTCTGCGACGTTCCGGGCAGCGGCCAGGCGCCCATCCTCGGCCTGGCCTGGGTACTCGGGACGCTGCTCCCATTTGCCGCGCTCAGCGCGTTCTGGCAGCGGACGAGCTACATCTACTACATGGTCGTCGTGATGCCGGGGATCTATCTCGTGGTCGCGCACCTCGCGATGCGCGCGCGCGGCCGGCCCCGGCTGCTCGGGGTCTGGGCGCTGTCGGTGCTGATCGCCGCGGTGGTCATGTATCCGTTCACACCGCTCCATTAGTTCCGCGGCTGCCGCTTGGCGCGTGCGGGTCCCGAAAGTCAACGGCGGCAATGAGGGGGAGGAACAGTTGCTATGCGGTTGCGACCCTCGCCCGACGTGGCGACCCCCCGCCGAACGGTGGGCGTGCTACATACCATGGACTATTTGCGGGTTATGTAGCACGCTCACGACGAGGCGCGGGGCTACTCCTACTAGCCAGTGTCGCCTTGCCAGAGGACGAGGATCTCCGCGGCGACCTCGCCGGGCGAGCGTTCGGTGACGTCGATGTGATGAATCGCGGGGAGCTTGCGCATCCAGGTGAGCTGGCGCCGGGCGTAGTTGCGGGTCCGGCGCTTCATCCCCTCGATATCCCCGGTGAGCAGCTCCTCGAAGCCGAGTGCCTTGCGGGCGGTGATCGAGGCGCCGGCCGCATGGGCGCGTCTGACCTCCTCCCGGGCCCCTGCCGAGATCATCTGATCGACCCGCGCGTCGATCCTGCCGTAGAGCCGTTCGCGCTCGCTCTCGAGGCCGATCAGGAGCGTCGGGTGCCGGACGCTGTCGGTCCACAGCTCGGACTGCTCGGAGGGAGGCTCGAGCTCGCCGGCGTCGAGCAGCTCGAGGGCGCGTACGATCCGCTGCCGATCGGCGGGGTCGATCTCGGCGGCCGCCCACGGGGCGTGCCGCGCGAGGCGGGCGTGGAGAGCCGCCGGACCGCGACGCTCGAGCTCGGCAGTCCAGCGCTCGCGCACACCGGCGGCCGGCGGCGGACGCAGGCTGAGTTCGGTCAGCGCCGCTCGTAGATACAGGCCCGTCCCGCCGACGACGATCGGACGAGCCCCCTCGCTCAGGAGCCCGTCGATCTCCGCGTGGGCGAGCTCGGCGTACTGCCCGGCGCTGAACTGGGCGTCCACCGGGAGGAAGGAGATCAGGCGATGCTCGAGCCGGGCCCGCTCCTGCGGTTCCGCTGCGCCGGTCAGCAGCTCGAGCCCGGCGTATACCTGCAGCGCGTCGGCGGAGACCGCCACGGGGCGCTCACCGAACTCGCGCAGGCGCTGGGCCAGAGCGATCGCCACGGCCGTCTTCCCCACGCCGGTCGGACCGAACACGGCGATCACCTCATCGCGCTGCGGCACCCGGCGAGGATAGACTGGCGCCGCGATGACATCGATCGGCGGGAAGGTGCTGGTAACCGGCGCCAGCGGCGGGATCGGTCAGGCGATCGCGCGAGCCCTGCACGCGCAGGGGGCCACCGTGATGGTGAGCGGCCGCCGGGCGGACGTGCTGGAGCCGCTGGCCGCGGAGGTCGGAGGGCAGGCGTTCCCGTGCGACCTGGCGAACCGGGCCGAGGTGCAGCAGCTCGCTGCCGCGGCCGCCGACATCGACGTCCTCGTGGCCAACGCCGCGCTCCCGGCCAGCGGACTGCTGACCGAGCTGACGCAGGAGCAGATCGACAAGATGATCGAGGTCAACCTGCGGGCGCCGATCGCCCTCGCTCGGGCTCTGGCCCCGGGCATGGCCGAACGCGGGCGAGGTCACATGGTGTTCGTCTCGTCGCTGGCCGGCAAGGCGGCGTCGTCGGCATCCTCGATCTACTCGGCCACCAAGTTCGGCCTGCGCGGGTTCGCGCTCGGGTTCCGCGAGGATCTCCGGCCGGCCGGAGTCGGCGTCTCGGTGGTCTTGCCCGGTTTCATCCGTGGCGCGGGCATGTTCGCCGACGCCGGGATCTCGCTGCCTCGTGGCGTCGGGACCCGCTCGCCCGAGGATGTGGCCGCCGCCGTGATTCGCGCGATAGAGCAGAATCGCGCCGAGGTCACGGTAGCGCCGACCAGCCTCCGCCTAGGGGCCAGCTTCGCCGGTCTCGCCCCCGGGATCGCCGCGACCTTCAGCCGCCGGATGGGTAGCGACAAGATCGCCACCGACCTGGCCGCCGGGCAGACCGACAAGCGCTAGTCCTTACGACCGGTGACGGCTAGCCCGATCCCGAGACAGACGAGCGTCGTGCCGCCGCCGGCGCTCAGCCAGCGCAGCCGCCGCGGCGAGCTGCCCAGCCACTCGCGGGCCGTGCCCGAGGCGATCGCCCAGGCACCATCCGACAGGATCGCGATGCCGATGCAGATCGCGCCCAGTAGGGCTAGCTGCAACGTGGCGTTGCCGCGGGAACGGTCGATGAACTCGGGCAGCACCGCAGTGAAGATCAGGAAGCCCTTGGGGTTGGTGGCACCGACGAAGAAGCCCTCGCGGACGATTTTGCCCAGCGGCTTCGGCGTGAGCGAGTCACCGGTGAGAATCGCGCCGAGCTCGCGTCGCTCGCGGATGTTGCGCACCCCCAGGAGCACCAGATAGCCCGCCCCGATCAGCTTCAGAATCGTAAAGACGGCATCGGAGCGGGCGACGATCGAGCCGAGCCCGATCGACACGAGCGCGAGCTGGAGCGTGAAGCCGCAGGCGTTCCCGCCGACCGTCGCGAGCGCCGCCCGCCGCCCCAGCGCCACCCCGCGGCTGACCACGAACAGGACGCTGGGTCCCGGGATCAGGATCAGCACGTAGACGGTGAGGAAGAAAGCGGCGAGGTGATGCGGCAGCATCAGCGGCCTGTCAGTCGCCCGCGCGCCCGTCGGAGCTGAGCGCGTGTTCGCCGGTCACGCTGCTGAGCACGGCGATGATCTCATCGGCCAGCTTCGCTCCATCGGCCGCGCGCTCGGGCGTGGCCTGAACCCGTACGACGACATCCTCGCCGTCGATCTCCTCCAGCAGCACCGACGCCCGCGACCCTCGAGTCGGGGTCGTGATCCGCTCATCGAGGATCTCCTGTAGCTGACCTGGTCGCATGGCCGAACCGAGGCGCACCTTGACGTCGACCGAGTCCGGTTCGCGGAGCGGCACGACCGCCGCGGCCAGCACCACGCTGTTGGGGACCATGATCCGGTCATCGCCCCGCGCCAGCGTCGTGTAGAGCAGCCCGAGTGAGCTGACGATCCCCTCCACCGAGCCGCCGACCGCTCCGGCCTGCAGTCGGACCCGTTCGCCGACCCGGAACGGGCGCGCGCTGAGCAGCACCATGCCCGCGATCAGGTTGCCCAGCGTCTGCTGGGCGGCAAGACCGAAGATCACCGCGGTGAAGGCACCGCCCACGGCCAGGCTCTGGGTCGGGATGCCCGCGACGTCGAGCGCCAGCAGCATCGCGACCACGATCGTCGCCAATCGGATCAGGAAGCCGACGGTTCCTGCGGTGCCGGGATCCATTCGCCGCATGAACGTCGGCCCGGCGGCGCGCCCGACATCGCGCGCCAGCGCCCAGCCCAGCCCGACGAGCGCCAGCACCGTGCCGATCTGCAAGGGTGTCTCCCACTGACTGTAGGTCCACCCATGCCGGCCTCTGGGCTGCTGGGAGAGCAGCTGGTGTCGATTCGCCCACACGACGAGCACGCCGACCAGCAGCGGCACGAGCACCGCGGCCTCACGCCGGGCTCGGCTCACCGCCCTCTGGTTGCTTTCGAACGCCAGACCGACCGCTTCCCACGCATCGCTGCGGGTCTCGAACATCCGGTCCAGGCGCCGATCGTGGTCTGGCTTGAAGAATCGTCGCATTGGCTTCTCTAGCGGTGGTAGCTCCTCCAGCGGGGGTTGCAGGTGTCGCCGCCTGTGTATAGCTACAACCGGCAGCGTTGTTCGGTTTCACCTGCCTCGAGCCAGCATAGACCCGACCTGGTGTCCCGAGCCGAAGCTACCGGCCGATCCGCTCACCCGCCGCCGCTCAGAATAAACGCTCCTGGATCCCTTCCCGGGGTGCCAGCTTCGTACTCGTGCGTTCGATCACACGTCCTCGCATGCGCTCATAAGGGCTGCGATCGGGCCCCTTGACGAGCCCGGTCAGACGCCTTCGCTCCTCCAGCGGGGCATATGCGCCGCGCCGGTAGAGCTTCTCGTAGCGGGCCACCAGCTCGGGCCGCTCCTCCCTCAGCCATTTGAAGAAGACCTCGCGAACCCCGCGCCGCAGATGCAGCGCCAACCCGGTCACATACGACGCGCCCGCCTCGGCCGCGAGCTCGAGGATCGGCTCGATCTGCTCCGGCGCGTCATTGATCCCGGGCATCAGCGGCGCGATCAGCACGCCGGTCGAGATCCCCGCCCGCGTCAGCTCCGCGACCGCCTCCAGCCGAGCGCGCGGATTCGGCGTGTGTGGCTCGGTCGCCCGCCACGCGCGCTCGTCCAGCGTCGGTACCGACAGCGCCGCGGAGAAATCGGTGCGCTGGGCGATTTCTTGCATCAGCGGCAGGTCACGCAGCAGCAGCGGCGATTTCGTCAGCACCGAGCACGGGTTGCCGGCATCACGCATCGCCTCCCAGATCCCCGGCATCAGCCGGTAGCGCCCCTCCGCCCACTGATACGGGTCGGTGTTAGTGCCCAGCGCCACGTGCTCCCCCGGCCACGATGGCCGGGCCAGCTCGATCCGGAGCACCTCCGGCGCGTTCACCTTGACCACGATCTCGCGTTCGAAGTCCCGGCCGGCGTCGAAGTCCAGATATGTGTGCGTCGGGCGAGCAAAGCAGTACGTGCAGGCATGGCTGCAACCCCTATACGGGTTGATCGTCCAGCGGAACGGCACCTGCGAGGCCGCTGGGACCCGGTTCAGGATCGACTTCGCCCGCACCTCGTAGAAACGCGTCTTGATCGAGCCGGGCGCCTCGAAGTGGCGCACGATAGCGCCGTCACGGTATCCCGGAAGACGTGCCCGCTCTTCGGTGTCCACGCTCAGGTTGTTCCATCGCATCGAACGTATGTTCTCATACGAGGCGGACGGCGCGCGAGGCCGACGCTCGAGCGCCGAGCAGACGGTCAGCCCGCAGCGCGACTGATTATCGACTCGTGGCCGGCCAGCGTCTGGCTCGTGGCGCTGTCGATCTCGACCTCGACCAGCTCACCGGGGGACCCCAGCCCGGAGAAGTTCACCACCTTGTTATGACGAGAGCGTCCGCGCAGGCGGCTTGGATCGGTGCGGGACGGCCCCTCCACCAACACCTCGAGCCTGCGCCCCACAAACCGCTGGGCGCTCTGTACGGCGCGGCGCTGAATCACCTCGACCAGCCGCTCGAGTCGCTGCACCTTGACCTCGTGCGGAAGCTGATCGGGGAGTGTGGCCGCCTCGGTCCCGCGCCGGGGCGAATAGATGAACGTGAAGGCGCTGTCATATCCGACCGCCTCGGCCACCTCGAGCGTCTGCTCGAAGTCGGCCTCGGTCTCTCCGGGGAAGCCGACGATGATGTCGGTGGTGAGCGCGCAGTCGGGGACGTGCTCCCGGATCAGCGCGACCCGATCGAGGTAGCGCTCGCGGGTGTAGGTGCGCCGCATACGCTTGAGCACGTGGCTCGAGCCGGACTGCAGCGGCAGGTGGATGTGCTCGCACAGCGCGGGCAGCTCGGCGTGGGCGCGGATCACGTCCTCGCGCATGTCCTTCGGATGGGGGCTGGTGTAGCGGATCCGCTGGATGCCGTCGATCGCGTCGACCTCGGCCAGCAACTCGGCAAACGAGATCCGGTCCTCGCGCGGCAGGTCGCGACCGTAGGAGTTGACGTTCTGGCCGAGCAGCGTCACCTCGCGGACGCCGTCCTCGGCCAGCCGAACGACCTCCTTGATCAGCTCGTCGGGCCGCCGGGAAACCTCGCGGCCTCGGGTCGACGGAACGATGCAGTACGAGCAGACGCTGTTACAGCCGACACTGATCTGGACCCAGCCGTGGAATTCCCGCGCGCGCTTGGCCGGGAGCCGGCCCGTGAACCCCTCGAACTCGAAGAATCCCTGGGCCGTGAGCGAGTCGCTGGTCAGGAACTCGGCCAGCTTGTGGACCTGTCCGGGTCCGAACGCGACATCGACGAACGGGAAGCGCGCGAACACCTCTTCCTTGACCGACTGCGCCCAGCACCCGCCGACGCCGACGACTCGGTCCGGACGCTCGCGCTTGAGCCGCTTGGCGTGGCCGAGATGGGCGAGTAGGCGGTTGTCCGCGTTCTCCCGGATCGAGCAGGTGTTGAACAGGATCAGGTCGGCATCGTCGCGGGACTCCGCCTCGGCGTAGCCAAGCGAGTCGAGCATGCCCTTCATCCGCTCGGAGTCGTGCGCGTTCATCTGGCAGCCGAAGGTGGTGACGTGATAGCGCTTCATGTCGATGCTCAAGAGTATCCGGGGAGCACCAGCTCCACCTGGGCGCCGGTGCGGCCGTTCGGGCTGACGGCCTGCACCGTCCCGCCGTGCGCCTCCGCGATGGCGCGAACGATGGCCAGGCCCAGTCCCGCGCCGCCCGCCGCGCGCGAGCGCCCCGGATCGGTCCGGTGAAAGCGCTCGAATATCCGGTCGCGTTCCTCGTCGGGGATTCCCGGCCCGTCGTCGATCACTGTGAACCGCAGGGAATCGGCCCCGGCGCGACTCACCTCGAGGCGGACCAGGCCGGTGTCCTGTGCCGTGTGCTCGATCGCGTTGCGGCCGAGGTTGCGCAGCGCCTGAGCAAGCCGGTCCGGGTCTGCCCTCAGCCGTCCCTCGGGGACCGCCCCAAGCTCGAAGCGACGGCTCGCGGTGAGGCTGAGCCCGTCCCACAGGTCCAACACGAACGAATCGACCTCGATCGACTCGAGTCGCAGGAAGTCCAGCTGCTCGGCCTGGGTCAGCAGCAGCAGGTCGTCGACCAGCCGGCTGACGCGGGCGACCTCCTCCTGCACGAGCCGCTCGACACGTTGCACTTCATCGCCGGAGGGCGCTTGGTCGGATGCCAGCAACTCGAGCTGACCGCGGATCACCGTCAGCGGCGTGCGCAGCTCGTGCGAGGCGTCGGCGACGAAAGCCCGCTGTCCAGCGAATGCTTCGGCCAGGCGATCGAGCATCCGGTTGAAGGCGTCGGCGAGAACGCGCACCTCCTCCCCACTCCCCGGGGCCAGCTCCATCCTCGGCTCCAGGTCGCCTCCGTCCACTCGGGCGGCCACCGACGCCATCCGCCGCAGTGGCGCCGTGACCCGGGCGCCCGCGAAGTATGACGCGATCAGCGCCAGCACGAGCGAGAGCACGCCGGCCAGTACGAACGCTCGGGCGACACCACGTTGGGCGCGCGTCACAGTGGCCAGCGGCTCACCCGCTCCCAGGACGACGTTGTTTCCCCCGAGCCGAACGGCTCGCTCGAGCACCCGTACCTTCCCGACGTCGGGCACGGGCGCAGTCGAGTAGCCCAGGCGGGGCCGCTTGAGCTCTGCCCCCTCGCGGTCCTCGGCCGCCTGCTCGGCGACGGTTTCACCCGGCGCGGGCGCCCCGCCCCCGAAGACGTCTGGGTGATTGCTTGCGCTCGGTTCGCCCGGGACCAGCACGAAGAACAGCGTCGAGGTCGCGGTGAACGGCTGCCCGCGGACGAAGCGCCCCGCCTCGGCGGCGATGCGCTGGACCGAGGCGCCCGCGAAAGGGCTCAGCCCGTGCTCGAGCTGGGCGGTGTCGTCGGCGAGATCCCGGTCGATCTCGCGCTGCAGCTGCGTCCCTGTGTTGATGTAGACGACCACGAACACCGCGGCCGCCGAGGCCACCATCACGCCCGCCACCCACGCCGCGAGCCGCCATCTGAGGCTTCGCGGCCGCCAGCGCCTCCGGCTAGCCGCCACTAATCGTCCGCATCGAACCGGTACCCCACCGACCTGACCGTGACGATCGGGACCTTCTTGTCCCCGCGCCGCAGCTTGCGTCGGAGATAGCCGACGTAGACGTCGACCACATTGGTCCCGGGGTCGTACTCGTAGCCCCACACGGCGCGCAGGATCTGCTCGCGCGAGAGGACGCTGCCGCGATGGCGGATCAGATAGGAGAGCAGCTCGAACTCCGTCGTGGAGAGGCGGACGGCCTCGCCGGCGTGGCTGACCTCCCGGGTCAGCAGGTCCAGTTCGACATCCCCGCCCTTCAGCATGGTCGACTGCGTATGCGAGGCCACCCGGAGCTGAGCGCGGACGCGGGCGGCCAGCTCGGTCAGCGAAAACGGCTTGATCAGATAGTCAACGGCGCCGGCGTCCAGGCCGGCGACTCGGTCCTCGACCGCCCCGCGGGCGGTGAGCGCGATCACCGGCAGCGTCGGCTTGCTCTGACGGATCATCGACAGCACCTCGAGGCCGTCGCGGCCGGGGAGCATGATGTCCAGCACGACCAGGTCGATGTCGTCGGCCAGTGCCTTCTCGGTGCCGCTGACACCGTCGAGCGCGGTCGAGACCCGGAACCCGTAGGAGGTGAGGCCGCGCTCGAGGAAGTCGACGATCCCCGGCTCGTCTTCGATCACCAGAATCGATCCGGTCACGATCAGGGCGTCCGCGGTCACCGCGCGTACTCCGTGGCGCGGGATTCCCGGATCACGGTGACCTTGATCTGACCGGGATATTCGAGCTCCTTCTCGATCTCCCGAGCGATCTCGTAGGAGAGCAGCGTCGCGGCGTCGTCGTCGATCGCCTTCGGGGCGACCATCACCCGGATCTCCCGGCCGGCCTGCATCGCGTAGACCTTGTCGACGCCCTCATGCCGGGTGGCGATCTGCTCGAGGTCGCGCAGGCGCTTGACGTATTGCTCGAGCGACTCGCCCCTGGCGCCGGGCCGCGCCCCCGAGAGGGCGTCCGCCGCCTGCACGATCACCGCCTCGATCGTCTGCGGCTCGACCTCGTTGTGGTGGGCCTCCATCGCGTGAGCGACCGCCTCGGGCTCGCCGTACTTGCGCGCCAAATCGCCGCCGACGAGGGCGTGGGGGCCTTCGATCTCGTGCGTGACGGCCTTGCCGATGTCGTGCAGCAGCGCGGCGCGGCGAGCGGTCTTTGGGCTGGCGCCGAGCTCCTCGGCCATCATCGCGGCGAGTTGCGAGACCTCGATCGAGTGGGCGAGCACGTTCTGGCCGTAGCTGGTGCGGAATCTGAGCTTGCCGAGGATCTTGATCAGCTCAGGATGCAGTCCCTGCACGCCCGCCTCGAACACGCCCTGCTCACCGATCTCGACGATATGGCCCTCGAGCTCGGACTTGGCCTGGTAGTACATCTCCTCGATCCGGGCGGGATGGATCCGCCCGTCCTGCAGGAGCTTCTCCAGCGTGATCCGGGCGACCTCACGCCGCACGCCGTCGAAGCCTGAGAGCACGACGGCGCCGGGGGTGTCGTCGATGATGAAGTCGACTCCGGTCAGGTTCTCCAGCGCCCGGATGTTGCGACCCTCGCGTCCGATGATCCTGCCCTTCATGTCATCGGCGGAGAGCTGAACCACCGAGACCGTGGTCTCGGTGGCGTGCCCGGCCGCCATCCGCTGCATGCAGACCGAGAGGATGTTGCGCACGCGGCGGTTCGCCTCCCGCTTGGTCTCCTCCTCGATCTGCCGGATCCGGCGCGCTGCATCGTGCCGGGCCTGGTCCTCGATGTCCTTGAGCAGCAGCTGCTTGGCCCGAGCGGCCGACAGCCCGGCCACCCGCTCGAGCTCGCGGGTGAGCTCCTGGCGTTGATTGGCCAGCGCCTCGCGTTCGCTCTGGACCTCGGCTTCACGTTGAGTCAACGTCTCCTCGCGCCTGCCCATCGCGGCCATACGTTCCGGAAGCTCCGCGTCGAGGACAGTTACGCTCGGAACCGGCGGCGCGACGGTCGCGGGCTGAGCCTTGTGCAGGCGGCCGCCACCCTTGGCGTAAACGGCGGCCGCGCCCACGATGCCCACCGCGATCAGCGCTGCTGCGGCGATGATGTCCATGGTCGTTCCTCTCCTGGGCGGGCCGGGCAATTCTCCCGGTCCGGTGCACTGCCTGGCTTAGTTTTGGGGAGCGACCGAGCGGCCCGTGCGAGACGCACGAACGGACGCCGGTTATTGCGATAAGTCGCCGCGCTCAGGCGGCGACTAGCTGGCGGTTTCTCTGTCTGGTTGGAGTGGGTCGAGCGACCCGTGTGAAGTTGCCGTCAACGCTGAGTCCGGTATCCAAGATCTACGAAGTTTGCTGGTGTTTTGCGGCCTCGTGGGCCGTTCGTTCGCTTCCCCCATCGTAATACCGGAAACGAGGCGGTGCAAATGACCTCAGTCTGAGCGCGCGTGGGCGGCGAGCGCGTCGAGGGCGACCTCGGTGTCGTAACCCTTCCTCAGCATCATCCCGAGCGCGCGGTCGCGTTCACGTCTGTCCCAGCACAGCGTCGGGAACCGCTGGCGCAGCAGCGCCAGGGCACGTTCGAGCTCACTCTCGCTCTCCGTCTCGTCGCCCGACAGCGTCGACTCGATCAGCTCGCGATCGATCCCGCGTTCCCGCAGCGCCCGCCGGATCCGCTCGGCGCCCCACCGCTCGAGCTCACGCTTGTCCTGCGCGAACAGCCTGGCGTAGCGGGCGTCGTCCACATAGCCGTTCTCGAGCAGCTCGCCCACCGCCTGCTCGATGGCCTCCGGCTGCACCTCCCGGCGCTCGAGATAAGCCCGCATCTCGGCCTCGGTGCGATCGCGCCGGTTCAGATGGCGATAAGCGAGCTCGAACGCGCGCTGCAGTTGACGCGCGGACTCCGGGCCGGCCTGGGTTGCCTCGGCCGAGGGCTCGTTCTCGGCTGCGGTCCCGTTGGTGGGCGCGGTCCCGTTCTCGGGCGCGGTCCCGTTTGTGAGCGCAATCGCGTTCTCGGGCGCGGTCCCGTTGGTGGGCGCGGTCGCGTTCTCGGCGACGGTCCCGTTGTCGGCAACTCCTGCTTCGGCTTCCAGCATGCGGCTCGCGACCCCCGTTAGTGTCCTGATTCGGAAATTCGCACGCAGGACGCTAGGCAGCGGAGGCGACCACCGGTTCGACCTCGATCGACTCGAGCGCCTCCTCGCGCGGCTCGATCGGCTTGACCAGATCCCGGCCGATCCCCAGCACCGCATAGATCTTCCCCTCGATCTCGTCCGCCATCTCGGGGTGCTCGTCCAAGAAGGTCTTGGAGTTGCCGCGGCCCTGCCCGAGGCGCTCCTCGCCGTAGGAGAAGAACGACCCGGACTTGGTGATGATGTTGTGCTCGATGCCGAAGTCGAGCAAGCAGCCGGACGTCGAAATGCCCTGGCCGAACTCGATGTCGAACTCGGCCTGCTTGAACGGTGCGGCGACCTTGTTCTTGACCACCTTGACCCGGACCCGGTTGCCGACCGCCTCGGTGCCGTCCTTGAGCGTCTCGATCCGCCGGATGTCCAGCCGCTGCGAGGCGTAGAACTTGAGCGCCCGGCCGCCGGGCTGCGTCTCGGGGGAGCCGAACATCACGCCGACCTTCTCGCGGATCTGGTTGGTGAACACACACAGCGTCTGGGTGCGGTTCAGGTTGCCGGTGAGCTTGCGCATCGCCTGGGACATCATCCGCGCCTGCACGCCGACCGTCTGGTCGCCCATCTGTCCCTCCAGCTCCGCGCGCGGCGTCAGGGCCGCGACCGAGTCGACGGCGATCACGTCCACCGCCCCCGAGCGGATCAGCATGTCCACGATCTCGAGCGCCTGCTCGCCGTAGTCAGGCTGGGAGACCAGCAGCTCGTCGATGTCGACCCCGATCCTCGACGCGTACAGCGGGTCCATCGCATGCTCGGCGTCGACGAACGCGCAGACCCCGCCGAGCTTCTGCGCCTCGGCGAGGATGTGGTAGACGAGCGTCGTCTTACCGGACGACTCCGGGCCGAATATCTCGATGATGCGGCCACGGGGCACGCCACCGATTCCGAGTGCGATATCGAGCGAAAGCGCTCCCGTGGGGATCGCGTCGACGGCGACCCGCGCGCCGGGGTCGCCCATCCTCATGACGGTACCTTTGCCGAATTGCCGCTCGATCTGAGTCAGGGCGCCTTGGAGGGCCGCCTGCCGCTTGGCTTCCGACTTGCTGTCGCCGCCAGACTTCACGCTGGCCTTGTCCTGCTCGCTCATCTCGATTCGGCTCCTTGTCTCATACCTTTGGACGCTCCACGGTAGGACGCGGAGCGGACGGAACCGAGACGCTAGATCCAGCCCGGTGACCGAACAAGACGCGTTTGCATCGGGGACGTGGCAATTGTGTGCCAACTCTGTCCGGGGTCGTCCGAATGATCGCGTGACGCTCGGGGCGTGGCAATTGTGTGCCAACTCTGTCCAGGGTTCGTCCGGATGATCGCGTGACGCTGGCGGGCATGGACCGCCGCGCGCTCCGACCGGGGATGAGGCGCCGGCCCGACGCGCCTCCCGTGAAACGCCGCAGGATCGGAGCCTGGTCGAGAAAGCGAACGCATGGTTCGCTTTCTCGACCAGGCTCGGGTGGGGCGCGCCGCCGCGACGGAGTACGCGATGTCGTCTGATGTGGTGATGGTGATGCGCGCTGGGGAACGTCAGACGCCGCGGCCAGCTCGGACGACCCGGCGCGAGTCGGAGAGCCGCTCGCAGGCCACGGCGATCCCAGCCGCGGCCACCACCACGGCGGGCCAAGCGCCTATAGCCAGGGCGAGCAGATGGGAGAGCACGAACGCCCCGAGGCCGATGGCGGTCAGCCGGCCGGCGGTCCGGCGCCCATCCCGCTCGAGCCAGATCATCACGCAGAACATGCCGAAGGCGGCCAGCACGATGCCGCCGAGCGGCCGCGAGCCGGTGGCCGCCGCCACGGCATAGCCCGCAATCAGGCCGGCGGCGGCGATCGGGGCTGTCGGGATCCGGCGCCTCATCGGCCGCCCAGTATGACCGTCAACCGCAGTTCACAGCGCCGTCAACCACGGCTCACAGCGCGACCGCCAGGCAGCGGCTCATAGTCCGACCGCCAGGCAGCGGCTCATAGCTCGACCGCCAACAGCGGCTCATAGCGCGCGCCGCCACCACCGAGCCGCGACCGGTACAGAGTGACCGCCGACCCGGCAAACGCCAACGCCGGCGGAGCGGGCAGCTCGTCCGCCCGGATCCGTCCCGCGCCGGCGCGCACGCGCGCGACCGTGACGTGAGGCAGAAAGGGTCGCCGCTCCGGCTCGTAGGCCCCGGCCGCCACCAGCGCGGCGGCGAGCTTGGCCTGGATCGTCCCCAGCGCTCCGCCGGAGTCATCCAGAGCCACCGCCAGGACCCGGGGCCGGCGCGGCGGCAGGCACACAGCCCGCCCGAACGAGAGCTCGACCGGACCTTGACCGCCCGCCGCTCGACACGCCTCGCCGATCCGTGGAACCTCGTCGATGCCGTGAGAGCCGAGAAAGCACAGGGTCACGTGCAACCCCTCGCCCCGCACCAGCCGCAGGGCCGGCCGCTCCGCTGCGGTCAGCTCGCCCCATCGGGCCAGAGCCTCGGAAGCCGCGCCGGGCAGCTCGAGCGCCACGAACAGGCGCGCGCGCTCGTCGCTCAAGAACCCTCGGTACCGCCGCCGGACGCCCCCCCAGAGCCCGCCGCCCCCCCAGCGCCAGCTGCCCCCACAGCGCCAGCCCCCGCCGCCCGCCCCGGCAGCGGCAGATCGTCGGCCTCGCCGCGGAGCAGTCGCCTGAGCAGATGGAGCGCGACCGTCGTCGAGCGGTCACGGATGTCCGCGCGTCCGCCCGGCAGCCGGGCGCTCCGCGTGATCCGGGCGCCACCGCGGAGCGCCACCGAGAAGCAGACCAGCCCCACCGGCTTCTCCTCCGTGCCTCCGTCGGGCCCGGCGATTCCGGTGATCCCGATCCCGACGTCGGCGTGCAGTCGCTCGGCGGCGCCGTCGGCGAGGGCCTCGGCGACCTCGTTCGAGACAGCGCCAAAGCGCTCGATCAGTCCCGGATCGACGCCCACGATCTCGGATTTGGCCTCGTTGGTGTAGACCACCGCGCCCCCGGCGAAATAGGCCGACGAGCCTGGTCGCTCGGTCAGACGGGCCGACATCAGGCCGCCGGTGCACGACTCGCCCACCGCAATCCGGCGTTCGCCCAGCAGCTCGATGACCTGTTCGTCGACCGTCGAGCCGTCGAGCGAGAACAGCGTGTCGGAATGCCGCGCGGCGATGAACTCGATCAGCGCGTCGTAGTCGGGCTCGGCGGGCGGCTCGTAGCGGGTGGCGATCTCGATCTCGGCGCGGCGCAGGCATGTGGTGATCTCCAGCCTGTCGAGCGACAGGCCTTCCTGCTCCGCCGCCCGCAGCGTGTTGGCGATCTCCGACTCCGGAATGCCGAACAGACGCACGATCCGTCTGACGTAGGTGGTCGCCCCCTTGATCGCGGCGCGAAACGCTTCGGTCTGGCGAGCCGTTTCCCACATCGGCTGAAGTTCGCGCGGCGGTCCCGGAAGCACGACCACCGTCGGGGTGGGCGGGGTTGAGGCCTGCAGCGGCGGTACGACGAGCCCGGGAGCGGTGCCGACTGGCTCGAGCACCGTCGAGCCCTCCGGGATTACCGCCTGCTTGCGGTTGGAGGCCCGGATCGCCTCGAGGTCGAGGCCCGACCAGCGCTTCATGAGTGGGCGGAGGATCTCCGCGATGCGCTCCTCGAGCTGCGGGTCGAGCACCATCTCGCGCCCGGCGAAGCGGCCGACGATCTCTGCCGTGAGATCGTCGGCGGTCGGGCCGAGGCCGCCGCTGGTGACGATCAGCGACATCCCCGCGCTCGCCATGAAGTGCAGGCTTGCCAGCAGGTCCTCGGGGCGGTCGCCGACGATCTGGATCATCGCGGCGTCAACCCCGACCTCCCGCAGGCGCTCGGACAGCCAGGGGCCGTTGCGGTCGGAGATGATCCCTGTCAGCACCTCCGTGCCGGTGACCAGGATCCCGGCCCGCACCGACGGGTGCTTGGTCTCCTGGCTCGGCTCGCTCATTTGCACGTGGGTTGTTTTGATAGCGGAAGTGGGCGCGCGCCGCTCGGCGTCAGCGAGTAGCCGATCGAACTCGACGATGCCGAAACCGCGACCGACTTGCCGTTGACTTTCATCCGGACGCCGTCGTTCCCCAGGGTGAGGAGCAGCTTCGGCGCCCGCTCCGTCGGGATCGTCTGACCGACGGCGAACAGCCGGCCGGGAATCAACTTCTTGCCGGCGCCGTCGACCAGGCAGACGTACACGGTGCCCGTGGGCACCAGCTGGAGCCTGACCGCCGTCGGCACCGCAGTGACCGCCTTGGCCTTGTGTGGCTTGCGGTGGCGGCGGGCCGGGCGGCGGCTGGCCGGGTGCAGCCCACTGGCACTTGGCGTCTTCTTGTTGTTGGTGAGGATGCCCACCGCCGCCAGCGCGCCGACGACGACCGCCAGCACCAGGCCGATGATCGCCCACGGAGGCAGCAGCGGTCCGCGGGCGGCGCGCTCGCGCTCGCGGCTGAGCGCGGCGATCGGGCGCAGCTCCTGATCGGACGGACGCTCGAAGCGGCGCTTGTAGTCGTCGATCAGGGCGCGGCTGTCGAGGCCGAGGTAGTCGCCGTAGGTCCTGAGAAAGCTCTTGACATAGACCGGGCCGGGGAGCAGGTCCCACTCCTCGTTCTCCATCGCGCGTAGGTACTTCGCGCGGATCTTGGTCCGCGTCTCGACCTCGCTGATGTCGATCCGGGCGCGCATTCGCGCTTCCCGCAGCGTCGTACCGATGTCCGCCATGCGGCGAAGGCTACCGACGAGTGAGCGGGCCTAAAGGTTTCGGAAGCGCAGGGCGATCGTGTCGTGCTCAGTGGCGAAAGCCGCGCGCGGAACCTCGCCCGCGAGCTGATCGCCAAGGACCGCGAGGTGACCCCGCAGCCCGCCTCAGCGCTAGAACTGTTCCGGCTCGGCTGAGCCACCGGCCGAGGCGCCGGCCGGCGAGCCACCCGGTCCCTCCGCCAGGTGGGAGAGAATCCTGGGCACGTCGCCCTCGGTGATCAGGACCTGGCGCGGTTTGGAGCCTTCGTATCCGGAGATGATCCCGCGCCGCTCGAGCATGTCGATCAAGCGCCCGGCGCGCGTGTAGCCGAGTCGCAACCGGCGCTGGAGCATGGAGGTCGAGGCCGTGCCCATCTGGGCGACCAGCGCGATCGCGTCCTCGAGCAGCGCGTCCTCGTCCGGGGGGAACTCGCTCTCCTCGGCGGTCCCTGGATCCTCGCCGGGGACCTCCTCGAGCAGCTCCTCGCGGAACTCGGGCTCGCCCTGGCGGCGCCACGCGTCGGTGAGCTCGGCGATCTGCTCCTCGTCGACGTAGGCGCCCTGGATCCGCTGCAGCTTGTTCGACCCCACCGGGGAGAACAGCATGTCGCCCTGCCCGAGTAGCGATTCGGCGCCGTTCTGGTCAAGGATCACCCGCGAGTCGGTCTGGCTCGACACCGCAAAGGCGATCCGCGAAGGCACGTTCGCCTTGATCATCCCGGTGATCACATCGACGCGCGGGGATTGCGTGGCCAGCACCAGATGGATCCCGACCGCTCGGGCCTTCTGGGCCAGGCGGATGATCGAATCCTCGACATCGGCCGGGGCGACCATCATCAGGTCCGCGAGCTCGTCGATCACGCACAGGATGTAGGGAAGGTGTGGCTCGCCGCGCTTGTCCCGGTAGCGGTTGAGCTCGGGGAGGTTGCGGGTGCGGGCCAGCGACATGATGCCGTAGCGCTGCTCCATCTCCTTGACCAGGTTCTGCAGCGCGTTGGCGGCCATCCGCGGGCTGGTGATCACCGGGGTGAGCAGGTGCGGGATCGACTCGTAGTGGTTGAGCTCGACCTGCTTGGGATCGACCAGCACCAGCCGGGCCTCGTGCGGAGTGGCTCGCAGCAGGATGCTGGTGAGCATCGCGTTCACACAGGCGGATTTTCCCGCGCCGGTCGTCCCGGCGACGAGCAGGTGGGGCATCTTGGCCAGATCGGCGCCAATCGCCCGCCCGCCGATGTCCTTGCCGAGCCAGACCGTCAGCGGCGACCAGTCCTCCGGCGGCTCCTGGTAGACGTCGCCGAGGTGCACGATCCGCCGCCGCGCGTTCGGCACCTCGACGCCGACGGCGGTCTTGCCGGGAATCGGGGCCAGGATCCTGATGTCCGTGGCCGCCAGCGCGTAGGCGAGGTCGTCCTTGAGCTGAGCCACCTTCGCCACCTTGGTGCCGGGGGCCAGCCGGAGCTCGTAGCGCGTGATGTGGGGCCCGGTCACGCGCCCGATCACCTTGGCGTCGATGCCGAAGTGACCGAGCGTCTCGAGCAGGCTCGCCGCCACCTGCTCCTGGCCGGCGGTGTCCGGCTTCGCCGCCTCGCCGGTCGAGCGGGTGAGAAAGCGCGCGCCGGGTACGCGCCAGACGAAATCCGGATCTTCGGTGACCGAGGCCCGATAGCGGCCCTTCGGGGTCAGGTCATCCGGATCGACGGGCACGCGATCGCGCGCGGACTCGCCGGCGTCGGAGGCGTCGGACGCGTCGGGGGCGTCGGGGGCGTCGATTTCCCCGGGACCGGGATCCGCCGGCCCGTACTGCTCATCGTCGGACCCGACCGGCGGGGCTTCGATATGGGTCGCGCGGACGACGAGCTCGGCCGTGTCGGGCTCGGGCGGGAGCAGCAGTTCGGGCGGCGCGTCCTCGTCGAGTGCCCGCCCGGCCGCAGTGGCAGGTCCGCCGTCGGCGGTGGCGTAGAGCGGATCCGGTTCGCCCGGAGCCGAGCGGTTCCTCGGCGAGTGGAGCCGGGTCATGGTCGCGGCGAAATCGCCGGTCGAGCGCCTCAGCACGCGGCCGGTGTCGGCCACGCGCATCCCCGTGATTTGCAGCGCCGAGGCGATCGTCGCGCCGGTGACCAGGATCAGCCCGGTGATCAGCAGGAACCCGGCGAGGATGTCCGCGCCGGTGAAGGAGAGCAGGTGCGAGGCGACCCAGAGCTCGGCCTGACCGATGATCCCCCCGCGCGATTCGAATCCCGCGGCGCGCCAGAACTGCGAGTCGGACAGCCTTCCGGGGCCGATCCCCAGGGTCCCCGCCGCCAGCGCCAGGGCGAGCGCCGCGATCAGGCAGATGGAGCCGGTCCGCAACGGCCGCCCGGGCGGGCGCAGCTCGCGAATCAGGACCAGCGCACCTCCGCCCACCAGCCCGGCCGGGATCGCGTAGCCGAGCTTGCCGAGCGTGAACTTGGTGGCTCTGATCGCCCCGTCGCCGAGCGTGCCACCCGCCCAGTGCAGGTAGGCGACGCCCGCCAGGAAGATCCCCACCGCAATCAGGGCCAGCCCGATGATGTCGATCTGGTGGGGGGCGAGCGCGGGCCAGGACAGCGACGGGCGACTGGCCAGCAACGACCGTTTGGCTCGCTTGCGCGGAGCGGCTTTCCTGCGTTTCGTCTGAGGTCGGGCGGCAGCCATGTCCGAGGAGATGGCTTCGACGGCGAGGCCCCGGCTCCTGCCATGCATCCGCGCGGCCGCGCGCGTATCAACGCGCACTAAATTCGCCGCAAATCCTTCAACGCGACCCCTACCATCCGTCCGGCGCATGTCTGACTACGAACGTCCAGCCCGCGTTCTCGTCGTCGAGGACGACGACGCGATCGCCCAGGTACTGCAACGCTCGCTGCGGATGGAGGGCTACGACGTGCGGATCGCCGGCGACGGAGTGGCCGCGCTCGACCAGGCCCACGCGTTCCTGCCCGATCTGGTGATCCTCGATCTCGGCCTGCCGAAGCTGGACGGGATCGAGGTGGCCAAGACGCTGCGGAAGACCGACGACGTCCCGATTCTCGTCCTGACCGCGCGCGATGCGGTCGAGTCCCGGGTGGAGGGCCTCGATTCCGGCGCCGACGATTACCTGGTCAAGCCGTTCGAGCGTCAGGAGCTGCTGGCGCGGCTCCGGGCGCTGCTGCGGCGTCGGCCGCCCCGCGGCCAGGCCACGCTCACGGTCAGCGACCTGAAGCTGAACCCCGACACCCACGAGGTCACGCGCGGGGAACGGCCCCTGGAGCTGACCCAGCGGGAATTCGAGCTGCTCGAGTACCTGATGCGCAACGAGCGGATCGTCGTCTCGCGTCAACGCCTGCTCGACGAGGTCTGGGGGTATGACCCGTTCTCAATGACGAACACGATCGAGGTGTTCGTCTCGAACCTACGGAGAAAGCTTGAAGCGGACGGCGAGCCTCGGCTCCTACACACGATCCGCGGCGCGGGCTACGTTCTCCGCGTATAGGGCGGTCCCGATCCGCTGGCGCCTGGCCGGCGGTTCCGCGGCGCTGACCTTCGTGATCCTGGCCGGGTTCGCCGCGATCGTCGGCGTGCTGACCTCGCGCCAGGTGCGGGGCCAGTTCAACGACGAGGTCAACTCCGCCGCGCAGCAACTCCAGCGCCAGCTCGGGAGCATGCACCTGAAGGGCCCGGCCTACGCGCTGGACTGCGACCGCACCGTGCATCTCACCGATTACGGAAGCGCCGAGCACGCCCAGATCCGGATCTTCGACATCGGCGACGGCTCGCTGGCCTGCACCAACGACCTGAAGGTGATCGCGAAGGGCACCAAGGTTCCCCAGGTCAAGCCCAGCTTCCCCGCGCCAACGGGGACGGGGACCGTCAACGAGCTTGGCTACCGCGTCGAGGTGCTCCCGCTCCGGGTCGAGCCCGCAGGCGACTTCGCGCTCCTGTACGCCAGGCCGTACTCCGATGTCGACCACACGCTGGCGAAGGTCCGCTTCTTCCTGATCCTCGGCGTGCTCGGCGGGACGATCCTGGCACTGCTCGGCGGCCTGGCCACGGCCGGTCGCGCGATGCGCCCGATCGCCGAGCTCAGCGACGCCGCTCGGGAGATCGAGCGAACCCGAGATCCCAGCCGGCGGCTGCCCAAGCCGGAGGCCGACGACGAGGTGGCCGAGCTCGCGCGGACGCTCGAGGGGATGCTGCAGGCGCTCGACTCCGCGCGAGGCGAGACTCAGGCGATGCTCGACCGCCAGCGGGAGTTCATCGCCGACGCCTCGCACGAGTTGCGCACCCCGCTGACCAGCGTGCTGGCCAACCTCGAGCTGCTCGCCGACGAGCTGGCCGACGAGCAGGCGGAGTCGGCCAAGGCCGCGCTGCGCTCGACCCGGCGGATGCGGCGGCTCGTCGGTGACCTGCTGCTCTTGGCTCGGGCGGACGCCAAGCGCGAGCGCCCGTCTCGCCCGACCGACATGGGCGAGGTGCTGATGGAGGCGGCCGCCGAGCTCGGCCCAGTCGCCGAGGACCACGAAGTGACCATCGAGGCCGAGCCGGCGATCGTCCCCGGTGCCCGCGACGACCTCCATCGGATGGCCCTGAACCTGCTTGAAAACGCGGTCCGGCACACGCCACCGGGAACGCGGATCCACGCCGGCACCAGCACGAGCGACGGGTTCGCCACGCTGGTCGTGGAGGACCACGGCCCGGGGATAGATTCGCTGCTGGCGCAACGGGTGTTCGAGCGCTTCGTACGCGGCGGTGGCGACGGCGGCCGCGGGTCGGGCCTCGGGCTGGCGATCGTCAGGGCCGTGGCGGAGTCCCACGGCGGCACGGTCACGCTCGAACGTCCCGCCGGAGCCGACGGGGAGCCGCGGTCGGGCACCCGCCTGGTGATCAGGATTCCCGTCGCACCGCAGTCGCCGGCCGCCGAGCCGCTGAGCGCTCAGACCTCGACGACGACCGGCAACACCATCGGCCGGCGGCGCAGCCGGTCGTAGACGAATTTCGCCAGGTCGTCGTGCAGCTCCTGCTGGAGCAGGTCGATCTCGCGGATGCCCTCGCCGGCGGCCCGGGCCAGCGATCGGTCGACCTCGTCCCGGATCTCCTGTACGAGATCGTCGGCCTGTTCGGCGAACGGGACGCCGCGGAAGATCACCTCGGTCGGCGCGACGGTCTCGCCACTCTGCTCGGAGATCGTCGCCACCACGATGAAGATCCCGTCGGCGGACAGCATCCGGCGGTCGCGCAGCGCGACGTCCGCGGGGTCCCCGATGTCGACGCCGTCGACGAAGATCATCCCCGACTGCTCGGGATCGCCGAACCGCGCGCCGCGCTCGTCGAGCTCGAGCGGCAGCCCGTTCTCCCCCTTGAACACCCGCTCGGGGTCGATCCCCACCGCGTCGGCCAGCTGCGCGTGAAGATGGATCCGCTTGTGGTCTCCGTGCATCGGCAGCACGTAGGTGGGCTTGACCAGGTTGAGCATCAGCTTGAGCTCCTCGGCGTAGCCATGGCCGGAGGAGTGGATCGGGGCCTCCCGTGTGGTGACCACGTCGCAGCCGATGTGGTACAGCCGATCCACGGTGTCGTTGACCGCGCGCTCGTTGCCGGGGATCGGCGTCGCCGAGAACACGACGGTGTCGCCGGTGTGAAGCTTGATCTGGCGATGGTCGTTGTAGGCCATCCGGCGTAGCGCCGAGAGCGGCTCTCCCTGCGAGCCCGTCGAGATCACCACGACCTTGTGGTCAGGCCAGTCCTCGACCTCCTGGGGCTGGATCAACATGCCCTCGGGAACCTCGATGTGCCCCAGGGAACGCCCGATGTTGACGTTCTTGCGCATCGAGCGACCCACGAGCGAGACCTTTCGGCCGAGGGCCTGCGCCGCGTCGATCACCTGCTGCACGCGGTGAATGTTCGAGGCGAAGCTGGTCACCACGATCCGGCCCTCGGCCCGGGCGAAGACCTCCTCCAGATGGGGCCCGACGTCCCGCTCGGACGGCGAGAACCCGGCTCGGTCGGCGTTCGTCGAGTCACCGCAGAGCAGTAGCACGCCGTCGCGGCCGAGCTCGGCAAGTCGCGAGACGTCGGCGGGGTTGCCGTCAACCGGGGTCTGGTCGAACTTGTAGTCCCCGGTGAGCAGCACGGTGCCCAGGTCGCTGCTCAGCGCCACCGCGCACGAGTCGGGGATCGAGTGGGTCATGTGCACGAGCTCGAGCGTGAAGGGTCCGAGCTCGACGTCCTCACCCGGGGGCAGGTCCTCTAGCCTGATGTCGCGCAGCTTGTGCTCGTCGAGCTTGGAGCGAGCCATCGCCATCGTCAGGCGCCCGCCGTAGACGGTCGGGGCGCGATCGGCGCCGAGCTCACGCAGTACCCACGGCAGCGCACCGAGATGGTCCTCGTGGCCGTGGGTGATCACGATCGCCTCGATGTCCTCCACGCGATCGCGCAGGTAGCTGAAGTCCGGTAACACGAGATCGATCCCGAGCATGTCGGCGGTGGGGAACCGCAACCCGGTGTCGACCACGACGATCCTGCCGTCGTACTCGACGATCGTCATGTTCTTACCGATCTCACCAAGCCCGCCGAGCGGCAGGACTCGCAGCTTGCCGCTCACGTCTTGACTGTCTGGAGAACGCCGTGGCGCTCGAGCAGGCCGCGCACGATTGCCGTCTCACGGGCGTCGAGCGAAACATAGGGAAGGCGCGGTACGCCAACGGGCACGCCGATCATGTTCAGCGCCGCCTTGTTGGTGCAGGCCGGGGGGGCTATCGACATGTCGCGGAAGACGTCGGCCAAGTGCTCGTGGACCTCACGTCGCCGCTCGGGCTCGTCGACCATCTTGCGGAACTCCTCACCGAACACGTGGGTGGAGGTGAGGATCCCGCCCGGCTCGCCGAGGTCGAGGACGTCGGCCAGCAGGTCGTCGTTGCCGGCGTAGATCTGCATGCCGTCGATCTTGGCCAGGTTGTCCGGGTTGGCCTGCTTGACGCCGAAGATGTGATCGAGCTGTCCGAGCTCGGCCAGCAGGTCGTTGGACATGTCCGAGCCGGTTCGCTGCGGGATGTTGTAGAGCAGGACCGGCAGGTCGGTGGCCCGCACCACCTCCTCGTAATGGCGCACGAGCCCCCGCCGGCTCGGGCGGTTGTAGTACGGGTTGACCGACAGCAGCGCGTCCGGGCCGATCTCGGTGGCCCGCTCGGTCAGCTTGACCGCGTGGCGCGTGTCATTGGAGCCGACGCCGGCGATCACGGTGCAGCGACCGCCCATCTCTTCCACGGCGAGGCGGATCACCCCGAGATGCTCCTCATCGTCGAGCGTCGCCGCCTCGCCGGTGGTGCCGCATACCACCAGACCGTCCGATCCGTGCTCCACCAGGTGGTGCATCAACCGGACGGCCGCGTCCTCATCGACGCGGCCATCCGTGCCGAACGGGGTCACCATCGCGGTCAGGATCGCGCCGAGGCTCGGAGGCATCGGCTGATTATCGCAAGCGTCAGGGATGTTGCGACTGCGCGGCTTCCTGCGGCTCCCCGCTCCCCCGAACCAGTGGACCCCGGTAGGGCCCGGGCTTGGGTCGCTGGCGCCCACCCGGGAAGGCCAGCCGCAGGATCGTCCGCTGGACCATTCCCAGCTGCTGGCCGAACGGTCCCGAGTTGTAGGGCAGCTCGTAGCGCTCGCACAGCTCACGGACCTTGGGGGCGATCTCGCCGTACCGCGTGCTCGGCATGTCGGGGTACAGGTGGTGCTCGACCTGGTATCCGAGGTTGCCGCTGATCACGTGGAAGATCGGGCTGCCGTCGATGTTCGCGGCACCGAGCAGCTGGCGCACATACCAGCCGCCGCGGGTCTCGTCGGCGACCTCCTCCTCACTGAAGGTGTAGGTCTGGTCGGGGAAGTGGCCGCAGAAGATGATCGCGTAGGACCAGACGTTGCGGATCAGGTTGGCCGTCACATTGGCCTGCACGGTGCGCTTGAAGGGCTCGCGGAACGAGCGTCGCTCGATCAGCTGCTTCAGCAGGCTCGTGCTCGGCGAACGATGCGTGACCTTCTGTGCCGCGCGCCGCGCGCGTCGCGAGAGCCCGCTGCGACGGCCCTCGACCTCGCTCTTGATCGCGATCGCGCCGACCTCGACCGCGGTCATCACCAGACCGCTGATCAGCGGCCAGGCCACGTAGTCTTTGACGATCTGCGCGCGCGCCTTGCCGGCGATCCCCTTGAGGTCCTTGCGCAGCTCCTTGTGGGATTTCTCGCCCGCCCGGATCGCCTCGAGGTCGAGGTCGTGCAGGGCCACCCCCCACTCGAACATCAGCGCCAACACGATGTTGTAGATCGGCTGAAGCAGGTAGGCGGGATGCCATTTCTGCTGCGGGTCGATCCGCATGATCTCGTAGCCGAGATCGCGGTCCTTGCCCCGGATGTTCGTGTAGGTGTGATGGATGAAGTTGTGGGAGTGTCGCCAGGACTCGGCGGTCGAGGCGGTGTCCCAGTCCCAGGCCCGGGAGTTGATCACCGGGTCGTTCATCCAATCCCACTGACCGTGCATGACGTTGTGGCCGATCTCCATGTTCTCGAGGATCTTGGCCAGGCCCAGAGTCGAGGTGCCGAGCACCCAGGGCGCGCGCCAGCGCGAGGCGAACAGCTCGAAGCGGCCGAGCAGAGCCAGCATGCGCTGCATGCTGATCATCGAGCGGATGTACTTGGCGTCACGGTCGCCGAGGTCGGCCTTGACCTGCTCGTGCAGCTCGTCGAGCTCGCGTCCGATCTCCTCGATCTGCTCGGGCGTCAGACGATGCAGCGGGTTCTCCGAGCTATCGACGGTGACGCGACCGTTGCCGCTATGGCCGTTCTGCGTGGCTGTTTCCATGCTCTTCCTCTCGTTGCTCGAAGGGTTCAGTACTCGGCGCCGTGGGCGCCACTGCTTACAAGTCGATCTCGATCGGTCCTTCCGGCGCGCTGATGCACGTTCTGATCACTTCGCCCTCCTGGCCGTAGACCTCGCCGTTGCGCAGGTCCCGCACGCGCCCGGTGCGCAGTTCGCCCACGCAGGTGTGGCAGATCCCCTCGCGACAGCCGTAGGGCAGGTCCAGGCCGGCTTCCTCGCCCGCCACCAGGATCGGGATCTTGCCGTCGGACTCGGTTTCGCAGTCGGACTTCAGGAACTTGATCGTGCCGCCTTCGCCCTCTCCTCCTTCTCCGAGTCCGAGCTTGGGCTGGAACCGTTCCATGTGCAGACGGTCGCAGTCACCGTGCTGATCCCAGTACTCATCGAAAGCGTCGAGCATGTCGGCCGGTCCGGAGATGTAGGCCTCGCGCTCCTTCCAGTCGGGACACAGCTCCTCGAGGTCATCGGGGCCCATGCGGCCGTTCTCCTTGGTCAGCTGCTCGTGCAGCTTGAAGCCCTCGTTGCGCTCGGCCAGCGAGCGAAGCTCGGCTCCGAAGATGACGTCGTCGGTGTGGCGTGCCGAGTGCAGCAGCACGACGTCGTTCATCTCGTGGCAGTGATCGAGGTGGCGCAGCATGCTCATGATCGGAGTGATGCCGCTGCCGGCGCTGATGAAGAGCAGCTTCTCCGGGGGCTGCTCTGGGAGTACGAAGTCTCCCTCCACGCCGCCGAGCGAGACGATCACTCCGGGGCGCCCGCGACGGACCAGGTACGGCGAGACCTTGCCCTCGTCGACGTTCTTGATGGTGATGCTGATCAGGCCGTCCTCGCGCCACGGATCCGAGGTCAGGGAGTAGGCGCGCCAGTGACGGACTCCCTCGATGTCGAGTCCGATCCGCAGGTACTGGCCCGGCTTGTGACCCGACCAGCGGTACCCGGGCTTGACGAACACCGTGGCCGCGTCCTCGGTCTCGGGCCGGATATCCTCGATCCGGCCCCGCAGCTCCCGCGTCGACCACAGCGGGTTGATCAGCTCGAGGTAATCGTCGATCAGCAGCGGCGAGCTGAGCGACCGAAGCCCGTGCAGGATCCTCCGCACAACTGGGTGTACGTTCGGTGGGGCCCCGCGCTCCGGCATCTAGACTGCTCCTCGCTCCATCTACTCAAGAGTAATATCCGCGAGGGTAGGATTGTAATCACTTATGCCGGAGCGTCCCGCAGCCGCGCCGCACACCGGGTCCCGCCCACCCCGGCGAGCCGGCACCCGCGGCATGCCGCGCGCCGATCGGGAGCGACTGATCCTCGATGTGGCGGGCACCGTGTTCGCCCGGGACGGGTACCACTCGGCCTCGATGGACGAGATCGCCGCCGTCGCGGACGTGTCGAAGCCGATGCTCTACGCCTACTTCGATTCCAAGGACGGGCTGTATCGCGCCTACATCAACCGGACGGGACGCGAGCTCGTCGACCGCCTGGTCAGCGCCGCCGGCCGGGCCGGACCGGGCGGCGCCCGCTTGCGCGCGCCGATCAGCGAGTTCCTGGCCTTCGTCGAGGAGCACCGGGCCGGGTGGACGGTCCTGTTTCACGAGATCACGGCGAGCCGCCCCCTGGCCGAGGAGGTCTCCCAATTGCGGCGCCAGATCGCCGGCGCGGTCTGCCGGATGCTCGAGGCGGGCGGGGCGTGCGATGAAGGCAGCGCCGCCGACGGGATCGCCCACGCCATCGTCGGCGCCGGGGAGTCGATCGCCAACTGGTGGTTGGCCCACCCCGGCGTGCCTCGCGCCGACGTGACCGAGTGGTACGTCGGCCTGGTCCAGTCGGCCGTCGGTCGGCGGCTGACGGGAAGGCCGACTCCCTAGCCGGGACGCAGCGCGAATCGGCCCGGGAGAGGCCGGACGCAGCGCGAATCGGCCCGGGAGAGCGTCAGCACTCCGGAGCTACAGCAGGTGCTCGAGCCCGACCACGGGTGACTCGGTCAGCGAGCCGACCTTGCGCACCGCCAGCAGGACCCCCGGCATGAATGACTCGCGGTCGATCGAGTCGTGGCGGATCGTCAGGGTCTGCCCGACGTCGCCGAGGATCACCTCCTGGTGGGCGACGAGACCCGGCAGGCGCACCGAGTGGATCGGGACGTCGTACCCCTCGCCGCCCGCTTCGCTCATGAGCGCCGCCGTGCGGGCGGCGGTCCCGCTCGGCTTGTCGACCTTGCGGTCGTGGTGCAGCTCGATGATCTCGGCCCGCGCCATGTGCTTGGCCGCCTTCGCGGCAAACTCCATCATCAGGACGGCGCCGATCGCGAAGTTGGGGGCGATGAACACATTCGCCCCGCGGTCCGCGCCGCGCAGGCCGTCGAGCTCGCTGAGATCGAACCCGGTCGTGCCGATCACGACGTGGACGCCGGCGAGCGCCGCCCGCATCGCGTTCTGCACCGCGGTGCTCGGCACGGTGAAGTCCACCAGCACGTCGGGGCGCTGGCCGAGCGCGTCGGACAGCGAGGTGCCGAGCGCCGGGTCGACACGGGCCACCAGCTCCATGTCCTGCGCTCCTTCGACGGCCGCGCAGACCGTCTCCCCCATCCGGCCCGCGGCGCCGGTCACGGCGACCCGGATGGTGGCGCTCACGCCACGTCCGCGGCGACGATCGGGTCCAGCGCGTCGCGCAGGGGCGTCTCGTCGGGACCGATCCCGGCACACGAGAGCCCCTCGGGCGCCCACAGCTCGCCCACCAGACCATAGATGTCATCGAGTGAGACGGCGTCGATCCGCTCCACGACCTCGTCGAGCGACAGCAGCGGCGCCCCGGAGAGCACCTCGGAGCCGAGCCGGCTCATCCGGGCCCCGGTCGACTCCAGCGCGAGCAGGACCCGCCCCTTCAGGTTCTCCTTGGCTCGGGCGAGCTCCTCTGCGGTGGACGGCTCCTCCCGCAGACGATCGAGCTCGGTGGCCACCACCGACATCGCCTCGGCGACGTTCTCGGTCCGGGTCCCGACGTAGAGGCCCACCTGCCCGCTGTCCTGATAGGCGCTGGTGAACGAGTAGACGGCATAGGCCAGCCCCCGTCGCTCCCGGATCTCCTGGAACAGACGCGATGACGTCGTCCCGCCGAAGATCGTGTCCAGCAGCCTTAGGGCAAAGCGCCGCTCATCGTGGCGCGAGAGGCCATGTCCGCCGATGCAGATGTGGTACTGCTCGGTCTCCTTACGCTCGAAGCGCCGTCGCGGATGCGTGGTGCTCGGCGCCGGCGGCACCGCTGGGAGGTCGGAACCCACCAGATCGGGGAGATTACGGGCGGCAAGCTCCACCACGGCGTCATGCTCGATCGCTCCCGCCGCCGCGATCACGATGTTCGCCGGGACGTACCGGCTCCCGTGGAAGCGGGCGATCTCCGGGACCGGCGTGTCGGCGATCACCGGCGCGCGGCCGATGATCGCGCGGCCCAGTGGGTGATCGGGGAAGACGGCCTCGCCGAGAACGTCGAAGACCTTCTCCTGGGGGTCGTCCTCGTACATGGCGATCTCCTCGAGGATCACCGCGCGCTCGGAGTCGACGTCCTCGAACGCGGGCCGGAACACCATGTCGGCCATCACATCGAACGCCTTGGGCAGGTGATCGTCGATCACCCGCGCGTACACGGAAGTCGTCTCCTTGCCGGTGCCCGCGTTCAGCTCGGCCCCCATCCCGTCGAAGATCTGGTCGATCTCCAGCGAGCCGTACTTGGCCGAGCCCTTGAACAGGAGATGCTCGAGCAGGTGAGAGAGGCCGGCCTCGGTCTCCGCCTCCCCGCGCGAGCCGGTGCCGATCCAGAATCCGAGCGACACGGACCGGACGGAGGGCATCGCCTCCGTCACGATCCGCACGCCGGAATCCAGCGTTGTCAGACGATGGTTGTCCAAGTTACGAACGCGGGCGGTCCGGGTCGCGATCGCGGACCCGGCCGCGATCGCCGCCGCCGTCGCGCGGGCCGCGGTCACGGTCCCGGGGGCCGCGGTCGCGTCCACCGCGGTCGCGTCCATCGCGCCCACCACGATCGCCGCCGCGGTCACGGCCACGGTCGCCGCCGCCTCCTCCGCCGCCGCCGCCGCCGCCGACAGAGGCGAGCTCCTCGACCGTCTTGCCGGCCACGTCCGGATCACTGGCCATGCGGAGCCCGATCCGGCCGCGCTCGCGGTCGACCTCGACCACGCGCACGGAGATCTCGTCGCCCTTGTTGATGACTTCCTCGACCGTGTCGATCCGGCGTCCGGGAGCCACGTTGGAGATGTGGAGCAAACCGTCGGTGCCCTTCGAGAGCTCGATGAAGGCGCCGAAGTTGGTCGTCTTGACGACCTTGCCGGTGAACTCGTCGCCGACCTCGACCTCCTTGGTCATCGAGCGGATCCGATCGACCAGTGCGTCGCCGAGCTCGCGGTTGGACGCGTAGACGAGCACCTGGCCCTCGTCGTTGACGTCGATCTGCGACTCGAACTCCTCCTGCAGCGCCCGGATCGTCTCGCCGCCCTTGCCGATCAGCAGGCCGATCTTCTCGGGATCGATCTTCACCGAGGAGATCCCCGGCGCATACCTCGAGAGCTCGCCGCGCGGGGCATCGATGACCTGGTTCATCTCCTTGAGGATGAACTCCCTGGCCACCTTGGCCTGAGTGAGCGCATCGCGCATGATCTCGAACGTGACGCCCGTGATCTTGATGTCCATCTGCAGCGCGGTGATCCCGTCCTTGGTGCCGGCGACCTTGAAGTCCATGTCGCCGAGGTGGTCCTCGACTCCGGCGATGTCGGTGAGGATGATGTAGTCATCCCCCTCTTTGATCAGGCCCATCGCGATGCCGGCGACAGGGGCCTTGATCGGCACCCCGGCGTCCATCAGAGACAGCGTCGAGCCGCAGACCGAGGCCATCGAACTCGAGCCGTTGGACTCGAGGATGTCCGAGACCACGCGGATCGTGTATGGGAAATCCTCCTGGCTGGGGATCATCGGCACCAGCGCTCGCTCGGCGAGTGCGCCGTGGCCGATGTCACGGCGCTTGGGACCGCGCATGAAGCCGGCCTCTCCGACCGAGAACGGCGGGAAGTTGTAGTGGTGGAAGTAGCGCTTGGTCGTCTCCAGCCCCAGCGTGTCCAGCCGCATCTCCTCACGCGTGGTGCCGAGCGCGGCCACGCTGAACGCCTGCGTCTGCCCGCGCGTGAACAATGCCGAGCCATGGGTGCGGGGGGCCACGGAGACCTCGATCGAGATCGGACGGATCTCGTCCGCGCTGCGGCCGTCGGGGCGCTTCTTCTCGACGGCGATCCGCTGGCGGACCAGTGTCTTCTCGAGCTTGTCGAAGGCGCGCTGAGCCGCGGCGCGGCGGGCAGCGTAATCCTCGGACTCGGGGTCCCCGGCGTAGTGCTCGAGGATCTGCTCCTCGACCGCCGTGGTGGCCTCCTGACGAGCCAGCTTGTCCTCGACCTGCGTGGCCTGCGCCAGCGCCTCGCCGTGGGAGCTCCTCACCTGCTCGTAGAGATCCTCGTCGACCTGCGGGATCGCCACCTCGATCTTCGGCTTGCCGGCCTTCTCGGCCAGCTCGCGCTGAGCGGCGCACAGCTTCTTGATCGCGTCGTGGGCGATGTCGAGCGCATCGAGGATCTCCGCCTCGGGAATCTCGTTGGCGCCCGCCTCGACCATCAGAATCGCGTCGTCGGTGCCGGCCACGATCAGATCGAGGTCGGTCGACTCCAGCAGATCCTCTTCGTTGGGGTTGATGACGAAGTTGCCGTCGATCTTCCCGATCCGCACCGCGCCGACCGGAGTCGGGAACGGAATGTGCGAGATCATCAGGGCCGCGGAGGCCCCGTTGAGGGCCAGCATGTCGTAGGGATTCTCATGATCCACCGACATCGGCAGCGCCACGAGCTGGGTCTCATAACGCCAGCCCTTGGGGAACAGCGGCCGGATCGGACGGTCGATCAGGCGCGCGGTCAGCGTCGCCTTCTCGCCGGCGCGACCCTCACGCTTGAAGAATGAGCCGGGGATCTTCCCGGCGGCGTACATGCGCTCCTCGACATCCACCGTGAGGGGAAGGAAATCGACATCCCGCAGGTTGCCCGCGGTCGCTGTACTCAGAACCATCGTGTCGCCCGCTCGGACGACAACTGCGCCGGAGGCCTGTTTGGCCAACTTGCCGGTCTCGAACGAAATCTCCTTGCCGGCGATCTCGACGGACACGCGCGTAACGGCGTCAGACATATGTTTTACCTCTTCTTCTCCGCCCTTCGGTCGGCGGAGTGCTTCGTTTCTCTCTTAATTCCGAACCCCGGGGATGGTAGCGGCATCGAGCCGGTAGCCGACGCCGCGTAGCGTGGCGATGCTGATGGCCGCGCCCAGCTTGGCTCGCAGCGACGCGATGTGGACGTCGACGGTCTTGGCGGAAATATGCTCGGTGTCCCAGACCAGCTGCAGCAGCTGGGAGCGCGTGTGGATGCGCCCCGGATAGCGCAGCAAGGCGGTCAGCAGATCGAATTCCCGCCGGGTCAGCTGGACGTCCGTGCCGTTACAGCGGCAACGGCGAGACCGGACATCGAGCTCAATTGGACCTGAGCTGAGCACGGCGTGATCGGCGTCGAAGCCATTCGCGCGCCGGAGATGCGCCCGGACCCGCGAGGTCAGCTCGCGAAATGAGAACGGCTTGACCATGTAGTCGTCGGCGCCGACCTCAAGGCCCGCCACCCGGCTGCTCTCGTCGCCTCGTGCGCTCAGCAGGATGATCGGCACCGTCGATTCCTGGCGCACCCGGCGAACGAGCTCGAGGCCGTCGAGCTCGGGAAGCATCGGGTCGACCAGGGCGATATCGACCCCCCCGCGGCGCAGGAGCGACAGCGCATCGAGGCCGTTGTCGGCCTCGATCACCTGGAAGCGATCACGGCGCAGCTGGGTGCGCACCAGCTGCCGCACCGCGCGCTCGTCGTCGACCACGAGAACGCGCGCTCCCGCCACGCTCATGGCTTACCAACCCCTTGCCGTGCCATTGCCGTTTCCTTACCGATCCGGGGCACCAGATAAACATGTCTACGACTCTTCTCATAATCCTGAACGTGACCATGTCCCTGCTGGCTTTCGGGACCGTGGCGGCGGGTCTGCTGATCGCGCGGCACCTCGGTCCGGGACCGCAGGACCGATGGGATCACGCCTACCGGCGCCGGTCGGACCGGCGTCGCAGCCCGGCGGCCGCGCACCCGGTCACCCGGGCTATGCCGCGCCGGCCGGACTTGCTCGGTCTGCGCTGAGGGCGTCACTCCTCAGAGGGTCCCGGTCGAGAATAATTTTGCTGTAGGAAGTGTGAGCCCAGACCGGGTGGCTGTTAGCCGGAAAGAGCCGCGTCGAGCGCGACCGCGACGAACAGCAGCGCGAGGTAGAGCAGCGAATAGTGGAAGAGCAGTCCAGCCCTGGCCGGACTGCTCTGGCGCCACAGGCGCCAGGCCAGCGCGCAGAACACCCCGCCCAGCACCGTGGCCGCGCCGAGGTAGACGGCGCCGAACGTCGCGGTCAGGCCGGGCAGAAGAGTGATGGCCACCAGTCCGATCGTGTAGAGCAGGATCCGACCGGTGGTTATGCGGGCGCCGCGGACCACGGGCAGCATCGGTACCCGCGCGGCCCGGTACTGGGGGGCCAGGAGCAGCGCGAGCGCCCAGAAGTGCGGCGGGGTCCAGAGCAGCACGATCACGAACAGGAACGCCGCGCCCAGCCCCAGGCGCCCGTGGGCCGCGGCCCAACCGGCGAGCGGGGGAATCGCCCCCGCCGCTCCGCCGATGACGATGTTCTGCGGAGTGGTCCGCTTCAGCCAGAGCGTGTAGACGAGCACGTAGAAGGCGCCGCCGCTCAGCGACAGGGAGGCGGAGAGCAGGTTGGCGAACGCCGCCAGCACCAGGAACGAGAGCGCGAGCAGCGTTAGCCCGAAGGCCGTCGCCCGGGCCGGGGCGATACGTCCAGCCGCCACCGGGCGCGACGCCGTCCGCGGGCCCATCAGGCGGTCGATGTCGCGGTCCAGCACGTGGTTGAGCGCGCTCGCCCCCCCGCAGGCCAGCGCGCCGCCGAGTACCAGAGCGGCCAGCGGCAGTGGAGCCGGTGCGCCTCCCGCCGCAGCCACCATCGCGCAGACCGCGGTCAGCACCAGCAGCGACATGATCCGCGGCTTGGTCAAAGTCACGTAATCGGCCCAGTTCGCCGCCACGCGGGCGGGAACGACCGACCGCACCGGCAGCGCGCCCGGCAGGACCTCGGCCACGTCGGTCACGACGACCTCGTCCCCGGTCCGGCGGCCACCGCGAGCTTGCGCAGATCGTGCGTGACGAAGCCGGGCAGGAACGGATACAGGTAGCCCGAGCGCTCGTCGCCGCGGCGGTCGATCAGGTAGAGCGCCTCGGTGTGGCTGATGTCGCCGTTCCGCGGGGGCGCGACAAAGATGCGGTAGGCCCGCCACACGCGAGCCAGCGCCGCGTGGTCGCCGCGGAGCCAGCGCCAGGCGCCGGCCGATGCGAGGCCCCATTTGCGCGCGGCGCTGCGCGTGCTGGCCGGCGTATCGAGCGGGTTGACGCTGACCACGACGACCACCGGTCGCTGCGCGGCCGGCAGCGACCGCTCGGCGGCGGCCAGCGCGCGGCCCTCGAGCGGGCACGCCTGTTGGCAGAGGGAATCGAAGAAGACCATGGCGACCGTGCGACCGTGCAGCGCGCTGAGCGCGAACCGCGCCCCGGTCTGGTCGCGCAGCGTGGTGATCGGCGGGGCAGGACGGGTCCCGGCCGCCCAGGTGGCCTGCCCGTCGAGTCCGGCGGTTGCCGGCGGCGCGGTCGACGCCGCGGGCGAAGTGTTGAAGAGGTAATGAATGCCGACGCTCAGTCCGATGCAGACGCCGGCCAGGGCCGCCCCCAGAACGACCACGAGGTGCCGGCGGACGCCTACTCGCCCCCGGCGGGGGTCGGGACGAGCGTCGGCGCTGGCTTCCATCAGGCTTCCGGCCCTAGGGAATCGGTCGGCGGGCCGGCCGACGAAGCGGGCAGATCCGAGGCGGGCAGCGGAGGCGGCAGGGGCTTCGTCGTTCCCCGGGGAACCCGTTTGATCGCCAGCACGTACCAGATCACGATCACGATCAGCAGCCCGATCGGCAGCAGCAGCGAGAGCAGCGAACCGGCCAGGAAGTTGTCGGCGAGCGGAATCTGGGACATGGCTTTCTCGGTTCTCCTCAGGTGGTGAGCGCCGGGCGACGCGAGCGGCTCGCGCTCTCCGGCTCGAGCCAGCGATAGAAGCCGATCAGCATCGCGACCCCGTAGGCGAGCGAGCCCGGGACCCACATGATCCCGCCCGCGAGCTGCTGATCGGTCAGCGCGGAGAGCCCGCCCGGCCGGTGGGCCAGCGCCGCGTAGTGACCGTAGAGCGGATGCGGGGCGAGCACCAGCGCGATGGCCAGGCCCCAACCGACTACCATCGCGCCGACCACGTAGGCGATCCGGCCCGGCCAGGCCAGGCGGGGGCGCAGCGGTCCGGGATCGATCACCCGGGCCCAGAACAACAGCCCGGTGAAGAAGAACGTGGCGTGCTCGAGTTGATGGATCGTGTTCGAGTGCAGGGTCGCGTTGTAGGCGCCCGGGATGTGCCAGAGCACGATCGCCGCGTTGAACACCAAGAACGCGGGCCGTGGGCGGGCCAGGGTGCGCAGGGGAGCGGCCCAGCGGGCGCGGGCCATCCCCCGGCCGACGGCGGTCCGTATGTCGCTCGGCAGTCCCCGCCACATCCGCGGCCAGGGTCGCCCGAGCAGGATCAGCGGCGGCGCCACCGTGAGCAGCAGCACGTGCTGGACCATGTGGACCCAGAAAAGCTGATCCGCGTAACCGTCAATCGGCGAGTCGAGCGCCAGCACGATCGTCACCAGCCCTGCCGCGAACGCCGCCGTGCGCAGCGGTTGCCGGGCCGCGCGTCGGTAGCCCCGGCCGCCGACCCAGTAGAGCAGCGCGGCGAGCGCCACATAGACCAGCGGGGGCTCGATCGACCAGCCCGACCAGATCATGCTCAGACCACGTAGAGGATCACGAACGCCAATACGCCGGCCCCGACGTAGAACGCCCAGAAGAACGAGCAGGCCTCGAGGCCGGCGCTCAGCAACTCGCGGTCGTCTCCGACCACTCCCTCGTGCCGCCGCCGCCGGATGCCCTCACGTTGATGACGCCAGGCGGTCGCCACCTGCGTCTCGAGCCAGTACGCGCTGGCCAGCGCGAACACCGCGTAGAGCGCGGTCCAGCCGATGAACACACTGGCGTAGCCGCCGCTGACCGGCCCGAACCCCAGCGTCGTCCATTCGACCACCTGGAGCACGACCGCCAGCAGGGCGAGGAACAGCGAGGCGAGCCCGAACCGAACCGTGTCGTCGGGACGGCTGGCCGCCAGGCGGAACAGCACCGCGCTGAGGACGAGCGTCACCGCGATCGCCACCCCGAGCCCGATCGAGGGATGGACCGGACCGATCTTCCAGTTCTTGTTCACATCGAGCGAGCGCAGGTAGAAATACGCGAACACGAAGGCCAGGAAGAAGAATGCGGCGGCGCCGCAGAGCAGCCTGGCCCCCACCCAGGTCGCCCGCAGCTGCCATTCGCGCGGCTCGGTCTCGATGTGCGGGGCGGCGGGGGCGGAAGCGCCCGTGGCGGCGGGTAGAGAAGGACCCGTGGAGGCTTCCATCGGCTAACTGCCCCCGCCGGCCGGGACGTACGCCGGTATCGGCGGTCGCTCCATCCCGTAGGGATAGGGCTCCTCGTCGAACACCGGGAACTGATCGAAGTCGTGCAGGGGCACCGGGGTGGGCAGTTGCCACTCGACCGAGCGCGACTGCCATGGGTTGGGCTCGGCCGGCTCGCGCTTGAACGCCAGCGACCACACCAGGTTGACCAGGAAGACGAGCATCGAGAGCCCGATCACGAAGGCCGAGACCGACACCCAGACGTTGAGCGCCTGGAGGTGGGTGGGGTAGGTGACCACGCGCCGGGGCATGCCCAGGATGCCCAGCGCGAACAGCGGTGCGAAGGTCGAGTTGAACGCGATGAACAGCGACCAGAAGTGGATCTTGGCCAGACGTTCGTTGAAGCGCACGCCCATCATCTTCGGGCCCCAGTAGTAGACCGCGGCGAACAGCGTGAACACCAGACCGCCCATGATCGTGTAATGGAAGTGGGCCATCACGAAAAAGGTGCCGTGCGTGGTCACGTCGCTGGGGACGGCGGACAGGAACACGCCGGAGATGCCGCCGATCAGGAAGTTGAACGCCCAGCCGAGACAGAACAGCATCGGCACGGTGAACCGTATTCGCCCGCGCCAGAGCGTGCCCATCGCGCACAGGAAGATGAAACCGGTGGGCAGCGAGATCAGCTCGGTCGAGAGCATGTAGAACGGTCGCAGGTCGGCGTTGATTCCGCTGACGAACAGATGGTGCTGCCAGACGAAGAAGCTCAGCAGGGCGACGCCGAGCATGCCGCCGACCGCCAGGCGATAGCCCCAGAGCGGCTTGCGCGAGAACACCGGCAGCAGCTCGAGCACTATCCCGAAGCCGGGCAGCGCCACGATGTAGACCTCGGGGTGGCCGAATACCCAGAACAGGTTCTGGTAGAGAAAGGAGCTGCCGCCGTAGCCCGGGACGAAGAAGTTCGTCTGCGCCGTGCGGTCGAGCGCCGCCATCAGCAACGTGGCGATCAGCATCGGGGCGGCCAGCAGCATCAGGACGGCGGTGGCGAGCACGCTCCAGACGAAGATCGGCAGCCGGGACCACGTCATGCCCGGGGAGCGCATGGTGATGATCGTGACCAGCAGGTTGAAGCCGAGCAGGCACATCGACACGCCGACCAGCGCGAAGAACCCGATGTAGGCGTCGTAGCCCGCGGTTCCCTGGCTGCTGAGCGGCGCGTAGCCAGTCCACCCCGTCTGGAAGCCCCCGAAGAAGATCGTCGTGACCAGGATCACTCCGGCCGCCATCAGCAGCCAAAAGGTGAACGACTCGATCCGCGGGTAGGCCATCCGCCGGGTGCCGATCATCAGCGGCACCAGCCAGTTGGCGAACGGGCCGAGGATGACCGAGGTCATCATCCCCATCATCATCGTGCCGTGCATGCCCACCAGGGTCAGGTACTGGTTGGCGCCGAAGACGTGATCGTTCGGCTGGAGCAGCTCGGTCCGGATCAGCATCGCGTTGATGCCGCCGACCAGGAAGAACGCGCCTATCCCGATGATGTACTGGATCGCCACGACCTTGTGGTCGGTGCACAGGCTGAAGTAGCGGGTCCACCCCTCCCGCTCGCTCTCGCGCTCGGCCAGCGTCGGCGGGTGGCCCAGCAGACGCTTGATCGGATAGTTGGCGAAGCCGAGACCGATCAGGAATCCGGTGACCCCGAAGAGATAGCCGAGCAGCACGGAGATATCGCGCGGGGCCCCGGTGTCGGCCACGTACGCGAGGCTCGGCGAATGGATCGCGTTACCGATCGCATCCCCGATCAGCCAGCCCACGATCCCGAGTAGGACTCCCGTGAGCAGGTTGAACCCCATCAGACGTCGCCATATCGAGGGCTGGTCGGCCTTGACTGCGATCGCGCTCATCCGCCTCTCCTCTGTGGGTCCGGGAAGTACTGCTTGGCGTACGGCGGCAGAGACTTCTGCACCGGCGCAAATCGCTGCTGCTGCTGCTGGATCCAGCTGACGAACTGGTCCGGGGCGACCACGCGGCCCGACTCGAACATGTAGCCATGCCAAACGCCGCACAGCTCTGCACAGTGGATATCGAAGTTCAGCGGTTTCTTGGTCTGAACGTAGGCGATGTTGTCCCAGCCCGGGTTGGCGTCGGCCTTGACCCCGAGCTGGTAGGCCCAGAACGAGTGGATCACGTCGAGCGAGGTAACGTGGAGCTCGACCAGCCGGTCGGCCGGGAGCTCGAGGGTCGGGGTCTCGACCCCGCTGTAGCCCGGGTAGCGAAAGGTGAACTTCCACTGCTGGGCGATCACCTGGACCTGCAGTGCCTTTCCTGCGTTGGCGGGCCTGGCGATTGGATTCGGACCCTGGCCGCCTCCGGAACCGTCGTCGAACAGCCGGAGCGAAGCGTAGGAGGCCAAAAACAGCACTATCCCGGTGGTCACGACGAGCCACGCCGTCTGCACGCCGGGATGTCCCAGCACCGGCGGCCCTTCGAGCACGGAGCCGGGCTCGCGCTCCCGGAAGGCGATCAGCACGTAGACGAAGTACACCAGCACGGCCAGGGCGATGGGCGTTGAGATCCCGAGCAGCACGGTGTTGTCGGCGACCTGCCCCGAGGACTGCACGGAGCCTTTGCCGGGCGGAAGGCCGGGCGCCGCCAGCAAGACCACCAGTGGCGTAACGACCACGCTGGCCAGCAGCCAGATCAGCGTCAGCCGGCGAAAATGATTGGCCTCGCTCACGACTCCGGGCGCCTCATACGACCTTGATGTAGCCGTCCATGTAGCCGACCGTCTGCATCGGTCCGCCCCAGCCATCGATCCAGCCGGCCGCGCACGGGACGAAGCACTGCCACCGGTAGAGACCACGGCCCGGCGTGCGGAAGCTGAACGAGATCGTGTGGTGGTCCTGACTGAGCGAGCACGGCGCGTTGTCGCACGGGTTCTTGGCGTCGTCTGCAATGCCCGCCACCGGTACCGAGAGGCCCAGCTGGGGGATCGCGAATACGTGCGAGGCGGCGTCGGGTTCGATCGCCTGGGTTGGCCTGCCGTCGAGCACGAAGTTGCCGCCCGTGGTCCCGGTGGCCTGGCCGATGAACGGATTGCGCAGTCCCGACTGTCCGTCGTACTGGAAGATCGTCACGTGCACGAGCGTGTTCGCCGGCAGCACGTAGGTCGTGGCATGGCGCCAGTGGCCGGAGTGGGCGTCGACCGCGTAGTAGGAGACCCAGCTCGGATGCACGTCGTTGCCCTCGGCAGCGGCCACCGTGCCCAGATACAGCTGCGCGCCGCCGCCGGACTTCGCGGCGGCCACGGCGCTCGAGGAGTTCGTCAGATAGAGCCCGACGAAGAGGCCGATCAGTACACCGATGACGACGACGCCGGCGATGACGCCGGCGAGCTTCTTGGTCTGCGCGCTCATGCTCGCTCCGTTTCCGGCGGCATGAATACCGTTTCGGAGGGGGCCGCGGAGCGAAGATGACCGAGATGTCATCGTGGCGTCATTTACAAGTCATCTGCCGACCGGATATGTTCTCCCGTACTGGTGACTGACTGACCGATGCGCATACTTGTCGTCGAGGACGAGGCCCGGATCCGAGCGTTCCTGGCCAAGGCATTCGAGGCTGAGGGCTTTGCCGTGGACGTGGTCGAGAGCGGCGAGCTCGGAATTGAGCGTGCCCTGACGGGCAGGTACGAGTTCGTGATCCTCGATCTGATGCTGCCCGGGCGCGACGGGTTGGACGTACTGCGTGAGCTTCACCGCCATCAGCCCACGCTGCCGGTGCTGATCCTCTCTGCGCGCAGCGACCTGGCCACGAAGCTGCGGGGTTTCGAACTCGGCGCGGTCGATTATCTGGCCAAGCCGTTCTCGCTCGATGAGCTGCTCGCGCGGGCCCGCGTTCAGCTGCGGCGCTCGCGTTCGGCCGACGATGGAACCGTCCTGCGGGTGGGGCGCCTCGAGCTTCATCTGGCCAGCCGCCAGGCTCGCGTCGGCGAGCGGGTGACCGACCTCTCCGACCGGGAGTTCCGCCTCCTGCACATGCTCCTCCTCCATGCCGGTGAGGTGATCAGCCGCGAGCGGCTGCTCTCCGAGGTCTGGGGCTTTGACTTCGATCCGCGGTCGAATGTCGTCGACGTCTGCGTGCGCCGCTTGCGGCGGCACCTCGGCCCCGAAGCGCCGATCGAGACCGTCCGCAACGCGGGCTACCGCGCGGCGGCGTGACCCCCGCCGGGCCGCTCCGGCGCTATCGGGTCGAGCTCCTCTGGCTGGCCTTCGCCTCGGCCAACCTGGCGGCGATGATCGCCGTCCCCAGCTGGGAGACGATCCCGTTCCATTTCGTTTGGATCAGCCTGACCCTGGTTTACGGATTCCGGGTGTGGCGGCCGATCCCCACCCTGGTCGTGCTCGGCAGCGTGATGCTGGTGACCGGCATCTCGATCGGGCTTGACGCGTTCGACGGCGAGCAGCTGTGGGGCGAGCTGTTCGAGGTCCCGCTGATGGCGGCGATGTTCCTGGCCATGGTCTGGCACGCCCGCCGGCGTGTCGACGCCCTGGCGATCGCGGAGGGACGCGCCGAGCAGCGACGGTCGCTGCTCAAGCGCCAGGAGCGCTTCATCCACGATGCCTCGCACGAGCTGCGCACGCCGGTGACGATCGCCCGCGGCCATCTCGAGCTCTTGCGCGGGCAGCAGGCCGAGGTCCCGGAGCTCGAGGTCGCGCTCGACGAGCTCGCTCGAATCGACGCGATCGTCGAGCGCCTGCTCGTGCTCGCGACAGCCGACCAGCCGGACTTCGTCCTGACCTCGGAGATCGACCTCGAGGCGTTTCTCGAAGACGTCTTCGTGCGGTGGTCGGAGGTCGCGCCGCGCGCGTGGCGACTGGGTCCGCTGGCGGCGGGCCGCTTGCTGGTGGACGCCGAGCGGCTCCGGGCGGCGCTCGACGCCTTGCTCGAAAACGCCGTCAAGTACTCAGGGCGCAACGCGGCGATCGAGCTCCGTGCGCAGGCCGACGCGGGGGGCGGTGTGGTGGTGGAGGTCGAGGACGAGGGCTGCGGCGTGCCGGAGGAGGCGCTGGCGCGGATCTTCGACCGCTTCGCCCGGGCTGATGCGGCACGCACGCGCTCGGCGGGCGGCGTCGGCCTCGGACTGGCGATTGTCGACGCGATCGCCAAGGGCCACGCTGGCCGTTGCACCGTTCAGAGCACCGCGCGCGGATCGATCTTCGCCCTGCACCTGCCCGGGTTCGTGCCGACCGCCGCGCTGGAAACCCGGCGCAGGCGATAGGCCGCGCCGGCCGTGGTCGCGATCAGCCCTGCTCGGCGATCCGGTCGAGCACCGGCTCCGGCACCCGCCCGGCATGGGCGACCGTCCCGGCGAACAGCGTCGGCGTGGTCACCACTCCCGCGCGGACGCCGGACTCGAAGTCCCCGCGCACCCGCGCCAGCACGGCGTCACTCCGGCGATCCGCGTCGAACTGCCCGAGGTCGAGGCCGATCGTCCGGGCGCGTTCCCACAGGTGGGGATCCTCGAGTCGTGCCTGATCGGCGTAGAGCGAGTCGTGCATCTCCCAGAAGCGGCCTTGCAGCGCCGCCGCCTCGGCCGCGCAGGCCGCCGGCCAGGCTCGCGGATGGCTCGAGCGCACCGGGAAATGCCGGAACACCCGCCTCAGCCTTCGTCCGGCCAGCTGGAAACTTACCGCCGCGCAGTACGGGCACTCGAAGTCCGCGTACTCGATCACCAGCGGCGCGTCCTCGGCGCCGCGCACATGGTCCTGATCGCCGGGCGGCGGTACCGGGGCTGAGCTGAGCCGGCTCACGGCCCGCCCTGAGCTACTCGCCCAGGCCGTCGAAGATCAGGTTCGCCCCGGGCAGATCACCGGGCGATGCCGCCTGATAGCTCCACTTGACGTTGCCGTCGGGCCCGATGATCACCAGCGCCCGCTGCGGGAAACCGCCTTCGTGGTAGACGCCGAAGGCGCGGCAGGTCGCTCCCTTGGGCTCGAAGTCCGATAGCTGCTCGATGCTCACGCCGAGCTTCTCCTTGAACGCCGTCTGTGACCAGGTCGCATCGCACGAGACCCCGTACAGGGATACCCCGCGTTGTGAGAGCTCTCCCAGCATCTCCTCGTACAGGTTCAGCTGGTCGGTGCAGACCGGGCTGAAGGCGAACGGATAGAACACCAGCACCGTCGTTCTGCCCGCGAGGTCGGCCCGCGTGAAATCCGCGCCGTCCTCGCGTCCGAGCCTGAACTCGGGCGCGGGCTCACCGGCCGCGATTGGCGTCACCTGCGGAGACCGAGCTCACGGACGAGCGCGCGGTAGCGCTCGAGGTCGGTGCGCTGAAGGTAGTTCAGGAACCGGCGGCGGCGCCCGACGAGCATCAGCAGTCCGCGGCGCGAGTGATGATCCTTGCTGTGGTCACGGAGATGCTGGGTGAGACCATTGATCCGCTCGGTCAACAGAGCGACCTGGACCTCGGCCTTCCCGGTGTCGGCAGGGCTATCGCCGAACTTCTCGATCAGCTCCTGCTTGCGTTCTTGGGTGACTGTCATACGGCGGGCAAGGCTAGCAGCCGAGTCGCCCTGGGGGCGACTCGGTTGGGAGAATCGCCCGGGGGCCGATTCTCCCGGCGAGGCTAGTCAGAGCACAGCTCGCGGGTACGCTCGACGTCGCGCTGCATCTGCTCGGTCAGCGCCTGCACCGATTCGAACCGTCTCTCGCCGCGCAGTCGCGAGAGGAACTCGATGGTCAGCGTGCGGCCGTACAGGTCGTCGTCGCGGTCGAGCAGGTAGGCCTCCACCAGGACCGCTCGCCCGGTGCCGAAGGTGGGGCGTACGCCGACGCTGACCGCCGCGCAGGAGCCGTCGGTCCGCGCCACATAGATCCCGTGGCCGGGGCAGACGAGCGCCTCGTCGGGGACGATGTTGGCGGTGGGAAATCCGAGCTCCCGCCCCCGGCGGTCGCCGGTCACGACTGTGCCGCGGAGCTTGAACGGCGCCCCCAGAAACCGGTTGGCCAGGTCGACCTCGCCGGCCGACACGAGCGCGCGGATGTGGCTCGAGGAGACGATCTCGCCGTCCACTTCCACCAGCGGTACCACTCGCGTCTGGAACCGCGGGTCGGCGGCCAGCAGGTCGGCGTCCCCGGCGGCGCCGTGACCGAAGCGGAAGTTCTCGCCCACGGCCACGTCCGTCGCGCCCAGGCGCTCGACCAGCACGTGGTCGATGAACTCATGGGCGCTCTGCTGGGCGAACCCCTGATCGAACGGGATCACGACGATCTCCTCCGCCCCCAGCTCCGCGATCAGCTCGGCCTTGATGTCCAGGCTCGTCAACAGCTTCGGCGCCGCCTCCGGCCGGACCACGCGCAGGGGGTGCGGCTCGAAGGTCAGCACCGTGTCGCTTCCGCGAATCACCTCGCGGTGGCCGAGGTGGACTCCGTCGAACTCGCCGACGGCGACCCTGCGGGGCCGCGCCTGCACTTCGCTGAGGGGTGTGACCCGCATGGGCGCGAAAGCCTATTGGTTGTCGGTCCCGGACCCGCCACGGCTCGGGAGCGTCACTGCAGATGTAGATCCTGCTTTCCCTCGATAACCACCTTATTGCCTGCGGCCATGTGAATCGTGATCGATCCCGTGCCGTCGTTGTTCGAGGGCTTGTCGTGCAGCTTGACCTGGCAATCGTAGGTCTTTCCCGTGACCTGCTTGACGCCCGACGGGCATTTCACCGACGTTACGGTCACCTTGCCCTGCCCGAACTTGCTGACGTAGTCCTTGATCAGGTGCTCGCCGGACGCGGCGGAGTCAAATGATCCGCATGCGCTCAGCGCGAACGCGACTATCACCATCGGCAGACCCAGCGCAAAGAGGCGCGGGACGCGTGAGAGAGAATTCATCTTCGGACCTCCTGAATCGGTTCGGTGCGCCACAGCCTGACAGCAGAGCCGGCAACCGGCATCGACGTCGGACCACTTCTCTCTTCTCAGCGCGGGCGCAGAACGACGACCGGCCTGAGCATGCTCGCGGAGCTCGGATCCGCTTCAGCTAGGGCGATCAGGCCCTCGGGTCCGGTCAGCCGGACGACGCCTCGGGCCTCGCCGCCGATTGCGACCCCGTGGGCGGCGCGGTCGGCCTGCTCCTCGTCGAGGCGCAACTCGGGCAGGAATGACAGCGCGTCACCGAGCCCCACGACCTTGCCTGGATCGGCGTCGGTGACCGCGAAGTCTCCGATCCGGGTCCGTCGCAGCTGCTCGCAGTAGGCGTCACCGAGGTCGGCGATCAGGCTGCGCACGTAGGTGCCGGAGGAACACTCGATCGTGAACTCGCGACGCTCGCCATCACGCCCGCGCTCCTCGAAGCGATAGACGCTCACCTCGCGCTCCGCCGTCTCCACCTCCGCCCCCGCGCGGGCCAGCGCGTAGGCGCGGCGCCCACCGATCTTGACCGCCGAGTACGCCGGCGGCCGCTGGCGGACCGTGCCGGTCGGCAGCGCCAGCTCGCCCTCCGGGACGATGCCGGTCTCGACGATCTCGCCCTCGGGATCGCCGGTGGTGGAGACCGCCCCAAAGCGCGCGGTCACCTCGTAGATCTTCGGCAGCGCCATCAGGAAGCGCTGCACGCGCGTGGCCCGGCCGACGAGTACGAGCAGCAACCCGGTGGCGAACGGGTCGAGCGTACCCGCGTGGCCGACCTTGATCCCGCGCGGGAACTCGCGCCGGACGCGGGCCACCACGTCGTGCGAGGTGATCCCGGCCGGCTTGTCGTAGAGGATCACGCCGTCGACGGGCAGACTCGTGCCCGGTGCGGACATATCAGGACAGCTGTTCGGCGACCTGGGCGCGGAGGAACTCGACCAGCGCATCGGGCTCGAGCGTGGTGGTGAAACCGGCGGCCTGGCGGTGTCCGCCGCCACCTTGCACGCGGGCGATCTGCGAGACGTCGACGCGGCTGTCGCTCGCGCGCAGCGACACCTTGCGCTGCTGCACGTTGCCGGCTCCGTCCCCGTCCGCGTCGGCGTCGCCGAGCCGGTCGCGCACGAGCGCAGCCACGGCGGTGCCCTGGACGGCGCGGAGATGGTCGATCACGCCCTCGGCGTAGCTCTCCTCGGCGCCCGACTCGGCGAAGTCTGTGGCGCTGAGCGCGGTCACGGTGAGCCGGCCATCGTCGTAGCGCTCGGCTTTCGAAAGTCCGCGGGCGAGCAGCGCCAGCTTCGCGTAGGGCACGCCCTCGTACACCCGGCGGTAGATCTCGTGCACGTCGACGCCGGCCTCGATCAGCTCCGCGGCCATCCGGTGCGCGCGCGGGCCGGTGTTCTCGTACATGAAGCGGCCGGTGTCGGTGATCAGGCCTACATACAGCGCCTCGGCAATCGTCGCCGTCGGGTTGACGCCCAGCCCGTGCATCAGGTCCCAGACGATCTCGGCGGTGCACGACGCCTCAGGCACGACGAGATTTACGGTGCCGAAGCGGGTGTTGTCATGGTGATGGTCGATGTTGAAGATGTGCATCCCATCACGCTTGAACGCCTCGGCGGGATTGCGCTCGAGATTGCCGCAGTCCAGGAACACGATCGTGTGCTCGTCAAGGTCCGCGGGCGGCTCCTTGACCAGGCCGCTGAGCGGCAGGAAACGGTATTCGTGCGGGAGCGGAAACTCGTCCGCGTCGACGAACATCACGCACTCTTTGCCGAGGTCCGACAGGATCTGCTGCATCGCGATCAGCGAACCGAGCGCGTCGCCGTCGGGGTTCTCGTGCGTTACCACGATCAGCTTGCCGGCGCCGCGGAGCTCGGTCAGGACCTGATCGCGCTCTGATTTATTGCCGTTCTCAGTCATCGGGGTCCGGGGCCGGATCGGTTCGGGCGGCGCGCTCGGTCTCGCTCAGCAACTCGGAGATTCGCATCCCCCGGTCGATCGACTCGTCGTATTCGAACGACAGCATCGGGGTGTGCTTGAGCGTCAGTTCACTGGCCACGCGCCGTTGCAGGAACCCGTGAGCGGAACGCAGGCCCGCGAGGCTGTTCGTGCGCTCGGCCTCGTCTCCGAACACGCTGACGTACACGCGGGCATGGCGGAGATCTGAGCTGGTCTTGACACCGGTCACGGTCACGAATCCCACCCGCGGGTCTTTTAGTCCCCGCGCGATCACGTCGCTGAGGATCACGCGTATCGCCTCGTCAACGCGCCTCAACCGCCCAGTGCTCATGGCTGAACTCCAAGCGCGTTGACGCGGAGACTGCGGCGCATGCGTCCTGTGGCCATCCTATCCCTCCGCGGCGTTTATTGGATAAACGCCCCGCAGATCCTCCACCGAGGCAAACAGGCGCTCGACCGACACTCCCTCTGGGCAGCGTGAGAGCAGCCAGCGCTCGACGTTGTCGACGGTTGCCGACAGAGTCGCCAGCGAACCTCCGGTCAGTGCGGCGGTCAGCTGCGATCGCTGCCAGAGATCGTGGTATCCGGTCTCCGCCACCGCCGCGCCAAGGCGGCCTCGTAGCTGAGTCTTGATCGAAGACAGCTCCTTGCGCTTGCCCTTGAGGCTGTGCGCGTCGGGGAAGTGCAGGTCGACAACGAGCACGGCGACGAAGCCGCTCTCGGACATCGTCAACCTCCGGGTCAGGCGAGCTCGCGCTCGACCTGGCGCGTCGCGTACGCCTCGACCACATCGCCTTCCTTGATGTCGGCGAAGTCCCGCAACACGATTCCGCAATCGAATCCGGCGGCCACTTCGCGCGCATCGTCGTTGAAGCGGCGTAGGCTCTGAATCTCGCCATCCCAGACGACCGTACCGTCGCGGATCAGGCGGACCTTGGAACCGCGGGTGATCTTGCCGTCGGTCACGTGCGAGCCGGCGATCGTGCCGACGCGCGACGCGCGGAAGATCTGACGGACCTCGGCCGAGCCCAGCGTCTCCTCGACCTCCTCGGGCACGAGCATGCCCTCCATCGCGTTGCGAAGCTCCTCGATCGCCCGGTAGATCACCGAGTAGTGGCGGATCTCGACGCCCTCGCGCTCGGCCAGCGAGCGAGCGTCCCCGACCGGCCGCACATTGAAGGCGAGAATCACCGCATCGGATGCCGCGGCGAGCATCACGTCGGACTCGGTCACGGCGCCGACCGCGCGACGGATCACATTCACCGAGATCTCGTCCTGGGGCAGCTTGGCGATCTCGTCTTCGATCGCCTCCAGCGAGCCGGCGACGTCGGACTTGAGGACCAGGTTGAGTTCCTGCAGGTCGCTGCGGAAGATGTCCTCGAGCGAGATCCGCTTACCGCTTCGCCGGGCCAGCGACTCGGTCTTCAAGCGGTTGGCGCGCTCCCCGGCCAGCTGCCGGGCGCGGCGCTCGTGCTCGACCACGCGAACGCGTTCGCCCGCCTCCGGCACACCGTCGAAACCGAGGACCTCGACCGGCTCGCCGGGCAGCGCCGCCGCGATGCGGTTGCCGAGGAAGTCGTGCATCGCGCGGACCCGGCCCCAGTGGGCGCCGGCCACCAGCGCGTCCCCCACCTCGAGCGTGCCGCGCACGATCAAGATCGTCACCACTGGCCCGCGCCCGGGGTCGAGCTTGGATTCGATCACGGTGCCGGACGCCGGGGCGTCGGGGTTGGCCTTCAGCTCCTGGAGCTCGGCCATCGTCACGATCGTGTCGAGTAGGTCGGGGAGACCCTCCTTCGTCTTCGCCGAGACGTTCACGAACTCGGTGTCGCCCCCCCACTCCACGGGTTGCAGCCCGAGCCCCGACATCTCGTTGCGGACACGATCGAGCTGTGCGCCCTCCTTGTCGATCTTGTTCACGGCGACCAACATCGGGACGCCGGCCTCCTTGGCGTGATCGACGGCCTCTTGGGTCTGCGGCTTGACGCCGTCGTCGGCTGCGACAACGATCACCGCGATGTCGGTGACGTTCGCGCCGCGGGCGCGCATCGCCGTGAAGGCCTCGTGACCGGGCGTGTCCAGGAAGGTGACCAGCCGGTCGCCGTGGTGGACCTGGTAGGCGCCGATGTGCTGGGTGATCCCGCCGGCCTCGCCGGCGGCCACCTCGGTCTCGCGGATCGCGTCCAGCAACGACGTCTTGCCGTGGTCGACGTGGCCCATGATGGTGACGACCGGCGAGCGCTCGACGAGCTGCTCTTCGGCGTCGTCGAACACGGGCTCGGCCACGGCCTCGTCCTCGGTATGCACGATCTCGACCTGCTTGCCGAGCTCGGACGCCAGGACCGTGATCGATTCGTCTGACAGCGTCTGCGTGATCGTCTTCATCTCACCGAGCGCCATCAGCTGCTTCATGATGTCCGACACCTGGACTCCGAGATACTCGGCGACGTCCTTAACGGTCGAACCCGAGTTGATCCTGACGGTGTCAGGCTCGGCCAGAGCGGTGCGGGAGGGACGCGATTCGGCTTCCTCGTCGTAGACGCCGCGGCGGCGTCGGCCGCGGCGCTGGCGCCGTGGCGGCTGATTCGAGGGCCCGGGGCCACCGCCGGGGGCGCGGCGCGAGGCTTGGGAGTCGATCACCACGCGACGCCGGCCGCCCGCGGTGCCAGGGGCGCGCTCGCCCTGAAGCGAGTCACGGGTCGGGCGCTTGGGCGCGCCGTCGCTTCCGGGCTTGCCCCCATCGCCGGCCGGGGTAGCGCCCGTGGGCTCTATGCCCCCGCCGGGGCTGGCCGGCGGCTGGCTGCTGCCGGCGCCGTTGGCCGGGCGCTGGGCGCTGGGCGCTGCCTCCGCCGGGGGTGAGGCGGTGGCCGGAGCGGGCTTGGCGGCCGACGCGCTGGCCGCAGGAGCGGGCCGGGCAGCGGACGCGCTGGCCGCAGGGCCGGGCTGGGCGGCGGACGCGCTGGCCGCCGCGCTGGGCTTCGCGGCGGAAGCCCCGGGCGCGGACTTGGCAGCGGACGCGCCGGCCGCGGGAGCGGGCTTGGCAGCGGCGGGAGCCGGCTTGGCAGCGCTGGCGCCGGACGGCTTGGCAGCGCTGGCGCCGGACGGCTTGGCAGCCCCCGCGCCGGACGGCTTGGCAGCCCCCGCGCCGGACGGCTTGGCAGCGCTCGCGCCGCTCGGCTTGGCAGCGCTCGCGCCGCTCGGCTTGGCGGCGCCCGAGCCGGCCGCAGGCGCAGCCTTGGCCGGCCGCGCGGCTTTCGCTGCACCGGCGTTGGCCGGCCTTGCCGCCTTGGGGCGTTCGGCGTTGTCGCCGTCGTTTACGCGCTTGGGCATCTCCGAACCAGTGTATTGCGCTTAGCCGGCTGCGCTCTCGGGAGCGGGCTCGTCGGCCCCGGACGATCCGGATCCGCCGCCGTCGGCGGCGCCGACCAGGTCGGTGTCGGTACCCGCGAGGGCCTGGTGGGCATCGATCCCGCAGTAACGCGAACCGGGCAGGGCCGCATTCGGACAGCGGCGCCCGTTGGTGAGGATCGCCGCGCAGCGTCCCTGGAGCTGGTCGTCCTGCTCGTAGCCGTGTTCGGCCTCCTCGGCGGCGAACTCGGTCTCGGAGCGGATGTCGATCCGCCAGCCGGTGAGGCGGGCGGCCAGACGGGCGTTCTGTCCCTCGCGGCCGATCGCCAGCGAGAGCTGGTCGTCGGGAACGATCACGGTGGCCTGCTTGTTGTCGTCGTCGACCAGCACCTCGCGGACTCGGGCCGGCGAGAGCGCCTTGGCGACGAACCGGGCGGGCTCGTCGTTGTAGGGAATGATGTCGATCTTCTCGCCGCGCAATTCCGATACGACCATCCGGACGCGGGATCCGCGGGGGCCGACACAGGCGCCGACCGGGTCGACGCCATCGACGTGCGAGACGACCGCGATCTTCGAGCGATAGCCGGGCTCGCGGGCCACGCCGGTGATCTCGACGAGTCCGTCGGCGATCTCCGGCACCTCGAGCTCGAACAGCGACTTGATCAGCTCGGGATCGCGACGCGAGACGATGATGCTCGGGCCCTTGGTCGAGTTGGAGACATCCTTGATCACGGCCTTGATCCGCTGCGAGTGGTCGTAGCGCTCGCCGTCTACCTGCTCGGACTTGGGCAGCAGTGCCTCGACCCGCTCGCGCAGCTGCACGAGCGTGTAACGCGAGTCGGACTGCTGCACGATCCCGGTGATCAGCTCGCCCACACGATCGCGGTACTCCTCGAACATCATGTCGCGCTCGGCCTCGCGGATCCGCTGCAGGATCACCTGCTTGGCGGTCTGCGCCGCGATCCGTCCGAAATCGTGTGGAGTGACGTCCTCCGTCTCGATCTGGTCCTCGTACTCCTTGAGCTTCTCGAGATCGATCTCGGGCTCCGGCGGCTCGCGCATCTCACCGGTCTCGGGGTCGACCGTCGGCGTCTGGTCGGTGGTCGCCTCCACCAGCAGCTGCTCCTCGAGCTCCGGCGGGATCTTCAGCTCCCAGACCTTGAAGTCGCCGCTCTCGCGGTCCATCTCAACCTTGGCGTACGGCGCCGAGCCGGGCGTCTTCTTGTAGGCCGACAGGAGCGCGTCCTCGAGCGCCTCCATCAGCTTCTCATGGGAAATGTTCTTTTCCGCTGCGAGGCCGCGGACGGCCTCGACGATCTCTCTCGACATAGTTCAGTCTCCTGGAACTAGGTTTGAGCGGGCGATCTGGTCGTAGGGGATCGAGACGATGCCGTCTCCGGCGGCGATCGTCACTTCCTCATCGGAGGCGCCGACCAGCTCTCCGGTCAGGCTCTGGCTCTTGCGTCCACTCGCCTCCGGCTGCGCGGCGTCGCCGCGCAGCCGCACCCGGGCGCGCCTGCCGAGAAACCGCGTGTAGTGCTGCGGCTTGGTCAGCGGACGGTCCTGCCCAGGGGAGGACACCTCGAGGCTGTAGCGATCGCGGTACTCGCCGAGCGCCTTGGTGACCCGCTCGCAGAGCGCGAGCGTCACGCCTTCGGGGTGGTCGATGAACAGACGAAGCGTGCCTCCCGACACGACTTCCGCGAGCAGCACCTCGACGTCTGGTTCGCTCGTGGCGAGCCGGTCCTCGATCTCTCTCTGGAGTGCACTGCTCACTTGGTCCTCCGTCGTCAAAACTCATAAAAAAAAGCGGGCGAGCGCCCACTTCCGGTACTGCCGCCGGGATGGCCCGGCGCGAAAGCTGTTCCCTCAGGTTAGCACCGCATCTGACGACGCGCCGTGCCTGGGCAGCGAGATTCAGCCGCCGATCTCGCGACGCACGGCGCCGCGAACCCAGGCCACGGCCGACGGCTCAGCCGCCGTGCGCCGTTGCTGCGCGGGCCCGGGCCTGATCGCGATAGCGCCGGTAGTCCTTGCGCGAGGGCTGCATGAACGCGGCGAGCGCGAGCGGCTGTCGTGCCTCGGCGTGGCGGCCGAGCATCTGCAGGCTGCGACCGAGGCAGAACAACGCGAAGTCGTTGGTCGGCGCCCGGTCGATCACCGCCTGGAACTCGGCGGCGGCCGCCTCGTACTGCTGGGCGTGAAACAGCGCGCGCCCCAGCGCTTCGCGGATCGAGGTCTTGTCCGGCGCCAGGTCGCGCACTCGCGAGAGCGGGATCACCGCCTGGTGATGGTGTCCGGCTTCCAGCAGCTCCATGCCGCGCCGATATAGGTCGTACACGTCGTCCACGTAGAGGATTTTATGACGCGTGCGGGCGGCGCCGGAAAGTCCACTCCGCGGTGGGGAGCGGAGGCAGCGCCCACCAAGCGCGCAGACGGCCAGGTGCGCCGCGACCGACGGCGAGCGCTTCGCGGATGGCCCGGCGCTGCGCGAAGGTCGGCGGCGAGCCGCCGCCGCCGTACCGGGCCAGGCGCAGCGCCCGGACGTAGGCCGCCGCGTCTGGGGAGGAGCGGAAGCGCTGCTCGAGGACGGCCAACGTGACGCCGGGCCCGAGCGGGCGACCGCAGCGCGCGAACGCTCGCTCGAGCTCCACCAGCTGATCCTCGCGGCGTGCCCGCCGGATCCGCAGCGCGGCGGTCCCGGCCGCGATCAGGATCACGGCCAGCACGGCCAGTAGGACGGCTACAGCGGTCGAGCTTCCGGCCGCGTGAGCCTTGGTCTTGGCTCCCGGGGTCTGGGCTCCGGGCTCGGGCCGTCTGACCGGCTTCGCCGGGAGCGGTTTCGTGATGTTGTCCTGCGTGATCGCGGGCAGCGCGACGTGACCGCCGCGCGCCGGAGCCGACCCCGGCGTCGGGTCGAACCTGACCCAGCCATAGTGAGGGAACCACGCCTCGACCCAGGCGTGGGCGTCGATGTCGGTGACCACGTAAGCCCGGCGCGGCGCGTCGTAAGTGCCCGTGGTGAACCCCGCCGACACGCGCGCCGGAACCCCGCCCATTCGCAGCAGCAGCGCCATCGCCCCGGCAAACTGCTGGCAATAGCCGCTCTTGGCGCCGAACAGGAAGCTCATCAGCGGGTACCGGCTCGGCAGTGTGTCCTCACTGTAGGCGTAGCCGTGCCCGAGGTACTTCATCACCGCCAGCAAATAGTCGTATGGGGTTGCGGCGCCGCCGGCCAGCCGGCGCGACAGCGCATAGGCGCGGGCGTACGGCGAAGCCGCGAGTACCGGCTCGGCCGCCTGACCGGTCACGCTGTCCGCGGGCTGCCGGCCGGATCCGAACGGGGCGAACGCGACCGATGTGGATTGGACCGGAAAGCGAACGCCTCGATCGGTGAAGCTGAACGGGGGCAGCGTCAAGCTGAGAAAGCTCGCCAGCGGAGCCGACGCATAGCTCCCCGTATCCCTGGTGAGCGCGGTCGCGCTTGGATGCGGCGCGTAGACCTTGACCAGGTAGCTGTCGCCCGGACCGAGCGTCGAGGCGGCCTGCCAGGTTCCCGTGCTCGCCCCCGGAAGCAGCACACCGGCAATGTGACTCGGCTCGGCCGCCGCCCCGGCCGCGATCACGTCGTTGGTGCTCATCGCGCCCAGGGTGACCTGGAGAGTCTGGGTCCAGCGGGCAAGCGCGCTGGGGGCGAGCCCGGCACTCGGGTCGCCGCCGCTCGCGGCGCCCGTCACCCAGCCCCGGCCGTCGAACGCGTCGAGATCCTGTGCCTTCCAGTAGTCCGGCTCCCGGGCCTGTACCTCGAGTACCTCGTGGCCGGTCCGAGGCCATTTCAGCGGCCCGTAGGTCTGGGACCAGTCGAAGCTCTCGCCGTGTCCCGGCGCCAGCGACCCGGCCAGCGCCTGGAAGTTGATCCACGGGCTCCGCGGGTCCAGGCGCGCCGCGGCCAACATTGCCCCCAGACCGGCCACTCCGACCACCGCCACCGCGGCGACCGAGCGCAGCCGGCGTACGCGCTCCCCCCACATGAACGCCGCCACCAGGGCGAACAGGATGATCCCGTGCAGGTACGGGACCGGCGGGCGCGTGAGCGCCGACGGCACGATCGCCAGCACGATCAGCGGGAGCGCCGCCACCGCGCTGCGGATCTCGCCGAGCGAGCGCGGAGCGAACGCGAGGATCATCCCGGCGTCGAGGAGCAGCACCCCCGCGCCCATCACGATCACTTCGCGCACCGGGTAGTTGATGCCGTCGTAGGGGACCAGCACGCGAGGCAGCGCCGACAGCCCCTGGCCGATCGCATCGGCGGTCACCGCGATCCGGACGTGGGTTATCCAGGCCAACGCGATGCCGGAGATCGGCAGGATCGCGACCGCCCCCACCACTCCGATCAAGATCGCCACGGGCCGCCGACGGGCAGCCGGGACCTCCGCGAGTACGGCGATCGCCAGCGCCAGGGCCAACAGCCCGAGCAGGCGCCCGACCGGCACCGGCCTCAGCATCGTCCCCCACCGCAGGACGCCGTAGAGCCCGAGTGCGGCAAACGCCCCGAGTTGCACGAACGAACGACTCGTCGCCTCCTCCTGCGCCTTGCGGGGCGAATGTCGCAGCGCCGGATGCTCGAGGACGGTCACGCTCATCTGCGCGCTCCGCCCACCACCGATCCCGCCCGAGTCCCCCGGGCCGCCTGTCCGCCGCGCAGGACAAAGCCGTGACAGCCGGAGACCTCGAAGGTAGGCGTCCGCTCCATCGCCCCCGCCAGGGAGGCTGGGAGCACGAGCATGCGCAGCCCACCGCGCGACCGGGTCAGGGTGGCCGGCAGACGGAGCTGGCTGCGCGCCGCGACGTAGAAGAGTGGCCCATACGCCATGCCTTCGCCGAGCGCGGGCGGGGGCGAGCCCTCACCGCCCGGCAGTAGTGCCAGGCGTGTGTGCAGGGCCTCCCAGCCGCGCAGATCGGACTCCACGGTGACCGGGCGCCGATCACCCGGCAACAGCAGCCGGCACCCGCCGCGGCGAGCGAGCTCGAGCGTGAGCGAAGCGGTGGCGCGGACGGCTGCGTCGAGATCCTCCGGCGGGGCCGGGCCTCCGGCTTGGCGTGCGTCCAGCACCACCAGCGGCCTGGCCTGTCCGTCGGCACGGAGCCGGCGTTCGAGCAGTCCGGCTCCCCGGGCCAGGGCGGACCAATGGATCCGAGACGCCGGCGTCCCGACCCGATACGGACGCAGGCCGTCCATGTCGACCGCGGCCAGCGGCTCGTCGGTGGTGCCCAGGTCGACGCCCTGAACCCTCCGCCCGAGCTGGTCGCTGGCCCACCTGACGCGCTCGGTCCGCGGCAGCACCAGCACCTCTTGGGCCGGTCCGGTGCCGGTCCGCACGACGCTGGCCAGGGATAGGGCATCGCGCACGATCAGGCGCGGCGGACCCAGCCGCCGCAAGCCGCGGCGCTGGAACCGCGCGACCACGCGGATGTCGGCTTGCGCGTCGCCGGTGAGCAGCGCCAGGGGACCGTTCAACAGCACCGGATCGCGGGCCAGCGGATCTCTGACCTCGGCCCCAGGAAGTCCGAGTGGTCCCCGTCGCACCTCGATCATGGCCTCGACGGGCTCGTCCTCGGTCACTCGTTCGGCGATCAGTCGTCGCCTGATCGTGGCGCTGCGCGCGGTCAACCAGACCCAGATCGGCGTGCCCACGCCGATCAGGACGAAACCGGCCCCCACGACGAACAGCGGTCCGGCATCGAACATGAACGCCGCCAGCGTGAGGACGACCCCCGCGACAGCCACGGCCACCGCCCGCCTCATCGGCCCCTCCGAGTTCGGCCGCCAGGCCGACACTCGCCAGGATGGACGAAGTCCATCCCTTTCACAACGCTCTCACCGCGCTGACGGCGTCCGCGATCACGTCGCGGGCCGACTCGCGCAGCGACTCGGGCGCCATCACCAGGCGATGCGCCAGCACCGGCTGGGCCAGCGCCTGGACGTCGTCCGGGAGCGCATGGTCGCGCCCCTGCATCATTGCGTGGGCCTTGGCGGCGCGGAGCAGCATCAGCCCCGCGCGCGGGCTCGCCCCGAGGTCGGTGCGCGGGTCCTCGCGCGTGCGCCACAGGAGCCGGACGATGTAGTTGCGCAGCGGCTCCGAGGCCCGTACGCGCTTGGCCGCGTCTTGCGCCGCCAGGAGCTCGGCGGCGGTGGTGACCGCACCCAGCGCCAGGACCTTGTCGCCGGCCTCGTGGTCGGCGAGCATGCCGGCCTCGGCCCCGCTCTCCGGGTAACCGAGCGAGATCCGCACCATGAAGCGGTCGACCTGCGCCTCGGGCAGGGGATAGGTGCCCTCGTACTCGATCGGGTTCTGCGTGGCCAGCACCATGAACGGCCGGGCCAGCTCGTGCGTGTGCACGTCGACGGTGACGCGGCGCTCCTGCATGCACTCCAGCAGGCCCGACTGGGTCTTGGGCGAGGCTCGGTTGATCTCGTCGACGATCACGATGTTGGCGAACACGGGGCCCGGCCGGAACTCGAAACGCTGCTCGCGCTGGTCGTAGACATTGGCGCCGACGACATCGGCGGGAAGCAGGTCCGAGGTGCACTGCACGCGGGCGAACTGGCAGTCGACCGAGCGCGCGAGCGCTCGCGCGAGCGCGGTCTTTCCGACGCCCGGGTAGTCCTCCACGAGCACGTGTCCCTCGGCCAGCAGCGCGACGAGCAGATGCTCGAGGATCTCGCTGCGGACCTGCACCGCCTTTGAGACGTTCTCCGCCAGTCGCCTGGCCAGCGCCGCGACCGCCTCAGATTCGTGCGGTGCTACGGGGGTCTGTTCTCCCGGCTCCATCGCCCTCCCTCCTCGCAGTCTCGTACAGCCGCTGCACCTCGTCCAGCACGGCATCGGCCACCCGACGCTTGCTGCTCCGGCCAACCTGGTGGTCCCGGCCGTCCGCAGCCAGGATCGTCACCTCGTTCTCCTCCGAATCGAACCCGATCTCCGGATGGGAGATGTCGTTGACGACGACCGCGTCCAGGCCCTTGCGCTCGAGCTTGCCGCGCGCGTACTGCACGGCGCGCTCGCCGTGCTCGGCCGCGAAGCCGACGAGGACCTGATCCCGCCGCCGCCGCGACGACAGCCCGGCGAGCACGTCGAGGGTCGGCTCGAGCTCGAGCAGCGGGGGTCCGTCGGCCTTCTTCAGCTTGTGCTCAGCCGGGTTGGCCGGCCTGAAGTCGGCTACCGCGGCGGACATCAGCAGCACGTCGGTGGTGTCGAACAACCGCTCACAGGCACGTCCGAGCTCGGCGGCGCTCTCAACCGGCACGACGCGGAGTCCGGCGGGAACGGGCAGCGAGACATTGGCCGCGACCAGCGTGACCTCGGCCCCCCGGCGTGCTGCGGCGGAGGCCAGCTCCAGGCCCATCCGTCCGGACGAGCGGTTGCCGATGAACCGAACACTGTCGATCGGCTCGCGCGTGCCGCCGGCGGTCACGAGCACTCTGACGCCCGACAGTGACGCCGGTGTGAGCAGCGCCTCGCAGGCCTCGAGCAGCGCCGCCGGCTCGGCCAAACGGCCGATTCCGTGCTCTCCGTGCGAGGCCAGATCGCCCTCCGCCGGCCCGATCACTGTGATCCCTCGAGCCTGGATCAGCTCCAGGTTCATCTGGGTCGCGGGATTGGCGTACATGTGGTTGTTCATCGCCGGAGCGACGGCGACGGGGCACGGCGCGGCCAGCGCGGCGGTGCTCAGCAGGTTGTCCGCGAACCCGTGCGCGAGCTTAGCGATCGTATTGGCGCTGGCCGGGGCGATCAGATAGAGGTCGGCGCGCTCGACCAGCGCGAGGTGGCTGATCGGGGCGTGCTCGGGAAGCGGCTCGCCCGGATACGCGCCGCGCGCCGGGTCGGCTTCGAACTCGCTGCTCAGCACGGGCGCCCCGGTGATCGACTGAAACGAGGCGCGGCCCACGAACCGCTCGCTCGTGGCGGTCTGGATCACCCGCACGGCGTGCCCGGCCTTGATCGCCAGCCGTGCCGTCTCGAGTGCCTTGTAGGCCGCGATCCCGCCGCTCACGCCGAGGAGCAACCGGGTCACGTCTGCGCGCTCCTCGCCGGTCCTAGGTCTACGCGCTCCTCGCCGGTCCTAGCGGTAGTGGTACTTGATCTTGCCCTGAGCGACCTCTTCCAGCGCGATCGTCAGGTAGTTCTTCGAGCGTGTGTCGACCATCGGAGGCGGAAACTCGTCGAAGGTTCCCTCGCCCAGATTGTGGTAATACGAGTTGATCTGACGGGCGCGCTTGGCCGCCACGATCACGCTCGCGTAATCGGAGTCGACGTGGTCGAGCAGCTTGTCGATGCGGGGTGAGATCAAGGGTCGGTCGTCCTTCGGTGGTGGATTACCTCTTAGATTAGCGGGGGGAACGATCTATTCGGCCGATAGCGCTCGCTGGACGATGTCCGTAAGCTCGGCGGTGGCCTGCTCCAGGCGGTCGTTGACCACCACATGTGCGAACTCGGGCTGCGCCTCGAGTTCGCGCTCGGCGGTCCGCATCCGCTCGTCGACCTGCTCGGGAGGATCGGTTCCGCGACCGACCAGGCGAGCGCGCAGGGCGCGGCTCGACGGCGGAGCGATGAACACCGCGACCGCCTCGGGCATCGCGGCCCGCACCTGACGCGCGCCCTGGACCTCGATCTCGAGCACGACCGGAACGCCGGCGCCCGTGCGCCGATCGAGCTCGGAGCGCAGCGTCCCGTAGCGGTTGCCGGAGTAGGTGGCGTGCTCGACGAAGTCTCCGTTCGCGGCGCGGCGCTCGAACTCGTCAGGGTTGAGGAAGTGGTAATCCACCGCCTCGGCCTCCCCCGCCCGTGGTTCCCGCGTGGTCGCCGAGACCGACAGCTCGAGCTCGGGCACCCGCTCCAGCAATCCCCGGATCAGGGTGCCCTTGCCGACCCCGGAGGGCCCGGTGATCACGAACACCTTCGCCACCGCGAGGCCGACCGGAACAGCCGCAGCTAACGGCGGCGCATCAGATCGACCAGCTCAGCGCGCTGCCGTTCCGAGAGCCCGCCAATCGTCTTGCTGGGCGAGATGCGGCACTGGGAGAGGATCTTGTTGACCTTCACGCGACCGTACTTCGGCACCGCGAGAAGTAGGTCGAAGACCTTCGCGGTCTCGAGATATTCGGGCGGACGAAGCAGGAGCTCGTGGATCGGCTGGCGACCCGCCTTCAGATCGCGCTTCAGCTGTGCGCGACGGCTTCGGATATCGTTCGCGCGCTGAAGCGCCTCCATGCGTTGCACTAGGGAACGCTCCGGCGCCGCAATGGGCTTTGTGGGCGATTCGCTGACCGGCGGCATGGGCGGCGACTATACATCCTGGCGGGGGGCGATCAAAGCTAATCGGGCTAATTCGACTCGACCTCAAGCTGAGGTAGATACTCGTCGAGGATGGTTACGGCAATAGTCTGGGTTTGCAGGGTGTTTTATGTGCTGTTAGCAACTATCACCCCGAAAACCCGTATTTTGACGGACCGTTGCCCCGCATCGGTTTCGTCACGGTGCTAGCAGCCAGCTCGCGCAGCTCGGAGGCCACCCGATCCGCCGCCAGCGGGTCGCGGAAGCTCTCGCTTCCGACGGCGACGAGGGTTGCGCCCGCGCGCAGCAGATCGAGTGCGTCCTGGCCGCGCTGCACGCCGCCGATTCCGATCACGGGGATGCTCACCGCCGCCGCCACCGAGTGCACCTGGGCGAGCGCGACGGCGCGGACCGCTGGGCCGGAGACCCCGCCGGTCCGGCCGCCCAACCACGGCTCTCCGGTCCGCGGGTCCAGTGCCATGCCGCGAATCGTGTTGATCAGCGAGACGGCGCTCGCCCCCGCGCTCTCCGCCGCTTGCGCGACGGCCGGCACGTCCGAGGCGTTTGGCGTCAGCTTCACGATCAGCGGCTTCTCGGTCAGCGGCCGCACCCGCGCCACCAGCGCCGCCGTCTCGTCGGGGTCGGCGCCCATCACCAGTCCAGTCTCCACGTTCGGGCAACTGACGTTGAGCTCGAGCGCCGCGACCTCCGCTCGCGCGCCGAACGCTTCGACCAGCGTCGCGACCTCGTCGCGCGTGAAGCCCATCACGTTGACGATCAGCGGCACCGGGAGGCGCGCCAGCTCCGGCAGGTCCTCCGCCAGATACCTGACCAGCCCCTTGTTCGGTAGCCCGATCGAATTGATCAGCCCGCCCGCGACCTCCCACAACCGCGGCGGTGGATTGCCCTCTCGCGGCGCCAACGTGACGGTCTTGGAGACGAACGCCGCGAATGGAAAGCGCCGGTGGAGCTCGGCGCCGAAGACCCGCTCGGCGGCGATCGCGTCGAACGTACCCGAGCCGTTGATCACGGGGTGCTCGAGTTCGATCCCGCAGAACTCGACGCTCAATGCCCCGCCCCCGGCACCAGCGTGCTCTCCAGCCTGGCGGCGTCGAGCACCGGACCGTCGAGGCACAGGCGCAAGTAGCCGTCGCGCGTCGGCACCACGCAGCCGAAACAGGCGCCGAAACCGCAGGCCATTCCCGACTCGAGCGCGAGCTGGGCGGAGACCCCCCGCTCGGCGCAGATCACCCGGACCGCCTCGAGCATCGCCGGCGGGCCGCACGCGTAGACCTCGCTGTCCTGCGCATCGTCGAGCTCCGCCCGCAGCAGATCGGTCACGAGCCCGTGGTGCCCGACGCTGCCGTCGTCGGTGGCGACCCACGCTCCCGTGAGCAGCTCCGCCCCCTCGGCGTGCTCCGCATCGCGGAAGCCGAGCAGCGCGCGCGTTTCAGTCCCGAGTCGATCCTGGAGGATGGCAAGCGGGGCGATCCCCACGCCTCCGCCCACCAGGAGCGGACGGCGCGCGTCGCGGGCGGGAGCGAAGCCAACCCCGAGCGGGCCGACGAGGAGCAGCTCGTCGCCGTCCTCGAGCTCGCACAGGCGGTTCGTGCCCGGGCCGACGTCGTCGAGCAGGAAGTCCAGCTCGAGCGGACCGCCCGGCGGCTGCGTGGCGCGCAGAACGCTGAACGCGCGGGGCAGGAAAGGCCGCTCCGACTCCCCTCCCCCCCAGCGCCGGCCGGCCGCGAGCATGTAGAACTGACCGGCTTGCGGGAGCGGGCCTTCGCCGTCTCGGCAGCGCAGCACAACGTAGCCCCCGTAGCGCTCGCGAGCCACGACGGGGGCTCGCCGCCGCCCGAACGGGGCCAGGACCCTGCCGTCGCTCCCGCGGGAAGCGTCGCCCACTAGACCCTGGGAGTGTCGTAGATCTCCTGGAGCGAGATCACGTCGGGCTCGCCGTGGCGGATCGCGGCGGCGATCGCCCGCGCCGCGGCCATCCCACCGGCCATCGTGGTGATGCAGGGGATCCCACGAGCCACCGCGGCGGCCCGGATCTCGTAGCCGTCGGTGCGGGCCCCGGTGCCCACCGGCGTGTTGATCACCAGCGCCACCTCGCCTCGCTCGATCCAGTCCACCACGTGAGGAGACCCCTCGCCGATCTTGTTGATCTCCTTGGCCGGAATTCCCATCCGGCTGAGCGCCTGGGCCGTCCCGCGGGTGGCGATGATCTCGAAGCCGAGATCGTGCAGTTGGATGGCGATCCCGGTGGCGGCCGGCTTGTCACCGTCGGCCACGGTGATGAACACCGTGCCGCCGCTGGGCAGCATCGAGCCCGCCGCCGCCTGGGCCTTGGCGAACGCCGTCGGGAAGTCGTGGGCGATTCCCATCACCTCGCCCGTCGAGCGCATCTCCGGACCGAGCAGTGAATCGGCGCCGGCGAAGCGATCGAATGGGAGCACGACCTCCTTCACGCACACGTGTCCGCCCACTCCGTCGCGCTCCGTATTCACGGGCAGGTCGAGATCGGAGATGCGCTCGCCGAGGATCAGCCGGCACGCGAGCTTGGCCAGCGGCAACCCGATCGCCTTGGAGACGAACGGCACGGTCCGCGACGCCCGCGGATTGGCCTCGATCACGTGCAGGCCATCCTGCTTGTGGATCGCGAACTGCACGTTGAGCAATCCGACGACGCCGAGCGCCTTGGCGATCCCCGTGGTCTGGTGGCGGATCTGGGCCAGCATCTCCTCCCCGAGGGCGTGCGGCGGGAGTACGCAGGCCGAGTCCCCGGAATGGATCCCGGCCTCCTCGACGTGCTGCATGATCCCCGCGATCCACACCTGGCCACCGCCGTCGGCGTCGGTGCCCCCGTCGCACAACGCATCGACGTCGACCTCGATCGAATCCTCCAGAAACCGGTCCAGAAAGATGGCCGTGCCGGGCTTGGCTCCGACGCGCTGCAGGTAGTCCCGTAGGCCGGCGACGCTGTAGACGATCTCCATCGCGCGACCACCGAGGACGTAGCTCGGGCGGACGAGCAGCGGGAAGCCGACCTCGGGGGCCCGCTCGAGCGCCTCCTCCGCGCACGTGGCCGTCGCGTACGGCGGAGCCCGGTAGCCGAGCCGATCCAGCAGCGCCCCGAAGCGTGCGCGATCCTCGGCCAGGTCGATCGCGTCGATCCCGGTGCCGAGGATCGGAATCCCCGCCTCGTGCAGGCCGGCGGCCAGCTTCAGCGGGGTCTGCCCCCCGAACTGCACGATCACGCCCTCGAGCTCCGCCCCGCTGGCTTCGGCCCGGCAGACGGCCAGCACGTCCTCGAGTGTCAGCGGCTCGAAGTAGAGGCGGTCGGAGGTGTCGTAGTCGGTCGACACCGTCTCCGGGTTGCAGTTGACCATGACCGCGTCGCGGCCCTGCTCGCGTACGGTCTGAGCGGCGTGCACGCAGCAGTAGTCGAATTCGATGCCCTGGCCGATTCGGTTGGGTCCCGAGCCGAGGATCACCACGCTGGGACGATCGCCGCGGTCGATCTCGGAGATGGCGGGGGCGCGCTCCCAGGCCGAGTAGTAGTAGGGCGTGCTGGCGGCGAACTCCGCCGCGCAGGTGTCGACGGACTTGAATGTCCGCTCGCCGGCAAACGGGGCCTGCGGATCGGCCACGAGCTCGGCCAGCTCACGCAGGAACCAGGGGTCGATGCTCGTGCGCTCCTGGATCTCCGTTACGCCGCTGCCACGGCGCAGGGCCTCGAGGAGGTAGTCGAAACGGTCGGCTCCCGGGGCCTGCAGCAGGTCGAGCAGCTGAGCGTCCTCGGCCGGCATCACGGCCGTCGAGTCGAGCTCGCGCGAGCGCAGCGCCTTGGCGAACGCCTGCTTGAAGGTCCGGCCGATCGCCATCGCCTCGCCGACCGACTTCATGTGCGTGGTCAGGCCCGCCTCGGCGCCGGGGAACTTCTCGAACGCGAACCGGGGCCACTTGACCACGCAATAGTCGATCGCCGGCTCGAAGCTGGCCGGCGTCGCCCGCGTGATGTCGTTGGGGATTTCCTGGAGCGTGTAGCCGACGGCCAGGCGAGCGGCGATCTTGGCGATCGGAAAGCCCGTGGCCTTGCTGGCCAGCGCGCTCGAGCGCGAGACACGCGGGTTCATCTCGATCACCACGATCTCGTCGGTCTCCCGGTTCACCGCGAACTGCACGTTCGAGCCGCCGGTCTCGACCCCGACCGCGCGGATCACCGCGATCGCCTGATCGCGCAAGGCCTGGAACTGCTTGTCGGTCAGCGTCTGCTGGGGAGCCACGCAGACGCTGTCGCCGGTGTGCACGCCCATCGGATCGAGGTTCTCGATCGAGCATACGATCACCACGTTGTCGGTGTGGTCGCGCATCACCTCGAGCTCGAACTCGCCCCAGCCCAGCACCGACTCCTCGAGCAGCACCTGGCCGATCGGCGAGGCCTCGAGACCGCGCCCGACCATCGTCTCGAGCTCGGCCTGGTGGCGGACCACCCCTCCCCCGGTCCCGCCCAGCGTGAACGCCGGTCGGACGATCATCGGCAGGCCGAGTTGGTCGGCGGCGGCGCGCGCCTCGCTCACGTTATGAGCGATGACGCTCCGCGGCACGCGCAGACCGGCCCGGTTCATGGTCTCGCGGAACAACTCGCGGTCCTCGGCCCGATTGATCGCCTCGTAGTTGGCACCGATCAACTCGACCCCGTGTCGCTCGAGCGTCCCGTTCTCGTGCAGCGTCTTGGCCAGGTTCAGCGCGGTCTGCCCGCCGAGCGTCGGCAGCAGTGCATCCGGCTGCTCGCGCTCGATGATCTTGGCCAGCGGGCCCGGCAGCAGCGGCTCGATATAGGTGGTGCTCGCCACCTCGGGATCGGTCATGATCGTGGCCGGATTCGAGTTGACCAGGACGACTTCGTAGCCCTCCTCCATCAGCACGCGGCAGGCCTGCGTGCCTGAGTAGTCGAACTCGGCCGCCTGGCCAATCACGATCGGGCCGGAGCCGATCAGCAGGATCTTGTGGATGTCGTCGCGGCGAGGCATGACTATGCGGCCTTGATCGCGTCGACGAAGCGGTCGAAGAGATACAACGAATCGTGGGGACCCGGTCCGGCCTCGGGGTGGTACTGGACGGTGGCGCCCGGGACGTCGCGCAATGTGAGCCCTTCGACGGTGCGGTCGTAGAGATTGATGTGGGTCAGCTCAGCGGCGCCGAAATCCGTCTCCCAGCGGACCGGCCGGTCATCGTCGATCGTCCGGGCGCCCCCCGGCCCGAGCACGGCGAACCCGTGGTTCTGGCTGGTGATCTCGGTCCGGCCGGTGGTCAGGTCCTTGACGGGGTGGTTGGCGCCGTGGTGTCCGAACGGGAGCTTGTAGGTCTCGAGGCCGACGGCGCGGCAGAGCAGCTGGTGTCCCAGGCAGATTCCGTAGACGGGCAGCCTGCCGACGAGCTCGCGGACTGTCGCCACGATGTAGTCGAGCGCCGCCGGGTCACCGGGGCCGTTGGCCAGGAAGATCGCGTCGGGACCGTTCTCCAGGAGCTCGTCCGAGGTCGCCGTGCACGGGTGAAGCTCGACCGTCGCCCCGCGGGCGGTCAGGTTGCGGATGATCGAGAGCTTGACGCCGGTGTCGATCATGGCGATTCTGATCCTTGCTCCGCTCGGATCAGAATCGCTAGCGAGTTCGCCTGGCGGCGAACTCGAGGCCGGTGGCAGGACGACTCGTTTCTGGGGGGTCACGTCGCGGGCGAGATCGCGGCCGGTCATCGCCGGCTCGGCGGCGATCAGCCCGCGGGCCTCGGGCTCGCCGATCCGGGCCGGGAACACGCCGCCGCGCATCGCCCCGGCGTCACGAATGTGGCGCACCAGCGCGCGTGTGTCGAGGTCGGTTATCGCCGGGATGCCGCAGTCGGTCAGCCAGCGCAGCCAACCGCATTCGGCCGCAGGAGCGCTCGCACCGTCGCTCGCACGCCCGTTCGCACGCCCGCTCCCATGCTCGCGCTTGAAGTCCATCGCGGCGCGCATGATCGCCGCCCGCGCGTGGACCCGGTCGGACTCCATCGCCTCGACCGAGACGCCGTAGTTGCCGATCTGCGGGTAGGTGAAGGTGATCAGCTGGCCGGCGTAGCTCGGGTCGGTCATCGCCTCCTGATAGCCCGACATCGACGTGGTGAAGACGATCTCGCCGACCGCCGGCGCGTCAGCGCCGCAGGCCAGCCCGTCAAAACGCGTCCCGTCCTCGAGCAGGACGTAAGCGGTGGTTGGCTGCGCGCTCATCGGCTGGAGAACGCTCCGGCGGTGGTTGGCTGCGCGCTCATCGGCTGGAGAACGCTCCGGCACCGGTGAGCATCGGCGCCCGGAAGGCGATGCCGCCGGCGGCCAGCGTCAACTCGACCCGCCCATGGAAGGTTCGCCCGTGGAAGCAGCAGTTGGCCGAGCGGCTGGCGTAGCCCTGGGCCCCCACCTCGAATTGGGCGCCGAGGTCGACGACGCACAGGTTCGCCGTCTCGCCGACCGCGATCCGCGGAATCGCCAGGTCGTAGAGGGCCCCGCCCGAGGTGAGCCGCTCGATCACCGTCTCTAGGCCGAGCGCGCCGGGGAGCACGAGCTCGGTGTAAAGCGCCGCGAACGCCGTCTCCAGCCCGGTCGTACCCATCGGCGCCTGCTCGAACGGGACCTCCTTCTCGTGGCCGGCGTGCGGCGCGTGATCGGTGGCCACGCAGTCGATCAGACCGCTGCGCAGCGCCTCGATCAGCGCCTGCCGGTCGGTCTCGGTCCGCAGCGGTGGGTTCATCTTGAAGCGGCTGTCGAGCGTGCGGACGATGTCGTCGGTCAGCGTCAGGTGGTGCGGCGTGGCCTCGCCGGAGACGCGGGCGCCCCGTTCCTTGGCGTCGCTCAGCGCCTGCACCGACTCGACGCAGGAGAGGTGCTGAAAGTGCATCCGGGCGCCCTCGTAGATGGCCAGGGCGCAATCGCGGGCGACCATGGTCGACTCCGATACGGACGGGATCCCGGCCAGGCCGAGCCGAGCCGAGACGGAGCCCTCGTGCATCACGCCCTCGCCCGAGAGCGCCGGGTCCTCCTCGTGGAGGGCGATCACCCCGCCGCACAACCGCTGGTACTGAAGGGCCTTGCGCAGCATCCCGGCGGAGACCACGGGCTTGCCGTCGTCCGTGAAGCCGAGTGCGCCGGCCTCGCGGAGCGCGGCCATCTCGCTCAGCTCCTGACCCTTCAGGCCACGGGTGATCGAGGCGAGGAAGCCGACGGGGACACGCGCCTGCCGGCGCGCGCCGTCTACCAGCGAGCGCAGCACGGCCGGGTCGTCGAGCACCGGGTCGGTGTTCGGCATCGCGATCACCGCGCAGAAGCCCCCGGCCGCCGCGGCCGCGGTGCCGGTGTCGAGATCCTCTTTGTATTCCTGGCCCGGCGTGCGCAGGTGCACGTGCGGGTCGACGAAGCCAGGGAAGGCGTGCTTGCCGGTGGCCTCCAGAGCCTCGCCATCCTCGGGAGCCGGCAGCGATCCGGGGGAGCCGAGCTCGGCGATCCGGCCGTCGCGGATCAGGACGTCGTGCGGTCCGTCGAGGTCCTCGCGCGGGTCGAGCACCTGGACGCAGCGGAGCAGCAGCTCGGCAGCGGGGCGCTCGCGGTGGAACATCCGAGTGATTTCCATGTCGTTGGGGCCCACTACGCGGCCCTCTCCGGCGATCGCTCGCCATCCGGGCTCTCATGAAAGATCGCCGGGGGCCGTCGTCCGGCTGCCGCCAGCATCGGCGAGCCGACCAGCAGCTCGAATAACACGGCCATCCTCACCGAGACGCCGGACTTGACCTGTTCCCCGATCAGCGCCTGTGGCGAGTCGATCGCGTCGGCCGAGAGCTCGACGCCGCGGTTCACCGGGCCTGGGTGCATCAACAGCTGCCCGGGGCGCAGCCGCGCGGCGCTCACCTGATAGCACCGCGCGTACTCGCGCAGCGACGGCACGAAGGATTCGTGCATCCGCTCGTTCTGCATCCGCAGGACGTAAACGACATCGGCCTCGCCGAGCCGGTCGAGGGTCGTGCTCGAGCTGCACCCCAGCGCCTCGATCTCCCGCGGGATCAGCGTCGGCGGGCCGCAGACGGTGACCTCCGCGCCCATCCGCTGGAGGGCCAGGATGTTCGAGCGGGCTACCCGGGAGTGGAGGACGTCGCCGACGATCCAGATCTTGGCTCCGTCCAGCGAGCCGAGGCGCCGCCGCAGCGTGAAGACGTCCAGCAGGGCCTGGGTCGGGTGCTCGTGCTTGCCATCCCCGGCGTTGATCACCGAGGCTTCGGTCCAGCCGGCCACGAGCTGCGCGGCGCCGGCATGCGGGCTGCGGATCACGATCGCCGCAGGGTCGTAGGCGGAGAGGGTCTGAACCGTGTCCTTGAGCGATTCGCCCTTGTCGACCGCAGAGCCGGCCGAGCGGACGCTGACCACGTCGGCGCTGAGGCGCTTGGCCGCGAGCTCGAACGACGAGCTGGTCCGGGTCGAGGCTTCGTAGAACAGGTTGACGATGGTGCGCCCGCGCAGCGCAGGGACCTTCTTGATCTCGCGGCCCGAGACCTCGGCGAAGGACTCGGCCCGATCGAGGATCCGCTCGATTCCCTCCCGGTCGAGATCGTCGATCGAGATCAAATGCCTTCTGGGACGGGGGCTCATGCGGCTTTGCTCCGGGGCTCGTTCGTGGAGGTGATCGCGACCTCGTCGTAGCCGTCGATCTCGTCGACGCGGACGTTGACTCGCTGCTCCTGCGAGGTGGGCAGGTTCTTGCCTACATAGTCGGGCCGGATCGGGAGCTCGCGGTGTCCGCGATCGATCAACGCGGCAAGCTGCACGCGGGCGGGCCGCCCGTAGTCGAAGATCTCGTCGACCGCCGCGCGCACCGTCCGTCCGGTGTAGAGCACGTCGTCGACGATCACAATCGTGCGTCCGTCGACGGGAAAGTCGAGCTGCGTCGAGCGGACGATCGGAGCGTTAGGCCTGATCGCCAGGTCGTCCCGGTAGAAGGAGATATCGACGAAGCCCAGTGGGACCGGCGAGGCGAGCAGCTCGCTGGTAAGCGCGTGCATCCGCTCGGCCAACACCGCGCCACGGCGGTGGATCCCAACCAACGCGATCGTGCCGTCGGGATTCTTCTCGACGATCTCGTGGGCTATCCGCACCAGCGTGCGGCGTATGTCATTGCGGTCGAGGACGACCGTGTGGGGTGGCAACGTGCTCCTTCCTGGCCTCTCGGGACCGGGTTAAAGGGGCCGACTCAACGGAGGCTACCAGCGCCGCGGACGGAAGCCGAGCGCGCGGTGGGGCGCGGGGGGTGTCCGGTCAGGCCTCCTGGTGATAGAAGACGTGCGGGAGGCCCGAGTGGACGATGTCGCGCTCGTACGCGAATCCCGACTTCTCCATCACCCGCCGCGAGGCAAGGTTGTCCGGGAGGGTGAACGCGACGATCCGCTTTAGCCCGAGGTCGTCGAATCCGGTTCTCACCGACAGCTGGGCCAGTTCCGTCGCCAGCCCCTCGCCCCAGCGATCCGGCACGATCGCCCAGCCCACCTCGACCTGGTCCCGCCCGGCCACCCAGGTGTGCTGAAGACCACCCCGCCCGACCATCGCGAGGGTCCGGCGGTCGCGGACCAGCCACGGCCCGAAGCCGTGCTCGTCCCAGTGCCTGGCCTTGGCCGGAATTCGCTGGGCGATCCTGGCCCTGGTCAGGGGCTTCCCGTCGGCGAACATCGTCTGGGCCACACGAGGATCGCCGAGCAGCAAAGTCAGCTCCGCGGCGTGAGCGGGCACGAGGCGCTCGCAGATCAGCCGCGCAGTCTGCATCCGCTCGAGGTCGGAGCTCACTGCGCTGGCGCGGGAACCGGGTTCGCGCGCTCGGCGGGCGCGGCCGGCTCCGACTTGCGGCCCTCCCACCGGACGAGCTCGGGCTCACCGCGCTCACGGAACGGGATCTCGATCGTGTCGAAGTCTCTCGGCAGTACGGTCGGGGCGAATATGGCCCGCGCCTCGTCGCGTAGTTCCCCGACCGTATACCGCGTCGAGAAATGCGTCAGCGCGAGCATCCTCACCTCCGCGTCGCGAGCCAGTGTCGCCGCTTGAGTCGCTGTCGAATGACCGGTCTCCGCTGCCCGCTCGGTTTCCGCGTCGGCGAACGTCGATTCGTGGATCAGAACATCGGCGCCGTGCGCCGCGGCGCGCAGTGCATCGCACGGCCGGGTGTCGCCCGAGATGACCAGTTTTCGTCCGGCTCGTGGCGCGCCCATCACCTGTGCGGCGCTGACGCCGCCCACCGTCTCCCCCCGCTGGACGCGCCCGAAGTCCGGCCCCGGCGTCAGCCCGAGCCGCTTCGCCGCAACCGGATCGAACACGCCCGGCCGCGCATCCTCAAAGAACACATAGGCGAACGCGGGGCCGCGATGCGACACCGGCACGACGGCGATCCGGTATCCCTCGCGCTGGAGCACCTCGCCCGGCTCGAGCTCGATCAGGTCGAGCTCGAACCTGACCCGACCCGCCGCCCGCAGCGCCAGCGTGAGCAGCTCCCGCAACCCTCGCGGCCCGTAAACGGCCAGCGGCCGGTCGCGACCGCGTAGATCGAAGGTCTTCAGCAGTCCGGGCAGCCCCAGCCAGTGGTCGGCATGAAAATGAGTCAGGAAGACCTCGGTCAGGTCCATCAGCCCGACCGAGCCGACCAGCTGGCGCTGGGTGCCCTCGCCGCAATCGACCAGGATCCGGTCTCCACCGCGGCGCACGAGCAGCGCAGGGAGGCCGCGGCGAGCCGTAGGAATCGATCCGGCGGTGCCGGCGAAAAACGCGGACAGGTCCATCGGCTCCAGTGTGTCAGCCCAGCTCGACGAGCTCGAAGCTCACCCGCCCGGCCCGGATCCGCGCCAGCCCCATCGTGTGCGCCGGCGCCCGGCGGCGCTCGGTCGGGCTGCCGGGATTGAAGATCTGAAAGCCGTCAGGAGCGCGCTCGTGCAGCGGGATGTGCGAATGCCCGAAGACCACCGCGTCCTCGGTCGGGAACAGCCGGCGCAACCGGGCGATCCGGCCGGCCGCCGACCCGGCATCGTGAATCAGGCCGATCCGCGCCCCGTCGATCTCGACCTCCCGTCGGGTCGGCAGCACAGCGCGGACATCGGCGTCGTCCACGTTCCCCGACACCGCGACCACCGGACCGTAGGACTCCAGCTCGCGCAGCACCGCGAGTCGCATCAGGTCGCCCGTGTGCACGATCAGCTCCGCCTCCCGCAGGCGGGCCACGCAGTCCTCCGGCAGCCGTCTCGCCCCCCGGGGCATGTGCGTGTCGGAGATGATCGCGATCACAACGGTAAGCTCACAGTTTCCGTCGGCCCGCACGCCGGCGTACCCCGCGCCCGTAGCTCAGTGGATAGAGCGCTCGCCTCCGGAGCGAGAGGTCGCAGGTTCAAATCCTGCCGGGCGTACTGAACAACTCCCTGGAAACAGGAAGTTTTTTTGTTCACGCAGCCTCTCGCTCGGCCGTTGCTTCCACGGCTTCGGTTGCGTACGTATGTCCGCACTCCGACATCGCGTGCATGCGGCTGGGCGGCAACGGGCAGTCTGGCCGGGCAAATGAGCCGCGATCCCATCGCGGTTCCCCCTTCATAGCGACATAGGAGCATCACATGAGCGCCACCAGCGCATCCCGCGGGTCGAGCTACGACCAGCCCGACACCGCACGACGCAGCACCGTTCGCCGCCTGTCCACTGAGACCAAAGCGGCGTACAAAACGACCGAGTTCATCGCTTACGTTGCCGTACTGGTCGGCATCCTGATCGCTGGCGCGGTTTCGAAGGCCAGCGGGTACGCCGGCCACCACGACCCGTTCCGGGCTGATCGGGTCTGGTTGTACGCCACCGTCGTGACGGTCGGCTACATGGTCAGCCGCGGACTCGCTAAGGCCGGCAGCCGCCAGCCCTACGACGAGAACGACTCCTAACCGTTCCTCGGAGCACCCCCAGAGGGCCCGCCGGTCGTTCACGGCGGGCCCTCTGACGTTTCACCGGTCCGAAAGCTGACGCTAACGATTACCACGTCTCTTCCCGGGTAGACCGCCCAAGCCGTCTCGGCAAACTCTCCCCGTCCCGCCGAGACCACACGCCCGGCGGCCACAGCGCATCCTTTCGGCGGATGCCCGGCCGCCGGGCGGGCCTAACGACCGCTTCAGCGACCCTATGCACGGCGTCCGATCGGCAGTGCTCGAGCGAGCCGCCGCACACCAGGTACCCGCGAGCGTCCGAAGCCGCGGTCATGCCCCGGCGTCGGCCCTGCGCGCACACTTGTTTCGGGCCGACTCAGTCGGGCTAACTGGATGGCAGGCGATCCCATGCGCTCTTGAGTATTAGGTTTGCTCAGCGCTGAGTTTGCTTAGGTCCGCGAGACCGATCACCTTTATGGGCTGATCGGGCTTGCGGGCCGCCAACCGCCAAGCCGTTGAAGCATTCGGCGGACGACTCATGCCGGCCGCCATCGCTTTGATGATTTCGCGGCGGTTCACCCGAGCGAGCTCGATCAACTGGTGCTTGCGCCGCTGCACCGATGGAGGCGTCGGCGAGGGCCCCCGCGTTCCTGCCCCTGGAGCAGGTCGGCTAATGCGTGAACGATCTCAAGAACAGCCGCGCTCTGGCGGCGGTGGAGGTGAGGCGGGCGTTGACGATGCCGATCTCCTCGACGTGGCCGGAGCGCACCTTGAGCACGCCGTAGGCGCCGTGGCCGCGCACGAGGTACCAGGTGTAGCCGCCGGCGGAGTAGCCGGGTCCGGGCCGCAGGGAGCGGCGCGCGATCGCGAGCTTCGTGCCGGGCTTGATCCCGCGCAGCGCGTAGAACCGGTCGCTGGTCAGCGCCATCACCAGGCGCCCCACCAGGCCCCTGCCGGGGCGGATCGACAGCCGCCGCAGCAACTCGCGCGACGCGTACCCGGCGCGCAATCGGCCGCCGGATATGCAGTAGACGTCGATGTCGCGGTGACCACGCGCCGTGTACCGATTGAACGAGGCCCGCGCCGCTGGCCGGGGTTCGCCGAGCGAGAGGGCTCCCAGCCTCGTCCCGGTGAGCTTGCCGGTCGGCGACACGCACCTCGGCGGGCGCGGCACTCCGGTCGAACGCGGCGCGACGCTGGCGGGGATCGCGGTCGGGCCGCTGAACATGCTTTTCGTCCCCGCCGTGTTGCTGGCGGTGACCGAGAGCACGATGTAGCGGCCGGCGTCGGCGGCCACGATCCGATAGGTGCCGGTCGTGGCGCCCGCGATCGGACTGCAGCTGCTCACGCTCGTGGTGGTGCAGCGGTACCACTGATAGGCGTAGGTCGGCGCGGGAACGGCAAACCAGAGGCCGTTGTTCGCGGTCAGGCTGTGGCCCTGGGTGGCCTTGCCCGTGATCGCCGGAGCGACCAGGTTGAGCGGGGCGCCCGGCGTGATGGCCGAGTTGTTGGCGAGGATCACGCCGCTCCACGGCGCCAGCGCCACGCTGGTGACGTTCGTGAGCAGCGAGCCGCTGTACGTGCCGCCTCCCAGGTTGACGTTCTGCGTTGACGACGAAGCATTGACCGCGACCAACCCGTTCGCGAAGGTGCGCAGGTACACCCCGCCCGGCAGTTGCGTCGAAGGTGACGTCGGGGCGCCCAGCGATTGCGCCAGCGCGTATTCCGGGAACCACAGTTCAGATTTCGTCACATTGGCGTTGGAGGTCGAGTAGCTCGAGCTTCCCTGCGCGACGAGCATCATCGACGCGAGCCCGTAGGTGTTCCCGGCCTCGGTGGTGCTGTGGGAGTGCAGCAACGCGATCTTGTGATTGGCCTCAGACCAGGCGGCATTGGCGATCTGAGTCGACCAGTAATAGGTGAAGTTCGCATCGGCGAACTGCTCATCCTCCGACCCATCCATCGGCGTGGTCCACTTCTGCCACAGACCCGGCGCAGTCGCTGCACCGCCGATGTTGCCCACCATCAACAGATGCTGCGCATGGAGCACCGGCGCCGTATAGGAGATCAACGAATACACCGCCGGCTGCCACGCCGCCGCCGTCGGATACTTCGGCACCGTCAACCCCGACGGAACCGCCCACCCAATCCAAGCGGTCAGGCCGTCGAACCAGACGCCGTCGAAGCCGTACTGCTTGGCCAGCGCCGCGGCATGACTCGCGCAGGCCTGCTGATAGCTCGGGTTGGCCTGATCCATCAGATAATTGTTCGGATACAACGGCGGGGTGATCCGATGACCATTCTGATCGAGCAGAAACCAGCTCGGATGCGCGCTGGCGGTCGACCAGCCCGTGCACTTCGTCAAACCCTGATCCCCCGGACTGGAATCCATCACGTCCGAATACATGAGGATCTTCAGGCTCGGGTTGGCCGCCTTCAGCTTCGCCGCGACCGCGTGGTCGGGAGCCTGCAGCACCATCACCGAATAGCGCTGAGCCTCCTGCGCGATCGAAAGCGTGCTCGTGTAGTGATACGTCTCCCGGTTGAACTGCACGACAGAAGCGGCGGAGGCCGGGGCTGCCGCGGTCGCGGTCGCGGTGGCAACGACGAGCAGCACCGCAACCAGCGCGCACGCGAGGGCGCGCCCGGGCGGCCTGGGCGGGCACGCGACGGCGCGCCCGGGCGGCCTGGCCTGCTGTCCGCTAACGGCCTCAGACATGTCAGCTCTCCCTCGGCAAAGGTCGAAACTCGGACCGGGCAGTGTACGCATCGCGGAGCCGCACCGCGCCTGTCGTCAGATTCCAGCCAGAAAAACGGTCGAATGAGGCGGCGCCGGGGGTCGGCTCCCGTAGCATTGCTGCGGTGAGCGCGAGTCTCCGCAGACACGCCGTGAAGGCGCGATCGCCGCGAGGTCTGGTTCTGCTCGCGACCCTCGCGCTCGCCTTCACCGGGTGCGGATCGTCCGCCGGGAGCAAGCCGCCCAGCCATCGCTCGTCTACCGCGACCAAGCAGCTGGCCGTGACGCCGGCACCCCGATCCCGTCCGCCCCGGCAGCCTGCCCGCAGGCCTTCCTCAGCCCGCAACAATGCCGCGAAGCCGGCCGCCTCCTCCCCGTGTCCGGCCGGCGAGAAACGGACGTCCACCGGACTTTGTTACAGCCCATCGGCGCAGACCAACCTGGTCAAGAAGCTCGGCCCGTGTCTGGCCGGCCAGGTCGTCGCGGACAACGGCGCGTGTCAGCCGTTGGCCTCGGTGACCAACCGGCCGTCGCTGCCCGCGCGGTGCCGGCGCCTGCACCCGGCCAAGTGCGTCCCGCTCGGTTCGCTCCAGGGCAGTCATCCCGTGGCCCGAGGCCCCGGCTTCGACGCCGTCTTCCACTGATCTGCCCGGGGCGGCGCGAGTCACGCGCAGGGCTATTCGATCAGCCAACCGGGATCGGCCGGAACATCGACGGCATGCTCGCGCAACACGTCGAGCGGCACGATCTCGAGGGCGCGTGCATGGGTGGAGGCGAGCATCACGTAGGCCGCGGCGCCGTCCTCGTGGGCGCGGAGCCAGTTGACCGCGGTAACGCACCAGCGGTCGCCGGGCACCAGGCCGGGAAACCGGTACGCCGGCATCGGCGTGATCAGGTCATTGCCGATGCTGCGTTGATGCTCGAGGAACTCAGCCGTGACCACTGCGCAGATCGTGTGACTGCCGAGATCCTCGGGGCCGGTGCGACAGCACCCGTCGCGGTAGAACCCGGTCAGGGGATCCTGCGAGCACGGCTCGAGCTCGGCGCCCAGCACGTTGCGATCGGGCATGAGGAGAGTATTGCTAGTTGGGCGGGGCCGTGGGCTCGGCCGTGACCTGAAATCCGGTCAGGGTCAGGGCGCCAAACGAGGTGATCAGCGCGACGTCGACGGCGTCCCGGCCGCGGCCGACCACCACCCGTCCGGTGCGCGGCGCGTTGTTACGAGCATCGAAGGTGTGCCAGCCGCCGTCGAGATAGACCTCGAACCAGGCGGCGAAGTCCATCGGCTCCTCGAGCTCGACCCCGATCGCCGGGAGGTAGCCGAACACGTAGCGCGACGGGATGTTCAGGGCTCGGCACAGCGTGATCGCCAGGTGAGCGAAATCACGGCACACACCCTGCCGGGCCCGAAACGCATCGACGGCGGTGGTCCATGGATTGGACGCGCCGGCCACCCAGACGAGGTGACCGTGGACGAAGTCGACGACCGCCTGCACCCGGGACCAGCCTGGAGCCAAGTGGCCGAAGCGGTCCCACGCCTCGCTGCCGAGCTCGTCGGGCAGGCAGAACCGGCTCGGCATGACGAAGCTGAGCACGTCGTCGGGCAGCGCGCCGACCGGCAGCTCCCCCGCCTCGGGCGCGATCACGTCGGCCGGATCGCTCAACAGCAGCTCGGCCTCGTAGGCGATCACCGACGCCCCCGCGTCGATCGCGAAGCGCTCGCACCGGTTCTCGTAGAGGTCGAGGTACCCGTGATGGTCATAGACGGTGGTCCACTGCTCGCGCTGGATCTGAACCGCGGGCTGCGGGCGTGGCGCCACCTGCAGCACGGCCGAGAGCGGAGCCAACGTCTGCACGGTGAACTCGCAGCCGACTCTTACCGCCAGCGGTTCCGGAGGGGCGCCGGCCCGTTCGCGGAGTGGCGTGCTGTCGAGCATCGACTCCCAGCATGGCAGCTTGCCGGCCGCGGTATCGGCGCCGCCCGGGGCTGTGCCAGTATCAGGGCATGGGCTCGACACCGGTGGAGCTCGTCCCGGATCGCCCGAACGTCGAGCTGCGTCACAACCGCATCGGCGAGCACGAGGTTGTGCTCGCGTTTCCCTACCACCGCGAGCTGGTCGAGCTCGTGCGGACGATCCCGCGTCGGCGCTTTGACTGGGAGACGCGCGAGTGGTCAGCGCCGGCCGAGGACTGGGCCGCGATCAAGGTCGCTGAGGCACTCGAGCGCTACCCGGAGCTGACCGCGAGCGATGAGGTGGCCGCCTGGCTCTCGGGCGTGCGGCGTAGATGGATCGGCTACGTCACGACCACGCGCCACGACGGACGCGGGTGGTGGGTGCTTGACACCCTGGCCGGGCCGGTCCCGGACGCGCTCCGCGTCGATTCCGTTGAGCGGGACGGCAAGCTGCTCGTACCCCTGAGCGGGACGGCCGCCGCCGTGCTGCGCGAGCAGCCCTCGGCTCGCCTCGATGTGGCCGCGGAGCGCTGCCTGTCGATCGTCGAGCTCGGCGAGATCCCTCCCCCCGCTCGGCTCGTCCATCATCGCGGCGTCGACGGCGAGGAGCTCCGCCTGGAGGTGGTCTGGGACCCCCACGTCGGCCCGGCGTTCGGCGGTCTGCCCGGCGCGCAGGGCGGCCGCACGCTCCCACTTGATCCGTGGGTGGTCGAGCAGCTCGACGAGTTCATCGTCCGCCACGACGTCGAGGCCACCGGCCCGGCGCTCGAGGCGCTCGACGTTCTGCGTGGGGAGCGACGAGCGGCCAGCGAGGCGATCCGCCGCTCGCGGGCGGACCGAGCGGAGCCGATCGCGGCCACCGCCGCGGTCCTCGGCGGCGAGCTGGCCCCCTTTCAGTGGGCGGGCGTCCGCTATGTCCTGGATGCCCGTCGGGCATTTCTGGCCGACGAGCAGGGCCTGGGCAAGACGGTCGAGGCGCTGGCGGCACTCGAGTCAGACAACGCCTATCCGGCGCTGGTCGTCTGCCCGGCCTCGATGAAGCTCGGCTGGCAGCGCGAGGCGCAGCGCTGGCTGCCCCACCGGTCGGTCGCGGTGGTCGAAGGGCGCTCGGCCGTGCCGCCCCACGGGGAGATCACGATCCTCAACTACGAGATCGTCGCCGCCCACCGCGAGGCGCTGGCTCGACGGCGTCCGCGCGCGGTCGTCGTCGACGAGTCTCACTACTGCAAGAACCCGAGCGCCAAGCGCACCCAGGCCGTCCGCCGACTCGCGGCGGCGGTGGCCCCCGACGGCCTGCGCCTCGCGCTGACCGGAACCCCGGTGCTCAATCACGCCGAGGAGCTGATCTCGCAATTGCGGGTGATCGGGCGACTGGAGGACTTCGGCTCAGGGGCGAGCTTCTCACGGCAGTTCCGCGGGCCGCTGCTCGAGGAGCGGCTGCACTGGCACCTGCGCCGCCGCTGCTTCGTGCGCCGCCTGAAGTCCGAGGTGCTGCCGCAGCTGCCGGCCAAGCGGCAGGTCGTGGTGCCGGTGAGCCTCACCAACGAGGCGGAGTACCGGCTGGCCGAGAAGGACGTGATCGAGTGGCTGCGCTCGCAGCCCCTCGACCTCTCCGAGCTGAACGCGCGGATCGCCGCGACGCTGCGGGCCGAGCGCCTCGCCCAGCTCGGGACGCTCCAGCGCCTCGCCGCGCGGGGCAAGCTGGCTGCGGCCCTGGCCTGGATCGACGACTTCCTCGCCTCCGGCGAGGCGCTCGTCGTGTTCGCCCGCCATGTAGAGGTCCAACAGGCCGTGCTGACCCGGTTCCCCTCCGCCCTACACCTGCTCGGGTCCGACTCGCTGGACCGACGGGAGGCCGCGATCGCGGCGTTTCAGGATCCCGCTGGTCCGACGCTGATCGTCGGAGCGACCCGCGTGGCCGCCCAGGGCATCACGCTCACCCGGGCCTCGAACGTCGCTTTTCTCGAGCTCGAGTGGACCCCGGCGATGCACGATCAGGCCGAGGACCGCTGTCACCGGATCGGGCAGCGCGACGCCGTCACCGCGTGGTACCTGCTCGCGGCGGAGACGATCGACGAAACGATGGCACGCCTGATCCAGAGCAAGCGCGCCGTGGTCGCAGCGGTCACCGACGGGCGGGTTCTCCACGCCGACGGGCTGATCGAGGCGGTCGTCCGCGAGCTACGTGACGGGCGTCCCTTCCAGCATCTCCGGACCGTTTCGGACTCCGCCGGCATCCGCAAGGCCAGGCGTGGGTGAGCGCTTGGCCAGCTCGGTTCCGGCGGCACAGATGGCGAGGCTGACCAGCGCCGCGAGAATGATCGCGGCGCCCTGACCCGGCGCCAGGACGTGTTCGGCCAGGCCGAGTTTGACCACCGCGGCGGGCACGCCGAGCTGGGCGGTCACGACAATCGCGGTCCAGATGGGCGCCCTGATCACTCGCGCGGCCAGGACGTGAACCAATGACATGCCGACGATCAGGGCAGCGGCCAGCTCGAGTTCCTTCGGAGTCCGCACAAGCGCGCGGACATTGAGGCTGGCGCCTAGGACCACGAAGAACACGGGCACCAGGAATCCGGCCGCGACGCCGGTTACCTGGTCCGACAGGCGCTTGGGCCCGCCTTCGACCGCCACCACCAGGCCGGCGGTGAAGCCGGCGATCATGATGTTTGTCCCGACCCATTCCGCCAGCGCGCACAGCGCGAACAGTGCGGCCAGCGCCATCCGGAGATCCAGCGCCCAGACCTTCTCGGCCGACTGGGCCCTCATCGTCCGGACGCGCCGGTACCTCTGCAGGAGCCGGCTACCGAGCAACACGACGCCACCGCCGAGGATCACCGCGACGGCGCCGAGCCCGGCCCGGACAGCTTTGGAAGGGTTGAGAACCAGCGGAACCGGCACGATCGTCGCCACGTCGGCGACCGTCACCCAGGCGATCGCAAGCAACGCGCGGTCACCGACGATGCCTGCCTCCTCGAGCGCGGGGAGCACGATCGCGGCCGAGCCGGTGGCCAGCAGGATCGCCCAGATCGCCGGATGCCCAACTCCGAGGCCGTGGGCAATCGCCAGCCCGCCGGCGACGGCGAGCCCGGCGCTCACCATGACCGCCAGCAGCCCGCGGCGGAGCGAGCCCAGCAGCGCGCGATTGCGCAACGGAACGTGCATGCCCGCGACCATCATCAGCACCGCGAAGCCGATGTTTCCGAGGAACGAGATCGTCGGGTCGCCCGCCTTGATCGTCCCCGTGCCGGTGGTGCCGAGGGCGATCCCGGCGAGCAGCTCGCCGACGACGACGGGCACCATCACGCGGCGCGAGGACGAGAGCAGCGGTCCGCACAGCCCCGCGAGAACGATCACCGTCAGCTGGCCGAAGCTCGCCATGCGCGTCCGACCATAACCCCGGCGACGGCGGCGGGGTAATCGGCCCCAGGGCGACTACCCCAGCGGGTAATCGCCCGGCGATCTCACCCGCCTGCCACTGCCGGGAGGATGGTTACCTCGTCGCCGTCTCGCACCGGGGTATCAAGCCCGTCGAGGAAGCGAATGTCCTCTCCGGCGACGTACACGTTGACGAACCGGCGCAGCCCGCCATCCTCGGCGATACGGCTGCGCAGCTCGCCGTAGCGGGCGTAGAGCGAGTCGAGCACCTCGCCGACGGTCGACCCGTCGACGCTGGCGATCGATTCGCCGTCGGTCGCCTCGCGGAGCTGCGTGGGGATCTTGACTTTAACGGCCATCGGCTGCATCTTCTCAAGCCGCGACGACGAGACGTTCTCTGGCCTCTTCGAACGAGTCGAGCGACGCGTCGATCTCCCACGTCTCGAAGGTGCCGCGGGCGCAGTCGAGCGTCTTCAGGCCCTCGCCGGTGATGTAGACGACCACGCGCTCGGACCGATCGATGTCGCCGCGGGCAGCAAGCTTGGCCAGCGTGGCTACCGTGACCCCGCCGGCGGTCTCGGTGAAGATCCCCGTGGTTTGGGCGAGCAGGCGGATCCCTTCGCGGATCTCCGCGTCGGTCACCGAATCGACCGACCCGCCGGTGCGCCGGGCCAGATCCAGCGCGTACGGGCCGTCAGCCGGGTTCCCGATCGCGAGCGACTTGGCGATCGTGTTCGGCTTCACCGGCCGGCAGAAGTCGTGTCCGGCCTCGAATGCGGCGGCCACCGGCGAGCATCCGGTTGCCTGGGCGCCGTTGAACGTCGGCAGCTCGCCGGTCAGCAGCCCGACCTCGAGCCACTCCTCGAACCCGCGCGCGACCTTCGTGAACAGCGAACCTGAGGCGATCGGGCAGATCACGCGGTCCGGCATCTCGAACCCGAGCTGTTCGGCGGTCTCGAAGGCCAGCGTCTTGGAGCCCTCGGCATAGTAGGGGCGCATATTGATGTTCACGAACGCCCACTCGTGTTCGCCGGAGAGCTCGGTGCAGAGGCGGTTGACGTCGTCGTAGTTGCCCCGGACTGCGACCAGGTTCGTTCCATAGACCCCGGTGGCGAGGATCTTCTGCTCCTCGAGGTCGGACGGGATGAACACGTAGGACTCCAGCCCGACCGCCGCCGAGTGCGCGGCCACGGAGTTGGCCAGGTTGCCCGTGGAGGCGCAGGCGATGGTCTGGAAACCGAGTTCGCGGGCCCGCGTCAGCGCCACCGAGACGACGCGGTCCTTGAACGAGTGCGTCGGGTTGGCGGCATCGTTCTTGATCCAGACCTCGCCGAGCCCCAGGCTCTCGGCCAGGCGCTCGGCCCTCAGCAGCGGCGTCCAGCCGACGGGCAGGCCGTTGCGCGGTGGCGCGACCGGGAGGAAGTCCGCGTAACGCCAGATCGAGTGCGGTCCGGCCTGGATCCGTCGCTTCAGGGCGTCAGGATCGGCGTCGGCACGCGACGCGTAGGCGACCTCGAGCGGGCCGAAGCACTGTTCGCAGACGTACCGCGCGTCGAGCGGATACGGGGTCTTGCATTCTTTGCAACGAAGGGACTCTGGCGGCATCTTTTAAATCCTCCGCCGGGGTTTGTGGTCGGAGGTCGAAGCCGCCCTACCCACATCTCCCAGGCTAGTTGTTGGAGCCTGATGGAATTGGCACCTTTCCCTTGCGGGAGGTTGCCGGGGTTTCGTAGGGCCATATCCCTCCACCCCTCTGGATGCGCACTGCTATGTGGGGGGGAGTATAGACAGAGCGTCGGGCGACCGCCAGCGGTCCCGGACCGTGGAAGGCCATCCGAAGCCCGCGCGTAACGACTCGACCCCGTCGGTGTTGAGGACACCGGCATGGCCGCCACCTCGACCGATCCCGCCGAGCGCCTCGAGGCGCGGCTCGGCGTGGGCAAGGGCACACCGAGCAAGCGCCTGCTGATCATCGTCAACCCGTACGCGACGACGGTCTCCGACCGACTCAAGAACCTGGTGGTCTATGCCCTGCGCGGGAGTTATCAGGTCGACGCGATCGATACCGAGCGACGCGACCACGCCACCGAGCTGTGTCGCGAGGCGGCCGCCGAGGGTTACGACATCGTCGTCGCGTTCGGAGGCGACGGCACGGTCAACGAAGCCGCCAACGGGCTCGCCGGGTCCGACACACCCCTCAGCTGCCTGCCCGGGGGGCGCACAAACGTCTACTGCCGGATCCTGGGGATCCCGACCGACGTCGTCGACGCGACCGAGCATCTGCTCTCGTTGGCCGACGACTGGCATCCGCGCAAGGTCGACCTGGGGCGGATCAACTCCCGCTACTTCGTGTTCTCCGCCGGCGTCGGGCTCGACGCCAGCGTCGTGGAGCGGGTGGACGCTCATCCGCGCCTGAAGGCCCGGCTCGGGGAGTGGTATTACGCCTGGGTGGCGACCAACACCTTCAACCGCCGCTACCTGTTCCGGGCGCCCCGCTTCGAAACGGAACTGGGCGGCGAGCCGGTGCAGGGCGTCACCGCGATCTTCCAGAACGCCATGCCCTACACCTACTTCGGCGACCGCCCGGTGCACATGGGCGAGGACGTCACGCTCGACAGCGGCGACCTCGGCGGCGTCGTGCTGACGCGGGCGAACCCCCTCGACATGCCGACCATCACCTGGCGGGCGCTGTCCAAGCACGCCCGGGTCGCGCGCCATCGCCGGGTCCACCCGTACTCCGGATTGACCGAGGTGACGGTCCGCTCACTGGACGATCGGCCGCTGCCGCTGCAGGTCGACGGGGATTACATCGGCGAGGCCACCGAGGCGTCGGTCACCGTGATTCCAAACGGGATCACCGTCATCGCCTGAACTGAGCTAGACCGGTGCGACGACTGACGATGCTCCTCGTCTGCGGCGGATTGGCGCTGATCCCGGCTCTGGTCAGCGCCCGCCCACTCCCGGGGGCTCCTAAATGTGAAATCTTCCCGGCCGACAGCGCGTGGAATCAGCGGGTCGATCGGCTGCCGGTGGCCACCAACTCGGCGCCGCTGATCGCCAGCATCGGGCTCGGCGCTCCGGTGCACCCCGACTTCGGCTCGGGCCTTTACAACGGCGCCCCGATCGGAATTCCCTACGCCGTGGTGAGCAAGCACACCCACCGGGTGCGCGTCGGCTTCGACTACGCCGGCGAATCGGACAAGGGACCGTACCCACTTCCCCGCCGGGTCTCGATCGAGGGCGGTCCGCATTCCACCGGTGACCGCCATGTGATCGTGGTGAATCGGGATACGTGCACCGACTACGAGCTCTACGCGGCCTATCCACCGGCGGCAGGTCGCTCGTGCCCGCCGCCCGCTCGGCATCGCTCGCACGCTCGCGCTCAGAATCCCGGGGCGGCGCAGAAGTCATCCTGCTGGCACGCCGGGTCCGGGGCGATATTCAACCTGCGCTCCAATCACCTGCGTCCGGCCGGCTGGACTTCGGCCGATGCCGCCGGGTTGCCGATCCTGCCCGGGTTGGCGCGCTACGACGAGGTGCGGCGCGGGTCGATCGACCACGCGCTGCGGTTCACCGCACCCTGCACGGCCAAGGCCTACGTCTATCCCGCCCGGCACTTCGCCTCCACCTGTGGCGGCGCAAACCTCCCCCCGATGGGGTTGCGCGTGCGGCTGAAGGCGTCGGTGAAGATCTCCGGTCTCCCCCGTCAGGCGCGGATCGTGGCGCAGGCGCTGGCGCGCTACGGGCTGATCCTGGCCGACAACGGCTCTCCCTGGTACATCTCCGGCGCTCCGGATCGGCACTGGAACAACGGGGCCCTGCATCTGCTCGACCAGCTCAGCGGGCGCGACTTCGAGGTCGTCAACACGAGTTCGCTGCCCCACCCCGGCCACTGAGTCGCCTCGGCCGCGGCTGCGCGGTGGCCGCCTTCCCACGGCGCCGCTTGGGCGCGAGGCGGTGCGGGCGTCGCGGCGGCCCCGCGGGGCGCCGGCGCGGTGGCGGGGCGTCGGCGAGCGCGGGGCGGGTCCCGAGCCAAATTCGAGCCTGGCCGAGAAAGCGAACGTGGGGTTCGCTTTCTCGACCAGGCTCGGGCCTGACCGGTTATTTGGGGGAGAAAACTGTCGCTTCGCGGCTCTGGACGACGTGGCAACACCGACTCCGCCGCCGCCTCGGCGCGTGCAGCTCACCGAGCGCGACGCCCTGCTGCTCGAGTTCCTGGCCGAGCACCGATTCGCGCGCCCGAGCCACGCGGCGCGGCTGCTCGAGGTCAGCGCCAGGACCGCCACGGCGCGGCTGAAGCGGCTCGAGCAGGCGGACTATCTGACCTCGGCTCGGCCCTACAGCCGCCAACCTGAGCACTACCAGATCACGCGCCAGGGTCTGGCCGCGATCGGCAGCGAGCTCCGGCCCCCACGGGCGGACCTGACCGCCTACCGGCACGACATCGGCCTGGCCTGGGTGTGGTTGGCCGCGCGCAGTGGTGCGTTCGGGCCGCTCAGCGAGCTGACCTCCGAGCGGCAGCTGCGCTCGCACGATGCCCGTGCACGCACCCGCGAGGTCCCGGCGGGACCGATCGAGCGTCTGGGCGTGCGGATCCCCGGGGCGGGCGCACGCGGCGGCGAGCGTCTGCACTATCCCGATCTGCTGCTGAGGACCGCGCGCGGCCACCGGGTCGCGGTCGAACTCGAGCTGTCCGACAAGGGCCGCAGAGGCCTCGACAAGGTGATCGGTGCCTATGCAGGGGAACGGCGGGTCGACGCGGTCCTCTACCTGGTCGACGACGAGCGGATCCTCCGCAACGTGCGGACGTCCGTCCGGAAGTTCGGGCTCGAGGATCTTGTTCACGTCCAGCGGGTGCGGTTCACCGAGCCCACCGGATTTCCGGCGGGCTCGCGGGCCGTCGAGCGCAGCAGTGACCGGAGCACCGGCGGCCGCCGGCGCGACCGGAGCGCCGGCGCCGATCGGAGCTCCCATACGCGCAGCGGCGACCACAAGCGCGGCGGGGTCTCGCTCTGAACCAGGAACGCCCCCCACGCTCGATGGCTTCGCGCTACGCGCTGATCGCCTTGTTGTTCGCGGTGATGATCCTGCCTCCCCACATCCGGCTGGGGGCGCTTGCCGCCGCGGTCGTCGTGAGGGTCGGATTGGGCGCGGCTCGCGGGCTGTCGAAGCGGCGGGCCCATGCCGCGGCGCGCGAACGTCCCGGGGCGATCGTGCTCGGGTCGGATGCGGACGGCGCGCCGGTGACGCTCAGCGACCGGCAGATGTCCGCCCACGGGCTGATCCTGGGGGCCAGCGGGGCCGGGAAGTCGACGACGCTGCTCTCGATCCTCACGGCCAATGTGCGGCGGGGCCTGCCGGTGATCGCGATCGACCTCAAGGGATCGCCGTCGTTCGCCCGGGAGCTGGCCGTCGCGGCGGCCGAGTCCGGGCGGCGGCTGCGGGTCTGGTCGCCCGACGGCCCCGAGCACTGGAATCCGCTCCAGCACGGCAATGCCACCGAGCTCAAGGACAAGCTGATCGCCACCGAACGCTTCAGCGAGCCGCATTATCAACGCGCCGCCGAGCGGTACCTGCAGACGGCGCTGAAGGTGACGACGGCCGCGCACCCGGAGCGCTCGCCCACGCTGGCGGAGGTGGTGCGCCTGATGGAGCCGGCGCGGCTGGGGGCACTGGCCCGCCGGGCGCCGGGCGAACTGGCCGACGCGACCAACGACTACCTCGAGACGCTGACGCGCGATCAGCTCAGCGCGATCCGGGGGCTGGGAACCCGCCTGGCGATCATCAGCGAGTCTCACGTGGGCCCGTACCTGATGCCCGCCGACAACGACACGATCGACCTGCGCTCGGCGCTCGAGGGAGACGAGGTGGTCCTGTTCAGCCTCAATTCGAGCCGATACGGCAGCCTGTCCTCGCAACTCGGGACGGTGGCCATTCAGGACATGGTCGCCGCCGTCGGTCACCGGTTGAGCGAGCCCGGCCGGACGCCGGCCGTGATCGGCATCGACGAGTTCTCGGCGCTCGGAGCCGACAACGTGATCAGCCTGCTCGCCCGTGGGCGCGAGTCGGGCGTCAGCGTGATCCTGGCCACCCAGGAGCTCGCCGACCTCGACCGCGCCGCCCGTGGCCTGCGCGATCAGGTCCTGGGCAACACCGCGTTCAAGATCGCTCACCGCCAGGACGTGCCCGGTTCGGCCAAGATGGTCGCGGAGATGGTGGGCACGGAGAAGGTCTGGGAGCCGACGTACCGGATTGGCCCCGGGCCGTTCGGTGGTCACGACCGCAGCCGGGGCACCCGCCGTCAGGTCGAGCAGTTCCTGATCCACCCGAACGAGGTGGGGCGCCTACGCACCGGCCAGGGGATCATGATCACCAAGACCCCCGTGACCCGGGCCCGCAAGGTCCAGGTGACCCCGCCGCAGCGAGGCGGCTCGGAACGATGATCACCCGGAGGGGCCACCCGGGGCCGAGAGTTTGCGCGCGACCCACGCCCGAGAGCGACTAAGCCTCCGCGCAAACTCTCAAGGTAATCGCCCCCCGGGGCGATTACCCGGCGCCCGGGGTGACGCGATACGCGTCGAAGACGGCGTCGATGTGGCGCAGGCGGCTGATCGCCTGGTCGAGAGTGCGGGTGTCGCCGACCTCGACCACGAACTGGTTGCGGATCATCGGGTGATTGACGGTGCAACGGGCCTCGAGGATGTTGATCCCGGCCTCGGCGAAGGTGCGCGACATGTCCTCGAGCAACCGGTGGCGATCCCAGCCGTGGATCTCGATCTCGACGCGGAACGAGGTCTCCGCATCGCCTTCCCACGAGACGGCGGTGAAGCGGTCCGGGTCCTTCTTGAGCACGGCGACGTTGGGACAGTCCTCGCGGTGAATGGTGATCCCGCGGCCGAGGGAGATGTAGCCGACGATCGGATCGCCGGGGACGGGACGGCAGCACTTGGCCATCCGCAGCATCACCTCGTCGATCCCGTCGACGGCGATCCCGTAGCGGGCGGAGGATGCGGTGGGGCGCGAGCGGCGGCGCCGGGTCTGCAGGAGGTCATCGGCAGCGGTGGGCTCGGAATCGGCCGCCTCGCCCTGCTTGAGCAGCTGCATCACCTTGTTGACCACGACCTTCGGCGAGATCTTGGCCCCGCCGAGGGCGATGTAGAAATCCTCCGCCTTGCGGAAGCCCATCTCCCGGATGACGTCGGCCAGCAGGGGCGAGGAGACCATCTTCTGTGCGGGCAGCCCCTGCTTCTTGAGGTGCTCCTGGAGGATCTCGCGACCGGAGTGCTCGCTGTCCTTGCGGGACTCGGCCTTGAACCAGGCCTTGATCTTGTTGCGGGCGCGGGTCGTCTTGACCAGCGCGAGCCAGTCGCGCGAGGGCCCGCGCTCGCGCTTGGAGGTGAGGACCTCGACGATGTCGCCGGAGCGCAACACATAGGAGAGCGGCACGATCTTGCCGTTGACCTTGGCGCCGACGCAGCGGTGGCCGACGTCGGTGTGGATCTCATAGGCGAAGTCGAGCGGGGTGGCGCCGGCGGCGAGCGACTTGACCTCGCCCTTCGGCGTGAACACGAACACCTCGTCCTCGAACAGATCGACCTTGAGCGTCTCCATGAATTCGCGCGGGTCCGACATGTCCTTCTGCCAGTCCAGCAGCGAGCGCAGCCACTTCAGCTTGCCGTCGGAATCGCGCAGAGCGGAGGGGTCGGCGGGGACCTTCCCGGGACGGATCTCCTTGTACATCCAGTGCGCGGCAATCCCGAACTCGGCCAGGTCGTGCATCTCGCGGGTGCGGATCTGGATCTCCAGCGGCCGTCCCTCGGGACCGATCACCGTCGTGTGCAGCGACTGGTAAAGATTGAACTTCGGCATCGCGATGAAGTCCTTGAAGCGCCCGGGCAGCGGCTTCCAGAGCGAATGGATCACGCCTACCGCGCCGTAGCAGTCCTTGACCCCGTCGACGATCACCCGCATCGCGGTCAGGTCGTAGATCTCGTTGAACTCGCGGCCCTTCTTGGTCATCTTTGAGTAGATCGAGTAGAAGTGCTTGGCGCGACCGGAGATCTCGGCCTCGATCCCGAGCACGTCGAGCTCCTTGCTCAGATAGGCGCCGGCCTGATTGACGTAGCGCTCGCGCTCGTCGCGTTGCTGGGCGACCAGCCCCTTGATCTCGTTGTACTTCCGCGGATGCAGGGTCTGGAAGGCAAGGTCCTCGAGCTCCCACTTGATCGCGTGGATTCCGAGACGGTGGGCGATCGGCGCGAAGATGTCCAGCGTCTCACGTGCCTTGTCCATCTGCTTCTGCTTCGGCATCGCGCCGATCGTGCGCATGTTGTGGAGGCGATCGGCCAGCTTGATCAGGATCACCCGGATGTCCGAGGCCATCGCCACCATCATCTTGCGGTAGTTCTCGGCCTGCGCCTCGTCGCGGGATTGGAAGGTCAGCCCGGTGAGCTTGGTCACGCCATCGACGAGGCCGGCGATCTCCTCGCCGAACGCGGCCGAGACCTCCTCGAGCGAGGCGCTGGTGTCCTCGACGGTGTCGTGGAGCAGCGCGGCGCACAGCGTCTCGGTGTCGAGCCGCATGCCGGCGCAGATCTTCGCCACGCCGACGGGATGGATGATGAACTGCTCGCCGGAACGGCGCAGCTGATCGGCGTGATGCTCGCACGCGTAGACGAACGCGTCCTCCACTCGGTCGCGGTCGATCACCGCGGCGGCCTGGTCGGCGTGCTCCTCGACGATCGCGAACAGGTCGCCGAGCAGGCGGCGCTCCTTGGGCGTGAGCTCCGGGCGGTCGATCGCGGCGTAGCCGTCCGGGTGGCGAAGGCGGTCGACCGGCGGTCGCGAGGTGTCGATCGTCGTCGGGCCGCTCACGCCGCTGCCCGCGGACGCAGCGCCCGCCGATCCGCCTGCGGACGAACTGCCCGCGGACGAAACGCTCGCCGGCGAGCGGTTCGCGGACGAGCCGCCGCCCACGGGCGAGCCGTTGCCAGGCGCGACGCCTGCGGGCGAGCCGTTGTCACCCGAGGGCGACGCCGCGGAGCTCGGCGCCTGGACGCCGTCCTTCCCGCCGGTCGTCGGCACGGCGACGCGCGCCGGCGCGGGCGGCGAGCCATTGCCGCCGTCTACGCGCTTGGCCGTCCGTTTGCGCTGCTCAGAAATCGTCGTCCGTCCTCGTATCGCTGTCCGTAGGCCCGGTATGCCGGCGAGCGCTCGAGCGTGGTCGGCTCGAGGCCCGCGATGGCGAGGGCCGGCAGTGCCCGGTCGAGGCTGACGAGCTCCAGCTCCGCGAGGACTTTGATCAACCTGCCCGCCAGACGTGCCGGCCGACCATGCGGACCATCGCCGCGAAGCAATCGCTCGAGCTCCCCGCCGACCGCCCGCCGCCGGAGCCTCAGGGCCCGGTAGAGGGAGACAAGCGAAGTCCGCAATCCGTACTCCAGCTCGTGCATCTGCTCAGCAAAGCGTAGCTCAGCGTCCCCCCAAGCCCAATGGGTGAATCCGAATCCAATCCGAACCGCGACGAGAGCGGCGTCGCTGGTGGGTGGATCGAGCACCACCAGCTGGCTGAAGCGGTGCGCCAAGTTCGGCTCACATTCGAGCGCGTGGGCCGAGATCAGGGCAAATCCCCCGGCGCGGGTGGCAAGACCGGGCAGGCGACGTGGAACATCCGCGCAGACGGCCATCGTGGGCCCGGCGGAGCACGCATCGGCGAGCACGGCCAGTGGGCTCTCGCCCCGCCGATCCAACACGGTGCGGCCCACTACCGGCGCGGGGCTGGTCGACGCTTCGGGGTCGGTGTCGAACTCCTGGAGCGCGGCGAGGAGGAAGTCAGGTGGCTCGCCAAGCACCTCGATCGGCCGCGGTGAGCAAGGCGTCGCGTGGGAGAGCACGAGCCGCGGCTCGACCGTCCCCTTCCAGATGTTGCGTTCCAGCCGAAAGGTGGCGTCGAGCGGCCCCTCGGCGCCGGCGGCCGGGCGTCCTTCGCAGGCGAAGGCCACGGCGCGGGCGCGCGCACCCCCAGAGCTGACGGAGAACCTGGCATGGCGTCCGTCACCCATCGGGCGCACGTCGCTGAAGCGCGCGCCCGGAACCAACAGGCGGGTGCGTGGATTTCCCATCCCGCACGGCTCGAGCTGGAGCAGTTCCTCCGCGACGGCGAGCCCGAGCTCGCCGCCCGAGGCGATCGCGTCGACCCGCTCGAGCGGTGTCAGCATCTCCGGGGTGAGCACCCGCTGCGCGTGCGCCTCGATCGCCGCCCTTAGTGCCGGGATCCGCTCCGGCGTGATGGTCATCCCCGCGGCGGCACGGTGGCCGCCGTAGCGGAGCATCTCCCCGGAGGCCTCGTGCAGCGCGGTTAGGAGGTCGAAGCCCGGGATGCTGCGAGCCGATCCCTGCGCCGGTCGCCCGCCGTCCAGCGCCAGCAGGATCGTCGGGCGATGGTGGCGCTCGACCACGCGGGAGGCGACGATCCCGATCACGCCCGGATGCCAGCCCTCGCCGGCCAGGACGTACGCGTAGCGCTCACCGAGCTCGGCCACCTGCGCTTCGGCCTCCCAGCCGATTCGCTCCTCGACGGCGCGGCGTTCGTGATTGAGGGAGTCGAGCTCGGCGGCGATCTCGCGAGCGCGCTCCTCGGACTCGGTGAGCAGCAACTCGAGGCCGGCATCCGGGCTGCGGATCCGCCCTGCCGCGTTGATCCTCGGCGCCAGCCGGAAACCGATCGCCTGCGTGTCCAATGCGCTCGGGTCGGCGCCCGAAACCTCGAGCAGGGCGCGCAGACCGGGCTTCGCGGTGCTGGCCAATTCGGCGATCCCTTCGCGGACGAGCCGGCGATTCTCCCCCTGGAGCGGGACCAGGTCGGCGACGGTGGCGAGCGCGACCAGCTCGAGGTCGTGCTCCGCGGTCGGGGCGCCAAGCGCTTGCGCGAGCTTGAACGCCACGCCCGAGCCGCACAGGTCCGGGCAGGGATAGCCGCATACCGACGGATGCACGATCGCGCAGTCCGGCAGCGCTCCGTCCGCGCGGGGGGAGTGGTGGTCGGTCACGATGACCTCGACCCCGGCCGCCGTCGCGCCCGCCACTTCGTCGACCGCGGTGATCCCGCAGTCGACGGTGATCAGCAGCGCGGTGCCGCGCTCCGCCAGGCGGGCGATCGTGGCCGGCGCCAACCCGTAGCCGTCCCTGACTCGGTTGGGCAGGAACCAGCCGGTGTTGGCGCCGAGCGAGCGGAGCGCGCGGATCAGGATCGCTGTGGCGCAGATGCCGTCGACGTCGTAGTCGCCGTGCACCGTGATCCTCGTCCCCGCGGCGATGTGCCGCCGAATCGCCTCGATCGCACGCTCGATGCCCGCGAACGCCAGCGGTTCGTGCGCGTCGCGGGGTTGCAGGAAGGCCCGCGCGGCATCGGGCTCGCGGAAGCCACGGCGCACGAGCACCTGGCCCAGCACGTGGCTGATCCCCAGTTCCCGCTCCAGGGCCAGGGCCGCCTCGAGGTCGTAGCCGGGCAACTCGATTCGCCGTGTCGCCGCGGGGGATTCTCGGGCGGCGCCACCCGGGATCGACCGAAGCTCCACCGCCGGGATCGGCGGCGTGGTGACGAGGGCTGGAGCGGCGGATTGGGACACCCCCGGAGCGTAAGTCTCGCCCCGGCGGAATCGGGTCAGCTCAGGCCGATGCTGCCGGCTTCGCCCGCGCGCTCGCGGCGCGCGCCCTCGAGATAGACGAGCGCCATCCCGATCAGCGCGCCCGGGACGCCCTCGAGCGCGGTCAGGAGATGCGTGTCATGGCGACCCGGCACGTGGAAGCCGGCGAGGACGAAGCCGATCAAGGCGGCGCCGACCAGCGCGCCGACGAACGCGCCCACGATCCCGCCCCAGTAGCGGTCGGGAAGCCAGATCGTGAAGTGCCACAGCGCGAGCCCCATCATCACCCATGCGAGCAGTCCCATCAGCGACGTCTCCCGTGCCGGCGGTTGCGAGGCTTCGATTTCGGCGCGCCGCTCGGCTTCTGAACCGGCGACATTCCCTCGTTCTCGGCGATGTCGGGAGCCGACACGTGCTCGGCCCCGTTCACGTCGACGTCCAAGATCTCCTCGGCCCCCTCGGTCTCCTCCGGCGCGGGGACGGCGGGCGGCTTGCGGGTCGCCGGGGACGGCTGGCGGGCGGCCGGGGACGGCTGGCGGGCCGCCGGCGGCGGTTTGCGGGCCGTCGGGGCCTTCGCCTTCGGCTTCTGCTTCGGCTTGGATCGAGTCCGGCGCTCCTCCTCCTCGGTGGTGTGGGCCAGGCGCTTGGTCAGCGCCGAGGTGTGTCGCTCCTCGCCGAGCTCCTCGAGCGCGAGGTCCCGCTTCATCGCCTCGAACTCGGCCGCCGAGACGTTATCCCCCTCCGGAGTGGTCAGCCGGCCGGGCCGGGCCGAACGCTTGGTGGTCGGCTCGACGTCGGTGGTGGCGCCGGTCGCGTAGGCCGGAACCAGACCGAACTCCTGCTCGATCCGCTGGCGGCGGTGGCGATAGCCGGGCTCGCGCTCCTTCCAGTGCGTGAGCACCGGCGAGGCGATGAAGATCGACGAGTACGCGCCGGAGGCCACCCCGATCAGCAGCGCGAACGCGAAGTCCTTGAGCGTCGAGCCGCCGAACAGCAGCAACGCGATGACCGGCAGCAGCGTGCACGAGGTGGTGGCGATCGACCGCGTCAGCACCTCGGACATCGACCGGTTGACGATCTGCGAGAAGGCCGCGCGTGGCATCCGCGGCACGTTCTCGCGCACGCGGTCGAAGACGATGATCGTGTCGTAGAGCGAGTAGCCCAAGATGGTGAGCAGCGCCGCGACGGTGTCGACAGTCACCTCCCGGCCCGTCAGCGCGTACACGCCGCTGGTGATCAGCAGGTCGTGCATCAGCGCGATCAGCACCGGGACGGCGAACTTCCACTCGAACCGGATTGCCACATACAGGGAGATCACGATCAGCGACGCGATGATCGCCACGATCGCGCTGTTGGCGACCGTGTTGCCGAAGGTCGGTCCGACCGAGGTGCTGTTGAAGTCGTTGCCGTTGTTGCGGACCCCGAACTTGGAGATGAGCGCGGACTTGACGGCCGTCACCTTCGCCACCGGCAGTTGCTTGGCGGAGATCTGGAAGCCCACACCGCCGAGGGTCTTGTCGCCGGTCACCTTTTGCACGGTCGGGTTGACCGCCCCGGCGGAGCTGACCACGGCGCTGACCTGCGGCGCGGTGGCATCGCGCACGAGACCGACCGAGATCCGGGTGCCGGAGGTGAAGTCGATACCGAGGTTCAGGCCACGGCCGCCGATGGCCAGCGCCCCGATCAGCAGGATCACGCCGGACATCGAGAAGAAGTACTTCGAGGCGCCCATGAAGTCGTAGTGCCAGACGTGCTTCTTGCCGCCGGCGCCGAGCGCCGAGGGCCGGGCGATCGCCCGCGAGTTGCCCATCGTCATCAGGATCGCCTGCGTGGCCAACACCGCGGTGAACAGCGAGACGATCGTGCCGATACCGAGGGTGAAGGCGAAGCCCTTGACGTCGGAGGTCGCGAGCACGAACAGGATGAACGCGGTCATGATCGTGACCACGTTGGCGTCGATGATCGCGGTCAGGCCCTTGCGGTAGCCGATCGTGATGCCCTGCCGGATCGAGCGCCCCGCCCGGATCTCCTCCTTGACTCGCTCGAAGATCACGATGTTTGCGTCGGCTGCGACTCCGATGGTCAGGATCAGACCGGCGATCCCGGCCAGCGTCATCGTGATCGGGATCAACTTGATCAGGGCGAACAGGTAGATCGCGTAGACGGCCAGGCCGGCGGTGGCGATCACCCCGAGGATGCGGTAGTAGGCGAGCAGGAACACGACCACGACCAGCAGCCCGGCCAGTCCGGCGATCAGCCCCTGGTGCAGCGCCTGCTTACCGAGCGTGGCCGAGACCTGCTTCGAGGAGATCGGCTTCAGCTGGATCGGCAGCGCCCCGAGCCGCAGCTCGGTGGCCAGATCCTGGGCCGAGTTGATCGTGAAGCTGCCGGTGATGTCGGCGCCGCCGCCGCCCACGATCCCGTCCGGGTACAGCTTGAAGTCGATCGAGGGCACGGTGACCAGCTGGGTGTCCAGCGAGACGGCGAAATGCTGAACGAGCTTCTGACCCAGGCCGGAGTCGGTCGCTCCCCGGCGGGCGATCGTGCCGGTGACGTTCTGGAACTGGGTGTTGCCCTTGGAGGTGAACCCGAACGAGACGTCCGGGGAGCCGGCGGAATCGGTGCTCTGCTGCGGGTTGGTGATGTCGCTGCCCAAGAGCGCCACCCGGTCCAGGAGCACGTAGAACTGCGAGGTGGGGTCGGTGATCTTGGGTGGATGGGAGAAGCTCGAGGGGACCGCCTGGAGCACGACGATTCCCTGCGGCACGGTCAGCACCTGGCCCTCTGAGGCGCTGACGCCGGGCGGGAGGCCGGAGGTGAGATCCTGCAGCGAACTGTCGGGCCCCGCGAGCAGGCAGCGCTGGCCGGCGGCCGGCGTGAATCCGTAGAAGCGGCCCGCGGCCTGACAGGCGGCGCTGCCCGGGGCCCCGAACATGTAGTAGGCCGGGCCCTTGCGCGCATTGAACGTGCCGACCGGCGGATTCTTCTGCTGGGAGGCGAGCTTGACCGCCTGATACAGGGACATGCTGCCCACCCCGGGAGACCCCGGGGACGCCGATCCCGCGCCCTGGCTGATCGTCGAGGCGGTGGGATCCTGGGCCAGGAGCAGGCTGGCCACCGGCTTGCCGTTCGGCGTGAGGGCATTCGCCTCCCAGTCGTAGAACAGCAGCCGCGCGGTGGCGCCGACCTGCGCCTCCGCCCGTGCGGTGTCCTTGACGTCGGGGAGGCCGACGGTGATCTGGTTGCCGCCAGTCGTCTGGATCGACGGCTGGGAGACGCCGAGCTGGTCGACGCGCTGGCGCATGATGTCGACGGCGCGAGTCAGCGCCTCCGGCGTCACCTTCGGAGTCTGCGGTGTGGGCTCGCCCTGATAGACGAGCTCTACGCCGCCCTTCAGGTCGAGCCCGAGGAAGGTCTTCTTCGTCGCGAGAACGACGAACGAGGCTGCAATCAGCCCGGCGACAAGGAGCAGGACGAAGCCGTTGCGCTGGCGGTCAGTCATGGACTACGTGATGATGCTAGTGGTAAGGGGCGGGCGGTCGCGATCGGCAGCGGGATCAGTGATGGTTGACCGGGGTGAGCACGACGAGGATGCCGCCCTCGTCGTCGTCGTAGGCGGGAAAGATGTCGGCGACGGCACGGGCGGGCAGGTCGTACTCGGCGTTGACCTCCACCGGCTTGCCCTGGACCCGGACCTCCCACTCGAGCGCGGTGCCGACGTGGTCGGTCCCGTCGGCGAATTTCAGGCCGAGGACGTCGCGGACCGGGCGGCCGATCGCCTGCTCGATCTTCAACCCGGTCAGCTCGAAGGACCCGCGTCCGCAATCGACGACCCGGCCCTCGGCGTCGCATGCGAAGAACGCGGCATTCGGCGCCGGGTAATAGTCATCGAGCAGTTCGAACAGGTAGGCGAAGCCGCATTTGTCACAACCGCGGGCCTCGCGACGGAAGCCGGCATTGCGGTCGGTCCCCATCGACCGATTACCGCAATGGGGACAGATGAAGTAGTGCTCGACAGACATCCCGCCTGAGGATAGACGGAGCGACCTTTACAGAAGCGAAAGCGGACCGGGCGCCCGCAGACCGAGGTGCTCATAGGCCCGCCGGGTGGCCGCGCGTCCGCGGGGGGTGCGCTCGATCAGGCCGCGCTGGAGCAGGTACGGCTCGTACACGTCCTCGATCGTGTCCTGCTCCTCCCCCACCGAAGCGGCCAGCGTCGAGAGACCGACCGGGCCGCCGGAGAACTTCTCGCAGATCGTGGTGAGGATCTCGCGGTCGAGCCGGTCGAGGCCGACGTGATCGACCTCGAGCAGATCGAGCGCCGCTGCCGCCACCGGGGCGGTGATGATGCCGTCGTCGCGGACCTCGGCGTAGTCGCGGACCCGCTTGAGCAGACGGTTCGCCACGCGCGGGGTGCCGCGGCTGCGGCTGGCTATCGCCACCGCGCCGCTGTCCTCGATCGACACCTGCAACAGCCGGGCCGAGCGCCGCACGATCATCGCCAGGTCCTCGACGGCGTAGTGCTCGAGCCGGTGCTGGATGCCGAACCGATCTCGCAGCGGCGTGGTCAGCAGACCGGTCCGGGTGGTCGCGCCGATCAGCGTGAACGGCGGGAGGTCGATCGTGAAGACGCGGGCTCCCGCGCCCTGGCCGACCGTGATCGGCAGATGCCCGTCCTCCATCGCCGGATAGAAGGTCTCCTCCAGCGCCCGGGGCAGGCGGTGGATCTCGTCGACGAAGAACACCGAGCGTGGCTCCAGCGCGGTCAGGTAGGCGGCGATGTCGCCCTTGCGCTCGAGGGCGGGACCCGCGGTCTGGACGAAAGGGACCTCGAGCTCGGCGGCGACGATCTGGGCCAGCGACGTCTTGCCCAGCCCCGGCGGCCCGGCGAAGAGCACGTGGTCGAGCGCCTCTCCCCGGCTCGCCGCCGCGGAGATCGACACCGCCAGCTGCTCCTTCAGTCCCTCTTGACCGATGAAGTCGACCAAGCGCCGCGGACGCAGTGAGCGCTCGAGGTCGTCCTCGGGCAGCGCCTCCGGCGCCTGGACGCGTGCATCCGCCTCACTCACGGGCGGACCTCAGTGCGTGGGCGATCAGTTCTTCCGGCTGCTCGCCCGCGGCGCCGTCGAGCATCTCGTCGGCTTCCTGGACGGTGTACCCGAGGCCGACCAGCCCCTCACGTGCGATCGCGAAGGGATCATCCGAGCGGGTGATCGAAATCACGTTCTCTGGCAGCGTGGCTCCGACCTTCTCGCGCAGCTCGACGATGATCCGCTCGGCGGTCCGCTTGCCGATCCCGGGCACCGCCTGGAAGCGGGCCGAGTCGCCAGCGGCGAGCGCCCCGAGCAGCTCGCGCGGCGATCCGCCGGATAGCACCGCAAGCGCGACCTTCGGGCCCACCGATTGCACCCCGAGCAGCATCAGGAACAGTTCGCGCTCCTCCTCGGTGGCGAACCCGTAGAGCGCGAGCGCGTCGTCGCGGACGACCAGGTGCGCGTGCAGGCGCACCCCGTTGCCGATCGCGGGGACGCGCCGGAGCGTCTCCGTCGAGACCGCCAGCCGATATCCAACCCCCCCGCAGTCGACCACGACGTGATCGGAGCGGCGGACCGCGACCGTGCCGGAGATCAGCGCGATCACAGCCGGGCCACCGCCGCGGCCAACGGGGCGCGGTTGAGGTCGCAGATCGCCACGGCCAGCGCGTCGGTCGCGTGATCCGGGGTCGGCACCTCCGCCAGCCCCAGCAGCCGGGCCACCATTCTGCCCACCTGGTCTTTGCCCGCCCGCCCGTGCCCGCAGACCGCGCCCTTGACCTGCTGCGGCGTATAGGACCGCGATGGGATCCCGCGCTGGCCGGCCGCGAGCAGCACGACTCCGCGGGCCTGACCCACCGCGAACGCCGTCCGTGCGTTGGCCCCGAAGTACAGCTCCTCGATCGCCACCGCGTCCGGCCGGTGCTGGTCGATCAACTCCACCACGCGCGCATGGATGTCGGCCAGGCGCCGCTCCAGCGGGATTCCGGCGCGCGTCTGGATTACGCCGTCCTCCAGCGCGCGTAACTTGGAACCGGCGCCGTAGATCACGCCATAGCCCGTGCTGGCGGTGCCCGGGTCGATTCCGAGGACGATCATCACCCGAACATTCTCCGTGCGCGCCCGGACGCCTCCCGGGCTGGACGATCTGCTCGACAAACTGCCCATCCAGGGATCGGCGAGAGCTGCCGATAGACGCTCTGCCATGTTCGGGAAGGGACAGAACGCGGAGTTGCTGCTCGAGCTGACCGCGCTGCGCGCGCGTGTGGCCGAGCTGGAGGCGGACCGGGTCCGCTCGCTCAGGCTCGACGGGATCACCGGCCTGCTCAGCGCGCGGGCGTTTCGTGGCCGCCTGGCCGAGGAGGTCGAGCGGGCGCGCCGGTACCAGCGCCAGCTGGCGGTCGCCGTGGTGACCGTCGACGACTTCGGTGAGCTCGAGATCAAGCACGGCTTCAAGGCCGGGGATGAGCTGCTGGTCGGCGCCGCCTCGAGACTGGCCAAGGCAGTGCGCGCCCATGACCTGGTGGGCCGCACCGGCCCGGCCGAGTTCGGTCTGCTGCTCCCGGACACCGACGCCGAGACCGCCCAACCGGCGCTCGAGCGGCTCCTGGTCGAGCTCGAGGTGGCCGGGGACGGCGCGATCCGCGCCGCCGGCGCATCGATGGGGATCGCCAGCCTGCTCCGCGGGATGAGCCCCGAGGGTCTGCTGTCGAGCGCGCGGCTGGCCTGCGGCCAGGCCCAGGCGATGGGCGGTGGCCGCGCCGTCCACGCCGTCGCGCAACAGGGGTCCTCCGAGCCAGAAGGCGCAAACGCCCCCCAGCAGGACGCGATCGAGGCGCTTGCGGTGGCGCTGCTCGAGCGCGACCGCTACACCGGCGAGCATTCCGAGGCGGTGATCGACATGTCAGGGGCGGTGGCCAGAAACCTCGGCTGCAGCTCGACCGAAGTTGAGCGAGTCAAATCCGCAGCGCTGCTGCACGACATCGGCAAGGTGGCGATCCCCGACGAGATCCTCCACAAACCCGGACCGCTCAGCCCAGACGAGTGGAAGCTGATGAAGGAGCATCCGGTGATCGGCGAGCGGATCCTCCGTGTGCTGCCCGGGCTCGGCAACGTCGCCCGGATCGTCCGCCACGAACACGAGCGCTGGGACGGCGGCGGCTATCCCGACGGGCTGGCCGGCGACCAGATCCCGCTGGGCAGCCGGATCATCATCGCCGCCGACACGTACCACGCGATCACCTCGGACCGGCCCTATCGTGCGGCTGCCTCGCACGCCGACGCGCTCGAGGAGCTCGGCCGCTGCGCGGGGACGCAGTTCGACCCCCAGGTCACCGCCGCCCTGATCGGGCACCTGTACGGCCGTCGCCAGGGCGGCTTCATCGCGCGCTGAGCGGCGTCAGCGTCCGACGCAGCTCAGCGAATGGCCGAATCTGTACACGCGGTAGACGTTCCACACGCCGACCGTCTTGATCGGCTCGATCCGGTTCAAGTACGGATTGATCCGTGCCGGTCCGCCGTCGATCGAGTCGTGGGGCCCGACGAACATCACCCCGGGAAAGCGCATCGAGGTCCCCACTCCCCCCAGGGTCACGCGCAGCTTCCAGGCCGCCGCGGTGGCGACCGAATGGTTGATCGCGGCGAAGCTGGTCTTGCATGGGAAGACGCCCCGGTGGCCCCCGACCGCGGCCACCGCCGCGCTCAACTGATCCAGCCGCGTGGCGGCACGCTGGGCGATGCCATGCTGGGCGCGCGCCGTGTCGATCCGGTCGGTCACGAACGGGATCGAGATCGCGATCGCCGCCACCGCGGCACCCGCGGCGACGGGCCGGATCGCCGCCTGAGCGCCCAGTTTGGCCGCGAGCTCCCCGGCCAGGGCGCTCAACCGCACCAGGCCGACTCCGGCTAGCACGCAGGTGAGCGCCGCGGCGGGCAGATAGAAGCGCTCGAGCCCTGGATAGCCGTCCTTGGTCATGGCCACGACCAGGACCCACCAGGCGGCGGCTCCGGCGGCGATCCAGAGGATCAGCCTGTGCCGCTCCCTGAACCAGGTGATCGCCACGCCGATCAGGGCGAGGATCAGGACCGGCACCGTTTGCAGGTCGGCGCCGCGGCGGAGGACCTCGATGATCGGATGGTGGCCGAGATGGCCGTTGTAGTCCTTGGCGTGGCTCGCCGCGATGAACGGCTGTCCGTCACCGATCCAGGGCGGCCCGAACCAGAGCGCGGGCACCGCCAGCAGTCCCAGGATCACCAGCGGGCGCGATCGCGGCTCCTTCCAGAACAGCCACGCTCCGAACACGATCAGGAACGGCCACGACTCGGGCCGCATCAGGGCGAGGATCACCCCCAGGATGAACGCCTGCCAGCGCCGGCCGGCGATCAGCCGGTCGACGGCCCACAGCGTCGCGCCGACCAGGATCGGTTCGGACGTGCCGCGGAACATGTAATAGGCCCACTCCTGGGTCAGGGCGACGCCGACCACGCCGATGATCCCGGCCAGCGGGGCGGCGCGGCGGTAGCCGACCCGCGCGGCCAGCATCGCCGCCAGCCGGTAGGCGGCTACCAACGCCATCAACCCCCCGATCCGCGCGGTGATCACCCAGAGCGTCGGCGAGGCGCCGCCGATCAGGCCGTAGACGGCCGTGAACATCACCGGGAGTGGCTTCCACGACGGTCCGCCGCCGACCGTGAAGTTCAGGTGGGAATCGGTGAGCTCGCGGCCCCACACGATCCACGACCACGGGTCGTAGCTCGGCACCGTTGGCAGGATGGCCGCCGACAGCGCCCCCAGCGCGATGCAGACGATCAGCGCGAACAGGAACGGCGAGGACCGCAGCTTGCGCCAGACGCGCAGGTGGATCCACTCGCCCCCTTCTGCCGGCGCGCCGGCCGCCGGAGCCTTCGACTCGGCGATCATCGGCGCGCCACCGCTACCGGTCCGAGCTCAGGCCGCCGAGAACCGGCAGCGCATGAGTGTCCCGATCACCCGGAATCCGTCGAGCGCGGTCAGCTTCTTGCCTTCGTCGGTGGCCCGCGCGAAGTAGTGGACCGGCACCTCGAAGATCCGCTCACGACGCTGGACCAGGCGAGCGGTGATCTCGGGCTCGATCGCGAACCCCGGCGAGCTCAGCGGAAGGCTGCGGAACAGATCGGTCCGGATCATCTTGTGGCAGGTCATGATGTCGTGCAGGTACACGTTGAAGAGGATGTTGCAGGCCAGCGTCACGCCCTTGTTCCCCAGCACGAACAGGAACGAGTGGCTGGTGTAGCCATCGAACGCGCGGACGCCGAAACAGACGTTGGCGCGTCCGTCCATCAGCGGCGGCATCAGCAGCGCGAGGTCGGCCGGGTCGTACTCGAGATCGGCATCGAAGATGGCGGCGTATTCCCCTTTCGCCTGCGCCAGCGCGGTCCGGACGGCGGCGCCCTTGCCCTGGTTGTGGTCGTGACGGAACAGGCGAACCCGCTCGCTCCAGTGCCCGCCATCGAGGATCTCGGCGGTCCCGTCCGTCGACCCGTCGTCGACGACGATCAGCTCGAAGTCGGTGGGCAGCTCCGTTGAGAGCACCTGAGCGATCGCCCGCTCTACGCGTTCGCGCTCGTTGTAGACCGGCATCAGGATCGAGAGCATCTGGTGTAAGTAAGCGAGGATCGACTGGAGGGCGCCGAAGCAGCAAGGGAGCCCGCGAGGGCGGCGATGCTAGCGGACGATCCTGATTTCCGAGAGGATGGTCGGATGGATTTCGCTTCCGCCGGACTGCTGGACGGTCTGGAGGGTGACGAGCGCCGCGCCCGCGAGCAATTGCTGGAGCGTCTGCTGGAGGACGGCTTCACGCCGGATGAGCTCCGCTCCGCGGTGGCGGAGAACCGGCTGGCCCTGCTGCCGGTCGAGCAGGTGCTGGGCGGCCGCTTCACGGCGCGGGAGATCGAGGCGGAGACCGGGACGCCGGCGGCGCTGCTGCTGTGGATGCGCCGCCTCCTGGGCCTCCCCCAGGCCGGCGAGGACGATCCCGTGTTCGGATCCGCCGACTTCGAGGCCGCCCGTTCGACCAAGCTGTTCCTCGACGCCGGCCTGGCCGAGGACGCGCTGGTCGAGATCACGCGGGTGCTGGGCGAGGCGATGTCCCGGTTGGCCGCCACCACCGCCGCGGCCTTCGCGGACTCCTTCTTGGAACCGGGCGACAGCGAGGATGCGGTGGCCGTTCGCTTCGCCGCACTGGCGGAACAGCTGATGCCGGCGCTCTCGCCGGTGCTGATCGCGGCGTTCAGCGCCCACCTGCGTGAGAGCGTGAGCCGCGGGATGCTCGGCCGAGCCGAGCTGACCGCGGGCTCGCTGGCCGGGGCGCAGGACATGGTGATCTGCTTCGCCGACCTCGTCGGCTTCACGCGGTTGGGCGGGGAGATCGAGGTGCAGGAGCTGGGGACGGTCGCCGGGAGGCTGGCCGAGCTCGCGGCGGACGTGACCTCCCCCCAGGTGCGCCTGGTCAAGACGATCGGGGACGCCGCGATGTTCGTCAGCCCCGAGCCCGCGCCGATGGTCGAGGCCGCGCTGACCCTGGTCGAGGCGGTCGAGGCGGCCGGGCTGCCAAGTCTCCGCGCGGGCATCGCCACCGGTCCGGCGCTGCAGCGCGCCGGTGACTTCTTCGGTCACGCCGTCAACCTGGCCAGCCGGGTGACCGGGATCGCCCGGCCCGGCAGCGTTCTGGCCACGGCCGAGGTACATGACGCGGTGGCCGACCAGTTCAACTGGTCGGCCGCCGGGCGCCACCGGCTCAAGGGAGTCGCCCAACCCGTGCCGCTGTTTCGCGCGCACCGGCTCGAGCCGCCCCCGCAGGCCGGAGCCGAGACTTCGGGAGCCGAGAGCGAGAAAGCGGACGATCGGCGGCGAGAGCGCCGCGAGCGGAAGGCTACGAAGCGGCGAGCAGATCGATCACAAAAATGAGCGTCGAATTCCCGGGAATCGTCGGAGGACTGCCCTTCGCTCCGTAGGCCAGGCTCGGCGGGATGATCAGCTCCCGACGTCCGCCCACCCGCATTCCCACCAGGCCCTTGTCCCAGCCCGGGATCACGGCACCCTGGCCGAGCGGGAACGGCGCGAACGGCGCGCCCGTCTTCCAGGAGGAGTCGAACTCCTTGCCGCCCTTGTAGAGCACTCCGACGTAGTTGACCGTGACGTTGCTGCCGGTCTTCGCCGTCGCTCCGGTGCCCTTGATCAGGTCCTTGACCACGAGCGCCTTCGGCGGCGCTCCGGACGGAACCGTGACCGCCGGCTTCTTCGACAGCGGCGAGGGTGGCTTGGGGGTGGTCGCGGTCGGCGTCGTGGTCGTGGGCGTCGTCGGCGTGGTGGTGGGGGAGCTGGCCGTACCGACGGTGGCGCCGGCCGAAGGAGCGGCCACGATGCCGGGAGCCTTCGACGAGCTGCCGCACGCCGTGATGCCGGCGGCGAGCAGCACGAGGACTGGGGCGGAGAGAGTGCGCTTGGTCATGAAGGAGGCGAGGGTAGCGAGCGGGCGTAAGGTTCGTATCAACGCCCGGGTCAGCCTGCGATGCGCTCGAGGACCTGGCACCGAGGTCCGAGCCCTCGGCGCGCTTCAGCCTGCGATGCGCTCGAGGACCTCGGCCGAAACGTCGTAGTTGGCGTGGACGGAGCCGACGTCGTCGGACTCCTCCAGCGCATCGATCAGCCTGATCAGCTTGGTCGCGTCGGCTTCTCCGACCTCCACTCGCGACTTCGGCCGCTGCGTCACATCGGCGCTCTCGATCTCCACGCCGGACTCGGTGACGGCCGCGCGCACGCTGCCAAGCTCTCCCGGCTCGGTGATGATCTCGTAGACGTCGTCGTCGAGCGCGATGTCCTCCGCGCCGGCGTCGATCGCCGCGATCAGATCGTCCTCGTCGTACCGCGAGGCGTCGACCACGATCACTCCACGCTTGTCGAACAGATAGGAGACCGAGCCGGGCTCTCCCAGGTTGCCGCCGTGCTTGGAGAGCATGTGCCGCACGTCAGCCCCTGTGCGGTTGCGGTTATCGGTGAGCGCCTCGATCAGCAGGGCCACTCCGCCGGGGCCGTAGCCCTCGTATAGAACGGTCTCGAACTGGTCTACATCGACCCCCTCGCCGGTGCCCTTGGCGATCGCCCGCTCGATGTTGTCCTTGGGCATCGAGGCGTCGCGCGCCTTCTGCACGGCCAGGCCGAGTGACGGGTTGCCGTCGAGATCGCCGCCGCCTTCGCGCGCTGCGACGGTGATCGCCCGCGCCAGCTTGGTGAAGTGCTGGCCTCGCCGGGCGTCGACGATCGCCTTCTTGTGCTTGATCGAATGCCATTTGGAATGACCGGACATGCAGCTGATTCTAGTGTCGTGTCGGAGTCAGAGCACGAAGGTTCGGTAGCGGAGACTGCCCCTCAGCAGCACGCCCATCTCCACCAGGTCGACCAGCGCCTGACCCGGCAGCTCGATTGTCGCCCGCAGGTGGCCCCGCGGGCCGGGGCCGTAGTCGTGGGCGGCGCGCACCGCCCAGGGACCGGCCAGCAGCACCCGCCGGCGCGAGCTGCGCGCCAGCGCGACGCCGGCCAGCGCGAGCAGCATCCAACCGTGGCTCTCACGCCAGAACAGCCCCGCCGCGCATTCGCGGCGCAGCCGGGGATGCCGCCCGATCAACCACGGAATCGGCTCCCAGCGCGGCGCCGCGCGCACCAGCGCGAGCAGGCCGCCGCCGTGCACGGCGTGGTAGGTGAGAACCTCGGGCGCCGCGACCAGCCGGGCGCCCGCGTCCAGCCCCCGCAGGGCGAGATCTGTGTCCTCACCGGAGTCGACGTGCTCGGCGAAACCGCCAACCAGCTCGAGCACCGCCCGGGGGTAGACGATGTTGCACGTCTCGGCCCAGACCGTCGGCGGGTCGATGTCCTGTGTGCGGGCGCGGGGGGCGCGCAACGCGATCTGAAGCTCGTCGGGATCCGGCTTCGTGGTGCCCTGGACGATCGCCCCCGGCGCCGCGCTCGCGGCCTCCAGGGCACGCTCGAGCCAGTCTGGCGGCGGCCGGCAGTCATCGTCGGTGAACGCGATCAGTGGTGCCCGAGCGGCGCGCCAGCCGAGGTTGCGCTTGGCGCCGGCCAGTCGCGTCGCGGCGGGCAGGCGCAGCGTCCTCACGCTGCCCGCGGCGCTCAGCGGATGCGTGCGGAGCAGCTCGTCGGTCTCCGGGCCGCGCGAGTCGTGGCAGACGATCAGCTCAAAGCGGTGGCGCTCGAGCGTCTGCTCCTCCAGGGCGTTCAACAGCCAGCGCAGGTGCAGCTCCCGGTCCCGCGTTGCGACGACCACGGCGATCTCGGGCGCCGCCAGGTTCGACCGGGGGCCGCTCACGCCGCGATTATCGGCCACTTCCGGGCGCGACGGCGGCCGTCAATGCGGCGAGCACCGCCTGGTTGAAGACCGTCTCGGTGTGCCTTGCGGCGGTCTTCGCGCCACCGGCCCGCAGACGCTCGCGCAGGCCGGGATCGGCCCCGAGCCGGCGGACGGCCCGGGCCAGCGAGCTCGGAGCGCCGGCTTGCGCCAGCAGGCAGTTCTCCCCGTCGCGCAGATACTCGCCCGAGCCGCCGACGCCGGTGGCGATGACCGGGCGGCCGAGCGCCATCGCCTCCAGCGGCACGATCCCCCACGGCTCCTGCCAGCGAACCGGGAACAGCACGGCGTCCGCAGCGCCGTACACGGCGGGCAGCTGCGCGTGCGTGCGCATCCCGATCATGTCCACGCGTTCGGTCAGACCAAGTGCGCGGGCGTGACCGCGCAGACGGTCACGCTCGCGGGGGTCGCCGTCACCGGCGACGGTCAGCGTGGCCTGCTGCGGCAGCTCCGCCAGCGCCGAGATCGCGTCCTGCACCCCCTTGCGCTCGTCGATCCGCCCGACATAGAGCAGCTTCCAGCGCCACTCCGGCTCGGGCCTGGCTTCGCCCAGGAAATCCGGATCGACGCCGAGATTGGCGATCGAACTGCCGGGCAGCCGCAATCCGGAATCCTGTGCCCGCTGCCTGACCGTCTCGGAGATCAGCACGTAGCGGGCGGCCGCGTCCAGGTCCACCCAGGCAGGCAGCCCGGTCGCACGCTCGGCCAGCTGCGCGAGGCGCCGATGGCCCCGAAACTGGCGCGTCCAGCGGTCGACCCGGGGCCCGTAGAGCAGCCAATCGTCGGCCACGAAGGCGACGGCGGGCAGACCGGCTCGGCGGACTCGTTCCATCAGCGCAAGCGACATCCCGCCCATCGACCACCAGCTGACCACATCGGGCCTGAAGTCGACGAGATGCCGCTCGAGCACACCGCCGTTGTGGCGCTCGAGTGCCACTCTCCCCGGCCAGCCGATCCGCGGCCAGTGGTGATCGCGCCAGTACCAGCGCAGATCGCGGTAGGTGCCGGGCTCGTCGGGCTCGGAGGTGGCGATCCGTACGTCCGTCGTGAGCACCCGGGTGTCGTGGCCTCGCCGGCGAACATGTCGCATCGCCGAGCGCCAGACGAGCTCGTAGCCCCCCAGATGGTGCGGCGGGTACATGTTCCCGACGGCCAGGACGCGCACCGGGCATGAGTAGCATGCGCCGCCGATGCACGGGATTCCCAACCCCGAGATCTACAAGGCCTACGACATCCGCGGCCTGTACGGAGAACAGCTCGGTCCGTCCGGAGCGCGTCTGATCGGTCGTTCGTTCGCCCGAGTGATCGCCGCGCTGGAGGACAAGCCGACGAGCGAGCTGCAGCTGGGCCTGGGTCGCGACATGCGCCTGACCGCACCCGAGATGGCCGTCGCCTATCGAGACGGCATGTGCGCCGAAGGCGCCACCGTCATCGACGCGGGCATGGTCGGCACCGAGATGCTCTATTTCCTGGTCGGGTCACGCGAGCTCGACGGCGGGCTGATGTGCACGGCCTCGCACAATCCCAAGGCCTACACCGGGGTCAAGCTCGTCGGACGCGGAGCGCTGGCCCTGTCCGGCGATGCCGGAATCGGCGACGTGCGCTCGCGGATCGAGGACGGGCTCGGCGACGAGCCCGGCGGCGGCGCGGTGGAGGTGCTCGACATCCTGGCCGAGTTCCACGAGGCCGCGCTGCGGTTCATCGACGCGGACGCGATCAAGCCGCTGCGGGTCGTGGTGGACGGCGGCAACGGCATGGCCGGGCCGATGGTCGGCCCGCTCCTGGAGAAGCTCGGTCTCGATCTCGTCACGGCGTACTGGGAGCCCGACGGCAACTTCCCAGACCACGAGCCGAATCCGCTCCTGCCTGAGAACCGCGAGTTCATCATGGGCGAGGTCACGCGCCTCGGCGCCGATCTGGGGATCGCCTGGGACGGCGACGCCGACCGCTGCTTCTTCATCGACGACGCCGGGGGGTTCGTCGACGGCGACTTCCTGACCGCGCTGCTGGCCGACTCGATGCTGCGCAAGCACGCCGGCGAGACGATCCTCTACGACGTCCGCGCGAGCCGGGCGGTGCCCGACACCGTCGAGCGGGCGGGCGGGCGGGCGCTGATGAATCGCGTCGGCCACGCATTCTTCAAGGCCCGGATGCGCAAGGACGGCGGCATCTTCGGCGGCGAGGTCTCGGGCCACTACTACTTTCGCGACTTCTACTTCGCCGACTCCGGAACACTTCCAGCGCTGCTGCTGCTCGAGCTTCTGTCCGAGCGCCGGCGCAGCCTCTCAGAGCTGCTCGAGCCCTACCACTCGCATTACTTCATCTCGGGCGAGATCAACTCCGAGGTAGCCGATCAGGAGGCGAAGATGGAGGAGATCGCCGCTCGCTACTCAGACGCTCGCCAGCAACGCCTCGACGGGATCTCGATCGACTACGACGACTGGCACTTCAACGTGCGCGCGTCGAACACCGAGCCGCTGCTGCGGCTGTGCCTGGAGTCGCTGCGCTCGCGCGAAGACATGGAGCGCCACCGCGACGAGGTGCTGGGCCTGATCAGGGGTACGCGCTAGTTCCCCGTTGCAGCGGCGAGACGGTCGCCGTCTGACATTCGTAGGCGCCGCCGTTGCCGATCTCGGTCCGCAGGGTGTGGGTGTCGTCGGGCGGGATCACCTGCAGCGCATGGGCTGTCGTGCAGCCGGCCGTCGAGGCCGCGCCGTGCGTGACACCGAGCCGGAACGACACGAGCCCGCCGGGTGCCACGGTCAGAGCGAGCGCCGGCGCCTCGCCGAAGAAATCGTGCGTGGTCCGGCTGGAGACGGTCGGCAGCGGCTGCCCGCCCGCGCCGAGGAACAGGATGCCGGGATATCCGAAGGTGTGACAGCTGTGATCGCTGGTATTCGTGAGCGAGAACCCCAGCTCTCCGTGGCCGGTGGCGCCCTGCCCCCCGAGGAATGCCAGCCTGAGGATCGCCGCGGTGCACGCGGGTGCGCCGCCGGTCGTGGTGCTCGTCGCCGTCGTCGTCGTCGTCGTCGTCACGCCGGGGTGCTCGTGCTCGCCGGACCGCTCGCCGGTCCGGTCCCCGTCGATGACGAGGCTCCACCCGTATCCGTGACCACGGTCGTTGTGGAGCCGCAGGCGGCCAGCGCGCCCGCCGCGAGCAGCGCCGCGGCCAGGGACGTCGTACGACGTAGTCTCATACGCGTGCAGTTCGCCCCGGGCATGCCCAGATCCTGCTAACGCAGTCGCTACCGTAGCGCCATGCACCGCCCGCCCGGGACCCATCCGCCTCCGCGACCGCGGCGGAAGATCGACTGGGAGCTGGTCGCCTGCGGTTTCAGAGGCCACTTCCTGGTGGGCATGGACTCGGCCGAGCTGCGGTCCGAGGACCGCCTGTTCGCCATCGATGCGCCGCCGATCCGCTGGCACCGGTGTCTGCGCTGCGACAGCTGGGTCCCGTTGGAGCGTCCTGCATCCCCCGCGCGTCCCTATCCGCCGGAGCGCGACGAGATCGCCGTGCCGCTCCGGGGCAAGGCGCTGCGCGACAAGGTCGTGCTGAGGCTGATCGCCGTCGACCGCGTGCTGCATTTTGTGATCCTGACGCTGCTCGGCGTGGCGGTACTGCTGATCGCCGCCAACGAACACAGTCTGCGCGCGAGCTTCTACCGGGTCCTCACCGACCTCCAGGGTGGCGTGGCCGGGGGGCCGGTTCAGAACACCGGCCACGTCGGCATTCTGCACGAGCTCGACAAGCTGTTCTCGCTGCGCTCCGGAAGGCTGCGGGAGGTCGGCGCCGCGCTGATCGTGTATGGCGTGGTGGAGGGCATCGAGGCAGTCGGCCTGTGGTTCATGAAGCGCTGGGCCGAGTACCTGACCTTCCTGGCCACGACCGTGCTGCTGCCGCTCGAGATCTACGAGCTGAGCCACAAGGTCTCGCCGCTGAAGGTGATCGGCTTCCTGATCAACGTGGCGATCGTTCTCTTCCTGCTCTACGACAAGCGGCTGTTCGGCCTCCGCGGAGGCGGGGCCGCCGAGGAGGCCGAGCGCTTCCGCGAGACCGGCTGGGAAGCCATCGAGCGAGCCACGCCACCCGGACTGCTCGTACCGACCGCGAGGGTGGCGTGAGCCTCGACGCCGGCTCGGTCGAGCTGGAGGTCGGGCGCATCGGCGCCGAGCTGGCCGGAGCGTTCCCGTCGGCGGCCCGCCACCCGATGCGGGCGCTGGACTCCCGCGCGATGGAGCTGGCCGCGGCCGACGACGAGCTTCGCGCCGCCCTGTTTCGCTTCGTCGACGTCGTCCCGGCCTGCCGGTCGCTGGACGATCTCGCCCGCCACCTGACCGCCTTCTTGGCAGAGATCGACGACGCCCCGCCGCCGATCTCCGCCGCGATGCGGATCGCCCACACCAAGGCGGGCCGGGCCGCACTGGGGGCCGCGGCAGCCGGCGGGGTCAAGCACATGGCCCACCGCTTCATCGTCGGCGAGGACCTTCGCTCCGCCCTCGGGGTGCTCCGCGGACTGTGGGAGCGGGGCGTGGCCAGCTCGGTCGACCTGCTCGGGGAGGCGACCGTAACCGAGTCGGAGGCCGACGCCTACGCCGCGCGCTGCGCCGACGCGCTGCGGCAGCTCGCGACCGGTGCGCAGCGTTGGCCGGACCGCGAGCGGCTCGAGCTCGACAGCGTCGGGGCATTGCCGCGCGCCAACGTCTCGGTCAAGGTCTCGGCGCTGACGCCGCTGTTGCGACCGGACGCGCCAGAACTCGGCGTCCGCGATGCCGCCGGGAGACTGCGGCCGCTGCTGCGCCTGGCCGCATCGGCCGGCGCCCACGTGCACATCGACATGGAGTCGCTGGACTCACGCGAGGCGGTGCTCGACCTGGTGCTCGAGCTGCTGGACGAGCCGGAGTTCCGGCCCGGCCCATCCGCGGGGATCGTGCTCCAGGCCTACCTGCGCGACTCCCCGGCGCAGCTCGACCGCGTGCTCGATTGGGCGGGAGCCAGCGGCCGCGTCGTGCCCCTGCAAGTGCGGCTGGTCAAAGGCGCCTATTGGGATCACGAGCTGGTCCAGGCCGTCCAGCATGGGTGGCCGACGCCCGTATTCGAGGCCAAGGCGGACTGCGACCGGAACTTCGAGTTCCTGACCGGTCGTCTGCTGGCGGCGCGGCCGCTCGTACGGGTGGCGATCGCCTCGCACAACCTCCGGTCCGTCGCCTACGCGATCGCGGTCAACCGCCTGGCCGGCGGCGAGGATCGCGACCTCGAGCTGCAGGTGCTCCGCGGTCTCGGGGATGAGCTTCAGGATGCTCTCGCGGCGCGCGGGTTCCGGGTCCGGACCTACTGCCCGGTGGGAGAGCTCGTGGCCGGGATGGCCTACCTGGTGCGGCGGCTGCTCGAGAACACCAGCAACGACTCGTTCCTGCATGCGCAAGCCTCCGGGCTGCCGCTCGAGCAGCTCCTGGCCGCGCCGTAAACCTCGAGCCGCGGTCGTCCTTCCTGCAACTTGCGCAATCTGCCGGCAGACGCTAGGTTAGACGGGGAGGCTGAGATTCATGGATGAGCTGTCGGACATCTCGCCCAGAGAAGAACCGCGTTCGGAAGCGAGTTCCGGGGTGAAAGATTCAGGGGGGAGTACGAGAGTCTGGAACCGAGTCGCCCCGAAGGGGGCGGAGTCTTCGGGCGCGTCGGGTGTGACGCCTCTCGCCGAACAGCAGACCCATCGGACCCCGCCCCGGAGTGGGCGCGGCGGCCTCGAGAAGCTCGCTGCTCCGATCTCGGCGTTCACCGCCCTGCCGGCTCGCCGCGACGCGGTCTTCCGCCGCTCGCTGGCGGTCGCCGATCTCGCCGCCGCCGCCGGCGCGCTGGCTGTCATCGGCGCGCTGAGCCGCCACGGCGTGCAGTGGCTGGGGGTCGCCTCCATCCCCCTGATCGTGCTGATCGGAAAGATGATGGGCCGCTACGACTATGACGAGGTCGTGCTCCGCAAGTCGACGCTCGAAGAGGTTCCCGCGCTGCTGGGCTTGGCGGCCGCGTTCGCGCTCACATGGACGCTGCTGGCCGAGGTGGCGAACGTGCACTTTCACCGGCAGACGGGCGCCGGCGCCCTGTGGGCGGCCACATCCGTCCTGCTGATCGTCGCCCGGGCCACTGCTCGCTCGCTGGCGCGTAGCTCGGCGCCCCGCGAGCGGGTAATGATCGTCGGCAGCGAGAAGGCCCGTCACCGTTTGGCCCACTCGCTGGCTTCCGATCCGGCGGCGCGGATCGATGTGGTCGGTTTCCTGCCGCTCGAGGACGATCCGGCCACGCGCGGCGCTCACGATGGGTCCTCGTGGCTCGATCACCACAGGACCTTCGAGGACATCGCGAGCGTGATCGAGGAGCTCGACGTGGACCGCGTCTTCCTGGTTCCGACCAGCGCCGACAACGAAACCATGCTCGATGCTGTCAGCCGCATCACGGCTACCGGCGTGAAGCTCTCGATCGTTCCGGGCCTGCTCGAAGTGGTCGGCTCGGCGGTCGAATTCGACACCGTCGGCGGCGTCACCATCCTCGGTCTGCGCCGGCCAGGACTGAGTCGTTCCTCGGTCGCGATCAAGCGCGCGATGGACCTGCTCGGAGCCGCTGTCGGACTGGTCGTGCTCGCGCCGTTCCTGATCCTGGTGGCGATCGCCGTCAAGCTCGACTCGCCGGGCCCCGTGCTGTTCCGCCAGGCGCGCGTCGGGCGCGACGGGAGCGTGTTCCGGATGATCAAGTTCCGAAGCATGGTCACGGGCGCCGAGGCTCAGCGAGCTGCACTCGAGGCTCTGAACGAGACCGCGGGCGTGTTCAAGCTGCGCGCCGATCCTCGCGTGACCCGCGTCGGGCGGCTCCTGCGCAGCTCCTCACTCGACGAGCTGCCGCAGCTCCTGAACGTCCTTGCCGGGGACATGAGCCTGGTCGGGCCCCGGCCACTCGTGGTCGACGAGGATGCCCTCGTGGCGGGACATCACCGGGTGCGCCTGGAGCTGGCGCCCGGAATGACCGGCCCGTGGCAGGTGCTCGGACCGAGTCGGCCGCCGCTCAGCGAGATGGTCAAGACCGACTATCTCTACGCGGCCAACTGGTCGCTCTGGACCGACATCAAGATCCTGCTGCGCACGGTCGCGCACTGCCTGGCCCGCCGCGGGCTCTGACGCCAGCTTGCCTCGGGACCGCCGGCTGCGGCAGCGGTGGCTCATCCCCGGACGCGGGCGATGACGGGGCTCATCCCCGGACGCGGGCGATGACGGGGCTCATCCCCGGACGCGGGCGATGACGGCCATTCGATCCCGGAAGTCCGGTGCCCAGATCCGGTCGGCCACGCCTACAGCTTCGGCAACCCGCACCAGCGTTCGCGCCGCCGCCCCGGAGTAGCCGCCGATCCGTTCCAGGTAATAGCGGACGGTGAACGCCTTCGGCGCGGTGCTCACCTCAATCACGTCGAATCCGTTGCGAGCCAGCAGCTCTGAGATCGACGCCCGGGTGAAGTACTGGACGTGAGTCGGCAGCACCGACCACCAGCGCCGGCCCAGCGCACGCGCCAGCGGGCTTCCGGCGTCTGGGAGCGCGAGCCACAGCACACCGTCCGGGACCAGCAGTGCGTGGATCCGCCGGAGCGCCTCGGCGGGAACCGTCAGGTGCTCGATCACGTCCCCCATCGTCACGGCGGCGAAGGCCCGGGAGGGCAGCTCGGCGGCGAACAGATCGGCTCTCCGTACGTCGAGTCCCAGCCGCTCTCGCGCGTAGGCCGCTGCGAATTCGCTCGGCTCAACGCCGGTCGGCTGCCACCCCCGCTCGCCCGCCTCGGCCAGCAGGAACCCGACCCAGCAGCCCAGGTCGAGCAGTGCGCCGCGCGCGGGGAGGTGGCGCTCGATCCGCTCCAGCGCTCGGCGCGCGGTCTCTCGCTGTCCCGCCTCCTCCTCGACGTAGTCAACCGATGCGGCGATCGAATATGCCCGCGCCAGCAGCGACTCGTCCGGCATCGGCTGCAGTTGCCGGTGGTCGCAGTTCCGGCAGCGGACGATGTCGCCGAGCGCGGTTCCGAATCGGTCGGTACTGGGGATCAGGCCGTCGGGGCCGATCTCGCGGGACCTGACGAAGAGATGCGGCCGCATCGCCACGCTCCCGCACACCGCGCACTGACCGTCGGCGAACATCGGGCAATGTTAGGGTCGAGGCCGGTGCCCTCCTCCCGAGAATTCAGCAACGAGCCCGTCCTCGAGCTCCGGCGCGCACCCGTCCGAGCGCAGCTGGCCGACGCGATCGAGCGCGTCGATCGTCAGTTGCCGCTCGAGGTCCCCGTGATGGCCGGCGCCGAGGAGCGGCGGCCGGGTGGCGAGACGCTGGCCTCGACCGATCCCGGCGAGCCGGACCGGCTGGTGGCGCGCTCGGCCAGCGCCTCCACGGCGGACGTGCAGGCCGCGATGGCGGCCGCGGCGGATGGCGCTCGTGCCTGGGGCCGGGTCGGCGCGCAGGAGCGAGCGAGCGCGCTGCGGTCGGCGGCGGCCTGGCTGCGCGAGCGCCGACTCGAGCTGGCCGCGCTCGAGGTGAGGGAATGCGCCAAGCCCTGGCCAGAGGCCGACGCGGACGTGTGCGAGGCGATCGACTTCCTGGAGTACTACGCGTCGGGGGCGATCGAGCTCGAGCGCGGGCGCCCGCTGCTCCAGGTCCGCGGTGAGCAGAACGAGATGCGCTACGTCCCGCGCGGGGTGGCCGCCGTGATTTCCCCGTGGAACTTCCCGATCGCCATCCCCTGCGGGATGACAGCGGCGGCGTTGGCCACCGGCAACGCGGTCGTGCTCAAGCCGGCCGAGCAGTCACCGGGATGCGCCCTGCGCCTGGTGCAGGCGCTGCGGGCGGGCGGTGTCCCCCCCGCCGCGATCTCGCTGCTGCCGGGCGCGGGCGAGGTCGGCGCCCAGCTGGTCAGCAGCCCCGAGGTGCACACGATCGCGTTCACCGGATCGCTGCCGGTCGGGCTCGAGATCGTCCGCGCGGCGGCCGAGGTGGTCCCCGGACAGCGGCACCTCAAGCGCGTGAACGCCGAGCTCGGTGGCAAGAACTGCGTGCTGGTCGACGCCGATGCCGACCTCGATGAGGCCGTGCCGGCGATCGTCGGCTCCGCTTTCGCCTACGGGGGCCAGAAGTGCTCGGCGGCATCGCGGGTGCTCGTCCACGAGGCGATCGCCGACCTGCTGATCGAGCGGGTGGCCGGAGCGGTGCAAGTGCTGCAGGTCGGGCAGGCCGAGCAGCTCGGCACCGATGTGCCCCCGCTGATCGAGCGCGAGGCCCAGGAACGGGTTCGCCACTTCGGCGAGCTCGCGGCGGCCGACGGGCGGATCGTGGCCCAGGGTCCTTCCGGTCCGGAACACGGCTGGTTCTGCGCCCCCACCGTGGTGGCGGACCTGAGATCGGGCTCGCCCGTGCTCGACCAGGAGATCTTCGGGCCGCTGCTGGCGATCGAGCGGGTCCGCGACATCGAACACGCCTGCGACGTGGTCGACGGGCTGCCGTTCGCCCTCACCGGAGGCTTGTTCGCCCGGGACCCCTCGACGGTGCGCTACGTCCGCGAGCGGACCCCGGTGGGCAACCTCTACGTCAACCGCGGTATCACGGGCGCGATGGTCGGCCGTCAGCCGTTCGGCGGCAACCGCCTATCCGGCACCGGGACGAAGGCGGGCGGCCCCGACTACCTGCTCCAGTTCGTCGAATCGCAGGCCGTTACGGAGAACACGATCCGGCATGGACTGGTGATCTGAGAATCGTCCAGATTCCCGCTGGGAGGTCTTGATTTATCTCCCCTTTCGGTCGATCATCGTCAGGAGATGGTCATAGCACCACAACAAGCGTGGAAACTGGTGCTGGCGGTGGGGCTGCTCGTGGCGATCTTCCTCAGTGCCTACGCGCACGCGCCTCGGCAGGCGATCGCCAAGTCCGAGCTGCGACGGCTGGTGCTCTCGGCCATCGGCCTGTATTGCGTCGGTCTGTTCGCGTCGCTGACCCACCACGGTCAGCTGGCCGGGCTGGTCTACGCCGCCGGGATCATCGTCTGTGCGCTGGCCGTCTGGCTCTCCCGCGGGACGGATCCCGAGGACCCCCCGGACGACCGCGACGAGCCGGTCGACGAGCAGCCTCCGCCCGAGCCCGATGGGTTACCAGCGTTTGACTGGGCGGCGTTCGAGCAGCAGTTCCGCGAGTACTCGAGCCGACACCGCGAAACGGTCTAGCTCTAGCTAGCGGCCTCCGCCGTTCATGCCGCGAACCGTCTAGCTCTAGCTAGCTGCCTGCGCCGTTCATGCCGAGCAGGAGCTCGTGCAGACGGGTCTCGCCGGAGAGCTCGGGATGGAATGCCACGGCGAGCACGTTTCCCTGCCTGACCGCCACGGGATGGCCGTCGACGCTGGCCAGGATCTCGACGCCGTCGCCGTGTTCCTCCACCCACGGTGCCCGGATGAACACGGCGTGAATCGGCCCTCCCGGGACACCGCCGAGCTCGAGGTCGGCCTCGAACGAGCGCAGCTGGCGGCCGAACGCGTTGCGCCGGACGCGGAGATCGAGCACGTCGAGGTGGTCGCGATCGAGCATGATCATGCCCGCGCAGGTGCCGAGCACAGGGGTGCCGGCGCTGACCAGGTCCCGTATCGGTTCGGCCAGCCCCTCGCGCTGCACGCCGAGCGTCATCACCGTAGATTCGCCGCCGGGGATGATCAGCCCGTCGAGCCCCTCGAGGTCGGCGGGAACGCGGACCTCCCGCGCATCCGCGTTCAGCGACGCCAATATCTTCTCGTGCGCCTCGAAGCTGCCCTGCAGGGCCAGGACGCCGACCAGGGGCCGACCGCGGCGCCCGCCCGCCAATGGTCTTACCAACCGCGGGGAGAGAGAAGCTGTTCGGACTCGAGCTTGGAGGTCTCGAGGCTCGTCATCGCCTGCCCGAGGCCGGTCGAGGCGATGGCGACCCGCGCTGGGTCGTGGAAATGCGTGGTTGCCTCGACGATCGCGCGCGCCCGACGCTCGGGATCCTCGGACTTGAAGATGCCCGACCCGACGAATACTCCCTCGGCGCCGAGCTGCAGCACCAGCGAGGCGTCCGCCGGGGTGGCGATCCCGCCGGCGCAGAACAGCACGACCGGCAGACGGCCGTCGGCGGCGACCTGCCGCACGATCTCCAGGGGGGCGCCGAGCTCCTTGGCCGCCGTCGGCAGCTCGGCCGGGTCGAGCGTCGTCAAACGCCTGATCTCGCCGCGGATCTTGCGCAGGTGCCGCACGGCCTCGACGATGTCGCCGGTGCCGGCCTCGCCCTTAGAACGGATCATCGCCGCACCCTCGCCGAGCCTCCGCAGGGCCTCGCCCAGATTGGTCGCGCCGCACACGAACGGCACCTGGAAGGCCCACTTATCGATGTGGTTGGCCTCGTCGGCCGGAGTAAGAACCTCCGACTCGTCGATGTAGTCGACCTCGAGCGCTTGGAGCACCTGCGCTTCGGCGAAGTGGCCGATTCTGGCCTTCGCCATCACCGGAATGCTGACCGCCTCCTGAATTCCCCGGATCATCGACGGATCCGACATCCGGGCGACGCCGCCATCGCGCCGGATGTCCGCCGGCACGCGCTCGAGCGCCATCACGGCGACGGCGCCGGCCTCCTCGGCGATCTTCGCCTCGTCCGGGGTGACCACGTCCATGATCACGCCGCCTTTGAACATCTCGGCGAAGCCGGCCTTGACGGCGAACGTGGCCTCGTCGCGAGGGGTCTCTGCCTGGTCGGTCATCGCATCGGAGTGTACCCGCGCGCTCGTGCCGATTCGGCGAACGATCCAATAGTTTGTCGCCGCAGTGGCCGACGCCGTCTTCATCGCGCAGGGCGATCGACTCGTGGCCGCCGAGCTGGCTCGCGGTCCTTACGGCCCCTACTTGAGGCGGAATGCCTTGATCCGGACGTCGTACTGCTGGGCGTCGCGCGAGTAGACCCCGTAGGCCAGGGCCTGGATCACCGACAGCAGCGCGGTGTGGGAACGCACGAAGGCCGGCGTGTTGGACGAGTAGTAGAGACGGATCCGCGCCAGGCGCGCGACCTCGGAGAGCGTCGCGTCGGTGATGGCCAGAGTCCGCGCCTTGCGATGGCGGGCGAGCTTCATCGTGCGAGTGATCAGCGGGTGCGGGCGGCCGGCGGAGAGCCCGATCACCAGGGTCTGCTCGTCGATCCGGCTGAGTCGGCCCAGGGCCTCCTGCGACGGGCTGGCGACGATCTCCGCCCGCATGTCCAGCAGCATCAGCAGGTGCCGCAGGTAGCTGGCGAAGAAGGCCATCTGGTCGGTGCCGGCGATCAGCACCTTCTCGGCCGAGACGATCGCGTCGATCGCCGCTTCGACATCGGACCGCGAGAGCTTGTGGGCGGTGTCCTCGACGTTGACGTGGTCGGCGGCCAGGGCCGCCTCAAACTCTGTGTGGTCCAGCGAGAACAGCGGCGCGGCGCCGGCCAGCGCGTCGTTCACGCCGGGCGGCCGCCGGCGATACTCGTCGCGGGCGGCCTGCTGGAGCTCGGGGAAGCCCTCGAAGCCGAGCGCCTGCGAGAAGCGCACGACGGTGCTGGAGGAAGTGCTGGCGCGCCGGGCGAGCTCCTCCGCCGTCTGGAACGCGGCCTCGTCGAGATGGTCGACGATGTACTGGGCGACGTCCTTCTGCGAGCGTGAGAACTCGTCAAAACGGGCGCGGATATAGGCGGACAGCGCTTGGTGCCCGTTCGGGGATGCGGGCGGGGCGGTCGAGATCGATGGTTGCTTCATTGGCAGCGTCTGTTTCGACGCCCCCTGCCATCGTTCCTTCAAGGCCGATGTCCCCCAGGGGCCATCGGGCCGGCGGGCTACCCCTCGACGCTGCTCTGCCGCTCCTGGTTCTGCTTGTGCTCCGCCATCACCTGGGCGACGATGTACACGACCAGGACGTTCACGATCAGGCCGATGCCCAGGAAAGTGATCAGCAGCGCCAGCGTCTGACCGAACGCGCTCGGGGAGAGACCGAGGCTGAGGAATCCGGAGATCAGCATTGCCCGGCAGATTACCTGACGATCCGCAGGAGCGCTCCAGCGTCTGCGAGACATTCGCCTGCGGCGGTGATAGCGTCGCGCACGCTGCGGCCCGGTAGCTCAGTTGGTCAGAGCAGCGGACTCATAATCCGTCGGTCCTGGGTTCGAGCCCCAGCCGGGCCATCAGGAAGTCGCTGGTAATCGGCTGGTTTAGTTGTTTTCCACGGAGACGCCGGCGGGTCTCAGGCTCACAGAATCGGGCCGGCGTCGATCAGCTGCGCCGCAAGGCGCGCGAGCTCGTCAGCGTAATGGTCGGCCAACTGTGCACCGATCTGCTTGAGCTGGGGCAGCTTGCCGACGTCGTCCATCGCGAACGGCTCGGGCAGCGCCGGCTGGTAGCGCCACAGCTGCGGCCCGCCGCCGACGTGGCCGGGCGGCAGCGCCGGCTCCCACGTGTCCTGGACCGGCGCGTCGCCGTTGAGCAGCATGTGCGCGGCCTCGTTAGCGAAGTCGCCGCTGCCTCCGAGCATCGCCTCGAGCAGCGCCTCGCCGCCGGTTCGCGGCCGCAACCAGCCGATGATCCCGCCGCCGCCGTAGTCGAGCGGCGCCGACCAGGCACCGGTACCGAGCGAGACCATGAACAGATCGCGCGGCGTGCGCGGGACAGGATCCGTCGTCCGCCGCAGGGCGAGCGTGATCGCGGCGAGCGCCGGGTTGCCGGCGTACACGCCACCGTCTACCAGCCGCGAGCTGCCGAGTACCTGCGGATCGAAGTAGGTAGGGGCGGCGGCCGTCGCCAACGCGACCTCCACCATCGTCTCGGCCGGCGTGGTCGGGGTGCTGCCGGCGCCTGGCTGCCCCCAGCGGGTGAAGTAGCGCAGCCCAGGGATCGACGTGTCGAACGACAGGATCAGAACGTCGGTGCAGGCGTCCTTGAGCAGGCCGTCGCCGAGCACCGCGGGATCCTCAAGTGCGGTGCGCAGCTGCGCGAGCGGGTACTTGGGCGCCGTAAACCCAAACCCCTGCTCGATCTTCTCGATCAGCGAGGTATGGAAGATCGCCGGACCGTGCGTCGTATACACGTTGGCGGCGTCCGCCGCGGTCAGCTTCGGCCGCCCGTCGGGACCGGCTGTCGTCAGCCCAGCCGCAAGCAGGCCGCCGGTCGACGTGCCGGCGATGAGGTGGAAGCAGTCGGCGATCCGCGGGCTGCCGATCCCCTGCCAGCGCCTCGCCGTCTCGCTCGGGGCGGCCGCGAGCGCGTCTCCGAGCAGCGCCTCGATCCGCTCCAGCAGCAGCGCCGGGATCACTCCGCGAATCCCGCCCCCATCGACCGACAGGATGCGGAACGAAAGGGACTCAGGGAGCCGGTCGCTAGCGGGACGCAGCCGATCCGAGACTGTCGGCGAGCTCACGGACGCCTAGCCTAGCCGCGACGTTGAGGATTGTGCTGCGACCTGCTCTCGGGCGGGTGTACGGTGCAGCTCGCGCGAGTGCGAAGCTTGGCGCGAAACGCACGCCAGGCGTGCACCTGGCGCCAAACTTAGGCGGTCCTCACCACCCCGGTCAAGTAAAGAACTCCCACCCGCGGCCTGAGCGGCCGCTCGTCCTGGACGTGATCTACCTTCGGGGCATGCCAGGCGCAGCCGAGGCCCGTCGGTACGGCGAGGTCTTCAACGAAGTCGCGGAGGAGTACGACCGTCACCGGCCGGCCTACCCGGACGCGCTGATCGACCGGGCCTGCGCGTTGGGGGGGCTCGGGCCCGGCGCAGCGGTGCTCGAGATCGGCTGTGGCACCGGGCAGCTGACCCGCAGCCTTTTGGCCCGTGGCCTGCGAGTGACTGCGATCGAGCCGGGCGAACGGCTGATCGCGCGGGCGCGCGAGTCGCCGGCACACCGGGGAGGTGGAGTTCGTCAATCGGCGTCTCGAGGACGCGTCGCTGCCGCACGCGCACTACTCGGCGGTGTTTTCGGCTTCGGCGATTCACTGGGTTGATCCGGATGTGAGTTGGCGCCAGACCGCCGATGCGCTGGTCGATGGCGGAACCCTCGCGCTGATCTCCTACTTCGGGTTGCGGGAGCCGTGGAGCGCCGGCGATCAGCACGCCCTCCGCGCCGCGATGACGACGGTGGCGCCGGAGCTGGCCTCCGAGGTCCCGACCTACCGCGACCTGGCCGACACGCTCGCCGGCGTCGATGAGCGGCGCGGCAACGTATCGGAGATATGGGCGTGGCTCGGGGGCTACGAGCTCGAGCGAGGCTATGCCGCAGATTTGTTCGACGACACGCAGCTCACCGCGATACCGACGCTCCTGGAGCACACGGCCGACGCGCTCAACGCTCTGCTCGGCACGATGTCGTTCTGGGCGCGGCTCACACCCCGGCAGCGTGACGCCCTGCGCGCCGAGAACGACGCGCTCCATCAAAGGCTCGGCCGGCCGATCCGCTCCAGCACCGTCGCTTGCCTGGTAACGGCCCGACGCGTTCAACGCGGCTGACCGAACGCGCAGCCTCCGGGATACCCGGCCCCGCGAGCGGAGAAGGACTACGGCTTTGTGTAGTTGTGAACCGGGAACTCCTTGATGTCTGGCGGCCCCTGGAACGCGTCAGCGCCGAGCTCACCTAGCTTCGGCCCGAGCCTTCCCTCCACGAACCGGTCGAAGTGCCCGCGCGACTCCCAGACGTCGATGACGCCCCACCCCTCATCGATCGGGCCCGCCGAGTGGAAGATCAGACCGTCCGGCGGGTCGGAGTCGATATCCATCCCCGAGTGGAGGGCATCGTATTGCGCCTGTGTCCCTCCGGCGAATTTCAACCGCAAGCCAACTGCCATGCTCAGCTCCCTCCAGTCGTGTGCCTCTCCGGGTGGCTGAATCCTACATCTGACTTTGGCGGCGACCTGGAAAATGTCCGTCGCGGTTCGGGTCCCAAGGCCGTCAGGCGGGCCCATTTGCCACCCGGCCGACTGGGGTGGCACCCTGCTCAGTCCGGCAGGCGGGCCAGCCGCTTGAGCACGCTTGCCTCGTGGGCGGGCATCAGGTCCGCGCGGCAGATCTCGGCGACATGTGGGGCGACGGCGCGTACGCCCTCGTCGCCGTCGATCCGCTGGTAGGTGAGCGTCTTGAGGAATTTCGCCACCGACAGCCCGCCGGTGTAGCGGGCCGCCCGACCGGTGGGGAGCGTGTGGTTGGTGCCGATCGCCTTGTCGGAGAACGCGACGGTCGCACGGCGGCCGAGGAAGATCGAGCCGTAGTTGCGCAGGCGCTCGAGATACCACGAGTCCTCGGCGGTGTGGACCTCGAGGTGCTCGGTGGCCACCTGGTCGGCGAGCTCGACCGCGTGCTCGCGGTCCCGCGCCAGCATCACGACGCCGTGATCGGTCCACGCGCGGCGGGCGGTGTCATCCCCGCCGGCCCGATCCAGCGCGTCGAGCTGGCGTGCGATTTCGTCGATGACAGCGCGGCCGATCGACTCGGACGTCGTGATCAGCACGGCGGGCGAGGCGGGGCCGTGCTCTGCTTGCGCGAGCAGGTCGGCGGCCGCGAGCTCGGGATCGGCGGTGTCGTCGGCGATCACCGCCACCTCCGAGGGACCGGCCAGGAGGTCGATCCCGACGCGACCGAAGAGCTGACGCTTGGCTTCGGCCACGAACGCGTTGCCCGGGCCAACGATCATGTCCACCGGACCGATGCCCTCGATTCCGAAGGCCATCGCGGCGAGGGCCTGCACCCCGCCGAGCGCGAAGATCCGGTCGGCGCCCGACGTGGCGATCGCGTGCAGCGTCGGGGCGTGAATCGACCCCTCGCGCGGCGGCGAGCACACGCTCACCGTCTCGACGCCGGCCACCTTCGGTACGAGCACGGTCATGAACGCGCAGGCGAGCATCGGCACGCGTCCCGACGGGCAGTAGGAGCCGACCGACGCGATCGGCACCTGGCGCTGACCGAGGAACACGCCCGGCAGCGTCTCGGCCTCGAAGTCGGTCAGCGTCGCGCGTTGCAGCTGCGCGAAGTTGCGAATCTGGGCCTGGGCGAACGCGATGCTCTGCTTGAGCGCGTCCGACAGCGAAGCGCTAGCCGAGCGGATCTGATCCGAACCAACCTCGAAGCTCGGCGGATCCCAGCCGTCGAGCTCGCGCGAATAGCCGCGCACGGCATCGGCGCCTTCGCGCTCGATCCGCAGCAGCATCTCCGAGACGCGCTGCGCCACGGCCGGGTCAGGGCCCGAGGAGGCGCTCGGCGACGGTGACTTGAGATAGCCCGGCTGGTCCACCGCGTGAGCCTAGATCGCTCCCGGGCGCAAAAACAACGCTTAGACTTCTTTGACCTGCTCAAAGCACTGCCTTGACGCTCCAGCAGCTCCTCTACTTCCGCACCGCCGCTGAACTCGGCTCGTTCAACGCCGCCGCCCGCACTCTGCACTGCACGCAGCCCGCGGTCTCCGATCAGGTACGTCGGCTCGAACGCGAGCTCGGCGTCTCGCTCTTCCTCCGGGCGGGCCGCGGTCTCACGCTCACCGGTCCCGGCCGGATCTTCCTGAGTCACGCCGAGCGAGTGACCACAGCGGCCGACGACGCGCTGGCGTCGGTTGGACGCCGCCACCGGGGACGCGATCGCCTGATCACGGTCGGGACGTTCCGGAACGCGCCCTACTACGACATCGCCGGGTTGGCGGCGCGGTTCAGGGCCGCCGATCCCCACACCCGGCTGCGCCTGCCCGGCCAGAACTCGGCCGGGGTAGCGCTGGCCGTGCGCGACGGTGAGCTCGAGGCGGGAATCGTGGTCCTGCCGGTCGACGACGCCCTACTCGAGGTGCAGCCGCTGTTCCGCGACGAGGTGCTGCTGGTGAGCGGCGACCCGGAGCGCACGCGTTCGCCGATGAGCATCGTCGACCTCGGGCAGGCGCCGCTGATCCTCTACGACACCAGCCACGGCTTCGAGGACCCCACCCGCCGCCAGCTGGCTGCCCGCGCCCAGGCAGCGGGAGTATCGATCGAGGCGGCGATCGAGGTCGAGCATGTGGAGACCGCGCTGCAGCTGGTGAGCCGCGGCCTGGGCGACACGATCGTCGCGCGGGCAGTCCTGCGGGCCGCCCGCGTCCCGGCCAAGGTCTCGAGCGCCGGTTTCGCCGAGCCGTTCCACGACTTCTTCGCCCTGATCACCCGCCGCGGCGCCAATGTCTCGCCCGGGACCCTGGCACTGATCGAGCTGGTCGACGAGTGGGCCCGCGACGTCGCCGCGCGGCTGGCCGGCGACTGAGCCGCTCAGCCCGAGCTATCGAGTGACGCCGCCGTAGCACTCGGGCCGTCGATCGCCGAACGCATCGGCGAGGTCGGTCAGCCGCTTGTCCAGCGCCGGCTCGAGGTCGACGTCTGCGCTGAGCAGCCCCGGATCGCGGGACTCGGCCAGCACCCAGCCGTCGACGCCGATTATCGTCGCCCCTCCGGTCCACTCCATGCCGCGCTCCGGGCCGACCCGGTCGGCGCAGACCACGGCCATCCGGTTGACCCGAGCGGCGGCCATCGCGATCACCACCTCCGGCGGGCGCTCGCCGGCTGGGCGGGGGACCAGCGGCCAGTTCGTCGGAACGACCAGCAACTGCGCCCCGGCCAGGGCGACCGAACGCGTGAGCTCAGGGAATTCGAGGTCGTAGCAGATGACCACGCCGACCCGGCCGATCCGCGTCTCGACCACCGGCGGGGGCGCGGTGCCGGGGGTGAACAGCAGCTTCTCGCCGTCCCACAGGTGCAGCTTCCGATACACGGCGCGCAGACCGGTGGCGTCGAACAGGGCGGCGCTGTTGTACACCGCGCCGTCCTCGCCGAGCTCGCAAAACCCTGCCACGAGCACGATGTCGGCGGCCGCGGCTTCGGCCGCCCACTCACGCAGGATCTCATGGTCGGCTGCGATCGCCACCGATGCCGCCTCCTCAGGCGAGCCGAACATATAGCCCGAGGTGATGAGCTCAGGGAGCACAACCGCGTCGGCTCCGGCGGACACGGCTTCCCGGATCGCGGTCAGCGCCAGCGTCCGGTTGGCCTCGAGGTCGCCGATCGTCGGGGCGAGTTGCTGAGCGGCGAGACGGGTCACGTCGCGGAAGTGGCGGCGAGACGGGTCATCTTCCAGAAGTGGCGGCGAGACGGGTCATGCCGGAAGTTGCGGCGAGACGGGTCACGTGCCGGAAGTCGCGGCCATGCCGACCCGCACCCGGCCGGCCAGCCCAGGCGCCACCAACACCACAGCCAGACCCACGAGCAGATAGACGGCCTCGATGTACGGGAGGTGGGCGAAAGCGCCCTCCTGTCCGATGAAGACGTTGCGGTAGATCGTGTAGAGGACGAACGCGCCGCCCAGCGCGGGAATCGCCACCTGCCACATCGGCGCCTTCGGCGCCCCCTTGAAGAACAGGAAGCGGATCGTGCCGATCGTCGCCAACACGTAGGCGACGAGCAGCAGGACGGTGCCGACCTGCAGGGCGTAGAAGGTCGCGTCGACCACGTTCGTGCCCTCGAGTTGCTGCCCGAAGAGGTCGACGCCGATGATGATCAGCACGACCACCAGCGCCGCGGCGGGGGCCCCGTGCTTGGACAGGCCGGCCAGTCCGGTTCGCTTACCGGTGGCGTCACGAGCCTGCGCGAACATGATCCGCGCGGCGCCGCTGGCCACGCCGAGGGAGATCGCGAACAGGCTGACCGTGGCCATCAGGTTCAGGATGTCCGCGTACACCGAGCCGATGTACGCCTTGCCGAGGTCGCCGAACGGCAGCCCATTGGTGTAGGCGGCCACGCCCTTGGCATCGGTGCCGTAACCGAGTGACTGGGACGCGGCGGTCAGCAGGTAGAAGCCGCCAACGACGATCACCGCGACCTTGATCGCGCGCGGGATCTCGGTCTTGGGATTGGTGGTCTCCTCGCCCAGGGCGGCTGCGCCCTCGAACCCGGCGAAGGCGAGGAACCCGTACACCGCCGCCTTGGCGACCGTGCCGACCCCGGCGCCGGGCGGGAGCTGAAGGAAATGGGCGTTGAACGTCTGGCCGGTCGGTCCGTGGCTGACGATCAGCCGGACCAGGATGACCACGCTCAGCACCGTCACCAGCACGGCGCCGACCACCTCCGAGGCGAGCAGCGAGCGGGTGATGATGCGGATCTCGGTGAAGGCCAGCGCGGACACGCCGAGCAGCCCGATCAGCGCGATCCACCACCACTGGTGAGTGGTCAGGATCCCCGTCTTGTCCAGGAACTGCCCACCGAACAGCCCGATCTCGATCGTGGAGCCGCAGCCGATGGCGATGTAGCCGCCCATCAGCGCCCAGCCGGCGAAGAACCCGGCCCGGGGTCCGAGGGTGACGCCGACGAGGGCATAGACAGAGCCGGTGTGCGAGATGTGCTGGGAAAGCTTGATGAAGCAGTACGCGACCAGCGCCACGCCGACACTGGCGAAGACGAACGAGAGCGTGACGCCTCGCCCGATGATCGCCGCGGCGCCCGTGCCCAGCAGGGCGATCGCGCCCACCGGACCGATCAGGCCGACCGAGAAGGCGGCGGCGTCGACGACCTTGAGTTCGGTCTTCATCCCGTACTCGGTCTTCGTGCCGGGGCCAGGTTGCGCCGTTGCCATTGCGCGACGCTAACTGCGGAGGTTCATCTTTGCCAGCCCTTGATGTCCTTCAGCGGGTCAAAGCTGAGCTTTGACCTCGGGCGGGCGGCCTCGGCTCGGGTGGCCGGCTCGGGTGGCCAGCTCGGGCGGCCTCGGGCGGGCGGCCCGGGCGGGCGGCCTCGGGCGGTCGCCTCGCGCGTAGGCTTCTGGCATGACTCGCATCATCGGCATCAATCATGTAGCGCTGGAGGTCGAAGACATCGACGAGGCCCTGGCCTGGTACGGGGAGCTGTTCGATTTCGAGCTGCGGGGGCGAGCCGGAACGAACATGGCGTTCATCGACATGGGCGATCAGTTCATCGCGCTCTCCGCGGGGCGGACGCAGTCGCCCGACGGGGCCAGGCATTTCGGCCTGGTCGTGGAAGATAGGGAGGCGGTGCGGGCCGGGCTCAAGCGAGCCGGCGTCGAGGTCCAGGACCGCGGTTCGGTCGACTTCAGCGACCCATGGGGAAATCACGTTCAGGTCGTGGATTACCGTCAGATTCAGTTCACCAAGACCGCCGCCGTTCTGCGGGCCATGCGACTCGACTTGGAGAAGACCGACGACGCGCTGGCGGAACTGCGCGAGAAGGGCCTGCTCGACTAGCCGAGACTCCGCGCCGCCGTTTTGGCGCGTACAAGACTTCAAGAGCTGCTCGCCTGACGCCCCGAGGTCCGCCGACCGGCGCCTGACCTGCAGTTCCTCCCGCATACCGGGAGGAACTGCAGGAATCAAGGCAGTCCCGCTTCTACGGCGTCCTCAGACGACGGACTCCGGGTCCCGCCTCGGGGTTGCCGGACGCGACGCGGCCCGCGCCTCGGCCGCCAGCGAGACCAGGATCGCGGCCACCAGCATGCCGAGCTGGGCTACGGCCGAGACGCTGGTGCCAACCGGAACGCTGGCCAGCGCCAGTCCGCCGGCCAGGATTCGCCAGCGTTGCGAGCCGATCCCCAGCGTGTGCCGGAATAGTCCGTTGCCGGCCATGAAGCAGGCGACGCCACCACCCAGCGCGAGCGCGTGTGCGGTCGAGAGGCCCGCGAATGGCCTCCCGATCGCGCCCTGGAGGCTCGAAGCCGCGACGAGGATGCCGAGGAGCATCAGCAGATACCAGTGATAGAACGCACGCAGGGCCAGGCGGGCACGTTCGGCCTGCGGCGCGTGGGTCATCACCTCCAATGCCCGTGCGTCCTCGTTGCGGCCGAAATTGGTCCACCACAGGCATGCGCTCAGGGCGAGACCGAGGACCGCGGCGATCGTCAACCCCAGGGTCAGCGGGCGCCCGCGGGCGCCGATCCCTGCCGCGACCACCGATTCACCCAGCGCGACGATCACCACCAGACCGTGACGCTCGACAAAATGACCGGGGGCGAGCTCGAAGCGCGGATCGGGGGCTCGCAACGAGGGGAGCACTATCACCGCCACCGCTCCTCCCCACAGGACCCAGCGGGCGGGCCCGCCCACCAATCCCGCGGCCAGGATCGCGATCGCCGCGGCCAGGTTCAGCGGGGCGAGGCGCAGGATCGCGATCGCCGAGGATCCACGCTGACTGCGCGTGAACAGGCCGGCGTGAATCAGCACCACGACCAGGTACGCGGCCCCGAAGGCGGTCCCACCGCCGGCGAAGGCGCTCGGCACGGCCAGCGAGAGCACGAAGAACGACGCCATCCCTCCGAGCAGCAGGAGCTGGTAGCCGAAGCGATCGGGCGCCACCACGTTGGTCAGCCACGCGTAGCCCCCGTACATCCACCAGATCACCACCAGCAGCAGCAGTACCCGGACAAGGCCGCCGGCATCCGGGTGATGGGCGAGCACGGAGGTGAGCTGCGTGATCGTGAAGACGAAGACGAGATCGAAGAACAGCTCCAGCGTGGAGACACGCACATCGTCGGCCGGCGCCGGCCGGGTCAAGCGAGCGGTGACTCCTGGCCCCACGCGTCCTCGGCCGCCTGGACCTTCTGCGATGCGATCTCACGCGTGAACGGGGGCAGCGGCGGGCGGGGGTTCATGGGGTAGTTCTAACTCGCCTCGGTGACCGACGCTCGAACCCTCTGAAGCAGCTCCCCGAGTAGCTCCGTCTCCTCGGTCGAGAGGCGCGAGCGCAGAAGCTCGTCATGTCGGGTGGCGACGGTCCGGAGTCGGTCGAACATGGCCGCGCCGGAGTCGGTCAGCTCGACCTGCTGGACGCGCCGATTACTCGGCTCGCGCCACCGGCGCACGAGGCCCTGCGCCTCGAGCGCGTTCAGGTGGTGGGTCAGGGTCGCCCCGCTCAGGCCCATCGCCTCGGCCATCTCCGCCTGGGTGCCCCACCGCTGGGACCGGATCAACACCAGCACCTGCCACGTTGACACCGACCCGCCGGCCTCGGCCATCGACCGCTCGAACGCCTGCGTGGCCGCGTGGGCAGTGCGGGCCAACTCAAGCCCGACCGGCGGATGACTCGGAGGACCTGGCACGGCACACATCGTACCTTGATTTGATATCTAATCCTTAGATCTCTAAGCTTAGACCGTGAACTGCGAATGAACGTCCGCTCCGGCCCCCTCGATCAACTCCATGCGCCCGCCGCCAGGCCCGGGGTCCGGCTCGCGTTCGCAGCCATCGTGCTGGCGATGCTCCCCGCCGTGCTCGACCAGACGATGCTGGCCACCGCGCTCCCGACTGTCTCCTCGGACCTTGGACGGCTCGCCGACGTCTCGTGGATCGTGACCGCTTACGTCGTCGCCGCCGCGGCGGCGACGCCGCTGTGGGGCAAGCTCGGCGACCGCTATGGGCGCAAGGCGCTGCTCCAGGCTTCGTTGCTGCTGTTTGTCGGCTCCTCATCTCTGTGTGGCACGGCCGACAGCCTGACCCTGCTGGTGCTGGCCCGGGTGCTCCAGGGCACCGCCGCCGGCGGGCTGATGACGCTGGCCATGGCCGCGGTCGGCGACCTGGTCAGCCCCCGCGAGCGAGGTCGCTACCAGGGCTACATCGCCGCTGCCTTCGCGATCGCCACGGTGGCCGGCCCGCTGCTCGGAGGACTGCTGGTCGAGCACGCGAGCTGGCGCTGGGTGTTCTACGTCAACCTGCCGCTGGGCGTGCTCGCCCTGCTCGGATTGCGGCGCGCGCTTCCCTCGCCACCGGTGGCCCCGCCGAGTGCCCGGCTCGATCTCGGGGGCGCCGGCCTGCTCGCCGCCGCCACCGGAGGCCTGATGCTCACCTGCATCTGGGGCGGGCAGCGCTACGCCTGGGGCTCGGCGACGATCGTGGCGTTGATGATCGTCACGATCGCCGCGGCCGCGGCGTTGATCGTGCGCGAGCGCCGGGCCGCGGACCCGATCGTCCCGTTGGCCCTGCTGCGCACCCGTCCGGTCGCCGTCGCCAGCGCTGCTCTGTTCCTGGCCACGGCCGCCCTGTTTGCGATCACGGTGTTCGTGCCGCTGTTCCTGCAGAGCGCCACCGGCGCGAGCCCGACGCAGGCCGGTCTGCTGATGGTGCCGATGATGATCGGAATCACCCTCTCGACGACCTGGGCCGGCCGCGCGATCGCCCGCACCGGCCGATACAGGCGGCTTCCGATCGCCGGCCTGGGCCTGATGAGCGCCGGGCTGACTTTGCTGGCGCTCGTGGTCCAGGCGCCGTCGAGGGCGACGGTCGCCCTCGGCCTGGTCGTCTTCGGGCTCGGCTTCGGGATGGTGGGCCAGGTCCTGATCGTGGCGGTCCAGAACAGCGTCGACCGGCGGCAGCTCGGCGTCGCGATGGCCACGACGAGCTTCTTCCGCGCGCTCGGCGGCTCACTCGGCGCGGCTGTGCTGGGCGCCGTGTTCGCGGCGCGCGTCGGCAGCAGCGGCGCCAACATGGCCGTGAGCGCGCTCGGCCAGCCCGCGCGCACCCAGATCATCGACGCCGTCCAGACCGTGTTCGTGATCGCCGCCCCGATCTCGGTGGTCGCTCTCCTCGTCGTATTGCTGCTGAAGGAGGTGCCGCTCCGGGAGACCAGCTGACGCCCCACCCGCCCGGAGAGCTATCTTCGAAACATGGTGCTCGATCGGCTCCGCGTTCCCATAGTCCAGGCTCCGCTGGCCGGCGGCGCGTCCACGCCGGCGCTCGCCGCCGCCGTCGCAAAGGCGGGAGGACTCGGGTTCCTGGCCGCCGGTTACAAACGCGCAGAGGCGGTGCAGGAGGACCTCAGTGCGCTGCGTGCACTCACGAACGATCGCTTCGGCGTAAACATCTTCGCCGCGCCGGCGCCCCCTGCCGATGCGGCGATCGTGTCCGCCTACGCCACGGGACTCGAGGCTGAGGCCGAGCGCTTCGCGGTCCAGATCGGAGCCCCACGACACGATGACGACGACCTCGAGGCGAAGCTGGAGCTGGTGTGCCGTGAGCGGGTCGCGGTGGTGTCGTTCACCTTCGGCTGCCCCTCCCCCGCGGTGCTCGACCGTCTGCGGGCAGCCGGCTGCGAGACCTGGGTCACCGTGACCAGCCCCGCGGAGGCGATCGAGGCGGACCGCGCCGGGGCCGACGCACTGGTCGTCCAGGGCTTCGAGGCCGGCGGTCACCGCGGCTACTTCGTCGACGCCGGCGACAGCGAGGACCTGGGACTGATCGTGCTGCTGCGGTTGGTCCGGCGAGCCGTGGCGCTTCCGTTGGTCGCCGCCGGCGGGATCGCCGACGGCCCCTCGATCGCCGCCGTGCTCGCCGCCGGTGCCGCCGCGGCGCAGATCGGGACGGCGCTGATGCTGACGCCGGAGGCGGGAACCGCGGAGGCGCACCGCGCGGCATTGCGCTCGTCTGACCCGACCGGTCTAACCCGCGCGTACAGTGGTCGCCAGGCCAGGGGCGTGGTCAACCGCTTCATGCGCGAGCACGGCGCGGAGGCGCCGCGCGCCTACCCCGAGGTGCACCATATGACCACGCCGATCCGGGCGGCGGCCCGCGCCGCCGGAGATCCTGAGGCGATCAACCTGTTCGCCGGGCAGGGTCACAGCCTGGCCCGGGACGCCCCGGCGGCCGACGTGATCGCGAGTCTGGTGGCCGACGCACGGACGGCGGCGACTGCGCTGGGCGACAGGCTGAGGCCGGCCTGAGCGAGCGCGCCAGTCTCGCCGTCTTGGCGGTCGGGCGCCGATGGTGGGAAGATTCAGACCCCGCAAAAGAGTCTCACCGAGGAGAACCATCGAATGGGCCAATCGATTGTCGTCGGAACCGACGGCTCAGAACGTGCCGACCGCGCGGTCGACGAAGCCGTCCGACTGGCCAAAGCGCTCGGCGCGGAGCTCCACGTCGTTTCCGCCTATGAGCCGCTGCGGGGGGCGAGGATCTCCGGAGCGCCCCAGGGCGCGGCCGCGGTGTGGGCGCCGCTGCCCGATTCGACGGTCGAGTCCACGCTCAGCGAGACGGCCGCCGCGGCGCGGCTGAAGGGTGACCTGGAAGTGGTCACGCACGCGATCCGCAAGGATCCCGCCGAGGCGCTGCTGACCGTGGCGGACGAGATCGACGCCTACCTGATCGTCGTCGGCAACCACGGCATGCATGGTCCCAAGCGCTGGCTGGGCAGCGTGCCGAACGAGGTCTCCCACAAGGCCACGTGCAACGTGCTGATCGTTTCGACGGAGAACAGCTAGAGCCGGCGACGCGACGCGACGCGCCGCGGCCGGCGCAGCGCGCTGCCGCAGCACCGAACATGCGTCCAGTCGCCGACGCGCGGATAGGCGACACCCGGGCCCGCGCGCCGATGCACGTCGGTGATGTGCCGAATCAGTGCTCGTCCGAGCGCCGGCAATGACGTTCATTCACGCTGCCTCCGCCGACCGCGGCTGCGCCGCGACCGCGGCATCGTGGCAATGCGCGCGGTTTTGACTGACCCGCCCCCATCGCAGAGTAGGCTTGGGCAAGTTTGGCCAAGTTTGGCCAGCCAGCCAGGAGGATGCTCGGGATGAGCGGAAGCACGGCTGAACGTCCACCCAGCCCCCATCTACCCCCCGGTATCGACCCGAAGGAGCCACAGCATGAGCTGGAGAAATAGCTGAGCGGCACGCGTGATTCGCTCGAATCGGGCGGCACGCGCGATTAGTTGGAATTGAGGATTACAGGAGGTCGGCGGCCTTGGTGCGGGCGCTTGCTCGGACGGTCGGAGAACGACTAGACTCCGGTGTGCTTTCGCATGGACGTACGAGCACCGATCAATCCGGAACCGCTCGCGATCCCGGTCGCAGCGGTTAGTGGCTCCACACCGATCCAGCGGAGATTGGCGGTCGCTGTGATCGGCTGCGGAGTGGTCGGTCTTCTGCCGGCGTTCCTCTGGCTGGCGCCGCCATCCCGTTTCGATAACTGGGGCCTGCTGCTGGGGCTCTGGGGCCTGGCCGGATGCACGATTCTCGGAGAGCTCGCCCTAAAGCAGTCGGTACCTGTGCGATTCCACGCGCTGGCTGTCGTGGGAGTGCTGGTGCTGCTGGTCGGCGGGCCGATTCCGGCACTGATCGCCTGGTTGATCCCCGACGTGGCCGACCGGCTCCTGCGTGACCGGCCGCACCGGATGTTCACCGTGGGCTTCGCCGCGAACATCGCCTCCTACGGATGGTGCGTACTCGCTGCCGCCGGTGTCCTGGCCCTGACCGGCGCAAACTCGGTCTCGCCCTCAGTGGCGCCGAGCGTGCTCGCGGTGGGGCTCACGCTCGAGCTCGTCAACTTCGGCATCGCACGGTGCTTCTACGGCACCCTCTACCAGGGGTACCGGCTCGTGGCCCTCGTGCGCGAGGAGTTCCTCAGCGTGCTGGGGGCGGAACTGGTGATGCTTGTCTTTGCCACCGTCTGCGCGCTGCTGATCGCCCCGCTGGGCATCTTCGTACTCGCGCTGGTCGGCCCCGCCATCCTGATTCCCGAGGTCGCGCTGCCGCTCCTCGCCCGCTCGCGCGACGTCGCCATGATGGACCCAGCCGCGGCAACCCGGCTGTACGCGTCCGCGCTGGCCTCGCAGCTCGGAATTCGCGGCCGCGAGCGCCGGGTCGCCCTGCTCGCCGCTGACCTGTTGAGAGATCCGACCGCGATCCCCTACAACGTCGATCCTCCGCTGGCCCGCGAGGCCCAGATCGCCGCCTGGCACGCCACCGAGCATTGGGCCGGCGGGGGCACCCCGGCGGGCTTCACCGGCAGCCTGATCCCGCGGGCGAGCCGGCTGCTGGCCGTCGCGCAGGCCTGGAGCGAGCTGACCGCGGCCGGTGGCCCGCAGCTCCCCCAGACGCACGCGATGCTCGCCCTCGAGCTCCATTCCGCCGCTCGACTGGATCCGACGATCGTCGTGGCCGCCGGGCAGATCGTCAGCACCGAGGCGGCATTCGCCGAGCTCGCCAGCTTCGAGCCCAAGCTTCACAGCCTGCGGCTCCCCCGTCTGGTTCGCAGCCACGCGCTCCCGGCGGTGCTGGCCGCTTACCGCACGGCGTGAACCGGGCGACCGTTCTGCTAGCGGCTAGCCCTGGTTCTGCTGCTAGCGGCTAGCCCTGGTTCCGCTGCTCGCGGCGAGCCTGTTTGCGCTCGGTCCGCTGCTCCTCGCGCGCGGACCGTTGCGAGTTGGACTTCCGAGCGGCGTATCCACGCACCCCGACCGTGAAAGGACCAGCGAAGGGAGTCAGCTGGCGCTCGGTCTCGACGGCGCCACACTCGGGGCACGCCGGGATCTCGCCGTAGGGCACGTGGTCCTCGAAGCGGGCGTTACACGACGCGCACTTGAAGTCGTACAGGGGCACTCCCGGATCATAGTCCGGCCCTGTACGCGCTCAGCCCGCCGCGGCGTAGCGCTCGAGCGCCTCCCGGCGCGCGGCTGCATGATCGATGACCGGCTCGGGGTAGTCCCGGCCGATCACGCAGCCGACCTCCCGCTGAACCTCGGCGGGCATCGTCCAAGGCTCGGAGAGGAACTCGTCGGGCACGTCGGCCAGCTCCGGGACGTAGCGCCGGACGTACGCTCCGTCGGCATCGAACCGGGCCTGCTGGCGCGCGGGGTTCAGGATCCGGCGGAAGACCGGCTGGGGATCGACGCCGACCGAAGCGATCCACTGCCAGTTGCCGTTGTTGCTGGCCTGATCACCGTCGATCAGCAGGCGCATGAACCATCGCTCGCCCCAGCGCCAGTCGATCCCGAGGTCCTTGGTCAGAAACGACCCCACCACGAGCCGCGCGCGGTTGTGCAGCCACCCCTCTCGGCGCAGCTGCCGCATCCCGGCGTCGACGAGGGGGAAGCCGGTGCGTCCCTCACACCAGGCATCGAACAGCTCCTGATCCTGGATCCACTCGATCTTGCGGTATCGCTCCTGGTACTCGGTCCGGGCGTTGTCAGGGAAGTGCCGCAACACCTGCGCGTAGAAGTCGCGCCAACAGAGCTGGCGGCGATAAGCCTCGGCGCCCTTGCCGCCGGGGAGCCGGTGCTCGAGCTCGCGCGCGGAGATGCAGCCGAAGTGCAGGTAGGGGGACAGGCGCGAAACATGCCGGCCGTGGAGCGCGTCGCGGCCGTCCTCGTAGTCGGCGACCGCCCCGTTCAAGAAGGCGTTCATCGCCTGTCGCCCAGCGTGCTCACCACCGGCGGCGGGGTCCTGCACCTCCTGGCGCAGGCCGAGGTCCTGCAGCCGAGGGAGCGTCCCCTTGCGTAGCCCTGATGGAAGCGGCGGCAGCGATTTCGGAGTCGCCGCGAGCGCCCGGCGCGGCTGGGCGAGCCACGAGCGGTAGAAGGGGGTGAAAACCGTATACGGGGAGCCCGCCTGTGTCCGCATCTCCCCAAGGTTCTCGGCGACGAAGATCCCGGGGTGCGGTACGGCCTGGATCCCTGCCTCCCCCAGGGCGCGGGCAATCCGGCCGTCGCGACCGCGGGCGAAATTCCCGACATCGGCGCTGAAGTGGACCTGCTCAGCCCGGAGCTCCCGGGCCAGCGTGAGCAGCTCGCGCTCCGGGTCGCCGTTGCGGAGCACCAGGCCGGAGCCGCGTTCGCGCAGCGAGGTGTCGAGATCTCTCAGGCACTCCAGCATGAACTGCGTCCGCGGACCGGATGCGTGAGGGCCGTTCAGCAGGCGCTCGTCGAAGCAGAACACCGGGATCACCCGCTCGGAATCGTCGAGCGCCGCGCGCAGGGCGGGATTGTCATGGACGCGCAGGTCCCGCCGGAACCAGACCAGGGCCGTCATCCGATCGGCCCGCCGATGTCCGGTGAGCGCTCCCTCATCCGATCAGGCGCTGGACCGCCTCGTGGCGGAAGGCGAAGATCCGCTCGAGGTCGCGCCGGACGAACAGCCGGTGCGCCACCGTGCCCAACGGCCCCAGCGGCAACGCATAGTGGACGCGGTCGCGCACGAGCGTCCCCCCGTCCCGGCGGGTGAACTCATGCAGGTGGTGCCACAGGCGATAGGGACCCCGCAGCTGGCGGTCGACGAACGAACTGTCGCGCTCCCAGCGCTCGATCCGAGTGACCCAGCGCATCGGCACGCGGTGCAAGCGCAGCCGGTAGTCGATCAGCGCGCCCACGTGCATCTCGATCGGCTCCGGGGTGAGCACCTCGAAGCCCAACCACGGTGGGGTGAGCTGCTCTAGGTTGCGAGCCAGCGAGAAGAACTCGAATACCTCTGGGACGGGGCGATCGAGGAATTGCTCGCTTTCGAGCAGCTCGACCGTCATCGGCGCTGCCACCGCCCGAGCGTCATGCCCTGTGCAGGACGGAGCTGAGCGCGGCGTCAAGGTCGGCCTGGCGAAACTCGTAGCCGAGCAGCTTCAGCCGCTCCGGCATGACGCGCTGACCGGTCGTCACGATCGTCGACATCTCGCCGTAGAGCAGCTTGATCGCAAACCCGGGGACCGGCAGGAAGGCCGGGCGGTGTAGGGCGCGTCCGAGTGCCTTGGAGAACTCGGCGTTGGTGACCGGGTTCGGGGCCGTTACGTTCACCGGTCCCTCAGCGGACTCGTCGTCCAGGCACTCCAGCAGGGCGCCGACCACGTCGTCGAGGTGGATCCAGGAGACGTACTGCTCCCCGCCGGCCACCGGCCCGCCGAGACCCAGCTTGAAGAACGGCAGCATCGTGTCGAGCGCACCGCCCTCAGGTGAGAGGACGACCCCGGTCCGCGTGACGGCCACCCGCATCAGGTCGGCGGCGGTCATCGCCTCCGCCTCCCAGGCAACCACGACCTCGGCCAGGAAGTCCTTGCCGGGCGGCGAGCTCTCATCGACGGGCTCCTGGTCGCGCGGGCCGTAGAAGCCCGTCGCGGATTGGGAGACGAGCACGCGGGGGCGCTGGGCCTCCGGCAACGCGCGCAGGCCTTTGGTGAGCTGGCGAGTGGCCAGCACGCGGGAATCGCGGATCTTCCGCTTTACAGACCCGCTCCAGCGTTGGGAGACCGGCTCGCCGAGCAGGTGGATCACGGCGTCCGCGCCGCTCAGCGCCTCGTGCGGTGGAGGCGTTTCGGTTGGCCGCTTCCACGCATGGGCCTCGAGGCCTCCCAGCTTCTCGCTCGCGCTCTCGGGATTGCGTGAGAGCGCGACAACCGCGTCCCCGCGGTCGCGCAGGGCGGCGGCGACGGCGCCGCCGATCGTGCCCGTCGCGCCGGTCAGAACTACGCGCACGGGGTCTCGACTAGTTGGCTGTAAAGACGGTCCGACGGCATCTGGACAACCATAACGAACTGTTGAAATTCTCGCAACATGATGTAGTTTGGTGCGATGGCGGCGGATGCCGATCTGAGTCTCACCACCGCGCAACTGGCCGAACGGACCGGCATGTCGGCCGGGACGTTGCGGATGTGGGAGGCTCGCTACGGCTTCCCCTCCCCGGTCAGGCGCCCCGGCGGCCACCACCGCTACAGCGCCCGCGACGTCGAGGTGGTGCGTGCGGTCCTGCGCCTGCGCGAGCAGGGGCTGTCGATCGCCGCTGCGGTCGCCCGCGCCCGCGCCACCGGGTCACAACGACCGCCCTCGATCTTCGCCGGCCTGCGCCAGAGCCGCCCGGAGCTTCAGCCGGTCTCCCTGTCCAAGCGCGCCCTTTTGGCGCTGACCCACGCGCTCGAGGACGAGTACTGCGCTCGGGGCGGCGCCGGCCTCCTGATCGCCAGCTTCCAGCGGGCTCGCTTCTTTCGCCAGTCCGAGCGCCGCTGGCGCGAGCTCGCTCGGACGGCGGACCTCGCGTGCGTGCTGGCGGACTTTCAGACCGCCGAGCAGCCGCCGCACGGTCCGGTCGAGGTCCCGGTCGCGCGCGATCACCCGCTGGCCCGCGAATGGACGCTGGTCATCGATGCGCCGGGCGTGCGGGCCTGCCTCGCCGCCTGGGAGCAACCCGCCTCGACCGACCTGCCCGACCTGCAGCGGCGCTTCGAGGTCGTCTGGTCCTTCGAGCCCGAGGTCGTGCAGATGGCCGCCGCGATCGCGATCGAGATCGTGCGGGAGCTCGCCCCCGGCGTGGCCGACCGGCTGCCGCCACCCCAGGACGGCCCGGTCAGCACCAGCTCACCCGAGCTGCGGTTCGCCACCGGGCTCACCAACCGGATAGTCGGCTACCTGGCCGGCTAGCCGCCCGAGCCCCCCGACGGCTCAGAGGACCACGGTGCGGTGCCGGACGGCGCCGCGGAGCATCGCCGCCGTTTCGATCGCGTCGTACAGAAGCAGGAACGGCATCGACCAGGCGCCCGCCCCGGCTTGAGCACCGCGCGCGCGCAGCGAGAGCGCATGCCGGGTCAGCACCAGTCGGCGCAGCCAGCCGGGCGCCAGCAGCGCCAGCGCCGAGCGCAGCAGCAGGAAGTGCCACACGTTCCAGAACAGCCGGCGGTGGAGGATCGCCCGGGTCTGCGGATGCACCGCGAACAGGCGGGCACATGCTCCCCATCTGCTCGCGTCGCAGAGCGTGCCGACGATCCCCAGGCGCTGGACCGCGTGGTGGACAAGCGCTCCATCGGCGAACGTGGCCTCGTATCCGCGCTCCAGCGCCCGCCAGGCGAGGTCGGTGTCCTCACCGGCCGGGCGCAGGCCGAAGCGCTCGTCGAAGCCGCCCAGCGACTCGATCATCGCCCGTGGGTAGAAGATGTTGCAGGTCTCGTACTGCGGACCCAGGCGGGTGACGCTGACGGTCCGGGAGAGCAGCACGTCGCCGCCGAGCTCGCGCGGGTCCGGCTCGGTCCGGCCCTGGATGATCGTGCCCGGCCGGGCCACAGCCGCGGCCAAGCCGGCCTCCAGCCAGCCCGGGTCCGGAACGCAGTCGTCGTCGGTGAACGCGATCAACGGAGCCCCGGCGCTCCGCCAGCCGCTGTTGCGCCCGCCGGCCGGACCAAGCGTGATCTCATGGCGAATGGTGCGCAGTCGCAGCTCGCCCCGGCCCAGCTCGCCCTCGAGCACGGCGCCCGTCGCCGGGCCCGAGCCGTTGTCGACGATGATCACCTCAAACTGGTCGGCGGGCAATCGCTGGGAGCGCAGCGCGGCCAGCAGCCCGGTCAGCCGCTCAGGCCGGTCGAAGGTCGAGACGACCACCGAGACCCGCGGCTCAGGCATCGTCGGATCCTCGCTCGCCGCCGGTGGTCCGGCCACCGCCGGGCTCCCGTCGGGCGTGATTGGGGAGCAGGCGGCCGACCTCGAATGCGCACGCCTCGGCTAACTCGAGCAGCGCCGTCCGCGCCGCGGCCCGATCGCGACGGCCGGTGGCGAGCGCGGCGCCGGCCAGATTGCGGCCCAGCCGCGCGGCGAGCTGCCCCGGCCGCGGCGGTGCGAACGCGCCGGGATAGCGCCGGTTCAGCCAGGCCGCGCCACTGCCGTGCCGCGCGAGCTGGCCAAGCAGCGCGACGAGCGAATCCCGGCTGCGGTGCTGGACGGTCGCATGCGGTCGAACCTCGAGCCTCCACCCCGCCTCCGCGATCCGGAAGCAGAGGTCGGCGTCCTCACCGGCTCGGGCGTCCTGGGCGAAACCGCCGACCTCGGTGAACGCCACGCGGCGAACCGCGCAGTTGGCCGTCTGGGCGTAGGGAGCGCCGGGGCGTTCGATCGTGACGCTCTGGCTCAGCTGGCCGCGTTCCGCGCTGTGCCGCGCGGCCGCGGCGGGACTGGCCGCGAAGTCGACGATCGCTCCGGCCAGGATCGCAGTGTCCTCGGCCGGCGCCGGGTCGAAGTAGTCCGCCACCAGCGAGGCGCTCGGCACCGTGTCGGCGTCGATGAACACCAGCCACTCCCCCGCGGCCAGCGCGGCCCCCCGGTTCCGTGCGAAGCCGGGCGATCTGATTCCCGCCGCCGCACAGAGCCGGACGCGTCCGTCGACGCGATCGGCCGCGGCCTCGCCACGGTTGTCGGCGACGATCACCTCGTCGGCATCGTCGAGCTCGAGCCGCTGCAGGGTCTCGAGTAACCGGTCCAGGGCGGCCGAGTCGCCCAGGAACGGGACGATCACCGAGACGCGCGGACGGCTCGTCGCCGCTGGCTGGGATCCGGGCACGCGCAGAGTCTGCCAGCGCGGCCAGCGCGCGCGACGTCTACCGGCTGCCGAGCAGTTCGCGCCGGCGCAGGTTGTCCTGCTCGTCCTCGACCCGTTGCAGCGCTCGCTCGTAGTCGTCGTAGCGGCGAACCACCCGGGTCCAGGCCCAGCCCTCGCGTGTGCGCAGCTCGCGGGTGCGGTCGGCGTCCCCGGGTCTGACCTTGGTCTCGTCGCGCAGCCGGCGGAGCTCCCGATGCTCGGCCACGGCGGCGGCGAGGTCGGTCGCGGGGCCCTCGTGCTCGAGCAGGCTCGCCTCCAGATGCGTCCGGAGGATCAGCAGCTCGCGCTCGGTCGCCCGCCGCGCGCGCTTGACTCTCGTGTCCCGGAAGGCAAACCTGTCCCACGCCTTGGCGAACGAGATGAAGCTGGTCCGGCCGCCGGCACGATGGGCAGCCAGCATCGGGCAGATTCCGCCGCCATCGGTGTAGGCGCCGACGATGATCTGATTGCCACGGATGCCCTTCAGCATCGCGATCTTCGTGGCTCGGGGCAGGCAGTCGATCGCCTGCCGCAGCTCGGTGATGGTCGCTTGGCGCCGCTCTCGCATAGGGTTTCCCGCGGGTGGCGGATCCCACCCGCCGCGGCCACTGTATCGGCGGCCGTCGAACCCCTCAAGCGAACCCCTTGCCGCGTACGAAATCTTGCAGTCTGTCCATTTACCTGGGCGCGTTCGGCCAGCCGGGACACGCGTTCCCCATGCTTGCGCTCGGCGCCCGCCTCGCGACCCGCGGGCACCGGGTCCGCTACGAGACCTGGTCGCGTTGGCGCGAGCCGGTGGAGGCGGCGGGGATGGAGTTCGTCGCGGCTCCCGAGTATCCGGTCTTCCCTACCCGCGAGCGCCCGCTGAAGCCCTATGAGGCGGTCGTGCTGGCCGCCGCCGAGAGCCGCCGGGCAATCGCCGCGCACGCCCCGGACGTGGTCGTGCACGACATCCTCACGCTCGCCCCGGCGATGGCGGCCGAGCTGGAGCGGATCCCGTTCGCGACCCTGATCCCGCACGTCAGCCCGGTCGGCTTCCCCGGATTTCCTCCTTACTCGTTCGGCGCCAGGATCCCGCGCACGCGCCTCGGCTCGAGGCTGTGGCGGACGCTTGAGGAGCCCGTCGAGCGCGGGCTTCGGCGCGGGCGCGAGGAGCTCAACGAAACCCGGTCCCGGCTCGGTCTCCCGCCGGTCGAGCGCCTGCACGGCGGCCTCAGTCCCCACCTGTGCCTGTTCGGCACCTTCCCACAGCTCGAGTACCCGCGCGACTGGCCGCCGGAGGCGCACGTGGTCGGGCCGCTGATGTGGGAGCCGCCGTATCCCGACGTGCCCCTCCCTCCCGGCGATCTTCCGCTGGTGCTGATCGCCCCTTCGACGGCCCAGGATCCGGAGCAGCGGCTGTTGACCTGCGCCGTGAAGGGATTGGCCGGCGAACCGATCCGGGTGCTCGCCACCACCAACCGCAAGCCGCTGCCCCAGCCGCTGGACCTACCTGCGAACACGCGGCTGGTCGAGTGGCTGTCCTACAGCCGGACGATCCCCCATGCGGCGCTCGTCGTCTGCCACGCCGGACATGGGACCGTGGTTCGGACGCTGGCCTGCGGGACTCCGCTGCTCGCCGTTCCGCACAGCGGCGACATGGCCGAGAACGCCGCCCGGATCGACTGGGCCGGAGTCGGCGTCCGGCTGCCCTGGCGGCTCCTGCGCCCCGCCACGCTCCGGCTCGCCGTGCGCCGAGCGCTTGGCGAGGAGCGCTTCGCGCTCAGGGCGCGCGACTTCGCCCGCTGGGCGCGGGACCAGGACGGCCCGACCCGTGCCGCGGAGCTGGTCGAGGAGCTGGCGCTCAGTCGCGGCGTCGCGCGCGCACGAACTCGATGAGCTCGGGCGCGTCGCTGCGGCCCACGTCGACCGGCTCGCCGTGGCAGGTGCACAGCTCGATCACCGCCACCCGGTCGTCGCAGGAGATCACGCGCCAACTCGCGCCGTGGTCTTCCCAGCGTTCGAGATCGGCGACCGTGATCGGCGCGCGCATCGGCCTCAGCCGTTGTCGGGAGCGGAGCCGGCGGCGGGAGCGGAGCCGGCGGCCGGAGTGGATCCGGCGGCCGGAGTGGATCCGGCGGCGGGAGCGGAGCCGGCGGCCGGAGTGGATCCGGCGGCGGCGGCGGAGCCGGCGGGATTCGCCTGGGCCCAAGCCGCGATCTCCCGCGACCCCTGGATGTAGCTGCCGTCGTCCTTGACCAGCACCGGCACCCAGTGGTTGCCGGTCATGCGCTTGACCTCGCGCCGCCCGCTCGTCTGGTTGAACATCTCGGGCAGCATGCCCAGCCCGTGCGCGTGGACGAGCTCAGGCTGATACCCGGCGTCGGCCAGGGCGTGATACGCGGTGCCGCAGGGATGGCCACCGGGCCGCGGCGCCGGCTTCCAGGTTCCGTAACAGACATATAGCTTCACTCGAGATGTCCTCCGGGTTTGGGTCGGAGCTCCGGGGGTGGGACTCGAACCCACAACATTTCGGTTAACAGCCGAACGCTCTGCCGATTGAGCTACCCCGGATTACGGTGTATTGGGGATGAGTTCTGCCAGATCACTGTATCGGGAGCGCCGTGACTCCGTCCCCCACTTCACACGGCGTGCTCGAGCCGGGCGACGACGCCGCGGATGGCCTCGCGGACGCGCTCGCGGTCTCGGGCCAGCCTCGCCACGTCTGAGCCAGGCTCGACGCGGGCGCGCTTGATGGCGCGTTCGTAGCGGCCAAGCTCGAGCAGCAGCCTGGCATGCTCGAGCCGGTCGGCGCTGAGCTCGCCTCCCCGGCCGGCGCGGGCGACGATGTCCGCCACGGTACGGGCCAGCTCCTCATCGTCGGTGGGCAGGTCGGCCAACGGCGTGGCGGTCCGCCCGGCCAGGTGCCGGGCGGCGCGGCGAAACAGGGCGCTGGTGAGCAGCTTGTCAGGGTCGATGGCCGCAAGCGCGGCGGCGCCCTCCGTCGGCATCGCCACGCACAGCGCCAGGAAGGTTCGCTCGAGTCGCAGGTCGTGATCGACCGCGGGGAGTCGTCCGGCGAGCCCGCCGGGATCGGCATCGTCGCCGGCTCCGCTTCCGCCGCGGCCCGCCGCCGGCAGCGGTGCGGCGATCAGCGTCGCCAGCCGTCCCTCGGAGAGCTCCAGCCGCCCGGCCACGCGCCGCATCAGCTGGTCGCGGAGGATGCTCTGCGGCAGCCGGGCCAGGATCGGGCGCAGCTCGGCCAGCGCGCGATCCTTGCCCTCGGCGCTGCCGGTGTCCTCGTGCTCGAGGATGCGCTCCACGGCGAATACGACGAACGGAACCGAGCCCTCGACGCGCTGGCGCAAGGCCTCGGCCCCCTCGCGGGCGATCAGCTCGCCCGGGTCGGTGCCATCCGGCAGCGATACGACGCGCAACTCGAGCTTTGAACCCGCGGCCAAGCGGGATGCCCGCAGCATCGCCTCCTGTCCGGCGCGGTCGGCGTCGAGGCATAGCTCCAGCACCTTGACGACCCGCTCGAGCTCGCGCACCTGCTCCTCGGTCAGCGAGGTCCCCATGATCCCGACGGCGTTGCGGAAGCCGGCCTGGTGCAGGGCGAGGACGTCGGTATAGCCCTCGACCAGGATCATCCGGCCCGCCTTGGCGGCGGCGGCGCGTGCCAGGTCGATTCCGAACAGCTGCTCGCGCTTGTGGTAGAGCTCTCCGTCCGAGGTGTTGAGGTACTTGGGACCCCGAGAATCCTCCGTCATCTGGCGGGCACCGAAGCCGCGGACGTTGCCGCGGGCGTCGACCGAGGGGAACATGATCCGCCGCCGGAAGCGATCGTAGATCGAGCCCGGCCGGTCCTTGGAGCGCTGGGCCAGGCCGACGGCCAGGAGCTCCTCGTCGGTGAAGCCGGCTCGCCGCGCGATCAGCAGAATCCGGTCCCACGCGCTTGGCGCGTACCCGACCCGGAACTCGCGCAGCGTCTCCTCCGTGAAGCCACGGCCGAGCAGATACTGCCGCGCCGGGGCCGCCTCTTCGGCCTCCCAGAGATAGCGCGAGTAGTACGTGGAGACGCGCCCCAGAAGCGAGTAGAGCCGCTCGCGCCGGGTGCGCCGCGACGCCGCGGCCGGGTCTTCGTCCTCGGTCTCGAGCTCCACGCCGAAGCGCTTGGCCAGCGATTCGATCGCGCCCTTGAAGTCGAGCCCCTCGGTCTCCCGGACGAAGTTGATGGCGTCGCCGCTGGCCTGGCAGCCGAAGCAGTGGTAGAGCTTCTCGTCCGGACTGACGTGGAAGGAGCCCGTGCGCTCGTCGTGGAAAGGGCAGTTGCCGAAGTAGCTGTTGGCGCCGGCACGCCTCAGGTCGGTGCGCGCCGAGACCAGCGCCACCATGTCGATGGCGTCGCGGACCCGGTCGGTCGATTCCGCCGTGTAGCGGCTCATGGCCGCCATCTCCCGGGAGATTTGCCTCTGGCAGATCTCCGCAGGGAATTCGCGCCGGCGAACTTCCCGCTCACGGGGCGAACGCGACCGGGATCCTCATCGCCTCAAACGCGTGAATGCAGAAGCGATCGGTCATACCGGCCAGATAGTCGGCGACCCGGCGCGAGGTCTCGCCCGGCGGGATCGAATCCGGGATCTCCTCCGGGTGCTCGCAGTAGTGGTCGAACAGCGTCCGGATGAGCGGCTGGATCTTGGCGTGCTCGCGGGTGGCCTCGGGTCCGAGGTACACGCGGTCGAACATGAACGTCCGCAACTCGGTCATCGCGCCGCCGACCTCCTCGCCCTGGACGATGGCGCCGGCCCGCTCGGAGTGCTCGACGAGGTCGTGGACGAGCGTGTCGATCCGCTCGGAACCGGTGTCGCCCAAGATCGCGATCGGCTCGGCCGGCAGGTCGTCGGGGCCGATCACGCCGGCGCGGACGGCGTCGTCGATGTCGTGGTTGATGTAGGCGATCCGGTCGACCAGCCTGACGATCTTGCCCTCGAGCGTCGCGGGCTCGCGAGCCCGCCCGGAATGACCGCGGATCCCGTCGCGCACGACATTTGTCAGGTTCAACCCCTGCCCGTCTCGCTCGAGTGTGTCGACGACGCGGAGCGAGTGCTCGTTGTGCAGGAATGATTCGCCGAAGCGCTCCTGCAGGCACCCGTGCAGCGCGTTCTCGCCGACGTGGCCGAACGGCGGGTGGCCGAGATCGTGGCCGAGCCCGATCGCCTCGACGAGGTCCTCGTTCAGCCGCAGCGCCCGGGCCACCGTTCGCGAGACCTGCGTGACCTCGAGCGTGTGGGTCAGCCGCGTGCGGTAGTGGTCGCCGGTGGGGAGCACGAACACCTGGGTCTTGTGCTTGAGCCGCCGGAACGCCTTGGAGTGAACGATCCGGTCGCGGTCCCGCTGAAACGGCGTGCGGAGTCCGCAGTCGGGCTCCTCGCGCACCCGCTGGACCGGGTAGGAGGGCGTGGCCAGCGGCGAGAGGTCCGCTCGCTCGCGCGCGCAGATCCGATCCGCGAAGGCCGCGGCCACCGGTCCGGTGGGATGCTGATCGCTCGTCGTTGTAGCTTGGTCGCTCACCACCAGCGATTCTGACAGCGCGGGGCGCGGGCGCCCCGAGTTGGCGCAAACTCGTGGCAAATCGCGCGCAATGACCGGCTTTCAGGGTCCTGGTCAGACTGCGGAAGTCGGCTCCGGCGTCGCCGAGAAGCCCTTCGCCAGCGCGCGTTCGGTTCGCAGAAGTGGGCGCAGGTGCACGTGGGCATGGTGATCCGCGGTCTCGGTGATCGCGCGCTCGGCTTGGCGCAGCGCACGCTCTGAGGCCTGTGGGACCTCCGCCAGCGGCCTGGCCAGCGCGCCGACCAGGAAGGTGTAGGCCTCCTCGTCAAGCGCAAAGCCGGTCGCCTCGCACGAGTTGCAGACCACGCCACCCGCGGCGGCCGAGAACCCCTGCAGGTGCTCGTGCTCGCCGCAGGTGGCGCACGCTCCGAGTTGGGGGACGATCCCGGCGGCGAGCAGCAGCTTCAGGCGGAAGGCGAGCCCGTTGGCCGGCTTCGCCTGCTCGGGCGCTGAGCTCAGCAACTCCAGTTCGTTGGCCAGCAGCGCGAACACCTCCGGATGCGGGTCGGGAGTCTCGAACATCCGCGTGACCGCGTCGCAGGCGCGTGCGGCCGCGTCGAGGCTGGCGGCGTGCTCGCGCAGCGTGGCGTGGGCGGCGATCGTGTCGACACCGGTCACCGTGTAGAGGTCTCCCCGCCCGATGCGGAGCATCGCCTGGATGCGGAAGAACGGCTCCAGCCGAGCGCCGAAGCGACTACGCGAGCGCCGCGCGCCCTTGGCGATCGCGCCGATCCGGCCGTGCCGCGGCGTGTACATGTGCAGGATCCGATCGGCCTCCCCGTAGCGGATCGACCGCAGCACGATCGCCTCGGTCTTCAGAGGGCCCATGCTATTTTTTCTGAAGTATGAGGTCAATCACCGTGTATACGACCGAGCACTGCTCGCGTTGCGCCAGCGCCAAGATGTTGTTGAACCGCCGGGGAATCGACTACGTAGAAGTCAATCTGGCAAAGGACCCGGACGGTCGCGCCGAGCTCTCCAAGCGAACCGGCATGGTGACCTTTCCCCAGATCGTGATCGACGAGCTGACGCTGGGTGGCTTCGACGAGCTGCTGGCCGCCGATCGTGCCGGTCAGCTCAAGCAGCTCCTCGCCGCCTAGGCTCGCGCCGTCCCCCGACGTCTCGCCCGCGGCCTCGGCTGGCAGTGCTCGCACACGTAGGTGCCTCGGCCGGCCGCGACGATCTTGCGGATCACGCCGCCGCAGTTCACGCAGGCCTCGCCCGCCCGCAGATGGATCAGAAAGCGATCCTGGAACGAGCCCTGAGCACCGTCGACGTGACGGAAGTCGTCGATCGAGGCGCCCTTGGCCTCGATTCCGGCGGCCAGGACCGCCTCGACCGCCTCATGCAGGCTGGCCCATTGAGCCGCGTTCAGGCGCCCGGCGGGCCGCAGCGGATGGATGCGGGCGCGGAAGAGCGCCTCGTCGGCGTAGATGTTGCCGACGCCGGAGATCCGGCGCTGGTCGAGCAGGAAGGCCTTGATCGGCGCGATCCGGCCCCGGGCGGCGCGGCGCAGATAATCAGCGGTGAAATCCGTCGTGAACGGCTCGGCGCCGAGTCGCAGCGCGAGGTACTCGTCGCGGGCGGCGGCGCCGTGGATCAGGTGGCCCGTGCCAAACCGGCGCGGATCGACATAGGCGATCCGGTGCCCGCCGTCGAGCCAGAAGCGCACCCGCGTGTGGGCCGGTTCGACCGACGGATCGAACAGCAACGCGCCGGTCATCCGCAGATGCACGAGCAGGTGCCGGTCGTCGGAGAGCGACCAGATCAGATACTTGCCCGCTCGGCCGACCGCCTCGATGCGAGCGCCGGTGAGCTCGTCCTGCACCGGCTCCGGCGGCGCCGGACGCGTCCAGCGCGGGTCGAGGATCTGGGCGGACTCGATCGTGCGTCCCTCCAGGTGCGGAGCCAGCTGCCGGCGGATGGTCTCGACCTCTGGTAATTCGGGCATCTGGACGCTTCTACAGGAAGGGGTCGCCCGGCAGCTCGGCGGACTCTCGGCCGGTGAGCCATTTCAGCGCGCTCGCGCCCACATCGGCCAGCGGACCGTCGTGGCGCCGGGATCGGTGTCCCGGGAACACGGCCAGCAGCGGCGCGTACTCGCGGGTGTGATCCGTGTGCGGCGCCGTCACGTCGCAGCCGTGATCGGCGGTAAGGACGAGCAGATCGTCGAGACCCAGCAGACCGAGCCAGTCGGCCACGCTCGCGTCGATCTCCCGTAGGGACCGGTGAAAGCCGGCGACATCATGGCGGTGCCCGTAGACCTCATCGGTCTCGACCAGGTTGGTGAACACCAGCCCGTGCTCCAGGGTCTGCAACAACGCCGTGGTCTCGGCCAGCGCGCGGGCATTGGTGCCGCCCGGGTGCTGGACATCGATCCCGAGCCCGCCGAGCAGCTGGCCGGCCTTGCCGACCGTGTGGACCGGCGCTCCGGCGTCGTGGCACTCCTGGACATAGCTGCGGGCGGGCGGCGCGACGGAGTAGTCCCGGCGACCGTCCGCCCGCCTGAACCGCTCCGGGGTGCCCGTGAACGGCCGGGCGATCACCCGGCCGACGCCGTGGGGTCCGCGCAGCGCTTGGCGGACCTCGCGGCAGATCCGGTAGAGCTCCTCGGATCCAACGACATCATCGTGAGCGGCGATCTGCAGAACCGAGTCCTGGCTGGTGTAGACGATCAGGGCGCCCGTCTCCAGATGGCATTCGCCGAAGTCCTCGATCGCGCCGATCCCGTCGTAAGGACGGTTGCAGATCACGTCGCGTCCCGCCGCCTTGACCACCACCTCGATCACCTCGTCAGGGAAGCCCTCTTTATAGATAGGGAGCGGCGCGGGCATGACCACACCCATCAGCTCCCAGTGCCCGGCGATCGAGTCCTTGCCGGGGCCGAGCGGGTGCAGGCGGCCGTGGAGCGCGGGCGTGGTGGCAGCCGCAACGCCCTCCAGCGGCAGAATTGACCCGAGCCCGAGCCGAGCCAGAGTCGGCAGCTGCAGGCCGCCGGCCCGCCGGGCCAGATGACCGAGCGTGTTGGCGCCGGCGTCGCCATAAGCCTCGGCGTCCGGCAGCGCACCGACGCCGCAGGCGTCGAGCACGACCACGAATGCTCGCCTCACGCCCCGGCCGCCGGCAGGAGCCGCAGCGAACGCTTGATCGGCGAGAAGACGGAGTGGTCGACCTCGTGGAACATCGCGGGGGGCGCGTACTCGTCGAGCACGTACTCGGCGCCGGGAACGTAGACGTGGGTGGAGCGCACGCGGCGCGAGCGGCCGTTGATGTGCTCCAGGACGTCGAGCTCGATCGCGCCGCGGTGGTCGACGGTCAGCGCGGAGGCGCGGATCAGGACCAGGCGCGGATCTCTGGCCCGGGCCGCTCTGAGGAGGTCTCCGCGCGCCTGATCGAGCTGCGCCGAGCTCGTCGGTGCGGGCGTGGCACGGTGAAAACGCCACACGGTGACGAACGCCGCGCCGGAGGCGACCACCGTCACCACCGGAGCGCGCTGGGGGAGCACTATCCAGTTCTTGGGCGCGATCAGCCTGACGCCGGAGCGGTTGAAGCCCAGCGTGTGGAACCCTCGCGGGGCGGCCGGCTGCGAAAGGCTCGGTACCGGCGTGCGCGAGTCGCCGCAGCCGGCGAGTGAGGCGAGCGCGACGAGCGCGACGAGTGCCGTGAGCGCGGCGAACACGCAGCGGCTGGAACGGGCGTCGGCGAGCACGAAGCGGCTGGGACCGGCGTCGGCGGGCCCGGAGCGGCTGGGACCGGCGTCGGCGGGCCGGTGCGGGCGCGGCACGGTCAGTCCTCCCCGTCCCAGTAGTCGAGTCGCTCGATCCGCCCGATCAGGTTCACGCCGCGGAAGGCGATCTTGCCCGACCGCGGGTAGTAGCAGACATCGCTGGGGTCGCGTGTCCCGTAGGCCAGGAAGGTCAGACCCTCCTCCCCGGCCAGGAAGCTGTGGGCGATCCCGGTGCCGGCGGCTCGCGAGATCACGTGGCCAGGTCGCACCGCCGTGTCCTCGGCGTCCGGCCCGTACCCGAGCACCAGCGTGCCAGAGCCGGCCAGCACGACGAACATCTCCTCCTCGACGGAGTGGCAGTGCTGCGTCGTCGCCTGCTTGCCGGCCACCACCTCGACGTGCTGGAGTCCGATCGTGACCGAGCCGGCGGCGCGCCCGAGGTTGCGCCGCGTCCGGGCGATCCTGGGGCGCTCTACCCGCTCCGGCTCGACCTCATCGAGATTGACGATCGACGCGGGACGGGGACCCGGCTCCGCCGGGCACTCCGGCGGGCCCAGCGCGGACTCCCGTACGAACTGAATCGGCGCGCCGTGCACCGCGCCGAGGACGGTCTCCACGGCGCGATCGCCGAGCAGCGACATGCCCAGGCGCGGGAATCTGGGGCTCTCGTCGTTGCACCGCGTGCCGAAGGCGAGTACGTCCAACGGTTCGGTCGCCTGCAGCGAGTGGGCGCCGGCGCCCGGCTCGTAGACGATGCAGTCCCCGGAGCAGACGGCCGCCGTCTCCCCGTCCTGCCAGGAGAGGCCGCGCCCGGCGAGCACGTAGAAGATCTCCTCCTCGCGACCGTGCTCATGGGCTGGGGTCGACCAGCACCCCGGCGGAATCTGCAGACGGCGCAGCCCGACCCTGACCGAGCCGGCAGCCTCGCCGAGGAAGCTCCAGCGGCTGGCCAGGTGCCCGAGCGCCCATTCGTTCGTCGCCGCTTCGTCGAAATGTGTGATCCCCATCGCCGCGAATCTAGCGGCTCGCGCCGGGGTGGATCTACCCGCTTGGCCTCGGCCCGGCGCGCTCGATCTGCGCGCGGGGATGCGCGTCGAAGTACACGTCCCTGAGTCGCTCGGCGGTGAGGTGGGTGTAGATCTGGGTCGTGCCGATGTCGGCGTGCCCGAGCATCTCCTGGAGCGAGCGCAGATCGCAGCCGCCGGCCAGCAGATGGGTCGCGAATGTGTGCCGGAGGGTGTGTGGGCTCATGCGGTCCTCGAGGCCGGCGCTGCCGGCGTGGCGCTGCACGATCTTGTAGAGCCCTTGGCGCGAGAGTCCCCGCCCGCGCAGATTCACGAACACGTGCGACTCGTCCTGCAGCCCGACCAGCCGCGGCCGAGCCCGCTCTAGATAGGGCTCGAGCGATTCGATCGCCTTCCCGCCGATCGGCACCAGGCGCTCTTTCGAGCCCTTGCCGTGCGCGAGCAGAATCCCGGCGTCCAGCCGCAGGTCGGCCAGCTGCAGGTCGGTGGCCTCCGAGGCACGCAGCCCGCACGCGTACATGGTCTCGAGCAATGCCCGGTCCCTGATCGCCGCCGGCGAGGAGCCCGTCGGCTGGGCCAGCAGCCGCATCACCTCGTCGCGAGTCAACACCTTCGGCAGCCGCCCCCGTGAGCGCGGCGCGCGGAGCTCCGCGGTGGGGTCGTACTCGAGCAGCTGCTCGCGACGGAGGTGGCGGTAGAACGAGCGCAGGCAGGCGATCTTCCGCTGGAGGCTGGCGGGAGCGAGCGACTTGCGCCCGCCCTCTGACCCCGAGGCGAGCTCGTTGACGAAAGCGGCCAGGTCCGGCCCCGTCACCGCCATCGGATCGACGCCGCGTCGGCCCAGGAACTCCCCAAACTGCTGGAGGTCGGAGCGATACGCCTCGAGCGTGTTGCGCGAGAGCCGGCGCTCGAGCTCCAGGTAGGCCAGGAACTCGAGCGTCAGCTCGGTCAGGCGCTGGGCCGGAAGCTGGATCGGGCGCTGGGCCGGAAGCTCGGTCAGGCGCTGGGACGGAGGCTCGGTCGCGACGATGCTCGCCATACCCGGCTGTTTCGCGGCGGTGGGGTCGCCTCCTCTGGCTGGTCGGGAGGCTGCAGATCAGGCTGAGGCTCGGCGAGCTTTCAGCCAGAGCAAGGCGATCAGCGACTTCGAGTCCTGGCACTCGGTCAGCGCCTCGTCGAGACGCTCCAGCGGCCACGGGACGATCTCGATGCGCTCGTCCTCCTCGGGCTCCCCCCCGCTCGCAGGCTCGCGCTCAGCGTCCGAGAGCTCGGTGGCCAGGAACAGCCACACGCGCTCGTCGCTGAACCCCGGGCTGGTGTAGAAGACGAAGAGCTCCTCCCAGCCGGCCGCCCGCTTGCCGATCTCCTCGACCAGTTCGCGCTGGCCGGTGCGCAGCGGCGCCTCGCCGGGCACGTCGAGCTTGCCCGCGGGGATCTCCAGCGAAGCCGCCAGACCGGCGGCTTCACGCGGCTGGCGCGTCAGCCAGACGTGCTCGGAATCGATCGCCAGCACGCCGACGGCGCCCGGGTGCCAGACCTTCTCACGGGAGACCTCAGCGCCGTCCTGATGACGGAAGCGCTCCGTCCCGGCGGTGATGATCTTCCCGCCCCATTCGATCTGCTCGCCGATTTTTTCGAAGCCACTCATCAGGACCCCTCCGGGGACGATATGGACTCGGCAGCGGGGGGCGGCTCGGGCCGCCCGGCCGCCTCCAGCAGGGCGATCGCGACCTCGAACATGCCCTCGAGCGCGTCGACGCTCACCCGCTCGTCGGGCTGATGGGGGCGCTCGGTGCCGTTGGCCAGATTGACGCAGGGGAAGCCTGCGGCCTCGAACGCGTTGGCGTCAGAGCCGCCGCCGGTGGAGATCAGGCTCGGCTCGTACCCACACGCCTGCAGGGCCCGTTGCGCCAGCTCGACCTGTGCCGCCCGGGGCTTGAGGCGATATCCCTTGAACATCCGCTCGACGGTCACGTCGAGGTCGCATTCGCCCGCGTCGGCGGCGTCCTGGAGATGGTCGACGAGCTCCGTCACGACCTGCTCGACGCGCTCCTCCCGCAGGCTGCGGACTTCTCCCTCGATCCGGCACACCTCGGGCACGACGTTCGCCGCGGTCCCGCCGGAGATCGTGCCGATGTTCGCCGTCGTCTCGGCGTCGAGCCGGCCGAGCCGGAGGCTGGCGATCGCCCGGGCGGCGGCGGCGATCGCGCTGCGGCCGTCCTCGGGCCGCAGGCCGGCGTGCGCCGCCCGCCCGCGGATCTCGGCGGTGATCCGGTGATAGGTCGGTGAGGCGACGACGATCTCGCCGATCGGCGAGGCCTGGTCGAAGACATAGCCGAAGCCGCTGCGCAGTCTCGAGACGTCAAACGCCTTGGCGCCGTGAAGCCCATTCTCCTCGGAAACGGTGAACACCAGCTCGAGGCCGACCGGCGGAGGCTCCCGCGCGCTGAGCAGCCGGCGCGTCAGCTCGAGCATCACGGCGATCGCCGCCTTGTTGTCGGCGCCGAGGATGCCGGCGTTGGCGTTCTCCCAGCCGCCGTCGACGAGCGTCGGCGCCACCGGCGCCAGCGGCGGGACCGTGTCCATGTGCGCGCAGAGCATCACGGTCTCCGAGCCAGCACCCGGGACCTGGGTGAACAGATTTCCGGCGTCGGCGTGGGCTCGCGGGCCGGCGTCGTCCTCGATCACGTCGAGCCCTAGACCGCGGAGCTCCGCGGCGACACGGTCCACGCACGGGCGCTCACGCCCGGACGGGCTCTCGATCTGGCACAGCGCCACGAACGTCGCGTTCAGGCGCTCGCGTTCGAGCTCGGTGGCCCGCCTCACGAGGCTGGAAGCGGCGTGCTGCTCGAGTCCTCCGCGCTATCGCCGGCGGGCCTCGCGCCAGGCTGATCAGCCCGAGCCTGCTCGTCGGCGCGGGCCAGCGCGGCGCCGACGAACTCCCGGAACAGTGGCGCCGGCCGCTCGGGCCGGGACTTGAACTCGGGGTGGTACTGCGATGCCACGTAGAACGGGTGCACCGACCGGTCGAGCTCGATCACCTCGACCAGGCGCTCGTCCGGCGAGGTGCCCGACGCGCGCAGGCCGGCCGACTCGAGCCGCCGACGCAGGTGGTTGTTGACCTCGTAGCGGTGACGGTGGCGTTCGTAGACGACGGCCTCGTCGTAGAGCTCGCGGACCCGGCTGCCTTCGTGCAGCTTGATCGGATCGGCGCCGAGGCGCATCGTCCCGCCCATATCGGCGATCTCCTTCTGCTCGGGGAGCAGGTCGATCACCGGGAACGGAGTCTCCGGATCCATCTCGGTCGAGTTCGCGCCCTCCATGCCGGCGGCGTGGCGGGCGAACTCGCTGACCGCCACGTGCATGCCGAGGCAGATCCCCAGATACGGGATCCCGTGCTCGCGGGCGATCTGCGCCGCGCGGATCTTGCCCTCGAACCCGCGGCCGCCGAACCCGCCGGGAATCAGGATCCCGTCGGCGTCGCGCAGAGACGCCGCCACCTCGGGCTGGCCGACCGATTCCGAGTCGACCCAATCGACCTCGACCTTGCAGTCGTGGTGCACACCGGCGTGCCGGAGGGCTTCGGCCACCGATAGGTAGGCGTCGGCGAGCTTGACGTATTTGCCCACCAGCGCGATCCGGACCGTCTTGCTCGAGGCGCTGGCGCGACGGGTGATCTCCTCCCAGCCCGCCAGATCGGGCTGGGGGGCCTCGATCCCGAAGTGCTCGGAGAGGATGTAGTCGTCGACGCCCTCCTGGTGAAAGACCAGCGGCACCTGATAGATGTCGGACACGTCGTAGGCGGAGACGACCGCCTCGGTGGGCAGGCTGGCGAACAGCGCGATCTTCTTGCGGATCTCCGTCGAGAGCACCGACTCCGAGCGGCACACGACCATGTCCGGCGCGATTCCGATCCGCCGCAGCTCGTTGACCGAGTGCTGCGTGGGCTTGGTCTTGAGCTCACCGGCGTGCCCGATGTAGGGCACGAGAGTGAGGTGGATGAACATGCACCGCCGCCGCCCCACGTCGACGGGGAACTGCCGGATCGCCTCCAGGAACGGCAGCGACTCGATGTCGCCCACGGTCCCGCCGATCTCCGTGATCACGAAATCGACCTCGCTGGAATCGGCCATCAGCCGAATCCGGTGCTTGATCTCATCGGTGATGTGCGGCACGACCTGCACCGTCGCGCCCAGGTAGTCGCCCCGGCGCTCACGGCGGATCACCGTGTTGTAGATCCCGCCCGCCGTCACATTCGAGGAGCGGCTGGTGTTGGCGTCGGTGAAGCGCTCGTAGTGCCCGAGGTCCAGGTCGGTCTCGGCGCCGTCCTCGGTCACGAACACCTCGCCGTGCTGGAACGGCGACATCGTCCCGGGATCGACGTTGATGTACGGATCGAACTTCTGCAGCTGGACGTCGAGCCCCCGCGCCACCAGCAACCGACCGATCGATGCCGCCGAGATTCCCTTGCCAAGAGAGGAGACGACCCCGCCGGTGATGAAAATGAACCTGGTTTCGGCTTCGGCCATCAGTTGATCCTTCGGTCAATGGTATCGATGCGTCGCAAGGTAGCGGCGCGCGCGGACGGGAACCTGGCGCGCGCCCACGCCGCGCGGACGGGAACCCTGCGGCGCCACGCCGCGCGGACGGGAACCCGGCGGTGCTCACGCCGCGCGGACGGGAACCCGGCGGTGCTCACGCCGCGCGGAGGAGTTTCCGCGCGTGCTGGCTGGCGGCCCGGTCCCCGGCGCGGGCGCCGAGCATTCGCACCAGCTCTCCGACCACGGCGTCGCCGTCGATCGCGGTGACCGTCGTCCTGGCGGGCGTGACGTCGATGCTCTTCTCGATCGTGAAGTGGCGCGAGCCCAGGGCGGCCACCTGCGGCAGGTGGGTGATGCACAAAACCTGGCGGCCCTCGGACAGCTTGCGCAGGTGCTCGCCGACCGCGCGGGCCGTATGCCCGCCGATCCCCGCGTCGATCTCGTCGAAGACCAGCAGCTGCCCGGACTCCCCGTCCTGCCGCCGCTCGCCGTGGGCCACGCTGAGCAGGGCCAGCATCACCCGGGAGAGCTCGCCGCCCGAGGCCACCTCGCGCAGGGGTCCGGCGGGGAGACCGGGCCCGGCGCCGATCCGCAGCTCGACCGCGTCGACTCCACGGGGCCCACAGCCGTCGGGTCGTCGGCCGACCTCGACCTCGAAGCGGGCCTCGGCCATGGCCAGCTCGGCCAGCCGGTCCCTGACCGCCGCCGCGAGTTCGGGCGCGGCCCGCTCCCGAGCGGCGCTCAGCTCCCCGGCGAGGCGATCGAGCTCGGCCTCGGCACCGGCCAGCTCGAGCTCGGCCGCCTCGAGTGCCACGTCGGCGTGCTCTAGCTGGTCGCGTCGCGCCCGGCAGCGCTCGGCGTGGCGCAGGACGTCCTCGATCGTGCCGCCGTGCTTGCGCTCCAGCCGCGAGAACAGGGCCAGCCGGTCCTCTAGCTCGTCCAGCCGGCCCGGAGTCGCCTCGATCCCGAGCAGGTAGCTCCGGAGCTCACCGCCGATGTCCTCGGCCTCATAGCGCAGCGCCTCCAGCCGCTGCGAGAGCGGAGCCAAAGCGGGATCTACGTCGGCGGCGAGCCCGATCTGCGCGGCCGCCGTGGAGAGCATCGCGGCGACCCCGTCGCCTTCCTCGGGGGCGATCGCCTCGGCCCCTGCGGCCGCGGCGCCGCGCAGTGTCTCGAGGTGGCGCAGGCGATCGCGCTCGCCGGTCAGCTGCCGGCGCTCCTCCTCGGTCGGGTTGACGGACTCGATCTCCTCGAGCTCGAACGCCACCAGGTCGAGCTCGCGGTCCCGGGCCCCGGCCAGAGCACCGAGCTCCTCGACGCGCTCCCGCAGGCCGCGCAGGCGCTCGTAGGCGGTCCCCACACGGTCGCGGAGGGCGAGCTGCTCAGGCCCGCAGTAGGCATCGAGGATTTCCAGCTGCGCCGCGGCCAGCATCAGCTTGCGGTGCTCGTGCTGGCCGTAGAAGGCCAGCGTCCGGCTGCCCAGCTCTCTCAGATCGGCCAGTGTGGCCGAGCGGCCGCAGACGTAGGCCCGGGTGCGGCCGTCGGGCCAGACCCGGCGGGCCAGCACGAGCTCCTCGGCACCGTCGGGGATCCGATCGTCGGCGGCTCCGGTCCCCGGAGGGAGCGAGAACACGCCCTCGACGTAGGCCTCGGCCGCGCCCTCGCGGACGATCCCGCTGCGCGCGCGCCCACCCAGCAGCAGGTCGAGCGCATGGGCCAGCAGCGTCTTGCCCGCCCCCGTCTCGCCGGTCAGGATGTTCAGGCCCGGGGCGAGCCGCAGCTCGGCTCGCTCCATCAAAAGCAGGTTCTCGACACGCAACTCGTGCAGCATGTGGTTGGTGTACCACGCGAGTCCGACGGATTCGCGGGGCCGGGGGGCGGGGGCGCGGGGGCGCGCGCTGGCGTTTGGCTCAGGCGTGGCAGCGCGGTTGGGTGCGGGACGGGTTGGGGATGGACTGGGCGTCGGGTGCGAACTACATCGATGAGGAGAGGGTGGGTCCTGATCCGCGACGCCTTGGGCAGCTTCGGGGGGTCTTGGTAAGAAATGTCCGCATAGGGGCCATAACGTCCCGACCCCGTTGCGCCGACCCGGTGTTGGTAAGAAAGTCAAAAATAGGATTACCAGCGTCCAAAGCCCCCGCGACGGGACCCGCGGACGAGGTTTGCAACCAGGTTCCGAGTCAGGCCAACTCCCTTCCCTTCACCGATGCAGTTCGTTACATCCGGCGCACCCCGCCGGGGGCCAGCGAGGGGGCAAAGTCCGAAGCGGCCGAGCCTACGGCGCGGTGGCCATCCGGCCGAACTTCTGGCGCAGGCGCTCGTAGAAGGTCGTGCCGGCGATCTGGGCCAGCGAGCCCTGGTGGCCCTTGAATCGGACCTCGACGGACTCGCCGGGGTCGAGCGCGTGGACGGGCCGGCCGTCGATCGCCACATCGACCGGCTCGTCCTGGGAGCGGTTGAAGACCGAGAGGACGTCAGCGGGGGCGACCACCAGGGATCGCGCGGTCAGGGAGTGCGGCGCGATGAACGACACCGCGAAGCCCTCGACCCCCCAGGCCATCACCGGCCCGCCGTTGGCCAGGTTGTAGCCGGTCGACCCGGCTGGGGTGGCCACGACCAGCCCGTCACAGCGCACGCGGCCGACCTCGTCGGAGCCCACTGCGTAGGCCAGATCGGCCACCCGCTTGCCCCATTGACGGTGGATCGAGACGTCGTTCATCGCGATCCAGCTGCCGCCGTCGGCCGACAGCGCGACGCCGGGCATCGAGAGGACCTCGTATTCGCCCGCGAACGCCGTGGCGAACCCGGCGTCGGCGTCCTCGCGGTCGACGGCGGCGAGGAAGCCGATCTCGCCGAAGTTGACCCCGAACACGGCGACGCCGGTGCCGGCGTAGGTGCGCAGCGCGGTCAGCATCGTGCCGTCGCCGCCGAGCGCGAAGCAGATGTCCACCTCACGGTCGACCTCGGCATCGAGTTCGAGCCCGGCGGTGGGCGTGAGGTCGTGCTTGCGGGTCTCCTCGGGGTCGAAGCGGAGCACCGCTCCGGCCTCGCGGGCCACCTGGAGCAGGGTGGCGATCGCCGGGGAGGTATCCGCCGGGCGCCGGTGGGTGAAGACGGTGGCACGCCGGATATCGCTCACGGCTCGACCTCGCCCACCGCCGGCTCGACCTCGCCCACCGCCGGCTCGACCTCGCCCACCGCCGGCTCGAGGTCGCGCAGGCCGCCACGCGCGCCCTCGGCCAGCCAGATGAAGGTCTCGAGGTTGCCCTTGGGGCCCGGCAGCCCGGAGCTGGCATACCCGAGCACGGCCGCGCCCAGGCCCTGGGCCTCGCGGCCCACCGCCAGGAGCGCGTCGCGCCGGGCGGCGGGATCTCGCACCACGCCCCCCTTGCCCACCCGCCCGCGCCCGACCTCGAACTGTGGCTTGACCAGCGCGAGGCAGTCGAAGCGATCCGCGGCGCAGGCCAGTACCGCCGGGAGAACCTTGTCCAATGAGATGAAGGAGACGTCGATCACGATCAGTCCTGGGGCGTAGGGCAGCTCGGATGCAATCAGGCCGCGGGCGTTCGTGCGCTCGAGCACGGTCACCCGCGGATCGCCGCGCAGCCGCCAGTCCAGCTCACCGTACGCGACGTCGACCGCGATCACGTGCTCGGCGCCGCGCTGGAGCAGGCAGTCGGTGAAGCCGCCGGTGGAGGCCCCCACGTCGAGCCCACGGGCGCCCGTGACGGCCAGACCGAGCCGGTCGAGCGCGTTGGCCAGCTTGACCCCGCCCCTGGAGGCGTACTCCGGGCGGTCGACCAGCTCGATCTCGACATCCTCCGGCACGAGCTGACCCGGCTTCTGCGCCCGTCGGCGCCCCGGCAGCAGCAGCACGTCGCCCGCCATCACCGAGGCCGCCGCCCGCGAACGCGAGGAAAACACGCCGCGCTGTGACAGCAGGCTGTCCAGTCGAACTCGCTTCACCGGGCGCTAACGGTACGTGATCGACGTCACAGTGAGCGGGGCCGCCCAGCTGCGATCATACGTTCGCTTGGCGTTCACGCCGAGCCCGTAAGCAGAACCATCTCTCCTCTCCGAACGGCCCGGGTCCGCGACTCGGGCCGTTCGTCTTTACGCTCAGCCGGCCACCCGCGTGTGTTCGGCCACGGCCGCCTCGATCCGGTCGGCGATCCGTGGGCCGGTGAAGCCGACCTCCTCGTGGAGCAGGCGCGGGGCGCCATGGGTCACGTATCGGTCGGGCAGACCGACCCGCATGATCCGCGCCGTGATGCCGGCGTCGGAGAGCGTCTCCCAGACGGCCGAGCCGAACCCGCCGGCCAGCACCCCCTCTTCGACGGTGACCAGCAGGTCATGCTCGGCGGCCAGCTGCGCGGCCAGGCCCGCGTCTATCGGCTTGGCGAAGCGCGCGTCCGCGACGGTGACGGAGATGCCGCGCTCGGCCAGGATCGCGGCCGCCTCGATCGACTTGGCCACGCCGGACCCGTAGCCCAGCAGGGCCACCCGGGTGCCGGATTCGTTCGCGTCGCCCTCGCGCAGGATCTCCCCCGTGCCGATCTCGATCAGCTCCGGCCGTTTGGGCAGCGCCACGCCCACGCCCTCGCCGCGGGGATAGCGCAGCGCGACCGGGCCGGCGTCGTGGGCGAGCGCCGTGTGCAGCATGTGGACCAGCATCGCCTCATCGCGCGGGGCCATCAGCACGATGTTCGGTAGGCAACGGAGATAGGCGATGTCGAACACGCCGTGATGGGTCGGGCCGTCGTCGCCGACCAGTCCGGCGCGATCCATCGCGAAGACGACGTTCAGCTTCTGCAGGCATACGTCGTGGACGATCTGGTCGTAGGCGCGCTGGAGGAAGGTCGAGTAGATCGCGCAGACCGGCTTGCACCCCTGCAGCGCGAGCCCGGAGGCGAACAGCACCGCCTGCTGCTCGGCGATGCCAACATCGAAGTAGCGGTCCGGCAGCTCGCGCTGCAGGATGTTCAGGCCGGTGCCCGAGTTCATCGCGGCGGTGATCCCGAGCACCCGCTCGTCCCGGCGGCACTCGGCCACCAGCGCGTTCCCGAACACCTGCGTGTACTGCGGTGGCGCGGCCTTGGCGCTCGGGGATGCGGGCACCTTGGCGGAGGGGGCTCCGTTGCTGATCGACTTGGGCTTGGCCGCATGCCACTGCTCCATGCCCTCGAGTCCGCCGTCCTCGGCCGGGCCGAAGCCCTTGCCCTTGACCGTCGCGCAGTGCACGACGACCGGCCGTTCGGCGGCCAGCGCCTCGCGCAGGGCGCGCCGCAGCTCTTTTACGTCGTGGCCGTCGATCACCCCCATGTAGGCCCAGTCGAGCTCCTCCCACCACAGTCCGGGGGCCCAGAACGCCTTGATCGATTCCTTGAAATGAGGGCCGATGCGCTCGAACGCGGCGCCGATCCCGGCCGGCAGCTTGGTCAGTCCGCCCTCGACCCCCTCGCGCGCGTGCCACAGCTTCGGGCTGAGCCGGACGCGGTTGAAATAGCGCGAGAGCGCGCCGACGTTCGGGGCGATCGACATGCCGTTGTCGTTGAGCACGACCACGATCGGGGTCCCGCTCCCGCCGGCCTGGTGCACGGCCTCGAAGGCGACGCCGCCGGTCATCGCGCCGTCGCCGACGACGGCCACGACGTGACCGTCCTCGCCGTGACCGCGTCGCATCGCCTCCTTGATCCCGACCGCGTAGCCGATCGAAGTCGATGCGTGCCCCGCGCCCATGATGTCGTGCTCGGATTCCTGGATCGAGCAGAACGGGGCGAGCCCGTCGTATTTGCGGATCGTCGGCAGCTGGTCGCGGCGACCGGTCAGGATCTTGTGCGGGTAGGCCTGGTGCCCCACGTCCCAGAGGACCTTGTCCCGGGGGGAGTCCAGCAGCGAGTGCAGCGCCACCGCGATCTCGCAGGCGCCCAGGTTGGCGCCGAAGTGGCCGCCGATCTCGCCGACCGTGTCGATGATGTGCTCGCGTACCTCCTGCGCGACCCCCTGCAACTCCTCATCGCTGAGCGAGTGAAGAGCCTGTGGCTGGTCGATCCCTTTGAGAAAGTCGCTCATGTCAGATGGTCACTTTGGATCAGTAGGTGCGGGTGGCGATGAAGTCGGTGATCTGCTCGAGCTCGGTGGCCCCGCGCGGCGCCGCCTGTGAGAGAGCCAGGCGAGCCCGCCGGTGCGATTCCGAGGCTAGGTCCCGCGCCCCGTCGAGGCCGAATTCGGTCACGTACGTGCGCTTTCCCAGCCGCTCGTCGCTCCCCTGCTGCTTTCCGAGCGTCTCGGGTGATCCGGTGACGTCGAGGATGTCGTCAACGATCTGGAAGAGCACGCCCAGCTCGCCTGCGTAGGAGCGGAACAGAGAGATTGTGTCAGGTTGGTGCGGTATCCATAGGAGGAGTACGCATTCGATGCTCGCGGCGATCAGCCGGCCGGTCTTGAGCTCGTGCAGGCGGCGCAGGCCCTCCGGGCCGGCGGGAGCGGTTTCCGCCACGTCCAGATACTGCCCACCGACCATGCCTTCCACGCCGGTCGCCGCGGCCAGCTCGGCCGCCGCGGCCAGCAGGTTCGCCGGCGCTCCAGGCTGCCGGGTCAGCAGCAGGCGGAAGGCCTCGGCGTAGAGGCCGTCGCCGGCCAGGATCGCCACGTCCTCGCCGAAGGCCCGATGGCAGGTCGGGCGCCCGCGGCGCAGATCGTCGTTGTCCATGGCGGGGAGGTCGTCGTGAATCAGCGAATACGTGTGGATCAGCTCGATCGCCGCGGCCAACGGCAACACCCTCTCGGCGTCCTGGCCGATCGCCTCGGCGGTGGCCAGCGCCAGCACGGGCCGGATCCGCTTGCCGCCGGCCAGCAGCGAGTAGCGCATCGCCTCCTCGAGCCCGGCGGAAGCCGCCTGCTCGGAAAATCGAAGCTGCTCGAGGTACGCGTCGACCTCGGCGCGTAGGTGCTCCGGATACGTGGGCTCGGTCGCCTGCAATTCGCCAGCGTTCGCCACCGCGGCGCTAGTGCTCTAGGCCGCCGGGAGCGGAAGCTGGCCCGGAAGCTCGGGCAGCGGCTCGAGCGCGGCGCGCGAGCGCGAGTCCACTTCGGTGCTCGCCTCGGTGGCGAAGCGCGCGCAGTCCTCGATCAGCGCGAGCGCCGTGTCCGGCTCGAGATCGCCCGAGCGCAGCCGCGCCGCCGTATCGTGCAGCCGCGAGCTCAGCTCGATCAGTGCATCGGTCACTTCAGGGAGAGTACCGGGCGGCGAGCGCGGCCGCCGTCAATCTTCGCTGGCCGGCTCTCAGTCAGCGTCGAGGGCCTGGTTGACCAGCGCGTCGGCGTGCGCGTTCTGCGTCCGCGGAACTGTGCGGATCTTCCAGTTCTGGAAGCCGCGCAGGGCGGCGACGGCCTCCAGGTACAGCGGTCTCATGGCGGGATGCTTGACCTTGTACTGGCCGGTGAGCTGCCGGGCGATCAGCTCCGAGTCGCCGACGATCTCCAGCTCGGTCGCCTGTAGTGCGGCGGCACGCTCGAGACCGCGCAGCAGTGCCCGGTACTCCGCGACGTTGTTGGTGGCGATCCCGATTCGCTCGGCCACCTCGTCGATGACGTCGCCCGCCGGATCGGAAACGACGACGCCGATCGCCGCCGGGCCCGGGTTTCCTCTGGCGCCGCCGTCGACGTGGACGACCAGCTTGCGTGGGGCGGCCGTCAATCGCTGGCGAGCTCGGGGAGCTCTCCGGGAACCCGCGAGCGGCGGCGATCGCGGACCTCGCGGTTCGCGCCCCCGCCGGAGGGTCCACGCTCGCGCCGCGAGGAACGGCGCCGGTCGACGATCACCGTCACGTTGGCATCGCCGGCGTAGTAGTCGGTGAGCTTGTCGAACAACTCGTCCTCAAGCCCCTCTGGGACGACGCAGTAGATCACGCGAGTGATGCTATTGGACTGAGGGGTGCAGGCGCCATCAAACGGCCATCCAGGGCATCGGCGACCGACGGTCAGCTCGGCGAGAGCTGCCCGTGCTCATCGGCGACGGCGTTGGGTAGGCGCTCCTCGGGCGTCAGCTCGCTCAGCTCGTAGCCCTGGCCGGAGACGCGGATGCTGGGCTGGTCATCGGAGAGGTCGACGTCGTAGCGGTACCAGCAGAGCTCCCAGGCCACGACGACGTTGACCAGGCTGGGCCGGGCCGAGGACGGCGAGACCGAGACGGTGGGCTCCCCCAGCGAACGCGATACCCCGGAGACCGTGCGACGATGCTCGGACCCGTTGAACAGCTCGACGGCTGCCGCCACCTTCTGCTCGGAGCTCGAGGGAACCGCCCGGACGTGGCGCGGCTCGCGCGGCAGGCCGCCGGAAGCCGCGGGGACGGGCCGTGGCTCGCGTGGTCGAGAGCTCGGACCGGCCGGACCAAGCTTGATGCCGGTGGCGGACTGCGACCACGCTCCGCTGTCCAGCTCATCGTCGAGCGTCGGCTTCGCCGTGGTGTTGGGAGAAGCATCCCGCCGCGAGCGCAGGCGGCCCAGCAGGGAGCGGCGGCGGTCGGAGCCGGTCTGGCTCTCGTCGTAGGCCGGAACGGTCCCCTCGCGCACCCAGCCCTCGTGCAGGGCGCGGGACTTGCACAGCTCGCAGACCGACCGCCGGTCACCCCCGTTCAGGTACACGTCGGCGCGCTCGCCGCGGAGCAGCGTGCGACCGCAGACGTCACAGATGGTGTGGGCGTGCGAAGTTCGGATATCCCTCGTGTTCACCTGGCGAGCGTACCAACGGGTCACGCTCACCACGTAGCGTGACCGCAGATTTGCGGTCCATCACTTCGGTGCAGAGCGCGACGGGCGGTTTCGCCGGCGCTATGCCTTGACCGCCTCGCGGTCGCCCCGTGACTCCTCGACCACCTTGCCGGCCAGGTGCCCGGGGACCTCCTCGTAGCGCAGGAACTCCATCGTGAACTCCCCCTGGCCGCCGGTGATCGAGCGCAGATCCGGGGCGTAGGAGAGCATCTCCGCCATCGGCACCTCGGCCTTGACCTCGGTCATTCCTCCGCCCGCCGGCTCCATGCCCAGCGGCCGGCCGCGGCGTGAGTTCAGATCGCCGATCACATCTCCCACCGAGTCCTCGGGCGCGTTGACGCTGACCTGCATGATCGGTTCCAGCAGGACCGGCCCGGCCAGTTCCATCGCCTGCTTCATCGCCAGCGAGCCGGCCACCTTGAACGCCATCTCCGAGGAGTCGACCGTGTGGTAGGAGCCGTCGTAGACGCGAACCCGCACGTCCTTGACCGGGTAGCCGGCCACGACGCCCTCGGCCATCGCCTCGAGCACGCCCTTCTCCACGGCCGGGATGAAGCTGGTGGGGATCACCCCGCCCTTGATCGCATTGACGAACTCGAAGCCGCTGGGATGGGCGGGATCGTTCAGCGGCTCGATCTCGATATGGCAGTCGCCGAACTGGCCCCGGCCGCCGGACTGCTTCTTGTGCCGGCCGTGGGCCCTGGCCGACTTGCGGATCGTCTCCTGGTACGGGACTCGAGGCGGCTTCAGGTTGACCTCGGCGCCGAAGCGCGACTTCAGCCGCTCGACGATCACCTCGACGTGGACCTGGGAGAGCCCCGCGACGATCTGCTCGCCGGTTTGGGGGTCCCGGTGCAGGTCGATCGTCGGATCCTCCTCCTGGAGGCGGCGCAGCGCCGTGAACACCTTGTCCTCGTCGCCCTTGGTCTTCGGCTCGACGGCAAAGGCCATGACCGGCGCCGGCAGCTTGATGCTGGGCATCTGGATCGGCTCGTCTCGAGCAGCCAGCCAGTCCCCGGCTTTGGTCTCCTTGAGCTTCGCGACGGCGCCGATGTCGCCCGGGCCGAACTCGTCGACGTGCGGCGTCTGGTTGCCCTCGAAGCTCAGCAACTGCCCGATCCGCTCCTTGCTGTGGGCGCGCGTGTTGAGCACGTGCGAGTCGTGGCTGAGCAGACCCTGGTAGACGCGGAACAGGTTGATCCGGCCGGCGAAGGGGTCGGCCCGCGTCTTGAACACGTAGGCGAACAGCTCCTTGTCCTCGTTCGGCTCGAGGGTCACTTCGCCGACGTCGAGGCCGCCGTGCTTGACCGGGGAGGGCAGGTCCTCGACGATCGCGTCGAGCAGCCGGTTGGTCCCCAGGTTGCGGGTGGCCACACCGCAGGTGACCGGAAAGATCGCGCCGTGGTTGGTGCCCTCCTTCAGGGCGGTGACTATCTCGTCGTGGGAGATCTCCTCCCCCTCGAGGTAGCGCTCCATCAGCGCGTCGGAGCCCTCCGCGACCTCGTCCATCAGCTTCTCGCGGTACTCCTCGGCCTGCGCCTGGAGGTCATCGGGGATCGGGATCTCAGTGCAGTTCTCGCGACTGCCGCCGCTGTATTCGTAAGCCTTCATGTCGACGAGGTCGATCACGCCGCGAATGTCGTGCTCGGAGCCGATCGGGATCTCGGTGGCGACGACGTGCGGACCGAACGCGGTCTTCAGCGACTCGAGGGTGCGGAAGAAGTCGGCGCGCTCGCGATCCAGCATGTTGACGAACACCAGGCGGGCGAGGTCGAGCTCGGCGGCTCGTTGCCACAACCTGGTGGTGTGGACCTCGACGCCCATCACGGCGTTGACGACGAACACGGCGGATTCGCAAACACGGAGTGCGCCGAGCGCATCGGCGACGAAGCTCGAGTCCCCCGGGGTGTCGATCAGGTTGACCTTGCGGTCCTGCCACTGAAACGAGGAGAGGGCCACCGAGATCGACATCTGGCGCGCCTTCTCGTCCGGATCGGCGTCGGAGACGGTCGTGCCCTCGGTGACCGAGCCCAGCCGGTTGATGACGCCGGCTTCAAACAGCAGCGCCTCGTGCAACGAGGTCTTCCCACTGCCGCGGTGGCCGACGAGGGCCACGTTACGGATTCGATCCGCGGCCTTGTGCATGCCTTCTCCTCTCTCTCGGAACGCCGGAGAGCGGACCCTACAACTTCGCCACAGCGACGGCTACCGCTAATCCAGCTCGCCGGCCAGCTTGGAGCGAAGCCGCAGCACGGCCTTGGTGTGAAGCTGGGAGACGCGGGATTCGGTCACGCCGAGGACCTCGCCGATTTCCCTGAGCGTCAGGTTCTCGTAGTAATAGAGGGCGACGACCAGCTTCTCGCGCTCAGGCAGGGCCGCGATCGCGTCGGCGATCCGGTCCCGGAGCTCGGACTGATCGACGACGGCCTGGGGATCGGGCGCACCGCGATCGGGCAGCGTGTCGAGCAGCGAGACGGAGTCGCCGGTCGAGTCCGACACGTTCCAGAGCTCGTCGAGCGCGACGATCGTCGAGTTCGAGATCGACAGCAGCGCATCGTGGAACTCCTCGACGCTCATCTCCAGCTCCGAGGACATCTCCTCGTCGCTGGGAGCCCGCTGGAAGCGTGCCTCGAGCTTCATGTTCGCCCGCTCGATCTCCCTGGCCCGCGCCCGGACCGATCGCGGGACCCAGTCGAGCGTCCGCAGCTCGTCGATGATCGCGCCGCGGATCCGAGTGATCGCGTAGGTCTCGAACTTGATCTCTCGGGACAAGTCAAAACGCTCGATCGCGGAGATCAAGCCGGTCAGGCCGTAGGAGATCAGATCGGCCTCCTCCACATGCGCCGGCAGGCCCGAGCTCATGCGCCCCGCGACGTACTTGACCAGCGGGGAATAGGCCACCACGAGGCGCTCGCGGGCGCGCTCATCGCCCGACGCCTTGTAGCGCCTCCAGAGATCCTTCAGCTCGATCGCTTTTACGTTCGTTTCCACAGTGTCCCCAGGAGAATCCCACCACCTACGCTCTTGGGTGCGCTCGAGCGTAAGCCGATCTGAGCCGCGCCGACTCTACCCGAGTGTAGACCTGCGTCGTGGAGATGGTTGCGTGGCCAAGCAACTCTTGGATTGCCCGCAGGTCAGCGCCGCCCTCCAGCAGGTGCGTCGCGAACGAATGACGCAGCGCGTGCGGGTGAGCATCGGCGAGCGCGGGAGCCCGCGCCACCGCGTACCGCGCCCACGTGCGCAGGCGTCTGCGGACATCGGAGGTGCCAAGCCGACGGCCGGATTTCGAGAGAAACAAGGCGGCTTCGCCGCTGGCGAGAATGGGGCCTTCGGCCCTGGCGAGAATGGGGCCTTCGGCCCTGGCGAGAATGGGGCCTTCGGCCCTGGCGAGAATTCGCTGGCGCGAATTCTCGGGGGCGGCTTTGGTGCTGACGGGGACGGCGAGCGCGGGCCGGGCGCGGGCCAGATAACGCTCGATCGCCGCCAGGGCGTGCTCTCCGACGGGGACCAGCCGGGTCTTGCCGCCCTTGCCCTCGACGCGGACTGTCTCGCCGTCGAAGTCGACCGACTCGAGCTCCAGCGTGACCAACTCCTCGGCTCGTAGCCCGGAGGCATAGGCGAGCTCGAACAGCGCGCGATCGCGCAGCTCCAGCGGCGTCGAGGCGGGAATCCCATCCAGCAGCGTCGCGACCTCAGCCGGTCTCAGCACTCGGGGGAGGCGTTGCGGGCGCTTGGGCGAGCTCAGCAGCTCCGCCGGATTCTCCTCTCGCTCCCCCAGCTCCATCTGGACCCGCAGCAGCGCCCGCAGCGAGGCGAGCTTGCGCGCGATCGTGGCCGGCGACTGATCGCGCTCGGACAGGCTGGCCACGTAGCGGCGCAGTCCCCTGACGTCGACCGTCGCCGGCAGCAGGCCGAGCGCGCTCGCCCAGGCGGCGAACTGCCCCGAGTCGATCGCGTAGGCGTGTCTGGTCTTCTCCGCGACTGCCCGCCGGCGAAGATCCTGATCGAGTGCCTGGCACGCCTCCTGCCACGGCGCAGAAATCGCTGGTGGCGCCGGCGGTTCGGCGGATCGGCTGGCTGGTTGGCGCATCGTGCGCTTCGCTATTCGGCACGCGGCGGCGCCGACCTTCAGGCGATCGGCGCGGCGGCCCGGCCCGAAGCGTTCGGGAGAATCGGCGCGGCGGCCCGGCCCGAAGCGCTCAGGAGACGGTCACGAGCGTGCCGATCGGCGTATACGGATACACCTGACCGGCCGGACCGAGCGACATCTCGACGCAGCCCAGGCTCTGCGGGAAGCCGTACTGCGCCCGAGTGAAGGCGTGGAGGGCGTCGCCGCCGTTGAAGTAGCTGACGTACTGGATCCCGGGGTCGCTGTAGTGGCTGCCGTCGGGGTTGGTGCCGGACATCGTCGTCACCGGAATGTGCTCGAACACGGGGTAGGTCCCGGTCGCCGTGGGGGCGGAGGAGATGCCGGTGTTCACCGGGGTGCTCATCACATCGCGGCCGCTGTGCCACAGCGACAGTCGCTGGGAGGCGATGCTCACGCTCACGTACGTGTAGCCGAAGGACGACTTCTTCCCTTCGATCACGGCCGTGATCAGCGAGCGCCAGACGTTCACGCCGGGAACCCCGTCGGTGGTCAGCGCGTGGTCGTTCTCGAACGCCATCAGCGCGCCCTTCGTCATCGTGCCGAACGTCCCCGGCGACCAGAAGCTCTTCAGCTGCGAGGGGACGTTCGGGTACCTCCACTCGAACTTCCCGGGGGGCGGCCGGACCGCCGCGGTCTCCTGGGCCTGTGGCGTCAGCGCGATGCCATGGCCCGCGTAGTTGTAGCGGAACGGCAGGTAGCCGAGCAGCGACAGCAGCTGCTGAAGGCGGAGCGTCGAGCCGGGCGGCACCGTCCAGGTGGCGCCGGTCGACGTGCCGGTCTGCTGCGCGCCGGCCAAACGGACCCCGTTCGGGAGCTGGATACTGACCTTGGCGCCGAGACCGTAGCCGTAGCCGACCGGCTGGAACTCGATCTGGTGGCTGTTCACGGTCCGCCAGCTGCCCGGCGTGGCCGGCGAGATCAATGGATGACCCTTGCCGAGCGCCTGTGATATTGGCTTGGAAAAAGTGAGCGTCAGCTTGGTGTGCGCCGTGATCGTCGCTCCCGGGGCGGGCAGCGCGACGGCGCTCGCGGCCCCGCCGGCCGGGAACCAGCTCACGGCCGCCGTGTTGGCCGTCTCCCAGCTGCGGACGGTGGCGGACACGGTGAGCGTGCCGGCCTCCGCGGTGCGGTTCAGCCTGATCTCGCTGCGGGGCGAAGACAGGGCGCGCCTGGTCAGGTGCCCCGGCGTGCCGTATGCGATCGACCGGATCGGCTGCTTGAACCGCAGCACGATCGGCTGACCGGAGCGCAGGGTCAGGTAGTGCGATCGCAGGCTGGCGCTCGGCGTCATCATCGTCAACCGCAGATGCTGGGTCTTCCCGGCCAGCCAGGCGATCCATCCGGGCCGCTTGATCGTCACGTCGATCGTCACGTTGGTGTGGGCCGGGATGCGGTGCCTGGGCCAGATCGTCGGCCCGGCGCGCACCTCGGCCGGGATCGGCCGGGCGTGCGGGCCGGTGACGATGCTGACGCTCTCGATCTTGCCGCCACCGAGCGGCATCCCCACTTTGGCCAGCGCGACCGAGTCGGTGGTCAGGCTGGCCCGAGCCGAGACGAAGACGATCGCGAACGCGCCGAAAACCGCCGCGAGCACGACGACGACCGCGCCGGCGATGTACCGACCGCGCTTGGGCTTGCGGGAAGACTCCGTCAGCCGGCGATGCGCTCGCAGCGCTGATTTCTCACGGTCGGGCGGTGAGCGTAGGTAGGAGACGAGCGCCACGGGCGATAGATGGTATCGGCCGTCGGGGCCGATCATGTGACGGGGCACGAAACCGGCGTTTTTTGCAAGAGCTCTCTCATTTCTCCGCCCTGGGAGGATCAATTCCTCCCAGCCCCGCTGCGCCGGGCCAGCTGTCGCGGCCGGGTTCGGATCCCCGCACGCTCGGGCTCCAGCGCAGGAACTCCTCCACCTCGCGCTCGTACCGGTAGGACTCGCTGCCGCTGCGCAGCAACGGCCGCAGACGTTGCCCGGCCCGCAGCTTCTGGACGGCCTCACGCGTCGTGTAGCGATACGAGTATCCGGTGGCCTTCAGCTTGCGATTGTCGAGGCCTCGGCCGAAGCGCAGGTCGCGCAGCATCTCGACGGGGATACGCAGGCCCAGACGGCGGAGCTGCGTGGCCGCGAACACCGTGCCCCATGGCGGCAGCACGGGGAGCAGCGGCTTACCCAGCAGCGAGACCACCTCGGAGAGCGCCAGCACTCCGTCCGCGGCGGCGTTGAACTCCCCGGGCAGGTCGTGTCGGACGGCGTGAATCAGGATGGCGATCACGTCGTCCTCGTGGATGAACTGACAGCGCGGGTCGAAGCCGAGGATCGCCGGCACCACGGGGAGGCCCAGCACCCCCAGGTGTGCGGACCGGAGTCCTCCGCCGACCGCCGCGGCGAAGCGCAGCACGGTGACGGTCGCATCCGGGTTGTCCCGCGCGAAGGCCGCCACCGCGAGCTCGGCGTCGACCACGTCGCGCTCAATCGCCGTCCGCGGCGGATGGCCCCGAGTCATGTCCTCGCTGAAGAACGCGGGGTCGTTCGGCTCGGCGCCGTAGTAGTGCGCCGAGGACTTGAAGACGAGCTTTCGCACCGGGCTGTCGGTCCCGCTGCAGGCGGCGAGAACGCTCCGCGTGCCGAGCACGTTGACCTGGTGGGCGTGCCCGACGCCGGTGAGCAGCGGGTCGGGGATCAGCCGTGTGTCGAGGACCGTGTCGATCGCCGCCGCCTTGACGATTCGGCGCAGGACCGCGTCGTCGGTACCGACCCTCACGAACTCGGTGCGCTGGAGCTCGTGCTGAGGATCCGACGTATCGACGCCGACGATCGCCTCGACCGCCGCATCGCGCTCGAGCTCCTGGGCCAGCCGACCGCCCCAGTGCGAGGACAGTCCGGTGATCAGTATCCGGCGCGAGTCATTCATCTGAGCGCACGCCGTGACTCGGTCGCCTGACCGGCTACCCGAGCCACACGCTCCGCCGCGAGGCGACCAGCTCTAGGAGGTTCTCCTGAATCAGCGCCCGCACATCCGCTCTGAGCTCCTCCACCAGCCCACGGTCCCGCCACGCGGAGTCCCCGAGCTCTCCGGTCTGCACCGGCTCGAGGAACCGGATCCTGAACTTCGCCGGGAGCGGCAGGCCGGTGGTCAGCGGCAGATGCACGAGCCGCCGCAACGGTGCGACCGAGGCGAACATCGGCAGCGCCTCCTCTGCCCCGAGCAGCGCGACCGGGACGATCGGTGCCCCCGCGCGCATCGCCGTCTCGACGAACGGGACACTGTCGAACGCGCGCAGACGGTACCGGTCCTTGATCGGCTTGCGACTCCCGCCGCGTCCCTCCGGGAACACCAGCACGAGCTGACCCTCGTCGAACAGCAGGCGGTGGAGATTGGCCGGATGCGCGGCGACCCCACCCAGCTTCGTGACGAGCATCCCGAGGCCCGGGAAGCCGCCGAAGTGCGAGTCGGTGCCGAGGTGGACGGGCCGCCCGCGCCGGTGCTCCTCGCGGATCGCCTTGGCGATCATCGCGCCGTCCGACGGGATCGCCCCGGAGTGATTTGCGACCAGCAGCGCGGCGCCGTCATCGGGGATGTTCTCGATCCCTTCGACCTCGACGCGGAACCAGTAGTGGTAGAGAAAGTCATAGACGGTTCGGTCGACGACACTCTCTACCCGCTCCGAGCGGCCCCAATCGGTCACCCGCCGTTCGGGTTCGAGCCCTGGCAGATGGTCCCGGAGATCGTCGAGGCGCGCGGGCAGCAGGCGCTCGCCGCCGCTCACATCCAGCTCGACCGTCGCCCCGGTGTCGGGATCGCTGTCCTGGTGATCCGTCATCGCCACCGATTCTGGCAGGACGCCGAGCCGTTCAACGCGCGGGCGAGCGCCGTTCAGCGCGTGACGGCGCCTTCGGAGGCGCTCGATACGAGCTTTGCGTACTTCGACAGAGCGACGCCGGGATCGGGCTTGCGCGGCGGCTGAAATTCCCGGATCCGCTCCGCGATCGCATGATCGGAGAGCGCGACGTCGAGCGTGCGCGTGGGGACGTCGAACGTGATCTGATCGCCGTCGCGGACCGCGGCGATCGGGCCGCCCTGCACCGATTCCGGCGCGACGTGGCCGGCCATGAACCCGTGCGTGGCGCCGGAGAAGCGACCGTCGGTCAGCAGCGCGACGTCCTCGCCCAGACCCTGGCCGACCAGCGCGGCGGTGACCCCGAGCATCTCGCGCATCCCGGGCCCGCCGGCGGGGCCCTCGTTGCGGATCACCACGACCTCTCCGGCCTTGATCGATCCGGCCTGGACGGCCGCCATCGCGTCCTCCTCGGACTCGAACACGCGCGCGGGGCCGGTGTGCTCGCGGCGGAGGTGGCCGGCCAGCTTGACCACGCAGCCCTCGGGAGCCAGATTTCCTCGGAGGATGGCCAGGCCGCCGGTGGGCTGGATCGGATCATCGAGCGGGCGGACCACCTGCTGGCCCTCGGTCTCCTGTGCTCGGTCGGCATGCTCCCCGATCGTGTGGCCGGTGACCGTCAGAGCCTGTTCGTGCAGTAATCCGGCTTCCTTTAGGCGGGCCAGCACGAGCGGCACCCCGCCGGCCTCGTAGAGGTCGGGCGCGACATATCTGCCACCGGGCTTGAGGTCGCACAGCAGCGGCGTGCGGTCGCTGATCCGGTCGAAGTCGTCGATCGAGAGCTCGACCCCCATCTCCTTGGCCACCGCCAGCAGATGCAGCACTCCGTTGGTGGATCCGCCGCTGCAGGCGATCGCGGCGATCGCGTTCTCAAGGCTCTCCCGGGTGATTATGTCGCTGGGCAGCAGTCCTCGCGCGAGCACGTCCATCACCAGCTTGCCGGCGTCGGAGGCGACCTCCGCCTTGCGCGGATGGGTCGCGGGGACCATCGAGAAGCCGGCCGGGGAAATGCCTAAAACCTCGAACGCCATCGCCATCGTGTTGGCGGTGAACTGGCCTCCACAGGCACCGGCGCCGGGAGAGGCCGCCTCCTCGACCTCGGTCAGCTCGGCGTCGGTGATCTTGCCCGCCGACCTCGCCCCGACGGCCTCGAAGACCTCCTGGATCGTGACCTGCTCCCCGTGAAGGTGGCCCGGCATGATCGATCCTCCGTACAGCATCACGCTGGGCACGTTCAGCCGGCACAGGGCCATCACGGTCGCCGGGATCGTCTTGTCGCACCCGCTGATCGCGATCACCGCATCGAACCGGTGCGCGTCGCAGACGAGCTCGATGGAGTCGGCGATCACCTCGCGGCTGACCAGCGAGGCGCGCATCCCGGGGGTGCCCATCGTGATGCCATCCGAGATCGCGATCGTGTTCAGCTCCATCGGGGTCCCCCCCGCGGCACGGATGCCTTCCTTGACCTTGGCGCCCAGCGCCCGCAGGTGGAAGTTGCAGGGCATCGTCTCGATCCACGTGTTCGCCACCCCGACGATCGGACGCGAGAGGGCTTCGTCGTCATAGCCGATGCCCTTCAGATAGGCGCGCGCGGGCGCGCGCTCGACGCCCTCGGTCAGCGCGCGGCTACGGTGCTTGAGGTCGAACTTGCCGTTGGCGTCGGACATCGGTGAGGACTGTATCGGGCGTGGTCCGGTAGGCCGGGGGTGGGACAGAGCGCCGAACTTTGGCGCTAGATGCACGCCACACGTGCATTTCGCGCCAAGCTTCGCCTACTACGGGTTGTCGGCCGGCGCGGGCGCCGGGCTTTCGGCCAGCATCCGCATCCGAGCGCGCTCCCACTGCGAGAGCCGCCAGAGGTCACGGGTGACCTGGGCGGGATCGAGCTGGCGTCCGGGCAGGTGCATGTTCGCCGTGTCGATCAGCCGGCGCTCGTCGCCGGTCAGGGCCATCCATTTCGCCAGCACGTCATCGGAGTCGGGAAGCCGGGCGCTGCCGTACGGGCGGGTGTCGTCGGGAAATTCGACGCAGTACTCATTCAGCAGGCGGTGGGTCTGGGCCAGATAGGCGACGATCGGCCGGTGCGGGTAGACCAGGTAGGCGTAGGGCGCCCCACCGGCTCCGCCGGGCTGATCGGGCCCGCGGGCCTGGGTGCCCCACACGCGGATGAAACCGAGGTCGTGATACATCGCCCACTCCTCCTCCCCCACGCAGGAGCGCAGCAGCTCGCGGGCGCGCGCTTCCGCGCGTCGCTCCCGCCCGGGGTCGAACATCATCGCCGGGGCGCGGCTGCGGCGAGCGCGCATGCGCGAGAAGGCCTCCTCGAGCCGGGGCACGATCAGATCGGACAGCAGGGCGAGCGCCACCAGGGCGGTTGCGGAGAGCGCGAGCAGCACCGCAACGGCCGGGCCTACCGGCCTCCCGCCGCCCGCGGGAAGAAGATCACGCGGTCGGCGTCCCTGGGAACGTCCTCAAACGAGCGAACCATCCTGGCCTGCCGATTGCCATCGGGGTCGGTGCCGGGCACGGCGGCCCACAGCCCAGCGTCCAGCTGAAGCCGGAACTCCTCGATCAGCCGCTGCTCGTCCTCGAGGCGCTCGACATCGCCCTCCGCTATCAGCACCTCGCCATGCCCTGGCTTCATCCGCAGAAAGCGCACCGGATGATTATGTCAAAAGCCCGCACCATCTCCGTTGGGTTCAATGCGGCCGCGTCCGGGCCCGTCGATGCGCCCCCAGGCGAGTCCGGGCGTCGCGACCGATGCCGAGCACGTTGACCGGACCGGCCCCGGCCCCGAGCTCGGCCAATCCGTCGCGGACCGCCCGGGAGGCGAACTCCTTGGCCCGTCGCGCTGCCGCCAGCGGCTGGTCCCCCCAGGCCAGCCGCGCCGCCAGCACCGACGAATGCGTGCACCCAGAGCCGTGCGCGGCGGCGCCGGGGTAGCGCTCGCCGGGCAGCTCGACCAGCCGCGATCCGTCGAAGAACACGTCGATGGCCTGCTCGCGGTGGCCACCCGTGACCACGACGTAGCGCGATCCGAGCCGGTGAATGGCCGCGGGGAGCCCGATGACCGGTGCCTGCTCCCAGGCCGCTGGTTCGACGCCGTCGGCCGCGGCCAGCAAAGCCCGCGCCTCGGGCACGTTGGGCGTCACGACAGTCGCTCGGGGTAGAAGGCGTGTGACCAGGATCGCCCGCGCCGAGGCGTCGAGCAGCTCCGCACCGGACTCGGCCACCATCACCGGGTCGAGCACCACGGGCGTGTCGTCCGGCAGGAGATCGAGCGCCCGCACCACCGCGTCGATCGTCTCGACGTTCCCGAGCATGCCGATCTTGACGGCATCCACGCCGATGTCCTGCGCGACGGCGCGCACCTGAGCGATGATGATCTCCGGCGGGATCGCGTGCACGTCGGTGACGGCCACGGTGTTCTGCGCGGTGATCGCCGTGACCGCGGTCATCCCGTGAACGCCGCACGCCGCGAACGCCTTCAGGTCGGCCTGGATCCCGGCGCCAGCGCCCGAGTCCGAGCCGGCGATCGAGAGCACCCGCGGGATCGAGCGGCGTTCTGACATCGCCCACGAGCTTACGCGGCCTCCCGCGGCCAACGGCCGCTCCTACATGACCACCACGAACCTTCCGCCCGGGCCGCGCCGGATGTGCCCGCCGAGCTCGAGCTCGGCCAGCGCTGCCAGGCCCTCTTCGGCGGAAATGCCCGCGCGGGTGATCGCGGCCGTGGTGTCGTCGCCTTCGGCGATCGCGGAGCGCAACCGGGCGAGCTCAGGCGTGAGCTCGGCGTGCGGCCGGGCCACGGCCGAGCGGACCCCCGCCCCGAACAACTGGTCGAGCACGTCCTGCGGCCCCCGGACGACCCGGGCCGTGCCCGCGGCGAGCAGGGCATTCGGACCGTCGGCCTGACTCGTGCCCACCCGGCCCGGCACCGCACCCACCGGGCGATCCAGCCGCTGGGCGAACCTCGCGGTGATCAGCGCGCCCGAGCCGTAGCCGGCCTCGACCACCACGGTCATCGCCGCCAGCGCGGCGATGATCCGGTTACGCGCCGGAAACGCCCAGCGCCGGACCGCCACGCCGGGCGGCAGCTCCGAGACGCAGGCGCCCGCCGCCACGATCTGGCGATGGAGTCCTCGCTTGCTCGGCGGATAGGGCCGCTCGGCTCCGCACGGGAGGATCGCCACGGTCTGGCCCTGGCCGGACAACGCGCCCCTGTGGGCGGCGCAGTCGACGCCGAGCGCCATCCCGCTCAGGACGGGCACGCCGGCCGCGCCCAGGCCGCGTCCGAGCATGCCGGCCAGTTCGAGCCCGTAGCTCGACGCGCGCCGGGCACCGACGATCGCGACCGGCTGATCCTCGGCCAGGCTCAGGAAGCGACCGAGGCCACCGGCGACGTGGAGGACGGCCGGCGCATGATCTAGCTCGAGGAGTCGCCTTGGATACGCGCCGTCGCAGCGACAGACGAGCTCCAGCCGAGCCTCCGCGGCCCGCTCGCGGGCGCGCGCGGCGTCGAACCGGGCGAGCTCGCCGAGCACGTCCTCGCGCGCCGATCCGGCAACGGCAGCCACCAGCTCCGCATCGGGCAAGGCGAGCAGGGCGTCGATCCGGGCCCGGGCGAGCTCCAGGTTCGCCCCGAGGCGCGCCAGCAGCCACGACCGCGCCAGGCAGGCGTCGCAGGACCCGGCCGCGCTCACGCCGCGAGCTCCAGCTCGCCACCCCCGCGCTGGCGCAGGCTCAGCCCGAGCAGGACGTCGGCTTCGGTCACGTGCTCGTGGCCGGCCAGATCGGCGACCGTCCGGGCGACGCGGAGCACCCGGTGGCGGCCGCGGGCGCTCAGGGCGCCGACGGAGTACGCCCTGGCCAGCGCTCGCTCGGCCCGCTCCTCCAGGCGAATGTGGCGCCGGGCCAGCCGCACGTCGAGCTCGCCGTTGCAGCCGGCCGGGGTCCCGGCCAGGCGTGCCAACTGACGCTCGCGGGCCTCGGCCACGCGGGCTCGCGCCGAGGCCGAATCGGTGCTCGGGGCGGCGCGCAACTCGCCCTCCGAGGGTCGCTCGACGTTGACCAGCAGGTCCATCCGATCGAGCAGCGGCCCGCTCAGCCGGCGCCGGTGGCGCCTGAGGTCGGCCTCCCCGCAGGTGCACCGGTCCCCTACGCCGGCGAATCCGCAGGGACACGGGTTGGTCGCCGCCACCAGCATGAACCGCGTCGGGAACACGAGCGCCCGCTGGCCGCGGACGATCGTCACCGACCCGTCCTCCAGCGGCTGCCGCAGCGCGTCGAGCGTCGAGCGCTGGAACTCCGAGAGCTCGTCCAGAAACAGGACGCCGTGGTTGGCCAGCGTGGCCTCGCCGGGGCGCGGAACCGATCCGCCCCCGACCAGGCCGGCCGAGGAGATCGAGTGATGCGGCGCGCGGAAGGGACGGGCGGTGATCAGACCCTCGGCCCGGATCCCCGCGACGCTGTGCACCCGGGTCACCTCGATCGCCTCCGCCCGCGTCATCTCGGGCAGGATCGACGGCAAGCGGCGGGCCAGCATCGTCTTGCCGGTCCCCGGAGCACCTTCGAGCAACAGGTTGTGGCCTCCCGCGGCGGCGATCTGCAGCGCGAGCAGGGGGGCGGCCTGGCCGCGTACATCGGCCAGGTCCGCCATCGGTGGAGGGGCGCGCCGGGCCGGCTCGGGCGCGGGCGACGGAACCGCGACCAGACGCCTTCCGCGGAGCACTTCGGTGGCCGCGCGCAACGTGGCCACGCCGGCGACGTGGATGCCATCGACCAGGCCGGCTTCGTGCGTGCGCTCACACGGGAGGATCAGCCGGGTCAGCCCCGCGGCACGGGCGCCCTCGGCGACGGCGAGGGCTCCGGGTGAGTCACGCAGCTCGCCGCCCAGTGAGAGCTCACCGTAGACGGCGCAGGTGGCCAGCGGCGCGCTCGGCACCTGGTCGCTTGCCGCGAGGATGGCCAGGGCGAGGGCGGTATCGAAGCCGGGGCCCGCCTTGCGCAGGAAGGCCGGAGCGAGGTTGGCGGTGATCCGCTTGGACGGAAACTCGAAGCCGGAGTTGAGGATCGCCGAGCGGATCCGGTCCCGCGACTCCCGGACGGCGGCATCGCCGAGCCCCACGATGGTGAACGCGGGCAGCCCGGAGCGGATGTCGACCTCGACCAGGACCTGGCGGGGGTCGACCCCGTCGATGGCGAATGTCGCGACCCGGGCGAGCACGGATCCAAGGTACGCGCGATCGCGTCAGGCGTGGGTCACGCCGTGTGTCAATTCTGCACCGGCGAAAGGCTTCCATTTGCGGGGAATTGTTGCTTCCTGGCACCCACCCGACACGCGAATGCGCGTAGCGTGAACGACATGAGCGATGACGCCCGCCACGCCCTCGGCCGTAACGGCGAGCGGCTGGCCTGCGAGCACCTGGAGCGCCGGGGATTCACGATCGTCGAGCGCAACTATCGGACCCGCTGGGGCGAGCTCGATATCGTCGCCTTCGATGGCCGGACCCTCGTCTTCTGCGAGGTCAAGGCCCGGCGGCTGCTACCCGGAAGCGGCGATCCACTCGAGGCCGTAAGGGCGAACAAGCGCTCGCGCGTGCGCAAGATGGCCGGGAGCTGGCTGATCGATCGAACCCGGCGGCCGCACGCGGAGGCGCTGCGCTTCGACGCGATCGGGGTGACGTTCGACCGCGCCGGCCGGCTGCTCGAGCTCGAGCATCTGGAGGGGGCGTTCTAACTGGCCGCCGAGCTCCGGGTGCTAGCCGCCGAGCTCCGGGTGCTAGCCGCCGAGCTCCGGGTGCTAGCCGAGAGCGAGCTGCTGGTAGGCCGCTGACTGAAACGAGAGCCGATGCAGCGGCGAAACCCCGAGACGCTCGATCGCGCTGCGGTGCTCAGGGGTCGCGTAGCCGACGTGCTGGGCGAACTCCCAGCCGGGGTGCTTGTCGTCGACTCGGCGCATGTAGCGGTCGCGGGTCTCCTTGGCGATCACTGAAGCCGCGGCGATCGCGGCGCTCTTGGCGTCGCCGCCGATCACCGCTCGCTGGTCGTGGCCGAGGGCAGCGACGGGAAAGCCGTCGCTGAGGCAGATACAGCCCTCGCAGGCGACCTGCCGGAGCGCGTCGCACAGCGCCGCGAGGTTGGTCTTGTGCAAACCCCGCGTGTCGATGCCAGGGGCGCAGCGGGAGACGATCGCCACCTTGGCGGCGACGCGAAGGATGACCGGAAACAGTTCGGCGCGGCCCGCCGGCGTCTGCTGCTTGGAGTCGTTCAGCGCGCCCAGCGCGCGGACGTCGGCCGGCCGCAGTCGCTCGAGGTCGAACAGCACCGCAGCGGCCACGAGCGGCCCGGCCAGGCAACCACGCCCGGCTTCGTCGGCGCCGGCCACGAACCGCGTGCCCAACGCGCGGTCGAACGCGAACAGGCGGCGCGCCGCGCGGCTTGCCGTCCGCCTCCGGCCGCCGGCGTCCGATCGGCTGGCGCTAGAGGAAGCCGATCCGGTCTGGCGGCCAGTAGGTGAAGAACGCGACGCCGATGACCCATTTATCGGGGACTGGACCCCAGAAACGACTGTCGTCGGACTCGCCACGGTTGTCCCCCATCATGAAGTAATCCCCGGGCGGAATGACGATCGTTTCCCGGAAGGTGCAAGAAGAGGCTGGATTGTCACCGCAGGGTTGGATGTAGGAATCCTTCTCGCGAACGCCGTTGCGGGTCACGTGCCCGCCCTGGATCGAGATCCGGTCCCCGGGGCCTCCGACCACCCGCTTGATGAACGTCTGGGTGGACGACGACGGCGTCGGGCTGTCGCACGGCTGGCTGTGGCCGCCACCCTGGCTCGGGTTTCCGCAGACCGGTGTGGCCGGGTCCGCTCCCGCGGGCGGGTGGAACACCACGATGTCGCCCACGCTCGGATGGTCGATCAGCCGGTTGGTGAGGACGCGCTGGCCGACCTTGAGCGTCGGCACCATCGATGGACTGGGGATCCGGTAGGGCTTGACGATGAACGCCTGGATCAGGAGGGCGAGGCCGACCGCGACGGCGACCGTCGCGACCAGCTCGACCAGCGATTTGACCCCTGACTTCTTCGGCTTGGATCGCGACGGGCTCAATTGGTGCCTTGCGCTTCGGGTTGGACGGCCTACAAGAAGCCGATGCGGTCTGGGGGCCAGTAGGTCAGGAACGCCTTGCCGATAATCCAGGCCTTCGGCACCGGTCCCCAGAACCGGCTGTCCTCGGAATCCGGGCGGTTGTCGCCCATCATGTAGTAGTCCCCTTTGGGAATCGTGATCGTGCCTCGGAAGTTGCAGGAACTGTCGCCGGCGCAGGGCACGATGTAGGAATCGGCCTCACGCTTGCCGTTGCGGATCACATGACCGTTGGCGATCGAGATCCGATCGCCGGGGAGGCCGACCACCCGCTTGATGAAGGTCTCCGAGGAACGTTGCGATTGCACCGCGTCGCAGGCCACAGCGCGGCGGTCGCCCGCCTGCGCGCTGCCCTCGCTCGGGTCGGCGCAGTTGCCGAAGTCCTTGGGCGGGTGGAACACGATGATGTCCCCGACATGCGGGGAGGAGAAATGAGTGCCGATGCGGTCGACCAGCACCCGCTGGTCGATGTGCAGCGTGGGCAACATCGAGCCGCTGGGGATCCGGTAGGGCTTGACCAGGAAGGCCTGGATCGCCAAGGCGAGACCGAGCGCGACCGCGATGATCACGACGAGCTCGGCCAGCGAGCTCGCAAGCGACTTCTTGGTCGCGGTCACACCTACTCGTCGCCGGCAGCGGCAGGCGCGTCGGTGCTCTCGGCGGCGTCGGCTTCTGCAGCCGGAGCCTCGGGCTCGGCCACCGGCGCGTACAGCAGCTCGCGCTGGACCGCCACCTCGGGCCCCGCCGAGCGACGCTCGCGCACGCGTGCACGCTTGCCGACGCGACCCCGCAGGTAGTACAGCTTCGCGCGCCGCACATCCCCGCGGGCCGATACCTCGATCCGCTCGATCTTCGGCGAATGCAGCGGGAACGTTCGCTCGACGCCGACCCCGAAGGACTGCTTGCGCACCGTGAAGGTCTCCCGCGCCCCGTGGCCCTGACGCTTGATGACCACGCCCTCAAACACCTGCGTCCGGCGGCGCGTGCCCTCGATCACCTGGAAGTGGACGCGCAACCGGTCACCGGCGTCAAACGTCGGTACGCGGCGCAGTTGAGCGCGCTCCAGGCTGTCGATGACTGTGCTCATAACTTGGACGCCGTCGATCCAGACGTCGGCAGATAAGAAACTAGCGCAGTGGGACGGGGCCAGCCTGCGCGGGCGGCCTATGGTAGCGAACCTGCATCCGCCCGCGCGCGGCTCTGCTGCAGGCGCCATTCGCGGATCTTGGCGTGGTGGCCGGAGAGCAGCACTTCTGGGACGCTCCAGCCCCGGTACTCGGCCGGGCGGGTGTAGTGCGGGTACTCCGGAGCGCCCTCGAGCGCTTGGCTGAAGGACTCCTCGTGGGCCGAGTCCGCGTGGCCGAGCGCCCCCGGCAGCTTGCGTAGGACCGAGTCGCAGAGAACCATCGCGGCCAGCTCGCCGCCAGTCAGGACGTAGCGCCCGATCGAGACCTCCTCGCCGACGAAGTGCTCGAGCACACGCTCGTCGAACCCCTCGTAGCGTCCCGAGAGCAGCGTCAGCTCCGGCTCGGCGGCCAACTCGTCGACCAGCGCGTCGTCGAGAACACGTCCGCTCGGGGTCAGCGCGATCACGCGCCGCTCGCGGCGAAGCTGTACCGGATCGACCCCGTAGCGAGCCCGCATGGCCGCCTCGACCACGTCCACCCGCAGGACCATTCCCGCCCCGCCGCCGAACGGGGTGTCATCGACCTGGCCGCCGGTCAACGGCGTGTGGTTTCGGTAGTTGACGTAGGAGAGCCGGTGACCGTGGGCGAGCGCGTTGGCGACGTGACGCTGGCCCTCAAACCAGCCGAACGCCTCGGGGAACAGCGTGAACACGTCGATCTCCATCCGCTAGCCGTCCTCTCCGAGGAACCGCAGGTCGATGTCGATCTCGCGCTTCTCGACGTCGACCGTCCGCACGGCGTCGCTGACCAACGGCACGAGCAGCTCCGGCAGGCCGTCGGTTCGGGTAACTGCCAACACCTCGCAGGACGGGAGCGCGAGCAGCCTCGAGACGGTCCCGACCGGTCGCCCGCCGTCGTGAACGGCGCACCCTTCGAGGTCCTCCGCCCACCACTCGTCGGCCTCCAGAGCCGGTGCGGCCTCTCGCTCGACCAGCAGCTCCGAGCCGCGCAGCGCCTGCGCGGCATTCCGGTCCTGGGCGCCCTCGACGCGCAGGATCACTCCCCGGTCGTGGCCTGCCCGGCGGGTGATCAGCCGCACCTGGTCGCCGAGCATCACCCGGCCACCGAGCACCAGCAGGCCCGGAGTCGGCTCGGCCACATGGAAGCTGCCATCGAGCCCGTGCGGGCTGCCGACCAGGCCGGCCCGCAGCCACCCGGGCATCACACGTCGACGATGTCCACGAACACGCGCCGACCCTGCTTGACCGACGCGCATTTGACCACGGCGCGGAGCGCGGACGCGGTCCGCCCGCCCCGCCCGATCACGCTGCCGTAGTCCTCAGCGGCGACCGACAGCTCGAGCACGATCGTGCCGTCCTGCTCCTCGACCTCGGTGACCTGGACGTCATCCGGGTTGTCCACCAACCCTCGGGCCAGATACTCGAGCAGCTCCTTCATCGAGCCAGGTGCTCGTCGCTCAGGTGATGCCCTGGGTGCGCAGCAGCTTCTTCACGGTGCTCGTCGGCTGCGCGCCGCGGCCGAGCCAGTCACGGATCCGCTCCTCGTTGAGGACGATCGTCGACGGGTTCGTCTGGGCGTTGTAGTGACCGACGGTCTCGATCACGCGACCGTCGCGCTTGGACCGTTGGTCGGCGACGACGACCCGCCAGATCGGGTTCTTGCGGCCGCCTATGCGGGTCAATCTGAGTCTGACTGCCATCGGATCGTCAGGGTAGCGGGTCGGCGAGCAGCGGGTCGCTCAGCGGCCCTGGCGCATCAGGGCGCCGAGGTCGGGCATCTTCCCTGAGGCGACCTGGCGCATGATCTTCCGCATCGACTCGAACTGCTTGATCAGCTGCTTGACCGCCTGCACGTTGGTGCCGGATCCACGCGCGATCCGCAGCCGTCGTGAGCCCTTGATCAGCTCCGGATGGCGACGCTCCTGAGGCGTCATCGAGAGGATGATCGCCTGGATCCGGTCGAAATCGCGCTCGTCAACCTTGACCCCGCGGAGCTCCTTCCCCATTCCGGGGATCATCCCCAGCAGGTTCTGCAGCGGACCCAGCCGCCGGACCTGGCGCAGCTGGTCGAGGAAATCGTCGAGGTTGAACTCCGACTTGCGGAGCTTGCGCTCGAGCTCGGCGGCCTGATCCTCGTCGTAGGCGGACTCGGCCTTCTCGATCAGGGTCATCACGTCGCCCATCCCGAGGATCCGCTGCGCCATCCGGTCGGGATGGAAGCGCTCGAACTGATCCTGCTTCTCGCCGGTCGAGGCGAACAGGATCGGCTTGCCGGTGATCGCCTTGACCGACAGCGCCGCGCCGCCGCGGGCGTCGCCGTCCAGCTTGGTCATCACGACGCCGTCGAAGTCGACCACGGCGGCGAACTGCTCGGCGACGGCGACCGCGTCCTGACCGGTCATCGCGTCCACGACGAGCAACACGTCCTGGGGCTTCACCGCCTTCTTGATGTCGGCGAGCTCCTTCATCAGCTCGCTGTCGACGTGCAGGCGGCCGCTGGTATCGACGATCAGCACGTCCTTGCCCTCGGACTGCGCGCGGTCGCGTGCCCAGGCGGCGATCTTGACCGGGTCGCGGTCGGTGCCCTGCTCGTAGACGTCGGCGCCGGCCTGGGCGCCGACCTTGATCAGCTGCTCGACGGCGGCGGGCCGGTAGACGTCGCACGCCGCGACCGCGACCGAGGACCCATGCTGCTCGCGCAGGTACCGAGCGAGCTTGCCCGTGGCCGTGGTCTTGCCCGATCCCTGCAACCCGGCCATCACGATGATCGTCGGGGGGCGCGGCGAGAAGGTCAGCTCCTGAGATTCGCCGCCCATCAGCTCGGTCAGCTCGTCGGAGACGATCTTCACCACCTGCTGACCGGGGTTGAGCTGACCGATCACGTTCGCCCCGAGCGCCTTCTCCTTCACCCCCCCGGTGAAGCTCTTGACCACCTTGAAGTTCACGTCGGCCTCGAGCAGGGCCAGCCGGATCTCCCGCATCGCCGCCGAGATGTCGGCCTCGGTCAGGGTCCCGCGCCCGCGGACTTCGGTCAGCGTGGCCTGGAGTTTGTCGGCGAGGGAGTCGAACATGCGCTTCTCTAAGGAGGCTACTGAGCGGGCGGCCCGATCCGGCCCTGGGCCTGGGCGGTTCCCTCGCCCTGCGGCAGCGCTGCGGGCTTGCCGCCATCCGCCGCCGGGGCCGTCGGGGCCGGCGTCGTGGCCGGCGTCGTGGCCGGGGTCTGGTCGGCTTTGGCCCCGCCGAAGGCCTTGCTGATCCCGCCGAAGGCCTCGGCGAACTCGGACGGGATCACGAACACCTTGTTGGCGCTGCCCTGAGCGAGCTGCGGCAGCATCTGCAGATACTGATAGCTCAGCAGCGCCGGGTCGGGCTTGCCGTCGTGGATCGCCTGGAACACGGTGTTGATCGCCTGGGCGTCGCCCTCGGCGCGCAGGATCGCCGCGGTCTTGGCGCCCTCGGCCTTGAGCACGGCGGACTGCTTCTCCCCCTCGGCGGTGAGGATCTGGGACTGCTTGAAGCCCTCGGCGGTGAGGATCGCCGCGCGCTTGTCGCGCTCGGCGCGCATCTGCTTCTCCATCGCCTCCTGGATCGTCCCCGGCGGGTCGATCGACTTGATCTCGACGCGATTGATGCGAATCCCCCACTTGCCGGTGGCCTCGTCGAGCACACCGCGGAGCTGTGCGTTGACGTGGTCACGACTGGTCAACGCCGTCTCGAGCGACATTCCGCCGACGACGTTGCGCAGCGTGGTGACGGTGATCTGCTCGATCCCCTGCAGCGGGTTGGCGATCTCGTAGGTCGCGGACTTGGCGTCGGTGACCGTGAAGTAGAGGACCGTGTCGATCTGGACGACCAGGTTGTCCTCGGTGATGACCGGCTGGGGCGGGAACGAGACGACCTGCTCGCGCAGGTCTATCAACGGCTTGAGCCGATCCATGAACGGGATCAGCACGGCCAGCCCCGGGTTCAGGGTCCGGTCGTAGCGACCCAGCCGCTCGACGATCCCGGCCCGGGCCTGGGGCACGATGCGCACCGTCCGGGCGAACATCACCAATAGGAATACGACTACGACGATCGCGACGATTGCTCCGGCCAAAGCCCCAACTCCTTGTTTCGCTTATTCGCACACGAGCGCGGTCGCGCCCCTGATCTCGACAACGTCCACGCGCGTGCCGGGCTCGATCACGCGATCGTCGAACAACGAGCGGGCCGTCCAGACCTCCCCGTCGATCTTGACGCATCCCACCCCCTCGCCGTTGGCGATCCGCTCGATCACGATCGCGGTCCGGCCGACCAGCGCCGCCGTACCGGTCCGCAGCCCCGGCGCGACCCGCATCTGCGCCAGCGCCAGGGGCCGCAGGAGGAACAGCGTCAGCAGCGACACGGCGACGAAGGCCAGCGCGGCGACCAGCTCACCGGCGCCGGCCCCCTCGACGATCGCGGCGAGCACCGCGCCGATGGCGAACGGCGCGAGGAAGAACCCGTTGGTGAGCATCTCGCCGACGCCAAATGCGCCCGCGGCGAGAACCCACAAGACCCACCCTGACATGCTGGACCGAGCTTACTCCCCGGTCAGCTGATCAGTGCGCGGGCGAAGTCGGCCGGTTCAAACGGACGCAGATCCTCGAGCTGCTCGCCGGTTCCGATCAGCTTCACCGGGATCCCCAGCTCGCCGGCGATCGCCAGCGCGATCCCGCCCTTCGCGGTCCCGTCCAGCTTGGTCAGGACCAGGCCGCTGACCTCGATCGCCTCCGAGAACAGCTGCGCCTGTCGCAGCCCGTTCTGACCCGTCGTGGCATCGACGGTGAGCAACGTCTCGTGTGGCGCCTCGGGGATCTGCTTGGCGATCACCCGGCGGACCTTGGCCAGCTCGGCCATCAGGTCATCCTGCGTGTGCAACCGCCCCGCGGTGTCGATGATCACCACGTCGGCGCCCTGGCGGCTCGCCTGCACCAGGGCGTCGTAAGCGACCGAACCCGGGTCGGCCCCGTCGGGCCCGCGCACGAACCCAGCTTCGGCCCGCTCCGCCCACTGCTCGAGCTGCTCGACCGCCGCGGCGCGAAACGTGTCGGCGGCGGCCAGCACCACCGAATACCCGAGCTCCCGGCTGAGGTGCCAGGCGAGCTTCCCGCTGGTGGTGGTCTTCCCGGTGCCGTTGACGCCGGCCATCAGGATCACCGTCGGCTTGGCGGTCAGGTCGATCCGGTCCTCACCGGTGCGTGCGATGTCGGCCAGCAGCTCGGTCAGCCGGTCGGTCAACGCCTCGCCGCCGGTGATCGATCCGCCGGTCGCCTCCTGCTCGAGCTGGCCCACCACCTGGGCCGTCATCCGGGCCCCCACGTCGGCGTAGATCAGCGCCTCCTCCAGGCGCTCCCAGGTCTCGTCGCTGAGATCCTCGAACAGCGTGGCCTGGATCTCGCTGGTGAGTGCCTGCCGGGTCTTGCGGAGGTTCTCGCGCAGCCGCCGGAACCGGCCGACGCGCCTCTCCTCCCCCGGCGCCGCCGCCTGCGTCGCTGCGCTGGCACCGTCGACGATGAATAGATCCTGCCAATCGCGGGCCACGGGCGGCGACCATAGCGACTCGGGGTCACGGATCGATGCTCGCCACAACCGATCCAGTCGGCAGCCACCGGCGGAAGGCTTCGGCCGATACCGCCGGGCTGAAGTGATAGCCCTGCCCGAAATCGCAGCCGAGGGAACTGAGTCGCTCCATCGTCCGCTCGTCCTCGACTCCTTCGGCGATGATCCGCAGACCGAGGTCGTGCGCGAGGTGGATCGTGGAACGGACGATGATCAGGTCGCTCGAGTCCCTGAGCATCGGTGAGACGAACGAGCGGTCGATCTTGAGCTCATCGATTGGCAGCCGCCGCAGATAGGCCAGCGACGAGTAACCGGTGCCGAAGTCATCGACGGTGAAGCCGACGCCCAGGGCACTGATTCGGGTGACCGTCGCAAGCGCCCGCGCGGGCTCGGACATCAGCATGCCCTCGGTGATCTCGAGTTGGAGCGCATCCGGCGGCAGCCCATGATCGGCGAGCATCCGCTCGATCGCGTGCGGCAGTCCGCGGTCCAGCAGATTGCGGGCCGACAGATTCACCGCGACCGAGAGCCCGTGGCCGTCGCGACGCCACTGGGCGCACTCGGCGATCGAGCGCTCCAGCACGAGCCGGGTCAACGGTCCGATCAACCCGGTCTGCTCGATCGCGCCGATGAACGTCGCGGGCGAGAGCAGGCCGTGCTCCGGGTGCTCCCAGCGGACCAGCGCCTCAGCGCTGCGCACCCGTAGACCGTCGAGCTCGACGATCGGCTGGAAGTGCACGACGATCTCGTCTGCGGTCAAGGCCCGGCGCAGGTCGGTCGTGATCCTCAGGCGCCGAATCGCGGGCTGATCCTGGTCCGGCGCGTAAACCTTGCAGCCCCCGCGTGATTCCTTGGCCGCGTACATCGCGACGTCCGCTCGCCGCAGCAGCGTTCGCACGTCCTCTCCGTCGATCGGGAAGCGCGAGATCCCGACGCTGACGCCTATCTCCAACGACAGCTCATCGACCGCCAGCGGGGTCCGGACGCAGGCGACCAGGCGCGCGGCGAGCTTCTCGAACACTCGAGGATCGCTGGTCCGCGCGACCGGCAGCACGGCGAACTCGTCTCCGCTGAGCCGGGCGACCACGCCCTCGGAGCCGATCGTCGCGGCGAGACGAGGGCCCAGATCGCCCAGCACGAGGTCGCCGTAGTGGTGCCCGAACGTATCGTTGACCTCCTTGAAGCGATCGAGATCCATCAGGATCACGCCGAAGCTCTCGCCGGAGTCGCGGGCGCTCTCGATCGCCGCCTCGACGTTCATCCGGAACTGCTCCCGATTGGGCAGTCCGGTCAGCGCATCGGTGCTGGCCATTCGCTTGAGCTCCTCGCTGCGGCGCTTGGAGACGAGCAGTTCGCCGACCAGATACTGAAAGATCACCAGCACCAGGCCGATCAACCCGAGCCCGAAGGTGCCCAGCGAGCCGGCGAAGTAGACGGCGCTCAGGGTGAGCAGCGCCGAGAACAGCTCGGAGGCCAGCACCGGGACCAGCGCCTCCCGCACCTTCTCGATCAGCGAGCGTCCATCGAGGTAGCACTGATATCCCGCGACACCAAGGAAGTTCAGCGCCAGCGCGATCACGAACGTGGCGAACACGAGCAGGTAGTAACCGACGTCGTGCGAACCGACGCCGGCCAGCCGGGTCGAAGCGTGGAAGAACAGCCCCGCCAGCAGCGGAAACCAGGCGTACGTGACCAGGTTGTTGCGGAGGTAGTGGCCGGCCTCACGCCACCGCAGCCAGCCGGTCGCGATCGTGGCCACGCCGATCAGGGCGGCCGGGCCGCCGCCGAGGACGACAGAAGCCAGGACCAGCCCGAGGAAGCTTCCGGACACCTTGAGCTTCTCCGACCCGGTCTGCACCGACGAGAGATCGCTGACGATCGTGAACGTCGCGATCACGGCCAGGCGCGGAATGTTCCAGTGGTCCAGGCCGCCGGTCACGACGATCACCAGCGCTCCCAGCGCCAGGCCGAGCGCGTGGATCAGCGGCACGGCCTGGCCGCGTCGGCGCCCGGTGGACTTCGGGGCGATCCTTCTCAAATCTGCACCCCGATCTGGCTTGCTGGTTCGACGGCGGGCGACTACCAACTCATGATCGCCGGGGGGACGACCGCGCCCATCCGCAATTACTACGGGTTCCAGCGCTTTCGTTGTCGAGCCGTGCCGGCTGACGGTCGTCGGTTATGAGTGACATAACCAACCCGGGCCTAGCGTCAGTCGGACCGGACGCGTATGCATGATCAGACGCACGACGTTCCCGCTGGACCAACACGGAAGGAGGCGTCGGCATGGGATATCGCGGCGGCTGATTGACTGAGCGTGCCTGGGAGTTCGATTTGGGGATCGCTCCCAGGCTCGCCTGATCCATTCGCTGCTGTCTCCACCTATCGGCATCAGCGCCGCAGAACCCGACCCCGGTGGACGAATGTTCGACCCAGCTGCGGGAAACCCGCGGGAACGTTTGGTAGTTCCCCACACGGGGTGGCGGTGAATTGCCGCTGACGCCCCGACCAGGCAGGTCCATCATCCCCCCCATGCGGACCCCCCGCCGGCTTTCCCCGGTTCCCGATAAGGACGGCATCGGCAAAGCCTCAACACCACCCCCAGCGCTTCGCGCTCAGCGCAGGAGCGCCAACAGCACCTGCGGCGCAGAGCGCAAGCCCGTCCGCGCGCCCGACCTGGTTGAACTCCGCGCCTTCTGCGCCGCCGTCGACCTGGGCAGCATCGGGAGCGCCGCCCGCCTGCTCTATGTCAGCCAACCGGCCCTCTCCAAGCGTCTGCGAGTGCTCGAAGCGGTCGCCGGGGCCGAGTTGCTCCACCGCTCCACCCGCGGCGTCAGCCCCACTGCCGCAGGAGCGGATCTCTACGTCGCCGCCCGACGCCTGCTGGACGAGGCGGACGCCGTGGATTCGCTGATGTCCGGTTTCACCGCGAGGGCTCCCCCGATCCGGATCGCGGCCGATCCGACGATCGCCGAGACATGGCTCCCGGAGGCGCTCGCGGACCACCATCGCCATGCTCAGAGGCATCTGGCCGTCGAGGTGGTCGCCGCCAACTCCACAGTCGTGCGCCGGATGATCCAGGAAGGGCGCAGCGACCTCGGGTTCGCCGAGGTCCACCCGGACCGCCCTCGTAGCGGGGCGATCACCGAACGCATGATCTGGCGCGACGAGGTGATCGTGGCCGTCCCCAGAGACCATGCCTGGGCGCAGGCATCCGAAATCGAACCCGCTGAGTTCGCCGGCACGCCGGTGATCAGGCGCGATCCCGACGCCACCGCGAGCCAGATCGTCGACCGGGGGCTCCGGCGCGCGGGTCTGTCCGCGGTGACGCCGCTGGGCGAGATCGGCAGCACCGGTGCGGCGGTGAGGATCGCCTTGGCGCAGTGCGCCCCAGCGCTGCTTTCCGAGTCCGGCCTGCGCGATCAGGGCTACCCCGGCTTAGTCGTCCGCCGCGTGCGTGGGATCCGATTCGAGCAGCGTTTCGCGCTGATCTTCGCCGGCTGGGTGTCCGACCTGGCCCCGCCGGCCCGCGCGCTCGCCCGTCACCTGCTGGCCCGCCGCGACCGAGCGACCAGCGGCGACGCCGGGCGCTAGAGAGACGGCTAGGCGGCGGCTTCCCGCGGGGGCATCCGCCGCGAGATCACCTTCGAGATCCCGTCGCCGCCCATCGAGACGCCGTAGAGCGAATCGGCGGCCTCCATCGTCCGCTTCTGGTGAGTGACGACGATGAACTGAGCCCGCTGCGAGTAGGCGCCGAGGAGGTCGAGAAAGCGATCGATATTGAGGTCATCCAGCGCGGCCTCGACCTCGTCCAGGATGTAGAAGGGACAGGGCTTGGCCAGGAACACGGAGAACAGGAACGCCAACGCGGTCATCGACTTCTCGCCGCCGGACAGCAGCGAGAGCCGTTTCATCGCCTTGCCGGCGGGCGTGATCTCGATCTCGACGCCGAGCAGGTCCTCCCCGCTCTCCTCCCCAGGCTCCGGCTCCTCGGCCCCGGCCAGCTGGTCGTCGCTGTCGCTCGGCGGGGACTGCCCGCCGAGGACCCGGACCGGGCCATCCCGCTCGGCGACGAGCGTGAGCCGACCACGACCGCCGGGGAACAGCCGCTCGGCCAGCTCCTCGAAGTTGCGGGCCGCGGCCTCGAAGGTGCGCTCGAAGGTCTCCCGGATCTCGCGATCCGTGTCGTCGATCAGCTTCTCGAGCTCACGCAGGGCCGTTTCCAGATCGGCGCGTTGGCGCTCGAGCTCCTCGACATGCTCGACAGCCGCGGCGTACTCCTCCTGGGCCAGCGGGTTGACCGGGCCGATCTGCTCGCGGCGGCGGGCGAGCCGCTGCACTCGGGTACGCAGCGCCTCCCGCTCGTCGACGGCGAGGGCGTCGGTGGCCGGCACCGCCTCGAGCTCGAGGCGGGCGGCGAGCGCGCGTAGCTCCTGATCGGCGTCCGCCGCCTGATCGCGTGCGCGCTGGGCCCGCACCTCGAGCGCGGTCAGGGTCTCGTTCTCAGCGTGGAGCCGCGCGTGCAGGGCCGCTTCCTCCTGGGCGCACCTGCGCAACTCGCCGGCCACGTGCTCGCCGGCTTCACGGTCGGCCGCCAGGGCCTCCTCGAACACGGCCCGCTGCTGAGCGATCGCCGCCACCGCCGCGTCGATCGCCTCCGCCACCGTCTGCACCGCAGGGTGGAGCTCGGCGTCGCGCTGGACCGCGCCGGCCAGGTGCCTGATCCGCTCCGAGCGCTGGGCTCGGGCCTCCTCCGCCCGCGACAGCGCTCCGCGCTCGGCCGAGAGCTCGGCCACCAGTTGGGCTCGCCGCTGCGCGCCGGGCCCGTCATCGGGAGCCTTCCGGCGCCCGTCGATCAGGGCGGTCATCCGGCGCTCCTCCTCGGCTGCCTCGTCGCGCTCCCGCACGGCGGCACGATGCGCGGCGATCACCAGCTCGCGCTCAGCGTCGAGTCTCGCCGCGTCGGCGGCCGCCGCCTCCAGCGCTCGGCGAGCGCCATGCTCGGCCTGTGCGGCCCGCTCACTCCCGCCCACCAGCTCCTCGCGCCGGTTTCGCTCGGCCAGCACGCGCTCCTCTCCGACGGCCGGGGCCTGGCGGACCTCGCACACGCCACCTGACCACACCCGGCCGCCCCGGGTCACGGCGATCCCCGGGAAGCCGGCCTCGACCGCTTCGATGGAGTCGACCACCCAGGCGTCGCGCAGCAGCAGCCGCGCGAGCGCGATCGCCGCGCCGTCGCCGCGTACGTGGTCGGTCAGCCGCTCGGCCTCGATTCCCGCGGCGGGAGGCGGATGGCTCGGCTCCGGCGCGGGCTCGGCCTCCGCGGCGCAGACCAGCGCCCGGCCGCCGTCGGCGCCGGCTCGGTCCAGCAAGCCGCCGGCCGTCTCGCGGTCACCTACCAGCGCCGCTCCGAGCCGGCCATCCAGCGCCGCCGCGACGGCGAGCTCGTACCCGGCGTCGACGTCGAGCGCCTCCGCCAGCGAGGTCGCCCCCGGCGGGGCGGAACGCTGACTGCGCAGAAACTGGTTGACCGCGGCGAGTTCCCCGCCGACCCGAGCCGCATCGCGCCGGGCCGCCTCGACGGCTCGTTCGGAATCACGGACGGCCTGGCGCGCAGCCTCGACGCCCTGCTCGGCCGCCCGGCGACGCTGGCCGGCCCGCTCGACTGCGGCATCGAGCTGCGCCACCTGCTCGGCTTGACTGGTCCGCCGGCGCTCGAGCTCGACGAGCTGACGGGCGAGCTCGGCGTCGCGATCGCGTTCGAGTGCGTCGAGCTCGGATTGCAGCGCTCCGATCCTGGTCCGCACGTCGGGATCCGGAACATCCGCTGCGTGCTCGGCCTGGAGCGACTCCAGCCGCTCGCGCGTGCGCCGCATCCGCGCCTCGATCGCCGCCGCCCCCGCCCGCACGGCCTCACCGCGGTAGCCGACACGCTCCCCGGCGGACTGCGCGGCGAAGCGGCGGCGCGAGAGCTCCTCCCGCTGTGCGCTGCGTGCGGCCAGCGCCTCCTCGGCAGCTTCGCGGCGCCGGCCCACCGCCTCCAGCTCGCGCTCGAGCTGCTCGCGGTTGGCGCGCGCCCGGGCCGCCTCGGCTTGCGCGCTCTCCAGTTCGGCCGCGCGCAGACGCGCATCGTCGCGGGCCAGCTCCCAGCGGGCCTCGAGACTCTGGCGCTCGAGCCGGGCGTGGAGCTCCGCGGCCTCGGCCTGTCGCTTCAGCGGCCGCAGCCGCGAGCGGGCCTCGCGCTCGACGTCGAGGGCGCGATCGAGGTTGTCCTGCGTGCGCTCGAGCTTCAGCTGCGCTCGGCGGCGACGCTTACGGTGCTTGCCGAGACCCGCCGCCTCCTCGATCAGCAGTCTCCGGTCACGCGGCTTGGAGGTGACCAGCGACTCGACCCGGCCCTGGGAGATGACGGAGTGCATCTCCTTGCCCAGGCCGGTGTCGGAGAGCAGCTCGATCACGTCGACCAGCCGGCAGCGCGCGCCGGCCAGCCGGTATTCGCCCTCGCCGGCGCGATCCAGCCGGCGCACGATCGAGACCTCGGGAGTGCCGAGTCCGAGCACGCCATCGCTGTCGTCGAGCACCAGCTCGACCTCGGCGCCCTTGGCGGCTTGTCGCCCCGGCGCGCCGCCGAAGATGACGTCCTGCATCGAATGGCCCCGGACCGCGATCGGCGATTGCTCCCCCAAGGCCCACAGGACCGCGTCGGTGATGTTCGACTTGCCCGATCCGTTGGGGCCGACGACCACGCTCACGCCGGGTCCGAACTCCAGCCGCGTGCGATCGGGGAAGGACTTGAACCCCTTGAGCGTGACTGACTTCAGGTACATGGTCGCGTCCTCATTCCAGGGACTCGAGGGCAATCTGGGCGGCTTCCTGCTCGGCGTCCTTCTTGCTGCGGCCCGTCCCCCGGGCCAACTCGACGCCATCGACCGCGGCGCCGACCGAGAAGGTCCGGTCGTGCGGCGGACCCTGCTCCTCGATCACCGCGTAGCTCACCAGCGAGCCACGCTGGGCCAATCGCTCCTGCAGCGCCGACTTGAAGTCGACGGGATTCTCCAGCGAGTCGTCGATCTCCGGCGAGAACGCGTCCACCACCGCGGCCGCCACGGGCTCGTAGCCGAAGGCCAGGTAGCAAGCTCCGATCACCGCCTCGATCACCGAGGCGAGCACGCGCTCGGTGGCGACCAGGCCGGGGGCGGTGGCGGAAGCCCCGCCGGGAGCGGCCTGGAGCAGACGCTCGGGGACGCCCAGACGCTCGGCCACCGCCCGGCACGAGCGCCCGGAGACCGCCTGGGCCCGGATCTTGGTCAGGCGGCCGGCGCCGAAGCGCTCGGCCTCGAGCCGCGGATACAGGTGGGCGGTGATCGCCAGTGAGAGCACGCTGTCGCCGAGGAAGGCGAGCCGCTCGTAGGAATCCGAGCGCCGATTGGTCCACGAGGCGTGAGTGAACACGGGAGTCATGAGCTCCGGCGGCAGCCGCTCGAGAAGATCCCGCAGCTTCGCCTCCGGCCCGCGTCTGGGCGGCTTGCGCGTCGTGCTCACTCAGGGTCGTGGCCTTGGGTTGCCGCCGCGGCCCCACCGTTGGCCAGCACGAACTCGACCGCCTGCCCGACGGTGAGGATCTTCGCCGCCGCCTCGTCGGAGATCCGCACGCCGTAGCTGTCCTCGAGCTCCTGGACGAGCGTGTACAGATCGAGCGAGTCGGCTTCCAGATCCTCGCGGAACCTAGTCGATTCCTTGATCCGATCGGCGTCGACCTCGAGCTCGTCGGCCAGGTGGGCCCGAATGGCCGAGAAGATCTGCTCGCGGTTCATGCGCTCGACACCGTAACGACCGGACCGGACGCGGCGCTCACGTCCGCGGCGCTCAACTCTGCGGCCCGACCGGCGTCTGCAGGGCTCACGATTGCAGCTCGGCTGGAGTCCTCAGCGCCCCCGCAGCCAAGAGCGCCTCCCGGGTGCGCACGATCACGTCCTCCTCGACGCCGCGCGCGGCCACCTCGATCGCCCGCGCGAAGCCGCGGCGGGTGAATCTTCCGTGGGCGACCACGCCGAGCTGGCGCAGGCCCAACATGTAGGCCCCGCCCGGGGTCTCGGGGTCGATCTCCGCCCGCAGCCGGCGGACGGCGGGAGACAGCAGCCAGCCGCCGAGCTTCGCCCGCGGAGAGCTCATCGCGGCGTCCCGGATCGCCCGCAGCGTCCGCCCGGAGACGCCTTCGATCAGCTTCAGCGTGATGTTCCCGGTGAAACCGTCCATCACGACGACATCGGCGACCCCGTCGGTCACCTGGGTCCCCTCGACGTTGCCGATGAAGTTCAGCCCGGTGCCGCCGGTCCCGGCCAGCTGCTCGTGAACGGCGAGCAGATCGGGCGTCCCCTTGGTCGGTTCTTCGCCGTTTGAGAGCAGGGCCACCCGGGGCGAGGCGATCCCCATGATGACCTTGGCGAACGCCGAGCCCATGTGGGCGAACTGCACCAGCTGCTCCGGACGGCAGGTGACGTTGGCCCCGACGTCGAGCAGCAGGACCGGCGACCCGCCGGGTATCGGTACGGGGAGCGCGAGCGCCGGGCGGTAGATGCCGCGGTCGCGCTTCATGTTGAACAGACCGGCGGCGAGCGCCGATCCCGTCGACCCGCCGGAGACGAGCGCCTGGGCGCGACCGTCGGCCACCGCGCGCGCCGCCTGCACGATCGAGGCATCCGGGGTCGAACGCACCGCGAAGGCCGGATCGGCGGCCTTGGCGATCGAGGTCGGCGCGTCGATCACCTCGACGCCGTCGGGCATCGTGCCGATCTCCGCGGCGGGACCGAACAGGAGTACGCGAATGCCCCGCGCCGCGGCGTGCTCAGCGCCCGCAGCAACCTCCCGGGGGCCGAGATCCGCCCCGCCTGCATCCACGGCGACCGTGACCATGGCCGGCGAGATCAGTCGTCGGATGTGCCCGTAGCGAATACCTCGCGGCCCTTGTAGCTACCGCACACCGGGCACACACGGTGGGGAAGTCTCGGGCTGTGGCACTGCGGGCAGGCGTTGTAAGTCGGCGCCTTGACCTTGTGGGTGGACCGGCGCTGCGTGGTGCGGGCGTGTGACTGCTTCTGCTTGGGGACGGCCATGGTCGCCGCAGGCTAGCAGGCCGATCCGGATGATCAGTCGAACCGGAGCTCGGAGAGCTTGGCCCAGCGGGGGTCGGGCTCGGGATCGTGGTGATGGTCATCGTCCGCGGTGTTGAGGTCAACGCCGCAGACCGGGCACAGGCCGGCGCAGTCAGGCCGGCAGAGCACGGTGGCCGGGAGCGCCAGCGCAAGCGCATCGCGCGCCCAGGCCCGGACATCCAGGACGCCGTCCTGCACGTAGGGCGACTCGAGTTCCTCGCCCGCACCCGGTTGATGGGCCTCCCTCGCGTCGACCGAGTACGAGGGCACGGCGGCCTGCAAGCAGCGCATGCACGGTCCCTCCAGGGTCGCTTCGAAGCGCAGGCGCAGCGCATAACCGCTGCCCGTAGTGCGGGATATGTCGAGCCGCACCGGCACCAACGCGGGGATCACGGCGTAGCGCTCGCCGCCCAGCTGGAACGGGTCGATCGTCACGCTCAGCTCCAGCCGCCTTCCCTCGCCCGAGCTCAGACGGAGGCCACCGAGATCGAATGCGTCGGCGCGGATCGGCATCGTGTTGACTTTAGAAGCCCACCCACCCCGGCGCAGCGCGCGCCGGGGAAGCCCCCCAACCCCGGCGCGGCGCGCGCCGGCGATCCAAGCCATCATATGAGCCGTGTCGAACTGGTTCCGCACCTACGGATTTGCTGAGATTCTCGACGAGCTGATGATCGGTGCCTATCCGACGGATTCCGAGGACATCGCCATGCTCGACTGGCTCGGAGTCAAGCGGATCCTGAACCTGGTCGAGGACGAGGAGTACAAACCCGGCGAGCGAGACGCCGTGGAGAGCGCGCTGCGCACCGCCGGGATCGAGGAGCACCGCATCACGCTGACCGACTTCGCCGGGCTGCCGCCGGAAGAGCTCGAGGGGGCGGTGGAGCTGGTTTCCGGCTGGCTCGATGAGGGCGCCCGCACCTACGTGCACTGCCGGGCGGGATGGCAGCGCTCGGCCGCGGTGGCGGCCGCCGTGGTGGCCGTGCGCAAGGGGCTCGACATCGAGGATGCGCTGGCCTTCGTCAAGCGGGCCAAGCCTTCGGCGGATCCCCTGGACCATCAGCGCGAGGACCTGCAGCGCTGGTGGGACGCCCGGCTGGTCCCCTAGTGCCGTGACACTAGACCGCCGCGCGCTTACTCCGCGGCGGTCCGCCGCAGCGCTTTACTCCGCGGCGCGCAGGCGGAGCTGGCGAACCTCGTCGAGCTCGGCCACCTCGCCATCCTCGACCACGTGGACGCCGCGCGCGCTGGTCGTCACGTGGTCGAGCTGCGGCAGCTCCCGGCCCTCGGCGACCGCGCCGTGGTCGGCGAACCGGCGAGCCCCCGGCAGCACCCGCGCCTCGTAGGAGCCGACCGTCTCGTTGAACGCTCGGACCGTGCTGTTCAGCCGAGTGCCGAGCGTCGAGAGCAGCGTCGAGAGCTTCACCAGCCGGGCGTGGAGCTCGCGCCCGAGCTCGGACACCGCCTGCGCCGACTCTGCGACGCGTTCCTGCTGCCAGCCGTAGGAGACCGCCTGCATCATCGCGATCAGCGTGGTCGGCGTCGCGATCAGCACTCGGCGGGCCATCGCGTCCTCGATCAGCGTCGGGTCGACCTCGAGCGCCGCGCCGTATAGATGCTCGCCGGGCAAAAACAGCACGACGAAGTCGGGGGCCGAGTCCAGTCCCGACCAGTACGCCTTCTCGGCCAGCAGCTTCACATGCTTGCGCAGCAACCGCGCGTGGTCCCGGAGATGCCGTTCCCGCTCCTGCTCGTCACGGGCCTCGTAGGCGTCGAGCACGCCCTGCAGCGGCGCCTTCGCGTCGATGACCACGTGCTTTCCGCCGGGGAGGTTGACGATCACGTCGGGACGCAGCGATGACTCGTCGGAGGCCAACGCGGACTGTTCGACGAAGTCGCAGTGCTTGAGCATTCCGGCCAGCTCGACGACCTTTCGCAGCTGCATCTGGCCCCACTGCCCGCGAGCGTTCGGCTTGCGCAGCGCCGTGACCAGCGCACCGGTCTCGTTGCGCAATCGCTCATTCGTCTCGGTCAGGCTCCGCAGCTGCATGTCAAGCCGACCACGCGACTCGCGGCGCTCGCGATCGAGCGAGAGCAGTTGCGCGTCGACCCGCCCGAGCTGCTCCCTCAGCGGCGCGACCAGCTGCTCGACCGCCTGCTGGCGCTTGTCGAGATCGCTGGTCGCCTGCACCTGCGAGGTCTGCAGCTGCGCCTTGGCAAATTCGGTCAGCTGCCCGACGCTGGACTGCAGCGCCTCGGCGCTGAGCGCCTTAAACGTCTCCGAGAGCCGCTCCTGGGCGTCGGTCAGCGTGGCCACGCGCTCCTCCGCGCGGGCACGCTCGTGACCGAGATCGGAGTGGGCCCGGGCGAGGTCTCGCTCGAGCCCGATCACCCGCTGGGCCTCGAGCGTCAGCGCTCGCAGACGCGGACGCAGCGCCAGCGCCACCACCGCGGCGCCGATCACCAATCCGAGCAGTAGCAGAAGGGCTTCCATGAGCCCATCAGCAAAGCGCGAGGTGCGGACGGAATCGCCGCAATCGGGCAGAATCGGTGGCGATGAGCGACGAACGCATCCGCCGCCGGGTACTGATCCACGGCCGCGTCCAGGGCGTCTTCTTCCGCGACTCGATCCGCCGGCGGGCGCGGGAACTGGGCGTCTCCGGCTGGGCCCGCAACCGCCCCGACGGAACTGTGGAGGCAGTGCTCGAGGGTCAGCCCGAAGCCGTGCAGGAAATCTTGCAGTTTGCCGAGACCGGCCCACCCCACGCTCAGGTCACGCGAACCGAGGTCACCGAAGAGCCCCTCGAGGGCCTCACCAACTTCTCGATCTGCTGACGGCTAACGCAACGCGCCCCGAGTATTTGCGCCAGCAAATACTCGCTAGGTAATCGCCGCCAGGCGATTACCCAACTTCGGCGGGTTCGTCCTTGCCGGCGAGCCGGTCGCGGCCGCGCTGAACGGCGGCGATGAACTTGCTGAGGTTGACCTCGAGCGTGTTCAGGATCTCGTCGGCGTAGTCCTCGGCGCCGAGCCGGATTTCCCGTTCCCGCGCGCGGGCGTCCTCGACGATGTCCTCGGCGGCGCGCTCGGCCTGCTTGGTGATCTCCTCGTCGGAGATCAACTTGTCCTGCCGCTCGCGCGCCTCCTTCATGATCCGCTCGGCCTCGCGCTTGGCTTCGGCGAGCATCTCCTGACGCTCCTTCACGATCCAGCGTGCCTGCTTGATCTCCTCGGGGATCGTCGCACGCATCTGGTCGAGGATGTCGTAGATCTCCTCCTTGTCGACGCGGACCTGATCGGTCAGCGGGACAGGCTTTGCGTTGTGGACGAGATCGTCAAGCTTGTCGATGAGTACCAGGACGTCCATCGCAGAACCTCTGTTTCGTCAGCGGCCGAGCCGTTCCTGCAAAGCGGCCACGACCTCCTCGGGGACCATGTCGTCGATCGCGCCGCCGAACGTGGCGAGCTCCTTCACCCCGCTCGATCTGACGAAACTGTACTTGGGCGAGGCCATCAGGTACACGGATTCGATATCGGGGGCCTGCCGGCGGTTGAGCTGGTTCATCTCCAGCTCGTATTCGAAGTCGGAGATCGCCCGCAGGCCCTTGACGATCGCCTTCGCCCCGCGGGCCCGGGCGAACTGCACGACGAGGATGCTGAAGGGCTCCACCGAGACGTTCGCCAGGTCGCGGGTGGCGTTCTCCACGAACGCGACGCGCTCCTCGGCGGTGAACAGCGTGTTGCCCTTTCGCACGGGCAGGTTGACCACCGCCACGATCACCTTGTCGAACATCACCGACGCCCGGGAGATCACATCGATGTGGCCGTAGGTGACCGGGTCGTAGGAGCCGGGGCAGACGGCTATGCGGTTATCGGGGGCCATGGATTCGGATCAGTGTGTCGCCGTAACGCCGCTCGTCGAGCAACGGCAGTTCCAAGTGCAGCGGGGCGCGTCTGTCGCTTTCGGCGACGACTCGGGCCTCCGGTGCGAGCACCGACGCTAGCGCATCGGTGAGCCGGGGACCGAGCTGGCTCGCCTGGCGATATGGGGGGTCGACGAAGACGAGATCGTATTGACGCGCGGCCGCTCGTGCGCGCTGGAGGAACCCGGACGCCGTCGTCCGGCGCACCTCGGCGTCCAATCCGAGCGTCTCCAGGTTGCGCCGGATCGCGGCGATCGCCAGCGGCGAGGAGTCGATCAGCGTCGCCTCGGCCGCCCCGCGGGAGAGCGCCTCGACCGCCAGCGCACCCGAGCCCGCGAACAGGTCGAGCACCCGGTCGCCGTCAACGGTGGCCAGGATCGAGAACAGCGCCTCGCGGACGCGGTCGCCCGTCGGGCGCGTCTCGCGGCCGCGCGGCGCGACGAGCGTCGCTCCACGGTGGACGCCGGCGATCACCCGCACCGCGTCAGGCCCGGATGGGAGCCGCGGCCTCGGTGCCGAACACTTCGGCCAGGGCGTCGGAGAGCAGCGCGTGCTCGGCCAGCGTCAGCTCGGGATCGCTGTCCGCGATCCGCTCGGCGTGAGCGCGGGCCCGCTCGAGCAACTCGGCGTCGCGGGGTAGCTCGGCGAACTTGAACTGGGCCAGGCCGGACTGGCGCGTGCCGACGAGCTCACCCTCTCCGCGAAGCTCGAGATCGATCTCCGCCAGGGCGAACCCATCCGACTCGCCGGCCAGCGCGCGCAGCCGGGCGGAGTCCTTGGCCCCGAACAGCAGGCACAGCGAGTCGTGGGCGCCCCGGCCGATCCGCCCGCGCAGCTGGTGCAGCTGGGAGATCCCGTAGCGGTCGGCGTCCTCGACCAGCATCACGGTGGCGTTGGGGACGTCGATCCCGACCTCGATCACCGATGTCGCGACGAGCACGTCCGCCTTCCCGGCCGCGAACTCGCTCATCGCCGCCTGCTTGACCGCCGAGGGCATCTGGCCGTGCAGCAGCAGGACGCCGAAATCGCGCAGCTCACCGGTCCTGAGGCGCTCGAACTCGGCGGTCGCGGCGCGGGCCTGCAGGAGGTCGGATTCCTCCACCAGGGGGCAGACGACGAATGCCTGGCGCCCGGCCCGCAGCTCCTCGCGGATCCGGTCATACGCCCGGGCGCGTTCGTTCTCGGTCGAGCAAACGAACGTCTGGATCGGGCGGCGACCGCGCGGCAGCTCCCGCAGGACGGTGAAGTCGAGGTCGCCGTAGCCGGCCAGCGCGAGCGTGCGCGGGATCGGGGTGGCGGTCATGTGCAGGACGTGAGGGCGCTCCTCGCCGGCGCCCTTGGCGTGCAGCGCGGAGCGCTGGCGGACGCCGAAGCGATGCTGCTCGTCGACCACGGCCACCCCGAGCCGCTCGAACCGGACCGCCTCCTCGATCAGGGCGTGCGTGCCGACAATCAGCGAGAGCTCGCCGGACTCGAGTTTGGCCAGCAGGTCGGAGCGGCGCCGGCCCGGCGTGGAACCGGTCAGCAGTCCGGCGCGCACGGGCTCCGAGCCGAGAAGCCGCTGAATCGTGATGAAGTGCTGCTCGGCCAACGTCTCGGTCGGAGCCATAAGCGCGCCCTGCAGGTCGTGCTCGACGGCCCGCAGCATCGCGTAGAGCGCGACGACCGTCTTGCCCGAGCCGACCTCGCCCATCAGCAGACGCTGCATCGGCCGGTCTCTGGCCAGGTCCGCGTCGATGGCCTGGAGCGCCCGGGCCTGGTCGCCCGTCAACTCGAACGGGAGCTGCTCGGTCAGCCAACGCGTGCTCAGCGTCGGCGCTCGGCTAAGCACCGGCGCGGTGGCGCGCTCGCTCTGGGCGCGCCGTCGCTGCAGCAGCGCGAGCTGGACCAGCAGGAGCTCGTCGAAGGCCAGCCGGCGCCGGCCCTGCTCCTGGTCGGAATCGAGCTGGGGGAAATGCGCCGCCCGCAGCGCCGAGCACCGGTCGGCCAGCCGCTCGCGCGTGCGCATCGCGGCCGGCAGCGGTTCGAGGATCTCGTCGAGCTGGTGCTCGTGGGCCTGCACCAGCGCGAGGATCTGAGTCGAGGAGATGCCGTCGGTGGCCGGGTAATGGGCGACGGCGTCGCTGCCCGCGGTGGCGAGGGTCGTGCGGGCGTGACCCTGGACGCGGAAGCGGTTGCGCGCCTCAAACTTCCCGTGCAGGACGAGCCGAGTCCCGGCCGGGTACTTGTTCACCAGCCACGGTTGGTTGAAGAACGTCGCCTTCATCGGTCCGGTGTCGTCGGCCACGGTCGCCTCGACCAGCGGCCGCATCCCGCGGCGGCGGACCGGCCGCGCGCTGATCGCGCGGACCTCGACCACCACCGTGGCGGTCTCCCCCGGTTGCAGCTGGGCTACCGCGCGCGCCTCCCGCCGATCCCGAGGCAGATGCTCGAGCAGATCGCCGACGGTGAGGAGTCCGAGCGTCGCCGCGGCCTTCTCGAGCTTGGGGCCCTCCAGGGCCAGCGGCTCGTGCAGGCGCGAGGGACACGGATAGCGAACCGGCGCCGCGGCCAGCTCGTCGGCCGACAGTGCAGCGGATTCAGAGAACGCGGTCGGGACCATCGGCTCCCAGTGATGATGACTGGCGTCGCGGTCGGGCCCCTCGGTCCCCTCACTCAGCGGAGAGCAGCCACCAGTAGCTCTGCTGCCCGCCGACGGACAGCTCGAACTCGACCTCGCCGGCGGCCAGGGCCTGAACGGTGTCGTCGTCGAGCGGAACCTCGGCCCCGCGCAGGCAGGTGATCAGCTCGGCGTTCTCGGCCAGCTGCTCGAGTACGTCCCGCAGCGTCTCGCGGGGTTGGCCCCAGGCGACGAGCTGCTCCTCGACGAACCCGACCGCGTCGCCCTGGCGAAAGCGCCCTTGGGCGTCGTCGCGAGCCGCGGGCGCGACCGCGCCGGTGCGCACGCGGGCGAGCGTGTCGGCCATCGCCGCCGCGTTCTCGGCCGCGCCGGCTAACGGATCCAGGCTGACCGCGGCGGCCAGGCCGGCCTGCAGCGAACGCGATGCCACGACCCTGACCACGCGGTCGGAGAGCTCGGAGGCCCGTTCGGCGGCCATCACCACGTTCGGGCTGTTGGGCAGGACGACGACCTCCTCGGCCGGGATGGCGTGGATCGCCGCGAGCAGGTCGTACGTCGACGGATTCAGCGTCGGCCCGCCGTCGAGCACCCGCACGCCGAGGCTCTCGAACAGCGCGCGCATCCCGTCGCCGGTGCTCACGGCCAAGGCGCCGCACCGAGCGGGCGGACCGGCCGTAGTGCGCAGGCGCGCCTCGCGGTCGCGAACCTGCTCGTGCATGTCGGCGACGTCCAGATGCGAGACGAGGCCCGCGTCGGTGAACAGCCCGGTGGCGGCGTTGGGGTCGTCGGTGTGGACGTGGACCTTGAGCGTGGTGCGGTCGCCGACGACCAGCACGGAATCGCCGAGCCGCTCGAGCGCGCGGATGTAGACGGGATGGTCCAGGTCGCTGCCGGTGACCGCGAAGTTGGTGCAGTACCGGTAGGTCGATGAGGCGTGCTGGGGATGGGTCACCCGTGCGGCCGCGTGATGCTCGAGCGCCGGGGCCTCGGTGCCCCGCAGGGCGCCGACGATCCCCGCCAGCAGCACGGTGAGGGCGTAACCGCCGGCGTCCACCACGCCCGCCTCGCGCAGCACCGGGAGCAGATCGGGGCCGCGTTTGACGGAGTCCTGACCCGCCTCCAGCGCGTGCTCGATCACCTCCGCGATCACCGCGTCCTGCTCGTCGTCGGTCGCATCCACGCCGAGGCGGCCGTCCCGCATGTGCGCGAGCTCCGAGGCGACGCGGGCCGACATCTCCCGCACCACGGTGAGAATCGTGCCCTCGGCCGGCTCGCGCACCGAGCCGTAGGCCTGGTCGGCGGCTCGGGCCAGGGCCGCGGAGATCAGCACCGGATCGACCAGCTCGCCGGGACGGCTGGCCAGCTCTTCGGCGGCGCCGCGGATCAGCTGCGAGAGGATCACGCCCGAGTTGCCGCGCGCGCCGAGCAGCGCGGCGCGGGCCACCGAGCCGACGATCTCGTCGCGTCCGATGTCGTCGATCGTCCGGTCCTCGGAGGCCGAGGCCAGGCGGTCGAGCTCCTGGAGCACGGCCCGGAGCGTCAGCACCATGTTGTCGCCAGTGTCGCCGTCGGCGACCGGGAAGACGTTGAGGTCGTTGACCTCGTCGCGTCGCGCGTCCAACGCGATCAGGCCGGCTTCGACGATCGCGCGGAACCGGACGATGCTGGGGTCGGACACCGCTCGCCGTCAGTGCTGTGGCGCCGACGCGGCGGCCACTAGCGAGCCTTGGTGACCTTGCCCGCCTTGAGGCAGCGCGTGCAGACGTACACGCGGCGGGGTGTCCCGGAATCGTCGATCCGGACTCGCTGCAGGTTCGGATCAAAGCGACGCTTGGTCGCGACCATCGAGTGGCTGCGGCTGTTGCCGAACGACGGGCCCTTCGCGCAGATGTGGCAGACCTTGGGCATCGCGGGGCGAGTATAGAAGCTATCCGGACCGGCGGTTGGCGCCCGCCGGCGCAATCCATTTGGCGCCCGCCGGCGCGATCCATTTTGGGCGCCCGCCATCGCAATCCATGCGTAACCGGCGGGCTGGGTGGGTAAGCACGGCCCGATGTACGCCCGAAGCAACTCGAGCGCCATCGCCGCCCTCGAGGTAGACCTGCCGGAACGTTACGAGTCGCTGCACCTGCTCGCCCGGGGCGGCATGGGCGCGGTGTACCGGGCCTACGACGGCGTTCTCGGGCGGATGGTGGCGATCAAGCTGCTGGCTGAGGGCTACGCCGACGATGAGCGTGCGGTGGGCCGTTTCCTGCGCGAGGCCCGGGCGGCGGCCCGCCTCTCGGGCCATCGTCACGTGGTCACGATCTACGACGTCGGTGACGCCGCCGGTCGCCCCTATCTGGTGATGGAGCACCTGGCCGGCGGCACCGTGGCAGATGCGCTGAGGCTCGGAGCCGCGACCAGCGGAAACGCGCTGCGTTGGATCGGCGAGGCCGCCCTGGCCCTCGATCATGCCCACGACCTCGGCGTCCTGCACCGCGACGTGAAGCCGGCCAACATGCTGCTCAGCCGCGACCGCGTACTGCATCTGGCCGATTTCGGGATCGCGCGACTCGCCGCCGAACACGCGATCACCAGCGTGAACGAGATGCTCGGAACCGCCGCCTACATGTCCCCTGAACAGATCCGCGGCGAGCCCGCGACGGCGGCCAGCGACCGCTATGCGCTGGCCGTGACCGCCTTCGAGTTACTGGTCGGCGAGCGTCCGTTCCAGGCGAAGCACTTCGCCGGGCTGGCGCGTGCGCACCAGGAGGCACCGCGGCCGAGCGCGTGCGCGCGCAACCCTCGTCTTCCGCCGAGCATCGACGCCGTCCTGGCCCGGGGGATGGCTCGACGCCCCGAGGATCGGTGCGAATCGGCGCACGCGTTTGCCGCGGCGCTTATGGAGGCGTTGCCCGCGGCCTCGGAAGCGGACGCCACGGTCCGGCTCGGCGCTGCCGGGAGCCCCCGCCGCCCGGCCCCCGCCGGGACCCCCCGCCGCCCGGCCCCCGCGGTGTTGATGGTCGGCTCCGGCGGCGGCCGTCCAGGGAAGCTCGGCGAGCGCTCACGCCCCGCGCGGCGGCGCCCCACCCCGCGGGTTGCGGCGATCGCCGCGCTGGCCGCTGGCGCACTCGCGTCCGGGGCGCTGCTCGCAGCCGGACCCGGGAGCGGTGCCCCACACTCCCCCCCGGTGGCGCAGGCCCGGACCGGTGCCCACGCGCGCCCACTTCGCCCCGGTAAACGAAACGGCAGCCGCGCGGCAGGGCCGGCGAAGGTGGTGACGGCTCAGGGACCAGCGTCGCCCGCCGGCGCGCAGGGACCGGCTTCGACCGCCGGTGCGCAGGGACCGGCTTCGACAACCGGCGCGCAGGCGCTCGAGGCGCGTGGCCACCAGCTGATGGTCGCGGGCGACTACCAGGCGGCGATACCGGCCCTGCGCCAAGCGCTCCAGGTCGCCTCGCCTGACAGCCTGACCTACGCCTATGCCCTGTTCGACCTCGGGCGCTCGCTGCGGCTGGCCGGCGAGGCCAGCGCCGCCGTCCCGGTACTGGAGCAGCGCCTGAAGATCCCTGACCAGCCGGGAGTCGTCAGCCACGAGCTGAAGCTGGCGCTGGACGAGTCCGGTCCGCGGCAGGCGGCGGGCGCCAAACCCGCTCCAGTGCCCGGCGCGGGCGGCCCGGGCCCCCGGGACGGCTCGGCGCAAGGCCGCGGCGGGCCCGGCGGAGCTAAGCAGCGAAACCGGTCGTTCGGCCCCGGCGACTGATCAGCTCATCCTTGATCGCCAGCGTGGCCAGTACCGCCTCCACGGCGTGCCGGCCAGTGTCGCGCTTGGTGCCGCCCTCCACGCGCGCTAGGGCCTGATCCATGTTGTCGACCGTCAGCACCCCGAACCCGCACGGCACGCCGGTCAGCAGTTGAACCTGGCTGATCCCGCGGGCCGCCTCGCCGCAGACGTAGTCGTAGTGGTCGGTCTCGCCGCGGATCACCGCGCCGAGGCACACGATCGCCACGTACCGGCCTGACTCGATCGCATATTTCGCGGCCAGCGGCAGTTCGAACGCCCCCGGAACGTCCCAGCGGTCAACGTCGGTGATCCCGGCCTCCTCCAACGCCGCGCGCGCCCCGCGCTCGAGCTTGTCGGCCAGCTCCTCGTAGAACCGCGCGACGCACAGCGCGACTCGGCGTTCAGCGCTCATTTTCCTCGCGCCGCCGATCGAGCTCCTGCTCCTCGTGGATCATCTCCTCGTCGAGCGCGAGCCCCTGGTGGTGCAGGATGTGCCCGAGCTTGTCGCGTTTGGCGCGCAGGTATGCCTCGTTGTGCGGGTTCGGGAGGTGCTCGATCGGAATCTGGTCGCTGACCGATAGCCCGTAACCGGCCAGGCCCGAGATCTTCTTCGGATTGTTGGTGAGCAGGCGGATCCGGGTCAGGCCCAGGTCGACGAGGATCTGCGCGCCGATCCCGTAGTCCCGGAGGTCGGCGGGGAAGTTCAACCGCAGGTTGGCCTCGACCGTGTCGAATCCCTCCTCCTGCAGCTTGTAGGCCCGGAGCTTGTTGAGCAGTCCGATCCCGCGACCTTCCTGACTGAGATAGAGCAGCACTCCTCGACCCTCGCGCTCGATCATCGCCAGCGCGGATTCGAGCTGTTCGCCGCAGTCGCAGCGCAGCGAGTGGAAGACGTCGCCGGTCAGGCACTCCGAGTGCACGCGGACGAGCACGTCCTCGGTGCCGTCGAGGTCGCCCTTGACCAGCGCGACGTGGTGCTTGTTGTCGACGAGCGACCGGTAGCCGACTGCGACGAAGTCCCCGAACGCGGTCGGCAGCTTCGTCGAGACCACGCGCTCGATCAGCTTCTCGGTACGCCGGCGATAGGCGACGAGATCGGCGACGGTGACCATCTTCAACTCGTGCCGGGCACAGAACTGGGCGAGGTCGGGGACGCGGGCCATCGTCCCGTCGTCATTCATGATTTCGCAGATCACGCCCGATGGGTTCAGACCGGCCAGCCGGGCCAGGTCTACCGCCGCCTCGGTCTGACCGACCCGCTCGAGCACGCCGCCCGACTTCGCCTTGAGGGGGAATACGTGCCCGGGCTGCACCAGCTCGCGGGGACTCGAGCTCGGATCGATGGCCACCTGGATCGTGCGCGCCCGGTCGGCGGCGGAGATGCCTGTGCTGACGCCCGTGCGCGCCTCGACCGAAACCGTGAAGGCGGTCTCGAATGCCGACTCGTTCTTGGCGGCCATCAGGTCGAGGCCGAGCTCGTCGCAGCGCTCGGGCGTGAGGGCCAGGCAGATAAGCCCGCGCCCCTCCTTGGCCATGAAGTTGACCGCCTCAGGAGTGACGAACTGGGCCGCCATCGTCAGATCGCCTTCGTTCTCGCGGTTCTCGTCGTCGCAGACCACGATCATCTTGCCCTGGCGGATGTCCTCGATCGCCTGCTCGATCGTCGCGAACTCGTGCTTGGTCACGGTCATGGTCGCATCAGTCTCTCTACGTACTTGGCCAGCACGTCGACCTCCAGATTCACCCTAGTTCCGCCGTCTGCGCTGCCCAGGTTCGTCCTCTGCAACGTCTCCGGGATCAGAGCAACGGTAAAGGATCGCTCGTCGATGCCCGAGACCGTCAGGGAAACGCCGTCCACCGCGATCGAACCCTTCTCGACGACATAGCGCAGGACATCCTCGGGCGCCTCGATCTGAACGCGACGGGCGAACCCGTCCTCGGTGCTGGCCACGACCGTGCCCGTCCCGTCCACATGGCCCTGCACGACATGGCCGCCGATTCGGTCGGCGGCGCGCAACGGCAGCTCGAGGTTGACCTCGGTCCCGACCGCGACGCCGCCCAGCGAGCTGCGGGTCAGCGTCTCGTTCATGATGTCGGTGCTGAAGCGCTCACCGTCGATCTCGGTCGCGGTCAGGCACACGCCGTTGACCGCGATCGAGTCGCCCTCGCCGAGATCGCCGGCCAGCGTGCTCTCGACGGCGAGCCGCACTCCGTCATCCGACTGCGCTACGCCGACGACGCGGCCGAGATCGGCTACCAGTCCCGTGAACACGCCCTCACCACTCCTTCATCCGCGCCGAGACGAGGATGTCATCGCCGACCCGCTCACAGTCGAGCGTGAGCGCGCGGACGGCGTCGGCGATCGCGTCTACGCCCTCGCCCTCGAGGGGATCGCGCGCCGTGCGCCCTCCGAGCACGAGCGGCGCGAGGAACAGCCGGATCTCGTCGATCTCGCCCGCGTCGAGGAAGGCGCCGGCCAGATGCGGGCCTCCCTCGAGCAGGACCGAGCTGATCCCGGCCGCGCCGAGTTGGTCGAGGGCCGAACGGACCCGCGCGGGCTCGTTCTCGCCGGGCGCGACCATGACCTCGACCCCATGGGTCTCGAGGGCATCGGTGGCGGCGCGAGGGGCGGCGCGCGAGACCACCACGGTCAGTGGTATCCGCCGTGCGTCGCGCACGAGCTTGGCGCCGAGCGGAAGCTGGGCGAGTGAGTCGAACAGGACCCGGCGGGGCTGGCGCGCCACACCTTTGACCCGGGCGGTCAACAACGGGTCGTCGGCCAGCGCCGTGCCGATCCCGACCGCCACGGCGTCGCACTCGGCCCGCCAGTGATGGGCCAGGTACCGGCTCGCCTCGCCGGAGATCCACTTCGAGTCGCCGCCGCGGGTCGCCACCTTCCCGTCCAGCGACATCGCCGATTTGAACAGCACCCAAGGGCGACCGGTGCGCGCGTGCTTGCGGAACGGCTGGTTCAGCAGCCGCGCCCGGGACGACAGATCGCCGTCGGCCAGCACGACCTCGATCCCCTCGTCGCGGAGGATCCCCAGGCCGCGCCCGGAGGCATGCTCGGAGGGATCATCCGAAGCGACGACCACGCGGCTGATCCCGGCCTCGCGGATCGCGTCGGTGCACGGCGGCGTGCGGCCGTGGTGAGAGCAGGGCTCGAGCGAGATGTACAGCGTGGCGCCGTGCAGGTCCTGCTCGGCGGCGGCGCGGATCGCCTCGACCTCGGCGTGTGGACCGCCGAGCTCGCGATGGAAGCCCTCCCCGATCATCTCGTTCTCGAGCGTGAGCACCGCGCCGACCAGCGGGTTGGGGCTGACCTGGCCGCGTCCCTGCTCGGCCAGCTCGATCGCTCGGGCGAGATGGCGGCGATCGGTATCGGTCTTTAGGGGCATTGCGCCCAGGGAAGGATAGTCGCCGCTTCAGGACGCTCGTCAGGTGCACTTACCGCCGCTGAGGCGGTAGACGCTCATCTCCGGCCCCGGCCGGTGGTACTGGCGGGGGTAGTAGTCGATCGACCAGTCGAAGCTGAATGGAACCGGGTTCGACCCCGTGGAGAACGGGCTGACGTGGTAGACGAGGTGGGCACGCTGCGCCAGCGCGGCGTAGTAGGCGACCGCCCGCGGCGCGTCCTGCGGCTGGGCGAAGGCGCGGCCCGCCTGCAGCGAGCCGATCACCACCCAGCAATAACCCTGTTTGACGTAGTCGTCGAGCAGCTCCGGGCGGAGCGTGCGCTCGTACTGGTCGACCAGCACGAACCGGTGCTCGCCGACCGGCAGCGGGTTGCCCTGGTTGTCCACCGTGGTGAGCCAGGTCGGATAGCGGTACCAGCGCTCACCGGTGCGCGTCCCGGGCAGCGAGACGCCGGTGTCGCTGGCCCAGTTGTCGGGCACGACGGGCTCGATCACCACCTTTGCGCCGGCCGGGACGTGGCCGACCATCCAGGCCCGGGTCAGCCCGCGGGTATCCGGCCTGGCTAGGACGGCATCGTTGTGCAGCACCGAGACGAGGCCCTGGGTCAGCAGCAGAACCACCGCTGCCGCCCCCGCCAGCGGAGCGGGGATCCGCCTGGATCGAGCCAGCCAGCGAATCAACTCGATCGCTCCGTAGGCGCCCAGAATCGCCACGATCGGGAAGATCGGCATCAGCCAGCGGCCGAAGAACCGCTGCTGGTCCCCCATGAAGATGATGAAGGCGATCGGCCCGGGCAGCAGCACCAGCGCCATCGCCACTCGCTTCCGGGCCAGCAGCAGCCCCGCGCCGCCGAGCGCCGCCAGCGCAGGCGCGAGCCCGAAGCCCCAGGAGAACGCCCAGATGTAGTAGGTGATCCCGCTGCCCGGCGTGGTTCCGAGCTTGACGGGGTCCTCACCTGCCGCCAGCGACGCCTGCTCGGAGACCCCTGAGGTGAAGGCATGGAAGTCCAGCACGGCATAGGGGTTGGCGATCACGAACGCCAGCAGACCGATGATCAGCGCGCCGATCAACCGCCGCCCGGCGACCCAGAACTCTCCCCCCGCCCCGTCGCAGACGAACGCGGCGAGCAGGCAGGCCAGCGTGATCCCGCCGGTGTATTTGGTCGCCGCGGCCAGGCCGACCCCAACGCCGGCGATCAGGTAGTCACGCCGTCGCCCGCGGCGCACCACCCCGGCGATCCCGTAGAGCGACAGAGCCACCGGTGCGAGCGTCGGCACATCGTTCAACGCGAGATGGCTGTAGAAGATCGGCAGAAATCCGAGGCCGAAGATCGCGGCCGCCAACAGGCCGACCGTACGGTTGAAGAACCGGGTCGCGGCCAGGTAGGTGAGCAGCACGGAGAGCGTTCCGAGCACGGCCGCCACCACCCGCGCGACCACGAAGACCTCGGTCGGGTTGGTGGTGTATGCCCGGGTAACCGCGTCGGCGCTACCGAACCACAGCTCGAAGACGATGTGCAGCAGGTAGGAGTAGGCCGGCGGATTGAGGAAGTAGTGCGGGTCGAGGCCCTGTGAGAAGAACGAGACAGATCGCGGGACGAAGTGCGTGGCCTCGTCGACGTTGTAGCTGTACGGGAGCCCCTGCTTGATTCCCCACAGCCTCAGCCCCAGCGTGAGCACCAGCAGCGCGCACAGCGCCGGCGTATGGAACTGGCGCCGTGACCGGCGCGGCGGGGCGCCGCGAGCGCGACGGCCTCGGCCGGATGGCGCCGGACGAGCCGTCAGAGTATGTGCCGGCCCAGGCCGAGTCAGGGTCGCCGTGTCCATGTTCCGTTACGAGTATCCCGCTACCGTGTTGTCAACAGAGCCTGCCGAGAGACCCCCTAGTTTGGAGAACGGGCCGGTCGCTTGACGGCAGGCGACCCAGGACATGAAGCTCATCATTCAGATTCCTTGCTTCAACGAGGAGGAGCAGCTCCCGTTGACGTTGAGCGCACTCCCGCGTGAAGTGGCCGGATTCGACGCCGTCGAATGGCTGGTCATCGACGACGGCTCGACCGATCGCACGATCGAGGTGGCGCGCGCCCACGGGGTCGACCACATCGTCCGCCTGACCAACAACAAGGGCCTGGCGGCCGCCTTTCAGGCCGGGATCGACGCCGGGCTGAAGCTGGGCGCCGACGTGATCGTGAATACCGACGCCGACAACCAGTACGAGGGCACCGATGTGCCCAAGCTGGTGGCGCCGATCATCCACGGCGACGCGGATATGGTCGTCGGCGACCGCCAGGTCTCGACGGTCGAGCACTTCTCGGCCGGTAAGAAGCTGCTGCAGCGGCTCGGCTCCTGGGTCGTGCGGCAGGCCTCCTCCACCGACGTACCGGACACCACCTCGGGCTTCCGCGCCTACAACCGCGAGGCGGCGCTGCAGGTCCATGCCGTCTCCAAGTTCACCTACACGCTGGAGACGATCATTCAGGCCGGCAAGCTGCTGGTCGCTGTCCAGCACGTGCCGATTCGCACCAACCCCAAGACGCGCGAGTCCCGTCTGTTCCCGTCGACCGCCGCCTACGTCCGGCGCAATGCCCTTTCGATCTTCCGGATCTATTCGCAGCACCAGCCGCTGAAGGTGTTCTGGGGCGGCGCGCTGCTGATGGGCGGCGCCGCGCTCGCGCTGTTCATCCGGTTCCTGGTCTTCTTCGTGGAAAACCCCCACACCGCCGGGCGCGGGCACATTCAGTCGCTGATCGCCGGCGCGGTGCTATTCAACGCGGCCATGCTGCTCGGCTCGCTCGGGGTGATCGGCGATCTGCTCGACGCGCAGCGGATGCTCTCGCAGCGGACGTTCGAGCGAGTCCGGCGGATCGAGCTGCAGCTCGGCGTGGCGCCCTCGCATTACGAGCCGGGCCCCGACCCGGGCCCCGAGCCGGAGAAGCCGACCGGCCAGGCGACCGGACCTGACCCCGACCGGGAGAAACCGGACCGGCAGGTACTCGGCGTATGAGCTCAGCGAGTCCGCTGGCCGGCGCGGGTGAGCCGCCGGCGGTCCCGACCGGCAACACCTACGACAAATACGGCTCAAGCAATCCGGTGGTGCGCCGGCTGATGGCGGGCTTCCAGCTGAGCCTCGACGAGCTGTTCGCGAAGGCCGCTCCGGAGTCGGTGCTCGACGTCGGTTGTGGCGAAGGGGTGCTGACCGAGCAGTGGGCGCGCCGGCTCGGCGATCGACGCGTGGTGGGCATCGATCTGGACGATCCGAAGCTGGCCGACGAGTGGAGCGGGCGCGGGCGGCCGAACCTCGAGTTTGTGAGAACGCCGGGCGGGAAGCTCCCTTTCGGTGAGAGCGAGTTTGATCTGGTCGCGGCGATCGAGGCCCTCGAGCACATCCCGGATCCCGAGCGCACGATCGCCGAGATGGCGCGCGTAGCCGGGCGCCACCTGCTCGTATCGGTCCCCCGCGAGCCGCTCTGGCGGATGCTGAACGTGGCCCGCGGCGCCTACTGGCGCGAGCTCGGGAACACCCCCGGGCACGTCAATCACTGGTCGATGGCCACATTCGTCGCCACGCTGGGGCGCTACGGCGAGGTGGTCGAGGCGCGCTCTCCGTTTCCGTGGACGATGCTGCTCGTGCGGGTGGCCTGATGTCGGACGACGCGGGCGCCGGCCGGGTGCCTCTGGCGACGCTGCCGCCCGAGCCCAAGCCGGGATCTGCCGAGACCGGTCAGAGCGGGAACGGGGCCGGGAGCTCCTACGCCTCGGGGGCGCGGATCCTCTCGATCGGGATCGCCTCGACCGGGATCTTCACGTTCGCCTACCTGGCCACCGCGAGCCACGTCCTCAGCGAAAAGGCCTACGGCCGCGTTTCGCTCTGCTGGGCGGTGATGTTCGTGATCCTGTCGGTGATCTACCGGCCGATCGAGCAGCTGCTCTCGCGGACGATCGCCGACCGCCGCGCCCGGGGGCTGAAGGGAAACTCGCTTCGCGTCCCGGCGTTGATTCAGGGCTCGTTCGCCGCCCTGTTCCTGATCGTCGCGCTCGCCCTCCGTCACCGGATCGAGAAGAGTCTGTTCGACGGCTCGAGCGCGCTCTACTGGATCCTCGTCGTGGGGGTGCTCGCGTATGGGGCCAGCTACTTCGCCCGCGGCTGGCTCGCCGGCCACGAGCGCTTCGCCCTGTACGGAGGCCTGGTGTTCCTGGAGTCGACGTCGCGCTTCCTGTTCGCGCTGGCGGTGGCGTTCGGGATCGGTTCGGGCCAAGGGGCGGTGGGCCTGGGTATGGCTGTCGCCCCGTTCGCCTCGCTGTGCGTGATCCCCTTCGCCTTCTCGCGGGTCAAGCACAAGGGCCCGGCCGGCCTGCCGGCCGCCGACGCGGCCCGGGAGGGGCCGGCTCATGCCGCCGTCGAGGAGGCCAGCGCCGACCTGTCGCTGCGCCACGGCAGCCGGTTCGCCCTGGCCGTGGTCGGGATCATGCTCGCCGAGCAGGCGCTGATGAACGCCGCGGTGCTGATCGTCAATGCCAACTCCGGCCGGGCGCTGGCCGGCTTCGTTTTCAACGTGCTCCTGATCGTGCGGGCTCCACTGCAGCTTTTCCAGGCGATTCAGACCTCGATCCTGCCCCACCTGACTGGGCTCGAGGCGCGCGAGAGCGGCGATGAGTTTCACCGTGCGATCCGGCTGACGGTGCTGGTGATCGCCGCGTTCGCCGGCGCCGTCGCGCTCGGACTGCTGGCGGTGGGACCGTTTGTGATGAAGGCGCTGCTGGGCGAGAAGACGTTCACCTACGGACGCATCGGGCTGGCCGTGGTGGGCCTCGGGATGGGCCTGCATCTCGTGTCCGGCACGCTCAACCAGGCGCTGCTGGCCCGTGGCCGGGCCTCGCTGGCGTCGGTCGCCTGGCTGATCTCGGCCGCCTTCTTCGTGGTGTTCGTGGCGGCGCCCACGATCGGGCCCGAGGTCGAGCGGGTCGAGGTGGGCTACTTCGCCGCGACGCTGCTGCTGTCGGTCCTGCTCTGGCTGGTCTACCGAGCCGGCCCCCGGCGGGTGGGCGTGGGTCGCCGCGGGGTCGCTGTCCGCGGTTAGCCGGCTGGGCGTCGTTTCAGCGAGAGACGCCCAAGTGCGGAGCTTGGCGCGAACGCACGCCATGCGAAGCTTGGCGCGAAACGCACGGCATGCGAAGCTTGGCGCGAAACGCACGCCACGCGTGCACCTGGCGCCAAACTTCGGTCCCACACCTAGCTGAACGCGCCTAGGCGCCGATGCTCTTGCAGGCCGGCTCTTGCTTCTCGGCCTTGTCGAGCTCGGGGCTCTTGAGCCCGCTGACCCCAGCGCCGATGCCGGCCATCGAGGTGGAGAACGAGCTGTTCAAGGCGTTCGCGGCGGTCTGGAAGGCGGGCAGGCTGGTGGTCGGCAGCGCGTCGGCCTTGCTTGACGCCTGCTTCGCGGCCGTCCCGAAGCGCGTGAACACCAGGACGATCGCCGACTCGATCTTGCCGCCGTTCTTCACGTTCGGCGAGCCGGCGGCCTTCAGCTGCGAGACGGCCTTGTCACTGTCGCCGACCACCGCCTTGAAAAAGCCCTGCAGCGCGCTCTTGCGCTCCGCCGCGGTCCTGATCGAGGGCAGGCGCTGAAGCGCGGCGCTGCGTGTCTGGACATCCTTCTCGAACGGCCCCAGCGTCGTGCAGACGGCCTTGACGTAGGTCGCCGGGCTGACGCTGGATGATCCGCCGCCCCCGCAGCCGGCGAGCACGACGGCGATGGTCAGGACGGTGAGCGCGGTGGCTGTCCCCGAGCGGAGCACGGCCGGGAAGCTACCCGAAAGATCATGAGCTTGTCCGCCGGAGCGCCCGCGGGAGCGGGCCCCGATCACATCACTCCGGCCGCGGCGGCGATCTCCTTGTAGGCCGCGGCTGGATCGTCGGAGCCGAACACCGCCGCGCCGGCCACCAGCAGGTTGGCCCCGGCACGGACGCACGCCTCAGCCGTCTCGTTGTGGACGCCGCCGTCCACCTCGAGCGCGACCCGGGCGGGCAGCGCGGCGCGCATCCGCGCCAGCTTGTCGTAGGAGCCTGGGATCAGCGTCTGATTGCCCCAGCCGGGATTGACGCTCATGCACAGCGCCAGATCGATCGTGTCCGCGGCGATCTCGACGAGGCTCTGCGCAGGCGTGGCCGGGCACAGCGCCGCTCCCGCCGTGCAACCTGCCTTGCGGATCGCGTCGAGGGCGTAGTGCACGTGCGGCGTTGCCTCCACGTGGATCGTGATGCTGTCCGCCCCGGCCTTGGCGAACTCTTCGACGTATCGCTCGGGGCGCTCGATCATCAGGTGCACGTCGATGATCCCGCCCGCCTGGTGGACCTGGTCGGCGATCGCCGAGACGGCCACCGGACCGAAGGTGATCGGTGGGACGAAATGGCCGTCCATCACGTCCACGTGAATCATCCGCGCCCCGGCGGCCAGGACCTCGGCCACCTGCGCCCCCAGGCGGGAGAAATCGGCCGACAGGATCGACGGTGCGATCCGGGCGCCTTCGGCGCTGGCGAGAATTCGCTGGGGCGAATTCTCGGTGGCGAGAGTTCGCTGGGGCGAATTCTCGGGCTCGGCTTTTTCGGTGCTCATGGCGCTCAGACCGCCTGCAGCATGCTGCCCTTGCAGTGGTTGCACTCGACGATCGCGGTGGTCGACATCCGCACGATCGTCGAATGCTCGCCGCAGTTGGGGCAGACCGACACCAGCTCGTAGCGGCGCAGGCAATAGAGGCACCGGTAGCGGCCGGCGCTCGCGGTCGGGCGCAGCCAGGGCTCGCCACATCCCGGGCATTCAGGACCGAACTTGAACGAAGGATCAGTCACGGGGGCCCTTTAGGGTAACGCGGCCCCAGGACCTCTCGCGTGCGAGATGTCACGCGCTCACCCCTTCCGCAATCGCGCGATGAAGAAGCCGTCGGTGCCGTCACGGTCAGGCAGGAGCTGGAGGAACTTCGGGGCGCCGGGATCCGTCCATTGCGGGTACCGCTCCCCGAGGTCCTCGGAGCGCCAGTCGGAATTCGCCTCCAGGAAGCGGCCGACCACGCCCTCGCCCTCCTGGCGGGAGATCGTGCAGACCGAGTAGACGAGCGTGCCCCCCGGAACCGTGGCGGCGGCGCCGGCCGCCAGGATCCGGTCCTGCAGGACCGAGACGTCGGCCAGGCGCTCCGGGGTGGTGCGCCAGCGCAGGTCGGGACGGGACTGCAGCGTCCCCAGGCCGCTGCACGGCGGATCGACGAGCACTCGGTCGTAGCCCTGCGCGGCCCGGAGTTCGGTCGCGTCGGCGCGGACGACGTCGACGAAGGCCGCGCCCATCCGCCGGCACGTCCGCTCGAGCCCGTCGGCTCGGCTCGCGTTGACCTCGATTGCATCGAGTGACCCCTGGGCGCCCATCAGTGCGGCCAGATGGGTGGTCTTGGCACCGGGCGCGGCGCACAGGTCGAGCACCCGGTCGCCGGGGTTGGGCTCGAGCAATCGCGCGACGAGCATCGAGGCGCGCGACTGGGGCATGATCCTGCCTTCGCGGAACAGCGTGGAGGCATGGGCATCGAACGCCCCGGGAACCACGATCCCCTCGGGCAGCGCCGTCGCCTCCAATCCGGCCACCGGGAGGCGCTCGAGCACCTCGGCCCGGCTGCTCAGCAGCGTGTTGGCGCGGATCGCCGACTCGGCCGGCTGGTTGACCGCCGCCAGCAGCGACCGGGCTCGCTCGGCGCCAAGCTCCGAGAACCACAGCTCGGCGATCCACACCGGGACCGAGCGAAGGATCGCCGCGTCGGCGGGCGTGCCGTCGCTGAGCCCCTCGAGGATCGCGCCGCCCTCCCGCGTGGCGCGTCGCAGCACGGCGTTGACGAAGGCCGCCCCTCCCCCGCCCGCCCGCTTGCACAGCTCGACGCTGTCGTTGACGGCGGCGTGATCGGCGACCCCCCCGAGGAACAGCAACTGCAGCAGCCCGAGCCGCAGCGCGGCCACGACCGGCGGGTCGAGGTCGGCCGGCGCGCGCGAGGACAGGGCCGCCGCGATGTGATCGAGCGTCGCGCGACGCTGGACCGTGCCGTATGCCAGCGCCATCGCCAGCGCTCGATCGCGCGAGTCCAGGCCGGCGGCCTCGGCGTGCAGCGCCCGGTCGGCAAAAGCGCCCTGCTCGAACACGCGGCGCACCACGGCATAGGCGCAGACCCGGGCAGGCGCGATCTCGGCCACGGCTACCTCTGGTCCCCGCGCAGAGCCACGGCTACCTCCGGTGCCCGCGCAGGTAGTCCTCCGCGCTCATCGGCCTGCCTCCGGAAGGTTGGACGACGAGCAACTCCAGCGCGCCGATCGCGCAGCCGAGCACCGGGCGCACACCGTCGAAGGAGAGCTCGCCGGCCGGCATCCGGGCGTCGGCCAGCGCCCGCGCCTCGAGCACGCGCAGGCGCTCGCCTCCGGCCAGCTCCACGTGCGCGCCGATGTGGGGTGTCAGCGCTCTCACCACGCGCTCGAGCTCGACCGCCGATCGCCCCGGGTCGAGCCGGCGGTCCTCCGGGCCGATCTTCTCGGCGTAGGTGGCCAGCGCGTCGTCCTGCTCCTGCAGCGGCGGGTCCTCGTCGAGCGCGCGGACCAGCAGCTCGCCGCCGAGGGGCTGCAACCGCTCGGCCAGGGTCGCGTAGTTGTCCCACGGCTCGATCGGCACTTCCTCCTGCAGATAGAGCGGGCCGCTGTCGAGCCCGGCGGTGACGCGCATGATCGAGACCCCGGTGCGCTGATCGCCGGCCATGATTGCCCGCTCGACCGGGGCGGCGCCACGCCAGCGCGGGAGCAGCGAGGGGTGGACGTTGAGCATCGGGAAATCAGACAGCAGGGGCTCCTTGATCAGCGCGCCGAACGCGCACACGCAGACGCGTTCAGGCCGCGCGGCGGCGATCCGCTCGCGGGCGGGGTCGGCGTTGACCGATTCGGGCTGGTCGAGCTCGATCCCCAGCTCACGGGCGACGAGCGCGACCGGGGGCGGCGAGAGCCGACGGCCGCGGCCGGCCCGCCGGTCCGGCCTGGTCACGACCAGCGAAGGGCGGTGAGGCGAATCCGACAGCCGCCGGAGCACGCCGGCGGCAAAGTCGGAGGTGCCGAGATAGACGGTGCGCACGCCGCGGGCGCCCCGGACGGTCCCTCAGGCCGCCTGCTGGGCCTCACGCAGGATCCGCAGGGCCTCCTTGCGCTGATCCCGACTGGTGCGATCCAGGATCAACTTGCCGTCGAGATGGTCGATCTCGTGCTGGATCACCCGCGCCTCCAGTCCCGAGGCCTCGATCGTGATCGGATTGCCGTACTCGTTCTGCGCCCGTACGCGGATGTACACCGGCCGCTCGACGTCGACCAGCACGCCGGGCAGGCTGAGGCAGCCCTCCTCGGAGATCTCCTCCTCCCCTCCGCGCCACTCGATCTCCGGATTGACCAGGGCGGCGAGCTCGGCCTGCTGTTGGACGCGGTAGACCAGGACTCGATGGAGCACGCCGAGCTGGGTGGCGGCGAGCCCGACGCCGAGCGCGTCGTTCATCAAGGCTCCCATCTCCTGCACCTCGGCGCGCAGTGCGCCGTCGAAGCGGTCGACCTGCCGCGCCCGCGTTTTCAAGACCGGATCGCCGAACTTGCGGATATGGGCCATCGCGGCCGCGCGGCGCGCGGCCAGAACGGGATCGAGCTCGTGCTCTTCCTCCTCGTCCTCCTCGGTCTCCTCGAGCTCGAGCTCGAGATCTTCGGCGTCTTCGGACACGACACCAAGTTTACGAGCCCGCGCTGGAGTTCCGTACGCCCCTGCTCGGAGCGTCACTGCGGGTCGACATCGACGCTGACGCTGGCCCCGCGGCCGACAACCGAGCCGGCCAGGGCATCGACCGCCTCGCCCACGGCCGTGATCGCTGCCTCCCGATCGGTGGCCTTGAGCACGAGCTGCGTGCGAGCTCTTCCGCGCAGGCCGAACAATGGCGCGGGCCCCAGAACCGTCGCTCCGGGCGGGTCGATCCGCCCGCGCAGGGCGGTGGCCAAGGCCCCCGCGTCGGCCGCCTGCTCCGCCGAGCAGATGATCCGGATCAGGGTGGCGAAGGGCGGGTAGGCGAGCACCCGGCGGCGCTCGAGCTCACCGGTGAGGAACGCATCGGCGTCGTGGCGCGCGGCCAGGCGGATCGAGCGCGCCTCGGGGGCGAGCGTCTGCACCAGTACCCGGCCATCGACGCGGCCGTCGGAACCGCCGCCCCGGCCGGTGCGACCGGCCAGCTGCGTGACCAGCGAGAAGGTCCGCTCCTCGGCGCGGAAATCCGGGAAGCGCAGCGTCTGATCGGCGTCGAGCACGATTCCCAGCGCCACGTCGGGGAAGTCGTGGCCCTTGGCCACCATCTGCGTCCCCACCAGCACTGCCGACGGCGCGTCGTGGAAGCGCTGGAGCGCCAGCGCTCGCTCGTCCACCCCGCTGGCGTCGGCGTCGAGCCGCACGATCGGGAACCGCGGGTCGCCGAACGCGGCGACCAGCTCGTGCTCGATCCGCTCGGTGCCGGCGCCATGGCGCGCCACCGACACCGACGCGCACGCGACGCACTGGCTGGGCACGCGCTCGCGGTGTCCGCAGTGGTGGCAGGAGACGACGCCGGACCGGCGGTGCAGGACGAGGGCGACCTCGCAGTTCGGGCACATCCATACGTGGCCGCAGGATCGGCAGGAGAGGAAGTTCGACCACCCGCGCCGGTTGAGGAGCACGATCGCCTTGCCCCCGGCTCGCTTCAGATCCGACAGGGCCGCGCGCGTGTCGGGATGGAGCGGGTGGTGCTGGCCCCGCATGTCCAAGATCTCGACCGGCGGCAGCGGGCGTCCGTCGACGCGCTCGCGCAGGCGCAGCCGCCTGACTCCGAGCATGCTCTCGGGCCGCGGCGTGGCACTTCCCAGCAGCAGCACGGCGCCGTGCTGGCCGGCCCGGCGCTCGGCCACCGCGCGCGCGTCGTAGCGTGGATCGCCCTCGTGCTTGTAGGAGCTCTCGTGCTCCTCGTCGACCACGATCAGACCGATGTCTGGCATCGGCGCGAACACCGCCGAGCGCGGCCCGACGCAGACCCGGGCCTCACCGCGCGAAACCCTCATCCATTCGTCGAAGCGCTCGCCCTGTCCGAGGCCCGAGTGGATCACGGCCACCACATCACCGAAGCGGGCCTCGAACCGTGACAGCGCCTGCGGCGTCAGCGCGATCTCCGGGACGAGCACGATCGCCCCGCGGCCGGCGGCCAGGGTCGCCTCCGCCGCCCGAAGATAGACCTCCGTCTTACCCGACCCGGTCACCCCATGCAGGAGAAAATGACCGCACTCGGGCCGGTCCGGCGGCGCGGCCAGTGCCCCGAGTACCGCGTCCAGCGCGCCCTGCTGCTCGCCGGTCAGCGGCGGCGGGCTCCCGCCGGCGTTGCCGACCCGGTGCCGCTCGGGACGCCGGCGCTGCGTAGCGCTGGTGAGCGTGACCAGACCGCGACTCTCGAGTCGGCGCAGGCCTGGGGTACCAAGTCGCGCGGCCACCGTCCGGCCGTCGCGCGCCAGCGCCTCCAGCAGGCCCAGCTGACGTTCGGTCAGCTTCGCCGCGCCGGCGAGCGCCGCGTCGGCGAGCGCCGCACGGCCCTCCTCGGTCAGCTCGGCGACCAGCACTCGCTTAGAGCGCATCCCCTCGGCCACGCCGGGCGCCAGCACCAGTCCGAGCGCCCGGGCCGGCGTCGAGCAGTACTCGTGGGCCATCCACTCGGCCAGCGCCACGAGGTCGGCCGGGATTCCGGTCGCCAGCACCGCGTCGGGCTGAGCCAGGCGGTCGGGCTGCAGCTCGGAGCGGCTGGCCAGCTCGATCACGACCGCCAGCTCGCGGCGCCGGCCGAACGGCACGCGCAGCAGCGATCCGACCTCGACCTCGGCCTGGTCGGCGCCCAGCCGGTAGTCGAACAATCCCTTGACCGCGCGGGTCCGGGTGAGCGGCCGGACCCGGGCGATCACGATCTGAGGATGGACACGTTCATGGCGGCTGCAGGAGGGTAGAGTGCCGCCAGGATGACGGTTGATGGGCAGGCGCAAGAACGCGTGCCTGATTTGACGGGCGGTCCCTCGGCGTCATCGGCCGGGCCGATGCCCGTGAACGTGGTGCTCGACCTCTGCGACCGCCTGTTGGGGGAGATCGGCCGGCGCCAGCACCGGTTCGCGTGGCTGCGGCCGCCCGGCTCGGGGATCGAGGATTGCCTGGTCTGCGACGCCTATTACCCGGGCAATCGCCTGGTGGCGATCTGTCGCGAGGAAGGCTCCGAGCCCGACCCGCTCTACGCCGAGCAGGTGCCGGGCAACGGCCTGCTGTTGCTCATGATCACGCCATCGGCGCTCGGGATGGATCGGCAAGGCGCCGCCGACGCCCTGCTCGAACGGATCGGCGCGCTGGGACCGCTGCCCCAGCGCCCAGGCGGGCCGGCCGTGATCGAGCGTCCGCAGCGTCCGGAGCCGGGGCGGGCCAACGGGCAACGGGCCGAGTCTCGACGGCTGGCGCTGCCCGAGCGGCGCGCGCCCGAGGCCGCCCGACCCGAACGGCGCCCGCCCGGCGCCGCGCGACCCGAGCCGCGACCGCCCGAGCCCGCGCGGCCGGAGCCGCGCCGACCCGAGGCCGCCCGGGCGGCGGCCAAGCGAGCCCAGGCGAAGCACAGCTCCGATCCGGAGCGCGATCAGCGCTTCGGGATGCTGATCGGGCTCGCGCTGGCGCTGGTGGTCGCCGCCGAGTCGCTGATCCTCGTTATCGCGGTCTCGCTCGGCCACGACCACCCGGCGCTGGCGTTCGGCTTCGCCCTCGACGCCTGCGCCCGGAGCCTGGGGACGATCGCCGCCGCGCGGGAGGGCAATCACGGCCGGGCCTGGGCCTGCATCGTGATCGGCAGCCCCGCCGTGGTCAGCTTCGTCCTGCCCCGCCGGGATGGCGCGATCGATACGGAGCCCGGGCCGTTGGCCGGTGTGATCTCGGTGCTGGCGATCGGGACCGTGGCGCTCGCCCTGCTCGGCGCGGCGATCGGAATCTGAGCCTCGCCACCGCAACGTCGCGCGCTGTTACGCTGCCCGCCGTGGATCCCGAGCCCGGCGAGCAGGTCTTCTTTCACGGACACCCATCGTGGCGGTCGATGCTCGACTTCTACCTCAAGGGCCTCGTGGTGGCGGTGATCGCCGGAGCGATCGCCGGCGTGGCCACCCGGATCGGCTCGGACAAGGTCAACGTAACGCTGGTGATCGTGGCGGTCCTGGTCGTTTTCGTGCTGGTGCTGATCGTCGGCTTCATCAGCCGGCTACGCACCACCTACACGATCAGCAACCAGCGGCTAACGATCGACTGCGGACTGCTCTCCCGCAACCTGCTGGAGGCGCGACTCGAGCGGGTCCAGAACGTCAACTACACACAGAGCATGCTCGAGCGGCTGCTGCGGATCGGCACGGTCGACTTCGACACCGCCGCCGGCTCGGACTACGACTTCAAGTTCTCCGGCGTCGCCAATCCGCACGGGATCGTGCGGACCGTCGATCGGGCCCAGCGGGAGATCTCGGATACGAGTCAGAGCCCCGGCGGATCCCCGTAGATCGACCGGCGAGGGCCCCCGCGTGGTTCAGGCGTCGAGGCCGGCGTCCGCGCGAAGCGCCGATGCCTTCTCGGTGCGCTCCCAGGTGAAGTCGTTGTCGTCGCGGCCGAAGTGGCCGTAGGCGGCGGTCTTCTGGTAGATCGGGCGGTGCAGCCGCAGGTACTCGCGGAAAGCCCCGGGACGCAGGTCGAAGTGCTCGGAGATCAGCTCGAGGATCCGGCCGCGGCCGATCTTCTCGGTGCCGAACGTCTCCACCATCACCGACACCGGATGGGCGACGCCGATCGCGTAGGCGACCTGGACCTCGGCCCGGTCGGCCAGGCCTGCGGCGACGAGGTTCTTGGCCACGTGTCGCGCCGCGTAGGCGGCGGAGCGGTCCACCTTCGAGGGATCCTTGCCCGAGAAGGCGCCGCCGCCGTGGCGGGCCATGCCGCCGTAGGTGTCGACGATGATCTTGCGACCGGTCAGGCCGCAGTCGCCCATCGGCCCGCCGATCACGAAGCGTCCGGTCGGGTTGACCAGGAAATTCTTCTTCAGCGCCTTGGCGTCGTAGAGGTCGTCGGGCAGCACCGGCTCGATCACGTGCTCCCAGAGGTCGTCCTTGATCAGCGACTCGGCGCCCTCGCGGTGCTGGGTGGAGATCAGCAGCTTCTCGATCGACACGGGCCGTCCGTCGACGTAGCGCACCGTCACCTGGGTCTTGCCGTCGGGCCGCAGGTAGGGGACGATCTCGGCCTTGCGGACGTCGGCCAGGCGCTTGGCCAGCTTGTGGGCGAGCGCGATCGGCAGCGGCATCAGCTCCTCGGTCTCGTTCGAGGCGTAGCCGAACATCATTCCCTGGTCGCCGGCCCCGGCGACGTCGAGCTCGTCGTCGCCGCCGTCGACGTGGCGGGTCTCGTATGCCTGGTTGACGCCCTGCGCGATATCGGGGGACTGCTTGTCGATCGCGTTGATGACGGCGCAGGTGTGATAGTCGAACCCGTAGAGCGCATCGGTGTAGCCGATCTTCTTGACCGTCTCGCGTGCGATCTCCTGGATGTCGACGTAGGTCTCCGTGGTGATCTCGCCCGAGACCACCACCAGGCCGGTGTTGACCAGCGTCTCGCAGGCGACTCTGCCGTTCGGATCGTCGCGCAGGACGGCGTCGAGGACCCCATCGGAGATCTGGTCGGCGATCTTGTCGGGGTGCCCCTCGGTAACTGACTCGGAGGTGAACAGATACTCGTTATCGGAAAGCGTGGTCATGGAATTTGGAGGAACAGCTCCGCGGTAGAGTCGGCCTCCCCCCTCGTCGATCGAAGACCCACAGCGCGGATCCGCTGGAGGTCGGGACGGAGGGCGCGGAATTGGGCGCTCTTCGTCAGTCCTGTCTGCTCGCCGAGGCTGAGGAGCTGGCTGAAGTCGAGAAAGAGTAGCGAGGTCACCTTTTCGGAGCCGCCCGGGAACGCAACTCGGTAGCGGGCATCACCCGCCAAGGACCGCTGGTGGGACACGGCCGCCGCAATCGCGCTCACCCCCGTCGAGACCATCAGCAGGCCGCCGTTGACCGCGTAGTCGAGCTCGAGCCCCGGCGCCAGCGCGAGCTGATGGACGGCCACGCCGTCGACCTGGCGATCGTTGAACGCCGGAGCCTGCCCCGGACCCACGGCCGCGGCCGGGAACAGCTGCTGCAGAGGTATCTCTAGGGCGGCCAGCTGCGTTCTCACCCGCTGCTCGTTGGCGGTCCGGGAGACGATCAACAGCGCCGGCTTGCCCGAGGTCGAGGTGATCGCCGCTGCCGTCTCACCGTTGAACAGCGCGAGCAGGCTGTTCAGGTTGACGCCTTCGGAGGCCAGCGCGTTGCCCAGCCGGCTGAGCAACGGGCCCACCTGGCCGGCCACTCCGCCGGCGGCCCCGGCGGCCAGCACCCGCGGGGCGACACGTGGCAGACCGGCCACGTCGAGCAACAGCATGGAACCCGAGGGGATCGCGCCGGCCAGCGATGGCTTGAACGCGGCGCCGGGCGTCCCGCTGACCTGAAGCAGCGAGCTGTCCAGCGCGCTGTGGATCCGTACCCGGGCACCGCCGTGAGCGGGGGAGAGCGCGACCGAGATCCCGCTCAGCGCCGGCTGGTAGAGCAACTCGCCGAGCGCCGCCGGGAGCCCACTCTGGCCGGCCAGCACGCGCCGCACACCCGGCGCCGAGGCGTAGGCATCGAGCACCCGATCGTCCGGCTCCCCTGCCGCGGCGCGCCGGTAGGTGGTGCCGGCCGCCAGTGACGGCGCGTGTCCACCGGCCACGTCGACGGCGGCCCGGACGCTCGCATCCCCTCCCAACAGCAGAAAATGGCTAACGAACGCCGCCTCATTGCCCGAGTTCGTGCGCAGCAGCTGCGTTCCCCGGTAGCTCGCCACCTGGCTCGCCCCGCCCCGGGTCAGGAAGGCCCGAGCCTTGCCGCGGTCGCGCACGTCGAGCACGAGCAGCGAGCCGGCCGTCGTCGTCGGGGTGCTGAGCAACGCAATCGCTGCCTCGTTGCCGAGCCACGGTTTGATCGATTGCGCGAACGGGCCTGCGCCCGCGCCGCCGGCCAGGATGGCAAGCCTGGCCTGGATCGCGGCCACCGCCAGGGGGTAATCAGGGAAGCCCTTGGCCAGCTTCAGGGCCTGCGCAACCGCGGGCCGGCCGGAATCGAGGGAAACGTTCACGTACGCCAGGGCGTCGGCGGGAACGACTTTGGCCGCACCGGTGGCTGGTCCCGAGCCCCCGGAGCCGCAACCGGCCAGGGCCAGACCCACGACCATCGCGGGGCTGATCAACCCCGCCCACCACCGGCTCAGCCTCACGCCGCGGCGCCTCGCGGGCGCAGATCACCGCGCCGCTCGTTGCGCTCGACGAAGTCGATGATCAGCGGGATCCCCTCGAGGCGGTAGCGCTCGCGCATTCGGTTCTCGACGTAGAAGGCGTAGCTGCGAGTCACGAAGGCGTGCGAGTTGACCTGGATCGAGAACCGGGGCGGCCGCTCCTGGGTCTGGGTCATGAACAGCAGCTTCAGGCGGTGTCCGGTCCGCCCACCCCCCGACGGCGGCTGGCGCGCCGCCACCACCTCGGAGAGGAAGCGGTTCAGCTGCGGGGTGGGGATCCGTCCGCGACGGCGGTCCGCCAGGCTGACCGCCTCGACCAGCAGCCGCTCGACGTGGCGGCCGGTCAGCGCACTGGCGGTCAGCACGCGAGGGCGCTGACGCAGCTTCTGGTTGACCCGGGCGCGCTCGTGGTCGAGGTCGCTCGGTCCCTCCTTCTCGGCTATGTCCCACTTATTCAGCACCAGCGCCGTCGCGCAGCCACTGGTCATGGCCAGGTCGGCGACGCGCAGGTCCTGGGCGGTGATGCCCTCCGAGGCGTCGCAGACAACCAGCGCCACGTCGGCGCGCTCGGCCGCCCGCCTGGAGCGCAACGCCGTGTAGTACTCCACCGACTCCCCCACCTTCGCCTGGCGGCGCAGCCCGGCGGTGTCGACCAGGACGATCTCCCGGTCCTCGAAGCGCATCGGCAGGTCGATCGCGTCGCGCGTGGTTCCGGCCACATCCGAGACGATCACCCGTTCCGCGCCGAGGAAGCGGTTGACCAGCGATGACTTCCCGACGTTCGGCCGGCCGATGATGGCCAGCTTGATCGGATCATCGGCCGCGGGCTCGGCATCCTGCTCCGGGCCGAGCTCGACGATCCGGTCCAGCAGGTCGCCGGTGCCCAGGCCCTGGGCGGCGGACACGGCGATCGGGTCCCCCAACCCGAGGCCGTGGAACTCGGCGCTCAGCGAAAGGTCCTTGACCGAGTCGATCTTGTTGGCGGCGACGACGACCGGCACCGAGGCGCGGCGCAGCAGATCGGCCACTTCGAGGTCGCCTGGACGCAGGCCGGCTCTGGCGTCGACCACCAGCACGGCCACGTCGGCATCGACCAGCGATGTCCGGGCCTGCTGTTGGATCTGCCGGGCCAGGTCGTCACGCTCCTCGAGGTCGACCCCCCCGGTATCGACCAGCGTCAGCCGGCGCCCGTTCCACTCCGTGTGGAGCTCCTTGCGGTCCCGGGTGATCCCCGAGCGCTCGTGCACGACCGCCTCCCGCGACTCGGTGAGGCGGTTGACCAGCGACGACTTGCCCACGTTGGGATATCCGACGATCGCGACTTTCATTGGCGGAGACGAGGCTAGACGATCGATTCAGTGGCGGGCCAGGGCCACGATCCGCGCCACGACCTCGTCGAGGCCGAGCCCGGTGGTGTCGAGCTCCACCGCTCCGGGGGCGGGGGCAAGGGGCGAGTGCTCGCGCGTCTGGTCGCGCTGGTCTCGGATGGTCTGCTCGGCCAGGACGGTGTCCGGATCGGCGCCGATCTCGGCGGCCCGCCGGCGAGCCCGTTCGGCCGGATCAGCGGTGAGGAACACCTTGACCTCGGCGTCGGGGACGACCACGGTGCCGATGTCGCGGCCCTCGGCGACCCAGTCCCCGTCGGCCATCAGGCGCCGCTGCTCGGCCACCATCGCCCCGCGCACGGATGGGTCCGCGGCCGCGCGCGAGGCCGCCTCGGACACCTCCGGCGTGCGGATCTGGGTCGTCACGTCCTCGCCGTCGAGCCGCACCCCCTCCCCCAGGTCGATCTCGATCGCGTCGGCGACCGCGGCCGGCTCGACCCCCCGCCGGAGCGCGGCCAGGGCCACGGCCCGGTACATCGCGCCGCTGTCGAGGTAGGTGAAGCCGAGATCGGCCGCGACCGCGCGGGCCACGCTCGACTTGCCGGCTCCGGCGGGGCCGTCGATCGCGATCACCATCACCGCACCAGCTCGGCGATGTCCCGGGCGAAGCCGGGATAGGAAACGTCGGCGGCCTCCATCCCCATCACCTCGACCCCTTCGCGCGAGACGAGCCCGGCAACCGCGCCGAGCAGGGCCAGCCGGTGATCGCCGTGCGCCTCGATCCGCCCGCCGCGCAGTCCGCCGGTGCCGCGCACCACGAACCCGTCGGGCGCCGCCTCGATGTCCGCGCCGAGGCCGCGCAGGCCGTCGACGACCGTGGCGATCCGGTCGGATTCCTTGACCCGCAGCTCCGCGGCGCCGCGCACGATCGTCTCGCCCTCGGCGGAGCAACCCAGCAGGGCGACCAGCGGCAGCTCGTCGATGGCCAGCGGGACCTCGTCGGCCTCGACGATCGTGGCCTCGATCGGCCCGCTGCGCACATCGAGGTCGGCGATCGGCTCGACCCCGCCGAACGATTCGGGGGGCTCGAGGTCGCCGATCACGATCGCCCCCATCCGCTCGAGTATCCGCAGGAAGCCGGAGCGGGTCCAGTTGACGCCGACACCCTCGAGCAGCAGCCGTGAGCCGGGCACCAGCACGCCGGCGGCGATCAGAAACGCCGCCGAAGACAGATCGCCGGGTACCACCACGCGCTCGAGCTCGAGTTCCTCGGCGTTGCCGACGATCGTGCGGAAGCCCAGCTCCGGACTCCACTCGCGCCGCACCGGCGCACCGGCACGGAGCAGCATGCGTTCGGTGTGATCGCGGGTCGGGACCGGCTCGAGCACGGTCGTCCCGTCGGTGAGAAGTCCGGCCAGCAGCACGCAGGACTTCACCTGGGCGCTGGCCACCGGAAGCGCGTACTCGATCCCGTGCAGCGTGGCGCCGGTGATCGTGAGCGGCGGGAAGCGACCGGCGCGGGCGTCGATCGCGGCGCCCATCAGCCGCAGCGGCTCGGCGATCCGGTCGACGGGGCGGCGGCGGATCGACTCGTCCCCGTCGAGCGTGAACTCGGATCCCTGCTGGGAGGCCAGCCATCCGGGCAGCAGCCGCATCAAGGTGCCGGCGTTGCCGACGTCGATCGGGCCCGCCGGCGGCTGAGCGCCGCGCAGTCCGCAGCCGCGGATCGTCAGCACCCCGTCCCGCGCGGCGACGGTCGCGCCCAGATCACGGACCGCGGCGAGCGTCGAGTTGGTGTCCTGCGCGTCGAGGAAGCCGTAGATCCGCACCGGCGTGGAGGCCATCGCGCCGATGATCGCGGCGCGATGGGAGATCGACTTGTCCGGTGCGATTCGCAGACCGCCCCGCAGCGGCCCCGGCGGGTCGAAGCGCTGGTTCATGCTCGCGCCACCGGAAACCCGAGGTCCTGGATGATCTGCTCGGCGCGCGCGGCGGCGCCATCCCCCGCGATCCAGAAGGCCACGACGCCCTCGCTCATGTCCGCGGCCGGGTAGAGCGCCAGGTCGGCGATGTTGACGCCGGCCCGCCCGAGCTGCAGCGCGAGCTGGGCGATCACCCCCGGCCGGTTCGGCACCGCCGCGCGCAGCTCATGCAGCTGGTCACCGGCGAGCTGCGCGTCGAGCAGGCGCCTGCGGTCGGCGGCGGCGGCTTCGTTCCAGCGCGTGATCTCGGGGCCGTCAGCGGCGGCCAGCGATTCGCGGATCCGCTCGAGCCGGGCGATCGTATCGTCGATCTGGCCGGCCAGGGCATCGCGATTGCTGAGATAAATGTCGGTCCAGATCGTGCTCGAGGCGCCCGCGACGCGCGTCGCGTCACGAAAGCTCGGGCCCGTCGCCGGCATTCGCTCATCACCCTCGGCGAGGGCGTGTGCGGCCTGCGAGACGAGGACGTTGGCCAGCACGTGGGGCAGGTGGGAGACGGTGGCCAGGATCGCGTCGTGGACGTCTGCCTCGATCGCCGCCGGCCTGGCCCCGAAGGCGATCAGCATCCGGTGCAGCCGCTCGTAATGGACGCCTGAGGTCCGCGTCGTCGGCGTCAGGTACCAGGTCGCGCCCTCGAACAGGTCGGCCCTCGCGTGTTCGATCCCAGCCGTCTCGGCGCCGGCCAGCGGGTGGCCGCCGACGAAGCGCGGGTCGTCGTGCGCGGCGACCACGGCGCGCTTGGTCGACCCCACGTCGGTGACCACACAGTCCGCGGGGGCGGCGTCGAGCACGGCGCCGACCACCTCGGGCTGGACTCCGACCGGAACCGCCACGAAGGCCGCCTCGGCGTCACGGACGGCTTCACCGATCGAGCTGCAGCGGTCGTCGATCGCGTGACGCTTCCACGCAGCGTCGAGGGCGTCCGGGTCGGCATCGTGCGCGGCCACGGTCGCGCTGCAGCGCTCGTGCGCCGCCAGCGCGATCGAGCCGCCGATCAGCCCGACGCCGATCACCGCGATCCGCACGCGCTGCTAGCCCACGCCGCGGCGTGCCCGGACGGCGTCGGCGAGCCCGTCGAGCACCTCGACGGTGGTCTCCCAGCCGATGCAGCCGTCGGTGATCGACTGGCCGTAGGTCAGAGTCTCGGGCGGGCGCGCGGGGTCCAGTTCCTGGCGGCCGGCGACCAGGAACGACTCCAGCATCACGCCGACTACGGCGCGGTCGCCCGCCGCGATCTGCGCCCCCACCGCCTCGGCCACGGCCGGCTGGCGGTCGGGATTCTTGCCGCTGTTGTCGTGCGAGAGATCGATCATCACGCGTTCAGGCAGCGCCGAGGCGCGCAACAGCTCGAGCGTGCGAGCGACCGGTTCGGCGCCGTAGTTGGGCGTGCCCTTGCCCCCTCGGAGGATCACGTGACAGTCGCGGTTGCCCCGCGTGTACATGATCGCGGCGGTTCCGGAGACGTCGATTCCCGGGAAGGAGTGTGAGACGGCGGCCGCGCGCACGGCGTCGACGGCCACCTGGACGTTGCCGTCGGTGCGATTCTTGAACCCCACCGGCATCGACAGGCCCGACCCGAGCTGCCGGTGGATCTGGCTCTCGGTGGTGCGGGCGCCGATCGCCCCCCAGCAGACCGCGTCGGAGATGTACTGCGGGGTGATCGGGTCAAGGAACTCGCAGCCGACCGGTAGCTCCAGCGCGAGCACCTCGAGCAGCAGGCGGCGGGCCATCCGCAGGCCGGCGTTGACATCGCCCGATCCGTTGAGGTGCGGGTCGTTGATCAGTCCCTTCCAACCGATCGTCGTCCGCGGCTTTTCGAAGTAGACCCGCATCGCCACGCACAGGTCGGGCGCCAGCCGCTTGGCCTCGGCGCTCAGGCGACCGGCGTACTCCCGCGTGGCCTCCACATCGTGGACGCTGCACGGCCCGACCACCACGAGCAGGCGATCGTCCTCGCCACCCAGGATGGCCTGGACCGCGGCTCGGCCGCGCAGCAGGACATCGGCGTGCGTATCGCTCAGCGGCAGCTCGTCGAGCAGCGTCTGCGGGGCGACCAGCGGCTCGAGGCGCGAGATCCGCTGGTCGCGGACCGAACTGCTCCGCGACGAACCGGTGACGGCCACCTCAGCGCAACACGCCGGTCGTCAATTGCTCGTCGGAGAGCACCTTGCCGGCCACCGCAGCCGCGGCGTGCACGCGCTCGAGATAGTCGCCGAACTCGTCAGCCGGGAGCTGCTGAGCGGCGTCGCAGATCGCCTCGTCGGGGTGCGGGTGAACCTCGACGATGATCCCGTCGGCCCCGGCGGCGGCAGCCGCCAGCGAGAGGGGAAGGACGAGATCGCGCCGGCCGGCGGCGTGGCTCGGATCGACGATCACCGGGAGGTGGCTCATCTCCTTCAGCACCGGAATGGCCATCAGGTCCAGCGTGAAGCGATAGGCGGTCTCGAACGTGCGGATCCCCCGCTCGCAGAGGATCACGCGCTCGTTGCCCTCTTTGAGGATGTATTCGGCGGCCATCAGCAGCTCCTGCAACGTGCTCGAGAAACCGCGCTTGAGCAGCGCCGGCCGCCCGGAACGACCCACCTCGGTGAGCAGCGAGTAGTTCTGCATGTTGCGGGCTCCGATCTGGACCACGTCGGCGACCTCGAGTACCTGATCGATGTCGCGCATGTCCATCAGCTCGGTGACGATCGGCAGGCCCGTCTCTCGCTTGGCCTCGGCCAGCAGCCGCAGTCCCTCCTGGCCCAGCCCCTGGAAAGCGTACGGCGATGTGCGCGGCTTGTACGCGCCGCCGCGGAACATGGTGGCACCGGCGTCGCGCACGATCCGCGCGGTCTGGAGCGTCTGCTCCCGCGACTCGACCGTGCACGGCCCGGCGATCATCGCGAAGTGTTCGCCGCCGACCTTCTTCCCGCCGATGTCGAGGACGCTGCGCCTGCCGTGCCTGAACTCACTCGAGGCGAGCTTGTACGGCTTGAGGATCGGGACGACGCGGTCCACGCCGGGAGCCATCTCGAGCTCGAGCCGGGCGATGTGCTCGCGATCACCGATCGCGCCGATCACCGTCAGCTCTTCGCCGACGATCGGGTGGGTGCGGGCGCCGACACTCTCGACGCGCTCGATAACGGCCTGCACCTGTTCCGCGGTGGCCGTCGCTTTCATCACGATCATCATCAGTGGTCCTTTCTACGCTTGGGAACTCTAGAGGGGTGGCGATTCACGGTTCCGGCGCTCGGCCTGTGCACGGCCCTCGACGGGCGGCAGTGGGTGCTGGGGCCGAGCGCCTAGCTAAATCGCCAGGCGTAGAAGCTCGCGTAGAAGGACCAGCCGCCGAGGGCGCAGGTGCTGCTCGGGATGGAGCCGGTCTCGTTCATGAGCGAACGACTCTTTTTTACCAGACCCGGTGACCGGTGCCAAGCTTTCAGATCAGCGCGCCGAGCGACTGGACGAATCGCGCGTTCTCAGCGTTGGTGCCCACGGTCACCCGGAGGCAGCCGGCTCGGCCCAGGCTGACCCCGGCGCGGACGAGCACCCCGCGCTCGCGCAATCCCTTCACCACGTCACCCTCATCGCACGTGGCGGGCAGCCGCAGCCACACGAAGTTGGCGTCGGACTCCGCGACCCAGAGGTCGAGGTCACGGACGCCCTCCTCCAGCGCCGTCCGCGAGGCGATCGTGTGGGCCACCCGCCGCTCGACCTCATCCTGATGGCGAAGGGCCTCCACCCCGGCGGCCTGGGCGGCAGAGTTCAGGTGGAACGGCTGGCGCACCTGGTCAACGGCGATCCGGAAGTCCTCGCTCGCGCACAGCGCGTAGCCGACCCTCAGCCCAGCCAGCCCGTAGACCTTGGAGAAGGTCCGCAGCAGCACCAGGTTCGGGTGGCGCCGCAGCAACTCGACCGAGGCGTAGGTGTCGCCCAGCGCCAGCGCAAATTCCACATAGGCCTCGTCGAGGATCACGCAGACGTGGCGCGGCACGCGGTCCAGGAACGCCTCGATCGTCTCGAGCGGCAGCGCGGTCGAGGTCGGGTTGTTCGGATTGCAGACCAGCACCAGTCTCGTGGCCACCGTGATCTCGGTGGCGATCGCGTCGAGGTCGTGGCGTTCTTCGGAATCGAGCTCGACTTGGATCGCCCTCGCGCCCGAGGCGGCGGCGAGGTGTGGATACACGCTGAACGCCGGCCACGCGTAGACCACCTCCGCGCCCGGCTCGAGCAGCGCCTCGCCGGCGGCCAGCAGGATGTCGCAGGAGCCGTTGCCCAAGGCGATCCGCCCGGGGGCGATTCCGTAGCGGTCCGACAGCGCGCGGCGCAGCGGCGAGTACGCAGGGTCCGGGTAGCGGTTGGCCCCGGCCAGCGCGCGGGCGGCGGCCTCCACCACCTCCGGGAGCGGCGGGAAGCACGACTCGTTGGACGCCAGCATCGCCACGTCGGCGCCGAGGTCGTAGCCGGCGGCGACCGGATAGACGGGGATCCGTCTGATGCGCTGAGAGAACTCTAGGGCCATGGTCAGACCTTCATTGTGCCGATTCGAGATCGGCTCTCAGTGCGCGGGCCTCGCCGAGGTAGACGTGGCGCGGCTGGTGGCTGTCCGGCGCGTAGTAGTGGACGAGGACCCGGATCACCCGGGGCAGCGAGCCGGGGACCGGCACTTCTCGCGCGCATAGCAACGGCACCCGGTCAAGTCCGAGCCGTCGGGCCGCCACGGCGGGGAACTCGGCATCGAGATCGTCGGTGAGCGTGAAGATGCAGCTCACCATCGCCTCGGCCGCCAGCCCATTGCGTTCCATCAGCTCGCGGACGAGCTCGTCGGTGGCCTTGAGGATCGCGCCGGCGTCGTTGCACTCGACGCTATTGGCGCCCCTGAGTGCGAACAGCCGCTGCATGCGTGGGGGATTCTGCCAGAGCCCCCACCGGCGGGCGCGGCGCGTCGATCTCGTAGACCCGCGCGCAGCCGAAGCGGTGGACCGACACGAGCAGCGGCGCGAGCGTTTTCGACAGGTCGATCTCCTTGGTCCGGCAGTCGGCCAGCACGAACCGGGCGCCCGACTCGCGGATCAGACGCCGGGCGTCGGGCGGCCGCAGGCGGCCGGTGAACAGCTGCCCGGTCAGGTACTGCCGGGTGCTGCACTGGGGCTGGGACCACAGACAGTCCCCGACGAACGTGTTGCGTCCGGTGTGGGCCGGCACCAGCAGGCCGAGATAGACCCGGCTCAGCACCCCTCCGTCGTCGCGGTCGTGCGCGATGAAGGCGAGCGCGGCGCGCTCGTCGCGCTGGATGAAGTTCCCGTTGCCGGGTTGCGGGCGCATGAAGCCGTTGGCGATCTTCAGCTCCCAGGCCGTGGCCGGAATCGTGGCCAGGGCCAGCGCCACCCCGCCCACCAGCCGCCGATGGCGGTAGCGGTACCAGCCGGTCCGGCCGAGCCCCTCGAGGGCGAGTACTCCGAGCGGCACGGTGATCCCCTGGAACGCGTGCAGAGGCGTGGCGCTGGCGCCCGAGGCCGAGAAGACGTAGATGACCAGCGCCGCCACCGGGAAAACGCGCGTCGCGGTCTCCCAGAAGCTGCGGGACCTGCCGCGATAGCCGAGTGCGGCCAGCGGGGCGATCGGCAGCAGCACCAGCGCGATCGTCCAGAACGAGAACGAGTGCCGGCTGGCCTCGCGGGCCATGCCCCAGTTCGGGTCGGCCTTGCCGAGCACGAAGTAGTAGAGCAGCGGCAGCGCCGTGCCCAGCACCGTGATCACGATCAGCTGCAGCCGCCGCCGGGTCAGCCGCTCGCCGCGCAGGCGCATCAGCTCGGCGCCGATCACGATCACGATCAGGATCTCGCCCTGCCACGGATGCAGGGAGCTGGACAGCGCCCCGAGCAGCGCGGGCGTGTAGCTGATCCGGCCCTCCGACCGCGCCCGGTCGTAGGCGATCATCGAGTAGAGCATCGCCCCGAGCGCGATCAGGCCGAACGGGTACCCCCAGGAGAGAAAGCCGGGGAACAGGTCGCCGACTACGCCGAAGGAGCCGTAGACCACGCTGAAGGACCCGTAGAACAGGCCCAGCGCGATCGCCGCTCGGCGCGCGGAGCGCCGGCTCAAGCTGTGGTGTGCGTAGGCCCGGACGCCGAGGAATGTGACCAGCACCGCGACCGGCTTCCACAGCAGCAGCGCCAGCCATGGCACCATGCCGAGCGCGACGAGCAGGCCGGAGATCAGCACCGCCGGCTGGAAGTAGTCGGCCGGCGTCGAGCGCAGGACGAACAGGTTCGAGATCAGCAGATGGTGCGAGGCCGCCTGGATCCAGGCCAGGTACTGCATCTGGTCGGTGATGAAGAACCCGTCGGTTCCCGTCCAGATGCGGCCGTGGAAGATCACCCAGTACAGGTCGACCGCCAGCACCCAGCACGACACGAGCGCGAACACGGCGAGCAGCGCGAGCTCGAACCGATCGATCCGGCGTCGCTCACCCGCCCGCGCGGCCGTGGCCACGCCGGGCCCGGCGCCGGCCGAAGCTGTCGCAAATTCGATTCGCACTACGGCGAAGTTAACAGTCGCGACGCCGCGAGGACGCCCAGGCGGCGGGTGGCTTTACGCCCAACTGACGGCCGTCTACTTCTGGGCAAGCTTCTGCTGGAGCATTCGCGAGGCGTGTCCGGCCGACGTGTTCAGCGGATCGATGTGGTGCGCATCCAAGAACATCCGGGTCGCCGGGCTGAACGTGATCACCAGGAACACGGTGAAGGCGATCGCCGCCCGGCGCAGCCGAACGCTGGTGCCGAGGGCCGCGAGCGGAAGCGCCCAGATGATGTACCAGGGAACGAGCCAGGCGAGGCTGGCGATCAGCGCCAACGTCCCCCAACCGGCGCTGGAAATCCAGTCGCTGCGCCGGCGCATGAGCAGCAGGACGATCACCACCAGCGCGACGTTGCCGGCTCGCAACAGGCCAGGCGTGCCGCCCCCCACCCCGAGCGCCAAGCCGACGATGTTGGGAATGCTGAAGTCGGTCAGGAGGGTGCTCTGGTCGTGCAGATTGGGGATCGTGAACCCGAACATCGCGACGCTGATCGCGGCCAGCGGAACCGTGGCCAGCGCCGCGCCGGCCAACACGCGCAGCCGCCGCTGCGGGGGTCGCGCCGCGAGCAGCAGGAACGGGAGGAGGAGGATCGCCGTGAACTTGATCGCGACCGCGAGCATCAGCATCGCCCCGGCCGTCCGGTCACGCCGCGAGAGCAGCAGGACGATCGCCGCCATCGAGGGCACCAGCATGAAGAAGTCGTTGTGGAAGCCGGCCACGGCAAAGAACAGGTAGATCGGGTTGGCCGCCACGAACACGACGGCAAAGCGCGGGTCGCGACCGAGCAGGCGCGCGCACTTCCAGACCAGGGCGATGAACCCGAGGCTGGCCATGACGACGCCGATCTTGATCAACCAGTAGGCGGCCGGGATCGGGAGCCAGGACACCGGATAGCTGAGCGCCGTGAACAGCGGTCCGTACGGGCTGCGGAGGTTGTGCCAGGTGGTGAAGTCGAAGATCGGGTCGTGGCTCTCCGCGGCAATCACGTGGGTATACGGGTTCAGGTGGTGGACCCCACCGAGCCGGGCATACCCGAGGTAGTTGAACACGTCGGTGAGCTGCAGCGGCGGCGCCAGCAGCAGCAGCAGGTGGAGGGCGACGATGCAGATTCCGATCGTGCGCATCGACAGCGTGCGAACCGCCGTCAGCATGACCCCGTAGGCCAACGTCATCGCCACCAGGAATCCACTGAACGCGATGTTGAGCCCGTCGTAGCTCATGGTCGGATGGCCGAAGAGGGAATGGAGCGGCCCCGCCTCCCAGTGGGGGAATCCGAACGAGCTGCGCGGCACCAGCGCCGACGCACGCGCCGTGGCCATCACGGCAATCGCGAACGCGCCGAGCAGCAGGGCGCCGAGCGCCAGGCGACCGGCCAGCGGGCTGGCCAGGAACCGCAGCCGTGGCAGGCGCACGCTCAGGCCTGACGGCCTGAGGCGATTCAGTAGGGCGGCCGAATCTGTCTGGCCCGCGGCGACACCGGAGGCGGGTCCCGAGGCGAGCACGACAGAACCATCCGCCGGCGTCGTATCCGGTCGCATTACAAGAAAAATAGTGCCCGTAAACCCTTGGCTATTGGTGGGGGGACCTGTTGGGATCAGGTTAAGCGTCGGCGCCCGAGCCGGCGGTGCGCAGGCGCTCGACCTCGGCCCGGGTCAGCCGCCGGTAGCCCCCGAGCTTGAGCTGGCCCAGCTCCAGCGGCCCGAGACGGATCCGCTGCAGCCGCTTGACCGGATGCCCCACCTGCTCGCACATCCGCTTGACCTGCCGCTTGCGCCCCTCGCGCAACGTGAGCTCGATCGTGTCGGCGCTGACCCGGCGGACCCGCGCCGGAGCGCTGCGCCCGTCCTCGAGCTCCACTCCCTCGCGCAGCGCACGGAGCGTCCCCTCGCGCACCGGGGGCCGCCGCAGCACCGCGAGATAGGTCTTCTCGACCTCGAAGCGCGGATGGGTCAGATGATGGGCCAGCTCACCGTCGTTGGTGAGCAGGATCAGGCCGGTGGTGTCGATGTCCAGGCGCCCGATCGGATAGAGCCGGAGCCCGCTGGGGACCAGCGAGACGACGGTGGGGCGGCCCTGCGGGTCGCTGGCGGTCGAGACCACGCCCGACGGTTTGTTGAGGGCGTAGACCACGCGCGCGTGCCGGCGCCCGATCGGCTCGTCGTCGACCGCGACCGCGTCGTGCTCGTCGACGTCGCGGGCCGGATCGGTCACGACCTCCCCCCGGACCGTGACGCGTCCGGCGCCGATCAGCACCTCGGCGGCTCGGCGCGAGGCGACTCCGGCGGAGGCTAGATATTTGGCCAGGCGCACGCCTGCCACCATAGTCACCATGGACCTGGAACTCGTGCGGAGCGCGCTGGCCGATCTCGAAGAGCCCGCCTACCGCGTCAAGCAGATCTGGAAGTGGGTGGCGCAGGGCGCCCCAGGGTTCGACGCGATGACGAACCTGCCGGTCTCCCTGCGCTCCGAGCTCGCCCGCTCAGTCCCGTTCTCGACGCTGGCCCTCGAGCGCGAGGCCCATGCCGAGGACGGGACGATCAAGGCGCTGTTCCAGACTCACGACGGGCGACCGGTCGAGGCCGTGCTGATGCGCTACAGAGACGGCCGCCACTCGCTGTGCCTGTCCTCCCAGTCCGGCTGTCCGCTGACCTGCAGCTTCTGTGCCACCGGCGCGATGCGCTTCGGGCGCAACCTGACCGAGTGGGAGATCCTGGACCAGGCCCTGCACTTCCGGCGAATGACCGGCGTCGATCACGCCGTGTTCATGGGCATGGGCGAGCCGATGATGAACCTAGACAACGTGCTCGGGGCGTGCGAGCGGCTTCCCGACATCGGGATCACCCACCGTCGCACGGCGATCTCCACGGTCGGCTGGATCCCCGGGATCGAGCGGCTGACCGACTCGCGGATGCCGGTCCGCCTCGCGCTGTCGCTGCACGCCGCCGACGAGGCGCTGCGCTCCGAGCTGATGCCGGTCAACGAGCGCTATCCGCTGGCCGACGTGCTCGCGGCCTGCGCCGCGTTCTACGAGCGCAAGCGACGCAAGGTGTTCGTCGAGTACGTGATGCTGGCGGGGGTCAACGACTCCCATGTCCAGGCCACCCAGCTGGCCGACGCGCTCGATCCGAAGATGTTCAAGGTCAACCTGATCCCCTATAACCCGACCGGCTCGGAGTTCGAGGGCTCGAGCGCGAAGGCGATCGACGCTTTCCGCGGCGAGCTCGAGCGGCGCGGGCTCGACGCCACAATCCGGCTCACCCGCGGGCGTGACATCGACGCCGCCTGCGGCCAACTGGCCGCCAACAGCGCTTAGCGAGCCTTTCAGGCCCCCGCCCGGGCCTCGCCCGCTCGGGAGCCTTGAGCGGCCGGGCGGGGAGAATCACCCTCAGGCGATCTCAACGGTTCCAGACGAAGGTGGCCATCGCTCCGGGCGGGAGCGCGTAGGAGAACGACAGCCCGTGCCAGGTGACGGCGAAGCGGATCGGGGCAACCGAGGCGTCGTAGGCCAGCAGCACCATGCTGCCGTCGGGATTGCGCAGCGCGACGTCGTCGAGGCCCGGAGTGATCGGGTCGACGCCGGGCGCCGTGTAGTCGTAGGCCACGAAATTCCCGGAGCTGATTCGCTGCGCGCCCGGCTGGATGTACGCGCTCGCCTGTCCCAGCTGGTAGTAGGGCAGGCCGAGGCTGACCAGCCCGGTGCCCTGATCGATCTGGGCGACTCCACGACAGCCGCCGCAGCCGGAGTTCGGCGGCTGAACCGGCCCGCCCAGCTGATTGAGCGCGAGATTCCACAGCGCCACCGCGCTCGCCCAGTCACGCAGCGACGCGATCACCACCTCGGAGATGGCGAACGGGGTGATCCCGGGCGAGCATTCGTCGAGGATCTGATCCGGGCGCGGGTCCGCCGCGTGCAGCGCGCCCATCTGGTCGGGCGTGCCGAAGTAGCAGTGCCAGGCGATGCCGGCCAGCGCCCCGGCCGCCTTGCCCGCCACCGTCGCCCGGGCGAAGGCGGTGGCGCGTGGCCCCCATCCCCCATCGCTGCCGTAGATCCTCGGGTGCAAGCGCGCCTTGCGCAACGCCGGCGCCAGATAGTGGAGGACCCAGTTGGCCTCGCCGGCCGCGGAGAAGTGCAGGCCCGGGTAGCGCGTGGCGTTGGTCGGCTCGTTCTGAGGCGTGATCGCGGCGATCGGCACACCCGCGCGAGCGTAGGCCTCGAGGAACTTCACGAAGTACTGCGCATATGGACGGTACGCGGACTTCCGCAGCGTGCCGTGTCCGTCGAGGTTGTCCAGCGACCGGTTCTGCTTCATCCAGCCCGGCGCGGTCCACGGGTTCGCCAGCAATTCGACGGTGGGGTTGATCCGCCGCGCCTCACGCAGGGCGGGCAGGATGTAGGCCTTGTCGTGCCGGATGGAGAAGCGGGCCAGTTTCGGGTCCGGCCGGTTGCGCGGCGTGTCATCGTAGGTATAGGGACGCCCGCCGGCGGTGAAGTCCGACGCCCCGATCGGGACCCTGATGAAGTTCAGCCGGATCCCCTGCGCTCCGAACAGGAGGTTCATCAGGCCCGCGCGTGAGCCCGGCGGCTCGCGCTCGATCAGCCAGGCGGAGCTGTCGGTCATCGCGCCGCCGAACCCGCTGACCCGCTGGTAGCCGACCGTGTCGTCGACGTGGATCGCCGGGACGCCGAGGACGGGCAGCAGGCCGAACTGCAGGTCGGGCAGCCTGGTCAGGTGCTGGGCCAGATCGGCGGTCGTCTGGACCACCTCCACGGCATTCGGCCCGCCCGCCGCCTGCGCGGGCGCGGCGTAAAGGAAGAGGGGGGCGACCACGCACGCCACCGCGCACGCGAGGCATGCCATCGCGTGCGCGCCGGGCCGCCCCCGCCGCAGCCGCAGCAGCTTCAGGCCCCCGCCCGGGCCTCGCCCGCTCGCAGCAGGCGCTCGCGCAGCTCCTCCTCGAGCTCGGGCGAGGGATCGAACTCGCCGATCTCCGACAGTTCCTCCAGCGAGCCGAGGCCGAACAGCTTCAGGAACAGATCGCTGGTGCGGTAGAGGACCGCGCCGAACTGCGACCGGCCGGCCTCCTCGATCACCCCCCGCTCGAGCAGGGTGGTGGCCGCAGATTCGGCGTTGACGCCGCGGATCCGCGCGATCTCAGGGCGCGAGACGGGCTGGAGATAGGCGATGATGGCCAGCGTCTCCGCCTGCGCGGGAGTCAGCGGGGGCGTCCGCGGACGAGCCAGCAGCCGCCGCGCGGCGAGCTCGGCGTCCGGGTGGCTGGAGAGGGTCCAGCCCCCGGCCAGCTCACGCAGGACGAGACCTCGGCGCTCGAACTCGTAGTGCTCGCGCACGCGCTCGAGCGCGGTGACCACCTCGTGCAGATCGGCACCGGTCGCGTCGGCTAGAGCCGCGGCCGGCACGGGCTCCGTCGAGAGGAACAGCAGCGACTCGACAATTCGCTCCAGCGAATTGGAGCCAGCGGCGAAGCCGCCCTCATGAATTCGCTCGAGTTCCTGCGTCATGCCACCCGCTCCACCTTCCCGCTCGCGTCGGCCGATCTCCGAGCCGACGGAACGGGGCCGGAGACCACCACGTTTCCGAACGGCTCCTCCTGCTCCCAGGTGAGCTCACCCTGCTTGTAGAGCTCGAGCAGCGCGAACAGAGTCACGGCGATGGTCACCCGATCGGCCCGCGCGGTCGCCTCATCGAAGGTGAAGCTACCCCGCCGCAGCAGGTTCCGCAGGACCGCGAGCCGTTCGGCGACGGTGACCTTCGGGGTGATCATGTGGCCGACGTCGACTGCCTCCGGAACGCGGAGGAGATCTCCGATCGCGGAGGCGAGCAACCGCGGGTCGTAGACCGCGCGCGCCTCCTCCATCGAGGCACGGCGCAGCCACAGTGGCAGCGGGGCGGAGCGGAACCGGTAACCCGTTTGCCCGGCCAGCAGCTCCTGCAGGCTGGCCGCGGCGGCCCGGTAGCGGTGGGCATCGAGCAGTCGCCGGAGCAGCTCCTCGGCGGCCTCGCCCGGGTCGAACTCGATCTCCTCCTGTTCCTCCCCGGGCAGCATCAGCCGCGACTTCAGCTCGAGCAGCGCGGCGATCAGGACCAGGAATTCGGTCGCCGCCTCGAGGTCGAGCTCTCCCCGCGACTCGAGGTGATCGACGTACGAGATCACCACGTCGGCCAGATCGACCTCGAGCAGGTCGATCTCCTCCCGCAGGATCAACGTCAGCAGTAGATCGAACGGGCCGGCGAATACGTCGAGGTCGAGCTCGAGGTCTACGAGACGCACCGGGGTGAATCTACCGGCCGGTTCGGACCGGTCCAACCCCCATCGCGCGGCGAACGTCGAGCAGCGTGTCGGCAGCGATCGCGCCGGCCTTCTCGGCGCCCGCGGCCAGGATCCGCTCGAGCCCGGACTCGTCGGCGCGCAGGGCCTCGTAGCGCTCGCGCACCGGCGCGAGGTAGTCGACCACGGCGTCGGCCACGGCGGTCTTGAACTCCCCGTAGCGCGCCTGGGCGAACTCGGCCTCGATCGCCTCCGGCGTCGTGCCTCGCACGGCGGCCAGAATCTCGATCAGGTTCGAGATGCCCGGCTTGTCGGGCCCGCGGTTCACCTCGTTGCCCGAGTCGGTCACCGCCGAGCGGAACTTCTTCAGGATGTCCGGGGGTTCATCGAGCACGTAGACGGTCCCCTGCGCAGTTCCGCCGGTGGTCGACATCTTCTTCTCCGGCGACTGCAAATCCATGATCCGCGCTCCCACCGCAGGGAATCTGCCCTCCGGCACCACCAGCGTCTCGCCGAAGCGGGCGTTGAACCGCTGGGCGACGTCGCGCATCAGCTCGATGTGCTGGCGCTGGTCATCGCCGACGGGGACCTCGTGAGCCCGATAGGCCAGTACATCGGCGGCCATCAGCACCGGGTAGGTGAAGAGCCCCACCGTGACCTGCTCGCGCTGGTCGCCCGCCTTGTCCTTGAACTGCGTCATGCGGGTGAGCTCGCCATAGCTGGCGACGCTGGAGAGCAGCCAGCACAACTCGCTGTGCTCTGGCACGTCACTCTGGCGAAAGAAGATGCAGCGATCGGGATCCAGCCCGGCGGCCAGCAGCGTCGCGGCGGTGTCGTAGACCGATTCGCGCAGACCCTGGGGGTCGTAGGCCACGGTCGTGGCGTGGAGGTCCACGACGCAGTAGATGCCCTCGCCCCTGTCCTGGCCGGCGACGTACTGGGTGATCGCGCCGATGTAGTTGCCCAGGTGCTTGCGCCCCGTGGGCTGGATGCCGGAGAAGATGCGCACGACCGGAGCAGGCTAGTAAACGCCGCGCCGGGACTGCTTCGTCAGTGGGGCGCCAGTCGCGCTATTTGGCCAGCGCGCGGTCCAGCGCGGAGCGCGGCGGCGCGCCGGCGGTGCGCTTGGCGCCACGGCCCTGCCCGGCCAGCAGCCACGCCGCGACCACGCCTCCCACCGCCCCGGAGGCGTGACCCTGCCACGAGATCCCGTGTTGGGGCACCAGGCTGGAGATCAGGGCGCCGCCCCAGACGACCCCGACCACTGCTCCGATCAGCACCTCGATGGCGCTGCGGTCGAAGAAGCCGCGAGCCAGCAGGTATGCCGCGTAGCCGAACACGACACCGCTGGCCCCGACCGTGACGGAGTGCTCCGGAGCGATCAGCCAGGTGCCGAGGCCGCCGATCAGGATCACGATCCCGGTGACGATTGCCAGCTTGACGGCGCCGCGCAGCGCGACGATCAGCCCCATGAACAGGAACGGGATCGTGTTGTCGATCAGGTGCTGGAAGCTGACGTGGATGAACGGCGCGGTGAGGATCCCCCACAGCCGGCCGACGTTGCGGGCGTAGATGCCGTCGTTGTCGAGGGCGTTGGAATCCAACGTGTTGATGACCTCGATCACCCACATGAACGCGACGATCGTGAGCAACAGCCCGATTCCCTCGCGCTGATCCTGCTGACCGGAGGCCGGGAGGAGCTTCCTCATAGCGAAAGCATGGCAGGTGGGATTAGGAAATCGATAAGAGGGCGGCGCCGGCCAGGGCCAGCGCGACCTCGGCTCGCTGTCGCAGCGATTCCGCGAGCACGAATTCCCCCGGCGTGTGCGCGCCGCCCCCGCGCGGCCCGAGACCGTCCACCGTCAACGGGATCGAGGCGGCGAAGTGGCTGGCGTCGCTCGCCCCGCCGCGGGGTGCGCCGACGATCGGGCGCCCGAGGCTGGCGGCGGCGCTCTGCAGCAGCGGCGCGGTCGCCACCTGGCTGTCCATCCCCGGCCAGCGACGTTCCATCCGCCCCTCCAGCACGGCGCCCCCGACCTCGGCCGGGATCGCCGCGAGCACGGCATCGAAGGACTCCAGACGGGCGGCGCGCATGTCGAACAGGAGCTCACCCCCTGCGGGGACGACGTTGAAGGCATCCCCGGACCGCACCACGGTTGGCACCACCGTCAGCTGAGCCGGGCCGTCGGGGTCCTGCAGCGCGGCGAGGCTGATCGCGGCGTGGGCCAGGGCCAGCAAGGCGTTGCGGCCCTTCCGGGGGGCGCTGCCGGAATGCGAGGCCCGCCCGGTCGCCTCCACCTTCAGCGTGCCGGCGGCCTTACGGCGCACGACGACCGCGTCCTCGCCCGCCGCCGTCCGCTCGCCGGCCTCAAAGCACAGACAGGCGTCGTAGCCGGCGAACCGCGGGACGTGGAGAAACGGCGAAGTTCGCCATTCCTCGTCGGTCACCAGCAGTACCGCCACCTCGGCAAACGACTGCGGCCGCGCCGAGAGCGCCCGCGCCACCCCGAGCGCCAGCACGACGCCGCCTTTCATGTCGGCCGTGCCGGACCCGTAGAGCCGCTCGCCCTGGCGGTGCAGAGGGCGGTGGGCGCCATGATCGATCACGGTGTCGAGGTGACCGAGCAGCAGCAGGCGCCCGCGGCCGGTTCCCTCGATCCGGGCGATCAGGTCCGGCGCGCTGCCCGCGGTCGAGCAGGGCACGCGCTCGAGTGTCGCCGTCGGCGGAAGCTGCTGTGCGCACAGCGCGATTGCCCGCTCGGCCCCGGCGATGTCCCCGGAGGGGGAGGAAACGGCGATCAGCGCCTCGAGGTCGTCCTCGGCCCGCGCGGCGATCGTGGCGGCATCGGCGACGATCTGAGGGTCCATCGGCCCAGCGTACGTTTTTCGTGCTCAGAAGGCGGCGGCCAACATCGGCGGAGCGACGGCCAGCGCCTCGCCGCTCAGCTGGCCATCGTCATACAGCGCCACGAGCGCGCTCACTCCGGCCGCGGAGAACTGCCGGCCGACCAGGGAGTGGCATTCCTGCAGCGACTCCTCGACGGTCTTCGGCCGGCTGTACGGCCGGCTGACGGTCATCACGTCCCAGGCGTCGGCCACGGCGAGCAGGGCGGCACCCTCGGGGATCTCCGAGTCCCGCAGCCCGCGGGGGTAGCCGGTGCCATCGGGGCGCTCGTGGTGGATGCGGATCCACTCGACCTGCTCGGGTGAGAGGACGCCCGCGACGATCTGCGCGGACAGCTCGGCATGCCCCTCGATCTGCCGCCGCTCCTCGACCGTGAGCGGGGTGATCTTGCGCAGAATGGCATCGGGGACTCCGATCTTGCCCACGTCGTGGACGAGGGCGGCCTCGCTGAGCTCGCGGGCGCGCTCGACCGACCACCCGGCGATGCGGGCGAGCTTGCCGGCCAGGGCGGCGACGCGGTCGGAGTGCTCGCGGGTGCCGGGATCCTTGGCGTCGATCGCGGTGGCCAGCGAGCGCAATCCGACCAGCGCCTGCGAGCGCTCGAGGCGTTCGGCGCGCTCGTCGGCGGAGAGTTCGTTGACCACGGCCGGGTCGTAGATCCGACACTGGTTGCGCCCGTGCGCCTTGCTCCAGTACAGCGCTCCATCGGCGAGCCGGACCAGTTCGGCCGGATCCAGCGTCGCTCCCGTGTCGCAAATGCCGCCCGAGATGGTCACCAGCGACGGATCCGGGACCCGCGCGGCGATCAGCCGGCGCACCCTCTCGCTCGCTGCCAGCGCCTCGTCGGCGGTGCGTGTCGGGCAGGATCCAGGTGAACTCGTCCCCACCGGCCCGCCCCAGCGTTCCGCGGCCAGCGGCAATTTCGACGAGGCAACGCGCGACGAGCAGGAGGATCTCGTCACCCGACTCGTGCCCGCCGGTGTCATTGACCTGCTTGAAGTGATCGATGTCCAGCACGACCACGGACAGCGGCCGGTTCTCACGGGCAGCGACGGCCACCTGATCGCCCAGGTGCTGCTGGAGGGTGCGGTGGTTGGCCAGGCCGGTCAACGGGTCGCTGGAGGCCTGGGCCGCCAGCTTGGCCCGGTCCTCGATCGAGCCGAGCGCGGTGGCGAGTAGATCGCCGAAGGCGGTCAGGCGAAGCTCGTCGGCGACTGTCAGGCGGGTCCCCAGGCGAGCGGTCACGGCGAGCACGCCCCAGGTGCGCCCGGACACCTGCACCGGCGCCACGATGCTGGATTCGTAGCCGAGGTGCTTCACCGGACTTCCCGGCGGGTGGGAGTCGATCCGGACCGGCCCGTTCATCTCGAGCGCGAGCGCGAGGTCGCTGTCGGGCCGGATCGGCACCGTGGTGCCCGGCGCGTAACGCCCGCCCGGGTGATCCGCCCAGGAGCCCATCACGGTGGTCTGCTCGGGAGAGTCCAGACGCAGGATCCCGGCGGCTCCTCCCCCCATCAACGAGGCCATCTCAAAGGCGACGAGCTCGTAGATCTGCTCAGGCTGCCGACCCCCCACGACGGCGGTGGCCACGCGGCGCAGGGAGCCCTGCTCGTTGGCCAGCTGCTCGGCCCGGACGCGCAGGCGGGCGAGCCGCTCCTTGCCGGCGATGATCGCGCCGCCGAGGACGAGGTATCCGCCGGTGGTGACCAGCAGCTGCGAGAGGAACCCATCGTCGAGGGCCCGTACGTCGTACAGGATGACCAACGAGTGGGTGAGGATGCAGCCGCCGATGTAGGCGATCGCCACGCCGCGCCGGTAGAAGTAGGCCGAGTACAGGCCGACGAAGAACGGGTAAGCCCAGGCCGGCGAGTGAGCCCCGCCGGAGATGGCCACCACGACGGCGATCAGCACCAGCCATGCGGCGGTGCACAGATGCAGCAGCCAGGGTGGCGCATGGTCCCAGTCGACCAGCAGGCCGAGCCCGGTTCCGAGCACGATCGCCCCCGCGGCGACTATGAGCATCCACGGCAGATGCGCGTGCGTGACGCCGGGCAGAATCGTGAAAGCGGCGATGCTGAGACCGCCCAGCGTCCAGAATCCGGCGTTGACAAGGCCCGCGACCCGCCGTTCTTCGGGCTCGACGGCCGCGAGCACGGCCAGGCGAGCCCGCCACGGCCGCTCGAACGGGGCGCGCTTGAGCATTGACCGGGTTATCGGTCAGATCCCCCGCGAGCATTAGTGGCTTCGCCGCCCCGCGGCCGGCGGTCAGAGTCCCGCCGCGACGGGTCCTCGGAGCTATCCGAGCGGCTGTCTCAGCACCGGCCGGCGCGCCGCGCCCGCCTCGTCCAGACGGCGGACGGGGGTGCTGTACGGCGCGTTGCGAGCGATCTCGGGATCCTCGCGCGCCTCCCGCAGGATCTCGACGATGATCTCGGCGAACCGATCGAGCGTCTCCTTGGTCTCCGTCTCGGTCGGCTCGATCAGCAGGGCCTCGTCGACGATCAGCGGAAAGTAGACGGTCGGCGGATGGACGCCGTGATCGAGCAGGCGCTTGGCCAGGTCGAGCGTCTTGATCCCGAGCTCGCGCTTCATCGGAGCGCCCGAGAGCACGAACTCGTGCATGCAGAGCCGATCGTAGGCCGCGGGAAGGTACTCGGCCACGCCCTCGCGCCGGAGCAGCGCCAGCAGGTAATTGGCGTTCAGCACCGCGATCTCGGAGACCTCCCGCAGCCCGGACGCCCCGAGAGAGCGGATGTAGGCGTAGGAGCGCACGAACACGCCGTAGTTGCCCTGGAAGCCGCGCAGGCGGCCGATCGACTTGGGCCTGTCGTAGTCGAGGTCGTAGTACGACGCGTCGCCGTTGCCCGTGGGACTCAGCTGCACGACCTGGGGCCGGGGCAGATACGGCTCGATCCGGTCCGAGACGGCGATCGGCCCGGCCCCCGGGCCCCCGCCCCCGTGCGGCTGGGTGAAGGACTTGTGCAGGTTGAAGTGCACGATGTCGAACCCCATGTCGCCGGGCCGGCAGACGCCCATGATCGCGTTGAGGTTGGCGCCGTCGTAGTACAGCGTGGCTCCCACCCCGTGGACGATCTTGGCGATCTCCTCGATGCCGGGCTCGAACATTCCGAGCGTCGAGGGGTTGGTCAGCATCAGGCACGCCACGTCCTCGCTGGCCTTGGCGCGCAGGTCGTCGAGATCGACGTTGCCCTGCTCGTCGGTCCCGATCTTGACGACCTCATAGCCGGCCATCGTCACCGTCGCCGGGTTCGTGCCGTGGGCGGTGTCCGGGGTCAGCACCAGCCGGCGGTGCTCGCCGCGGTCCTCGTGGTATGCGCGGGTGAGCAGGACGCCGGCCAGCTCGCCATGGGACCCGGCCGAAGGCTGCAACGAGGTGTGCGGCAGGCCCGCGATCTCCGAGAGCGCGGACTGCAGGCGCCACATCAGCTCGAGCGCGCCCTGCGCCTGGGCTGGGGCCTGGAGCGGATGCAGCCTGGCGTGACCCGGCAATGCCGCCACCCGCTCGTGCAGCTTGGGGTTGTGCTTCATTGTGCAGGAACCCAGCGGATAGAAGCCGGTATCGAGGTCGAAGTTGCGCTTTGAGAGGCGGTTGTAGTGCCGCACGATCTCCGGCTCGGAGACCTCCGGGAGCCGAGCCGGGGCGTCCCGCCGCAGCTCCGGGGCCAGCAGCTCGTCGAGCTCGTACTCGGGCACGTCGAGCGCGGGCGCCACGAACGCTCGCCGTCCCGGCTTGGAGCGCTCGTAGATCGTCAGCTGATCGTCGCTCGCTGGCTTCACGATGTTCATACGCCCGCCTTCACGCGCGAGGACTCCGCGGCGACCGCCGCCCCGAGCACGTCGGCCAGCTGATCGATCTGAGCCCGGCAGCGCTGCTCGGTGATCGCCACCAACAGCCCGTCCGGATGCTCGGGATAATCCCGGCCGAGCGGATAGCCCGGATTGACGCCGGCCTCGCGGCAGCGGGCGATCACGCGGTCCACCGGGGCGTCCAGCGACACCGCGAACTCGCGCACGACCGCCTGCTCGTGCAGCAGCGACACGCCCTCGAGCCCGGCCAGGAGCTCGCGCGCGTAAGCGGTGCGTCGCAGCAGCAGCTCGCCCAGCTCGACGAACCCGGCGCGGCCGAGCCAGCTCAGGTAGATGACGCCGGCCAGCGCGTTCAGCGCCTGCGCCGTGCAGATGTTGGAGGTCGCCTTCTCCCGGCGGATGTGCTGCTCGCGCGTCTGCAACGTGAGCACGAATCCGCGCTTGCCATCGACGTCGCGCGTCTCACCGGCGATGCGCCCCGGCAGCCGGCGGGTCAGCGCCTCCGTCACCGAGAAGAAGCCGAACGACGGGCCGCCGAAGTCAAGGCGGTTGCCGAGCGGTTGGCCCTCGCCGACCGCGATGTCCACGCCGCATTCTCCGGGCGGCTTGAGCAGCGAGAGCCCGATCGGGTCGGCGGAGCAGATCGTCAGCGCCCCGACGTCGGCCGCGGCCCCGGCCAGCGGTGCGATGTCCTCGACCGCCCCGAGGAAGTTGGGCTGGGCCAGCACGATCGCGCTGACATCGTCGTCGAGCTCGGGGAGCTCGGTCCGACCGTCGCGCAGGGGCGCCTCGACTACCTCCATCCCGTAGCCGCGGACGAGTGTGGCCAGCGTCTCGCGGGCATGCGGATGCACTCCGCGCGAGACGACGAAGCGGCGGCGGCCGTTGGCGAGCTTGGCGACATAGCCCGCAGCGCCGACCGCGCTCGGCCCCTCGTACACGGATGCGTTGGACACCGGCAGTCCTGTGAGCTCGGAGATCGCGGTCTGATACTCGAACATCGCCTGGAGTCCGCCCTGCGAGATCTCGGGCTGATAGGGCGTGTACGGCGTCAGAAATTCCGAGCGCGAGGTGATCGCGTCGACCAGGGCCGGCACGTAGTGGTCGTACATCCCGGCGCCCAGGAACGAGACCTCGTCCTCGGCCGAGACGTTGCGCTCGGCGAGCGCTCGGAGCTCGGCGAAGACCTCCTGCTCGGACAGTCCCTCGTCCAGCGCGACGCCGTTCTCCAGCCGCAGGTGCGGCGGGATGTCGGCGAACAGCTCCTCCACCGAGCCGACGCCGACCGCCGCCAGCATCTCGCGGCGATCCTCCTCGGTGACCGACGTATAACGACTCAAGAGAGACTCGCTTGGTAGGCGGCGGCATCCATCAGCGACTCGGTCTCCGACGGATCGGACAGCTTGACCTTGACCAGCCAGCCCTCGCCGTAGGGATCCTCGTTGATCGTCTCGGGCTTGTCGCTGAGCGCCTGATTGACCTCGATTACCTCGCCCGACAGGGGCGCAAACACGTCCGAGACCGCCTTGACCGACTCGACCTCCGTGTAGGACTGGTCCTTCTCGACCTGCGCCCCCAACTTGGGCGGATCGAAGAACACGACCTCGCCGAGCGCGTCCTGCGCATACCAGGTGACGCCGAAGGTCGCCTGATCCGGGTTGGCGGAATCGATGCGAGCCCAGTCGTGCTCGGCGTGGTACAGCAGATCGTCCGGATAGGACGCGTCGGCCATGTCAGGGTCCCTTTCTATACAGAGGCTTGCGCGCGACGATGGCAGTCCGGTTGGTACCGCGCACGTCGATTTCGAACCGCGTGCCGACCTCGGCACGATCGCTGGAAACGTACGCCATCCCGATCCCCTGCTCGAGGCACGGCGAGTACGTCCCGCTGGTCACCACGCCTCCGCCGAGGACGGGGTTGCCCTGACGAGGGATCCCGGCTCCCTCGATCGTGAACGGCACGAGCCGCTCGGCCGGGCCGTCCGCGCGGACACGGGCGATCGCCTCGGCGCCGATGAAGCCCGTCTGCTCCTTGCAGCACCAGCCGAGGCCGGCGGCGATCGGGTCGCGATCCTCGGACAAGTCGTTTCCGTAGAGGTGAAAGCAGGCCTCGAGCCGAAGCGTGTCGCGCGCTCCCAGCCCGGCCGGCTCGGCCCCGGCCTCGAGCAACGCGTCCCAGACCGCCGGCGCGTCGGCCGGATTCAGCAGGAGCTCGACGCCGTCCTCGCCCGTGTAACCCGTGCCGCAGACCAGCGCCGGGGCCCCCGCCACGCTGCGCAGACAGCAGTGCATCCGCGACGGCAGCGAGCCGTCGGCCAGGCGGGCGACGAGCGCGCGGGCCTCCGGTCCCTGGACCGCCAGCATGGCGAACCGGTCCAGCACGTCGATCACCTCGACGTCGAACTCCGACGTGTGCGCCTGGAGCCAGGCGACGTCCTTGTCGTGGTTCGCCGCGTTGGTGACGGTCAAGTATTCGCATTCGGCCAGGCGGTAGGTGAAGAGGTCGTCGAGCACCCCGCCGTCCTCGCGGCAGAGCAGGCTGTACTGAGCGCCGCCCTCGGGCATTCGCCGGACCTCGTTGGAGAGCACCCGCTGCAGGAATCGAGTCGCGTCGGGGCCACGGGTCTCGACCTGGCCCATGTGGGAGACGTCGAACACGCCGACCGAGGTCCGAACGGCGAGGTGTTCCTGCCTGATTCCGTTGTATTGGATGGGCATATCCCACCCGGCGAACGGCACGAGCTTCGCCCCGGCGGCGACGTGCCGGTCATACAGCGGGGTGCGACGGGTCGCGGTGTCGGCGGCGAAGGACACTGGAGATGAGGCTACAACGCGCTGCCGCCGTACTCGTGGATCCGGCGCTCCGAGGGCGGCAGGCGGCGCCCTCCCGCGCTCAGGGTGCGCGGTGGACGGTGCGGCCGCTGCGCTTCGAGCGGGCTCCGCTCGCCGGGACGATCCGCACGTGCTGCACGGCCGTGGCCTTGTTGCCGGCGCGGTCGACGACCGTCACGGTCACCTTGTACAGACCCGGCCGACTGTAGACATGGGACTTGTTGGAGGGATGCTTCGCCCTGTGTCGCTCGCCCCAGTTGACCGTAACCGAGGCCACCCCCGATGAATCGGCGACCGGTTCGGGCGGGCGGACGTCGCTGGAGCGAACCCGCAGGTGGACCGTCGCGCCCGCGCGACGAGTGCCGCTCAGGCTGATCCGGGCGCTTGGGGCGATCGTGTCCACGAGCAGGCTGGCTGCGCTGGCGGGGGTGGCCACGCCGGCCGCGTTGAAGGCAGTCACCTGATACAGGTGCGGGCCCTCCGACAGGGGGGCGGCCGGACGGTAGGTGCTCGCCCCCGACCGGGCGACCTGCACGCCGTCGAGCGTCACCACGTAGACGAGCGGCCCCCACGCCTCGCGGGGCGTTGACCACGACAGGACCGGCTGGGGGCTGCGCGAGTAGGTGATGCGCCGGCTGGCCCCGAAGGAGCCCGGCGGCTGATACATCTGGGCCGCCACGATCCGGGTGGAGGCGCCCGTGCCCTGGACCCAGGCCAGCGCGGCGTCGCCGGCCGCGTCGCCGCCGGCGAACAGACCGGCGTCGGCGTTGGTCGAGCCGAGGATTGGCGAGGAGAGGACCAGCTCCGGGCCCAGCGAGGAGCCGCCCGCCGGGGCGTAGCGCACCCGGATCTCGGCCGGGGCGAGCGGCGCCGAATCCTCCTGCCAGCCGATCAGCATCGCGGACCCGCCGGCGATGGCGGGGACCGCGTCGGACGATGCCGTGTTCGGCAGGCTGTCGACGCGAAACACCCCACCGTTGGCGCCGTTGTTACCGAGCGCGTCGGCCATCAGCTGGTGCGTGATCGTGCGCGCCGAGGTCATGTAACCCCGCCCGGAATCGTCCATCACGACCTGCGGATCGACGGCGCCCTCGGGCCCGGGAGTGCTGAGCCCATCCGCCGCGGTGATCCCGCCCGAGCTGCCGGCGATCAGGCGATTCATCAGCGCGCGAGATTGACTTTGGCCGCCACTGGTGAGGGTCTCCTGAAAGCCGACGTCGACGTAGGAGGAGTCCGCGCCGGCGCTGAGGCTCGGAGCATCGGAGGAAACCTCGCTCCAGCCGGACAGCGAAGGGACGTCGGCCTGCTGGTAGACCACGCTCGGGGCGGTCCCCCACACGCGCCGGACGATGGTGTGCCCGGCCTCGCCCCAGGCGACGATTCCCACGCCGTCGCCGGCCGCGGCGACCGCCGGCCGGCCGGTACCGCTCCCGGCATCATCGCTCGGCGTGGCGTCCAGCGGCGTCGGCTCGACCGTCCATGCCCCGGCGAAGTAGTAGGCGTCGCGGACGTCGTTCCCGCCGGCCCCGATCACCGAGAAGGCGAGGTAGGCCTTGCCGAAATTCGATATCGAGATCGCCGGGTTGGCCGCGCCGGCGGCCAACGCCAGCGGCGTCCCGAACCCGGCCGTGACGCCGGCCACGTTCACCACGTACAGCTCGCCGGCGTTGATGAAGGCAATCAGCAGCACTCCGGAGTTGCCCGCCGCGATCACCGGCTGGCTGGAGGCGCCCGGGAGCGTCGCGTCGATCTGCTGGGGCGCCTGAAAGGCGCCACCGACCAGCCGGGACACGAACACGCGGGCGACGCCGGCGACCTGATCGAGATAGACGAGGCCACCCGTCCCGTCGTGGGCGATCGACATCCCGGTGAGCGCCGCGATCCCGGCGTCGGGTCCCGCCACCACCGTCGGCGCGGCCGGCGTCGGCGCGGCGCGCGCGCTGCTCGCCCCGAGCCCGAGCAGCAGCACGCCGCCGATCAGCAGCCCAGCAAGCAGCGACCCCCGCCGGAGGTGGATCACCGCGTCCGGCAGCGCCCCGCCCGCGGCGCCGCGCCTGTGTCGATCAATCGGTCTGACGCACGTAGAACCGATCAAAGGCTCAGGGGTTGCGGCCCTGGTGCCTGGATCGGCCTAGCGGTCCTTCAGGAACGACGGGATGTCGATCTCGTCGTCGCGGATCTCGAGGCTGTTGCGCTGGCGGTCGTCCATCCGGACCTCGCGGTCACGACGGGGTGGACGGCCGGCCTCCCCGGAACTCCGGCCGATCGGCCGGTTGTGGTCAAAGCCGGTGGCGATCACGGTGACGCGGACCTCGTCGCTCATCGCGTCGTCGATCACGGCGCCGAAGATGATGTTGGAGTTAGCATCGGCGGCGCCCTGCACGATCTCGGCGGCCTCGTTGACCTCGAACAGGCCGAGATCGTGACCACCCGTGATGTTGAGCAGGATTCCCATCGCGCCCTCGACCGATTCCTCGAGCAGGGGCGAGGAGATGGCGATCTTCGCCGCCTCCGCGGCCCGGTTCTCGCCCCCGGCGGAGCCGATGCCCATCAGCGCGGTGCCGGCGTCGCTCATGATCGTGCGCACGTCGGCGAAGTCGAGGTTGATCAGACCGGGGATCGTGATCAGATCGGTGATGCCCTGGACGCCCTGGCGCAGGACGTTGTCGGCCTCGCGGAAGGCATCGAGGATCGTCGTGCGCCGCTCGACGATGGCCAGCAGCTTCTCGTTGGGGATCACGATCAGCGTGTCGACGTACTCGCGCAGCCGCTGGATCCCGTCCTGCGCCTGGCGCGCGCGCTGGGTTCCCTCGAAGGAGAACGGACGCGTCACCACGCCGACGGTCAGGGCGCCGATCTCGTTCTTGGCGATGTCGGCGATCACCGGGGCGGCGCCGGTACCGGTGCCGCCTCCCTCGCCGGCCGTCACGAAGACCATGTCCGCGCCCTTCAGCGACTCCTTGATCTCGTCCCTGGATTCGGCCGCGGCGCCCTGCCCGACATCGGGGTTCGCCCCGGCGCCAAGTCCCTTGGTCAGCTCGTGGCCGATGTTCAGCTTGATGTCGGCATCGCACATCGCCAGCGCCTGCGCGTCGGTGTTGCAGGCGATGAACTCCACGCCCCGCAGGCCCGCGTCGACCATTCGGTTGACCGCGTTCGTGCCTCCGCCGCCGACGCCGACGACTTTGATGACTGCCAGGTAGCTGCCGCTTTCCATTTAGTAACCGTCCGACCCTCGATGTAGCGTTGAACGTTTCTCCGCTCAGACGCTGATAGCGGGAGTTTCGCACGTTACGGCCTGGATATACGCCAAGTCAACGCCGCTCCCCGATACGCAACGTTCGTTGCAGATGCCGTAAGTCTCGATCCTAGCGCGAGACTGCGCATCGCGCCGACCTAAACCTCAACTCGAGGGTTAGCCTCCGCTCGGGGTGGTCGGGACGGGCGTCGCTGCGGTCGAAGTGGTGGTGGCGGTCGGAGTGGTGGTGGCGGTAGTGGTGGTGGCGGTCGGAGTGGTGGTGGCGGCCGGCGGGGGCGTGCCCGACCCGGCCGCCGGACGCCCAGGGTCGGTGACGTCGATGTAGCTGGCGCCGGCCGAATCGGGATGGGCCAGCACCGCGATCGCGGCGGCCCACTTCGAGGCCAACGCCCCCGCGTCGCCGAAGTAGATGTTCGGGCCGTTACGCAGCTGAGCCACGAGTCCGTGCGATCCGACGCTCGTCACCTGAGTCAGGTGGGAGAGGATCTCGTAGGGCGCGGCGGCGAGCACCGCCACCGCGCCACGCGCCGCGGGATCCGTCAGGCGCGAGCCGCCCGGGGGCACCCGCAGGGGAATCGCCGGGAGCTGCGGCGAGGCGACGACGTCGTGCAAGAGCGTGCCGTCGGCGGCGACCGCCGTGGTCCGGCCGTCCACGCTGACCGCGCCGACCGGGATCTGCTCGATCACCCGGATCCGCATCCCGTGCGGGAACTGGGTGCTGACCTGAAGGTTCTTGACCACCGGATAGGGCGCGACGGCGGTGCGGAGCTGGCCGATCTGAACATCGAGCGTGGTCATCGTGTGGGCGGAGGACACCAGCGCGCTGCGAATCTGCCGGGCCTCGGGGCCGCTCACGCCGGTCACGGTCACGCGGCGGACCGAAACGAGCGCGGAATCCCGCAGCCAGAGCCAGCCGCCGATCACCAACCCGGCCACCGCCGCCAGCGCGAGCACGATCCGCGGGCTCGGGCGCCGCACGGCTCGGACTCGCCACCCGCGCATCCCGGCGCGCGTGGCACCGGTTGCGCCGGTCACCGCCGCTTCCAGTCGTTGGGAAACGGCACGGGGCCGAGCGCCTGGACCTCGGGCTCGAGCTCGACCCCGAAGCGCGCCTTGACCCGTCGGCGGCCCTCCGCCATCAGGGCGATCACGTCCGCGGTGGTGGCCTCGCCGTAGTTCTCGACGAAGTTCGCGTGCTTGGCCGAGAAGCCGGCTCCGCCGATCCGCAGCCCGCGGCAGTCGGCGGCGTCGAGCAGCTGGCCCGCGGTCCGCCCCTGCGCCCGCGGGTCCTGGGGATTCTTGAAGGTCGATCCGAACGTCTTGATCCCGGAGGGCTGGGCCGATTTGCGCCACGCCCGCATCTCCGCCAGCGTGGCCTTGACCTGGTCGCTGCTGGCCGGCTCGAGCGCGAAGCAGGCGCCCGCCACCACCTCGCCCGGCCGCAGGTTCGAACGGCGGTACTCGAACCCCAGATCCCGGGGGCCTCGCCGATCGGTGCCATCGGCGCTGACCACATCGACGAACTCGAGCACCCGTGCGAGCACCCCGTCGTAGGCGTTGGCGTTCATCCGCACCGCCCCGCCGACGGTCCCGGGGATGTTGACGCCGAACTCGATGCCAGTCAGCCCGGCCCGCGCGGCGAGCGCCGAAACGGCGGGCAGCCGCGCGCCGCCGCCGCAGAGGATGCGGCCCGACCGTCCGTCCAGTTTGATCGTGCTCAGTTCCTTGTCGAGTTTCAAAACGAGTCCGCGAACGCCTTCGTCGGCAATCAGGAGGTTCGACCCCGAGCCGACGACCCCTACCTCGAGCTCCTCGGCTCCCGCCCAGGCGAGCAGCCGCTCGAGCTCGGGCAGCGACTCAGGCCGGGCAAACAGCTCCGCCGCGCCCCCTGTCCTGATCGTCGTCAGCCGCGCAAGCGGGTAGCCCCGCTGCACCCCGGGTGGAGCCTCTGGCATGGTTCCGGAGGGTAAAGCCCGGACCGGCCGCCCAGGCCCCACGACGACAGGCGGACTCAGGCCAGCAGCGAGCGAGCGAGGGCGTCGATGTCGCCGGCCCCCATCATCAGGCACAGGTCCCCGGGGCGCAGGAGCGATCCGAGGTAGGACCGGGCGTCGTCGAAGGTGGGCAGCCAGGCCACCGTCCGGCCGTCTCCCGCGTCGGCCGCCGCCGCCGCGACCAGCCGGCCGTCGACGCCGGGGAAGTCCTCGGCTCGCTCGCGAGCCGGGTACACGGGCAGGACGCCGCAGACGTCCGCGGCGGCCAGTGCCCGACCGAAATCGCCCGCCAGCTCGCGCGTGCGCGAGTAGAGGTGGGGTTGGAAGATCGCGATCAGGCGCCGGGCGGAAAGCGTGCGAGCGGCGGCGATCGTCGCCGCGACCTCGGTGGGGTGATGGGCGTAGTCGTCGTAGACCGGCACCCCGGCGGCGGTCTCGCCGATGCGCTCGAGCCGCCGTCGCGCCCCCCTGAAGTCCGCGATCGCAGCCGCGGCGCGCGACGGCTCCGCGCCCGCCAGCGTGGAGGCGGTGAGCGCGCCGGCCGCGTTGATCGCGTTATGGGCGCCAGGCACCGATAGGGAGACCTCGATGCCGTTCCAGCCAAACCGCGAGCCGGTCTGATCCAGAACCGGATCGGGCGCGTCGTAGGGCAACGCGGTTGGTGGGCACAGCGCGCGCAGCGCCGGGCGGTCCCAGACCACCGCTTGCTCCCCCGCGCGCGACATGAACGTCCGGAAGGTCTCCTCTAGGTCACGCAGGGAACCGTAGGTCGAGTGGTGGTCGAGCTCGGCGTTGGTCAGGACGGCGATCTCCGGCTTCAGCTTCAGCAGCGAGCGATCGGACTCGTCCGCCTCGATCACGATCCACTCGCCGCTCCCCCAGCCCGCGTTCGCGCCGGTGGAGGTGAGCTCGCCTCCGACCACGTAGCTCGGGTCCAGCCCGCAGCCGGCCAGCACGTGGACGATCATCGCGGTGGTGGTCGTCTTGCCGTGGGTCCCGGTGACGGCGATGCAGCGACGCAGGCCGGCGATCTGCGCCAAGAGGTCGGCGCGGTGAAGCGCACCGGCGCCGGCGGCTCGGCGCTCGGGGTTCTCAGCGGGGACCGCCGTCGAGTAGACGACCTCGGCGCCGGCTGGCACGTTCTCCGCCGCGTGCCCGATGATCGGCTCGATCCCGGCCGCGCGCAGCCGCTCGGAATACGACGAGGAGGCCCGGTCAGAGCCCGTGACCCGCGCTCCGAGCGCCTGCGCGATCAGCGCCAGTCCGCTCATTCCGGCGCCGCCGATCCCCACGAAATGCAGGCTGCGCTGCGACCAGTCGTCCCGGTTCACTGTGCGCGGGCGATGGCGGCGTCAGACCCGCTCGAGCACGACGACGGGAATCTCGCGATCGGTCTTCTGCTGGTAGTCCGCGTAAGCCGGCCAGCTCTGGTTCATCAGCTTCCACAGCTCCGGACGCTCGTCGGGACCCGCCGTGCGGGCTCGGGCGGGGAAGCGATCGCCCTGGACCTGGACGGTGACCTCGGGATCTTCAGACAGGTTGAGGTACCAGGCGGGGTGCTGCGGCGCACCGCCCTTAGAGGCGACGATGACGTAGTCGCCATCGTGCTCGTCGAAGATCAGGGCCAGCTCGCGGGGCTGGCCGGACTTGCGGCCCTTGGTGGTCAGCAGCAGCACCTTGGTGCCCTGCCAGTCGTATCCCTCGGCGCCCTCGGTCTCTTTGTAACGGTCGACGTGCTCCTGGCCGAACAGCAATCTGGGGTCCTCGCTAACTGGTCGATTGGCCTGCGGCCCGGAGGCTACCCAACACCCGCGGCGGACAGCACCTCGCGGGCGATCTCCTTGGCCGCATCGGGCCGGGCCAGGTCGACCGCGGCGCGCGCCATCGCGGCGAGCTTGCCCGGATCGGCCAGCAGCCCTCCGACCTCGTGGGCCAGCCGTGGACCGGTCAGCTCGGAGTCGGGGATCACGATCGCCGCCCCGGCGCGCTGCATGAACTGGGCGTTGGCCGTCTGATGGTCGGCAGTCGCGTACGGGTAGGGGATCAGCACCGCCGGGCGCCCAGCGGCCGCGATCTCGAAAACCGATCCGCCCGAGCGGGCCACGACCAGATCGCTGGCCAGCAACGCCTCGCCGAAATCGGTGATGTAGCCGCGCAGGTCGTAGTGGGGGCCCGGCGAGGACAGCTCGGGCAGGTCGCGGTCGCCGGCAGCATGGAGCACATGGAATCGGGCTCCGGCGAAGGCGTCGATGGCCGCGTGATTGATCGACCGCGCCCCCAGCGATCCCCCGAACACGAGCACGCAGGTCGCCTCCGGCGGGATTCCGAATCGGGCCCGCGCGGCCGCTCGGTCGGTGGCCGGCGGCGGCACCGGCCGTCCGGTGACCCGGTAGCGGCCGCCGGCGCGCCCCTCGATCGGGAAGGCCAGGCAGACGCGCCGGGCCGCTGGGGCCAAGAGCCGGTTGGTCAATCCGAGGTGGCTGTCGGCCTCGATCAGCACCAGCGGAATCCGGCCCAGCACGGCGGCCAGCCCGACCGGGCCGGCCACGTAACCCCCGGCCCCGACGACGGCGTTCGGCCGCAGCTCGCGGACCAGCGACCGCGCATTGCGCACGGCCGTGGCATCGATCGCGGCCGCCCTGGCTGCCTTCAGCGGGCGGCGGCGGGGCAGCGAGACGACGCGCAGCGAGTGCAACGGGTAGCCGGCCGCCGGGACGAGCTCGAGCTCGGCCCGCTCGCCGCCGACGAACACCACCTCGGCGCCCTCATCGCGCAGCGCGTCCGCGACCGCCAGCGCCGGTACGACGTGTCCGGCTGTCCCGCCCGCCCCGATCACGATCCGCGGGTCGTTCACGGCCCCGGGACTCCCGGCCCTCCCGGGTCGGCGAGCTGCCGTCGAGCGCCCGCAGTCGCCTGCCGCCCGGGCGGGCGATGTTCAGCAGGACCCCGACCGAGGCCAGCATCACGCACAGGTTCGTGGGGGCATAGGAGATGAACGGCAGCGGAACTCCGGTCAGCGGGGCGAGCCCGAGCACGACGAAGATGTTGAGAATCCCTTGGCACAGGATCAGCGACGTCAGCCCAGTCGCCAGCAGCTTCGCATACCTGGTCGCCGCCCGGCGCGCGGTGCGCAGCCCCGCGTAGGCGATCATCCCGTAGAGGACGACCACGCCGCAGATGCCCAGCACTCCGAGCTCCTCGCCGATCACGGCGAGGATGAAGTCGGTCTGCGCCTCGGGCAGGTAGTAGATCTTCTGCACCGATTTACCCAGGCCGACCCCGAACAGACCGCCGGAGCCGAGCGCGATCTGGCCCTGCACGGCCTGGAAGCCGGCCGTCGATTTGGATGACCACGGATGCAGGAACGACGTCAGCCGCGCCTGTTGATACGGCTGCGCGACGACCAGCAGAAGCACCAGGACGAAGGCGATCGCGGCCAGCGCACCGAGGTAGCGAAGCGGAAGACCGGCGGCGATCAGCAGCACGGTGATCGTGACGGCCACGACCAGCATCGTCCCCAGGTCCGGTTCCACGACGATCAGCAGGCAGGCCGGGCCGACCACCACGGCGACCGGGGCCAGCGCCTGTCGGAAGCCCCGCATCCGCTTGGGATGGTCGGCCAGATAGCGGGCGACATAGAGGATCAGCGAGAGCTTCATCAGCTCCGAGGGCTGGAACTGGATCGGGCCGGCGGCGAACCAGCGTCGGGCGCCGTTGATCCGGACCCCGAAGCCGGGGACCAGCACGAGCAGCAGCAGCACGAACGAGCCGAGCAGCATCAGCTTGACGAGGCGCGGATCGAGGATCGTCAAACCGCGGCGCTCGAGCACGTGCATCGCCGCCAGGCCGACGCCGCCGAAGATCAGGTAGCGCAGGAACTCGCCCGTCCCATAGCCGCGGCCGGCCAGCACTCCGGTCGGCGCCGAGGCGCTGTAGACCATCACGGCGCCGAAGGCGAGCAGGCAGAGTGTGGCGGTCATCAGGATCCGGTGCTCGAGCGGGGGCGGCACGCGCCGGGCCGCCTCGCCACCGCGGGCGCGCTTGCCCTGAGACTCCCGCTTTCGACCCTTGAGCGCCGCTCCCGCCCCGGCGGCGGTGGCCATCAGGCCTGCTCCACGAGCGCGCGGAAATGGTCGCCGCGGGCCTCGAAGTCGCTGTACTGATCGAAGCTGGCGCAGGCGGGCGAGAGCAGCACGACCTCGCCTCGGCCGGCGGCCAGGCTCGCCGCGGCCAGCGCGTGCTCGAGATCGCCGGCCAGCTCGATCTCCACCCCGGTAGCGGACAGCGCGCTGGACAGGTCTGCCGCGGCTTCGCCGATCAGGTAGACGGCGCGGCAGCGCTCAGCCACCGGCGCGGCCAGCGGCCCGAAGTCCTGCTGCTTGCCGCGACCTCCGGCAATCAGGTGGATGCCACCCGGAAAGGCCTCCAGCGCCACCAGCGTGCTGGCCACGTTCGTCGCCTTGGAGTCGTTGACGTAGCTGACGCCGCCCCTGACGGTCACCAACTCCAGCCGGTGCGCGACCCCGGCGAAGCTCCGCAGACCGACGGCGACGGCCTCGGGCTCGAGTCCACGCGCCAGCGCTACCGCGGCGGCGGCCATCCCGTTCTGGAGATTGTGCGCCCCCGGCAACGCCAGCTCGTCGATCCGCAGCAGCGGCTCCTGCACCCACCAGAGATAGCCGGCGCGGGCGGACAGCTCGGCCTCGATCCCTGTGCCGAACGTGACGCGGCGGGCGCAGCCGCCGAGGTCTTCTAGCTCGAGATCGAGCGGCGCGACCGCGACGTCGTGGTTGCCCTGATTGACGAACGCGCGCAGCTTGGCCGCTACGTACGCGTCATAGCCGGCGTGGCGGTCTAAGTGATCCGGTGACAGGTTGAGCAGAACGGCCGCCTCGGGGGCGAAGGCGTCGGTGTCCTCCAGCTGGAACGAGGACGCCTCGCAGACCACCGTCGCGCTCGGCGCAAGCTCGCCGACCAGCGAGGACAGCGCGGTGCCGACGTTGCCCGCGACGGCGACGGGCGCCCCCGCCTCGCGGTGAATGTGGCCGATCCACTCGGTCGTGGTCGTCTTGCCGTTCGTTCCGGTCACCGCGATGAACTCGTTGGGGATCATTCGCCAGGCCAGCTCGAGCTCGCCCAACACCGGCAAGCCGGCCGTCCGCGCCGCCAGCACGGCTGGCGCGTTCTGGGGTACGCCGGGGCTCTTGATGAGCGTCCCGGCGCGGGCGGCAAAAGCGTCGCCTGACGCATCGAGATGAACTTCGACGCCGGCCGCGGAAAGCCTTCGTGCCGCTTGTTGAAGTTCCGGTCGATCCGCCGCGCCCGCATCGCAGCCGATCACCTCCTCCCCGCGGGCGCGCAGCGCCAGGGCCGCGGCGATGCCCGAGCGCGCCAGACCGACCACGAGAAATGGCCCGGGCGGCAGGGGTGGACGCGGCTTCACGACTTCAACGCCAGCGTCGGTTCAGCCCCGGATGCTGATCTGGTACACGGTGAAGCCGATCGCCCCGCAGGCCGCCGCGACGATCCAGAAGCGCAGGATGATCTTCGTCTCCGACCAGGCCAGGAGCTCGAAATGGTGGTGAATCGGGGCCATCAGGAAGACCCGCTTGCGGAACATCCGGAACGAGAACACCTGGATCAGCACCGAGAGCGCCTCGACTACGAAGATCCCGCCGAGCAGGATCAGCAGCACCTCGGTCTTGGTCATCACCGCAAGCCCGGCGATCGCTCCCCCCAGGAACAGGGATCCCGTGTCTCCCATGAAGATGCTGGCGGGGAAGCTGTTGAACCAGAGAAAGCCCACGCAGGCGCCGACCAGGCAGGCGGCGAGCATCTCGAGGTCGTGCTCGCCCGGGCCGGTGATGAAGGTGATCCCGATGTAGGCGAGCAGCACGATCGCGGCGCACCCGGCGGCGAGTCCGTCGAGCCCGTCCGTCAGGTTGACCGCGCTGGTGGTGCCTGCGACCACGAGGTAGATGAACACCGGATAGAGCGGACCGAGATCGATCGTGACATCTACGAAGCGCAGGCGGACAGTCGGTGCCAGTCCGCCCCCGGTCCCTGCCTTGTGGGTCGCCACCCACCACAGGCCGAGCGAGATCACGATCGTCACGGCCAGCTTCGTCCTGGCCCGCAGGCCGAGCGAGCGCCGCTTGACGATCTTGGTGTAGTCGTCGGCGAAACCGAGCAGGGCGCAGGCGATCGCCGTCCCGAATACCCCGATCGACGACCAGTCGCGGGTCGAGAGCACCAGGTAGGGGATCGCGAAGGCGAGCAGGATGATGATCCCGCCCATCGTCGGAGTGCCGGCCTTGGACTGATGTCCCTTCGGTCCCTCCTCGCGGATGTTCTGGCCGAACTCGCGCGCACGGAGGAACTCGATGAACCTCGGGCTGAGGAACAGGCACATGAGCAGCGCCGTGGTGCCCGCGATCAGGACGCGGCCGGATTGCGACCCCATTAGACGGGCACCCCGCGGCTCACGGCTTCGCAGACCCGCTCGAGGCCGACCCCCCGCGATGCCTTGATCAGCACGAGGTCCCCTGGCGCCAGCACCTCCGCCATCAACGCCGCCGCCTCCGCGGCATCGGTTGTGCGGTGGGTGGCGGCGCCGCGTCGGAAGCCGTCGGCGATCGAGGCCCCGAGCGGACCGACCGTGATCAGCAGGTCGACGCCCACCGCGCGCGCATACTCGCCGATCTCGACGTGGAAGCGATGCTCGTCGGGGCCGAGCTCGAGCATGTCTCCGAGCACGGCGACGCGACGAGTCCCGGCGGGGCTGGCCGGGGTCGCCACCAGCTCGTCGAGCGCGGCGCGCATCGACATCGGATTTGCGTTGTAGGAGTCGTCGATCAGCGTGATTCCCGATTCCAGCTCGAGCCGGCGACCGCGTCCCGCCGAGATCTCGAGATTCACGCGCCCGCGCGCCCGCACCCCGACGGCCGAGGCGGCGGCCACGGCGGCCAGCAGGTTACGGCGCAGGTGAGCCTGCGGGAAGGAGACCTCGAGGGAGATCGGCTCGCCGGCCAGGTCGATTTCGAGGTTCTCACCGTCCTGACTCCTCATGCGGACCTCCCCCCCGTCGCCGAAGGTGAGCGTGCGCACGTCGATGCGCAGGTGGGGCGCCAGCAGCGCCTCCCCGGCCGGCACGACGGCGGTCCCATCGGGCGGGAGCGCGGCGATCAGCTCGGCCTTGGTCGCCGCGATCGCCTCGAGCGAGCCCAGCAGCTCGAGATGTACCGGCCCGATGCTGACGATCACACCCACGTCGGGCTCGGCGATCGCCGCCAGCTCGGCGATCTGGCCGGCGCCGCGCATCCCCATCTCGAGCACGAGGACCTCGGTTCCCGCCGGCGAGGCCAGGATCTCGAGCGGGAGCCCGATCTCGGTGTTGAAGTTGGCCCGCGACGCGACGGTCCGACGCTGCGGTTCGATCACCGCCCGGAGGAGCTCCTTGGTCGAGGTCTTGCCGGTCGATCCGGTCACGCCGATCACCTGCGCGCCGAGCTCACGCCGCCACGCCGTGGCGAGGCGCTGGAGGGCTTTCAGGGGGTCCTCGGCGGCCAGCAGGACCGCGGGGGCCCCACCGGTGGGCGCCCGCGCAGCGGCCTGCGCATGCTCCTCGCCGACCAGGATCCCCCACGCTCCCGCGGCCAGCGCCTGCGGGGCGAAGCGGCCACCGTCCGCGTTCGCGCCGGGCAGGCCGACGAAAAGCGTTCCCGGCCCGGCGTCACGCGAGTCGATGCTCACCCGCTCGGGGCCGACGGTCGCCTCCGGGGGCGAGATCACGCGTGCGCCCGCCGCGTTCGGCGGCGGTGATCCCGGCGGCGCTGAGATCACGCGGGCGCCGGCCGCGGCCGCGACCTGAGTGGGAGTCCACCGCCTCATCGGTCGCTAGCGCCGACGTTCAGGGACGCAGCGCGGAGGATGTCCCGCGCCACGGTCACGTCGTCGAACGGCAGTTTCCGCCCTCCAGCGAACTCCTGACCCTGCTCGTGACCCTTGCCGGCGATCACGACGACGTCGCCGGGGTCGGCAGTGGAGATCGCCTGGGCGATCGCCTCCCGGCGGTCGGCGTCGTGCTCTACGGCCTGGCCCACGCCCGTGCCGGCGAGGATCTCCGCGATGATCGCCTCTGGGTCCTCGGAGCGCGGGTTGTCCGACGTGACGATCGCCCGGTCGGCCAGGCGCGTGGCGATCTCCCCCATCAGCGGACGCTTGCCGCGGTCCCGGTCCCCGCCGGCGCCGAACACGACGTGAACGCGGGATGTGGTCAGGTGTCTGGCCGCTTTCAGGACGTTCTCGAGCGAATCCGGCGTGTGGGCGTAGTCGACGATGATGGCGAACGGCTGTCCTTCGTCGACCGTCTCGAACCGGCCGGGAACCTGCTCGGCCGTGGCGATGGCGGCCTGACACGTTTCCGCGGAGACGCCGAGCCCGCGGGCGACGGCGAACGCGGCGAGGACGTTGTAGACGTTGAAGCGACCGCGCAGCGGCGAGCTCAGCTCTATCTCCCCATCTTCCGGAGTCGCGACCCTGAACGTGGAACCGGTGAGACCGGTTGTCAGGTGACTCGCCCGATAGGTGGCGGGGGCGTCGAGGGCGAAGGTCGCGGGGCCGGTCAGTTCGGCGGCCAGTCTCGCGCCGTAGGGATCGTCGACGTTGACCACCGACAGCGCCGGATCCAGGTCGGTGAACAGCCTGCGCTTGGCCGTGAAGTAGGCCTCCATCGTCGGATGGAAGTCGAGATGGTCCTGGGTCAGGTTGGTGAAGATCGCCGCGGCGAAGTGGATCGCATCGGCCCGGTGGAGCTCGAGCGCGTGCGAGGAGACCTCGATCGCGCAGGCCACGTCACCGGCTTGAAGCATCTCGCCGAACGTCCGCTGCAGGTCGATCGCCTCCGGAGTCGTGCGCTGGACCTCGTCCTCGATCCCGCCGATCACGCTCTTGACGGTCCCGAGCAGCCCGGTCCGCCGGCCGGCTGCCTCCAGTAGCGAACGGATCAGGAACGCGGTGGTCGTCTTGCCGTTGGTCCCGGTGATGCCGACGGTCTGGAGGCGGGCGGTCGGGTCTCCGTGGAAGCGCGCCGCCGCGGGCGCCATCGCCGCGCGGACCGATTCGACCTCGATCTCCGGCACGCCCAACCCCAGCGGGCGCTGCACCACGAGGGCCACGGCGCCGCGTGCGATCGCCTCCGGAGCGAAGTCATGGCCATCCCGCGTGAAGCCGGGGACGCAGAAGAACAGCGTGCCCGGCTTGACCGCACGGTTGTCGTACGCGAGATCGGCGATCTCGAGGTCCCGGGCGGACGGCGGGGTGGCAGGGATCACGTCGGCCAGCCGCATCGGGCTAGAGCGTACCCGGGCAGGCGGCGGGCCTCGGGCTGAGCTTCGCCGCGCTCCGCTCAGCCCGCGCTCACCCCGGCGCTCTGCAACGACGGGCCGCCGGCGCGGCGCCCCGTCCCTTGAAGCGCGCGTCAGTCCCCGAAGCCGCGGCCGCGCGTCAGTCCCCGAAGCCGCGGCCGCGCGTCAGTCCCCGAAGCCGCGGCCGTGCTTGGCCAGGTCTCGCCGCTGGATCACCCTGTCGGCGAGCCCGTAGGCGACCGCTTCCTCCCCCGTGAAGTACCGGTCGCGCTCCATGTCCGCGTGCACGCGCTCGACCGACTGGTTGGTATGCGCCGCATACAGCTCGTCCACCCGTGCGCGCAGGGCCAGAACCTCCCGCGCGTGGATCTCGATGTCGCTCGACTGCCCCTCGAACCCGCCCGAGGGCTGGTGGATCAGGATCCGGCTGTTGGGCAGGACCAGGCGCTTGCCCGGCGCGCCGCCGGCCAGCAGAAGCGATCCCATCGACATCGCGATCCCGTAGCAGATCGTCTGCACGTCGGGCCGGATGAACTGCATCGTGTCGTAGATGGCCAGGCCGGCGTAGATCGAGCCGCCGGGCGAATTGATGTACAGATGGATGTCCTTGTCCGGGTCGTCGGACTCGAGGTGGACAAGTTGGGCGACGATCAGGTTGGCGATCGGCTCATCGACCTGGCCCCCGAGGAACACCACGCGATCGTTCAGCAGCCGGGAGTAGATATCGAAGGAGCGCTCGCCGCGAGCGGTCTGCTCGACGACCATGGGGATAACGGACATGGGGCCTCCTGGAGGTCTGATAACGTGCAACTCATCAGTTGCGTACTTGGCCGACCATAGCAAACTCGCAACCGCTGGGTTGCGCCTCACCCGTGGAGGAGCCACCGATATGAACAGGATCGAGCGTGAACTACACCTGGACGCCTCCGTCCAGGAAGTCTGGGAGGCGGTCACGGCCGGCGAGTGGCTGGCCGACGAGGTCATCCTGGACCTGCGTCCCGGCGGCGACGCGACCTTTCGCTGGCGCGAGGAGGTCAAGACCGGCTGGGTGGAGGAAGTCCGGGAGCCCGAAGCCGGCGGAGCCGCCGGTCGGCTCGCGTTCTGGTGGGAGCGCGACGGCGAGCCCGCCACCCGGGTGGAGCTGACGGTCGAAGCGGCCGGCGATCGGACCGCCCGGATTCGCGTGATCGAGACGCGCCCGCTCGACGTGCTGGATTTGGTCGGCATGCCCCTGCCCGGCATCGGCGGCCCGTCGTTCGGCCCGGCGCTGGTGGCCTCCCGCTGATGTCGAGCCCAGATCCGGCCGGAGCCGTCTTCAGCGCGCTCTCGGATCCGACCCGCCGTTCGCTGCTGGCCGCGCTGGCTAGCCAGCCGGCGGCGACCGCGACCGAGCTCGCCGCCGAGCTGCCGATCTCCCGGCAGGCGGTGGTCAAGCATCTGAGCGCGCTCGCCGACGCCGGGTTGCTGGATCGAGAGCGCGAGGGCCGGGAGGTCCGCTACAGCGTGACGCCGGCCCCGCTCTCGGAGGCGATGTCATGGATGGCCGACGTCGGCGGCCAATGGGACGACCGTCTGGCCGCGCTCCGGAGCCAGTTCAACCCGCGCTGACGCGGCGCCGCTCGTCCGGCGCACCCCTACGTCCGGCGCACCCCTACGTCCGACGCACCGCTACGTCCGGCGCACCGCGACGCTTCAGTGAGGTGAGAGGCCGAGGTACGGCACCGCCCACCCGACGATCTTCTGGAAGGCGGGGGCGGCGACCGATCCGCCGTAGATCGCGCCCTTTGGCTCGTCGACGACGACCAGCCCGAGCAGCTGGGGATGATTGGCCGGCACCATCCCGATAAAGGAGGCGACGAATTCGGTGCTGGAGTACTGGCCGTTGATCGCGATGTTCGCGGTACCCGTCTTGCCGGCCATGTCGTAGCCGGGGATCCCGGCCCCCGACGCCGTGCCGCCCTCGCCGTAGACGCCGACCAGCATGCTGCGCAGCTCGGCCGCGGTGGTCGTAGAGATGATTCGGTGCCCGGCCGGAAGCTTTGTCGGCTTGCCACCGATCGCGCCGACGATGTGCGGCGGCCTGAGAATGCCGCCGTTGGCGATCGCGGAGTACGCCGCGGCGATCTGGATCGGCGTCACCGACTCGCCTTGGCCGAACGGGAGGTTGCCCATCGTCGAACCCGAGTACTTCGACAACGGCAGGATGATCCCGCCGTCCTCGCCCGGAAGGTCGACGTGGGTTTTCGAGCCGAAGCCGAACCGGTGCACCCAGGAGTTGAAGCGCGAGGAGCCGAGCTTCATGCCGATCAGGTCCGCCCCGATGTTGCTCGAGACCTTGAGGATGTTGGCCACCGACAGCGTCTCGTAGCCGTGGGGCTCGGCGTCGTGGATCTGTCGATCGGCGACTTGCAGGACCGGCGGGACGTTGAATGGAGTGGTGGGATCGACCAGGCCGTCCTGAATCGCGCCCGCCACCGTGAACGCCTTGAACGTCGAGCCGGGTTCGTAGTTGAACGACACGGCGCGATCCTGGGTGGCGTAGGTCGGGGCGCCGTTCGGATCGTTGGCGTTGATCCGCGGCCAGTTGGCCAGCGCGAGGATCGCCCCCGTGTTCGGGTTCATGATGATCGCGGTTGCCCCCTTCGGCGAGTACTGCGCCCCGACTCCGGCCAGAACCTGCTCCACCTCATCCTGCAGCGCCGCGTCGAGCGTCAGTTTGATCGTCTTGCCGGGCATCGTCGGCTTGACGTTGTCGATCGAGATCGGCTGCCCGATCGCGTCGTTGACGATCTTGCGAACGCCGCTGCGACCGCTCAGGACGCTGTTGTAGCGGTATTCGATTCCGCTGATGCCGTGCGGTCCCCGGACACCCCAGTCGATGTCCCCGATCACCTGCGAGGCCGCCCACGACCGCGGATATTTTCGCGCCACCTGGGGGATCATCGTCAGGCCATCGATCGGCTTGCCATCGATCTTCAGGTTGCGGATCGCGCTGGCGCGCGAGGCCGGGAGTTGGTGCGCGAGATAGACGAAGCCGGTGCGCGGCTTGGTCAGCCGCGCCAGCAGCGTCAACGTTGGCTTGCCCAACAGCGGTGACAGCGCCTTGGCGACGCTGACCGGATCCTTGATCAGATACGGGTCGGCCGCCACGTCGTCGGCCGCCTGGCTGATCGCCAGCTCGGCACCGTTGCGGTCGGTGATCGCTCCTCGCTCGGCGGGCAGCGTGACGGTGGTGACCTGCTGGATCTGAGCCGCCCGCTGCAGCGTTCCCGCCCGCACGGCCCCCAGATACGTCGCCCGGGCTACGGCCGCTCCGAGCAGGACGAGAAAGGCCAGGAAGATGATGCCGATCCGGCGATCGATCGAGGCCATGTCCAGTGCCTAACCCGCCGCCGGCACTCCGGCTCCGCCGGTGCCCGCGGTCGGCGAGGGGGACTGGCTGGGGGCGAGCGCCGCCCCACCGCCGACACCGGACGCGACCGGTGAGGAGGACGTCGTCTGAGGAGTTGCCGGCTGGGTGGTCGAGGCGGTGGCCGGCGAGGCCGGCGAGGAACCGCTCGAGCCCGTGGTCTGCGTCGTCGTGGCCGCTGGTGATGTCACGCCCGCGGTCCCCGTCGCCACCGGGGTGCCTGCCGCCGGGGTCCCGGTGGAGGTCGTGGTCCCGGTGGTTCCGGCGCCTGTGGTCCCGGCGGCCGTGGTCCCGGTGGTGCCGGCGCCCGTGGTCCCGGTGGTGCCGGCGCCGGGGAGCGCGCCCAGCGTTGTACCCGTGGCGCCGGTCGCGGCGGGGAGCGCGCCGCCTGCGGCGGACAGCGCCAGGAAGGCCTGCGTGTTCGGCTGATGGATGTTGGCGATCGCCTTCTGCACCATCCCGGGCCGAGCCGAGACGAATCCCACGCCGTCGGGCGCCGGCATGACCATGCCCATCGTCGCGGCCAACTTCTCGATCCGCTGATCATCGGCGAGTCCGGCGACGCTGGCCCGGAGCTGCTCGTTGCGGTTCTGCAACGTGGAGCCCTGCTGCAGGGAGCGCCCGATGCTCGCGCCCAGCTTGAGGACCTCGATCTGCATCGCCACGATCCCGGCCAGCATCACGCCGAGCACGGCGATCCACGCGCGGCCGCGGACGACGCGATCGAGCAGTGGATGGTCCGGCAGTGCCCGGATCGCCCTGGCGAGCCGGCGTGGCAGCGGCAGCGACCGCTGGCGTGTGGCGCCGCGAGTGGGGCGCGGGCGCGGGTTGACGACCCCGCCACGGCCCGGACGCGGCAGCGCGATGCCTCCGCCCTGGCCGGGGCGCGGCAGGGCGATGCCTCCGCCCTGGCCGGGACGCGGCAGGGTGATCCCCGCCGATCGCCCTGAGGCCGGGCCGGAGACTCGGCGGGGGGCTTTGGGAGCCGCCCGGGGTGTGATCGTGGCGGGCCTGCCTCGCTTGGCAGTGCTCCGGCCGGCGGGCGTGATCGCAGCGGGCGTCATGTCGTCGTGACCTCGAGCTTTCGAGCTGCGCGCAGGTGCGCTGATTTGGACCTCGGATTGGTCGCCACTTCGCCCGGCGTCGGGGCGACGGCACGCCGCGCCAGGAGTTCGGCCTCCGGCTGTCTGCCGCAGACGCAGACGGGAAACTCCGGGGGGCAGACGCAGCCGGTGGCGAGGCCGGCCAGGAATCGCTTGACCCGGCGGTCCTCGAGCGAGTGGAACGAGATCGCGGCGAGCCGGCCGCCGGGGGGGAGCAGCTCCCACGCCTCCGGAAGCGCCGCATCGAGCTGCGCGAGCTCATCGTTGACGGCGATCCGCAGCGCTTGGAAGGTCCGTCGGGCGGGGTGGCCTCCGGCGAACTGCGCGGGGATCGGCACCGCGGACTTGATCGTGTCGACCAGTTGCTGGGTGCCGAGCAGAGGCTCCCGCCGCCGGGAGCGCACGATCGAACGCGCGATCTGGGAGGCGTAGCGCTCCTCGCCGTACTCGCGCAGGAGGCGGGCCAGGCGCCGTTCCTCCCACTCGTTGACGATCTCGGAGGCGGTCAGCTCCTGCTCCGGGTCCATGCGCATGTCGAGCGGCGCGTCGTAGGCGTAGGAAAAGCCCCGGCTCCACTCGTCGACCTGCATCGAGGACATTCCGAGGTCGAGATAGATCAGGTCGGCGCGCTGCCGTTCGTGCAGCAGCTGCTGCAGTCCGCTCACGAAGTCCGCCCGGATGAACCGCGTCCGGCACGAAACCTCGCCTGAGAGCTCGGCGAATCGCTCCTCGGCCATGGGGTCGCGGTCGATCCCGATCAGCATCCCGCCGGGCCCGATGCGCTCCGCGATCAACCGCGCGTGACCGCCGCCGCCGAAGGTGCAGTCGACCGCCGTCTCGCCCGGTTGCGGATCGATCAGATCGATCAGCTCACCGGCGAGAACCGGGATATGGGTCCTGGTCATGTCAAGTAGTGTCGCCAAGGCTTGCCGTGATGTCGGGGATACGGGTGAGGACGTCTTCGCTGTAGCGCTCGTACGTCTTGCGGTCCCAGACCTCGATGCACTCGCCGGAGCCGGTCACGATGACCTCTTTGTCGAGCTTGGCGTAGCGCATCAGGGCGGCTGGGATCATCAATCTGTTAGCGGAGTCGAGCTCCATGTCGAAAGAGGTGTTGAAGAAGAAGCGCTTGAGCTCGCGGGCCTTCGGTCCGGCGGGGTTGAGGCCTTGGAGCGTCGCGGCCGTGAAGCTCTCGTAGGCTTCGGCCGTCCAGATCGACACGCACCGCGGCTCGCCCGGTGCCGTCTCGGGCGATGCGGCCAGGACCGACCCATCGGCGAGCGCCGCGCGGAACTTCGAGGGAACCGTCAGCCGGTGCTTCGCGTCGAGCGCGTGTTCGAAGGTTCCGCGGAAGATCAAGGGTTCTCATTCGCCTGACCGAATCTGAACCCGGGTGGCTGGGTGGGAGGAGCCCCGCCACCCGGGTTCCGCATGCATCGCCCACTTTATCCCACACCGTCCCACAATGCAACCTAACTATCACCGTCTCCCCCACCCGACCGTTCCGCCGACCCCCAGCGCCCGCTTTCCCGCGCGCTGACTGGCGAGAGCGCCCCCGAGCGGGCCCGAGAGCGCGGCGCCGGAAATGCACGACGACTTGCAGTTGGCGAATTTGCCGGGCTACGTTGCAGTTGGGCCGCGGTTCCGTCCGCGGCACGTGCCTGCGGCGAGCGACGGCGGGGAGCGACGGCGGGGAGCGACGGCGGGGAGCGACGGCGGGGAGCGACGGCGGGAGATCGTGGACCCTCGCTGCCCTACGCCTCACCCGAGGGGGCGCTCGCGCTCCAGGGCCAGGCCCAGGCCCGGGCAGAGTCAGAGCCTGGGACTACGCACTCGGCTCGAGCTCGGGTTCCGCCGGCTCCCCTCCACTCCGCGCCAGCGGCAGCTCCAGCACGAGCCTCGCTCCGCGCTCCGACGGGGCGGCGCTCAGCCGGCCGCGGTGCTCGGAGACGATTGCGGAGGCGATCGTGAGGCCGTGCCCACGGCGGGAGTCGCGCCGCCGGGCTCGGCGGCCCAGCTCGTCCAACGGAGCCTGTAGACCCGGGCCGTCGTCCTGCACCTCGATCCTGACCCGCTCGGGCTCGGTGACCTGGGTGACGTCGATCGCGCCTCCCCCATGCTCGATCGCGTTGGCGATCAGGTTGCCGGTGACCTGTGCCAGACGCAGGCGGTCGCCGCGGACGAGCGCCGGATGGGCGGGGTTCCCGCGACGCAGCAGCCGCAGACTGGCCTGGCGCTCCTGGGCCGCCGGCCGGAGAGCCTGCACCGAGTCGCGCAACAGCGCTCCGACATCGACCGGCTCGAAGCTGGGCAGGCGCGGAGCTCGCCTGCGCGCGAGGTCCAGGTCCTCCAGCGCGAGCCCGGCGCGACCGAGCTCCTGGTCGATCGCCCGCAGCTGCTCGGAGGAGAGCTCGCCGGTCCGCGCACCGAGCTGAAGCCCCAGCCGCGCCGCCGTGATCGGGCCGCGCAGCTCATGACAGGCATGGGCGATGTCCTCGTCGGTGTCCGATCGCACGCGCCAACCCACCATCGCCAGCAGCAAGGCGGGCGCCGTCACCGCACACCACAGGGCCAGAGCGATCGGGCTCATCGACGGACGCCCCCGTCGACGAGCCGGTAGCCGACGCCCCAGACGTTGACGACGAACCTCGCGCCCGTGGCGTTCAGCTTCTTGCGCAGCCTCGCCGCGTGCGAATCCAGCGTCCTCGTGGTGCCGAGCGATTGAAAGCCCCACACCCCGCGGAGCAATTCTTCACGGGTGAAAACCCGGGTCGGCTCGTTGGCCAGCGCCCGCAGGAGCGAGAACTCCTTATTCGAGAGCGCCACCGGGCTCCCCTCGAGCCACACCTGCCGAGAGGTGGTGTCGAGCTCGAGCGGGCCGACGCGAATCCTGCCCGCGCCGGGGCGCCCGCCCGTGCGTCGCAGCAGCGCCGCCACCCGCGCGTGCAATTCGGCGTAGCTGAACGGCTTGCTCACGAAGTCATCGCAACCGCGACGGAAGCCGCGGAGCCGGTCGAGCTCCGTGTTGCGGCCTGAGAGCACGATCAGCGGCAGGTCGGGGTCGGTGCTCCCGGCGGTGCGGTCGCCGTCCCGGACCGCTGAGAGGAGATCGAGCCCGTCTCCGTCCGGAAGGCCGAGGTCGACGATCGCCAGGTCGGGGAACTTCTCCTCCAGCAGGCGCTGGGCCTCGCCCGCGGAATCGGCGGCGAGGATCTCGAAACCGTCCGCGGCGAGGTTGTCGGCGAGGAAGGTTCGAGTGCCGCGATGGTCTTCTACGACTAGGATTGTCGCCGCCGTTGCCTCCATGCTCACCAGAGCCTGTTGCGGCGAAGATCCTCCCCCTGAAGTTGCAACATCGCGTTCAGCCCCTGCGTGGGGGGAGGAATCCCAAATATGATGCCGACGGCCTATGTACCGACGCGGGAACTACAGCTCCGGCGAGGACTTCGTGCTCGAATACGGCGAGCTGCGGTTCACGTTCAACGAACGCGATTTCCGCGAGCGCTGCGAGCAGGCGGCTCGCCGGCTTGGCTTCATCGGTACCGCCGTGGAGGAAGACGAGGCCGAGGACCTGATCAATCTCGTCGTCAACGGCGAGGTGACCGATCCGGCCTCCGCCCTCGGTGAGCACGTCAACGACTGCTGGCCGGAGCTGGTGGGCCCGTCTGATCGATCGCTCGTGCACTGGATGCGCCGCCTGATCTTCCGCAGCGCCTGGCTCGACCAGCGGGTCAAGGAGGGCGAGCTCGACGTCCTCTTCGACGAGGACGCCAGCGCGTTCATCTACATCCAGCCCGACCGTGGCGGCGAGCCGATCGAGCTCGCGCCCGAGCCGAGCTGGAACCGCGTCGCCTACGTGCGCCGCTAGAGCCGATGGCACGGGCCGCCGTTTGGCGCGGCGGGGGCCGAACGTCACAATCGGACGTGGCCGCAACCCTCGCCAGCACTGGAGGGTGCGCTTGATAACCCGCACTATGTGCGGGTTATGTAGCACGCCCCCGCGAGGCGATGTCCCACCCCTCCTCATTGCGGTCGTTCGTCAAATTCCGACCGCACATCCCACGCCCGACACGCACCCGGACGCGCTGCCACGCCCCGAGCCGCCGGCGCACCGCCACCGCCGCACAGCCGCCGCCAAGCCGCCGCCACCAAGCCACCGCCGCACAGCCGCCGCCAAGCCGCCGCCACCAAGCCACCGCCGCACAGCCCGCCGCCAAGCCGCCGCCACCAAGCCACCGCCGCACAGCCGCCGCCAAGCCGCCGACGCACCGCCACCGCCGCACAGCCGCCGCGCAAGGCCGTCCCGCGCTCGTCCTCAGCCCCCGAAACCGATGACCGCCGAGATGTCCTGATCGTGGGGCGCCGGGTTGTCGAGCAGGAGCCTGGGGATCGTGACCAACCGATACCCCCGCGCCCGCAGCTTCTTGATGATCTGCGGCAGCGCGGCCACGGTCTCGCTGCGGTCGCCGCCGGCGTCGTGGAGCAGGATGATCGCGCCCGGGCGGGCGCCGGAGACGGCCGACTTGACGATCGCCGAAACGCCCGGCTTGCGGTAGTCGCTCGTGTCGACCGTCCACAGGACCATCAGCATCCTGTACTTGTGCAGGAGCGAGAGCGTGGTCCGGTTCCACAATCCGAACGGGGGTCGGAAGAGGCGGGGAAAGGGCGCGCCGAAGTTGCCGATCTGCGCGGTCTCGGCCAGTAACTGGGATAGCTGGTCCTTCCGGGATTGGTGGGACATCGCCACGTGTCCCTCCGTGTGGTCGCCGATCGGAAAGCCGTCCGCGACGATCCGGGTGGTCGAGGCGCTGAAGTAGCGCTCCTCGATCCCCACCTCGAAGAAGGTCGCCGGTGCGTGCTCGCGCTCGAGGACGGAAAGGATCGCCGGCGTGAAGGGCCCGGGGCCGTCGTCGAAGGTCAACGCGATCTCCTTGTGCTGCGCGCCGGCGACCCGCACCCAGGGCGTGTAGGACAAGGTCTTGTCGATCGCGCCGCGTTCCGCCTTCTGCTCGGCGATCACGAACGATCCGGCACCGCTGCCGGCCAGCGTGCGGATCCGTGCGAAGAACCCGGACGACCCCATGCCGGCCTGAGGATGGTGGGCCGTCGTGCCGCCCGCGCCGATCACCATCCCCGACACCAGCGCCAGCAACGCCAGTGCCGCCGTGGCCGCGATGGCCCGCCGGCGGCGGTGCTGCGGCAAGTTGCTCCGGCGCGCACCGGGCTTCGGCGTGCCCCCTCCGGAGGGCCGCCCGGGCCGGCTGCTGAGTGCGGTGGCTCGGTCATCCATCGGAGGCTGTCCCCCGTCAATGATGGCGCGTCACTCGTCAAGATGTTGCGCGCCGAGCGCCGCCGTCGGCGCACGCCCGGCCGATGCCTCGTTCCGGCTGGACACATACCCCGTGTGCCCGCCCCTCCCACTACCCTCCGAGCCCATGCAAGCTCGGGTATGGGTGGTGATCCCCACGTACAACGAAGCGCCGAACGTGGAGCGGATCGTCCGCGCCACCGCGGCCGAGTTGCAACGAATCGTGCCCGGAGAGCACCGCATCCTGGTCGTCGACGACAGCTCCCCGGACGGAACGGGGGCGATCGCCGACATGCTGGCGGGCGAGCTCGACACGGTGGCGGTGCTCCACCGCGGGGCCAAGAACGGCCTCGGGCACGCGTATCTCGACGGCTTCGCGCGCGCGTTGTCGGGCGGGGCCGAGCTGGTGATCGAGATGGACGCCGACTTCTCTCACGATCCGAGCTATCTGGGCGAGCTGCTCGCCACCGCCGAGCATGCGGACCTGGTCCTCGGGTCGCGGTACGTGCCGGGCGGCGGGGTGCGCAACTGGGGCCTGCTGCGCCGGCTGGTCAGTCGGGGCGGCGGCATTTACGCCAGGCTGATCTTGCGGGTCCAGATCCGCGATCTGACGGGCGGCTTCAAATGCATCCGCCGGGAGGTGCTGGAGGCGATTGACCTGCAGAGCGTCCGCGCCGAGGGCTACGTTTTCCAGATCGAGGTGACCTACCGGGCGCTGCTGGCAGGGTTCACCGTTGTTGAGGTGCCGATCGTTTTCAGCGATCGGACCGCGGGATCTAGCAAAATGTCGTCTCGGATCGCGATCGAGGCAATGTGGCTCGTACCGCGATTGCGACGCAGCGCTCGGATCGCGCTCCAGCAGGCTACGTCCGGCCGCTGACAGAACCGGCATTTCGCCGATGGCCTCCCTAACGTAATCGCAATGGTGTCAACACAGCAGCCGACCGCCCCGCGGGCATCCTGTTGGCAATGAGCGTCCACACTCCGCTCGGCGCCACGTCGCGGAGCGGCGCGTTCGAACTCAGAACCCGTGCGCTCCGTGCCCGACGCGCCTCGACCGAGGCGCGCCTTGGCATGCTCGGCCTCAGTGGGCTGCTGCTCACCGTTTTCGTGATCTCGATCTCGGCCGCGCATACCAATTCGCTCCTGCCCGAGTCGGTCCGTCTCGGCCTGCCGAGCTGGCTCGCCGGTCCGTTCGGCAGCACCGGCATCGATCTCGGCGCGGGCGGCCTGATCTCGGTGATGGTCGCGATGTTCGGGTGCTACGTGATCGCCGTGCGCTTCGCCGATCGCCTCTCGGGCCGGTCGGTGCTGATGACGATCGCCGCCCTCAACGCCCTGATTCTGCTTGCGCCGCCGTTGCTCTCGACCGACGTCTTCAGTTATCAGGCCTACGCGAGGATGTGGGCGCTGGACGGCGCAAACCCGTACCTGCACGGGCCCAGCGTGATCTCGCTCGACCCGGTGTACTCGTTCATCGGGGCGAAATGGATCGGCACGCCGACCGCCTACGGACCGCTGTTCACGCTGCTCAGCTACGTGCTCGCCCCGCTGTCGATCGCGGCCAGCGCCCTCGCGTACAAGGCGCTGGCGGCGATCGCCAGCATCGTCTGCGTGGCGCTGATCTGGAACGCCTCGCGCTTGCGTGGCCTCGACCCGGTCAAGGCGGTCGCCGTGGTCGGACTCAACCCGCTTGTCGTGGTCTACGGCGTGGGCGGGGGGCACAACGACCTGCTGATGCTGGCCGCGGTCTGCGCGGGCGTGTACGCCATGCTGCAACACAAGGAGCGAGCCGGCGGGGCGATGTTCGCAGTGGCGACCGGGATCAAGCTGACCGCGGGCCTGTTCCTGCCGTTCGCGATCGTCTCGGAGATCGGTCTCGGAGCTCGGCGGCGGCGTAAGGATTTCCTGATCGGCGCCGGCGCGGCGCTCGCGCTGATTGCCGTAGCCGGAGCGCTGGCTTTTGGGACCGGGCCGCTACACCTTCCGGGGACGCTGCGGACAACTCAGAACGCGGGCGATTGGCACAGCATCCCGGGCTTCATCTCGACTCGCCTGGGACTGGGTGAGATCGGGCACGTGATCGGCCTGGTACTTGGCTTGGTGTTCATCTGCGTCTGCCTGTGGCTGCTGTGGCGCGTCGCGATCGGGGCGATGGACTGGATCGATGGCGCCGGCTGGGCCACGCTGGCGATGATCGTCTCCGCCAGTTCGATGCTGCCGTGGTATGTGGCGTGGCTGCTGCCGATGGTCGCGTTGTGCTCCGATCGGCGGCTGTGGCGGGCGGGCACGGTGATCACCGGCGTGGTTCTGGGCATTCAACTGCTCGGTTATGTCCCACACGGCAGCTCGCTGCTGGGGTTGTAGAGCCGGTCGCTCCGTACTATGGAACCCGTGAGCGTCCCGGCCAGCAACGAAACCGGCCCCCGGGCGCTTGGGCTGCTCAGCGTCGTGGCGCCGGTCTACAACGAAGAGGCGCTGATCGACGAGTTCTACGCGCGCGTGTGCAGCGCCCTGGACGGGATCGAGTTCGAGCTCGTGCTCGTGGACGATGGATCCACCGACGGCTGCCCGGCGGCAATGGAAGCCCTGGCCGCGAGCGATCCCCGAGTCCACCTCGTTTTCCTCTCCCGTAACTTCGGGCATCAGACGGCGCTCACCGCCGGCCTCGATCACGCCAACGGCGACGCCGTGGTGATGCTCGACGCCGATCTCCAGGATCCACCCGAGCTGATCCTCCGCATGCTCGACCACTGGCGCGCGGGCTGCGACGTGGTGTATGCGGTCCGCGAGCAGCGCGACGGGGAATCGCGCTTCAAGCTGGCCACCGCCCGGTGGTTCTATTCGCTGTTCGACAAGCTCGCGCAGGTCGAGCTTGACCACAACTCCGGTGACTTCCGCCTGCTCGACCGGCGCGCGCTCCAGGCGCTCCTTTCGATGCGCGAGCGCAACCGCTTCCTCCGCGGGATGACGGTGTGGGTCGGCTACACCCAGGCCGCCGTCCCCTATCGCCGGGACCCGCGCTACGCGGGCGAGACCAAGTACACGGTCGGAAAGATGCTGCGCTTCTCGCTCGATGCGATCTCGTCGTTCTCTCACCGACCGTTGCAGCTGGCGACGCTGCTCGGATTCCTGTTCTCGACGCTGGCGTTCGTGGCGATTCCGGTAGTGATCGTCCTCCGGATCCTCGGGTCCTACCTGCCCGGGTTTGGCGCCATCACGATCACCGTGCTGCTGCTTGGAGGCATTCAGCTGATCTCGATCGGGATCATCGGCGAGTACGTCGGCCGGATCTACGACGAGGTCAAGGGACGCCCGCTGTACCTGGTCAGAGCGACGCGCAACTTCACCGCGGACGAGGTCCCGGATCCGCCGCGTCCCGTCGTCACCCAGCACCGGCCGGGCGCCAACTAACCCCCGGCTGGATTAGGTCCTACCGCGGGCCGGCGCCAACTAACCCCCGGCTGGATTCGGTCCTACCGCCGGGTTGGGCTCCCAGTCGGAGTCCGCGTCGGGCTCGGCACCCCGGCGCAGCGGTCGAACCGTGGCGCCGGTCTGGTCTGACCGTTCGCTGAGCGCGCGCTCCAGCACGGAGATCCGGCTGGCCAGGCCCTTGATCGCGTCGGCGATCGGGTCTGGGAGGTGCACCCAATCGGCGTCCGGACCCTCCGGCCGCCGGCCCTCGACGCGCACCGGATGGCCGGGATTCCCCACAACCGTGGAGTTCGGCGGGACGTCGTGGATCACCACGGTGTTGGCTCCGATCTTCGAGCCATGACCCACCGTGATCGGCCCCAGCAGCTTCGCGCCCGAGCCGATCGTCACGTTGTCCTGGACGGTCGGATGCCGCTTGCCGGTCGCGAAGCCGGTGCCGCCGAGCGTGACGCCCTGGTACATCGTCACGTCCGATCCGATCTCCGCGGTCTCGCCGATCACCACGCCCATCCCGTGGTCGATGAACAGCCCATCGCCGATCCTCGCCCCGGGATGAATCTCGATGCCGGTGACGGTCCGGGCGATCGCCGCGATGGCCCGCGGGAGCACCGGCACGCCGACTCCGAACAGGGCATGGGCCACCCGGTGGGCGAGCAGGGCCTGCACGCCGGCCCACGTGGCGAGGATCTCCAAGGGACTGACACCACGAGCCGCGGGATCGCGGCTGTGCGCGGCGGAAACGTCCCGCCTGATCTCCGCTACCGTGCGGGCCGCGAGCCGCAAGCCGACCATCAGCAAAGCGTACCGAGGCGCAAACCCCGGCCGCTACGGGGCGAAGAACGGAGTCGATACGTAGCGCTCGCCGGAGTCGGGGAGGATCGTGGCGATCCGCGCACCCCGCGACTCGGGCCGGGTGGCCACCTGAAGGGCCGCCCACACGGCCGCCCCGCAGGAGATCCCAGCCAGCACGCCCTCCCGCCGCGCCAGCAGGCGGGCGGTATCGATCGCGTCCTCGTCGGAAACCGGGATCACCTCGTCGATCACCTCACGGTTGAGTACGGCGGGGACGAACCCGGCGCCGATGCCTTGGATCTTGTGAGGCCCCGGGGCGCCTCCGGACAGCACGGCCGATGAGCGCGGCTCCACCGCGACGACCCGGCAGGCCGGGTTTCGCTCCTTGAGGAACTCCCCCACGCCGGTGATCGTCCCGCCGGTGCCGACTCCGGCGACGAACACGTCGATCCTGCCGTCCAGTGCCTCCCACAACTCGGGCGCGGTTGCGCGCCGGTGCGCCTCCGGGTTGGACGGATTGGAGAACTGGTCCGGGAGGAACACGTCCTCGCGCGAAGCGAGCGCCCGGGCCGCCGCGACCGCCTCGTTCATGCCGCCAAGCGATTCGGTGACCTCGACGCGAGCTCCATACAGGCGAAGCAGGCCCTCGCGTTCTCGGCTCATTCCCTGGGGCAGCGTGAGGACCAGGTCGTAGCCCTTGGCCGCACATACGAACGCCAGCGCGATCCCGGTGTTGCCGCTGGTCGCCTCGACGATCGTGCTTCGTCCGGGCTCGATCCGTCCCTCGAGCTCCGCGGCCTCGATCATCGCCACCCCGATCCGGTCCTTGACGCTGCCGCCCGGGTTGAACGCCTCGAGCTTGGCGAACAGCTCGACCTCCAGGTCGGGCGCCATCCTGGCCAACTGCAGGATCGGCGTGCGGCCGACATGCTCGGCAATGTTGGTAGGGATTCGGCCCATTACCGGACTACCTTGCCACATCCGAGGCGCGACCTGACCCCGCCGGGGACCGCTGGCGAGGGCGATCATGGGGACTAGATCTGGTACATCCCCGCGCCGGCGGCGCGCGATTCGGCCTCGGCGAGCTCCGCAATCGTGGAGGCTGCGAGGACCAGGCGCGCGGCTCTGGCCGCGTCGGCGAAGACCCCGGTCGACCCCTGACCCACCGGGCCGTCGAGCAGCTCGACGACCTCGAGCACGGTGACCCCGGTCGATGGCCGCGCGAAGCTGTAGCCGCCCTTGACGCCGCGCTGCGAGCGCAGGAGGCCGGCTCGGCGCAGCGAGGCGAACAGCTGCTCCAGGAACTGGACGGGGATATCCCCCCGGCGGGCCAGCTCGGCGATCGGGACCGGGCTCGAATCACCCCGTCGGTGCAGCTCTACCAACGCCCTCACGGCATACGGCGACTTCGTGGTGATCGAGATCATCTTGCCCGACCGATCCTAGCCAGATCTCGTCCCCAATGATGGACTGGATCTAGGTCAATCGGGCCGCTGGGGCGATTGGATCAGATCCAACCGCGCTCGGTGGCGATCAGCACTGCCTGGGCACGGTCCATCGCCCCGAGCTTGCCGTAGACGTTGTGGAGGTGCGTGCGCACCGTGCTGGTGGAGAGTCCGAGCTCGCCGGCGATCTGCTTGTAGACCATTCCCTTGGCCAGGCGGCGGAGTACCTCGACCTCGCGCGCCGACATCGGACACGGGTCGATCTGACGGGGACGGTTGCCGGCGGTCGGCAGCGGCAGGTCGTACATCACGGTGCGCAACTCGGCCGGCTTCACGCCGACCACTCGAGCCGCCGCAAGCAGCTCCGTCGGATTGATCGTGCCACCGAAGACGTAGTGGGCGAGCATGTCGGCCAAGCGCACAAGCGCCGCTTCGCCCTCGCAATCGTCGGCGTGATGTCGCTCGATCACGCTGGCGATGGACTTGGGCAAGCCCCAGCGCCGAGCCAGGACGCCGCCGACCAGGGCATGATCGACGCCGAGCTCGCGGCGCTCGCGCTGGAGGCGCTCCTCCGGGGTCCGGGCATCACCATGGACCTGGCGGGGATAGCCGGGATAGGCATGAACCAGCACCAACTTGCCGATGTCGTGCAGCAACGCGGTGACCATCAGCCGATCCCGGAACTCGTAGCCGATCTCGCGGGCCAGCCGGTCGCCGGCACGCTGAGTGGCCACGGCGTGCAGCCGGAAGCGCTCGGGAATCCCCTGCCACACCGCGGTTCGCTCGAAGAAGTCAAACGTGCGCGCCCGGCTGACGATCGCCTGCACGGTGCGGGCCGAGAGCACCTCGACGCCCTTGACCGCGCTCTCGACCTTGCCGTGGAAGCGTCCGTCGACCTGATTGGCCAATCGCAGCACGGCGACGGCGAGCGCGACGTCTGCCTCAACGGCGCCGACGACGTCGGCGGTGGCGGGTTCGCCCGATTCGAACAGACGCATGACTCGATTGCGCGATTCGACCATGACCGGGAAGGCCTCCAGCGCCTCGAACGCAGCGGTCAGGCGTCGTCCGTGGCCTTCGTTGTGATGGCGCTCGCGCGCTGCGTATGGGTCGGTGGGAATCGTGTCTATAGCGGCGGTCCGGGCCACTGAGTTGGCTCACCCTGGAAGTTTGAGGATCGGCCGGAGACTTGTCTCGAACAAGCTATCCCCGCCACCAGGACTATCGGCAGATGTACTAGTGCGGTTTAGTTTCTGGACGATTTCCTCGTGCTAAGGCCGCGTCGATACGGGCCAGCGTTTCGTCCCGGCCAAGCAGCGCGACGCTCTCGAAGATACCCGGCGAGACGGTCGTCCCGGCGATCGCCACGCGAACCGGTTGAAACACCTCGGCCGGTTTGCAGTTCAGCTGGTCGACCAGCCCCCGCAACGCGGCCTCTACGCCTTCGACGGTGAACGGCTCGGTGGCGGCCAGCGCGTCACGGGCCGCCTGTAAGCGCTCCAGCGCCCCCTCGCGCCCGAGGACCTTGGCGAAGGCAGCCGGATCGTCGGTCGGACCGTCAAAGAGGAAGCCCGCCAACGGCCAGAAGTCGGCCATTGTCTGAATCTTGTCGGAGGCGATCTCGACGGCGTCGCGCAACCCTTCGCGGCCCGTGTACTGCTCCAGCCGGCGGGTCAGCTCGTCGGTCCCGAGTTGACGCAGGTGACGTCCGTTCATGTGCCGGAGCTTGCGTTCGTCGAACACCGCCGGATTCTTGGAGACGCGCTCGAGCCGGAAGCGCTCGGCGAGCTCGTCGAGGCTGAAGTGCTCCTCATCGGCGGCGAAACCCGCGCCCAGCAGGGCGATGTAGTTATCGACGGCTTCGGGCAGGTAGCCCGCGTCACGCAGCTCCTGCACCGAAGCCGCGCCGTGGCGCTTTGACAGCTTCTTGCCGTCGGGTCCGTGCAGCAGCGGCAGGTGCGCGTAGCGCGGCGGCTGCGCGCCGAGCGCGTGGAGCACGAGCAGCTGGCGCGGGGTGTTTGAGATGTGGTCCTCGCCGCGGATCACATCGCTGATCTCGGCGTCGAGGTCGTCGACGGCGACCGCGAAGTTGTAGAGCACGGAACCGTCGGCTCGGGCGATCACCGGGTCGTCGAGGTTCACGTTGGGGAAGCTGATCCGCCCCCGGATCACATCCTCGAAGCCGGTCTCGCCGGAGTCCGGGACGCGAAGTCGCACCGCCCCCGACGCCTCGGCCTCGCCGCGAAAGCCGCGATCGGCGCCGTGGCGCTGCTTGTAGGCCTTGACGTCCTCGGCCGTGGCGCTGCTGTGGTAGGCGTGGCCACCTTGCAGCAGGCCCGCGAGCGCCTCCGCGTGCCGCTCGGCGCGCTGAGACTGAAAAATCGGGCCCTCGTCCCAGTCGAGGTTCAACCACCGCAGGGCGTCGAGGATCTGCTCGACGTTCTCGGGCGTCGAGCGCTCCCGGTCGGTATCTTCGATCCGCAGTACGAGCGTGCCGGGCTCCCCCCCGGCGCGATGGGCCTGGCCCCGGGCCTGTAGCCAGTTGTAAAGCGCAGTGCGGGCGCCGCCGATATGGAGGAGCCCAGTGGGCGATGGAGCGAAGCGAACGCGCATGAATGACCAGATGCCATGCTAATCGGCGCCCACGTCTCGCAGGCGGGCGGCCTCGATCGCGCCGTCGAGCGCGGACTCGAGCGCGGCTGCCAGGCGATCCAGATCTTCAACCAGTCGCCGCGGATGTGGCGGCCGACCGCCTATGTCGAGGAGAACTACGCCGCCTTCCGCGCGGCCGTCGATCCGACGCCGATCGAGGCGACGCTGATCCACGCCGTTTACCTGCTCAACTGCGCCTCCGAGGAGGCCGATCTGCGCGCCAAGTCGCGCACGTCGCTGACGCAGTCGCTGCGGGTCGGGCGCGGGATCGGCGCCGCCGGCGTGGTCCTGCATCCGGGCTCGGCCAAGACCGGTGACGTGAGCAAGGCGATCACCCGGGCCGGCAAGGTGATCCGCGAGTCGCTGGAGGAGACGGAGGGGTGCGAGCTGCATCTGGAGAACACCGCGGGCACCGGCGGCACGCTGGGACGCTCGTTCGACGAGCTGGCCGCGCTGCTGGACGCCGCCGGCGGTGGGGATCGCCTCGGCGTCTGCCTCGATTCGTGTCACCTGCTCGCCTCCGGTTATGACGTCAGAACGGCGAGCGGGTTGAGCGGGGCGCTCGACGAGTTTGACCGGATCGTCGGCCAGGGTCGATTGCGGTCGCTGCACCTGAACGACTCGGCCACTCCGCTCGGCTCCAACCGAGATCGTCACGCCAACGTCGGCGAGGGCGAGCTGGGCGAGAAGGGGTGTGCCGTCTTCCTCTCCGAGCCGCGGTTCGACACGCTCCCCTGCGTGCTGGAGACGCCCGGGCCCGAGCGTCAGGGTCCGACCAAGGAGGAGGTCACCCTCTGCGTCAAGCTTCGCCGCCGCGGGCAGGCGTCGCGCCGGCGCGCGCAGCGGCGGCAGCATCGATGAAACCGTCCCCCGGGCCGGCCGACGCGCTCGTCATCTTCGGCATCACCGGCGATCTCGCCAAGAAGATGACGTTCCGCTCGCTGTACCGGCTGGAGCGGCGGCGCCTCCTGGACGTTCCGGTGATCGGAGTCGCAGTCGACGCCTGGACGGTGGATCAGCTCCGCGAGCACGCTCGCGCGGCGATCAAGGCGAGCGGAGAGTCGATCGAGGACGACGTCTTCGATCGGTTCGCCAAGCGGCTGGCCTACGTGAGCGGCGACTTCAGCCAGCCCGAGACGTACAAGCGCGTCAAGCGGGCGCTGGGCAAGAACCACAACCCGACCTTCTATCTCGAGGTCCCGCCGTCCCTGTTCTCAACGGTGACGGCCGGCCTGGCCAAGGCCGGCTTGGTCAAGAGCGGTCAGCGGGTGGTGGTCGAGAAGCCGTTTGGCCACGACCTCCCGTCGGCCATCACGCTCGCCTCCGATCTGCACGCCTTGATCGACGAGTCCCAGATCTACCGGATCGACCATTTCCTCGGCAAGATGGGGCTAGAGGAGATCCTCTACCTGCGGTTCGCCAACACGATGCTCGAGCCGGTCTGGAATCGAAATTACCTGGCCAGCGTCCAGATCACGATGGCCGAGAACTTCGGCGTGGAGGATCGAGGGCACTTCTACGATCCGGTCGGAGCCCTGCGGGACGTGGTGGTCAACCACCTGCTGCAGCTGCTGGCCACCGCGGCGATGGAGGCCCCGGCGGGCGGAGACCCGGAGACGCTCAAGGACGGGAAGCTCGCCGTGTTCAAGGCGATGCCCGATGCCAAGCCGGAACATCTCGTCCGCGGGCAGTACGCCGGGTATCGCGAGATCTCCGGCGTCGCCCCGGACTCCGATACCGAGACGTTCGTGGCGCTCAGGCTCGAGGTCGACAACTGGCGCTGGTCCGGCGTTCCGTTCTTCGTCCGTGCGGGCAAGCAACTCCCGGTCCGGCAGACCGAGTTGCGGCTGGTGTTCAAGCATCCGCCGAAGGTCCACTTCGTCAACCCCAGCCACCGGAGCCCGCAGCCGGATCATGTCGTGTTCCGGATCGATCCGGGCACGGGTATCCGGATGGTGCTGGACGCGCAGCGCGCCGACAAGAGCGGGCCGGCCGAGATCGACTTGAACATGGAGTTCGCCGCCGAGGGAGGCGAGGGCGCGACGCCATATGAGGTCCTGCTCCATGCGGCACTGATCGGCGACAGCACGCACTTCACCCGCCAGGACTCGGTCGAGGAGTCCTGGCGCATCCTCCAGCCGCTACTGGACTCCCCTCCGCCGACACACAGCTATGAGCCGGGGACGTGGGGGCCGAGCCAGGCCGACCGCGTGTTGGCCGGGTTCGGCCATTGGCACGAGCCCTGGCTGCCCGAGCGGTCGTCCTAGCTCGTCCTAGCTCGTCCTAGATGGTCCTAGATCGTCCTAGATCGTTGCGCAGCTCAGCCGGCCGCGCCGACCGCCCCGACCTGCGCGCGGTCCTCTGGCTGTCCTTGATCGGACTGGTCCGGGTCCAACTCGCCCGCGTCCGGCTGATCGCCGTCGGTCTCCTCCCCGGCACCGTTCGGCGAGAGCATCGCGGGCCCGAGCAGGTCGTCGAGCTCGGCGTGCAGACCAGCCGTGCGGGCGACGCGGAACTCCGCCCCCAGCCTGAGTCGGCGCCGGCCGGTACTGGTCGTCAGCTCGATCACCACGTCGGCATCGCCGGGGAAGCCCCCGAGGACGTCTTTCAGCTCGCCGAGCACCCGCGCAGGCAGGGCGGTGGCATCGAGGTGGAGCCGGAGCGCGGCGGCGGCCAGTACCGGTTTGGCCGCCTCCTCGTCCGCCTTGCGGACCTGCTCCTCGGTCGGCTCGAACTTGTCGATCTGCTGGGCGACGATGCTGGTCTTCTCCCGGTCCCGGTGATCCACACGGCCACGGACCAAGACGATCGAGTCCGTGGCCAGCGCCTCGCCGCAGGCGTCCAGCGCCTTGCCGAAGACGATCACCTCGACCGTCGCCTCGAGATCGTCGAGCGTGGCGAACATCATCCAGTCGCCCTTCTTGGTCTTGATCCGCTTGGCCTGCGTGATCATGCCGCCGATCGTGATCCAGTCACCATCGCGGCGGCCGTCCAGTTCGGACAGCGAGCAGTCGGCCGCGGCTCGGAGCGCGGCGCCGACCTCCTTGAGCGGATGGGCGGAGATGAACAACCCGATCGACTCCTTCTCGAGCGCCAGCAACTCCGACCGCTCGAATTCGCCCGCCGGGATCGAGACGTGACTCGGCGAGGCAACCGCTCCGGCGGCCTGGGCCGACCCGATCCCACCGGCGGCATCAGCGAGGCCGAGGTCGAAGATCGAACCCTGGCCGATCAATGCGTCCTGCTGGGCCTTCTGGCCGGCGGACTGGGCCTGCTCGAGCATCGCCAGCATGCCCTTGCGCGAGTCCCCCGTGGAGCCGAACGCGCCGCACTTGATCAGCGCCTCGATCGCCTTCTTGTTGACCGCGCGCCCGTCCACCCGCTCGCAGAAATCGAACAGGCTGGCGAAGGGACGCGCCGATGCGGCGGGGAACGGGTCGGCGGAGACGGCATCGCCGCGCGCACGCTTGATCGCCTCGACCGCCTGGTAGCCGACGCCCTTGACCGCGTCGAGCCCAAAGCGGATGTTGCCATCGACGACGACGAACTCGTGGTCGGAGAGGTTGACGTCGGGCGGGAGGATCGAGATGCCCATCTGCTCGGCCTGGGCCACGAAGAACGGCACCTTGTCCTTGGTGTCCATCACGGAGGAGATCAGCGCCGCCATGTACTCGGCGGGGTAATTGGAGCGCAGCCAGGCCGTGCGGTAGGAGATCAGCGCGTAACAGGCCGCGTGCGAGCGGTTGAAGGAGTAGTCGGCCGACCTCTCGTTCGTCGCCCATAACCACTCGATCACCTGCTCGCTGGTCCCCGACGCGCGGCAGCCCTGCACGAACTCGGGCTTGAGCTTAGCCATCGCCTCGCGGTTCTTCTTCCCGATCGCCTTGCGCAGGTCGTCCGCCTTGGCCCCACTGAAGCCGGCGAGCTCCTTGGCGATCTGCATCGCCTGCTCCTGATAGAGGATCACGCCCTTGGTCGTCTCCAGGATCGACCGCAGGCGATCGTCGGGATAGGAGATCGACTCCGGATCGCGCTTGCCGCGCGCGTAGGTGGGGATCTGGTCCATCGCGCCCGGCCGGTACAGCGCGTTGAGCGCCACGAGATCGTCGAACTCGGTCGGGCGGACCTTCTTGAGCGCCTCGCGCATCCCCTCGGACTCGAACTGGAACACGCCGATCGATTCCCCGCGCCCGAGCATCTCGTACGTCGGCGCGTGATCGAGCGGCAGGGTGGCCATGTCCGGACGCTCGCCGGTCGAACGCGCGACGATGTCCAGAGCGTCCTCGATCACGTCGAGGTTGCGCAGCCCCAGGAAGTCCATCTTCAACAAGCCGATCTGCTCGATCGGCTTCATCGTGAACTGGGTCACCGTGCGCAGGATCTTCTCGCCGTTCTCGTCGGTCCCGGCGTCGGCCACCTGCAACGGAACGATGTCGGTGAGCGGGCGATCGGAGATCACCACCGCCGCAGCATGGATCGACGAGTTGCGCACGATCCCCTCCAGGCCTTGGGCCACGTCGATGATCTGCTTCGCGGTCCCGTCCCGATCGATCTCGGCCCGCAGCGGTTGGCCTGGCTTCAGGCAGTCCTCGAAGCTGGGCGAACGCCCCATTATCGGATCCGGGATCAGCTTCGCCAGCCGGTCACCGGCCCCGTAATCGTGGCCGAGCACTCGGGCCGCGTCACGCGTCGCCGCCCGCGGGAACATCTTGCCGAAGGTCACAATCTGCGCGACGCATTCCTTGCCGTACTTCTCGGTCACGTACCGGATCACGCGGTCGCGCCCGCGCACGGAGAAGTCGATGTCGATGTCCGGCATCGACACACGCTCGGGGTTCAGGAATCGCTCGAACAACAGCCCATAGCGCAACGGATCGACATCGGTGATCTCCAGGCAATAGGCGACGATCGAGCCCGCCGCCGAACCGCGGCCGGGGCCGACGGCGATGCCGCCGTCCTTGGCGTACTTGACGAAATCCCAGACGATCAGGAAGTAGGCGCTGAACCCCATCCGGTCGATCACGCCGAGCTCGAACTCCGCCCGCTCGAGCGCGGCAGCCGGAACCGGATCGCCGTAGCGGCGGCGCAGCCCTTGGTCGACCAGCGAGTGCAGGTAGTCGCGCTCGTCGACCGCCCCCGGGGTGGGAAAGCGCGGGATCAGCTGACGTCCGAGCTCCACCTCGACGTTGCAGCGCTCGGCGATCTCGACCGTCGAGGCGATCGCCTCGGGCCACTCGGCAAAGCTCTCGGCCATCTCCTCGCTCGAGCGCAGATAGAACTCGTTGGTCTCGAACCGGATCTTCGGCGCGCTCAGCGTCGACTTCGTCTGTACGCACAACAACGCGGCATGGTTGCCGTAGTCCTCACGGCGGAGATAGTGCACGTCACCGGTGCCGACCAGCGGGCGGCCCAGCTCACGCGCGATCCTGACGATCCCCTCGTTGCACTTCTCCTGCTCGGCCAGGCCGTTCTTCTGCACTTCGAAGTAGACGTTCTCGCCGCCGAAGATGTCGATCAGCTCCCCGGCGTGGGCGCGCGCCTGCGCCGTGCGCCCGTCCAGCAGGTGCTGGCAGAAGCGCGAGGCCAGACAGCCGGTGAGCGCGATCACGCCCTCGGAGTGGTCGGACATCAACTCGAGGTCGACCGACGGCTTACCGCGCTGAAAACCCTCGAGGAAGCCCGCCGAAGAAAGCTTGACCAGATTCCGGTAGCCGGCCGGCGACTCGGCCAGCAGGGTCAGATGGTTGCGCTCGAGCTTCCCGGGAGCCCGCTTCAGGTGATCCCCGACGAGGTAGATCTCGCAGCCCAGGATCGGCTTGATCCCGTGCTTCTGACAGGCGGTGGCCAGCTCGACCGCCCCGTTCATGACGCCGTGATCGGTCAGCCCCAGGGCGGGCTGGCCGAACGCGGCCGCCCGCGCAGCGAGGTCTTCGATCCGACACGCCCCGTCGAGTAGCGAGTACTCGGAATGGACGTGAAGGTGGGCGCAGGCGGGACTCATTCGGGGGGCGGGCGGGATAAATCCAGGATAGGCACCGAAGCGGACGATTCAGCCCTCGGGTGGGCGGGCGCCGAAGATTCAGGCGCTCTGTGCGCGCTTCACCCAGCCGGTTACCTGCGCCAGGCGGGCGGGCTCTCCCTCGAACTCCTCGGCGCCCGGCGCCCGGCCGTCGAGCAACGTTAAAAGCGAATCGGCTTCGGCGGTGATCGTCCCCGCCACCAGCTCCGGCGCAGCCGTGTCCGAGACCGTCGCCTCCTCGCCGTCGGAGACCTCCAGGTAGACGGGCCGCTCCTCGCCCGGCCCGCGATACTCGATCGCGAAGCGCGATCCACGGGTCCAGCCTGGCTCGACCATCCGCGCCACGACCTCCAGCGCGAGCCGCGGCTCGAGTCGTACGCCGGCCTCGTGAAGCTGGCGCAGGCTGAGCGGCGCCCGAACCAACGCATCCAAGGCCTGCAGTCCCTCCCGGTCACCGCTCACCCTGGGCAGCCCGCGCCGCAGCCGGCGCCCGATCCGCCCGGCCGCGAGCATCCGGGCCAGGGACGCCGGGCCCCCGGTCACGGCGAACCGGACCTCGCTGGGCGGCCGCCGCTCGCCGAGCTCGAGCTTCATCCCCGTCTCGGTCACGGTCATCTGAATGCACGTCTGCCCGAGCAGCTCGAGGTCGTAGGCGATTGGCGCGGGGTACACCGCCCGCTGGGCGGGCAGCAGCTCGAGCACGAGCTGGCCGGCGGCCACCGGGTTCTCGCGGGCGAGCCGGCGGAAGACGCGCGGCAGCCAGGCGACGGGACCGACGGGGCGCGATTCCCGGGGAGCGGGATCCGCCTCGGATGGATCGGGCGGGTCGGCCGCCTCGGGCGGGTCGGGCGCCTCGGGCGCCTGGGGCGGGTCGGGCGCCTCGGGCGCGTCGGGCGTGCGGGCATCGGCCGGTGCCGCTTCGCGCAGACGGGTGAGCGCGGCATTGAACCGGTCCGGTTCGACCACGACCGCGGGCCCCGCCGGCGGGGACTGTGCTGCTCCCGAAGTGGCCGAGGACGCGGGTGGAGCGGGCTCTGAGCCCGTCGGCTCCGGCGCGGGCGGGCCGGCACCCCAGCCGCCGATCGCCCCGAGCCGCGTGCGCAGCTCCTCGATCGCGTCGTAGGCCCGCGAGCTCCGTCTGATCTGCTCCGAGAGCTCGCGCTCGAGGCGCGCCGCCCGGGCCTCTGCCGCCGCGGCGACCGTGGCCGCCCCGCCGGCGCGGGCCCGGACCAGCCTCCGCTCGAGCTCGAGCTGGGGGTCGGCGTCCGGCGGCGGCGAAGCCGGCTCAACCGGGCGACTGGGCGGAACCGGTTTGGCGGCGACGGCGAACTCGCGGGCCAGCGCATCCGAGGCCGCTGGCCCGAGGCGAAGGCCGGGGCCGGGCTCAGCGCCTCGCGCCCGTGCGTCGTTCAGAGCCAGGGTGAGCTCGGCCACCCTGCGCTCAGAGCGCTCGCGTGCCCGCTGGGCCGATCCGACCAGGTGAGCGAGCTCGTCGGCCCGCCGCCTGAGCGCAGCGGCCTCCGACTCGAGCTCGCGCCGGCGCGCTTCCGCCTCGGCGGGGTCATCGACCGCGGGATCCGTTTGCTCGGACTCCTGCGCGGCCGCGAGCTCCTCCTGGAGCTCCTGCCGGCGGGCCTGCTCGGCGTAGGCGTGCTGCTCGGCCACCCGGCGACCGCGGCGTTCTGCGGTCAGCAGGCGCTCCAACCGCTCGGGCTCCTGACGGGCCAGCTCCAGCTCTGCCTCCAGGGCCAGGATGCGCTCGGAGAGCTCCTCGCAGGCCAGCATCGCGTCCGCGGTGTCACGGCGGGCGGCTTCGAGCGCGAGCTCGGAGGCTCGCAGCATCCGCTCGGCGAGCATCCCGGGATCGGCATTCGCCCTGATCCCGCCCTGGAAGCGCTCGATCAGCGGCGCGGTCGGCAGCTGGTCAGCCTTGTTTTCCACCGGACGGACGAGACTACCGTGCCGGACGGGCGAACTAGCTCGGAGGACGGGACGCGCGCTGACCGGCGACCGCGCCGGCCACCACGAGCGCCGCGATCCCCGCGAACGCCACCCGGCGCCGCTGGTCGCTCACCCGACGGCGCAGGTACCACTTGGCACCTCGCCAGACCACGTATCCGAGAAACTTGTAGCCCATTCGGAGGCGATCCTACCCGCCGTCGGGGTGGCGCACACGCCAGGCCATCCGTGACTGCAGCGACCAGAGCTCGATGAATCCCGGCGAGGCGGCCTGCGAGAACAGCCCGCCCGACTCCGAGAACGTCGCCAGCTGGGCGTCGTAGACCGCGTGGGGCGAGGACCGCGTGACCACCCGCGCCGAGCCCTTGTACAGCTTCAAGCCGATCGTCCCCGTGACCAGGGCATTGGCGGCGTTCATGTAGGCGTCGAGATCCTCCCGCAGCGGCTCCCACCACAGGCCCGCGTAGACCAGGTAGGCCCATTTATCGTCGAGCGCCGACTTGAACTGGTTCTGGTGGATCGTCCCGACGAGCCGCTCGAGCTCGGCGTGAGCGGGCAGCAGGACCGCGGCCGCCGGGACCTCGTAGATGTCGCGGACCTTGAGCCCGACGATCCGGTCCTCGATGTGATCGACGATGCCGACGCCGTGGCGGGCGGCGATCTCGGCGACACGCTCGAGCAGGCCGACCAGACCGAGCCGCACCCCGTTCAGCCCCACCGGGACGCCGCGCTCGAACTCCACGCTGAGCACCTCCGGCTCGTCCGGGGCCAGCTCGGGGCGCGTCACCAGCTGGAAGACGTCGTCATCCGGCGCGTGGTCGAGGTCCTCGATCCACTTTCCCTCGCTCGAGCGTCCCCAGAGGTTGTCGTCGATCGAGTAGGGGGCGGCCTCGGTGCCGCCTTTGACCGGGATCCCGTACTCGCGCGCGTAGGCGATCTCCTCCTCGCGACCCATCTGCCAGCTCCTCACGGGGGCGATCACCTTCAGCTCAGGGGCCAGGGTGGCGATCGTGGCCTCGATCCGGACCTGGTCGTTGCCCTTGCCGGTGCAGCCGTGGGCGATCGTGTCGCAGCCGGTCTCGCGGGCGTACTGAACCGCCAGCTTGGCGATCAGCGGCCGGCCGAGTGCCGTGAAGAGCGGATATCCCAGGCCGTAGATCGCGTTGGCCTTGATCGCCGGCAGAACGTACTCGCGCGCAAATTCCTCGCGAGCATCGACGACGTGGCAGTCGAGCGCGCCGAGCTGGAGCGCCTTGCCCTTGACGACGTCGTAGTCCTCGCCGGGCTGGCCCAGGTTGACGGTCAGCGCCACCACCTCGGCGTCGTACTCGTCCTGGATCCACTTCAGCATCACGCTCGTGTCCAGGCCGCCGCTGTAGAGCAGCAGCACGCGATGGACGTCGGCGGGATCGGCTTGATATGAGGTGGTCGGCTGTGTCATGGGCGGCGAAGGGTAATGACCCGTCTAGCGACCGCGGGCGGCCAGACGGCGGCGGATGTCCCACCAGAGCGCCTCGTAGGCCATCGCCGCGCGTCCTCCGGGGGCCAGCTCGGCGACCGGGCAGCGCTCCTCCCCCATGCGCTCGACCTCGTCGGCGGACGGGATCGCGGCGCCGAGCATCGCGGTGGTATGGCCGGCGCGCACGCGGCCCATCACCTGTCGATGCAGCGATTTGCGTGCTTCGACCATCGAGAAGAAGGCGAGCACCACCGGGCCCTCCTGCACCAGATCCTCGAGCTGGTCGAACGTACGCGCCGAGAGGGTGGCCGGAATGATTGGCACGAGCAGAGCGTCGGCGGCCTCGAACACGCTCTCGGACACCAGGGAGATGCTGGGCGGGCAGTCCAGGAAGATGTAGTCGTATTCGTCCTGCAGTGGGGCGAGCACCCGCGCGAGCCGGCTGGTGGGGCGTTTGAAGCTGTCCAGCGCGAGGTCGAGGTGACGGTAGGAGAAGTCGGCGGGGAGCAGGTCCAAGCCCGGAAAATCGGTGCCCTTGATCAGGCCCTCGACCTCGCTCTCGAGCCGCACGAGCGCTCGGCTTCCGCCCTCGATCTTCGGCTTGATCCGGAACAGGTAGGTGCTGGCCGCCTGCGGGTCGAGGTCCCACAGCAGGGTGGCGTGCCCGTCGCGAGCGGCCAGGTAGGCGAGGTTGACCGCCGCCGAGGTCTTCCCCACACCCCCCTTGATGTTGTACGTGGCCAGCACCCGGCTCATGCGAACACCTCCGCGACGGTCCGCCGCTGGGCCTTGGAGGAGAATCCGTCGAACCGCTCGGCGAACTCGTCGCGAGCGGCCTGCTCGTCCCGCAGCAGCTCCTGCACGAGCACGCCCATCGCCATCAGTGCCGCGGTTCCCCCCGGCCGCGTCGAGACCTCCTCGGACAGGGAGTGCAGCGTGGCCACCTGGACTTCGCGGTCCTGGTGGCGCCCGAGCACGTCCTGGAGCGCCTTCAGGGTCTTGATCATCGGTTTGACGATCTCCCCGGGGAACAACACGGCGCCGAACAGCTCGAGCAGGTAGCGCAGCTCCTTGCCCTTTTTACGGAGGTCGTGATACGCCTCCGGCGGCGTGTCGGGATCGATCGCCGAGCCCAGCTTGACCATCCGCCGGTAGACCTTGCCGATCCGCTCGCCGGCCAGGTCTCCGATCGGCCGCCCGGCGTCGGGGCGACCGTCGTCCGGCAGCCCGACCAACTCCTCCAGGAACACCTCCCAGTCGCGCCGCAGCTTGGTCGCCCGCTCCGAGCGCAGCGCCCGCACCATCGCGCGGTGGGCCACGAGCCGGCGAGACAGCAGCACCTTCCGGAGGGGCTCGAGGTCGGGACGTATCGGCTCCGGCACGAATCCGCGCATCGCCTCGAACTCCAGCACGTACACGTCGAGGTCGCGCGAGTCGCCGGTGATGGCCTGCAGCCACCGGAACTCGGACCGGAAATGCGCCAGTGAGTCGTGCGGGAACACTCCCCGGAGCTCTCGCTGCACCGAGCGCGAGCGCCGCACGGAGACCCGGAAATCGTGCAGGAACTCTGAATCGAGGTCGGCGATCATTCCCTCCACATTTGCCTCCATCACCTCGGCCAGGCGGCGCAGGACCGCGGCGGCCGCAGCGTCGGCGCGTTGGATCGGGGCCAGCTTGACCTCGATCTTCGGGGTGATCCCGCCCAGCGTGCCACCGCTGGCCAGCACCGCCTCGTCGACCAGGTCGTGCTCGGCGGCGGCGAACCCGAGGCCCTCGATCGCGGTGCTGACCTGGGCGAGCTCGCGCTCGTAGCCGCGAATCGGCGCGAGGACCAGACGCCGGCGCAGCGGGCGGCGCCAGCCGCTCGTGGACACCAGCAACGGCTCCTCCAGGACCAGCCGTGCGACGGTCTTGCGGTCGGAGTCGAGCACGCCGAAGCCCCGCAGCCGGGTGTCGATGCGCACGAGCGTGAGCGGCGCGCGCTCCTCGAGGATCGGTTCCAGACGGTCGCGCAGCGGCCCCGGGGGCAGGGCCAGCGCGTGCAGCGGCCCGGCCGGCGCGGACGATGTGGCCACGGCTCGCTCGGCGCCGGTATCGCGATCCAGCAGCGAGAGTCGGCCCGGGCTCTGCCCGCCCGGCGCGGGCTCGTGGACGAGCAGCAGGCCGGCGGCGCGGAGACGCCCGTCGAATGTGTCGAGGTAGCGGCGTTCGGATTCGTGGACCTCGCCGTCGCTCAGCGGTAGCGCCTGCCGCAGTTTCTGCACCGCCTCCTCGACGGTCATCTCCGCCGGCGGGAGCAGGTCGGCCGAGCTCATCCGGCCAGCTCCTGCAGCCGCGCCAGCGCCTCGTCGATCTGCTCGTCGGAGACCACCAGCGGCGGCTCCAGCCGGATCGTCCCCGGCCCCGTCGCGTTCACCACCAGCCGCTGCTCGAGCAGTGCGGCGCGAGCGAGATCGGGCGCGACCAGCCCGTCGACGAGATCGATCGCCAACATCAACCCGCGGCCACGGACGCGAGCCACGCCCGGAACCTGGGTCAGCCCGGCCGCCAGCCGCTCGCCCTTGCGCCGCACATCGGCCAGCAGCGCCGGATCAGAGCAGATCTCGAGTGCCACCAGTGCCGCCGCACAGGCGACCGGGCCGCCGGCGAAGGTCGAGCCGTGGTCGCCGATCTGAAACGCGTCGGCCAGACGCTCACCGGTCACCAGCGCGCCGATCGGCAGTCCGCCGCCGAGCGCCTTGGCGCTGGTCAGGGCATCCGGCACGACCGGCGTCTGCTCGTAGGCCCACAACGTCCCGGTTCGGCCCATCCCGGTCTGGATCTCGTCGAACACCAGCGCGGCGCCGGTCCGGTCGCAAGCCGCCCGGGCCGCCAGCAACAGCTCGTCGGAGAGCACCAGCACGCCGCTCTCCCCCTGGATCGGCTCGAGCAGGACGGCCGCCGTGTTCTCATCGACCGCGGCGTCGAGGGCGGCCGGATCCTTGGGTACCACCACGAATCCCGGGACCAGCGGCGCGAATGGGGCCTGCTTCGACTCCTGGGGCGTGGCCGAAAGGGCGCCGTACGTGCGGCCGTGGAAGCCGTCCTGGACGACGACGAGGTTGCCGCCGGGGCGTCCGCGCCTGACCAGCTTGATCGCCGCCTCATTGGCCTCGGCCCCCGAGTTGCAGAGAAACACCTTCCCCCCGAGCGAGCTCCGGGCCAGCGCGGCGGAGAGGCGCATGGCCGGCTCGGTGTAGTACAGGTTCGTGACGTGGGTCAGCGTTTCGGCCTGCTCGCGGATCGCCGCCACCACCCGCGGATGGCAGTGACCGACGTTCAACACCGAGATCCCAGCCAGGAAGTCGAGGTACTCGTGGCCGTCGGCGTCCCACAACCGGCAGCCCTCGCCGCGGACGAACTCGACCGGGTTCCGGGCGTAAGTCGGGATCGCGTATTCGCGCTCGAGCGCTTGAAGCTCGACCAGGGTCATGACGTACCCGGGAGATCGCCGCCGGAGCGATCTCCCAATGCCGACGAAGTCGGCACGATCTTGGTTCCCTGCCCGGCGTCGGTGAACAGCTCGAGCAGCAGTGAGTGGGGCACCCGACCGTCGACGATGTGGGCCGAGGAGACCCCGCCGCCGATCGCGTCGAGACAGGCGGCGAGCTTGGGTCGCATCCCGCCGGCCACGGGAGCGCCGCCGGCGAAGCCGGTGCTGAGCGCCTCGGCCACGTCGCCGACGCTGGCTTCCGAGACCAGGCTGGCCGGGTCGGCGGGATCCCGCATCCAGCCGGCGACATCGGTCAGGAACATGATCTTGAACGCGGCCAGGGCGCGGGCCACGGCGCCCGCCGCCTCGTCGGCGTTGATGTTGTACGAGTTGCCCTCACGGTCGGCCCCCACGCTGGCCACGACGGGAATGTAGTCCTGCGCGACGTGCATCAGCACGTCGACGTCGACGTGCTCGATCCGGCCCACGAAGCCGATGTCCTGCCCGCCGGGGGACGACTGCCGGGCCGCCCGGAACAGCAGCCCGTCATCGCCGCACAGCCCGACGGCCGGCTGACCGTGGCGGTTGATCAGCAGAACGATGTCCTTGTTGACCTTGCCGACCAGCACCATCTTCACCACCTCGACGGTGGCCGCGTCGGAGACTCGCAGCCCCTCGACGAACTGCACCGGGAGGTTCAGACGCTCCATGAAGCCGGTGATCTCCCGCCCGCCGCCGTGGACGATGACCGGGTTCATCCCGACGTACTTGAGCAGCACGACATCCCGGGCGAAATCCTCCTGCAGGCCGGGTTCGGTCATCGCTGCCCCGCCGTACTTGATCACCACGGTCTTGCCGTGGAACTGACGGATGTAGGGCAGCGCCTCCAGGAGGGTGGCGACGTCTCGCACGGTCCTCCCGGTCACGTCGTGTAGTCGGCGTTGATGGTGATGTACTCGTGCCCGAGGTCGGAGAAGAACAGCTCGGTCTCCTGGCCTTCGCCAGGGAGCCCGATCTCGTACTCGACCTCCTCGCGCTGGACGGCGGCGCCGAGCGCCGCCTCGTCGAACGGCACCCGGGCGCCCCGCGCGCAGACCGTCACACCCTCGATCGCGATCTCGATCTCGAGCGGCGCCATGCCCGGCAAGGCCATCCCCACAGCCTGGACGATCCGGCCCCAGTTCGGGTCCCCGCCGTAGAGCGCGGTCTTGACCAGCGGCGAATTGGCCACCGCGCGGGCGACCGCGCCCACCGCGACGGAGTCGCCGCCGCGGACGTGGACGCGTCCCACCCTCCGGGAACCCTCGCCGTCACGGGCGACCATCAGCGCGAGCTGGCGCAGGGTCGCGTCGAGCGTCTCGCCGAAGCGCAACTCGTCGTCGGTCTCGGGCTCCACGGCCACGCCGGAGGCGCCGCTGCATTGCAGGATCACGGTGTCGCTGGTGGACATCTGGCCGTCGACGCTGATGCGCTCGAACGATCGCTTGACCGTCACTCCGAGCAGCAGATCGCAGGTCTCCGCCGAGAGCTGGGCGTCGGTCTGGATGAACACCAGCAGCGTGGCGAATCCCGGTGAGATCATCCCCGCGCCCTTGGCCTGAGCGGTCAACCTGACTGGTCCGCCGCTCAGCTCGATCTCGAGCCCGACCCGCTTCTGGTAGGCGTCGGTGGTGCGGATCGCCTCGGCGAAGTCCTCGTCGCCGTCGGCGCGCAGCGCGTGGGCGGCCGCCACGACCCCGCCGGTGATCGCACGCATCGGAAGGGGGACCCCGATCACGCCCGTCGAGGCGACGGCGACCTGTCGCTCGGGGACCTGAGCCACGAGCGCCGCCGCACCCTGCATCTTGGCGGCGTCGTCCAGGCCCCGGCCGCCGGTGGCCGCGTTCGCATTGCCGGAGTTCACCACAACGGCCCGGAGGCCCTGCAGGTCGCTGCGCTCTTGCGTGAGCAGCACCGGCGCCGCCAGCGCCCCCGACCGGGTGAACCGAGCCGCGCTGGTGGTGGCCTGCGCATCGGAGACCATCAGCCCGAGGTCGAGGACGCCATCCGCCTTGATCCCGCACGCGACGCCGGCGGCGCGGAACCCGGCGGGCAGACCCGCGTCGGCGATCACGCGGACGTCCGCGGGCGCGTCGATCCAGCGCGAGCTGAAGAACTCAGCGCTCACGCGATCCCCTCATCTTCAGGGCGCCCGAACATCAGGTTCAGGTTCTGGACGGCCTGCGAGGCCGACCCCTTCCAGAGGTTGTCGATAACCGCGAAGACGATCACCCGACCCGTGCGGTCGTCCCGATGAACGGAGATCCGGACCAGGTTCGTCTCGCGCACATCGCGCATCCCGGGGGGACGCTCGGCGATCTCGACGAACGGCTCGTCGTCATAGGCGTCGTGATACAGCGCGCCGAGGTCGGGCCCCCGGTCCGGCGCAGGCGAGGTGACGTAGCAGGAGACGAGCTCGCCCTGATCGAGTGGCACCAGATGCGGGGTGAACGTGATCCGCCGCCGCGCGCCGAGCGCGGCGAGCTCCTGCTCGATCTCCGGGGTGTGGCGATGGCGCGGCACGCCGTAGGCGCTGACGTTCTCATCGACGGTGACGAAGTGGGTCTTGTCTGTCGCGCCCCGCCCGGCGCCGGAGACGCCGGATTTGGCGTCGACGATCACATCGTCGATCAGCCCGGCCCTAGCCAGCGGCGCCAGCGCCAGCAGCGTGGCGGTCGGGTAGCAGCCGGGGTTGGCCACCAGGTCGGCCTCGCGGATCTTCTCGCGGTAGCGCTCCGGCAGGCCGTAAACCGCCGACTCGATCAGATCGGGGACAGGGTGCTCGCTGTACCACTCCTCGTACACGGCGGGGTCACGCAGGCGGAAGTCGGCGCTCAGGTCCACCACGCGCACGCCCCGCTCGCGCAGGGCGGCCACGACAGGCGCCGCCGCCCCGTGGGGATAGGCCACGATCGCCGCCTCGACGTCGCCATGGCGATCGAGGTCGAGCTCCTCGAGCGTCAGCGGGACGCGATGATGCGGGTAGAGGTCGTCCAGCCGCCGGCCGACGTCGGAGCGGGCGGTGATCGTGACCAGTTCGAACGCGGGGTGTCGCCACACCAGCCGGGCGGATAGCGCCCCGGCGAAGCCCGCCGCGCCGAACACGGCGACGCTATGAGACACGGATCCTCCCGCCGACCTGATCCTCGAGGGCCATCACGATCGACTCGCGCTGGGCGGCCACCTCGGCGTCGGTCAACGTGCGATCGGCGGCGCGATAGGACAGGCGCAGCGCCAGCGAGACGTTGCCGGCGCCGAGCTTGTCGGCGTCGCGATAGACGTCGAACACCTGGGCGTCGGCCAGCAGGGGACGTCCGGCTCGCATGGCGACGGCCAACACTTCGGCGGCGCTCACGCGATCGGCCACGATCACCGCCATGTCCTCACGCACCTCGGGGAAGCTGGTCAGGTCCACGTAGAGCGGCGGGGCCGTCTCGGGCAGCGCGTCGAGATCGATCTCGAACGCGGCGACGGTGTCCGAGAGCTCCCAGGCCGCGGCGACCAGCGGATGCAGCTCGCCGATCCAGCCGATCGGCGACTCGCCGGCCATCACCGACGCGGCCCGGCCCGGATGCAGGAACGGCTCGGCCGCGCGGTGGACCTGCCAGGTCACGCGGAGCGATTCCAGAAGGCCCTGCAGTACGGACTTGGCGCTGAAGAAATCGGCCCCGGGCGGGTCGCCCTCGCGCCAGGTGGGGAGACGCGCCGGGCCGATCAGGAGGGCACCGAGGTGGTGCGGCTCCCGCGGCAGCGGCTGACCGCTCTGCGGGAGGTACACCGCGCCGGCTTCGAACAGCCTGATCGTGCCGGCGCCATGGGCGCGGTTGCGCCGGGCGACATCGAGCAGCGATCCGAGCAGGGTGGTGCGCAGCTCGGACTGGTCGCTCGACATCGGATTCTCGAGCCGGACCGCGTCGCGGTCCGACAGCCGCAGCCGCTGAGCCAGCTCGGGACCGACGAAGCTCCAGCCGACGATCTCGTGCAGCCCCTGGCCGGCCATCGCGTCGCTGGCCCGCCTGCGCAGCCGCTGGCGGGGCGTCAGCAGCCCGAGACCGGCCACGGCGGCCCCAGCCTGGGTGGGGACGGCGTGGCGGGTGGCCGGCAGCGTGACCGGGAGCTTGTGCAGGCCGTCGAGTCGCGCCACCTCCTCGATCAGGTCAGCTTCACGGGTGACGTCCCCGCGACGGAACGCGGGCACCGTCACGTCGAGGCCGTCATCCGCTTCGGCGGTCTCGAACTCGATCGCTTCCAGGATCCTCCGAGAGCGCTCGCGCGGGATCGGGGCGCCGAGCAGGCGCTCGACCCGCGCATCGCGGAGGCGGATCGTCTTCAGCGGCGGGCCGGGTCCCCCGATATCGATCGTCCCCGGGGCGACGCGGGCGCCGCACAGATCGATCATCAGCCGGGTGGCCACCGCCTGCGCCTCGAGCGCCTGCTCGGGTTGAAGTTGCTTCTCGAACCGCGCGGATGCCTCACTGCGCAGGCCAAGCGAGAGCGAGGTCCGGTGGATGTTCGGCCCATCCCAGGTGGCGGCCTCCATCAGGACTCGGGTCGTGCTCTTCCCCACCTCCGAGCGCGTCCCGCCCATCACGCCGGCGATCGACGTCGGGCCGTCCGCGTCGGCGATCAGCACCATCTGGTCATCGAGCTTGCGTGCTTGACCGTCGAGTGTGTGCACCACCTCCCCGGAGCGCGCGCGGCGAACCGTCAACTGGGCCGCGGCGACCCGGTCCAGATCGAACGCGTGGAGCGGCTGACTCGTCAACAGCATCACGTAGTTGGTGATGTCGACGACGTTGGAGATCGGTCGCTGACCGGCAGCCATCAGACGGGCCTTCAGCCACGCCGGGCTCGGCGCGATTGTCACGTCCTCGAACACGCGGGCGGTGAAGCGCGGACACAGGTCTGGGCATTGCACATCGATCTCGATGCCCTCGACCGGACCCTCGCTGCCGGGATCCGCCGTCCACGGCGGCGCCTGGAGCACCGCGCGGGTGGCGCCGTGAACCTCGCGGGCGATCCCGTAGATGCCCAGGCAGTCCGGGCGATTCGGCGTGATCTCGAGCACGAGCACATCGGTGGCGATCGGGAGCACGTCGCTCAAGGGCGCGCCGGGCGGCAGGTCCTCACGGTCGAGCACCATGATCCCGGCGTGCTCGCTCCCGATCCCCACCTCGTCCTCGGCCAGAATCATCCCGTTGGACTGCATTCCGCGGAGCTTTACCCGGTCCAGCTTCGAGCCGTCGGGCATGACCGCGCCGGGCCGCGCCACCGCGACCGTCTGCCCGGCCTTGACGTTGGGCGCCCCGCATACGATCTGCGATGGAGTCGAGCCCCCGACGTCGACCATGCAGACGCTCAGACGGTCGGCATCCGGATGCTGCTGGCGGCTCAGCACCCTGCCGATGACGAAGTGCTCGAGCGCGTCGACGCCATGGTGCTCGATCCGCTCGACCTCGGTGCCGGTCATGGCCAGCCGGTCGGCCAGCGCGGCCGAGTCAAGCGACGGTCGGCAGTACTCGTGCAGCCACTCGATCGGGACGCGCATCAGCGAGACCCCTCGCACCAGAGGGCGCCCGGGAGATTTGCGCCAGCAAATCTCCCAATGGAAATCGCGCCAGCGATCTTCACCAGGAGATTTGCGCCAGCAAATCTCCCAATGGAAATCGCGCCAGCGATTTTCACCATCAGCTGAATTGCTCCAGCAGACGGATGTCGTTGTCGTAGAGCATCCGCAGGTCGGGCACGCCGTGCTTGAGCATGGCGATTCGCTCGATCCCCATTCCGAAGGCGAAGCCCTGCACCTTCTCCGGGTCATAGCCGTGATCGCGCACGTACTCGAGCACGTTGGGGTCGACCATTCCCGCCCCGAGGATCTCGATCCAGGCCGTGCCCTTGCAGAGCGGACAGCGCTCGCCGAGGCCGGGCTCGCTGGCGCTCCCCCGCGGTGCCCCCACCACTCCGTCGGTGCAGTTGAAGCACGAGACGTCGACCTCGACGCTCGGCTCCGTGAACGGAAACACGTGCGGACGCAACCGGATCTGGCGCTCCTCGCCGAAGATCGCCCGCGCGAACGTGAGCAGGGTGCCCTGGAGATCGCCCATCGTGATGCCCTCGTCGACCGCCAGGCCCTCGATCTGATGGAACTGAGGCGTGTGCGTGGCGTCGGAGTCAGGGCGATAGACGCGACCGGGCATGATCACGAAGATCGGGGGCGGCTGTTGCTCCATCGCCCGGACCTGCACCGGCGAGGTGTGGACGCGCAGCAGCGCCGTGTCCGGGTCGAACACGTCCTTGACCGGCTTGACATAGAACGTGTCGGTCAGCAGCCGGGAAGGGTGGGTGACCGGGATGTTGAGCGCGTCGAAGTTGTAGTAGACGAGTTCGACCTCGGGCCCCTCGGCGACGGTGAAGCCGAGCCCGAGGAAGATGTCCTCGATCTCGCGCCGGGTCTGGGTGATCAGGTGCAGCCGCCCGATCTGCGGCTGCGGATCCGCCGGCAGGGTGACGTCGACACGATCCCGCTCGAGCCGGTGCTGGAGCTCCTCGCCCGCCATCTGCTGCCTGCGTCGCTCGATCGCCGCTTCCAGCGCTTTGCGCGCCTCGTTCGCGGCCTTTCCGACCGGGCCGCGCTGCTCCGGCGGGAGCTCGGCGACGCCGCGCAGCATGTTCGGGAGCTCGGCCTTGCGACCGAGGTAGCGGATGCGCACATCCTCCAGCGCGTCGGTGCCGGCCGCGGCGTCGATCGCCGCCTGGGCCTCGTCCCTGATCCGCTCGATCCGTTCGGTGGTCTCACTCATCCGGGCGCATCCTAGTTACCTCGTAGAGCGCGACAGTGGCCGCCATCGCCGCGTTCAGTGAGTGCGTGTGGATCGGGATGTGCGCCACGTGATCCGCATTCGCCGTCATGTCCGCCGGCAGTCCGTTCCGTTCGCCGCCGACCAGGAGGGTGAGCGGGGGAACTTTGGCTCCAGATGCACGTGTGGCGTGCACTGAGCGCCAAACTTCGCCAAGCGACGCGCCGCCCTCGGGCACGAGGGCGATCGTGGCTCCCGGAAGCTCCGCGATCGTGCTTGCGCGTGCGAGCGGGACACCGAAGACGGCGCCCATGCTGGCCCGGACCGCCTTGGGCCCGAACGGGTCGGCGCTCCCGGGGCCGACCGCCACGCACGATGCGCCGAACGCCTGGGCACTGCGCAACACGGCCCCGACGTTCCCGGGATCGTGAACGCCGTGGAGGTATATGCATAGCGGGCCAACCGCCGCCTCGGACCAGCGCTCCTGATAGACGCCCAGCGCGCGCGTGCCCGAGCCGAGCCCGGAGGCCGAGGCGAGCAGCGCCGGCTCCACCTCGACCCCCGCCAGCCCGCTGCCGGCGGCGCAAAAGCGCTCGAGCGCCGGCCAGCCCGCGGCGTCGGCCGCGGCCAGCAGGTCCTCGCCCTCGGCCAGGAACCGCCCGGAGCGATCGCGCTCACGGCGGCGCATCCGCAACTTGCGGATCTCCTTGAGCTTCTGGTTGTGTGAGCTGGTGATGGTCATGAACGAAAAAAGGCGCCCTCCGGATGGAGCGGCGCCCGTTGGCGGTGCTGGTGGAGTCCGAGCTGGTCGCTCAGCCGGCCGCCAGCGCCTCACGGGCGCGGTCGGCAAAACGTCGGAAGGTGTCGGCGTCGCGCACGGCGATGTCCGCGAGAATCTTCCGGTCGAGCTCCACCTCGGCCAGCTGCAGGCCGTGCATGAACTGCGAGTAGGAGAGACCGTTCAGGCGCGCTGCGGCGTTGATCCGGGTGATCCAGAGGCGACGGAAGTCGCGCTTGCGGTTGCGGCGATCCCGATAGCGGTACTGATCGGCCTTGAGCACGGCCTCCTTGGCGGTGCGGTAATGCCGGCTGGCGTCGCCGCGGTAGCCCTTGGCCATCTCCAGCGTGGCGCGACGCTTCTTGCGCGCATGGACCGAACGCTTGACCCTGGTCATTTCTTCTTCGCCCCCAGCATGACCTTGACCCGGGGCATGTCGTCGTTGGAGACGAACATCGGCTTACCGTGATGGCGCTTGCGCTTGGGCGACTTCTTCTCGAGGATGTGGGTCGAGAACGAGTGCCGGCCGCGGACCTTGCCGTTGGCGGTCAGCTTGAAGCGCTTCTTCGCGCCCGAGTGGGTCTTCATCTTCGGCATCGCGTCCGAGAGTAAAGCAGACCCTCGGGGATCGGCTAGATCGGAGTCAGGCGCCGGCGTCGCTCGGGGCGGGCGACTGCGGCTGTTCTTCCGGCGCAGCTTGTCCCGTCCCGTTGCCGTTCGATGCCGAGGCCGCGCCGGTCGCGGGCGCGCGTCGGTCGGGGCCGCGTCGGTTGCGGGCGCGTCGGTCGGGGCCGCGTCGGTTGCGGCTGCGTCGGTCGGGGCCGCGTCGGTCACGGCCGCGGCGGTTGCGGCCGCTCCGTCCGAAGTCGCTCCGTCCGAGGCCGCTCCGTCCGAAGCCGCTCCGTCCGAAGCCGCCTCCGGGCGAGGGCTCGTCGTCTGCGGCCTTTTCCTTCTCCCCGGCCAGGATTGATTTCGATGGCGCCAGCATCATCGTCATGTTGCGTCCGTCCTGGAGCGGCGTCTGCTCGATCACTGCGATCTCGGACAGCTCGGAGGAGAGCCTGTCCAGTAGCGCGGTCCCCCGCTCGGGGTGGGTCACCTCGCGGCCCCGGAACATGATCGTGATCTTGACCTTGTCCTTGTTCTTCAGGAATCGCGTGACGTGGCCCTTTTTGGTGTCGTAGTCGTTCTGCGCGATCTTGGGACGGAACTTGATCTCGCGGATCGTGATCTGCTGCTGATGCTTGCGGGCGGCCTTCTGCTTCTGGGCCTGCTCGTACTTGTACTTGGAGTAGTCGAGCACCCGGCAAACGGGAGGTCGCGCCTCGGGGGCCACCTCGACCAGGTCGAGATCGCGCTCTTGCGCGTAGGCCAGAGCCTCGGAGGTCTTGATCACTCCGATCTGCTTCCCGTCTTCGCCGACCAGCCGTACTTCGGGTACCCGGATGCGGTCGTTGATCCGAGTCGTGTCCCGATCCGGCGGCCGCCTGTCAAACCTGCGCGGGACGGGCACTAGCGGTTTCGACGGCGGAGCGTCAAGCGGCGCCGTGCCGGGCGTGATGAATCGCTTGGGTCAACGAAACCGAGTATAGCGACGATTCACCGGTTCGAGCGAGATTTGATCTCGGCCAGGATGCGCTGCGCGAATGCGGCGAATGGGACCGATCCGGCGTCGCCTTTGCCGTGCTCGCGCAGTCCCAGTTCGTCGGCCTCCTGCTCGCGGTCGCCGACCACCAGCATGTAGGGAATCTTGCGCAGCTCGGCGTCACGGATCTTGCGCGAAATCGACTCGGTGCGCTCGTCGAGCTCGATCCGCGCCCCCTCCGCGCGCAGCCGATCGACCACGGTATGGCCATATGGCGCGTGGCGGTCGGAGATCGGGAGCACGATCGCCTGCACTGGCGCGAGCCAGACCGGCAGCTCGCCGCCGAAGTGCTCGAGCAGGATCCCGATGAACCGCTCGTAGGACCCCATCAGCGCCCGGTGGATCATCACCGGTTGGTGCTCGGCGTTGTCGGCGCCCGTGTAGGTGAGGCCGAAGCGCGCGGGGAAGTTGTAGTCGAGCTGGCACGTCCCCAGCTGCCACGAGCGGCCGAGCGAGTCGGTCATGTGCATGTCGATCTTCGGCCCATAGAAGGCTCCGTCTCCCTCGTTGAGGTCGTAATCGAGCCCCTGGCTCTCGAGTGCCTGCAGCAGTGCAGCTTCACTGTGATCCCACAGCTCGTCGGCGCCGATCCGCTGCTCGGGCCGGGTTGAGAGCTCGAGCCGGACGTCGAGACCGAAGACGGCGTAGGTCGCGAAGGCGAACTCGAGGACCCCGGCCACCTCCTCCTGGATCTGCTCCTCGGTACAGAAGATGTGACCGTCGTCCTGGGCGAAATGCCGCGCCCGCAGCAGCCCGTGCAGAGTGCCGCTCGGCTCGTTGCGGTGCAGCAGGCCGGGCTCGGAGTAGCGCACGGGCAGATCTCGATAGGAATGCCGGCGCAGCGAGTACAGCTGGCAGTGGCCCGGGCAGTTCATCGGCTTCAGCGCCATCGGCCGGTCCTCTGATTCGGTCACGAACATCTCGTTGCGGTACTTGTCCCAGTGACCCGAGGTCTCCCACAGGGACCGATCGAACAGCAGCGGCGTCTTGACCTCGGTGTAACCCCGCGGGCGTCCCATCTCTCGGCTCAGAGCGACCAGCGCGTTGTACACCTCGGTACCGGCCGGCAGCCAGAACGCCGAGCCCGGAGCGACGTCGGAGAACGTGAACATGCCGAGCTGGGGCCCGAGCCGGCGATGGTCGTTGGCCCGTGCGCGCTCGAGCCGCTCGAGGTGCTCCTGCAGGTCCTTGGCCGAGAAGAACGCCGTCCCATACACGCGCGTGAGCATCGGCTGGCTGGCGTCACCGCGCCAGTACGCACCGGCCACCGATTGCAGCTTGAACGCCTTGATCCGCTTCGTCGACGGCGAGTGCGGGCCTCGGCAGAGATCGGTGAACGGTCCGTTCGTATAGAGCGAGACCGTCTCCACATGCTGGTCCTTGACCAGATCCTCGATCAGCTCGACCTTGTAGTCCTGCTTCTCGCGCACGAAGCGCTCCAGCGCCTCGCCAACCGAGACATCCTCCCGCACGAACGGTTCGTCGGCCGCGATGTGCTCGCGCATCTTCGCCTCGATCGCGGCGAAGTCGAACTCGCTCAGGCTCACCCCGTCCGGGAACTGGAAGTCGTAGTAGAAGCCGTTCTCGATCGGCGGCCCGATCGAGATCTTGACCCCCGGGTACAGCTCCATCACCGCCGCGGCCAGCACGTGAGCCGCGTCATGGCGGATCAGGGCGAGCGCCTCGTCGCCGCTGCGATCGGTGATCACCGCGATCCTGCCTGCGCCCCCGACCGGCAGCTCCCGGCCCAGGTCCCGGATCTCGCCGTCGACCTTCACCGCCAGCGCAGCCCTCGCCAAGCCGGGGCCGATCGCCGCGGCCGCGTCGGCGCCGGTCGCGCCGTCGGGCAGGCTCAGTTTGTTTCCGTCTGGCAGCTCGAAGTCCATACGCGCCGGATGCTACGGGCTAGGAGGCCTTCGGCCTGACCATGAACTTGAACGTGCCGACGGTCCGGATCAGGATGGCGAGGTGGAGGCGGGCGAAGTCGGGGCAGCGCATCCGCGGTGGGCAGAACGGCCGCCCTATCTCCTCGATCGTGCCGTGGAAGCTGCCGGTGCACCAAACACCGCCCAGGCGCCGCGGGACAAGCTTCGCGCGCACGTGCGCGCCTGCGCGCGAGGATTCAAGTGTCGCGTAGCCCTGGGCCACGCACCGCTTGCGGTTCGCCGGACCACTCACCGTGAGCTCGTAGCGGCGGTCGAGGATGCCGAACCTGCCGGTCCGATCCGGCGCTGTGAACCGCAACGTGAACGTCGTCGATCGCCCTCCCGATTCCGGGCTGACCGAGATCCGCGTCGCCCGGGCGGCCGTGACCGCCTGCGTCGGCAGCACGACGGCCAGCGCCACGGCGGCGCAGGCGACGCATGCGGCGCATGCGGCGACAAGCGCCTTCCACCTCATGCCGACACTGTACCCGCGACTACGCGCCTCTCCGTCCGCGATACATTTGGCTCCTCCCGGGCGATTAGCTCAGCTGGGAGAGCGCCGTCTCGACAAGGCGGAGGTCACTGGTTCGAGCCCAGTATCGCCCACATCGGAAGTTGCAGGGGAGTCGCGGTCATGGGTCCCTTCCCCGTTTCCCCGCCCTGGAGCCATCTGACCCGGGTGCGCCGGCTTGCTCGCTCGCATCGGGTGCCGGGAGGGTGGATACTGGGTGTATGCGGCGCCTCCGCGTGGTCCCCGTGTTGCGGGACGGCTGATGTCCCCGCTGGACCCCGAGGAAGTCGCGGGGCTTGGAGGACAGCGCGATCGTTCGCGAGGCGGTCGCTTCGGAGTTCCGGGCCGCTCCCGACTTTCAGATCGTGGGAGAAGTGGCGTCGCTGAACGAGGCACGCGGCGTGCTTGGGACGGCCGATGTGGTGATCCTCGATCTCGGGCTCCCAGACGGGTCCGGGGCAGACCTCATTCTTGAGCTGCGAGACGCGAATCCGGACGCCCGAGCGATCGTGCTTACCTCGGCCTTCGACCCCGCTGTGCACGCTCGCGTAGTCGAGTATGGGGCGGTCGCGGTGCTGGACAAGCTCACGCAGCTCGGTCACGTCGCCCCAGCCGTGAGAGGCATTCTCGGCTTCCCGGTCCAGGGCTGCTCACTGCTTGCCGGTGTTGACGTCGGGGTGTTCGTTCACCCGCCGCGAGAGCGTGGGTGTGCGCGCGCTGACGCTGGATACCAGCCCCATGGTCGTCGTCATGGCCGTCGGTCATCGACTCGCCCAGCAGGGCACCGTGTCGGTCGCCGACGTGCTGGACGAGCCGTTTGCCGGCGGGCCGAACCTTCGCCCGGAGTGGAGGGCATTTTGGACGCTGGATGAGCATCGGGGACGACCGCCGAAGTGCACCGCTGACGTCACCGACGCCGAGCAGGGACTCCAGGCCGTCGTCGCCGGGCGGGTGATCGCCACTGTGCCCGATTGGGTCGCCACCGGTCTCGCCCACCCCGGCGTGGTCGCGCTTCCGCTCACGGACGGACCGCCGGTCACCACCTGCCTGGTTTGGCGCGCCGCCGAGGAGAACCCATTGATTCTTCGCTTAGTAGAACTCGCAGCAGCCTGGCCCGGCGATCGTCAAGCCGACGCAGTGCCGGGCAGCTTGGAGGCCAGGACGTCGAGCTTCTCCAGCGTCGGCTGACCGTAGAGCTCGCCGGCGTTCTCCATCAACGCCGCCGCGACCTCGCCGTTGAGGTCGGCGTCACGGCCGTCGTCGTCGGGGAAGACGTCGAAAATCCCGTAGGTCGAGGGACCCAGCTGGATCGCGAACCAGGCGGTCGTCGCCGGCTCCTCCAGCACGAGTTCCAGGCCGCCGTTGAGGAATGCTTCCACGTCGGCCTCGCGCCCCGGGTTGGCCTCGATGCGCACGAGCAACCCCTTCGTGACCGTGCCTGTCTGCGTAACCGTGTCGGCCATGCCGTCCCTCCGTATCGAAAGCGGGTCCACGGTTCCGGTAGACCCGTGAGGGGACGTTTCAAGCCCGGGCGTTCGCTGCACCCAGAGGCCGCCCGGACACCGAAGAACCCGTAATGCGCGGAATGGAGCGTCGGCATGCGTGGGAAGATTGGGCTGTGCGTTCGCCACAGACGCTGAGCGAAGCCGATCGGCGGATCGTCGCGGCGTGGGCCGCAGACTGTGCGGAGCGGGTGCTCGGACTGTTCGAGGCCGAAGGCGCCGGGGACAGCCGCCCCCGGGATGCCATCGCCCGAGCCCGGGCGTTCGCTCGTGGCGAGCTCGACGTCGCGGAAGAGATCAGGCGCCGGTTCGTCGGCAACGCGGCCGCACATGAGGTCCGCGTTCCTGCAGCGGTGGCGGCTGCGCGCGCGGCAGGTCAGGCAGCGGCCATCCCTCACATGGGTGCGCACGCCCTGGGCGCTGCAGCGTACGCTGCCAAAGCCGCGGGACTGGCCGCTGCGGATCGACCGGGGGTAATCAGCGAAGAGCTCCGCTGGCAGGTCAACCGCATGTCTGCCGAGGTCAGGAGCGCGCTGTCGAAGCTACCGCGGGTCGGTGAGAACTCGACGGGTCCGCTCGGGCCGGGGCTCCTCGCGTCCGGCTTGCTCGGCACTGTCGTGCGTGAGCTTCAGGCCAACCTGGCTCCCTCAGCGGAGGCTATGAAGCCGGCTAGCGCCTAGCGGGACGCGTGGAGCGCAGGTGGCCGGCTGTGGTGCTGCGCGGCGGGTGCGGAGCCGCTGAGCGTGAGCCTTCTGCTGCTGCCATCGCGCATCCAGCACACATAGGCTGGAGCTTAGCGCCGCGCCGCCAAGCCGGCGAGAGTCAGTCGCTGCAGTCTTCGCAGGCGCCGTGGAGCACGATTTCGTGCTCGTCGACCCGCATCGGGACGCGGCTCTCGAGCTTTCTGATCGCGGCTTCGAGGGCGGGGTCGGTGAAGGGGGTGACGGTTCCGCAGTTATCGCAGACTAGGTGGTGGTGGTGGCCGTCCCCGGTGCGGATCGGTTCGTAGCGGGCCATTGCCTGGCCGACTTGGAGTTTTTGGACGAGGTGGAGGCGTTCGAGTTCGTCAAGGATGCGGTAGATGCTGGCGCGGCCGATGGGCCGCTTGCGCTCGCGGAGCGCGTCTTCGATCTCGATCGCAGTCAGGGCGCAGGCTTGGCTGTCGAGCATCTCGAGGAGCGCTTGGCGGGCGGCGCCGCTGTGGTGCTTGGTCTGCGCGAGGACCCGTCGTGCGTGCTGGGCCCAGCTCTCGGTCTCTGTCGTGGCCATCGGTCTCTGAGTCTAATTCTCGGTTCCGCGGATAACGGTCTGAAGGCCACGGGTCCTGGCGTGCAGGTCGCTGGTGGCCAGGAACGCGAGTAGGTAGATGCCGGTGGCGATGGCGATGATCGCCGAGCTCGGCGGCAGCTTCGGGATCAAATAGCTGAGGGTCAGTCCGACCCAGGTGCTGAGCACGGCGATCGCCGCGGACAGCCCGAGCGCGTGGTAGGGATTGGCCGTCAGTCGCTGCGCGGCGCCGGCGGGCGCGGCGAGCAGCCCGAGCAGCAGCAGCGCGCCGATCGCCTGCGTCGCCTCGGCGGTGGTGGCGCCGAGGAGTGCCAGCAGCAGCAATCCGAGCGCGCGAACCGGAACGCCGCGCGCGGCGGCGACGGTGGGGTCGACGCTTGCGAACAGCAGCGGCCGGGCGATCGCGAGCAGCACGGCGATGATCCCGCCGGCGACCAGCGCGGCGACCAGAGCGTCACCGGCGCTGAGCCCGAAGATCGATCCGAATAGGGTGCGCGCGCCGAGCAGCCCGTTGCCGCCGCCGGATCCGGTGCTGAACAGCGCGAGGAAGTAGACGCCGAGCCCGAGGATCGCGGCGAATGTGACCCCGATCGCGACGTCGTCTGCTTGGGAGCGGTCGCCGAGCGATCCGAGCAGCAGTGCGATCAGGATCGTCGCGGCGAACAGGCCGATTCGGATGTCGATCCCGGCCGCGGCGGCGCCGAGCGCGCCGGTGAACGCGACGTGGCTGAGCGCGTCGCCGGCGAACACCTGGGCGCGTAGCACGACGAAGTAGCCGATCAGGCCGCTCGCGAGCGCGATCGCTGTGCCGGCCAGCCAGGCGTTGCGGACGAACTCGTGCGCGAACATCACGCGGGCGCCTGAACGGCGCGGGAGCGGCCGTGCAGCAGGGTCGGATGATCGATCGCCGCACGCGCGAGCCGCGCGATCAGGTAGACCGAGAAGGCGACCGCGGTGATGTAGAAGCCGACGGGATAGTTGTAGAAGTACGCGAGCCCGAGCCCAATCCAGGTGATCAGCGCGCCGATCAGCACGGTCAGGATGAGGCTCGCGCCGATCCTTGGGGTGATCAGCTGCGCGGTCGCAGCGGGAGCGACTAGCAGTGCGAACACGAGCAGCGCGCCGGTGATCTGTGCCGTCGCCGCGACGGTCAGTCCGAGCGCGAGCATGAACGCGAGCGACAGTGCGCGGACCGGGACGCCGCCGGCGCGCGCGACCGGCTCATCGACCGAGGCGAACAGCAGCGGCCGGCCGACGACCGCAAAGAACCCCAGTGCCGCGACGCAGACGATCGCGAGCGTGAGCACCTGCCCGCGGGTGATCCCGAGGAAGTCCCCGAACAGCAGGTTCTCATAGCCGGCGAGGACCCCCTGGTACAGGCTGAGGAACAGGAACCCGCAGGCGAGCCCGAACGCCTGGACGGTGCCGGTGACGGCGGATTCCTCCCCGCGATGCCGCCGCGTGCCCACGCTCGCGGACGAGCCGATCACTAGCGCGCAGGCGCCACAGAAGGCGTAGTAGCCGACGCTGGCGGAGAGTCCGAGCAGGAGCGCGAACGTCGCACCGGGGAACGCCATCACCGACAGCGTGTGCCCCGCGAACGTCTCGCGGCGCAGCACCATGAACCAGCCGACCACGCCGGCCATCACAGCCACGATTGTCCCGGCCTCGAGCGCGTTGACCATGAACGGGTAAGCGGTCAGCTGCCGGAAATCCGAGACCAGATCGACCGACAGCGCAGCGATCGGAAGGTGGTTACCCATGCTCGTGGTGCGCGTGCCGGTCGCTGTGATGCGCCGGTGCCTCGGGCAAGCCGACCACGACCAGGCGTCCGTCGGCTGCCTGCAGCACCTCGATCGGGACGCCGTAGAGGCGGGTCAACGTGTCGGCGGTGATCACCTCGCTAGGCGCGCCGACGGCTGCGTGCCGGGCTCCGAAGTAGACCACGCGGTTCAGATAGGTGAGTAGCGGGTTGACGTCGTGCGCGACCAGCAGCACGCTCACGCCCTGCTGGCGGGAGATCCGCGCCAGGAGCGCGGCGACAGCTGTCTGGTTGGGGAGGTCCAGGCTGTCCAAGGGCTCGTCGAGGATCAGCACCTTCGGGCGGCTGATCAGCGCCTGGGCGATCAGGAGTCGCTGCTGCTCTCCGCCGGAGAGCTGGCCGATCGGGCGGCTCGCGTACTCACCGGCTCCGACGAGATCGATCACGTCCTGCACCCGTTCGCGCCACGGGCGACGTAGCGGGAGTCCCCACCGGGCGCCGTCCAGTCCGAGCCTGACCAGGTCGATCCCGCGGATCCTGATGCTCGCGTCGAAGTGCCGGCGCTGGGGCAGGTAGCCAATCTGACCGCTCGCCTCGCCCGGCGCGCGACCCAACACAGATGCGCTGCCGGCGGTAAGCGGCAGCTCGCCGAGCAGCACCCGCAGCAACGTCGTCTTGCCTGAACCGTTCGGCCCGAGGATCGCGGCGAACTCTCCTTCCGCGATCGCGAAGTCCACATCGCTCCACACCGTGTTGGCACCGATCCGCGCCTCCGCGCCCTGCAGCCGCACCACGGGCACCGAGGAACGCGCCGACCCGAGCGTTCCGCCCTGGGGAGCGGGACCCGCATCGACCGCTGGCGGGGGGCTCATCTTCCGGTCGCCTGGCGAAGCGCCCGCTGGAGGCTCTGAAGCTCCGTGACTTGCCATTGCTCGAAGGTAGCCGAGGCCGGTGAGAGCGTCTCGGTGACCGTCGTGATTGGGATGCCCGCGGCTCGAGCGAGCTGGTTGACGCGCTGCACATCCGGGGTCGCGTTCTGGCTGTTATAGACCCACACCTTGATCAGGCGGTTCTGCGCCTGGGTGTCGACCGTCTGCTTGTCGGCGGCGCTGACGTCGGTTCCCTCGGCGATCGCCTTCGCGTAGCTGTATGGGGTCAGCAGCTTCAGCCCGAGCGCCTCCCCCAGCGGCTGGAAGATGCTCTCGCTGTAACCCACCGACACCCCGGCGTACCGCGCGCGGATCGTGGCGATCATCTTGTTGTACTCGGCGAGGCCGTGGGTCTCGAAGGTTGTGCGCTGACGCTCGAAGTACGCGCTGTCCTTCGGGTCCAGCTGCTTGTAGTCGGCGACGATCTGATCGATCACCCGCTGCACCGACGAGGGCGAGTACCACTGATGCGGGTTATCGCCCTCCACCAACCCGAGCAGACCCCCGACGTCGAGGACCTTCCTCGAGCTCGACGGGCTCGCCGCGATCAGCTTCGACGCCCACGCGTCATAGCCGATCCCATTCACGATCGCCATCTGCGACTTCGCCAACATGACCCCGTCCGAAGCCGTCGGCTCATACGAATGCGGATCGGTGCTCGGGTTCACGATGATGCTCTGGACCGTCACCTTGCTGCGACCCAGCTGGGTGGCGATGCTCCCCCAGAAGTTCTCCGCGGCGAGGACCTGCAACTTCCCGGACGACGAACCGCCCGCCGAACCAGCGCTCCCGCCGCCACAAGCGGTCAGCAGAACGGCGCAGCAGACAAACAGCGGCACAAGACGAAACGGCACTCTAAGCACGACGCTCCCTCCACGGAGCTCAACGTTGGCTGGGCGAGCATCGACGACTCGCGCGACCACCATATCACGGGAATGAGATTCAGTCTCGTTCCCGGATCAGTCGTAGCCCCTAAGCGCGAGGCGGCGGAGCCAACAAGAGTGTGCGGACGCTCCGCCCCCGCGGGTGCTCATACGAGATCTCTCTTTCCGCTGCCGCCGCCGCTGGTCCCGCCGGTGAGCGCGAGGACGCCGGCGCCGAGGGCGAGCGCGGCGATGATCAGCGCGATGATGGCGACAAGGGAAGATCCGCCGCCGCCGAGGGAGTCTTTGACCTCGATCGTCGGGGCGGGGGCGTCGGAGGCCTCGGGGCCTGACCAGTTCACGATTGATCCGTCGGAGTAGGTCTGCTGGACCTGGAATGTGTAGGCCTTGGCCGAGTCTGGCTGAGCGAGGAACTGAAACAGCGAGTCCTCGCCGGTCGGGGTCTTCCCGCCCGACCAGGTGACCTTGGTGACGACCGCACTGTCTCCGGACCCGGTCTGCTGCACCTGCTGGGTCCAGCCGGTGGGCGGGGGCGCGAACGAGTCGATCCCGAACCCGTTCGGGACGGTCATCACGACCTTATTCGTCGTGAGCCCCTCCTTCTCGGTCGGCACGGCGAGGCTGTAGAGCTGGAGCTGTTTGCTGACCGATACGGCCGGGCTCACGCGCGCGTGCGCCAAGGCGCCAGCGGGCAGGAACGCGGCGAGCGCGATCGCAGTCGCGATCGTGCGCCCGGGTTTGGGGAGAGTGATTTTCATGGGCTTGTCCTCGATGTTGGGTGAACGGTCTGGTGCCTGTGATCAGGCGGTGTGCAGCAGGGTGCGGAAGTCATGGGCGAGCTTCCGAGCGTCGATCGGGACACCGGCCGCGATCAACGCGGCGCGCCCGCCAGAGCGGTCGATGAGCCAGATCACCGCGGTGTGGCTGCTGGTCGGATCCCCCGGCGTCTGCGGGGAGACGTAGAACGCCTTCCACACCGGCGCGAGCTGACGTTCGGACCCGATCAGGTAGTGGAAATTGGGCGGCTCCTCGTGCTCCGCGAGCCATCGTCTGACCGCCGGGCGGGTGTCGCCGCGCGGATCGACTGAGAACGCGACGACGTCGAGGTCGTGACCCGGCTGATCAGATCCCGCCCGACCTGCACACCGTAGATCTCGGCTAGGTGCGCCTCGATATCCCGCGTCGAGAGACCACGGGAATACAACGCCAGGATCTTGTCGTCGAACCCCTCAAAGCGCCGCTGACGCTTGCGCACGATCTGCGGCTCGAAGCTGCCGTCCCGGTCCCGCGGCGCGTCGATCCCGACCCGCCCGTGCTCGGTGATCAACGTCGTCGGGGTCGATCCGTTGCGCGTGTTCTGAGCGCCGCCAGGCGGCTCCTGATGGCGCTCATAGCCGACGTGATCGGTCAGCTCGACCTCCATCGCCCGCTCCACCAGCCGCTTGGTCAACTGGCTCAAGAGCCCTCCCGGCCCGACAATCTCCTCCTCCGTCCGAGCTCCCGCCAGCAGCTCATCGATAACGTCATCCGGGAGCTTGCGGCGGATATCGTCCGGCACGCTGTCCAGGATCGCAGGCGGGGGCGCCGGCTCGCCTAACGGCTCGCCGGCGCCATCCCGATCAGGAAGAAGCTGGGACTGATTGATTCTTTCTCTAGTTGAAGACATGACGCTCCTTTCACGTCATGCCTACACACTTCGTCGGACACTCCCAATTCCCCAGGTGGGTCTGGCGATCAGGTGCGTGTGAGCGTGGCTGGCTAGCAGCAGTCACTGCTGTTGCCTTGCCAGGCGGCGCGTGCTTCGCGGAGTGCGATGGCGCCGATTGCGAGCGCGGCGGCGGGGTCTGCCCACCACAAGCCGGCGAGGGCGTTGGCGAGCAGGCCGGCGAGGAGCGCGGCGGAGAGGTAGGCGCAGAGGAGGTTCTGTCTGCTTTCGCTGGTGGTGGCGTGTGAGCCGAGGGCTTGTCCGACGCGTTGTTTGGCGACGGCGAGTGGTGGCATCGCGATCAGTGTGATGGTCGCGAGCGCGATCCCGGGCCAGCTGGTGGCTGGGTGGTGTGAGCCGATGAGATCGCGGGCGGATTCGGCGGCGATGTAGATCGCGAGCAGCGCGAAGGTCGCGGCGATCAGTTGTTGAGCGCGGCGTTCGGCTTGGGGGGAGTTGGCGCGGTCTGCGCTCATGAGCCAGATCACGACGCCGCCGGCGGCGGCTTCGATCAGGCTGTCGGCACCGAAGCCGGTCAGCGCGATCGAGTTCGCGACAGCGCCGGCCGCGATCGCGATCGCGGCTTCGAGGAAGTGCCAGCCGAGGCTGAGCTGGCTCAGGCGTCGGGCTTTCCGCATGAGCCGTTCGCGTTCGCCGCCCGGTCGGAGGTTGGGTGTGGTGATCGGGAGGGTCGGCAGCGGGGTTCCGGTGCTCATCCCGGGAACGCTAGCGGCTGACTGGAGGGTCTGCGGGAACGGAGCGGAGTTGCTGCAGGCGGGCGCGGTGCCCGCGCATGCGGTAGCTGTGGCCGTTGATCTGCAGGACGGTCGCGTACTGCAGCAGCCGGTCGAGGAACGCGACGGCGACGGTGCTGTCTTCGAGGATCGCGCCCGACTCGGCGATCCCACGGTTGGTGGTCAAGATCACTGACCCGTGGAGGTAGCGGCGGCTGATGACCTGGAACAGGTGACTGGCGGCTTCGCCGACCATCGGGAGATATCCGAGCTCGTCGACGATCAGGACTTGTGGTCCGGCCCAGAATCGCATCGTGTTTTCCCAGCGTCCCTGGCTCGCGGCGCGGGATGTGCGGGCGACGAGGTCCGCGGCGGTTGTGTAGTGCACGCGGTAGCCGGCGTGGACGGCTTTGAGACCGAGCGCGATCCCGACGACGGTCGCCATCCGGTCGGTCCGCCACGAACGGGTGGTCCCGCCGAACCGCCTGAGCAGACCATCGAGCGCTTCGATCAGCTGCGCGAACGCCTGCCCGTCGCTGAACACGCCACGGACCCGACCCGAATGCGACAACACGCCGACCAGCAGGTAGGCCCTCTCGCCCCACGGCGTCCCGGGCAGCTCGAGCCAGTCAAGCTGCAGCTCCTCGCCCGGCTCGTGCTCCAACCCGACCGTGACGTTCACACCACCAGCCCTGCAGCACTCGCACATCGGACGCAGCTGAAGTGTTCGGAGCTCGCGGACCAGCGTCGGACACGAGCGATCGAACCCGAGCCCGACCAACTCCTCATAGAGCACCGTCGCGAGTACGTGTGCGTCGTCGCTGCAACGCGCCTCGAGATAGCCGCGGAACGGCACCAGACAGCTGGGCTGTCGCTCACGGCCCGGCCTGCCGCCTGCCCGATACTTCGCGACCGACTTGCGATCCCGACCAGTGTGTCGGGCGATCGCCGACTTCGTCCAACCCCTGCGCGCGAGTGCGTGAATCTCCACGTCGTCCTCCTCTTACAACATTCCCAACGGCTCCCCTTCAGTGGTCATGGCCTAGAACACCCGCGACCCTGAAGGGGGCCCTGACAGACCGCGCCCGCGGCATCGCGCTCCGCCTCGCCCGCCGGGCTCGGCTCCGCGCGAAGCCGCGGCTCCTAGCCGCTCAAGGTGGGGACTTTCCATGATCAACTCTGAGGAGGATTCCGTGTCGCCGCCAGTCGACTACCGGGCGGGGACAAGATGGGTACTGCCGCTTCTCAACATGGGTGGTCCTCCCGATGTGCGCGATCGAGCACGCGCCTAGGTTGGTGCGACACCAACGTGTTCTCAAGGGGGACGTAATGCAACGTGTAGTGAAACTCGTCGCGCTCGTCGCAATCGCGACGGCAGCCATCGTCGGCACCGTGACCTCGGCGTCCGGTCGGGGCTTGCCTGGAAATCCCAGCTTGCACGCTGGGGTCCGCGCGGACCTCAAGCTCGCCGCCCACTCGGCGCCGCCGGCCTCAAGCCTCGCGGATCAGGTGGCGATCGCTCGTCGGGCCACCGCGAAGTACCAAACGAATCTCGGGCGGGCCAAGGCCGACGGCTACCACATCATCACCCGGATGATTCCCAACATGGGTTACCACTTCTTGAATCCCAACGTGAAGAGCTTCGATGTCCGCAAGCCGGACATCCTGGTCTACGAGCACCGGGGCGCGGAGTGGCAGCTGGGAGCGCTCGAGTGGGTGTTCACCTCAATGCCGGACAAGCCGCCACTGCCCGGCGCACAGTACGGGGTCTTCGGCGCGGCGTGTCATTACGAGGACGGAACGTTCGTGTTCGCCGACTCTCAGTCCGTGTGTGCCTCCAAGAGCCCGCAGACCGGCTCGGGTTTCAGCTTCTGGCACCCGCGGCTGATCACGATGCACTTCTGGGTCTGGTACCCGAACCCGTCGGGCATCTACATGGGCACCAACCCACTGGTAGCGCCTTTCAACGGCGGCTGAGCAGCTCGAAACGCCGGACCAGGAGGCCTGAGATGCCGAGGTATGTCGTTCAGCGCACGTTCCCCGACGGACTGGAGATACCGATCGCCAAGGGTGGCGATGCGGTGTGCCGGCGAGTCATCGACCGAAACGCCGAGGCGGGCGTTACGTGGGTGCACTCCTATGTGAGCGAGGACAAGCGCACGACGTTTTGCGTCTACGACGCGCCTACCCCGGAGGCGATCCGGAAGACCGCCGCGCTGAACGAGTTGCCGGTGGATCACATCACTCAGGTACGGGTGCTTGATCCTTATTTCTACGCGTGAGCGAGCCACCCGTCGGAGGAGATGATCGCTCCTCTCCGAGTCTGCCGGGGGAACCCCAGCCTGCGGGCTGAGGGACCCCCGGCAGCGGCGCGCGACGGCCGGAGGTAGATCCCCGGCGGCCCGGCGATTGGAGGGTCTAAGCTCGTGTTATGCCAATCCTGGTGCTGACCACGACTCGGACCATGCCGGTCCCGCCTGGCGCGCCGAACTCATTTACGCCCTCGTTCGCCGGAGCGGGCTGATCGCGCGTATTCGAAAGGACCTTTCGTATGCCTCTTTTCTTTTTCACGGTGGAGCAGCAGGAGCGGGCGATCGTCGAGCGCTTCGGCAAGTTCGTCCGCGTGGCCGGCCCCGGGCTTCAGCGCAAGTCGCCGTTCGTCGAGAAGGTGGCGGGCCGGATGAGCCTGCAGGTGGAGCAGCTGGACGCCGACATCGAGACCAAGACGAAGGACAACGTGTTCGTCGTGGTCAAGCTGGCGATCCAGTACATGGTCACCGCCGAGGAGGAGACGGTGAAGGACGCCTTCTACAAGCTCGACGACCCAGAAGTGCAGATGAAGTCCTACGCCTTCGACGTGGTTCGCTCGCACATCCCGACGATGGACCTCGACGAGGCCTACGCCGACGCCGACACGATCGCCAAGCACATCCAGGACACGCTCCAGCTCCAGATGGCCGATTACGGCTACACGATCATCAAGGCCCTGATCACCAACATCGAGCCCGATCAGCGCGTCAAGGATGCGATGAACAACATCAACGCCGCTCGCCGTAACCAGGAGGCGGCGACGGCCCAAGGCGAAGGCGACAAGACCCTGCGGATCAAGAAGGCCGAGGCGGAGTCGGCGGCGATGCGGCTGCATGGCGAGGGAGTCGCGGCGGAGCGCAAGGCGATCGCTCAGGGACTCAAGGACTCGTTGGCGCTGATCGCCGGCGACAACGGCATCGATCCCAGGGAGGCGATGGGCCTTGTGGCCCTGACGCAGTACATGGACACGATCCGCTCGGTCGGCGAGCACGGCAACATGACCACCCTGCTGCTCCCCCATTCGCCCGCCTCGGTCGGTTCGCTGATGAGCCAGGTGCAGGAGGGCATCCTCACCGGCAATCTCGCCTCCGACGCCGCGCGATCCGGTGGTAACGGCGTCCGCACCCAGCAGACCCCGGCCAGGCCGGGGCCGAATCGGGCCTGATCCGAGGAGGCCGGCGGGGAAGCGATGGTCGACGACCACGGGATGGTGCCGGACGGCCAAGGGACGTCACCGCGCGGCCAGGGGATGGTGACGTTCCTCGGGGTCCGGCCTGACCCGAGCTTGATCGACGCCGACCTCGGCGCGCTTCCGGACGCCCGTCCGCGCCCGGCGCCCTCGCTCAGCACTCGCAAGCACGATCGGCTGGTCGCTGCTGGATCGGCGATGACGGCCGCCACCCTGATCGGCGGGATTGTGCTCGCGATCTATGGTGGCGTGGAGCTGCTCACCAATGGCGGCGGCGCCCTGGACGTTCTGCTCGCGGTGATCGGCATCCTGCTGCTGGCCACCCATTGGGGGTGGGTGCACGTCGCCGAATACGTCGGCCTGACCATCGACCAACGCCAGGAGCGGGCCGGCGACGCGCAGAAGCAGGCGTGGCTTTCCACCCTCGAGCCATACCCGCGGTTCAGCGTCGCCACCAGCGTGCTCGACGACGCGTCCACGCGGATCGAGCGCGTGCTGCACAAGCCCGTCCTCACCGCGCAGAAGACGTTCACGTTCGTGCGTGAGACCGAGGCCGAGCAGATCTTCGCCGCCGATGCACCGGCTCAGGACATCGCGGCTGCGGTCGAGACCATGCGCCGGCAGGCGCGGCTGGACACCGACCGGCTCCGCGGCAACTGGGAAGCCGCCTCGAGCGCGTACGATGCCGCGCTGTTCAGCGCCGAGGACGACCAGCACCGCCTGGCTGCTCAGCGGGCCGCGGCCACCGCCCTCTCCGAGCACATCAACGCCTCGCTGCTGGAGCCCCCGCTGGTCGAGTAGTCCGGCTCGAGTCGCTGCGCCGGGGATCAGCTCGGGTCGTTCGGCCGATGCCGTTGACCGGTCAACTATGATTCGTGGGCTATGAACGCGCCAGCTGCCGCAACGACAACCGCCCTGCTCGAGGGAGCCGGACTCGAGGCGTGGCGGAGCTACCTGCAGAGCCACGCCTCGATCCTTCGCGAGCTCGACGCCGAACTGCTGGTCGAGCACGATCTGACCACGCGCGACTATGAGGTCCTGTTGTACCTCGCCCAGGCCGAGGATCGGCGACTGCCGATGTCCGCGCTGTCCGAGAGCACGATGCTGACCCGGTCCGGGATCACCCGCTTGGTCGACGGCCTCGTGGCGCGGGCGCTGATCGAGCGCGTCTCGTGTCGAAACGACGCGCGGGTGTCCTATGCCAGGCTGACCGAATCGGGCTATGAGAAGCTGCGGCAGGCTGGCCGCACTCACATCGCGAGCATCCGCCGGCTGTTCTTGGAGAACTTCAGCCCAGAAGAGGTCGAGTTGCTCGCCTCGCTGCTCGGCCGGCTACCGGGCGCCACCCGCGGCGGCTCCTGCTCGGTGCCGTCGCAAACCGGCGGCTGCGCGGTCGAGTAGCCCGAGCTCCGGTTTGCTTGACCGCCCCGGCGGCGGTCCGAAGTGCCCTCCGCCCTCCCCCGGCCCCGTACCGAGTAGCCCTCCCCGGCCCCAGTCCCGAGGAGCCCTCCCCGGTGCAAGTCCCTGACAGTTGAGATCTCAATACTTGACAGCGCAAGCATCCTTGCTAAGATGGTTGCTCCCGCAAGTATCTCACTCCCAAGGAGCACAATGTCAGCCACCAGCCTCACCGCCGCCCGCATCCCCGCCGGCGAATACAACGTCGACCCGAGCCACTCAAACGTTGGCTTTGAGGTCAAGCACATGGGCATCGCCACCGTGCGCGGCACCTTTCGCAAATTTCAGGGCACGGTCGACGCGACCGGCGACGCTCCGCGTCTCGAAGGCGCGGTAGAGGTCGCCAGCATCGACACCGGGGACGAGAATCGCGATGGCCATCTGAAGGCGCCTGACTTCTTCGACGCCGACCAGTACGCGCAGATCAGCTTCAACTCAGCGGCGACCGACGCCAGCGAGAACGGCGCGATCAAGCTGAACGGCGAGATCACCATCAAGGGCATCACGAAGCCGATCGAACTGACCGGCACGATCGCCGAGAACGGCCAGGACCCGTGGGGCAACGAGCGCATCGGGCTCGAGGTCGAGGGCAAGATCGATCGCCGCGAGTTCGACCTCAAGTGGAACCAGACCCTGCCCAACGGCAACCTGCTCGTCGCCAACGACGTGAAGCTGCTGGTCAGCGTCTCGGCGGTAAGAGCCGCATAACATGAAAATCCTGGCCATCTCCGGCAGCCTGCGGGCGGCGTCGCACAACACGGCGCTGCTCCGGGCCGCCGCGGCAGGCGCTCCGGAGGGTGTGGAGATCGAGCTCTACGAGGGCCTCGAGCAGCTGCCGCCCTACAACGAGGACCGCGACACCGACACGCCGCCGGCCGAGGTCGCACGCCTGAGGCGCGAGATCGACGAGGCCGACGGGCTGCTGATCTCCACCCCCGAATACAACGGAACCGTGCCGGGGCAGATAAAGCATCTCGTCGACTGGGGCTCCCGACCCCATGGCCGGGGTTCATCGCTGTGGGGCAAGCCCGTCGCCGTGATCGGAGCCAGCGTCACCGACTACGGGGCGCTGTGGGCGCAGGATCACCTCCGCAAGGCGCTCGGGCTGGCCGGCGCGCGGGCCCTCGAGACCGATCTCCCGGTCGCCCGAGCGCACGAGCGCATCGACGCCAACGGCGAGCTCACCGATGCGGATACGCTCGAGCGGCTGGCCGGGATCGTGAACGAACTGGCCGACCAACACCACGAGCTGGCGGCGGCGGCGTAGGCTCGGCATCAACCTGGCCTATTGGCTATAACGGAAACCCGGATGACCTCAATCGATCCAAACACCTCGGTCGGTGCTGTGCGCCTGACCGTCTCAGATCTCTCCCGCTCGCGCGACTTCTACGAGCGGACGATTGGGCTGGCCGCAACCGAGCAGGACGACGGCACGATTGCACTGGGCGCTCCCGGCGCACCCCCGATCCTCGAGCTGCGCGGCGATGCCTCGGCGAACCCGTTGCAGCGCCGCGCCACCGGGCTCTACCACTTCGCGATCCTGCTGCCGACCCGGCGTGACCTCGCGCTGGCACTGGTGCGGTTGGCCCAGTCGCGCTGGCCGCTGGATGGCGCTTCGGACCACCTGGTGAGCGAGGCACTGTATCTGTCTGACCCGGACGGGAACGGGATCGAGATCTACCGGGATCGTCCGCGCGAGCAGTGGCGGGAGACCGACGGTCAGATCGAGATGGCCACCCTCCCGCTCGACCTGGACGACATCCTCAGCGAGCTCTCGGATGGCGACCGCGGGGAGGCACACGTACCGGCGGGAACGTCCATCGGCCACGTGCACCTGCAGGTCGCGGACCTGGGAACAGCGGAGGAGTTCTACAACCGCGTGCTCGGGTTCGACGTCATGGTCAGGACCTATCCGCAGGCGCTGTTCGTCTCGGCCGGCGGTTATCACCACCACATCGGAATGAACACGTGGCAGAGCGCCGGCGCCGCGGCACCGCCCCCAGGCTCGGTCGGTCTGCGCTCCTACGAGGTCCTGTTGCCGAGCGAGGACGAGCTGCAGCGCGTGCTGGACCGAGTCCGCGAGGCGGGTCTGGACGCCGAGGAGGCGCCGGACGGCGCCACGCTCCTGCGGGACCCATCCGGTAACGGAGTGCTGCTGAGGACCCGCACGCCCGACCGCGGCGCGGCCGCCCGGGGCGACGCGACTTCCACCACGACCACCGCCCGCTGACACAGCCTCCACGGCCGCGCCAGCCGGCGTCCCATCGCTACGCTACGCACCTCGGCGACGTGGCGGAGTGGCTACGCAGCGGCCTGCAAAGCCGTCTACACCGGTTCGATTCCGGTCGTCGCCTTGGATCGATCCCAGCAATCCATGCGCTTCAAGCCTGATTTACCGGTTGCTTGCTGCTCCTAACCGGTTATTCGCCGGCGTCGATGACGGTTCGTGACGAATCCGGACCCAGAGGGGGTTCGGCGAGCCACAGGAGAGCCACATGTTCATCAACCGTCATCTCAAGAAGTTGTTCGCGCTGGTGCTGACGGCCGCCGCGGTCCTGGTCGCGACCCAGATCGGTAGCCATTCGGTGGCCGCTGGGGCGGGACGACTGGCGAGTCTTGCCAGTAACCAGGGAAACGCCCACGCAACGCCGCCGATCCTGGCACCAGCGCGCGGATCTCGGGCGCAGGATGGTGGGGCGTTCTCATATCCCCCGCCCTCTCATGGCCGCTATAGCAAAGCGGAGATGAGCGCTTACGCCTCGGTACTGCGATAGCGGTTTCAACAACTAGTGGCCTCCGGCGGATCGCCCGGCGCCAGCGATGTTCGCTGCTGGTCGCCGGGCGGTTCGGTGGTAGAGTCGCGACCGGGCGCTGCGAGGGACGGTCGTGGAATTCCGGATACTTGGGCCGCTGGAGGTTGTGCAGGACGGCGAGCCACTCGCCCTCGGCGCCGTGCAGCAGCGCGCGTTGCTCGCAGTGCTGGTGCTTCACCGTGGCGAGGCGGTCTCGGTTGACCGCTTGATCGATGAGCTCTGGGGCGAGCGAGCTCCAGCGACCGCGGCCAAGACCGTGCAGGTGTACGTTTCGCATCTGCGCAAGGCGCTCGGCGCCGGCGTGATCCTGACCGAGGGAAGGGGCTATCGGCTGAAGGTCGCGCGTGAGCAGGTCGATGCCGGCCGGTTTGACTCGCTCGCCGCCGAGGGGCGGCGCGCGCTTTCCGACGGTCTGGCGGCGCGCGCGAGGGAGCGCTTCTGTTCGGCGTTGGGCCTGTGGCGGGGCGAGCCGCTGGCGGACTTCGCCTACGAGCGGTTTGCCCAGGGTGCGATTGCGCGGTTGCGGGAGTCGCGGCTGGCGGTGCTCGAGGATCGGATCGAAGCCGATCTGGCGCTCGGCAGCGATGGTGATCTGATCGGAGAGCTGGAGTCGCTGGTCGCGTCGAATCCGCTGCAGGAGCGGCTGCGCGGGCAGTTGATGCTGTCCCTGTATCGCGCCGGTCGGCAGGCTGATGCGCTCTCGGTCTACCGGCAGACGAGCGAACTGCTCCAAGAGGAGCTGGGACTGGAGCCGAGCCGGATGCTGCGGGAGCTCGAGCGCTCGATCCTCGAGCAGAATGCCGCCCTGGACGGCTCCCCGGCTCCTATCAAGACGCCGCGCATCTGTCCGTTCAAGGGGCTGGCGTTCTACGATCGCGGGGACGCCGAGTACTTCTTCGGTCGTGAGCGCCTGGTCTCGGATCTGATCGCGCGGCTGGTGGAGTCGACGTTGGTGGGGATCCTTGGGCCGTCGGGCATCGGCAAGTCCTCCCTGTTGAGGGCCGGCGTGCTGCCGGCGCTGAACGCCGGCGTGTTGCCGGGCAGCGCCGGATGGCGCCAGGTGCTGATACGACCTGGAGAGCATCCCTGCGCCGAGCTGCGACGTGCCCTCCCCGGGGACAGTCTCGGCGAGGTCCTCGATCAGCTCCCGCCGGGTGAGCGGATCGTGGTCGCCGTCGACCAGTTCGAAGAGTTGTTCACGGTGTGCCGGCTCGAGGAGGAGCGTGCGGCCTTCCTCGAGGAGCTGGTGGGCGCGGCGCGGGACGGCGGGCAGCGCGCGCTCGTGCTGGTGTCGCTGCGCGCTGACTTCTATGGCCGCCTCGCATCCTACCCACGGTTTGGAGAGCTGGTGAGCGGTAGTCACGCGCTGGTCGGGCCGATGGACCGTGCAGAGCTGGCGCGCGCGATCGAGCGGCCGGCGGCTCGCGCCGGGCTCGAGCTCGAGCGTGGGCTTGCCGACGCCCTGGTGTCCGACGTGGCCGGTGAGCCCGGGGGGCTGCCCTTACTGTCGACAACACTGCTGGAACTGTGGCGGGAGCGGGACGACCAAGCGCTGCGCTACGACAGCTACCGCACGAGCGGCGGTGTGCGAGGAGCGGTGGCCCGCCTGGCGGAAGCGGCGTACACCCAACTCGGCGACACCGAGCGGCGGATCGCGCGCGGGGTGATGCTGCGCCTCGCCGGTGGCGAGGATGGAACGCTCGCCCGCCGTCGGGTCCCGCTCCGCGAGCTCGAGCGCATCGAAGGCGCCGCCCCCGTGCTGGCCGCGTTGACCGACGCTCGCCTCTTGACCGTCAGCGAGGGCGAGATCGAGCTCTCGCATGAGGCGCTGCTGCGCGAGTGGCCGCGGTACCGCACGTGGCTCGAGGAGGACCGGATCGGCCGTAGCCTGCACGAACATCTGACCGCGGCCGCAGATGAGTGGGATGCGCGTGATCGCGACCCGGGCGAGCTGTACCGCGGCGCGAGGCTCGCGAGCGCGCTTGACTGGGCTGCCCAGCATGACGATCGGCTGAACGCGCTGGAGCGCGAGTTCATCCAGTCCAGCCGGCTTGACTCCGAGCGCGTCGCGCGGCGGCAGCGCGCTCAGAACCGCAGGCTGCGCAGCCTGCTGCTGGGCGTCGGCGTGCTGTTCGCGATCGCCGTGATCGCGGGGATCGTCGCGCTCGCGCAGAGACAAAGCGCAAGAGACAAGGCCAGCGCGGCGACGGCCGCGGCTCGCGTGGCGCTGGCCCGACAGCTCGGCGCGCAGGCGGTCAACGAGCCCCGGCTTGATCTGGCGATGCTGCTCGCCCGCGAGGCGGTCAAGCTCGATCGCTCACCGGAGACGGACGGCTCGCTGCTGGCCACGCTGCAGCGCAGCCCGGACGTCATCGGCACGATGACGCTGCCGATCAACGGCCCGCCGCAGCAACTGGCGGTGAGCCCCGACGGGCGCACGCTCGCCGTCGGTGCGCTCAGTCTCGAACAGCTCGGCTACGCCGATGTCGGCGTGAGCATCGGTGACCTGCGTTTCTACGACGCCGGCACGCATCGCCCGCAAGCACGGCGGTTGACGGACTTCGGCGGAGCTGGAGCACCGGTGTACTCCGGCGATGGAACGCTGCTCGCCTACCCGACGCAAGACCAGGCGCCGTCGATCGCGGTGCGTGACGGGCACACGCTGACGCCCGTGCGCAAGCTGTTTCTTGATCCCCTCCGCTCAGCGGCGCAGACGCCGGACCTGGCGCGCGCGGATGTCCTGATCGCGCCGGATGGGCGCACCGTCTATTGCGCCTTCCGTGGGTTCAGCATCGCTCGCGGCTTCGGAGCCACGTATCTCGATCGTTGGTCGCTGCGGAGCGGGCGGCTCCTGTCGACAACCCCGATCGACGGCGCGGCCGCCCTGGCGGTGGGCCTGATCGACGCAGGTGCCCACATTGCCGTCGTCGACGCGCGGAGCGTCAGCGTCCTCGACGCGCGCTCGCTCCGGCGCCTGAGAACGGTCGCGATCACGCCGGCGCCGCGCGCGCCCTCGGCCGCGGCGATCAGCCCCGACGGACACACGATCGCGATCGCGTCACCGACAGGCACGGTCTCATTCGTCGACGAGGCGAGCGGTGGCGCGCGTCCCGGGATCGGCCCGAACAACGGCTCCGTGGGCAACCTCGCCTACTCGCCGGACGGTCGGGCGCTGGCCAGCGCCGCAAACAACACGGTGACCATCTGGAATCCAAAGTCCGCCAGGCCCCGGGAGGTCCTCCGCGCCCCCGGAGGACAGGTGCAAGGAGTTGCGTTCAGCCCGGACGGACAGACCCTGTACACATCGTCGATCGGCGGGATCGGACTCGAATGGGACCTGAGCGGCGATCGAAGCTTCGGTCGGCGCTTCGCGCTGAGCGGGCCATCACCGCTGAGCGGCCCGGTCGCACCGCTCGCGCCGCCGCTAGCCCTCTCGCCTGACGGCACGACCTTCGCGATCCGCCTCGGGGCGTCCACGGTGGGACTGTTCTCGGCCCACACCCGGCAACCTCAAGGATCATTCACCGTCAAATCCAACGATGCTGCGATCACCGCGCTCGCGTGGTCGCCGACTGCACCGGAGCTCGCCGTCGGTGGTTCCTCCGGGCTCGTCCAGCTATGGAAGGTCGACGGCGCGCCCCGGCTCGCGCGCTCGCTGAGTGGCCTGCAGGCCATCCTCGGGCAGCCCGAAGCAATCCAAGCACTTGCCTTCTCTCCCGACGGCCGGCTTATCGCCGCGAGCGACAACAGCGAGACGCCGGTTCACGTCGACGGCGGTAGCCGCACCCCGCAGCGGCCGAACGATCGTGTCGCCTCGCTCGCGATCTGGCACGCGGGCAGCGGCAAGCTGAGCGCGCAGATAAAGGACCTCGAAACGGGGGCGGCGCGCTTCGATCCGCTCGCGTTCGCCCCCGGCGGCCGGCTGATTGCCGTAGGCGCGCCGGACGGCCGCGACCTTGTCGTCGACGCCGTGACGGCCCAGACGCGACAGACGCTTCACCCGATCGGCGGCGAGCACACCGGTTCGCTCGCGTTCGCGCCCGATGGGACGCTCGCGACCGGGACGCTGAGCGGGATCGTCCAGCTATGGAACCCGATCACCGGCGCACAGGTGGCCGGCCCCCTGCCCGTCACCGCCGGACCGGTCTCGAGCATCGCGTTCGACGCCACCGGCGGGCGCTTCGCCACCACGGCCAGCCAGGACGGAACCGTCAAGCTCTACGCGACGTCCACGCTGCAGCAGCAGGGCACCTCGTTGAGCAGCGACCAGCATGCGGCGTCCACCGCAGCGTTCGAACCCGGCGACGGCGGTCTGCTCGTCATCGACGATCGGGGCAACGGTGTGGCATGGCCGGCCTCGCTCGCCGGCTGGGAACAACGCGCCTGCGCGATCGCCGGACGCAACCTCACCGCGCAGGAGTGGTCGCGCTACCTCCCGGGGCAGCCCTTCACGCGCGTCTGCCCCTGAGACGAGCCGTCGCCACGGCGCTCTTCGTCTACGCCAGCTCCAGCTCGCCGTCGGGGCGCCAGCGCGCTCGCTCGCCCGTCCGGTAGGCGCTGCCCGGAGCGAACGGGTCAACGACGAACGCCTCGCCGGCGAGGCCGGTTTCGTCGATGTACCCAGACGCCACGCCATCGCCGGCCACCAACAGCTCGCCGGTGACCCCCACTGGCACCGGACGCCGGTGGCGGTCGATAACGTAGGCGCGGGTGTTGGCGATCGGCCGGCCGATGGTGACCGGTCCCGGCCGCTGGACTCGGGCGAGCGTGGCGTATGCAGTGAGCTCCAGCGCGCCGTATGCGTTCCACAGCACCCGGCACCGTTCAAGAATCTGGTCGGCCAGCTCTGCGGAGAGCGGCTCGCCGCCGCTCAGAGCGCGGAGGCCACGAGCCCCTCTGAGGCCGGTGTCGATGAGCGACTGCCACGCGCTCGGGTTGGCGTGGAGGAAGCTGATCCGCTCCTCGGCGATCATGCGGCTGACCCCCGCGCCGTCGCCGGCCACTTGCTCGGGCGCTACGACGATCCTGGCCCCGGCGATCAGCGGCATCCACAGCTCCATTACGGGAACCTGGAAGAGGATCGACGGGAGGATCAGGACCGTGTCGGCAGGGCCGATTCCGAGCTCGGCGGCCATCGCGAGGGCGAGGTTGGCGACCGAGGCGTGGCGGATAGCTACCGCGCTCGATTCCCCCGGGCCCCCCGGCTTGTATTGCACGTAGCAGACTTGATCGGGCTCGAGGCCGGCGGGACTGAGGGGCAAGCCCGGCTCGTCATCCTCGACCTCATCCAGGATCAGCACCCCGCCCGGCGGCGCCGACAGCCGACCGCCAAGGGTCCGAGCCGCCAGCACCAAGGCGGCACCGGAATCGCTGACGAGCAGGTTCAGTCGGTCCGGCGGCAGGGCAGGGTCGAGGAGAAGGTGGGCGGCGCCGGTCTTCAACACGCCGAGGGCACCGACGACCAGGGCGACGGACGGCGATGAGCAGAGCGCCACGACGTCCCCCGGTCCCACGCCGGCAGCGAGCAACCGGCCGGCGATGCGATCCGCGCGGGCGTCCAGCTCGGCGTAGCTGATCTCTTGCCCGCCGGCCGACACGGCAGGTGCGTCAGGCTGCCCGGCCGAGCGGGCCCGGATCAGCGCGTCGACGCTGACGGGGGGAACCTCGGTGGTCGTCGCGTTCCACACGACGAGCTGGTCCCGCTCCTCGGCGGGCGTCAGGATGGGGATCCTCGTCGCCGTCGACGTGGGATCGACCGCCGCCGCACCGACCAGGTGTAACCAGTGCTCGGCCAGCCTACCCGCAGTCGCCGCATCGAAGAGATCGCGGTCGTAGATCAGACGTCCGGCGATGTGGCCCTCCGGGCGCTGGTCGAGCTCCAGCTCCAGGTCGAGCTTGGTCGCGCCCACGGCGTCGCCGATCTCGCTCTCCATCTGATGGATGGACCACAGCGGGTCCGGCGCCACCATCGTGGGCTCCAGCACGATCATGGTCTGGTAGACCGGGTTGGCGCTCGATGCTCCACCAGTGTCCAGCTCGCGAACCAGCCGCTCGAAGGGCACGAGATGGTCGAGGCCATCGAGCAGCTCGTTGCGGACGCGCACGACGAGGTCGGTGAAGGTCGGTTCGTCGCTCACGTCGACGCGTATCACCAGGGGCGTCAGGCAGTAGCCCACGACGGATTCAAACTCGCGCCGCTGGCGCAGATCGGCGGCCGTGGCGAAGACGACGTCGTCCTGTCCCGAGTACCGGCTGAGCAGCAGCCCCCAGGTGCTGGCAAGCACTTGAAAGAGAGTGGCTCCGACGCTCTGCCCGACACCAGCCAGGCGTTGCACGACCTCCTTCGGTACCGCCAGCGGGATCACACTGCCGCGAAAGCGCGGCGCCTGCGACCTCGCGTGATCGAGGGGAAGCGACAGAACGGGGAGCGAGGTCAGGTGCCGGCGCCAGTGCTCCAGACGCCGCGCGACGCGAGGCTGGGTGATCCAGTTCTGCTCCCAGCGGGCATAGTCCGTGTACGGGGTCGGGGGCTCGGCGAGCCGGGAGGGCCGGCCGGCGCAGAAGGCGTCGTAGAGCTCGACCAGCTCGCGGAGCACCACGCGGTAGACGCTGACACCGTCGAAGACGAGGTGGTGCATGGCCAGGTACAGGCGGTGGTGATCCCCGGGGAACCGAACGAGCCGGGGGCGCACCAGCGGGCCCCGGCGCACGTCATAGGGGACTCTGGACACCGCGGCCACGAGACGGACCGCCTGGCGCTCGGCCTCCTCCCGCCTCAGATCGCCGAAATCGACGATCGGGAGGTCGAACCTCGGCGCCGGCCGCACAACCTGGACGGGCTCACCATCGACGGTGTCGAACGTGGTGCGCCAGGCCTGGTGGCGGCGGACGATCTCGTTGAACGCGTTGCGCAGGGCCTCCACGTCCAACGGGCCATCCTTGCGGATCGAGATCGTCTCGTTGTAACTGATCTGGTTGGGAGCGAGCCGGCTGCGGTACCACAGCGCCTCCTGGGCCACCGACAGGGGCGGCGCTCCCGAGCTGACCGCCGCCGTGCCGGTCACGCGGAGCGGACGTGCAGCTCGGTCAGCCCGCGCAGGCCGAGGTTCGGCCGCCACTGAATTGCCTCATCCGGCGCCAGGGACAGCTCGGGGAAGCGAGCCAGCAGCGTCTCGAAGGCGATCTGCCCTTCGATCCGGGCCAGCGGAGCGCCGAAACAGAAATGAGCGGCCCAGCCGAAGGCGAGGTGCCGGTTGTCCTCGCGGCCGAGCTCCAGGCGATCGGGGTCGGGAAAACGCTCAGGGTCCCGATTGGCCGCGCCCATCACCGCGATCACCGCGGCACCGTCCGGAATCTCCGTCCCACCCAGGACCGCCCCGGCCGGGGCCAGCCGGGCGGTGTGCTGACTGGGGCTCTCGTAGCGCAGCAGCTCCTCGACGGCGCTGGGCATCAGGAGCGGGTCCGAGCGGAGTCGCTCGAGCTGCTCGGGCTGACGCAGCAAGGTGAGCAGGCCGTTGCCGATCAGGTTGGTCGTGGTCTCCTGGCCGCCGACCATGGTGACGATCACGTTGGCGACGATCTCCTCCTCGGTCAGACGATCTCCGTCGACCTCGGCCGTGGCCAGAGCGTTGATCAGGCCCTCGGTCGGAGCCTCGGCCTCCCGGATCACCGCGGCGCGGAAGTAGGCCACCATCTCTTCCACGCTCCGCAAGACCCGCTTAGCCCGGCCCGGGTTGTGCTGGAAGTTGCCCAGCATCTCGGCGAAGTCCTGGGACCAGTTCTTCAGCAGCTCGTGATCCGAGGTCGGCACCCCGAGCATCTCGGCGGTCACGATCGCGGGGAGCGGGTTGGCCAGACCGGCCATCACCTCGAAGCGGCCCTCGTGGGCCAGATCGTCGACCAGTCCCTCGGCGATCTGCCGGATGTGCTCGCGGAGCACGGCGACGCGACGAGGGGTGAACGCCACCGACGCCAGCCGCCGCACGCGGCCATGCTGAGGCGGGTCGAGGAACAGCATCTGGCGCACCATCACCGCCGCAATCGGAGTCAGCTCGCCCATCCCCAGCGTGTCCAGCCGGTCCGGCGCCGGCGTCCGGGCGGCCTTGAAGTGGTGGAGCACGTCGACCGCGTCCGCGTACCGGGTGACCACCCACGCGTGGAGATACGGATCCCAATGCACGGGGTCCTCCTCGCGCAGCCGGCGATAGAGCGGGTAGGGATCGGCCAGGACGTCTGGGTCGAGGAGGTGATAGAGGCTGAGCGGAGGCGGCCCTTCCTCCGTCGTCGTTCGGGTGCTCACCCGGCCACCAACCCGTCCACCTGATCGCCGGCCAGCTGGCGTTCCACTTCGGCGGCGATCTCCGCCACGGTCGGGTGGTCGAACAGGTACCGCAAGGTGATCTCCACGTCGAAGAGCTCCTCCAACCGGACGATCAGCTGGGCGCCGAACATCGAATGTCCACCGAGCAGGAAGAAGTTCTGGTCCGCCCCGATCTCCTCCACGCCGAGCAGCTCAGCCACGACCGCCGCGGCCGCCGCCTCTGTCCCCGTCTCCGCAGACCTTCCGCCAGGCTCGTGCCGGGCTGTCTCGGCCGGGGCGGGCAGCGCCTCCCGGTCGATCTTGCCGTGCTGAGTCAGGGGTAGTGCCTCGAGCCAGACATACTCGGAGGGCAGCATGTACTCAGGGAGACGGCCGCCCAGGAGGTCGGTCAGCTCGCCCTGATCCGGCCGCTGGCCGCCTGTTGCGACCACGTAGGCGACCAGCCGGCGATCGGCGCCCGAGCTGCCGAGCCCGACGATGACGCTCGCCTCAATCGCCGGATGGGAGTTCAACGCCGCGACCACCTCACCCGGCTCGACCCGGAAGCCTCGAATGCTCAGCTGGTCGTCCAGACGGCCGAGGAACTCGATCGAGCCGTCCGCGCGCCGGCGCACGCGGTCGCCGGTCCGGTAGCGCCGGCCCCGCTCGCCATCGAGGAACCGCTCGGCGGTGAGCTCGGGGCGGTTGAGGTAGCCCCGCGCGATTGCCGCCCCGCCGAGCACGAGCTCACCCTCAGCCCCCGGCTCGACGGCGACGAGCTGCTCATCGACGATCTCGGCCACCACGCCGGCGATTGGCTGACCGATCGAGGGCGGGCCCTCGCCGTCCGGAGCGACCGCGCCCGAGGTGGCCACGACGGCGGTCTCACTCAGCCCGTAGTTGTTCACCACGGTGAAGCCGAGACCCGGCCGGGGTCGGCGGGCCAGCGCGTCACCCCCGGTCAACAGGTACCGGAGCGCGGCGTCTTCGGGCCAGGGCAGGCCGATGACCCCCTCGGCCACAGCCGTGGGCAGGAACGTGACGGTTATGCCTTCGGCCACCAGCCAGTCCCGCAGCCCGATCGGGTCGCCCCGCAGATCCTCTGGGATTACGTGGATGGCGGCCCCAGAGGCCAGGCTGGGCCAGATCTCCCACACCGCGGCATCAAACCCGGGGCTGGCGATCTGCGTGCACCGGTCATCGGCGACCAACCCGAACGCGGCCCGGTGCCATTCCACGAGGTTCGACAGACTGGCGTGCTCCACCATCACACCCTTCGGGCGACCGGTTGAACCCGACGTGTAAACCACATAGGCCAGGTCCGTCGGGAGTGGCGGCCCGGGCAGCGGCTCCCCGTCGTCGAGCGCCGAGCCGTCTCCCCACTCAGCATCGCCGGCCACCACGACGACAGGTCGATCACCGTTCGCTGCGAGCCTGGCGGCGGTACCCGCGTCGGTCACCACGGCCGTGGCGCCCGAATCCTCGAGCATCCACCGCACGCGCTCATCCGGGTACCTCGGGTCGATGGCGACGTAGGCGGCACCCGCCTTGAGGATCGCCAACGCGCCGAGCACCAGGCCGGCCGAGCGGTCCAGGCACTCCCCCACCAGATCGCCGGGCTTGACGCCGAGCTGGCGCAGCCGCCGGGCCAGGCGCTCGGCATTGACCGTCAGCTCGCCGTAGGTCAGAGACCCGTCCGGACCCCGTACGGCGAGACTTCCCGGCGAAGTCTCGCTGATCTGCTCGAGCCGCGAGAGGACCGTCGCCCCCGCCTTCACGCCGTCCTCGCTCGCCTCGGGCTTACGCGCCGAGTTGGATGCGTCTCTGCACGTGCTCGAATGCTTAGAAACCGCATGCTCCATGGACCCCCTGCGCGAAGTGTCCCACTTTTGCCGGAGCGGAGCCACGGGCCGAGCGCCGGGCGGCCGGCCGGTCGGGCACGGTCAACCCCCCGGGCCGGCCGGGGATATACTCGCCCCAGCGCGGCTGTAGCTCAGTTGGCTAGAGCGTCTGCTTGCCATGCAGAAGGTCGAGGGTTCGAGTCCCTTCAGCCGCTCTCTGCGAAAGCCCTGCTAATCGCTGGGTTTTCTGCTTTCTGGGGTTTGCCTGAACCACGCACACAGGGGTCCGGGTACCACTTTTGGGTACCACTTCGCGGTCTGGTCGCCCGTGGAGGGCGGTTGATCGTGTCAGCCGAGCTGGGATCGGCGAACAGGTGCCTGATCGCGGCACGCCTGCGCCAGGTGCGCCTCGAGGTCCTGCTGGTAGAACCGCACGGCTCGGCCAATGCGCAAGTAGGGCAGGCGCCCGGTCGCTGTCGGCGAAGTACATCCCGCCGACCACCTCGCCGCGCTGCCACCGCCCGTCGCTGGGTGGATCGGCACGGAACAGCGGATCGCCTCCGTGAGGCACCTGGCGCCACCACACCCCACGGACGTCGATCGCGCCGATGCTCAAGCTATGTGACGGGAGACTCTTCGAGTGCCGAGATCAGCTTGGCGACGCGCCGGTATTCGCCGCGACCGATGACCTCGAGCGGCTTGTCGTCACCGAGCGCGGGCACCGGCTTGCGCATCCAAATCCCGACGTAGCTCGGGTCCACCACCCTCGCCAGCCGCTCTACCAGCGCGGACAGCTCGACGAGTCGCTCGGCTCGCTGGCCGGTCGGCGCGCGAGTGCCCGCGAGCCAAGCGCGGACCGTACTCGCGGCTAGCGAGGCGCGGCTGCTGCTCGTCGATAGCGCTTTCTAGGCAGGGCCGACTTTCAGCGAGAGCTCGCGGCTGAAAGCAACTGCGCCCGTCGGCGTGACTCGAACCTCGCGCGCCCGTGAGGTGCGTTGCAGCCAGCCGAGCTCGAAAACGCGGACGGTGAGGGCGACGCCGAGGCGGCCGGCGAGGTGCGGGCGGCGCTCAGACCAGTCGTTGCAGGCCTTGCCGGCGCGCGGCGGGTTCGCGATCCCGAGGTCCTCGAGCCAAGTGCCGCCTGAGTCGGTCAGAAGGAAGACTTCGCCCTCACGCTCGAGCATGCTACGCGCGAGCATCGCCTCGGTGATGCCTACCCCGAGGCGGCCGGCGAGGTGGCCGTAACAAGTACGAGCAGCACTGAGGGCGCCCGCACGCTTTGACTGCTTAAGCGAGCGCACCGGGAAGCGCGGCGCGAGAGCGGCAAGCGACTCGACCGCCGTCGCGATCTCGGGCCCGGCGAGGCGGAAGTAACGATTGCGTCCTCCGGTCTCAACGGTGAGAAAACCAGCACGTTCAAGCTTGGCGAGGTGCTCGGAGATCGTCGAGCGTGAGACGCCGGCGACTTCGGCCAGCTCGCTTGGCGGCAGCGCCCGGCCGTCGGTCAGCTCGGCCAGCACCGCGGCGCGGCTGGGATCGGCCATCAGCGCAGCGGCCGCGGCGATGTCGACGTCGCCGGCTGCCTCGCCAGTGGCCGCTTCGACGTCGAGTCCGGACTCGCTGAGAATCCTCATCGCAGTTTCCATACCCACAGGTTACGACCGTGACGATTCGGCCGCCACCGAATCGTTCTGCGCCTACGGTGATCGCATGAGTGATTCCGCCCCATCCCTCGGCCGCTGGCCAGCGCTGACTGTCGCCTCGGCTGGTTACTTCTTCGTCCTCCTCGACGTGACGATCGTCAACGTCGCCCTGGCCAAGATCGGCGCCGGTCTCGGGGGTTCGCGCAGCGAGTTGCAATGGGTAGTCGACGCCTACGCGCTGGTGCTGGCGGCTGCGATGCTCGGCGCCGGCGACCTCGCCGACCGGCTCGGCTCGCGCCGTCTTTTCCTCGGCGGCCTGACGTTGTTCGGCGCCGCCTCAACCGTCTGCGCGTTGGCTCCGAGCGCCGCCGTCCTGATCGCCGGCCGCGCCGTTCAGGGTCTCGGCGCGGCGGCGATCCTGCCGAGCTCGCTGGCCATCGTCAATCAGCTCTTCCCCGATCCCGCGGAACGCCCGCGCGCGATCGGCACCTGGGCCGGGCTCGGCGGCTCGGCGCTCGTGCTGGGCCCGATCCTCGGCGGTGCCCTGGTCGGCCCGCTCGGCTGGCGGGCGATCTTCTGGGCCAACGTGCCACTCGTCGTCGGGTCGCTCACCGGCGGACTCGCGCTGCTGCCGGAAGGGCCGGTGGCGCGCGCCGCCCGCCCCGACCTTCCCGGGCAGGCGCTCGGGACCGCCACCCTGGCGGGACTTGTCTTCGCCCTGATCGAGGGCGGCCGCGCTGGCATCGGTTCGGTCGCGGCTCCGGCCGGCGGCGCGGTTGCGCTGGCGGCGTTCGCCGGGTTCCTCGGTGTCGAGCGTCGCTCGCGACGGCCGCTGCTTGACCTCAGCTGGTTCCGGCGAGCGGCGTTTAGCGGCGCCAACGCAGGCTCGGCGCTGATGAACCTCGGCACTCTTGGCGGAATCTTCGCGATCGGCCTCTACCTACAGCAGGACCGCGGCCTCTCCCCGCTGGCCGCCGGCCTCAACCTGGTGCCCCTAGCGCTCCCGCTGGCGGTGCTCACACCGTTCACCGGCCGTCTCGTCGGTGTCGTCGGCGCCCGACTGCCTGCCGGCCTCGGCCTGTTGGCCAGCGGCGCTGGCTACCTTGGCACGGCGCTACTCGCCGACGGCATCAACAACCCGCTTGGCTGGGCCTTTCTGGCACTTGCCGGAACCGGCATGGGTGTCGCTGTCCCAGCGCTCGTCGCCGGCGCCACCGAGGCGCTCGGCCCCGACCGCGCCGGGATCGCTGCCGCGGTCAACAACACCGCCCGCCAGGTCGGCGGCGCGATCGGAGTCGCCCTGATCGGCGGCATTGCCGTGGTTTCGACCGCCCTTGCGGCAAGCGCCGCCGCGCTGGTCCTCGGCGGGACCACGGCGCTGGTCCTGATGCGCCGTGAATGACCAGCCTCGATCTCGCCCTTCAGCCGCCCGGGCGCGGGCACGAGTCGCTGACCGTAACGCCGGCACATGCGCGATCCGAATCAAAGAATGCCCTGCAGACACCGACATTGTCCCGAACCCGCCAGTTCCGAGTTCCTGCCTCAGCACAGCGCAGGAGGGCGTTGGCCCGGAGCCGTCACGCCGGCGCTTCGCCGCTGCGCCTCAGACGACTGCGTGCAAACACCACGGCCACCAACGGACGCCGTCGCGTACCCGCGCGAGCACGAATGCAGGGCTCGCCTCGCCGATCGGTTCGTTCACCAGGTCGAAGCCCTGAGCCGCGAGCGTCCCGAAAGTGTGTCTCAGGTCGTGGAACCGGAGCACCGGCATGTCGGGGTTCTCGTCGGCGGCGGCGTCCCGCGCTGCCTTGAAGCGACGCCGGAGCGCCGAGCTGTCGAGATGCTCCCCGGAGCGCGAGCAGAACACGAGGTCCGCGTTCCGGGTGAACATCGAGCGCTGCGAGAGTTGAGCGAGCGCCCGCGCCGGCTGATCGGCAAGCGGGACCGTCCGGCCCCGGCGTCCCTTCGGGCCGTCCTCCTGTCCGAGCGCGTATGCGCGCTGGATGTGAAGCCGTTGGGCGTGCCAGACGACGTGTCTCCATCTCAGCGCGAGCAGCTCGCCCATCCGCAGGCCGCAGAACGCCGCGACGATGATCTGACAGGCGTCCTGCTCGTCCTCGAGGCGCCGCACCTCCTGTTCGGTCTCCCCCACCTCCATCGCTATGAGCCTCCGGTGTGCGCCGCTGCGTGCGGACTCGGCGATCGCCAGCACCTCCGACGGGGTGTAGGTGACGATCTCGGCGGGATCGGGCTCGCGGCGCTTCTCGGTACCGGCAACGGGATTCACCGGCAGCCCGAATGTGTCGTCACGGCAGCCGAAGGCAAACACCGAGTGCAGGACAGAGCGATGCAGGTTCACGGCGCGCGCCGACAGCGCCGGATCCCGGTCGAGCCGGGACAGCCATCGAGAGACCTCGTGTTTCGTGATCGACGCCGCCGTCCGACCTCCGAACGCGGACATGATCCGGGCGACGGGCGCCCGGCCGCGCTTATGCGGCACATCGCCGGGCTGGCGCAGCAGCGCGGCGTACCCGACGAGCGTCGTCCGCTTGCAGCCGCCGACTGTACGCCGATGCTCGAGCCACTCGCAGGCGTCCTCGTCGAAGGTCACGACTAGCGCCGGATCCGGGGCCACGGCCTCGCGTGCGCGTTGCTCACGGTCCTGCTGGATGACGACTTGTGCACTTGCGATCGCCGAATCCTCGGTGAAGTACCCCTCGGGCGGGCGACCGCGACGCTTGATCCATCCCGGGTGCCGCGTCGCCCGGCGATGCGCGGCCGGGACCTCGCCACGCTCCACCCACGCCGGCCCGACACGCTTCTTGACTTGGGTTCCGCCCGGCTCGCGCCACTTAACGAGGTACACGGGACCGCCGGCACGCTCGACCGGTGCAAGCAAGTGGACGGTGGGCTGCTTTCGGCATGAACTCGGGGGTCCAGCATAGGAGCACCAGCGACATGAAAATAGTCAACTAAGTTGGTGCGGTACCACTTTGGGTACCAAATCCATCCTTCACAACCATAGAAATAGGCCCCGTCCCATAAGGGGACTCCCGTCTCTGAACTTGGCCTCGTCAGGGGCGCTTGCCATGCAGAAGGTCGAGGGTTCGAGTCCCTTCAGCCGCTCTCAGAAAAGCCCCGCTCAAGAGGGTTTTTTGATGCCCAACCGGGGCGCGCTCCTCGCACAGCTCGACCACCAGCTCGTGATCCCGCAAACAATTAGACGACGATTCCGTAGCTAGCCCTGCAGGTTGCGTTCGATGAGCGTTCCGGCACCGGTGGCATTGCCGACAGCCCACGTGAGGCCGGTCGGGAGCATCGTGATCGCGTTGAGTTCATTGATGGCGGAGCCCGTGGTGTTCTTATTCGGGCTTGGGACTACGCTCCAGCTCGTGCCGTTCCAGTGCTCGATCAGCGTCAGGATGGCGTTGCCGCTGGTGCGCACGCCGCTGATCCAGGCGTCGGTGGGGCTCTTGGCCGTGACGCCGTCGAACTCGTACCCGGGCCCGGAGGGACTTGTCACCGACTTCCAGCTCGCGCCGTTCCAGTGATAGAGGAGCACATGCGGCGTATACGCCGGGGCGGGGCTGTCCCACTCGCCGACGATCCAGGCATCGCTCGCTGACGTCGCCCAGCCGGCGCGCAGATAGCTATCGCCGAGGGCGGGGCTTGGCACGATCCGCCACGCGGAGCCGTTCCAGTGCTCCACGAGCGGAGCGTCGACGCTGCCCGCGCTGTTGTAGGCCGTGCCAACCGCCCAGACATCGGTCGACGACGAGCCGAACACCCGGTGAAAGTCGTTATAGGAGGTGGCGTTAGGGCTCGGGACGACCTTCCAGCTCGTGCCGTCCCAGTGCTCGGCGAGCGTGGTCTGGCCGCCGTTGGCGCTCGAGGCTCGTCCGACTGCCCACACGTCGCTCGCCGACGCCGCGTAGACCCCCCACAGATCGTCGTAGCCCGTGCTCGGGTTCGGGCTCGTCACGGTGCTCCAGCTCGTGCCGTTCCAGTGCTCGATCAGCGTGCGATTGGCCGCCCAGGTCGAGTTGTTCTGGAAACCCACCGCCCAGGCGCTGGTCGGCGAGACGGCCGCCACGCCGTTCAGCCATTCGTCAGTGGACGGGTTCGGCGTGGACGTGACGCCCCAGGCGGTTCCGTTCCAGCGCTCGGCCAGAGTCAGGTAGTGCCGGGTCGCGGCGTTGAACACTTCGCCGACGGCCCAGGCGTCCGTGCTCGCGTCCGCCGACACGGACAGCAGCGTGGGCGCCGACCCCGCTGGATTCGCACTGGGGACAACGGTCCAGGCTGCGCTGGCACTCGCCGGCGCCACACCGGCGACAAGGACCAGGAGAGCGACCCACCTCGCCCTGCTCGGTCGACGTCGATCGCGTCTCGAAATTTGCCACGTGCACCGCATCCGGCCCTCCTCGGCTTTGCCGGCCTGGCTTCGTCTGGGTGCGGCCGGCGACGATCCACTCAGACCAGACGCCGGAACGCAGCGAAACCTTCCCGCCGAGGCGAAGGACTGTGTCAATGCGAGACGATCAAGCTGAGGTTGTTCTGCTGACCGACGGCGAACGGCGGGCCGCCCAGAAGTCCGGAGACGGAACTCAGGATTGCCTGGCTGCCCGGACTCGGCGCGATCGTCCATTGCCGCCCGTCCCAGTGCTCGGTCAGCGGGGCAGATCGCGGTGTTTTCTGCTCTCTGGGACTGGTAGCCGACAGCGAAGAAACGGCGTTGGTCGGCTCAGCCGACGAGTGGCTCGTTGCGGATGAGCTGCGAGAGGTCGCGCTGCGCGCGCGTCCGCCAGACCACGCAGCCGAACGTCTCGTTGAGCCGGATCGCCTCCTCCAGGTGGCGTACGGCGTCGACCTTGCGGCCGAGCAGGCCGGCCAGGCCGCCCAACGTTCGATCGACCGCTCCGTAGCTGCAGACGGCGCGACCGGCGGTGACCGGCCGGCCCGCGTACGGCGCGAGCCGCTCGTACAACGCGGCCGCGAATGTGGCGTCCCCGAGCAGCACGCTCGCCTCTGCGAGCTCGGCCTGGAACGACAGCCAGTTCGCGTCGAACGCGTGGTTCAGCTCCATCGTCGCGTGGAGCTGTTCGTGGGCGCGCTCGGTCTCGCCACGCCCGGCGAGCATCCAGGTGTATCCGCCGCGGTAGGCGATGCCCGCGGGTGAATTGGCGATCTTGTCCTCGACGAACGCGACGTCCATTTCACCGAACGCCTCGCGCTCGAGTTGCGAGCAGAAGCGCACGATGCCGGCGAAAAGGGCTGCGTTGCGATCGCCGGCGCGGATGCCCGCATCCTCCGCCTCTGCGCTCAGGCGCTCTGCGTCCTCGTAGCGGCCGGCGAGCATCGCTTCGGTCGCCGCCCACAGCGGTGTGTACCACTGAAAGGCGGGCAGGCGAAGCTCCTCGGCGAGCCGCGCGTGCCGTGCGGTCTCCTCACGCCACGCCGTCATCTCGCCGAGCTCGAATAGGTCTGCGACGCGCCAGTTGCGAGCCTGCAGTTCGACCTGGCGGTCGCCGGAGACGCGCGCGGCAGCGATCATCTCGTTGGCGACCGCGAGGCGCTCCTCGATGGTGTCGGGCCGCCACAGGGCGACGTGTCGCGCGCTCAGGGCGGAGGCGAGCGCGCTCGTGTCGCCTGACGCGAGCGCGGTGGCGACGGCATCCGCGCTGTGGAGGTCTGACCGTGTCCGGTCGGGCGCGTAATAGAGCTCGACGGCAAGGCGCGCCTGGACCCGGGAGCGCAGCGCGCCGTCCTGCACCCGCTCGAGCGCCTCCTCGAGTCGTGCTATTGCCTCGGCATCGAGGTCGACGATCGCGATGCCAAGCCCGGCAAAGCCGAGCGCTGCCTCTCCAAGCAACGCATCGTCGGTGCCTCGGAGCGCCAGGGCCCGCGCTGCGGTGAAAGCTGCACGCGCCGCTTCAGGCTCGCCCCCGCGCAGGAGCGCGTCGCCGCGAGCCAGCAATACCCCGCCGCCTTCGTCCTCGGCGCCGGCCAGCTCCAGCGCCTGGAGCGCCCGGTCGAACCGCTCTGCCGCGTCCTCGTATGCGAGCCGGTCGAGCGCTCGGTGACCGGCGCGGACGAGCATCTCGGCTGCCCGACGAGCGTCCGCGGTGGACGCCGCCTCGAACAAGTGCATCGCGATTTCCTCGAGGTGGTGTTCCTCGCCGAGTTCGGCGAGGGCGGCCGCGGCGCGCCGGTGAAGCCGGGCGCGGCGCAGCACGTTGCACTCATCGAGAACCGCCTCCCGAACAAGCGCGTGCGCGAACTCGAACCGCCGCGGACTCGAAGTGGACCGCAACAGCCGCGCGCGCAGGATCTCGTCGAGTGCCGCCTCGGCGCCGTCCGCCTTCAGCCCCGCTGTGGCCTGCAAGGCGCGGGCGTCGTGCTCCAAGCCGAGGATGGCGGCCGCGGCGATCAGCTCGTTCGCGTCATCGCCCATGCGCGACAGGCGGACGCCGACTGCGTGCCGGACGCTCTGCGGCACCACATGCGGCCCGGACTCGGCCAGTTCCATCAGCACCTCCCCGACGAAGAACGCATTGCCGTCCGTACGCGCGTGCACGCGTGGCGCGGGTTCGTCGGTGCCCAGGATCGAGCGAGCGAGTGCTGCAACGTCATCCAGCGGTAGTCCGCGCAGGTCTACCCGGTCAAGCGCCCCGCCTTGCTTCAGCTCGCCCAGCGCCGCGGTGAGGGGGGTGTGCCGGCCGAGCTCGGTGTCCCGATAGGTGCCGAGGACGAGGATCGGTCCGGGGCGGCTCGAGCGCAGCAGGAAGTTCGTGAGCAGCAGGCTTCCGCGATCGGCCCAGTGAAAGTCGTCGATCACGAGCAGCAGCGGAGCTCGCGCAGCGAGGTCGGTGAGAGCGGCGTCCACAGCCTCGAATAGGCGGTGTCGAGCGCCGGCGTCGTCTGGGCCACTGCCAGGCGTGAGCGCCTCGGCGACGCCCGCCTGAGCGAGCGCTTCCGCATACGGCTGGAACGGCGCGAGTGGCTCCTCGGAGCACCGCCCCAGGAGCACGATCGCGCCCTCGTCGAGGGCGGCGGTCGCGAACTGCCGGGCGAGCCGCGACTTACCGATCCCCGGCTCACCGGCCAGCACGGCAATCCGTCTGTCGCGATGCATCTGTACCCCGCCCCAACAGGCGCGCAGCCGCGCCAACTCGGCGCGGCGGCCGACGAACACGGTTTCGTATGAACGGGTGAGGCCGGGTGGTGGGGGGACGGGTTCCGGCTCCACACAGCGGAGTTCGTCGAGCAGCGTCCGCGTCTCGCGCGACGGTGCGATGCCGAGTTGCGCGCGCAGGCGCTCGGCGAAGTGCCGGCCTGCAGTGAGGGCCGCGCCGCGGTCGCCGCTCGCGGCGAGCCGCTCGATCAGTCGGCGGTTGGGCGCTTCCGCCAACGGGTCGAGCGCTACCTCGGCGCGCGTCAGCCGAATCGCCTCCGGCGGATCGAGCGCGGCGGCTGCAGCCAACTCGAACGCGCCGGCGAGCCTGTGCGCGTGGTCGTCCCGAGCCTCGATCGCCCACTCTTCGTCGAAGCCATCGAGGATCGGCGTGCCGCACGCCTCGAGCGCCCGCGTGGCATCGCCTTCGTCAAGTCCCCGCTGAAACTCGCGCGCGTCAACTGTGAGGTCGGGCCCCTCGAGGGCGACCGTGTCCCGCGTTGCGACCACGTACCCAGCCGCGGGGCCGAGCGCCTGGCGCAATTCGGTCAGCGCGACCCGCAGGCTGGCGCGCGCCGATTCGTCGAGCACGTCAGGCCAAAAGCGCGCCGCAAGGCGGCCCCTCGGCTGTGGATCAGGGTTCAGGGCGAGATACGCGAGCACGGCGCGCGCCCGCCGCGACGCTGGCAGCGCGATCGGCGCGCCGTCCACCCGCAACTTGAGACCGCCCGCTAGTCGGACATCCAACACCAGAGTCAACTGTGCAGCATCGACGTGGGCTCGCGCAAGCCGCCCGCGCGACATTTACGCCCCCCGAACGGTGCACGAACGGTCGCCCGCCAGGATCGGCGCCATGTCAATTCCACGCAGCCGCGACCTTCGCATCCTCGCCGGTGCGGCCGGGCTCTCCGCACTCGGCGACTTCATGGCGATCTTCCCGCTGATCCTGCACATACAGCAGCGCACGGGCTCGGCGTTCGCCGTGTCGGCGTTGATCTTCGCGCTCTGGGGGCCGGTGGTCTTGGCCGCCGGCGTGGCAGGGGCGATCGTCGACCGCTTCGAGAACCGCCGGATCCTGATCGTCGTCTCGCTGGTCCAGGCAGCAACCGTGGCCGCGATGCTCGCCGGCGTCGACGCTCTCTGGGCGCTGCTGCCGCTGATGACGCTGCTCGGCTTCGGAGTCGCGGTCAGCCAGCCGGCCGAGTTCGCGCTCATCCCGGCGGCAGCCGGCCCGGACACCGACGCTTCGCGCGCCAACGGACTGATGGAGACCGCACGATCGCTCGGCTTCACCGCGGGCCCGCTCGTCGGCGGCGCGCTCGGCGCGGCCCATTTGTTGTGGCTCGCCCTGGCGCTGAACGCGCTTTCGTTCCTCGTCGTGGCCGCCGCCGCGCTGCTCCTGCGCGCTCGCCGCCGCCCGGAGCCCACCTCGGAGATCGGCGAGCTGGTACGGGGTCGCGACGGCTTCGCCTTTCTCCGGCGTGAGCGCGACCTCAAGATCACCCTCGGCGGTGCCGTCGCCGCGCTCGCGCTGTTCTCCATGTCCGCGACTGCCGAGCCGTTCTTCGTCACGCGGGTGCTCCACGGCGGCAGCCTCGCGTATGGGGTTCTGCTGAGCTCGTGGACCGTCGGGATGGCGGCCGGCTCGGCCGTGCTCGCACACCGCGTCGGGCCGGCGCATCTGGCGGCCGGCGCCCTCGCCGCTGTCGTCCTGCAGGGACTCGGCATCGCCGGCGGGGCGCTCGGCACGGTCGTGTGGTTCGCCCTGATCGGGTTCTCACTCGGCGGCGTCGCGCACGGCGTCAAGAACGTGCTGCTCCGCACGCTGATCCACGAGCGCGCCCCGGAGTCGCTGCGCGGTCGCGCGTTCGCGGCGTACAACGGGGCGCGTAACGGCGCCGAGCTCGGCGCCCTCGTCCTCGGCGGGCTCGTCGTTGGCGCACTCGGCGCCCGCACCGCACTACTCATCGCCGGCCTCGGACCCGCCGCGATCGGCGCCGCCTGCCTACTGCTTCTCATCAAGCGCCGCCCCGCCGGGGCGGCCGTCATCACAAACGAAGGGAGAGTTCTCCATGCACACGTCCAAGGATGAGCTGGAGCCGATGGTCATCGGCGAGTACACCGGCCGCAGCGTCGACGCTGCCGGAATCAGGATCGCGTTCGAGACGATGCCGGCGCATTTCCCGCCCGACGAGTCACCGTTCAGGGGACTTCCAGACGATCGCTGCCAATGCGACCACTGGGGCTACCTCTTCAAGGGGTCGTTCCGCGTCACCTATCTCGACGGGCCGGAGGAAATCGTCCGCGCGGGGGAGGCCTACCACCTGCGCCCGGGCCACTTCGTGCAAACGCTCGAGCCGGTCGAGATGATCGAGCTCAGCCCGGTCCAGGAGCACGACCGGACGATGGCGATCCTGGCCAAGAACCTCGGAGTGGTGGCATCATGACCCGGACCATCACCGGCTACTCCGCGAAATCGATCGATGAACTCCCAGATCTCTGGGACGGCTTCGCCCGGCTCGTCCGCGCCGGGCTCGGCATCACGGCATTCGGTGCGCAGATCATGCAGCTGCCGCCCGACTACACGACCGAGTCCCATGACGAGGCCGATACGGGGCAGCAGGAGCTGTACGTCGCGCTCGGCGGCGCCGGCGCCGTCGTGATCGCCGACGAGCGACTACCGCTCGATCCCGGCCATCTTGTGCGGGTCGACGCCGGGACCGGCCGAGTCCTCACAAGCGGCCCCGACGGCCTGCGCGTCCTGTGCATCGGAGCCGTTCCCGGCCGCCCCTACGAGCCGCCGGCGTGGACCACCGGGGCGGCCGGCGGCGACGACTGACGGTCGCGCGACCGATGTCGCGATGCTGCGCGGAGCGGGGCTAGGCGGTTGCCGAGGCGAGCAGCACGACGTTCGAGAGGCTCAGCGGCTTCCAGCCACCCCCCGCATCCGCTGCGGCCTGTGTGATCGCGTCCCAAGCCGCTTCCTGGGCCTCGCCCGCGTGCTGCTCGATCATCGCCCGGATCGGGGCGGAGATCGCCCTGATGTAGGCGGTGAAGTGCTCCGGGGAGTTGAACTCGAAAGTGACCTCGTCCTGCTCCACGGCGACCTTCGAGAACCCACCTCCTTTCAGCAGCCCGCCGATGGCAGCCGGGGTGGGGCGGGACAGGGGCCCGGGCGTTCCGGCCGGGGGCGGGGGCACGTCCAGGCGCTCCATCGTCGTCCGCATCGGAATCGAGAGGAACGGGACCTGATCGGGCTCACCCCACGAGCTGATCGCCATCCGCGCGCCGGGCTTGAGGAAGCCCCGGATGCGCGCTGCGGCGGCCTCCGCGTCAGGCTCGAAGATGATTCCCCAGCGCGAGACGGCGGCGTCGAAGCTCGCGTGCGCAAAATCGAGGCTGGAGGCATCCGACTCCACGAACTCGACATTGCCCAAGCCGGCCGCCGCCGCGCGCTCACGTCCGAACACGAGCATCTCCGCGGAGATGTCCGTGGCCACAACCAGGCCCTCCGGGCCGGCCTTACGCGCGGCGGTGAGCGCCGGCTCGCCATAGCCGGCGGCGACGTCCAGGACCCGGCTTCCCGACCGCACGCCAGCGAGCTCCACGAGCCGCTCGCTGATGTGCCGGTCTGCGCTGTCATTGAACTCGCTCCACTCCATCCATCCCACCGCAGCAGAGTCCCAGTGCTCGTGCTGCGCCTGGCGGAATTCGGCCGGGTCAATCGCCTTCGATTCCATGCTCGCGGCTCCTTCCACCTCATTGCAGTGCTCGGCGACGCTAACCGATCCGGGTCGCCGGCGGACTCGCTGCGCATCTGTTGGGTACGTCTTCGCGGGTGTTCGTTGCCTTACTTGCTGCGGCCATGTACGCGCGCGCGGACGACCCATCGGGTGGGACCGGTGACCTGCCGGTCGGGATCTCGGAGAGCCGCCGCTGCCGCCTCGATCGCCGCGTCCGGCACGTGGGTGCGATCGCGGAACCGCTCGATCGTGATCGCCGAGACCTCCCCGGCGAGGCGCCCGTCCTCGACGGTGTCACCGGGGCGCGTGTCGACTTGCTCAACCGTCGCGCCAGCAGCCTCGAGCAGACCGGCGACCTTGGGCCCCAGCGCGAGGTCGATCCCCGCCGAGCGCATGACCTCGGGCATGACCGCGAGGCCGGCAGCTTCAGATGCCGTGGCGTTGCCGAGCGCGACCGGCGTGAAGTCCGCGTCGTGGATCACGATCTGCCCCGCAGGCGCGGTCAGCTCGACAAAGCGCCGGCACGCCGCCGCGGGATCCGGCAGGTGAAGGAGCAGCATCTGAGCCACGACGAGATCGAAGCCCGCCCGGCCAAAGTTCAGCTGGCCGAAGTCGCCTCGGCGAACCTCGACCACCTCATCCGCGATCGGCTCGAGCCAGTGAGTCTCGAGGTCCACCGCCACCACCGATCCGCCCGGCGCGACGCGGTTGGCCAGCCAGCGAGTGATGTCGCCACCCCCGGCGCCGATTTCAAGGCAGCGCCACCCGCTAGAGACGCCGGCTGCCTCAAGCACCTCGATCGTCGACGCGCCGTGGTAGGCGAACAGCAGCGCCATCCGCCGCCGCTCGACATCGTCCGCGTCGGTCGCGAGAACGTAGCCGGTCACGAGCCGCCATTCCTTCCGAGGTCCGGCGAGCGCGGCGCGAGCCCCAGGTACCGCGCCGAGAGCATCAGCGTTCGGCCGCGCAATGGTCGATGAACTCCCGCAACCGGGCGGTGAAGCGGTCTGGGTCGGCGAGATGAACGAAGTGACCGCGACCAGGCCACACCTCGAGCGGTTTCGCCTACGACATCAACCTCGCCCGCGAGCACGAGCTAATGGGGCGTCTCGATCGACGCCGTGGTTGAGTTCTGGCCGCTGAACAGACGGTGAAGTCGGAGCGCCGTTTCAAGCTCGGCGCGCCGGCTGACCACTGGGCGACCGATTAGCTGCTCGACGGCACGGAGGCGGTTACCGACCGTGCGCTCGTGGACACCGAGGAGCTGGGCGGTGGATGACGCCGTCTGGGCGGCAGCGAAATACGCGTGAAGCGTCTGGCGGAGAATCAGAGAACGCCGCTCATCGCGCGAGAGCGGCCCAAGTTCGCGCTCAATGAATACTCTGGCCCGCTCCGGATCCGCTGACGCGAGATCTTCGAGCGCGATGTCGCTGTACGAGCTCAGTGTTCTGCCGAGGTTCGACGTGATGGCGAAAGCCGCCTGAGCCTCGCGGTGGGTCTGGACGAACCCGGCAGCTCCGTGGGCGAGCTCGCCGACGGCGAGCCGAGAGGTCGGCGGCAGCTTGAGCGAGCTCATCTGAGACGCGGCATTCCCTGGTGGAGGCTGCGCGAACGCGAGCCACGCCCACCAGGTGATGGCATCGACCGCTACGGCGAGGAGCTGTCCAGCGGCACGGGAGCCGATCTCGCGGACCGCTTCCTCAGCCTCGGTTCCGGCGGCGATCACCCCAAGGTGCCAGGCATCGAGGTTGTAGCCGAGCTGGGTCGCTTCGGTGCTGTGCCCGTCAAGGAGATTTCGGACGAGCTGAGTTCTGCGCTGCTCGTCGCTGCGCATCCGCTCATCGCGGGCGCGGGTGTATTCGATTTCCATCCATCGGGCGCTGTGGTCCGCGTAGGCGAACATGTAGTCATTGCCAGCCTTGAGCAGCAACCGGCGATCGGCCGGGTCCAGGTTGCGCGCTTCGACCCTGGTGCTCCATGCCTGCCACTGGACGGCGTGGCCGGCGCGGTAGGCCTGAAGGGCTGCCCAGAGGGGATAGTTCATCGACACTCCGAGCCGGGCTGAGTCGATGACCTCGGACGGGCACTCGCTCGGAAGGCGACGACCATTGACCAGGCCCTCAACTTCTCGGCCAATATCGAGTCGCGCATTGTGCAGCCCCAGTTCCTTGAGCTCCGGCGCCGCCCAGCGAGCGAGCTCGGGTACGACGACCATCCGGTCATACCAGCCCTCCGCCAGCTCGACCAGGTGCGCCTGCATGTCGAGTGCGATCTCGCGAGCCGTCACCTCCAGGCGTTCCGGGAGCGGACATACCGAGAGCGATAAATCTCCCCCTCTTGATTGCCGGGTCTTGCTATCGACTTGTCGCTCTCGGTTAGTCAGGCTTTCAGCATGTCCGCCGGAGCAGCGGATTGCAAGCGGGATCAGAGGCGGTGATGGAGGAACTCTGGGCGACGCCCCGAGAATGGCTCGAGAGCTTCGGCGAGGTCGTCAAGTTCGCCGCCAAAGTGTTCTCCGAGGTCTTTCGCGGCCGACCGCTGCGGTTCTTCGGCGAGACGCTCCGCCAAGCCGGGATCCTGATCATCTCGTCGACGATCGTCATCTGGGCGGTGGTCTTCATCATCGGCCTGCAGTGTGGGATCGAGGGCGCGTACTTCACCCGCGCACAAGGAGCTCCCGCCTACGCCGGGGTGTTCTCTGCCTGGTGCGACCTGCGCGAGCTCGTGCCGCTCGTGTTCGGCTATATGATGGCCGCCAAGGTCGGCACCGGGATCGTCGCCGAGCTCGGGTCCATGCGGATCTCCGACGAGATCGACGCGCTCGAAGTGATGGGCATCTCGGGCATCACGTTCCTCTGCGCGACGCGGCTGCTTGCCGCCTGGTTGGTGCTCCCGTTCATCTACCTCTGCTCGATCGGCGCGGGCTTCTTCGCGAGTTACCTCGCGGTCGTTCAGCAGATCGGCGACGTCTCTGCCGGTGGGTTCTTCCTGATCTTCTGGCAGTTCCAGAACCCCCCGGACGTGCTGTACAGCCTGATCAAAGCAATGACGATGGCGACCGTCATCGTGCTCGTCGGCTGCTACTACGGCTACAACGCCACCGGCGGACCCGTCGGGGTCGGAACCGCCACTGCCAAATCGATGGTGCTCAACCTGATCGGCGTCCACCTCGTCGGGATGCTCGGCACACAGCTGTTTTGGGGTGCCAACCCGCGAGCACCGATCGGCGGATAACGAACCCCACCCTCAAACTCAGCGCTTATGGCTCGAAGCGAGCCGTGGCGGTGCGCCAGCCCGCGGTTGGAAACTCGATCTCAACCTCGTGGTGGCCGACGGTGCTCACGGTGTCGAAACCGTCGCGGAACACGGCGAGCATGTCTCGGTTCTCTGGGAGCACCTCGGCAAAGAAGCGCGGGATCTGGTGCTCGTCCGCAAAGCGCGCCAACCGGATCATCAGCAGCGTTGCCAACCCGAGGTGGTGCAGGTCGTCGGCGACCTCGACGGCGACCTCCGCTCGGTCCGCCGCAGGGAGCCGCACATAGGTCGCGTGGCCGACGATCCCACGCCCGGGCGCGGCGGCCACGATGCCGTGATGCTCAGCGTCGTCGCCTGCCGCTCCGCGATGAGCTTCACCGCGGAGGTTCGCGGCGGCCGTGAAGAACCGGAGCCGCCGAGAGTGCTCAGACAGGCCGGTCAGAAACGCGAGGATCGCCGGCTCGTCACCCGGCGTGACCGCCCTGACCGTGACCAGGAGGCGGTTTCGGAGATGAAGTTCGTGCGCCTGGTCGGCGTCAGACATCGGAGGCGCCGATTGGCGGCAAGGGTACGGTCTTCCTCATGCGGGGCGACCTCCGGTGCTCGGTGTCCGACGTCAGATCGTCGACGACGGCCGAGGTGTGGAGCCGGTCCTTCAGTGCCCGCCGGGGTATGAGGCGAAGCCACCTTGACTCTACACGGCGCTCGAAAGGGCCGACCCATCCTCCCGCCCACCGCCCCCGGAGCCTGGTCGAGAAACCTCCCGATACGGGAGGAAATTCGACCAGGCTCCGACCGCGCCCGGGTGCGCCCTCGACGAGCTGTGACAATTTTCCTCCCTTCGGGAGGCGATAAGCGCGATGCTTACCGCTCGCAAAGTCAAACAGGACGGGGGGATCACATGGCGACCGCAGAGTCAGGAGCCGAGCTTCACTTCGAGCCACCGGGACCGGGCCCGTGGAATCTGGACGCGGTTCATTTCCCACGCCCGGTGACGCGATATTGGGAGGAGATGCATCCCGAGCCGTTCGCGCGCGGTTTCGGCGAGTTCACGCGCTATTACGGGATGCTGATCGACGGGCTCGAGTACGCGTACGTCAACAGCTTCTGTTATTCCAGGATGCGTCCGGTCCCCGACGAGCAGGTTCCGGAGCGGCTGGCGCGCGCGCAGGAGGTTATCGACGGAAAACTGTGGCGCGAGCAGCTCCGCGAGTGGGATGAGATCTACAAGCCCCGGTCGATCGAGATCCACCGCGAGCTGCAGTCGGTGGACCCGGACGCGTTGTCCGACGACGAGCTCGTGGCGTACCTGCGACGTTGCCGCGGACACCACGCCGACATGATCTTCCAGCACATGCGCTTCACCGGTGCCGCGATGATCGCGATCGGGGACTTCCTCGCCCACGCCGGGGATTGGACGGACGTTCCCCCGCAGGAGCTCCTGACCATGATGCGCGGCGCCGCGCCGGTCTCGGCCGGAGCATCGGGCGAGCTCCACCAGATGGTCGAGGCGATCCGAGACGATCCGGACGCACGCGCTCTGGTCGAGTCCGATCGCGAGCCGCGCGAGGTGCTGGACTCGCTGCGCAGCCAGGACAGCGAAGCAGGACGAGCCACGGCGGCGTACCTCGAGCTCGCCGGTTACCGCCTGCTCGACGGCTTCGACATCTCCGGGCGCTACGCGCTCGAGCTCCCGGATGCACTGGTGCAGGCAATCCGCGCGTTCGTCGATGGCCGCGGCGAGGATTCGGTCGATGCCGAGGTCGAGGCGAAGGTCGCCGAGATCCGCGAGAAGGTGCCCGAGGAGCACCGCGATGAGTTCGACGGGTTGCTCGATGAGGCCCGGCTGATGTACCGCATCCGTGACGAGCGGGGCGTGTTCAGCGATATCTGGGCGTCGGGCATCATGCGCCGCGCCGCGCTGGGCGCCGGACGGCGCCTGGTCGCAAACGGGCGTATCCATGACCCGGAGCACATCGTTGACGCCACCGCCGAGGAGATGTGTGCGCTGGTCCTCGGCACGGGCGGACCGTCTGCGGATGAGCTCGCCGAGCGATACAACTGGCGAACCACCCACAACGCCAAGCAGGCCCCGGCGACGCTGGGTCCGCCAGCGCCGCCCCCACCGGACATGTCCGGGCTCCCCCCCGGCGCGGCGCGGGTGATGCGGGCGATGCTCATCACGCTGGACTCGATGTTCCTTCCCGGCGAGGCACCGCACGAAGGGCAGACGCTCCGCGGGCTGGCAGCCAGCGGAGGGGTCTACGAAGGTCCGGCACGCCGCGTCTCGGGTCCCGCCGACTTCGACCGGATCGTCAAGGGAGATGTGCTGGTCACGGAGTCGACGACCGAGGCATTCAACATCCTGCTGCCGCTGCTCGGGGCGATGGTCACCGATAGCGGCGGCTTGCTCTCGCACGCGGCGATCGTGGCTCGCGAGTACGGGATACCCGGCGTGGTGGGGACGCGGGACGCGACCGAACGGATCCCTGACGGCGCTCGCGTTCGGGTCGACGGCGATGCGGGCGAAGCGACGGTGATGGATTGAGCGACTTACTCCCGCTCGAGGAGGCCCGCGACGAGTCTCTGTTCGGATCAAAGGCCGTTGGGCTGGGCGACGCCGCGCGCGGCGGCCTACCGATTCCCCCCGGGTTCGCGCTCGCGGGTTCGCTGGTGGAGGCGGTGGCCAGCGGCGAGAAGCAGGCGACCGAGCGCGTAGCGGACACGGTACGTCCGCTCGGCGGGCCGCTGGCGGTGCGCTCATCGGCGGCCGACGAGGATGGTGCCGAGGCCAGCTTCGCCGGCCAGCACTTGACCCTGCTCAACGTCCCTTCAGTCGAGGAGCTGAGCGAAGCCCTGCGGGAGATCTGGTGGTCGGCCAACTCCGACTCGGCGATCACCTACAGGAAGCGGGTTGGCCTGTTCACCCGCCCGAGCGTCGGGGTGGTCGTCCAGGCATTGCTCGATCCCGAGGCCGCGGGTGTGATGTTCACGTGCAACCCGGTCACCGGCGCCGACGAGCAGCTCATCGAGGCGAGTTGGGGGCTCGGGGAGGCCGTCGTCGCCGGGCTGGTCATCCCCGACATGTACCGCATGAAGCGCTCGGGCGAGATTGTCGAGCGCAAGCCTGGATTCAAGAAGGTGGCTATCCGCGCATTGCCGGGCGGTGGCACGACCGAGGACGCAGTGGCCCCGGAGCTCGTGGAGAAGCTCTGCCTGAGTGACGAGCACCTGGCCCAGCTGAACCAGATGGCCACGCGGTGCGAGGAGGTCTACGGTCGGGCCCGAGATATCGAATGGGCGGTCAAAGGCGACCAGGTCTACCTGCTCCAGTGCCGTGCCGTTACGACCCAGCGTGGCAAGACAGCCCCGGCGACGACGCCGGAGGAGTCCGTCGAGGTCGTGCATGAGATTCCGCTGTTCGCCGAGCTCGACGAGACCGAGATCGCGCAGGTGACGGGGCTGTTCAAGGAGCGGCGGTTCGCGGCCGGCGTGACGGTGGCCAAGGAGGGCTCGGCCGGTGCCGCGTTCTTCATCATCCGCTCCGGGGAAGCGGGGGTATCCGTGGGGGGTCAGCCGCGACCCGGCCTCGGGCCGGGCGACTACTTCGGCGAGATCGCGCTGATCGACGGGGGCGAGCGCGCCGCGACGGTCACCGCGATCACCGACCTCGTCTGCCTCGGCCTCAACTATTGGGACTTTCGCCCGCTCGTGCAGGGCAACGCGGCGATCGCCTGGGGGCTGTTGCAGTCGCTGGCCAAGCGACTGCGCGCTGAGCGGGACGCCTAGCCGGCCGCGTTACAGTGCAGGGCCGTGATCGCGGTTGTCACCGAGGCGGATCTGGCCGAGCTGCTGCCGCTGATGCGCGGCTACTGCGATTTCTACGAGGTCGACCCGCGCGACGATGACCTGCTGGCGATGTCGCGCGCTTTGATCGCAGATCCCCAGCACGAGGGGCTGCAGCTGATCGCCCGAGATCCAAGCGGCGGCGCCGTCGCCTTCGCCACGATCTTCTGGACTTGGTCGACAAGCGAAGCCGCGCGGATCGGCGTGATGAACGACCTGTTCGTAAGCCCGGGCGCGCGGGGAGACGGAATTGCCACGGCGCTGATCGCCGCCTGTCTGAAGCGGTGCCGGGAGCGCGGCGCCAGGTCCCTCAGCTGGCAGACCGCGCGGGACAACTATCGCGCCCAGCGAGTCTATGAACGGACGGGCGCGCGCCGCGCGGAGTGGCTCGACTACTCCCTCACGGCGTCGGAGCGTTAGCCGCATGAGCGAGGCAAGACTGGAGGACGGCGTTCCGAGATCGGCGGGATGGTTTGTCGTGAGCGTCCGCGATGCTCGTTGGCTGCATAACGAGATGGGTGGCGTGTGCCGGTTTGGTGGTGAGGGAGCCGCTCACTTCGATGACCTGGGCATCGGCCTTTACTGGCTCGCCCCGGGAAAGCCGATGTCGATGTATCACCATGAGGCCGGCCAGGAGGACTTCCTGGTCTTGCGCGGCAGATGCCTGCTCATCATCGAAGGTCAGGAGCGGTCACTCGACACGTGGGACCTCGTCCACTGCCCGCCGAGGACAGCCCATACGATCATCGCGGCGGGCGCTGAGCCTGCCCTCGTCCTTGCCGTGGGGGCTCGGAAGGAGAAAGGCAGCGCCCGTTATCCGGTGGACCCGGCCGCAGTACGCCACGGCGCCGGCGTGGCGGACGCCTCGGCCTCCGCGGACGAAGCCTACGCCGCGTTTGGCGAGCGTCGCCCGGGCCCGGCGCCCGCGATCTTCGATCGATCAGCCGACTAGCCATGTAGGAAGGGCGCGTAGGAGATCCCGACGATCGAGCTCTCGATCGAGAGAAGTCTTGCCACCGTCTGCCCCCACGGCTCCTCACGGGCCCCGTGCAGGAGGGCAAAGCCTTTCCCCTCGAGCTCCTGCGCGGCCGCCGCGACCGCCTCGGCGTTCTCGACTTCGAACTCGAGGCTGACCTGGGGAACCGGCCGGTCAGCCGGCCAGTCGCTGGTGCCGAAACAGGCTTGCGCGGCTTCCGCCAGCGGCCACACCCCAAAGTGCTTCGACCCGTCGAGGTGCCCGGTGGCGTAATACTCCCCGCCGGACTGGGCCTCGAGCGGAAGCCCCAGCGCGTCGACGTAGAGCTTGCGGCTCTCCGGCGGATCAGCGGCGATCACAGCCACACTGGCCAGAAAAACAACGTTCATCGCTCAATCTCCTTTTTCGCGGTACGGTGATTGAAACCGGTCTTGTCACCGACGTCTTGAACGAAACGGACATGTATCGAGAGTTTCTACCCCCGGTGGGATTGCGCGGCTCGCTCGCCTGCTTCTGGTCACGCCGCGGAGACCGCGCCAGCGTGAGGGTCGTCCCCGACGGCTGCGTCGACATCGTCTGGCGCCCCGGACACGGCGCGATCGTGGTCGGGCCCGATACCGGGCCTTGGCTGTCGGACCCTGACTTCGGCGCGCTCAGCTTCGGCGTTCGGTTCCTGCCGGGCGCGGGCGGAGCCGCGCTCGGCCTGCCGCTGGAGGAGCTACGTGACCGCCGCCTCGGCCTGTTCGAGCTCGGCCTGGACCCGCGCGAGCACCTACATGGCGGCGCCGACCCAGCCGACGTTCCGAGGCTGCTCGTCGCGGCGGCGTCCCGCCTCAGCGCCGCCGGGGCGCCCGATCCCGCGGTCCAAGCGGCGGTGGCTCGTCTGAGCGCACCGCGCCAGCGAGTGGACCAGCTGTCCCGTCAGCTCGGCCTGAGCGAGCGCCAGCTCCGCCGCCGATTCCAGGTATCGGTGGGCTACGGGCCGAAGACACTTCAGCGCGTGCTGCGCCTGCGCCGCTTCGGCGCGGGTCCTCACCCCGACCTGGCTAGATCGGCGCTGAACGCGGGGTATTCAGACCAAGCTCACCTGACCCGCGAGTGCCGCCGACTCACGGGTCTCAGCCCGGCTCAGTACCTCAGTCACAGATCCGGGCCGCCCGAGGCTGCTCGCGGCCAGGATCAGGAGGCAGCCTCGGCCACGTAGTGCCGGCTCGCGTCAGCCGGGTCGATCCACACGCGCATCAGACGACCGCTGCTCGGATCCCGGAAGCGCTCGAGCGTCGGGAGCCAACCCGGCTGGGCGGCCCGATGCTCGCCGTGACGACGTCGGCCGGCACGACGCCGTGAAGTGGCCTGACCCAGCGGCGGGAGCCCTTCCAGCGCCGTAGCCGACTCTTCCAGGCTGGCCGCCGAGAGCACCCGCTCGAGCCGGACGTCCAGCTCGGCTACGGTCAGCCGGCCTGCGGCGTAGTGCTCGCCGAGCACCGCGGCAAGACGATCACGCCCCTGGTCTGCGGACGCCGAGGGCTCAGCCGGCGGGCTCGAGACGCACCGCCGTGCCGTAGGCGACGATCTCGGTGAACTGCTGGCCGATCTCCGAGGAGTCGAAGCGCATGCCGAGGATTCCGTCGGCGCCGAGCAGCTCTGCGTTCTCGATCATCCGGTCGATCGCGTGGCGCCGGCTGTCCTCGAGCAACTCGGTGTACTGGGAGACCTCCCCCTTTCGCAGTGCCTTGAACGAGGCGCCCACCGAACCGGCGAAGCCCATGCTGCGGACCACCAGCCCGAAGCACACGCCGAGGTTCTCCTTCACCGCCCGTCCAGGGAGCTCGAGCGTCGTCGAGATCGGCAGCGACCGCGTTGACCCCTCCATGGCGCGGAGGTTAGCGCGACTACCGCAGCAGCGTGCGTAGCGGGGCCGCCGCGGCCGGCGGGTTCACTGCGTCCACCACGACGCTGTCGCACCCGACCCAGGTGGCCGCCTCGCGCAGCGCCCCGGCCATCGCGGCGAGGGCTCGCGGCTGCACCGTGAGTCGCTTGGCCACGAGCGTGCGGCCTGCTCGGCCCGGATCCACCCGGCCGGCGAGTCGGCCGCCGGTCAGCAAGGGCATCGCGAAGTAGCCGTGCACGCGGCGATCCGCCGGCACGTAGGCCTCCAGCCGGTGCTCGAAATCGAACATCCGCAGCGTCCGTCGCCGATCCCAGACCAGCGAGTCGAACGGCGAGAGCAGCACCGTTCGGTGTCGGCCCCGGGTGGCCAGGGCGGCCAGAGCGCTCGGATGGGCCCAGGCCGGCTCCCGCCAGCCCCCGACGCGCACCTCGACGAGCGAGGTGTCGGCGATCACCGCGGCGACCTCGGCCCGCTTGAGCCGGTGGAAGTCGGCGAGGTCGCCGAGGGTGGCCACGCCCAACGCCCGGCCCGCGATCTCGGCCAGGCCGCGGAGACAGGTGTCCTCGTCGGGCTCGACGGCGGCGAGCACAGCGGGCGGCAGCGCCCGTGCCGGGAGGTCATAGACCCGGCGCCAGCCCCGCCGCGTGGTGCAGACGACCTCGCCGATGTCGAGCAGCCACTCGACGGCGACCTTGACCTCCGACCAGTCCCACCAGGGACCCCCGCGCTTGGCGCCGCCCAGCTCGGTCGAGGTCAGCGGCCCTTCGCTCTCCAGCCGCTTCAGCACCCGCTCCGGGACGCCGGCCGGAACCGTGTGCCAGCGCTGACCGCGAGCGCGAAAGCGCCGGCGCCGGAAAGCGAACAGCGGCCAGTGCTCGGCCGGGATCACGCAGGCCGCGTGGGCCCAGTATTCGAACGCTCGACCGTTCAGCCAGTACGCCCGCTCGACCGCTTCTCGTCCGACCGCCCCCAGGCGCGAATAGGCGACCAACTCGTGCGAGCGCGCCAGCACCGAGATCGTGTCCAGCTGCACGGCCCCGAGGCGCTCGAGCAGCGCGGCGACGCCACCGCGCCGGTCCGCCGCGCCGAGTAGGCCTTGTGCGCGCAACGCGGCGCGCCGGGCCTCGTCGGCGGAGAGCTCGAGCGCGGACATCGGCCGATCCTGCCACGACCGGGGCCAGAGCTGGGTTCCGGACTAACGCCCGAGCGTTCTGAGGAGCTCGCGGGCCTGCAGCGAGAGCGGACCGATCAGCGCGCGCACTTCGGAGATCCCGGCGCGCACCTCTCGGTCACCCACCTCGACGGGGAGCAGCGAGTCCTGGAGTGTGGCCAGCGTCTCATCGGCCCGGTGCAGGGCGTCGAGCGCGCGGCCGATCTCCTCGCGCGGCTCGGCCGGGGAGCCGAGCGAGGGCGTAGGAAACTGGCGCGGAGGGAGCTCGTGGCGCGCGGAGAACTCGGCGTGGCTTCGCTTGGCGCGACCGTAGGCCGCCTGGACCGGGCGGAACAGCTGCTCCTCGAGCCGGTCGGCCGTATGCTCGTCCAGGCGCTCGTAGGCTTCGCCCAACGCGACCAGGGCCACGCCAAGCTCATCGGCCCCGGCGGCGAATTCGTCGAGCAGTTGCTTGCGAGCGTCGGCAGCCGTGTAGCTCACAACCGGATTCTCGCAGCCTCGGCAGCGCCGGGCGGCAATCCGCCGCCGTGGCGCGGTTGCCGGGCCGCCGGCCTCAAAGCTCCGGGAACCCGCGGGAGCGGAGCGGGCGTCGGGGGATCGGGGCGTCGACGGCATCCTCCGATGGCTGCACGTCCAGCCCGCGGTCAGCGGGCGACTCGAACCACATCTGGCCTTGGCGCCCGAGGTCATCCAGCGTCCGGCCGGGTCGGAAATATGGAGTCAGGGCCACGGCGATTCCGCTAATGGCCACGACGATTGTGACTATCTCGAATGGATTCACGCCTATGACGTTACCACCGTGTAGCTACATTGATGTAGCAACGTGACGAAGCTCACAGGAGCCAGTCGATGCCTTCCAGCAGTGCCCTGGCCGAGCTGACCAGGCGTGCGGCCGAGGTCGAGTCCCCATCGAGCACGATCCGCGCGCACTCCTCGGCGCAGCTGACCAGCATCCGCGCGATCACATCCTCGTCGAGCCCCTGCCCCTCCGGCAGAAAGCCCGCCGCCCACCTGACTAGCTCCCGGGCGCGGGCGATCAGTCGCTCGCGCCGCCGCGCGACCGCGGCCCTCAGCGGGTCGGGCGTGGCTTCATCGGCAAACAACACGAGCCGCCAGGTATGGGGTGATTCGGAGACCACCGCCAGCAGCTGGGCCAGGCTGTCGGTCAGCACCTCGGGCGGGCGCCGGTCGCCGATCTCGCGCGGGATGACCTGATCCAGTGCCGCCTCGACACGCCGGTGCTCGCGCACCAGCAGCGCCAGCAAGAGCGCGTGGACACCCGGGTAGATCCGATACATGATCGGCTTGCTGGTCCCGGCCTCGCGGGCGATCGCCTGCGCCGATACGGCGTCGTAGCCGTGATCGGCGATCAACGCCAGGGTGACGTCAAGCAGTTGCTCGGCGCGGTCCGAGCGGCTGACCCTGGGCGCGGGGTCCGAGCGGCTGACCCTGGGCGCGGAGTCCGAGCGGCTGACCCTGGGCGCGGGGTCCGAGCGGCTGACCCTGGGCGCGCGCGCCGTGGCCTTACGGGGCACCAGCCTGCCCCTTCGCCGGCGCCACGCCGCGGTCCGGCAGGAGCCGCGTGAGGGCGCACACCGCGCCGGCGATCCGGTCCGGCGGATACCGCTCGGGATGCTCGAGCGCCAGGCGCGCCATGTCCTCGCCGGTGGCCATCAGCAGGCGCGTGACCACCGCCGGATCGACCGCGTCGACCCCGAGCTCGCGCAGGCCCCACTGGACCAGTGGGACGGCGCGCCCGAGCACCTCTTCGCGATTGTGCTCGACGCCGGCCTGAATCCCCGCCGGCGCCGCGCGACTCGGCAGCAGGATCAGCCTCCACCGCTGCGGCTGCTCTCCCACCGCGGTGAGGAACCGCAGCAATACGTCGTGCACGACGCGCTCCGGGCGGGCGTCCGGGATCCGCTCCGGCAGCAACTCCTGGACCGCGTGCAGGGTCTGCTCGAGCGTGTCCTCGAGCGTTGCCCGCAGCAGGCCGTCGAGGTCACCGAACAGGTCGTAGACCACCGGGCGGGTGATACCGGCCTCGCGGGCGATCGCCTGTACCGTGAGCTTTGAGAATCCTCGCCGCTCTGCCACGCGCAGGGTCGCGTCGATGATCTGGCGCCGGCGCAGCTCCGGCGCCAGGCGTGGGCTCCGGGGCAGGTGCGAGGACACCCGGCAATCATGCCGGTTCCGCGATCGCACGACGTGTTGAATTTCTCGCCACAAGGCGTAACATGACGTCGTCTCGATGTCTGCGCATACCTACTTCACCGACCAGTCGATCATGCGGCGGGTACACCGTGAGCGCGTGCTTGCGCTCGCCGGGCCCCGGGCGCTGCTGCTGATGGCCGCCCACCCGGTGGCGTTTGAGGGGTTCTTCGCACAAACGGACGCGCTCGACGATCCGTACGCCCGGCTCCGTCGCACCGCCGAGATCCTGTCGCTGATCACCTACGGTCCGCGTCGCGAGGCCGACGCGGCGACCGGACGGGTCCGCGCGCTTCATCGCAACGTGCGCGGCGTACTCCCGGAGGCTGCGGGACGCTTTCCCGCCGGCACACCGTACGCCGCCGACGACCCGGCTCTGCTGCTCTGGATCCTGGCCTCGCTGTTCGACTCCTGCCTGCTCGTGCACGATCGCTACGTCGGCTCGCTGACCCGCGCCGAGCGCGAGGACTACTGGCGCGACTATCGCCTGATCGGCAAGTTGTTCGGACTGCGCCCACGCGACATGCCGCGGGACCTGTGCGACCTCGAGGCGTACGTGCGGACCACGCTGAACGGCCCCGACCTGCACGTGACCGACCGCGCGCGTGAGCTCGCGGTACGGATCGTGCTGCGGCCGCCCGTTCCCCTGGCCCAGCGCCCATTGCTCGAGCTGGCCAACTTCGTCACCGTCGGCCTGCTGCCCCCCCGGCTCCGCGAAGCTTATGGGCTCGCGTGGGATGGAGCGCGTTCGCTGGCGCTGATCGGCGGCGCCGAGTACTCTCGGCGGGTGCTGGTGCCGTTGCTGCCCAGACGCATCCGCTACGCGCGGCCGCAGGCGGCGTGACGCACGAGTCGACTGGATGATCGCCCGCCCGCTGGCCGCCGCCGGACTCGCGCTGGCCGGGCTCGTGCTCCTCGCCGGCGCGCTATCGGGATGCGGCAGCGCAGACCAGACTCAGCTCCCGGTTCAGAGGATCCCCTCGGCCCGCGCCCGCTTGGCCGGCCGCGGGCCGATCCACGTCGCGGTGATCGTGATGGAGAACGAGGAATACGCCGACATCATCGGCTCCGCCTCTGCGCCGTACATCAACGGCCTCGCTCGGCGTTACGGATTGGCCACGGAGTCGTTCGGGATTCGCCACCCCTCGCTGCCCAACTACCTCGCGCTGGCCAGCGGCTCGACCCAGGGGATCACCGATGACTGCACCGATTGCCGCGCCAAGACCCGCGGGCTGGCCGACCAGCTGCAGGCCGGAACGATCTCCTGGCGGGCGTACATGGAGGATCTGCCGCGCCCGTGCTTCACCGGCTCGAGCGCCGGCGGATACGCGAAGAAGCACGACCCATTCGTGTACTTCCCCTCCGTGACCGGGAACGCCTCGGCCTGCGCCCACGTGGTGCCGTTTGACCGCTTGGCGGGCGACGAGCGGTCGGGCGCTCTGCCGGCGTTCACCTGGATCACCCCCAACCTGTGTCACGACATGCACGACTGCAGCACCGCGACCGGCGACCACTTCCTGGCCGGCATGGTCCCCGCCCTACTCGCGGCGCTCGGCCCCCGCGGCGTGCTGTTGTTGACCTTCGATGAGGGTTCGACCGATGACGGTTGCTGCCGGCTGGCCTCCGGGGGTCACATCGCCACGATCGTCGCCGGCGCCGGCGCGCGAGCACACTCGCGGATGCGCACGCCGGTCGATCACTACTCAACCCTCCAGGCCATCGAGGATCTGCTCGGGCTGCCGCGACTCGCCGGTGCCGCCTGCGCCTGCACCCCCTCGCTCCAGCCACTGATCCGAAGATAGCGGCGGGCCGAAGCCGATCCGCATCAGCGCCCCTCCACCCGGGGCGTTGCCCGCCTCGACAAACCCGCCATGGGCCTCGGCGGCCTGTCGCACGATCGCCAGGCCGAGCCCAGAGCCCGGTTTGGCCCTCGCGTCCTTGGCGCGGTGAAAGCGATCGAACACGAATGGCAGATCCTCGGCGTGGAATCCTGGCCCGTGGTCTCGCACGGTCAGCGTGCCGTCGAGGAGTGCGACTTCGACCACAGCGCCCGGCGGGCTCCACTTGCTCGCGTTGTCCAGCAGGTTGGAGACGGCCCTCTCGATCCGAGCCCCGTCACCGCGCACCAGCGTCGGCTCGAGCTCCAGGACGAAGGTCAGCTGCGGAGCGCGCCGGCGAGCCCGCTCGACGGCGGCCGTCACGATCGCCTCGACGCTGACCTCGCCCGGCGCCTGGTTCGGCTTCGAGCCACGGGCCAGCTCGACGACATCGCCGACCAGCTGGGTGAGCTCGTCGAGCTCTTCGATCATGTCGGCCCGCAGTGCGTCGCGGTCCTCCTGAGAGAGCAGCGCCTCGTCGCGCATCAGTTGGAGATTGGCGCGGATCGACGAAATCGGAGTGCGCAGCTCGTGCGAGGCGTCGGCGACCAGATTGCGCTGGGATTCGACCGAGCGCTCGAGCGCGTCGAGCGTCGAGTTGAACGTCCGGCCGAGCCGCGCTAGCTCGTCGTTGCCGCTGACCTCGAGTCGCTCGTGCTCGAGCCGGTCAGGGTGCTGGGCGATCGATTCGGTCTGCTGGGTGAAGCGGGCGATCGGCGCCAACGCGGTGCGGGCCACGAGGATTCCGAGCAGCGCAGCCAGCGCAACTCCGCCCGCGGCGATCAGGAGGACGAGCAGGAGCTCGTTCGAGAGCGTGCTGTCGACGTCGGTGAGCGGTAGGGCGACCGCGAGCGCACCGTTGACGCCGATCCCGGTGGCGAGAACGCGGATGTGCGTGCCTCGCACGTGCATTTCGGTGAAATAGCTGCCCTTGCCGCGGGTCGCCAGCGCCTTCAGCCCGGCATCCGGTGGGATCTTGTATCCCCTGATCACGTCGGTTCCGCCGTTGCGGTAGACGAGCGTGACGGCGCCCGTGGCGCCCCCGAACTGCGGACCGGGTCGGCGATCGATCCCCAGCCCCTCGTCGCCGACACCGGGCGGCTCGCCCCGCGCCTGACCCGGGCCGAACCCGAGGCCGGATCCCGAAGCCGGTGGCGCGCTGCCACCCCCACCGAAGCCGCCCCGTCCACCCGGACCGCCGCCCGGGTGCAGCGCCTGCGAGGAGATCGTGCGCAACGAATTGTCGATCTGGCCGCGCAGCTCCGAACGGGTCCCGGCATAGGAGGACACGGCGACCGCGATCACCGCCAGGGCAACGGCGACGCCCGCCGCCAGACCCATCCGGGCACGCAGGCTCATCTGGCCTCCTCGGGCTCGCGCAGGGCGTAGCCGACCCCGCGGACCGTGTGAATCACCGAGCGCGCGCCCGCGTCCTCCAGCTTGCGTCGCAGATAGCCGATGTACACGCGCAGCGCGTTCGAGGTCGGCCCAAAGTCGTAACCCCAGACACGGTCGTAGATCAGGCTGTGCGGAAGCACCCGACGCGGGTTGAACATCAGCAGTTCCAGGAGCTGGTACTCGGTCCGGGTCAGTTCGACGAAGGTCCCGTCCACGCTTACGCCGTGGCGCGCGGCATCGAGCCGCAGCTCGCCGAAGGCGAGACCGCCGTCGGCGCTCCCGTCTCCGCCGGAGCGCCGAAGCAGCGCGCGCAGCCGCGCCTTCAGCTCGTCGATGTCGAACGGCTTGACCAGGTAGTCGTCCGCGCCGGCGTCGAGGCCATCGATCCGATCGGCCACGGCATCCCGCGCCGTCAGCATCAGGACGGGGACGCGGTTGCCCTCCCGCCGCAGCAGCCGGCAGACCTCGAGCCCGTCGATGTCGGGCAGACCGATGTCCAGCACCACAGCGTCGGGCACCGCGGCGGCCACCTCCCCGAGCGCTCCGGAGCCCGTGTCGGTCAGCCTGACCTCGTAACCGGCCAGCATCAGCGCGCGCCGGAGCACGTCCCGGAGCGCTCGATCGTCGTCCACTACCAGCAGTCGCATGCTCTCATTGTCCTGGCCGCCACGGTCAACCGCGAGCGCTTCCTACGCAGGGCTTATGCGCCGTGCGGTTCGTGTTCGAGCGACTGGCGCTCGCGCAGCGCCGCGGCCAGGATGCCGTTGACGAACCCGGGGGCATCGGCGCCGCAGAATCGCTTGGCGGTCTCAACGGCTTCATCGATCGCGCCTTCGGGTGGAATTGCGTGCTCGCCGGGCACCTCTTCGGGGTGCAGCAGCTCGACCAGACCGACCCGCAGGATCGAGCGCTCGAGCGGCGCGATTCGCTGCAGCGACCAGCCGGTGGCCAGCCTCGAGATCAGCTCGTCGAGCTCGGGCTGGTGCTCGCGCACGAGCTGCGCCAGCGCCCTGGTGAACCCGTGGGCGTCGCGCGGAAAGGTCTCCTCCAACGGCCGCCCCAGCAGGTCGCTCTGGTAGAGCGCCCACGTTGCCGCCCGTCGCTGCTCGGTTCTACGCACGAGACATGTACTCGCCCGAGCGCGTGTCGACCTTTACCTGATCGCCGATATTGACGAACAGCGGGACGTTGATCTTAGCCCCGGTCTCGAGCACGGCCGGCTTGGTGCCGCCGCCGGAGGCGGTGTCGCCGCGCACGCCCGGCTCGGTCTCTGTCACCGCCAGCTCGATCGCGCTGGGGAGCTGCACGTCGGCGGGTTGATCGTCGATGTAGAGGAGCTCGACCACGTCGGATTCCTTGATCCACCGCAGCGGCTCGGCCAGCGCGCTCTCGGGAATCGTCAGCTGTTCGTAGTTCTCTGAGTCCATGAAATGCGCGTCGGTCCCGTCGCGGTAGAGGAACTGCATCGTGCGCACCTCGGTGCGGACGGAGCGGAACTTCTCACCGGCGCGGAAGGTCCGGTCGATCACGTTGCCGTCGCTGGTGCGGCGCAGCTTCGTCCTCACGAACGCGCTGCCCTTGCCGGGCTTCACGTGCTGGAACTCGAGGATCTTGAAGATCACGCCCTCGACGTCGATGTGGTTTCCATTGCGGAACTGATTGGTGCTGATCATGGCTGGAGCCCAGGTTAGCGGGCCATCCGGGGGGGCCGGATCGCCCGCTCAGTCCGTGACCATCAGGCGCTTGGGGATGGACGTGAAGATCTCGCAGCCATCCTCGGTGACGAGCACCAGGTCCTCGATTCTCACGCCGAAGCGCCCCGGGACGTAGATCCCGGGCTCGACGGTGACGACGTTGCCGGTCCTGAGATCGTCCTCCGAGCGCTGGGAAAGTCGCGGCGCCTCGTGGATATCGAGCCCGACGCCGTGGCCGAGGCCGTGGCCGAACTGCTCACCGTGGCCGCCGGCCTCGATCACCCCACGCGCCACCGCGTCGGCCTCGCGCCCGCTCTGTCCCGCGCGGATGGCGCCCAGACCAGCGATCTGGGCCTCGAGCACGAGCTCGTAGACGCGCTCGGCCTCGGGATTCGGCCGCCCTGCGGCAACGGTGCGGGTGCAGTCAGAGCAATAGCCGTCGAGCTGGGCGCCCCAGTCGATAACCACCAGGTCCCCGCTGCGGATCTCGACTTCGCGCGGTTTCGCATGCGGCAGCGCGCCCTGGGGCCCGGCGGCGACGATCGAGTCGAAGCTGGGGCGCGCGGCACCGCGCACGCGCATGTCGTGCTCGAGCGCGATCGCCACCTCGCGTTCGGTTCGACCGACCAGTCCCTCGCGCAACAGCCGCTCGCAGGCGGCATCGGCCAGCTGGGTGGCGGCCCGGATCGCATCGAGCTCCTCGGGCTCCTTGACCGCCCGCAGCCGCTCGACCAGCCCGGCGGCGGGGACGAGCTCGATCCGTGACGGCAGCAGCTCCCGCAGCCGTGCGTGCTCACGCACAGACATCCGCGAATCCTCAAAGCCGAGCCGGACCTCGCCCTCGGGCAGGCACTCGCCCACCGAGTCGAGCAGGTCCTGGGGGGCGCGACGGCGATCGAATGACGGGTGCACCTCGACCGCGGCCTGCTCGACGTAGCGAAAGTCGGTGAGGAAGCTCCGCGTCCGCGGACCGACCAGGGCCAGCCCGTTGCTCCCGGTGTAGCCGGTCACGTAGCAGACGTTGACCAGATCGGTGACCAGCAGGACGTCGAGGTCCGCCTGCGCCACCAGGTCGCTCAGCCGCTCGGCGCGTGCTCTCATGGGGCGAGCTCCCCGCGCAGGAGCGTGAGCGCCTCGCGGTAGCCCTCGGGGCCCTTCCCGGCGATCCGGCCGATGCAGAGTTCCCGGATCACCGATTCCCGCCGCCACGGCTCGCGCGCGTCAACATCGGACAGGTGTACCTCAACAGCGGGCAGACCGGTCAGCTCGAGCGCGTCGCGGATTGCGTAGGAGTAGTGCGTCCAGGCGCCCGGATTGAGCACGATCCCGTCGACGAGGCCCTCCAGACGGTGCAGACGCTCGACGAACTCGCCCTCGTGGTTGGACTGGAAGAAGCGAGCGGTCAGCCCGAGCTGGTCGGCCATCTCGGAGATCCGCACCTCGAGCGCGTCCAGCGTGTCGGTTCCGTACTGGTCCGGATCGCGCCGGCCAAGCTGGTCGAGGTTGACGCCGTGCATGACCTCGATCCGGTGGTGCGCGGCCGGACTCACGCCATCAACTCTCGCACGGCCGCGAGCAGATCGCGAGCCTCCACGGCGCAGCCCGTGCGCGGGGCGCCTGGCGCGTCGAGCAGCACGAATGGAACCGGACCCTCGCCGAGCCGCTTCTTGTCGCGTCCGGTGGCGAGCAGCACCGCCTCGACGGCCGCGTGCTCGAGCACGACGGGAAGGCCGCGGGCGGAGAGCAGCTCCGTCACCTCCGCCCGGAGTTCGTCGAGGCCCGACAGGCGCAGCGCGGCCAGCAGCCCGAGCCCCACGGCCTCGCCGTGACGATAACGGGCATATCCGGTGGTGGCCTCGATCGCGTGTCCGACCGTGTGGCCGAGATTCAGGACCTGGCGCAGCCCGGCGTCGCGCTCGTCCTGGGCCACGATTCGCAGCTTCGTGCGGGCGCAGGCCGTGATCACGTCGGACGCCGCCGGATCGGCGCCGGCGCGCACGCGCTCCCAGAGCTCGCCGCCCGCAATCAATGCCGTCTTGACCACCTCGGCATAGCCGGCCGCCAGCTCCGCCGGCGGGAGCGTGCCCAGCGTCTCGATGTCGGCGATCACCGCCTGCGGCTGGTGATAGGCCCCGACGTAGTTCTTCGCCTCGGCCAGATCAACTCCGGTCTTGCCGCCGTAGGCGGAGTCGACCTGCGCCACCAGCGTCGTCGGCACCTGCACGTAGCGCACGCCGCGCTGGTACGTGGCGGCGCAGAAACCGGCCAGGTCGCCCACCACCCCGCCGCCGAGCGCGACGACGACGTCCTCACGGGTCATCCCGGACCGCGCCAGCTCGGTCCAGACGATCTCGGCGTGGGCCACGGTCTTCGACTGCTCGCCGGGCATGATCGCCACGCGGCCGTGGAGCGGCTCCATCGTCCCGCCGTAAAGACGCCCGGCTTGGCCGTCGGTGACCAGGAACCTCCGCCCCGCGACGGTCGCCGGCCAGAATCGATGCTCTTGGATCAGCCCCCGTCCGATGTAGGCCGGGTAGTCGCCGGAGGCGCTCGCTGCCCACAGCACGATCGTGTCGTCGGGGACGTTCGGCAGGGCGGCGAGCACGGTCGGCATGGCCGCCGACCGCTCGGCCGGGACGATCACATCGGCCAAACTCGCGTAGATCGCCTCGCGCTGCCCGTAGAGCCGCGCGAACTGCGACCGATCGCGCGCGAGCGGCCGACCGGTCCCCTCCGCTCTGGCCCAGGCCGTGTCGACCGTGACGTCGAGCCAGACCACCAGGTGCTTGGCCAGCGCCGCGCGGACCACGGGCGATCCGACCGCGCCGCCGCCGAGGGCCAGCACGGTCGTCTCCTCGGATTCCAGCAACTCGAGCGTGATCCGCTCCTCGGCGGCGCGGAAGGCCGGCTCGCCGTCCTCGGCGAACACCCGCTCGATCGGCTTTCCCAACCGCGCCTCGATCACGCGGTCGACATCGATCGCCGTTGCACCGAGGCTCTCGGCGGCGCTGCGCGCCGCCGTCGTCTTGCCGGCGCCCATGAACCCGATACAGACGATCGCGCGGCGGCTAGGGCGATCGGGCGCGCTCGTCACGAGCTTCAGCGGTGATTCCATCCGATCCGTTCCTGGTACGCGGTCAGCGCGGCGCGAACGTCGTCGATGTGATCGCCGCCGAATTTGCGCCGGTAGGCGTCGGCCAACACGAACGCCACCATCGCCTCTCCGACGACGCCGGCGGCCGGCACCGTGCACGAGTCCGTGCGCTCGCGCAGCGCTTCAGCGGGCTCGTGGGTGGCGATGTCGACCGAGCGCAGCGGTTTGGTCAGCGTCGGAAGCGGCTTCATCGACCCGCGGACGATCAGCGGGTCGCCCGTGCTCATCCCGCCCTCCACCCCACCCGCGCGGTTCGTCTCACGGTAGTAGCCGCGCGCCTCGTCGTAGAAGATCTCGTCGTGGGCTTGCGAGCCCGGCACCGCCGCCACCTCGAATCCATCCCCGATCGACACCGCCTTGATCGCCTGGATCGACAGGATCGCCTGACCGAGGCGCCCGTCCAGGCGCTCCTCCCAGGACGTGTACGAGCCGAGCCCGGGCACCAGCCCGAAGGCGCGAACCTCGAACACCCCACCCAGCGACTCGTTGGCCTTGCGCAGCCGGTCGATCTCGGCGACCATCGCCCGCGTCACGTCGGGATCCAGGCACCGCACGGGCGACTCGTCCACATGCGCGAAATCGTCGGGACCGAGATCGTCGCCGCCGGGTGCGGTGACGCCGGTGATCCTGGTCACATGGGAGAACACCTCGACGCCGAGAGTCCGCAGGAACACCTTGGCCACCGCTCCTCCGGCAACCCGCGCCGCGGTCTCCCGCGCGCTCGCGCGTTCGAGGATGTCCCGGACGTCGGTCAGGCCGTACTTCTGCGTGCCGACCAGGTCGGCGTGGCCGGGACGGGGCAGATGCACCTCCTTGGTCTCCGCCTCCACCGGCCACGGGTTCATCCGCTCCTCCCAGTTGGCGTAGTCGCGGTTGACGACCTGGAGCGCGATCGGGCCGCCCAGCGTCCGGCCGTGACGGACGCCGCCGGTCACCTCCACCTTGTCGCGCTCGATCTTCATCCGGCCGCCGCGGCCGTGGCCGAGCTGGCGGCGAGCCAGGTCGCGGTCCAGCGCCTCGCGTTCGAGCACAAGCCCGGCGGGGAGACCTTCGAGAATGCAGGTGAGGCCGGGGCCGTGGGACTCCCCGGCGGTGGTCAGACGCAGCGCCATCGGCGCTCTAGGTTACGGATCGAGCCCGGGCGGGCGTCAGTCAGCAGCCCGCTGCTCGGATCCGGCGTCGGCAGCGGGTACTGCGGCTGGCACTCGATGTACTGCTTGATGTAGAACGGCCCGAGCGTTGTCGAGAGCGGATAGTTGAGTAGCCCGAGGTCCTCGGTGATTGCGGTTGCCGTCACGGTCAGGTTGTTGGCCGACGAACGCCCCGGCCAGCGTCCCGAGCCGGCGCAGATCGTCAGCACACACGAAGGCGTCGAGCTAACAGTCGCGTTTGACTGAGGGGCGTAGAGGAAAAACGCCTGGCCGTTGGCGAGCCCGGTTGCGGTCGACGTGACGGTGGTTCCATCCTCGGTGCCATTGCCGACCACATAGACCTGGGCCTGACTGGGGTGTGTCGCCGCGAGCAGGATTCCAGTGATGCCCTTGCTGGCGGTGAAGCTTCCCAGCGCTGAACGCCCGCTGTGGCTTACGAACGAACTGCAGCGCGACGAGGTCGGAGTGTCGATGAAGATCCGTACGGCCTGGCTGCTGGTCGGGTTGAGATTCACCGGGCCGTTGGTCTTGAAGCTGCAGAACATGTAGTCGCCGGGCCCGAAGCTGATGGTCGTGGCCGGCGTTCGTGTTATAGATCTCATTGTTCATCAGCGCGCCGTTCACGGTCCGCCAGGTTGCGGCGATACATAGACCGATCCGAAGCCGGCGTCCGTGCTGCAGATCTCGGCGCCCGCAGTCGGGACGCAGTTTGGCTTTCCGGAGCTGAGCTGGATCGTCGGGCGGCTGCCCAGCCCGCCGCACGGACTGACGGCGGTTTTCGAGCCCAGGGTCAGATTGAGCGTGATCGAGGACTGGCTGTAGGTCCCGCAGTAGTCGAGCGCGCTTGGCTCGGTTACCCCACCGGACAGGCTGATGTTGGCGCCGTGAAGGCGTCGACGACGCCGCCTTGGCCGTTGATCGCCAGGTTGCCCCCCGCCGCCGCCGTGCCGTTGAACGTGGTCGTGCCGGCGACTCCGAGGCCTAGCGCTGAGAGCAGGCTCGGCACCTGGATGACGAGGTTGCCGGCCGCCTCCAGCGTGCGGAACGGTGCCACCGGAGCGAGGATCGCCTCGACCCGCCGGGAGACCTGCGTGGTCCCGTTGTCGTCGACCCCGCTGGCCACGATCTTGGGGTTCAGCTGAACGAAGTCGCCGATGTTGGCCAGACCTGGGACGAACGACGTCTGGAAGTAGCTGTGATCACCGACCGGCTCCTCGTTCGGGCCGGGGTTGGTGATCCCGCTCGCGCTGTTCGAGGGACAGGCGCTTCCGATCGAGGCGATCGCGGCGAAACCGCAGACCAGACACCACCCCGCTGGCGTTGATCTGGGGCACCGGGCATGTCGCTAGCTGGCTGAGGATCGCGGACAGGCTCAGACCGCTGGTCAGCTTCAAAGAGCCGAGGTTGATCTGGTTGGCGCGGTAGAGCTCGGTCTGGATCCCGGCGTCGGCTGCCTGGAGCGCCCGTGCCGAGCGCTCGTCGCGCGTGGCGTGTCCGCGTGAGCTGAGCGTCTCGGTCAGCGCCGCCGCTCCGGCCGCCAGCCCGATCACGATCACGATCATCACGATGACCATGATGAATCCGTCCTCGCCGGCGTTGAGTCGGCGGCGGTCAGCCAGCCACCCCTGCGTTCTGGTTACCAGAGCTCCGGAACTCACGGGATCAACCCGAGCAGCTTGAGGCCGCTAGCCACATTCGACTGGTTGCTGGCCACGGGGTTGGCGAACATCGTCGTCGCATAGGCCGGGTAGTTGGCGCCGATGTCGGTCGCCTGGGAGCTCAGGGTGACCGCCAGAATCACGCGCCGGACGTCGGCACCGCAACTGACTTGGGAGGGCGCGTTGCAGCCAGCGGTCGTAGTCTGTGTCACGAACGTATTGATGGTCGCGTACGTATCGCCCGGTGGGACGATAGTGCTGCACGCTGGATATGTACCGGCAGTAAGCGTGTCTGGATAGGTCATCCCGTTCGTCAGGTCAGAGCACTGCACCGGACCAAGCAGACCACCGCTAATTACGGTGCTCGCGACGGTGCACCCGTTGACGACCAGCGGCTCTGGATTGTCGGCAATCTTCTGCGAGCTCGGAAAGCTCTCCGTTGTGACGTTGTAGTTGCTCTCGACCGTGAACGCCTGCGCGCATCCGGTTCCGCTGATGAAGTCGTCCGGGTTGGTCGGATCAAGGGCCAGCGGCGAGTTGATGCCGTTCGACGGCGGGGTGCTGAGTGCCAGCGCGCTGAACCCGGACTGCTTAACGGTTTGCCGGATCCGCTCCATCTGCTGCTCGAGGATCGCGTAGCGACTGATCAAGCGCTGACTGGCCACCGAGCTACGGTTGGATTCCACGAACAGCAGACTGAGCGCCCCGACCACGATGAGGGAAATGAACATCGAGACCATCAGCTCGATCATCGTGAACCCGTGATCGTCGCGGAGCTTTCTCACAGCGAGTTGTTCCTGAGGTCGACGCCGGCCTGCAGCGTAATCGGGTTATAGATGCCCGTGACACTGTGCGAAGCCGAGCCGTCGAGCTGGCTTACGTCCAGAACTTTCACGGTGATCCCGACGTAAGCCGGATTCGTCGCTGAGTACGGCGTGGCCCCCCCGCCCAGCGGCGCCCCGCCTGAGTCGACCGGGCTGAAGCTGACGCTCACGACATTCGACAGGAGCTTGACCGCCGATACACCGTTGATCGACCGCGTGCACGATCCCAGCCCGCTGGACGAGAATGTACAGCTCCACGCAACCGTCTCGTTGGACCCTCCGCCGGTTCCTGGGACCGGGATCGTCATGCTCACAGAGGCGGTGGCCGCGCCCCACGCGAATGCAGTTGTCGTGCCCGGCACCGCCGATCGAAGATCGCGCGTCAACCGGCCGACGCCGATCTCCTCCTCATCCGACGCAGCGGTTCGGCTCGATGCGACGTTCTGCTGAGTCAGAGAAAGCACGACAAAGGCCGTCGGCACGCCAACAACAAGCGTCGAGAGCGACATAACTATCAATAGCTCGATTAGCGTGTAGCCGGCCTGAACTGCCAGCCGGCGCGCAATCCTGGCCCACAAGCGACTCATCGCGCGTGACTAGTAGTGCCCGGCGGCGTCAATGGCCAGGTGATTGCGACCGGCGGCTACCAGCATCAGGCGGACCGTGAGCGTCACGTGTTTGAGGTGCCCCAGCTTCTTGGCGGTGGCTCGCGAAACGTGCAGATGAAGGGTCACCGTCCCGTTCTTGAGGCCCGACACCGTGCCGCGCCCGATCACCACCGCCGCTCCGCGCCCAACTCGGATATGCGCCCGCTTGGCCGCGCTCCTGGAGATGGCGATCGTCGCGATCCCGTCCGCCCGCTGGTTGGAGCGAACCCGCACGGCGATCCCCTTGCGCAGTACCGCCCGCAAACTCTGCGGCATCAGCTGAAGGCGCGCGTGGAGCCCCGGGTTGCCGTGGGTGCTCGGCGGGGTCACGGGCTTCCCGGTCGGACCCAGCACGTCGATCGTCTGGCTGAATTTGGCCGTGTTACCGCCACGGTCGACCACCGTCAGTGTCACCGTGTAGGTGCCGCTCTCGGAATAGATGTGCGCGACGCTCGGCCCGATGTCGGTCGCGCCGTCGCCGTAGTTCCACGTGTATTGGCAGCTTCGGGACGATCAGCGTCGACACCGTCGTTGAGCCGTCGAACTGGACCAGGTCGCCTGGCTCGACGGCGCTTGGCACGACGAACGTGGGCGCGAGTTGGACGGACGGCGCGCAGAGCGGCGAGTTCGGGTCCGACTGAATCGCCCCGGCGTTGTTGAACTCCCGCTGCAGGTAGTAGGGGGCGGAGCCGACGGTGACGCTGTCACGTTGGCTGATCGAGCGGCACACAACCGTTGTCGTTGATCTCCGAGCCGTCCTGCCGGGACCAGCCGTTGAACGCCGGGTTGACGACCGAGGCGATCTGCGCCTGGCTCAGCGGGCTGACCAGGCGTTGCCCGACGCCCGTCGCCAGCTCGGTGGCCGTCGGTACGGGCGGGAACGGCGTTACGTCTGGCTCGTCGCATCCGTTGGAGCTATGCCACGAGGCGGTCCACGGCTGGACCACGTAAGCGACCGCCGTTGAGACCTGCTTGAGAGTGGTAGGAGCAGAACAGCCGGTGGAGTTGCGGCTGTAAGCAGCCCGGAAGCGGTGTGGGCAAAGCGCCGTTGGCCGAGCACAACGTGGCGTTGCCGTCGAGGCACAGCTCGACGCCGGGCGGGGTGAGAAGCACGACCAGCGGCGTGTATCCGGCCTTCGCGCGACCCGACAGGCCCATTTGCGGAACCATCTTCTGAAGCTCAGCCTGAACGTCCGCGTCCGTCACGCAGATGTCGTTGGCGTGGGGGTGCCGAAGGTCCCGTCCGCTGCCTGATGGAACTGGTTCGTTCCGCTCGGCGCGCAGTCGTTGCTCGCCGGATAGTCATTGCCGCCGGAGCCGGTCGCCGTCGTGGTTCCGAACTTGCAGGTAAAGCCACCGCCGGGACCAAAGTCGACGCAACCTCCTCCGAACTGGGAATGGTTTTGCGTGCGCCCAAACGGATTCCAGTCGTTGGGATCGCTGTTCGGCTGCTCATCGAGGTACTGGGTCGTGACAGCGTATGGCGAGGTGAGCGTGTTGCTGCCGCTGGCGACGTCGTGAAGGAACTGCTCCACGTAGTTGCGTGTCGTCTGGAAGTACCGGCGATCCGGGTCCCAGGTCAGCGCGAATGTCTCGTTCTCGTGCATTACCCTGCCTCCCGGCTGCAGGCAGAGCGCGTTGCTTGGCAATGCTCCTTGCAACGCGCCGACGCTCAAATCCAGCGAGAGCGCCGGATCGGTGCACGCCCCGCTTGCGCTGATGGGCGCGATCCCCGCCGCAGCAAGCGTGCCCCGAGTCGCGGAGTCGTTGCTACCAGGTACCAGCGCGACGCCGTAGGCGTGACCCGGGGAGGTGGCATTGGCGTCACGTAGCGCCAGCGCCTGCGCGCCGCTCGCCGCGACCAGCGACGCGATGAGCGTTAGCGCAGTGAGCAGGAGACGGCGCATCAGGTACCCCCGACGGTGAGGTTGCGCAGGTCGACGACGGCGCCGAGGCTTGCGTTGTAGTGGAAGAGCGAGAGGCTGCTGCTGGTCGACTTGTCGAGCAAGTGGCGACCGACGGGAGACTCTGCGTGCCGGGCCGTATCCGTAGCGGTGACCGAACCATGTTTGTCGATGCCGATCGCTGTGACCGCGAACTGCGACACCGCGACGACGCCGGCGGTTGACTGCCTGAATAGGCCCTCGACCTGCCCCGGCGCGAGGGAGATGAGCTCGCAGTCGACCGAGCCGGGAACGCATCTCCCGGGCCCGCGGACGACGGTGCCCGGTTGGACCGCGAACAGCACGCGGCGGCCCCCTTCGAGCACGCCGAGCTCGACCAGCAGTGGCTGCCGCTCGCTGGGCAGGACGCTCAGTCGCTCGAGCGAGTCGGTCGTGTCGAGCCCGCCGGAGGAGTTGGTCATGGCGAGCGTGACCCGGTAAGTCTCGGTGTCTGTCAGCCCCGTGGGCGCCGGCTTGGGCTTTGTCGTGGGGAAGCTTGGTGGCGTGGAGCCCGTACCCGTACCCGCGCCCCCCGTCCCGCTTCCGCTCCCGCCGCTGGGCGTCGTGGACGATCCGGTGGTAGTCGTCGATCCGGTCGTGGTGGTCTTCGTCCCGGCCGGCGTCGTCGATGTTGTCGTGGTCGTGGTCTTCGCCGCGGCCGGAAGGTTCGGCTGGATGAACGGATCGCGGCCGTGACCCTTGAGCTTGGAATTGGCCGGCGTCGTTTGGACGCTGACCGCGGGCACCGCGGTGTCCGAGGCAGCCGCGCCCGCGGCGGACGGCGGCAGCGGCGCGATCGGAGTCTGGTTTCCGGACTTGGCCAGCAGAGTCGGCACCGCGACCAGGGCGATCACAAGGACCAGTGCCACCGGCCATAGGCGCTTCTCGCGAAGCTCGGTCAGGATTTGCTTGAAGGAGGTCATCGCACCGGAGGGGTGACGGCGGCCGCAGCCGCGGGTGCAGGTGTCGTGCCCGACACGGGCTGGCTGGTACCCGCCGTGGCGGGGCCCGTCGGCGTGCCCCCGCCGAGCAGCCCCTCTGCTGGGGGCGCCAGGTAGGTGGTCGCGTTGATTGAGGCGCTGATCTGGGGGAACCCCTTCGGTCCCGGGCTGAAGCTGATCGCGTTCAGTGACATCAGGCGGCCGCTGACCGACAGATGCTTGTTGTTGGCCACGACGAACCGCTCGAGCCGACCGAAGAACTTGGCCAGATGGAAGAAGTTGCCGTGGAACGTGAACGTGAACGGTTCGATCGGCAGGGCCGCCGGTCCGATGGTCACGCCGGGCGGGAGCGCAGCGGGCGTGGCCTGTGGCGCCGCCGCGGCCGCTCCAGCCGTGCCGGCCGCTCCTGCCGTGCCGCCCGCTCCGGCCGCTCCGCCCGCGCCTGCCGCGGCGGCCGGCGCGGCTGCGGCGGCCGGCGCGGCCGTGCTCGTGGGCGACGCAGCCAGCACCAGCGTCCGGAAGTCGATGCCGGTGCTGCTCGCGGCCTGCTGGAGCTGGTAGATCAGCGAGGGCACGTTGTCGTCGGCCGGTACTGCTTCGCCGAGTCGCGCGAGCTCGGTGTAGTGGCTGGCGTAGGAGCTCCGCGCGGCCTCACCGGCCGCGACCTGTGAGCGCGCTGTGTTGAGCTGGGTCTGAGCGGCGGTCACCTGCGCGCCGAGCTTCGAGGCCTGGCTGCGCTTGGGTGCGATCACCAGCAGCCACGACCCGACCACCAGCGCCAGGGTGGCCACCACCACGATCACGGTGCGGTCTCGAGCGGTCATCTCAGCCTCCGCCTGGAGTCGTCGTGCTGACCGGCCGCGCGGCGGCGGGCGTGGCTGCCGTGGCCGCGGGCGTTGTGGTGGCTGTTGTGGTGGCGGTCGTAGTGCCCGCCGCCGGTGCGGCGCCGGCGGCAGGTGTCGCCGCCGCGGCGGAGCCCGCCGCGCCGGAAGCCGGCACGGAGCCAGGCGCGGCCAGGCCATCAGGACCGGCCGACGGCAACGGCTTGAAGAAGATGACCAGATCGAAGGTCGGCGTGTTCGGCTTGCACCCCGTCTTCGCCGCGCCGGCGGCCGCGGAGGTGGAGGCCGCGGAGCTGGAGGCGGTGGCGCCCTGGGCGGTATCGCTCTTCTGGGAGTCCGCCAGGGTGACTCGCGTGACGCCGTTGATCAGTCGCAGGCGCGACATCAGCCGGGCGACGTCATCCTGAGTCCCCGTGCACCCGCGGATCTCGAACGCGGGCGCGGCGACGGCGCTGCGCAGCGCGCCCGTGCTCGCCCCTGAGCCGCCGGATGCGGCCCCGGCCGATGCGCCCGTCGCCGCTGTGCCGAGCAGGGACTGCAGCGAGGTGTCGGCGGGCACGACCTTGGCGAGGTCGGAGAGCGCGTCCTTCCAGTCGAATCGACTCGCGGCGATTTCCCGGACGGTTTCCGCGCGCGCTTGAGCGAGCGAGGCGAATGTCGCGTAGTTGGTCAGCCTTGCCGCCTGGGCGTTTGCTTGGGTGACCTCGGCCTGCAGGCTCGCCAGCTTGGCCTTGCGCTCGGAGATCGTGTTGCCGCTCAGCACATAGATGGTCATGAACAGGACGGCGACTGCGAGCAGGCCGATCAGAGCGTGAACGGGACCGACCGTGCCCCCCGGCCGACCCGGGCCGGTGCGGCGGGAGTCGCCCGGGATCAGGTTGACTGCTCTCACGACGCGACCTGCTCGATGGTCAGCCCCGCCGCGACGGCGAGGTGGCCGGAATCGACCGTCCCGAACGCACCGGGCCGACCCTCGGGGACCACGCCGACCTCCAACGGAAGCGCGAGGCCGTGGTCGAGCTGCTCCGAGAACCCGGGAATCGAGACGGCCGGCCCGGTCAGCATCACCCGGCCGACGGCGGCGGCTCCCGGCTGCATCGTGTAGAAGTCGAGTGAGTTGCGGACGTCGTCGACGATTCGCCGCACCCCTTCACCCAGGACGCTGCGCGCTTCGACGATGATCTCCCGATCGCCGTCGAGGTCGTCGACCGGCATCAGCAGCCCGACGTGCTTGAGCCAACCGTGCGCGTGCTCGAGGGTGAGCCCGCGGCGTTCCGCCAGTTCACCGGCCATCGCCTCGGTGCCATACGCGACGACGCGAGTGAACACGCAGGTGGTGCCGACGGCCACGGCGAGGTTGGTCACGCCGCCTACGCTCATGTACAGCGTCGCGTCCTCGGCTCCGGGGCGATACAGCGCCCGGATCATCGCGAAGGCGGACAGATCGATGCCCTGGGGGCGCAGACCCGCGCGGCGGGTGGCCTCGAGCAGGCTGTCGATCATGTCGCGGCGGGCGGCGACGAGCACCACGCGGCTACGGGTGCCTTCCGGCGTCTCGATGAGGCCGAGCGAATGATGCTCGAGTACGGCCTGGTCCAGCGGCATCGGGATGTGCTCCTGAGCCTGGAAGCGGATGGCCGAGGCCAGCTGCTTCTCATCCTTGAGGGGCGGCAGATCGATCGTCCGCATGACGATCCGCTGGTTGGCGACGCCGAGCCGGACGCGCTTGGAGAGCTTGTGCTCGGCGAATAGATCCTTGAGCACGGAGGAGAGCGTGTCGACGTCGAGCACCTCACCTTCGCGCACGACACCCGGCAACAGCGGCGCCATCGCCGCGCGTTCCACCGCGACGCGACCCCCGCGCCCTTCGACCGCGGCTACGTAGCCGGGCTCGATGTCCAGCCCGACGATCGATTTCCCCGAGGTTCTTCCCATCGCAGAACAGTCATCGGCTGGACGCCCGTTTGAGTTGAGGGCGTCCAGGCCGTTCTGGACGCAAACCGAGCCGTGCGCGGACGCCGGCAGAGCAGCCGGCTCAGACCGCGGAATGCAGGTACCAGTGCACGAGCGTCGGGCCCACGAGCAGCCCGAGGATCCCGCCGAAGGCGAGGAACGGACCGAAGGGCACGGCGGTCTTGCGACCCTTCTCGACCCCGACGCTGGCCATGATCGCCACCCCGACCAGTGCTCCGGCGAGGACTCCCCCGAGGATGGCCACGGCCACCGACCGACCTAGGTAGAGGCCGAGTACCCCGGCGAGCTTGACGTCACCCAGCCCCATCCCGCGCGGGTAGGCGAGGGCGAACACGAGCAGGAATCCACCGGCGGCGGCGCCCGCGATCAGCTGCTCGGGGACCCGGCTCGGATCGAGCGCGAGTCCGATCGCCACGGCGGCCAGGGCGCCCGGGAGCGTGATCTTGTTCGGGATGATGCGGCGATCGAGATCGATCAGCGCAATCGGTACCAGGATCGCAACGAGCACCAACCCGAGAACGATGTCGTCGGCCGAATGCTTGACCAGCACGACCGCGACCGCCAGCACCGCGGTGAGCGCCTCGACGAGCGGGTATCGGGCCGAGATCTGAGCGTCGCATCCGCGGCAGCGTCCGCGCAGCAGCAGCCAACCGAACACCGGCAAGTTGTCGTAGGGCTTGATCGCGACGTCGCACTCCGGACAGTGCGACCCCGGGAATAGCAGCGACTCGCCCCTGGGAAGCCGGTACGCCACGACGTTGAAGAACGAGCCGAAGATGAGGCCGCTGACGGCCGCCAAAACAAGTGGTGTCGCCGCCATCTATGCTCCTCCACGGATCAGGGCGGGCGTGATCGAGCCCAGCCTCGCGAACGATTGATCGGCCCGCGGCCGAAGCGCCCGACGAGCCAGGTAGCACCCGAGGGCCAGGCTCCAGGCGACCGAGAGAATGCTCACCACGGTCGGCTTGAGGTAGGCCCCGGAGCCGGGGTTCAGCGCGACGGACCCTCGGTAGAGGAGTGCCACCGAGCCCATCGCCAGGGCCGTAGCGAGTGGAAGCCGGCCCAACGCCACGGCTTCCCAACTCGCCATCGGGATCAACAGGGCGACGAAGTAGTACTGGAGCGGATCGGGATCGGTCACACACCGGACCAACCCACACAGCGCAAGAAGCGCCAGCGGATCGATCCGACCGGAGCGATCGGTCCGCCGAGCCCGGAAGACCCACAACGCGAAGAACACGATGACGATGGCCAGCCCAGCGGCACTCGAGCGTGTCAGGCCGTAGGGCAGCAGATGGGCGGTCGGTACGAACGCCGTGTGGACGGGCGCCGGGACCGGTGATCCCAGGGGCCACCACAGGCTGAACGGGTTGGTGAGACCGGTGCTCCCGACCGCGGAGTCCGCCCGGGCGAACGCCGCGGGATCGGCGAGCGGTAGCGTCGCCGACAGCGCCAGGGCGAGCGCACCCGCCTTCACGGCCGTGATCCACCTTCGCCCGGGAAGCGCCACCAGGACGCAGGGGCCGGCAAGGACCGCCCATTGCTTGGTGCCGACCGCCAAGCCGAGCAGCAGCCAGGCCCAGCCGGCGCGAGCTCGTAGCGCCGCCAGCACGGCGCCGGTGGCCAGCCCCGCCGCCAACACCTCCTCAGGATGGCCGACGTGGGCCGCCTCCGCGGTGGCCGGACCGAGTAGCAGCATTGCGGCCGCGATCAGCCCGGCCCAGCGTCGCGAGCGGGTGATGTCGGGCCGGCCCGCCATCCAGCCCGCGAGCAGCACCGCCGGCAGCAGGCAGACGAGCGCGCCGAAACCGTAGGCCAGCCGCCCGCTCGCGCCGAGCAACGCGGCGATACCGGCAACGGGAGCGCGCAGGATGATCGAGGTGAGCCCCATCAGCGGCTGGTGGGAGGCCAGGCTCGACAGGTGGCCGTGAAACAGCGCATCGGTCGCGGGGCCGGCGTTGTCGCCGGCCACCGGCGCGCCAATCGAATAGTCGCCGGTCCCGGGCGTGCCCAGCGTCAGCTGTGCGGCGAGCGTCACTCCGGCCAGGGCGAAGGCGACCCAGGCGAGAGGAGCGGGCCGTCGGAGGTTCTCGACGGGGAGGTTCGCGGGCGGAGAGCTCACCAATCCTGTATCGGCGGCAGCGCAACCGAGATTGAGTCGCGCCGATCGGGAGACTGGCATCCTGCCGAAACGCCGATGGGGCGGCCCAAGGGCCACCCCATCGTTTCTACTTGACGCGCGTGCCGGGGCCTTGAGGTCCCCGATGGCGTCGCTACCAGGTGAGGTTCACACATCCACCGGTGGTGCCGGTACACGAGCGCGTGACGACTCCCCCCGTGTTAGTGATGGTGAACGTGTTCCCGGTGGGCACCGAGGTCGTGGTCACCGTGTAACCCGTGGTCGAGCCGGACGCCGCGCTCAGCCAAGCGTTGGAGCCGGTGACGATCGGGATCGACGCCTCGGCCGCGTTCAACGTGGTCGGGGTGACCGTGGAGTAGTCACCGTTGTGGTCGGTGGCCACGGTCTCCGCCGTCGTCTGCGCCGTCCGAGCCAGTTCCTTGGCCGACGCGTCATTGGCCTTGGACTTCTGATTCAGGAACGACGGAATCGCGATCGCGGCGAGGATGCCGATGATCAGGATGACGACGAGCAGCTCGATCAGGGTGAAACCCTTCTCGTCCGCGGCGCGCTTACGGAGCTTGTGGAGCATTGATCCTCCTCGGATCGGTGGGATTGGGTTAGCCAGATCCCGCGCGTCCTCAAGCACACCAATAGTGGCTACGACAGCACTAAACCCTCTGGTGGCAGCCCGGCTCCCTCGAACGGAGGTCCGTGGCTTTGCGTCCCGCCCTCACGAGCGGTTTGCCTTTGGCACTCTGACTCTGGCAAAGCGCTTATCGGCAGACCACTGATACGGCTTAGCGAAATGGACGTATCTACGACCTGCCTCCGCCTCGGCATCGTCGTTCGTCCGAGCCGGCGGCGCGCCTTGCTCTCGGTCCCGCCTCGCCGATCGCCCTGGGTCCTCCACCACGCACGAGAGGCGGCCCGAAGGCCGCCTCTCTGCGCTGCGTTAGAGCTGTGTGGCTACTACCAGGTGAGGTTCACACATCCACCGGTGGTGCCGGTACACGAGCGTGTGACGACTCCAGCAGTGTTGGTGATGGTGAACGTGTTCCCGGTGGGCACCGAGGTCGTGGTCACGACGTAACCCGTGGTCGTACCGGACGCCGCGCTCAGCCAAGCGTTGGTGCCGGTGACGATCGGGATCGACGCCTCGGCCGCGTGCAGCGTGGTCGGGGTGACCGTCGTGTAGTCACCGTTGTGATCGGTGGCCACCGTCTCCGCCGTCGTCTGCGCCGTCCGAGCCAATTCCTTGGCCGACGCATCATTGGCCTTGGACTTCTGATTCAGGAACGACGGAATCGCGATCGCGGCGAGGATGCCGATGATCAGGATGACGACGAGCAGCTCGATCAGGGTGAAACCCTTCTCATCCGCGGCGCGCTTACGGAGCTTGTGGAGCATTGATCCTCCTCGGATCGGTGGGATTGGGTTAGCCAGATCCCGCGCGTCCTCAAGCACACCAATAGTGGCTACGACAGCACTAAACCCTCTGGTGGCAGCCCGGCTCCCTCGAACGGAGGTCCGTGGCTTTGCGTCCCGCCCTCACGAGCGGTTTGCCTTTGGCACTCTGACTCTGGCAACAGCAATATCGGCGCGGGCCACGTCGACTTGAACGCATTGGACATTTGTGCTACGGCCACGCGGGGCTCGCTTAGCCGGGGCTGGACGCTTCGGCCTGCTGCTGGGCATCGCGGCCCGGCACGAACACGCCGGAGCCACCGCACCACGGACATGTGACCTCGTGCGGCGAGCCGTCCAATCCCGATATAACCCTGCCGGTCCCTCGGCACGGAGTGCACGCGCTGCGATCCTCGGGCGGCAGCTCGGCCCGCTCCCGCCGTCTCGGCGCCGGACTCACCGGCGCACCGCCACCAGTACTCCATCGCCGACCGGCGTCACGGTGCCGGTCAGCTCAGGGCGGGCGAGCAGGCGCTCGTTGAACACTCGGGCGGTGGCGATCTGCTCGTCGGCCCAGTTGCCGTCGGATCGGCCCTCGGCGACGGTCCCCGACATCAGGACGTTGTCCACCGCCAGCACCGCACCGCGGCCGAGCAGCGGCAGCACCAGCTCGAAGTAGTCGATGTACTGCGCTTTGACCCCGTCGATGAAGGCCATGTCGAACGGGGCTTCCAGGGAGGCGAGACCCTCGCGCGCATCCTGGAGGCGCAGATCGGCCCGGTCCGCCACGCCGGCGCGCTCGAGATAAGCCTGGGCGGCGGCATGGCGCTCGGGATCGATCTCGAACGACACGACCGTGCCGCCCTCCGGCAGCGCACGCGCCAGATACAGCGTCGAGACGCCGATCGCCGTCCCCACCTCGACGATCCGCCCCGCACCCCGAGTCAGCGCCAGCAGATGCAGCAGCGCACCCGTCTCAGGCACGACGATCGGGATCCGGTCACGCGCGCCGTGGGCCTCCATCTCGGCCAGCACCGGATCCGGATCCGGCCGGAGCCGCTCGAGATATGAACTGACTGCCTCGGTGACGATCATGCCACCGCACCATAGCGCTGGGCCTATTTGATGCTGTTGTACACGCTGAACAGCGGCAGGTACATCGAGACCACGATCACGCCGACGATGGCGCCGACGACGATGATCATCACCGGCTCCAGGATCGAGGTCAGCGCCTTGACCGCCGCCTCCACCTCATCGTCGTAGAAGTCGGCGATCTTGCTCAGCATCGTGTCCAGACCGCCGGTTTCCTCGCCGACGCCGACCATCTGGGCCACCATCGGCGGGAACACGCTGGCCTGCTTCAGCGGGTCGGAGATCGTGCCGCCCGACTTGACCGAGGCGATCACGTCGGCCATCGACTTCTCGATGACCAGGTTGCCGGCCGTCTTGCCGGTGATCTCGAGCGCCTGGAGAATCGGCACGCCGGCCGAGGTGAGCGAGGCGAGCGTACGCGACCAGCGGGCGATCGACACCTTCTGCACGACGTCGCCGATCTTCATCGGGATCCGCAGCCTGAAGGCGTCCCAGTACGGGCGACCCCACTTCGACTTCTTGAAGGACAGGAACCCGAAGACCAGGGCGCCGACCACGACGATCAGCACGTACCACTGCTTGGTGAGCAGGTGAGAGAAGCTGACCATGAACTGGCTGAGCGCGGGCAGCTTGCCCGGGAACTGCTTGAAGACGCCTACGAAGACCGGAATCAGGAAGGCCACCAGGGCCAGCAGCACGATCACGGCAAACGAGATCACGAGCGCCGGATAGACCATCGCCGCCCGCACCTGGCGGCGCAATGAAGCGTCCTTCTCGAGCTGGTCGGCGATCCGCAGCAGGCACTCCTCGAGCACCCCGCCCGTCTCCCCCGCGCGGACCATCGACACATAGAGGGGACCGAACACCTTCGGGTGGCGTTCGAGCGCGTCGGAGAGCAGCAGCCCGGCCTCGACGTCGTTGCGAACGGCGATGACCGTGCTCTGCAGGAGCTTTGACTTCGTCTGCGTCTCGAGTACGTAGAGCGCGCGGAGGATCGACATCCCCGAGCTGACCATCGTCGAGAGCTGCCGGGTGGCCAGCGCCAGGTCATTGGGCTTGACCCGGGCGAACAGCTCGAGGTTGAGCTCCTTTGAGCGGTACTTGTGGGCGATGTCGATGACCACGAGCCCGCGCTGCTTGAGCTGATCGGCCACGTCCTGCTTGGAGACCGCCTCCACCTCGCCCGCGGCGGGAACGCCCGCGAGGTCCATCGCCTTGAACTGGAAGGTCGCCATCGCGCTAGGCCGCCATCTGGCTGCCGCCCGTCGCCGCTCCGCCGATCAGGCGTCTGAGCTCCTCGGCCGAGTGGGCACGGGATTCGGCGAGCTGGCGGGTGATCTTGCCCGCGCGGACCAGTTGGGCCAGCGCCGAGTCCATCGTCTGCATGCCGTGAGCGCCGCCGGTCTGCAGCACCGAGTAGATCTGGTGGCTCTTGCCCTCCCGGATCAGGTTGCGGACGGCCGGAGTCGGAACCAGCACCTCGGCGGCGACACAGCGCCCGGCGCCGTCGGCGGTCGGCAGCAGCGTCTGCGTGACGATCCCCTGCAGCGCCACCGCGAGCTGGGCGCGGATCTGCCCCTGCTGGGCCGACGGGAACACGTCGATGATCCGGTCGATCGTCTGAGGCGTGTCCTGGGTGTGGAGGGTCGCGAACACGAGGTGACCGGTCTCCGCGGCGGTGATCGCCGTGCCGATCGTCTCCAGGTCTCGCATCTCGCCGACCAGGATCACGTCGGGGTCCTGACGCAGGGCCGACTTCAGAGCTTCGGCGAAGCTGATGGCGTCCGAGCCGACCTCGCGCTGGTTGACGATGCAGCGCTTGTGCTGGTGGAGGAACTCGATCGGGTCCTCGATCGTCATGATGTGCTCCTCGCGCTGCATGTTGATCACGTCGATCAACGAGGCGAGTGTGGTCGACTTCCCGGAGCCGGTCGGACCGGTGACCAGCACCAGCCCGCGGGGCCGGTTGGCGAACTCGGCCACGGCCGGCGGCAGGCCGAGCGTCTCGAGCGGCGCGATCTCGAAGGGGATCAGGCGAAACGCGGCGCCCAGCGCCGAGCGCTGGAAGTAGGCGTTGACCCGGAACCGCGCCGTGCCTGGGATCTGGTAGGCGAAGTCCAGCTGCCAGTTGTTCTCCAGCTTCTGGCGCTGGGCGTTGGAGAGAATCGAATAGACGATCTCCCGGGTATCGGTCGGCGTCAGCGCCGGGTATCCCTCGAGCGGGGCCAGGCGCCCGCGGACGCGCAGCATCGGGGGCGCGCCGGCGGTGAGATGGAGGTCGGAGGCGCGGCGGTCGACGACTTCCATCAAGACCTCGGCGAAGTCAAGCTCCATGCGCCCCTATCGGCAGGGGAGGCGCCCGTGTTGAGCGCGCCTGGCCACGGTTGGACGCCTCGCCGGCGCTCAGCCGCTGCCGGTTACCCGGGCGATCTCGGCCATCGAGGTGAGGCCGGACTTGACCTTGTCTAATCCGTCCTCGCGCAGACGGCGCATCCCGTTGCGCATCGCCACGGCGGCGATCTCGTCGGCGGAGGAACGCTTCAGCGAGAGCGAGCGGATCTCCTCCGTCATCGTCATCACCTCGTAGAGCCCGACGCGGCCGCGGTAGCCCATCTGCCCGCAGCGCACGCAGCCGACGGGCTCGTAGGCCTCGATGTCGAACTGGGCGGCAAAACCGTGATCGCGCAGGATCGCGGCGGGAATGATCGTGCGCTTCTTGCAGTGCGAGCAGAGCGTGCGGGCCAGCCGCTGGGCGACCACGCAGTCGATCGAGGAGGCGACGAGGAACGGCTCGATCCCCATTTCGATCAGGCGGGTGATCGCCGACGGCGCATCGTTGGTGTGAAGGGTCGAGAGCACCATGTGGCCGGTTAGCGCGCCCTCGATCGCGATCTGCGCCGTCTCGCGGTCGCGGATCTCCCCCACCATCAGGATGTCCGGGTCGGCGCGCATCATCGAGCGCAGGCCGGTGGCGAACGTCAGGCCCGCCTTGTTATTGACCTGCATCTGGGTGATGCCCTTGATCTGATACTCGACCGGGTCCTCGATCGTGATGATGTTCTTGTCCGGTGTGTTGAGCTCGAGCAGCGCGCCATACAGGGACGTCGACTTGCCCGAGCCGGTGGGGCCGGTGGTCAGCACGGCACCGTGCGAGCGGTGGAACGCGCGGCGGAAGCCATCGAGTTCGTGCGAAGCCATCCCGAGCCGGTCGAGCTCCAGCCGGATGCTCTCCTTGTCCAGGATCCTCAACACCACCGACTCGCCGTGGACGCTTGGGATCGTGACGACACGCACGTCGACATGGCGCCCTTCGATGGTCAGGCCGACGCGGCCGTCCTGCGGCAGTCGCCGCTCGGCGATGTCGAGGTCGCTCATGATCTTGATGCGCGAGACGACTCCGGCCACCATCCGCTTGGGCACGACCATCTCGTCGGTCAGGACGCCGTCGATCCGCATCCGCACGCGCAGCTCGCGCCCGGAGCGGCCGCTCGCATCGGGCTGCGGCTCAAAATGAATGTCGGAGGCGCCGCGCTCGGTCGCCTGGGCGATGATCGAGTGCACGAGCTTGATCACCGGCGCGTCCTCGGCCGACTCGCGCAGGTCGACGATCTCCAGCGGGGCCGCCGTGTCCTCGCTCTGGTCGACCGCCTCCTGCACGGCGGCCTCAAAGCGGTTCATCCGGCTGATCAGCGAGACGATGTCATCGGCGGAGGCCACCGCGGGTCGTATGTCCAGCCGGGTCAGCAGCGCGATGTCGTCGACCGCGAGCACGTTGGCCGGATCGGACATCGCCAACAGCAGCGTGTGGTCGTCGACGTAGGCGACCGGGACCGCGCTGTAGCGCTTGGCCGCGGAGGCGCTGAGCAGGTTGACGGCGGCCATGTCCACCTTGAACACCCCGAGATCGAGGTGGTCCAGTCCGTAGCGCTCCGCGATCGCGTGCGAGAGTTGCTCCGAGGTGACCGCCCGTGTCTCGAGCAGCACGCGCTCGGCCGGGACGCCCGTCTGCCGCGCGTCCTCGATCGCCTTCTGGACGCGATCGTTGTCGATGAATCCGAGCTCGACCAGCACGTCGGTGAGGAATCTGCCCGAGCCGCCGCGTAGTGCGGGTGGGGTCAGGCCCCCCTTCCCCTGCCGCCCCCTTTCGGTCGTGCCCTGCTCCGTCGGTCTGAGCGGGGAGACATTGTCGGTCACCGCCTGGCCGCTCTTTCCATGACTCCCACTGGGGCTGGACGGCCGGTGAAACGCTCGAAGCTCAGCGCCCCCTGCCCGACCAGCAACTCGAGGCCGTCGACGACCGCCAGCGAGCGCTCGCGCGCCGCTCGCACGAGCTCCGTGCCGGAATCGCTGTAGACAAAATCAACCACGCATTCGTACCTGACGAGCATTTCGGCCTCGAGCGGCAGCTGCTTGAACGCCGAGGCGATTCCGTCCAGTCCACTGGACGTGCAGTGGACGAGCACGTCCGCAGGGCCGAGTTCGCGCACCGGAGTGCCGCCAATCTCGGCGCAAAGCTGCTCAGCCCTGGCCGGCGTGCGGTTCCAGACCCGCACTTCGCCGGCTCCGGCGTCCAGAAGTGTCCAGACCGCGGCGCGCGCGCTGCCACCGGCGCCGAGCACCAGGGCCGTCCGGCCGGGCATCGCGAACGGCAGCGCCGCCACCAGGGCCGGCCCATCTGTGTTGTCGGCGTGAACGGAGCCGTCGGCCTCGAACACGAGCGTGTTGGCGGCCCCGATCGCCCTTGCACGAGCGGTCGCGCCATCCGCCAGCGCCAGCGCGCCGGGCTTGTGCGGGATCGTGACGTTCGCGCCCCGGAATCCGGCGGCCGGCAGTGCCGCGACGGTCTCGGCGAAGCGCTCGGGCGGGACCGGGAGCAGCTGGTATCGCCACGAGGGCAGCCCGACCGCCCTGAGCGCCGCATTCTGCATCGCCGGCGACCGGCTGTGGGCCACCGGCCAGCCGAGGACCCCGAGGCGGGTCGGCGCTAGCAATGCACCGGTGAGCGCCCACCCCGCTTCGCGCGCGCCGCCTCGTACCGGTTGTTGTCGGCCTGGAACTGCGCGTAGGTCGACGCGAACAGGCTTGCGCCGTTACCGCACGGCTTGGCCACGAAGAACAGGTAGTTCGTGTTCGCCGGGTGCGCGGCTGCCTCGATCGAGGCCAGGCCGGGGTTGTCGATCGGCGTCGGCGGAAGCCCCTTGTGGGTGTACGTGTTCCAGGGCGATCGCGAGCCGAGCTGCGACCGGGTGATCGGGGTCGTGTAGTTGCCGACCGCATACCGCACGGTCGAGTCGATCTGGAGCGGCATGCCGTTGCGCAAGCGGTTGTAGATCACGGACGCGATCAGTGGGCGATCGTGCGCGGTCGGGGTCTCCCCCTCCACCAACGAGGCGACGGTCAGCACGTCGTACGGCGTGAGGTGTCGGCGACGCGCGGCGGCCAGGTTCACACCCGCAAACACCTTGCGGAATTCGTTCAGCTGATCGGCGACCAGCGCGCCCAGGCTGATTGGCTCTCGCAACTGATACGTCGACGGGAACAAGAAGCCCTCGAGCGATGGCGTGCTCCTGGGGGCGCCGTAGCGGCGCGGGTCAAGCAGCCTCGAGTGACGCGACTCCGCCGCGTAGCTGCCGCGCACGCCCTGCCGGCGCAGGAGCGTGTCGATCTGCTGCCGCGTTCGGCCCTCGGTCAGGGTGAGCGCGGTGACCTTCGCCGCGGGCGGCGGCGTGGTGAGGATGCTCAGCACCTTGCCGTAGGGCATCCCGAGCTTCAGGTGGTAGGTGCCGGAACGGAGCTTGCTGCGTTCTCCGGCCAGGGTCGCCCGCAGACCGAAGAAGAAGCTCGAGTCGACCACGCCTTCGCGTTCGAGCTGGTCGCCGATCTGACTGACGCCCGACTTTGCGGGGATCGTCACCGTGACGCTGCCGTGGCCGGCGCCCTGGAGGGGCTGAAACAGCTGGACCAGGAACCAGATCAGCGCGATCCCGAGGACAATCGCCAGCACCCCCGCGGCTCGTCCCCGGCGCGAGTGGCGGCGGCCGTCGATGCGAGGCGCCCCTCGGCCTCGCACCGGACGTCTGCTCCGCGGCCGTCGCACGGGACCCTTGGTCTGAGGCTTGCGCTCAAGCGCCGAGACCCGCCGCGTGCCGGCCGGCAATTCGGCCGAGTCTCCGATCGCCACACCGGGGTCGGCGGGCGGCGCGACGCGGGCGTCGGAGGGCGGCGCGACGCGGGCGTCGGCGGGCGGCGCGACGCCGTCGGCGGGCGCGACACCGTCGAAATCGATGGGCTCGGGCTTGGGCTCGGCGCCGGCTCGGCGGCGGAGACGCTCGAGCCGGGCCGCCTCGCGCTCGGCAGCGCTCCGTTCGCGTGATTCAGCCACCGACGGCTCCGCTGTGGGCGTGTTGGGCCAGCCAGCCCTCGAGCAGGTGCGCGGCGGCCCGCGAATCCTCGCTGGCCGTTCCCCCTGTCCGGTTGGCCATCCGCGTGGTGAAGCGCTCGTCGTAGAGCTCGACGGCGACGGGCAGCACGCTCTGCAGCGACTGGGCGAATGCGCGTGTCTCCCGGGTCTGGGCGGAATCGGTGCCGGCCAGCGTCAGCGGCAACCCGACGATGACTCGCTGCGCGTCAAGCTCGGCCACCAGCTCGCGCAGGCGCGCCCGCCCGCGTTTGGACCCGGGCGCGAGCACGGCTTCTATCGGGGTGGCCAGCACTCCGGTCGGGTCGCTGATGGCGCACCCGCAGCGTGCGCTGCCGTAGTCGAGCGCGAGCACTCTCACGACCTCACGCCCCGAGCGCTGAAGCGATCGCCTCCCGCGCCGCCTCGATCGCCTGTGGCAGTTTCGAAGGGTCGCGGCCACCGGCGCGCGCAAGCGTGTCTCGGCCGCCGCCGCCACCACCGACTTGCGCCGCCGCCGCCTTGACAATTTCCCCGGCCCGGACCCCGCGCGAGACCAGCCCGGGCGGCACGCTGACGATCAGGTCGACGCGACCTTCACCTGCGCTCCCGAGGACGATCGCGGCGTCGCCGAGCTTCGCCTTCAGCTTGTCGGTGAGCTCGAGCAGCCCCTGGCCGTCCATCTTCGGGACGGCAGCGGCCAGCACCTTCGCCCCATCGAGCACTCCGGCCTCGCCGGCCAGCGCGTCGACGTCGACGGCGCCGTTGCCGCCGCCTTGGCGCCCCGCCTTCTCGAGCTCGCGCACCCGCGCCCACAGCTGGTCGACCGCATGGGGGACGACTTCCGGCGTCACGCGAAGCGTCACGGCGGCCTGCGCCAGCGCGCGATCGTGGTTGCGCACCAGCTCGATCGCCACGGGGCCGGTTACCGCCTCGATCCGCCGCACGTTGGCGGCACTCGAGGTCTCCGCCAGCACCTTCAGCAAACCGATCTCGGCGGTGTTGCGCACATGGGTGCCGCCGCACAGCTCGCGCGAGAACGAGCCATCGCCGACCTCGACCATGCGCACCACATCACCGTACTTCTCGCTGAACAGGGCCATCGCGCCGAGTCGCTTCGCCTCGGCCAGCGTCGTGGTCAGCGCCCGCACCGGATCGCCCTGGCCGATCCAGCGGTTGACCGCGTCCTCCACCTGGCTCAACTCCTGCGGCGTCAGCGCGCCGCCGTGGGTGAAATCGAACCGCAGCTTGTCGGGGCCGACGTAGGACCCGGCCTGCTTGACATGCGGTCCGAGCGTCTGGCGGAGCGCGGCGTGCAGCAGGTGCGTGGCGGTGTGGTTGCATTCGGTGGCGTGACGGGCGGCGCGGTCGACCGACGCGTAGACCCGCTCACCCGGCTTCAGCTCGCCCCGTTGCGGCACGAGCGCGAGCACCTGGTCATCGCCGAGGCGAATGACGTCCTGCACCCGGGCCAGGCAGTCGCCATCGGCGCACTGCACGAACCCGGAATCAGCCACCTGTCCGCCGCCGGTGGCGTAGAAGGGCGACTCCTCCAGCTTGACCAGCACGTGTCCGCTCGCCGACTCGCGCTCGCCTGCCAGCGCGCCGACCGTCGTCTCCAGCGCGGTCGCCTCGTAGCCACGGAAGTCCGTGGCGAATCCAGCGTCCTTGGCCAGCGCCTGTGCCGCCTCGCGCAGGGATCCCCGTTCCTCGCCTCGAGGCGAGCCCAAGCGGGATCGGCGCCGTTGGTCCTCCATCAGCGCCTCGAACCCCTCCTCGTCGACGCCCAGGTCCTGCTCGGACACGAGCTCGAGCGTGAGGTCGATCGGGAATCCGTAGGTGTCGTGCAACAGGAAAGCGTCGGAGGCGGCGATACCCTCGGCGCCTGCGTCCTTGGCTCGCGCGATCAGCTCGTCCAGGAGCTTGCTGCCCTGCTCGAGCGTGCGGCCGAATCCCTCCTCCTCGGAGCTCAGCCACTTCATGATCGAGTCGCGCTGCTCGTGCACCTCGGGGTAGCTGGACCCCATCAGCTCGGCCACGAGGTCGGCGTACGTGCCGAGGAACCCGGGGTCAAGCGAGAGCGTGTGCCGCCCCTGGAGGATCGCCCGGCGCATGATCCGGCGCAGGATGTAGCCGCGGTCCTCGTTGGAGGGCACGGCGCCGTCGGCGATCAGGAAGGTCATCGCGCGGGAATGATCGGCCAGGATCCGCAGCGCCCGGTCGGTGGGGAAGTCCTCCCCATAACGACGACCCGATAGCTGCTGACCGAGATCGATCAGCGGGGCGAACTGATCGGTCTCGAACACCGTCTCCTTGTCCTGAACGAGCGCGGCCAGTCGGTTCAGCCCGAGCCCGGTATCGATGTTCTTGGCCGGAAGCGGGGTGAGCGTCAGCTCCGGGTTCTGGTCGAACTGCATGAACACCAGGTTCCAGTACTCGAGGAAGCGCTCGTTCTCGCCGCCCGGGAGGTCGTCGGGGCGCCCGAACTCCACGCCGCGATCGAAGTAGAGCTCGGAGCACGGCCCGCACGGCCCGGTCGGCCCGACCTGCCAGAAGTTCTCCGAGCGCGGGCATTCGACGATCCGCTCGCGCGGGACGCCGATCTCGAGCCACGCTTCGATGGCGTCGTCGTCAGGACCAAGCCCGAGCTCATCATCGCCGCCGAACACCGTGATCCAGATGCTCTCAGCGGAGAAGCCGAACACGTCACGGGACAGGTCCCAGGCGAAGCGGGCGGCCTCGGGCTTGAAGTAGTCGCCGAAAGAGAAGTTCCCCAGCATCTCGAAGAAGGTGAGATGCCGCGTGGTGGTGCCGATGATCCCGATGTCGACTGTCCGAAACGTCTTCTGGCAGCTCGTGGCGCGCGGGTGGGGCGGCTTCTCGGCGCCGGAGAAGTATGGCTTGAGCGGGTGCATGCCGGCGATCGTGAACAGCGCCGAGGGGTCATGCTCGGCCGGGATCAGCGAGGCCGACGGCAAGCGCAGGTGGTCGCGCTGCTCGAAGAACTCGAGGAATCTGCTGCGGATCTCATCCGAGGTCATCGGACTCAGTGTAGGCGCCGCAGGGGCGCCACCGTGCTGCGAGATCGGCGGGCGCACGGCGCCCGGCGGTCCGCCGACGACCAGCTATTTCAGGTAGGCGATCGTGGTCCTGTAGGACGAGTAGGTTCGATAGTCGCCGCGCATCCAGAGCAGGCTGATCGGGCCGCCACGGGAGCCCCGGGGGACGACGGGTCTGACGTTGTCGGTGCCATCGCTGGGCACGACCACCCGATGGCGCCAGGCATAGCCGCCGTCGGCCGTCGTCCAGCGCTCGATCTCCCATCCGTTACCGGCGTGACGGGACAGGTAGACGATCGAGGGATTGCCGTGGTCGAGGGCGATCCCTCCGGAATACTGGTACTCGATCGACGTGGGGCTGATCGACGGGCCGGCGTTGGTGAGGAAGTGGGATACCCAGCGGTGGCCGTCCCAGCGCGCGTACCAATAGGCGTGGTTGCTGATCGACGGAAACGTGGCGTAGACGATCACGGGACGGTGGTGGGAGTCGAGCGCGGTATCCCAGACCCAGGCCGGAATGTTGCTGGCGGCGGCGTCGTAGACGAGGTCGGCGCGCCCTGGCGAAAGCGTCCCGCTGCCGAGTCGCTCGATCCGGCGGCCACCCGCCGTCCACAGCCAGCCCCGGCGGTAGGCCGCGTAGTAGATGCTGGTGAGCACGTCGCGCGGGTGGCCGGTGGTGAAGGCGAGCGCGATCGTGCCCGCCCGATCGGAGTCGACCTTGAGGTAGGGCCGCTGACCGGGCGAGACGATCAGCCGGTGGGCGGCCCCCCAGCGCCCGTTCGGAGTGCGGGTGGCGTAGTCGGCGCCCCAGTCGGCCCCGCGCCAGAACAGGTAGAGCTTGTTGTGCTCGGCCGGGAGCCGAACCGGCTGCGGATATGTGTACCCGAAACGCCCGGCCAGCCGCGCGGGCACCTCTCGTAGCGGTCCCCACGCGGTGATGTCCTCCGGTCGCAAGGTGCTGCGGTAGAACATCTCGGTGCCGTTGTGGCCGGACCAGAAGACGGTCAGGCGATGATCGGGCTCGACCAAGATCGAAGGCGATCCATGGTCGTCGTGGAAGAGCCAGCCCACCCGCTTCTTGCGCAGCACCCCGAAGCTCGGGTCATACGCCCCGACGATCACCCGTCCGGACCAGTCGATCCAGCCGACGAAAGTCTTGCCGTTCTGGCCGCTGACCGCGACCGCGCGCGGGTCGCCGAACCAGCTCCAGGCTCCCCTTCCGAAGCTGCCGACCCGAGGGCTGGCAGCGAGCGCGGCGCCAGTCCAGAGGACGAGCGTCAGCGCGATCAATGCCAGCCGCGTCAGCCTCATGGGCTCAGCGGGCGATCGTGCCCCAGCCGACGACGAGCCCACCGTCCATCAGGCAGGCGAGCTGTCCCGGGGCGACGCCCACGACCGGTTCGGTCAGCTCGACGGTCAGCTCGGAGTGGCGCCCCGCGGGGGGCTCGTCCCGCAGGCGCGCGGCCACCGGCGCGGAGCGATAGCGGAGCTTGACCCGGTCCACCCGCGTGCCCTCGCGGTGCAGGCGCGCCCCGCGGATCGTTACGCGTTCGGCTGACAATCCAGCTCGCGGCCCGACGACGACGCGGTTGGTGCCGGCGTCCTTCTCCAGCACGTACAGCGGCTCCCGGGACGCCACTCCGATTCCGCGGCGCTGCCCGACGGTGAACAGATGCTGGCCGCGATGGCGCGCGAGCACCGTGCCAGCGCGGTCGACGATCTCCCCGGGCCGATCTCCGATGCCGCCATGCCGGGCGAGGAAGCTGCCGCGGTCGGTGCCGGCGAGAAAGCACAGGTCCTGTGAGTCGAGCTTGCTCGCCACCGACAGTCCGGCATCGGCCGCGAGCCGCCGCACCACGGGCTTGGTCAGCTCGCCGAGCGGAAAGCTCATCCGCGCCAGCGAGGCGGGCGACAGTCCCGCCAGCATGTACGTCTGGTCCTTGGCCGGATCGGCGGCGGTCCGCAGCAGTGGGCCGGCGACATGGTCTCGCTCGGCGATCCGGGCGTAGTGACCGGTGGCGAGTCGCTCGCAGCCCAGCCGAGAGGCGAGCTCGAGCATCGCGTCGAGGCGCACGTGGCCGTTGCAGCCCACGCACGGGTTGGGAGTCTCTCCGGCGGCGTATCCGGCGATGAACGGATCGACGACGCCGGCGCGGAACTCCTCGCGCAGATCGATCGTCAGGTGCGGCAGGCCGAGCGAATGAGCCAGGCGGCGCGCGCCCGAGACCGCCGAGGCCGAGCAGCAGCTGCGCTCGCCGTCGTTATCCCGGTCGGCCCAGAGCTCGAGCGTGACGGCCACGGTCTCCCGTTCGCCCGCGCAGCGGAGCGCCGCCACGGCGCTGTCCACCCCACCGCTCAGCGCGACGAGGGTACGGCCCCCGGGCGGCGCGGCAAGCGCGGCCCGGCCTCGCACCGCGGCGCCCAGCGCGCGGGCCAGCGCGTCGGCGGCCAGCTCGGCGGCGTGCAGCTTGCCTGGACTGAGGCCACCCAGCTCCTCGGCGATCTCGGTGGCGCCGATCCGGGCCGCCGCCAGCAGATCCCGACCACGCACGAGGGTCACCGCGGCGCTACCGGCGGCGGACGCCGATCCGCAACCCTCGGCGTCGAACCCGGCGTCGACGACCCGCTCGCCATCGAGGCTGAGCGAGAAACGGATCCGGTCGCAGCAAGATCCGCCGTCGGCCAGCACGGTGAAGGCCCCGGCCGGAAACCGCCCCTGTCCCTGTGGAGAGGTCAAGTGGTGTTCGAAGGCCAGGGTGTCCATCCCGGCGAGGATAGAGGCGACGGCGGCTACCGGACGGCGAGCGCGTCGGCGACGCGCTGGGCGATCTCGAAACGATCGGCAAAGCCGGTCATCGTCACCGCGCGGTGATGAGGGTCGACGATCACCAGCGTCGGTGCGATGCTGACCTGCACCTGGTTCGTGACGACGGTGTATCGGGCCAGCTCCGAGATCGGAATCGCCAGCTTGACCACGCGCCGAGCGGATCCGGGGACCGCGGTCAGCTCGCGCTTGACGGCGCGGTCGTCCGCCGCGGCCGCGTTGTAGAAGAGCAGGGCCAGCACCTTATCCGCGTGCAGCGCGCGCGTGACGATCGCCGAGCGGGACGCGCTGCTCGGGGCGGTGGCGGTTTTGGTCGCCGGCCCGGGCTTGACCGCCGGCCCGGGCTTGACCGCCGGCCCGGGCTTGACCGCCGGCCCGGGCTTGACCGCCGCGCTCCGCGCTGGGGCCGGCCCGCTCCGCGCTGGAGCCGGCGCTGGTGTGGCGATCGTGCCGCCGTGCCCAACGCTGGTCGCGTTGGCCTGCGCGACCGCGGCGTGGGCCTTGTCGACCGCGGACTGGTATTGGCCGAGACCCTTCGAGCCTGCGGGACTGCTGGACGAGCTCGGTTTCAGGGCGACGAGCCAGAGCGCGAAGAACAGGACAGTGCCGACGAGCAACCCCACCAGTGGTCGTGAGACGTGCATCAGGGACATTTTCGGCAGCCCCGCGCCGGAACCTGAGCGCTCGTGGACGCGGGATCAGATCACGCGCAGGCCGACCTCGCGGAGCTGGGCGGGATCGACCGGCGCCGGGGCGCCGGTCAGCGGATCGGCGCCGCTGGCCGCCTTGGGGAAGGCGATCACGTCCCGGATCGAATCGAAGCCGCCGAGCAGCGCGACGATCCGGTCGATCCCCATCGCGATCCCACCGTGCGGCGGGGCGCCGTAGCGCAGCGCGTCAAGCAGGAAGCCGAAGCGCGCCTGGGCCTCCTCGGGTCCGATACCCAGTAGCTCGAAGACGCGCCGCTGGACATCCTGCTGATGGATGCGGATCGAGCCGCCCCCGATCTCGCTTCCGTCAAGTACGAGGTCGTACGCGCGCGAGGTCAGCGCGCCGGGGTCGTCAAGATCGCCCTTCGGAGCCGTGAACGGATGGTGCGCTGCGTCCCAGCGCTGGGCGGCGGGATCCCAGAAGAACGCCGGGAACTCGGTCACCCAGAGCATGTCGTGGCGCCCGGCGGGGACCAGGTCGAAGCGGCGGGCCAGCTCGAGTCGGAGTGCGCCGAGCGCCTGGTTGGCCGTGGCGGCCTGGTCGGCGACGATCAGCAGGAGATCGCCGGTCTGGGCGCCGAGCCGGTCGATGATCGCCGCGATCTCCTCGGGCCTCAGGAACTTGGCGATCGGTGAGCGCAACGTGCCGTCCTCCTGCACGAACGCCCAAACGAGCCCCTTGGCACCGTGCTGCTTGGCCAGCTCGGTCAGTACGTCGAGTTCCGAGCGTGGAAGCTCGCGGGCGCCGGCGTTCATCCCCCGGACCGCTCCGCCCTCAGCCAGGACCGAGGCGAACACCTTGAACTCGGAGCCGCCCAGGGCATCGCCCAGGCTCTTCAGCTCCAGCCCGAAGCGCGTGTCGGGCCGATCGGAGCCGAAGCGCGAAACCGCCTCCTGATAGGTCATGCGCGGCCAGGGCGGTGGCGCGGCGGCGAACTGGGTGCGCTCGATCACCGTCCCCATCACAGCCTCCATGCACTCGATCACATCCTCCTCGTGCACGAACGACATCTCGATGTCGAGCTGGGTGAACTCGGGCTGACGGTCGGCCCGCGAGTCCTCGTCGCGGAAGCATCGAGCGATCTGGTAGTAGCGCTCGAAGCCGCCGATCATCAGCAGCTGCTTGAACAGCTGCGGCGATTGCGGCAAGGCATAGAACGAGCCGGGCGCGATCCGCGCCGGCACGAGGTAGTCACGGGCACCTTCGGGCGTGGACCGGGTCAGGTCCGGGGTCTCGATCTCCAGAAAGTCGCGCGCGTTGAGCACTTCTCGCATCGACGCGACCACGTCGTGACGCAAGGTCAGCGCCCGCTGCATCGGCGTTCGGCGCAGGTCGAGCGCCCGGTACCGCAGCCGCAGCGCCTCGTCGACGGCGACTTCCCCGTCGAGGGGGAACGGCGGCGTGTCGGCGTCGGCCAGGATCGTGGCCGAGTCGACGCTCAGCTCGATCTCTCCGGTGGGCAGATTGGGGTTGACGTTCTGCGGATCGCGTGCGATCACCGTTCCGGCGGCGGTGACCACGTCTTCGGAGCGCAGCGAGTGCGCGAGCTCGTGCGCCTCCCCCGCGGTCTGAGGGTGGAAGACGAGCTGGACGATGCCCGAGCGGTCCCGGAGGTCGATGAAGATCAACCCGCCGTGGTCACGCCGGGCGGCGACCCAGCCCGCCACACGAGCCGGCGTGTCAACCCGGGCACCGGTCAGTTCGCCGCACCAGGCATCGCGATAGCCGTTGGCCCGCGGAGGCTGTTTCACGAGAGCCGGCTCCCCCGGAGGATCGTCGGGATCACGGCGGCCGGCGTGAGCTCGTCCTGCTCGCCCGATTCCATGTTCTTCAGGGTCACCTGCTCGGGGTCGGCCACGATCGCAACGTACCGGGCGCGGATCCGGTCCGCGTGCTTGAGTTGGCCCTTGAGCGAGCGCCGGGCCAGCTCGAGCTGACCGGCCAGTCCGGCCCGCCTCGCCTCGCCCGCCAGGGCGAACGCCGCGCGCGCTGTGCCTGGCGCGCGATCGGCGACGGCCACGAACAGATCGACCAGGGGCGGGGCGACGGGCAGCTCGCCGGCCGCCAGCAGCATCCGCTCGACGCCGGCCGCCCAGCCCGAGGCGGGAGTCGCGGGTCCGCCGAGCTGTTCGATCAGCCGGTCGTAGCGGCCGCCGCCGGCCACCCCGGATTGGGCGCCGAGCGCGTCGCTGGAGAACTCGAACAGGGTCCGGGTGTAGTAGTCGAGGCCGCGCACGAGCGTCGGGTCGAGCTCGTAGCGCAGGTCGGCCTCGTCCAGGAGAGCCCGCACCTGGGCGAAGTGCTCGGCGTCCTCGGGGGTCAGGCGGTCCATCAGCTTCGGGGCAGCGTGCATCACCTCTCGCGTCGAGGGGTCACCGGCGTCGAAGGCCCGCATCGGATTGAGATCGATCCGGCTGACCACCTCGGCCGAGAGCCGCGACTGGTTGGCTCGCAGGTATCGGCTCAGCTCCTCCCGATACACGGCCCGGGTCTCAGGGCTGCCCAGGCTGGCCAGGTGCAGGTGGGTGTCCTTGACCGACAGGGCGTCGAACAGCTCGGCGAGCAGGACGATCAGCTCGGCGTCCGTCTCCGGCCCGGCCGAGCCGATCGACTCGGCCCCCACCTGCCAGAACTGGCGGTAGCGCCCGCGCTGCGGTGCCTCGCTGCGGAAGAAGCTCGACAGGTACCAGAACTTGACCGGTTGCGGGAGCTTGTGCATGCCGTGCTCGATGTAGGCGCGGCACACCGGCGCGGTCCCCTCGGGGCGCAGCGTGAGCGAGCGTCCCCCGCCGTCGTCGAAGGTGTACATCTCCTTCTGGACGATGTCGGTGGCCTGACCGACTCCGCGGGCGAACAGCTCCGTCGACTCAAACGTCGGGGTCTCGATCCGGCGGTAGCCCGCCGCCTCGAGCACGCGCCGGGACTGTGCCTCGACGTACTCGCGCCGGGCGGCATCCTCGGGCAGGATGTCGAACGTTCCGCGCGGGGCTTGTATCACTGACCGGCGAGCTCGCGCAAAAACGGATTGCTCGCGCGCTCGCGCCCGAGCGTGGTCAAGCCCATGTGGCCCGGGTGGACGACCGTCTCGGGCGGAAACTCGTTGATCAGGCCCTCGATCGAGGCCAGCAGCGTCGGCCAGTCCCCGCCAGGAAGATCGACCCGGCCGACCGAGTCCTGAAACAGGACGTCGCCGGAGAACACGGCGGTCTCGTCCGGGAGCGCGTAGGTGACGTGGCCGGGGCTGTGCCCGGGGGTGAACCGCACCTCGATCGTCAGCCCGGCGAGCTCGAGCGTCTCACCGCCCTTGACGGTGTGGTCGGCTTCGTAGCTCTCGTACGGACCGAAGCCGGTCCAGGGCACGAAGTCCATGATGTTCGCGAGCACGTGGGTCTCGAGTTCAGGACACCACACCGGGGCGCCGGTGGCCCTGGCTAGGGGCGCCACCGCGCCGATGTGGTCGAAGTGCGTGTGCGTGACCAGGATCGCCTCAACCTTGGCGATCCCGAGCGCGCCGATCGCCTCGATCAGCCGATCGGGTTCCTCACCGGGGTCGATGACCAGCGCTCGATCGGAACCCTTGGCCCGGACGATGAAGCAGTTCTCCGCCACCTGTCCGACGGTGAACATCCGGACGTCGATCATTTCTGGGCGGCCTTCTTGAGCTGGCGCCTGCGGAACAGGTAGACCTCCATGTAGTAGCCCGCCGGGATGTACAGGATCAGCGCCAGGATCGCGAAGACAGCCGCTGGCGCCACCTTCTGCTTGTTCGTGAGGAACAGGAAGATGAACATGAAGCCGGCGGCGAGGCCAGCCCGCTTTGCCGAGGACGACCAGGTCGGCGGGCGGTTCAGCCGCTGCTCGCGGATCGACTCGCGCGAGGCTTTCTTGCGCTCTTCGGCGGACGGAGGACGCCCGGTGCGACCACGTGCCGAGATCGTTCCGGCGGCTGTCCCGCGGTGCTTGCTGCGCCGCTTCTTCTTGGTCTGAGCCATGACACAAGAGAGCTTAGTGCTTGCGGCGGGGAGCACATAGTGCGTTGGTTCGCGGCGCTGCTGGAAAACGTCCATTATTTTGCGCCGGGCTCGCGTGACGGGTATAACCGGACGGGTAGGACTCCTAGGATGGATCCGAATCAGACGAATCAGACGAATCAGACGCCCCTGACCCGAAAAAGGAGCCGACCTCGATGAGCGACGGACAACCTCCCCGCACGACTACCGACGCCGGGATTCCGGCGGCCAGCGACGAGCATTCGCTGACGGTAGGGCCGGACGGCCCGATCCTGCTCCAGGATCATTACGTCATCCAGAAGATGGCCCAGTTCAACCGCGAACGCGTCCCCGAGCGAGTCGTCCACGCCAAGGGCGGCGGCGCCCACGGCTTCTTCGAAGTGACCGAGGATGTCTCCCAGTACTGCAAGGCGGACTTCCTGCAGCCCGGGAAGAAGACGCCGCTGTTCATCCGCTTCTCGACCGTGGCCGGCGAGCTCGGTAGCCCCGATACGGTGCGGGACCCGCGCGGGTTTGCCATCAAGTTCTATACCGAAGAGGGCAACTACGACATGGTCGGCAACAACACGCCGGTCTTCTTCGTGCGCGACCCCTCGAAGTTCCAGGACTTCATCCACTCCCAGAAGCGGCTGCCCGACACCAACCTCCGCAGCAACGACATGCAGTGGGACTTCTGGACCCTCTCACCCGAGTCGGCGCACCAGGTGACGATCCTGATGTCGGACCGGGGCACGCCTCGGACCTGGCGGAACATGAACGGCTACAGCAGCCATACGTTCCTGTGGGAGAACGAGGGCGGCGAGAAGTTCTGGGTCAAGTACCACTTCAAGACAGTCCAGGGCCCCGACAACTTCACCGACGAAGAGGCCAAGGCGCTGGTCGCCGACGAGCCTGACTTCCACATCCGCGACCTGCGCGAGGCGATCGCCAAGGGCGACGCGCCGGAGTGGACGCTGAAGATGCAGATCATGCCGTTCGCCGAGGCGGCCGACTACCGCTTCAACCCGTTCGACCTGACCAAGGTCTGGCCCCACGGCGACTACCCGGAGATCACCGTCGGCCGGATGGTGCTCGACCGCAACCCGGAGAACTACTTCGCCGAGGTCGAGCAGGCCGCCTTCGAGCCCGCCAACCTGGTCCGCGGGATCGGGCCGAGCCCGGACAAGATGCTGCTCGGGCGGCTGTTCAGCTACCCGGACACCCACCGCTACCGGATCGGCACCAACTACCTCCAGCTGCCGATCAACGCGCCCAAGGCCGAAGTCCATAGTTACAACAAGGACGGCGCGATGCGCTATCGGCACAGCGGCAATCAGCCCGTGTACGCGCCCAACAGCTTCGGCGGCCCGAAGGCCGACCCGAGCTTCGCCGACACGGTCTGGGGGGTCGAGGCCGGCGAGATGGTTCGCCACGCCTACACCCCCCGGCGGGACGACGACGACTTCGGTCAGGCAGGGACGCTGGTGCGCGAGGTGATGAACGACCAGGATCGGGCCAACCTCGCCTCCAACATCGTCGGCCATGCCACCAACGCGGTCTCGGCCGAGATGCAGAAGCGGGTGATCGAGTACTGGACCAACGTCGACAAGGACCTCGGCGCCAACGTGGCCAAGGGCATCAAGGACGCCGGCGGCCCCGACTACTCGCAAGCTCCGACCAACGGCACCGGCCAGGACGGGATGCCGGTCGGTAGCGGGGCATCCACCGGCCTGTAGACGGTTTCAGGGTTCCGGAGCCTGCAGCGCGTCTTCCAGCAGCCGCAGGTTCCGGACCGAGACCGAGCTCGGGAAGTCCGCGAACGCCGCCCGCGGGGCGAGCCCAACCAGCTCTGCCTCGGCGGGATCGGCGTCGCGCGCGATCGCCTCGAGCACGGCGGCGGGCCCGGCGTCACGGTAATCCTCGAGGTTGGTCGATACCTGGGCGACGCCACGGTGCTGCAACCAAAGCCCGATGGCCCTGACGCCCGGGAGCCCGCCGGGCGATGACTCCCGGATCCGCCGCGCGATGGCGCGCGCCTGGTCGAGCGTGGCCGGGCTGGCCAGCTCGACGTTGAATGCGATCAAGGGCGGACGCGCCGAGACCAGCACGGCCCCGGCGGTCGGATGCAAGCGGGCCGGGCCGAAGTCCGGGCTCACCTCGCCCGCCTCGATCCTCCGTGCGAGCTCTGGCGGGCCCCCGCGCCGTAGCTCCGCCCGCGTCCGGCCACCCGCGAGCTCGCCGTAGAGGAACACCGGAAGGTCGAGCCGCTCGCCGAGCAGGTCAGCCAGCACCAGCGCCTCGGCGCACGCCGCGCCCCGCTCCGAGTCGCTCAGGTAGACGATCGGAGCCACATCGAGCGCGCCCACGCGAGGATGGACGCCCCGATGTCCTCTCAGGTCGATCAGCCGGACGGCGGCTTCGGCCCCGGCCAGGACGCCCGGCGCGAGCTGCCCGGGCTCCCCGGCCAGCGTGAAGACGCTGCGGTGGTGATCGGGGTCGGAGTGGACGCCGAGCAGCCGGGCGTCGAAGCTCCGCGCGATCTCCGCCACCACGCCCGCGTCGCGTCCCTCGGAGACGTTCGGAACCGAGAGCAGCGTCACATCACGTGCTCGGGGAGCACGTAACGGCCGGCATCGAGGATCTTGTGGCCGTCCACGTCCAGGCTGGCATCGAGCACCACCACGTCGAGGTGAATCGGGACCGAGACCGTGCCCCCGATTCCGGCGCTTGCCCCAAAGGCGACGTGCACGCTGCCGAGCAGCTTCTCGTCCTCGAGGATGTTTCCGGTCAGCATCGCCTGGTCGTTGGTACCGACTCCGAGCTCCGCGAGGTTGGCGCCGAGCTCCCCGTGCTCCTGCAGCCTCCGCAGGTAGTCCGGCCCGAGGCCGCCTTCGGCCGCCACGATCCGTCCGTCGGTGACCGTCAGCGTCGCCGGCTCGTCACTCAGCCCGAGCGGGGCCAGGCTCGAGGCGATGATCCGCCCGTCGCCGCCCATCGGGGCGATGAAGGCCTCACCGCACGGCAGGTTGCCGAAGGCGCCGGCGGCCGTCAGGTCCCCGTCGTCCGAGATGCCGGCCCGCCCCGCCAAGTCCAGCGTGAGCTGCGTGCCCAGCGGGCACGTGATGTGCGCGACCGCCCCGGCGTCGAGCACCGCGGCAACCGCGCGCGAGCGAGCTGCCATCTGATCGAAGTCGACGGCCATCACTCGGGCCAGCATGTCCTCGGTCACCCCCGGCATCGTCGCGCCGCGGGACCCGGCGTCGCTGGCCGCCTTGCGCGCGGTGGTGTGACTGAGCGAGCGACTGGTCGGCGCGATGAAGACGTCGCACCCGAGCAGCGCAGAACCGATGGCCCGCGCGGGCTCGGTGCCGTCGTTGGCCCGGGGGTCCATCACCGCCAGCACGGCGTCGGCCCCGGCGTCGGCCGCTTCGGCACGGAGCGCCTCGCCGATCGCCCGCGTGGCATCGTCGACGATCACCAGCACGTCCTCGCCCGGTTTGACCTCAAGGCATTTGTTGACGACTGTGCTCACCGCGGGGCCCAGGTCTGGCATGCGCTGATCATATTCTCGCGGGCGCCCCCGTGGGCCCGGCAGTCTCATTGAAGATCGCCCGACGCCGCTCTCGCCCGGTTTTGGCGTTGAGCGCTCGGGTAGCCCTGGGTCAAACCTGCGATTAGGAGCGCCAATGGCGGAGGACCACCCGCGAACAGGACCCCGACATGAGCCCGAACGAATCTACGAGCGAGCCTCGGATCCGGCCGAGGCCGTCAACCGGCCGCTTGAACCCAAGTCCGGTTCGCACGAGCTGTCGAGCACCGACGAGCCAGATGAGTCCCAAGCGTCCGACGTGGACCCCCACCACGTACTGAACACGCCCGTCGGCGAGGTTGATCCGATTGCCGATTCCGACCCCTACCGCGCACCCACCGAAGAGGACGAGCAGGATCGAGCTTCTGGCGCCCGCGGCAGTGGCGAGGGAGCGGAGGACCGCTAGAGCCGATCGGGATTCCCGAGATGTCCGCGTACGGACGTACGGACGGAAACCGGGTCGCGTCGCTCGAGCGGAGCAACGGGGATACATGAGCATCATCAAAAACTGACGGAGGTCAGAATGCTCTTTGCACTCGCTGTCATCCTGTTGATCCTGGCGGTGGTGGGTGGCGTTGCTGTGCACCCGCTGCTGTTCCTGGTCGCGATCCTCGCCCTGCTGGCGTTCTTCAGCGGCCGGCAACGGGTCGTCCGCTGATCGAGCCGGCGAGGCCGGCGGCCGGTCCGTCCCCGCGGCGGGCCGGCCGCTCACGACATCGTGGCCACCAGGCGATGGTGTCGCAGCGCGGCCGGGGGTGAGCCATGCAGCATCCACGCCCCATCGTCCCGCCGGCTGATCGCGCCTGCGCGCGTGAGATCCCCCAGCGCCGTGGTGATCGATGGGCGGTGTGCGCCCACCAGGTCAGCCAGCCGCTGGTGTGAGAGCGGCAACGGCACGGCGATCCCGTCGGGCGACACGCGCCCCCAGCGCTCGGCCAGATGCCAGAGCGTGAGCAGGACGCGATCATCGACGCGCTGATGGTGGGCGATGGCCAGGGCGACCGCCAGGCCATGAGCACGCCGCGTGCCCCGGGCGAAGAGTTCGACGCCGAGTTGTGGCCATGGGTTCATCCGGAGGACCAGGCCGTGGTCGAGCACGGCCAGGCGCGCGGGCTCGAGCACCGTCCACCCCACCTCGGCGTGGACGTGCGAGCCGTCGGCGTCCCAATGCCACGGACGGAGTACATCCCCGGCGCCGAGCAGCTCGACGCACTTGCGGCCCAGCACGTCCACCTCACGTGAGAGCAGACCGTCGATCACCATGAAGCCCCGGTGGTGCTGATCCGGCTCGATCGCGTTCGCGGCGTCCCACGCACCCGGCGTGAGACGGCGTACACCGGTCAGCACCTGGCGCCGCGCTCGCTCCCGCTCGGACTCGCCGAGCAACTCGCCGAGGTCGGGGTCGGCGTCGATGATGCTGATGACTTCGCTCGCCAAAGCCCTACAGCGCACTCTCGACGTCGGGCGCGATATCGAACGAGCCGACCAGGCCAGTGACCTCGAGGACCTTCAAGACGCTCGGTCGCAGACCGGCCATCACCAGGCCCTCCCCCGCGACGAGCCTCCGTTCGTAGTTGACCCCGACCAGGACCCCGAGGGCGGTCGAGTCGATGAACGTGACGTCGGAGAGATCCAGCACGATCCTGTGGTAGCCCGCCCCGATCGGTTCGTGCAGCTCCGCTTTGAGCCTGGGCGCCGATGCGATGTCGAGCTCCCCCTCCACCGCGAGCACACAGGTCCGCTGGTCCGGGTTGTGCCGCCGGAGCGCAAATGAGCTCCGCGCCGGCTGTGGCGCCTCCGACGCGTCTGCCTCGCTCATCTTCGGGTCCACCTCCTGGAGGGTCGTGCGGCTTAGAAAATGCTCGTGGCAGGTCGGAAGGACTGCTTTTCAGGCACTGGCAATGGTAGGGCCTAGGGCCGAGGCCGCTGCCCGCGCCCGACCTGAGAAGGACGCGCTTCGCGCGCCGTGACGCGGGTAACCCCGGACCATGCCCACGAATACCGAATCCAACACCGACTTCGCCATCGTCGACCCCGACGACGTGGAGGATCCCTACGCCGGGTCTGACGTTCCCGGCGAATTCCGCAGTCTGACGAGCGCGCTTGGCTGCGGCGAGCTGGCCCTGACGCTGATCCGCGTGCCGCCGCACTCCGATTTCGAGCAGGGCACCGGCCACTTCCATGACGAGATCGAGGAGCTGTACATCGTCGCCCGAGGCACGCTCACCATGCGCTTCGGCGACGAGGTCCGCGCGGTCACCGCGCCCGCCGCGGTGCGGGTCAGCGCGCGAACCCCACGGTCGCACCGCAATGAGGCTGACGAGCCGGTCGAGATGTGGGCCGTCTCACGCAAGCTCGGCCGCGGCGACGCGACCAAGCTCGACGACTTCTGGGAGCTCTCCTCGAAGGCCCAGCCGCACGCCGAATAGGGTCTCCTCCCAGGGGGCGTTACCGCAAGCGATCCCGGCGCGGGATTCAGGTTTCAAACTCCCGGCCGGCGGGTAGCGGGGCGCTTAGGTCGGGGTGCCGCTGGGCGACGCGTCGGTCGAAGATTGAGCGGTCGGGACGCAGCCGTCGTACGCGAAGCGACGAGCGGATCACCGGAAGCTGGTTCATCTCCTCCCGGTGCGCATGCTCAACCTATTCGCCATCTCTACCACTCGCTGAGCCGCAGAGCCTGCCGGCCAGGCGCCGAGCGCCGGCTGGCGGAAGAGGAGGGGACCTCTCCCTCCCTCCTGCTCGGCGGGGCGCTTCTCTTCTCCGAGCGCCCCGCCGAGCCACTATTACGGCGGAGCGAGGCCCCGGGCGCTCGGCACTGTCACAGGCGGCGCCGTTGTCTCGTCTTAGAGGAAAATGAGACGAAGGGAGCATGTCATGAAGGTCTTTCTAGCCGGCGCCACGGGCGTTCTCGGCAGACAGCTCGTTCCGCAGCTCGTGGCGCGTGGCCACGAGGTGGTCGGAATGACCAGGAGCGCGTCGAAGCAGGAGCTGGTGCGCAGCTTGGGAGCCCGTCCGGTCGTGGCCGACGCTCTCGACCCCGACGCCGTCGCTCAGGCCGTCGCGTCCGCCGAGCCGGAGGTGATCGTGCACGAGCTCACGGCGCTGTCCGGGCCGATGTCCATGCGGGACGCGCGGCACCCCGACCGCTCCTCCGCGGCGATCATGACCAACCGCCTGCGCACGGAGGCGACGGATCACCTCCTGGCCGCCGGGCGCGCCGTGGGGGCACGGCGCTTCGTGGCGCAGAGCTTTGGGGCTTTCCGATGGGCACGCACGGGCGGGCCGGTGCAGACCGAGGCCGATCCTCTCGATCCCGACCCGCCGGCGCCGCTGCGGCCGGTCGTGGCGGGACTCCTCTATCTGGAGCGGGCGGTGACGACGATCGAGTGGGGCGAGGGTCTCGCGTTGCGCTATGGGGGCTTCTACGGTCCGGGAACCTCGACCAGCTTGGCCGCGGATGCGCTGATGTCGGCGCCGATCCGCAAGCGCCTCTTCCCGATCATCGGCGATGGTGGCGGCGTCTTCTCGCACGTGCACATCGACGACGCCGCGGCGGCGACCGCGGTGGCGGTCGAGCGCGGCGAGCCGGGTATCTACTACGTGGTCGACGACGAGCCCGCGCCGGTGCGGGAGTGGCTGCCGGTGCTGGCGAGCGCGCTCGATGCCAAGCCGCCGAGGCGTGTCCCACGCTGGCTGGGGCGACTGGCGGCCGGTGAGGCGGCGACGATCATGATGACCGACGGGCGGGGTGCCTCGAACGCGAAGGCGAAGCGCGATCTCGGCTGGGAGCCGCGCTACGCGAGCTGGCGGCAGGGCTTCGCGCAGGGACTGGGCCCCCCCGCGGGCGGTCATGTCGGGATGCGGTAGCGGAGGTGTACGACGCCGTTGGCAAATCGGTGCTCATCGAGGAGTTCGAGCTCGGTGCGGATGCCCGCTGGCAGGGCCGGTTTGCCGCCGCCGACGATCATGGGCCAGACGAACAGCTGGCATTCGTCGAGCAGGCCTGCTGCAAAGGCGCGGGCGGCCAGGTTCGCCCCGCCGATGATGAGGTCGCCGGTGGCTGTGGCCTTCAGTTCCTGGACGGCGTCGGGCTCGAAGTCGCGTTCGAGGCGGGTGGCGGTCGTCGACACGGCGGTCAGGGTCGTCGAGTAGACGATCTTGTCCGCTGCCTGCCAGGCGCTCGCGAAGTCGGCCGCGAGGTCGGACTGCCTGGCGAGGACAGGGTTCGTTTCCCAGACGCACATCGTCTCGTAGAGGCGGCGTCCGTAGAGGAACGTGCTGAAGGATCTCAGCAGGGCGGTCATGACTGCGAACACGTCGTCGTCGGGCTCGTAGAGGTCGAAGGCGCCGTGTTCGTCCTCGATGTAGCCGTCGAGGGATGCGTTGGTGAGGTAGACGAGCTTGGCCACGGCGCTACACCTCGATGTCGGCCGTGGCGGCCTGAGGTGGAGCAACGTGGTCCGGATCGGTGAAGGCCCGGAAAGACCAGCGCTCGGGGGTGCGTCGAACACACGGGTCGGCGAGCGCCGAGAACACCGCGGTCAGTTGATCGGTCCCGGCCACCATCCCCCTCACTTAACGAACTCGTTAAACGTATAGCGCGGCCGCTCGACGCGCTGCGCGGCAACCGGGCGCGCTGCTCTTCGATCGCGAGGACAGGCTGATCAGCGTCACCGGCACCAATCAAGGAGGTTCTGATGGGTAAGTCAGCGCGCGAGGTCATGTCGGGCGGCGCGGACTGCATCGGCGAGAAGGAAACGATTGAAGCGGCGGCCAGGAAGCTCGCCGATTTCGATGTCGGGGCAATGCCAATCTGCGGGGAAGATGACCGTCTGAAGGGAATGCTCACCGACCGCGACATCGTCGTGAAGGTCATCGCCAAAGGCAAGGACCCGGCTCAGACCACGGCCGGGGAGCTGGCGACACAGGGCGAGATGGTGACGATCGGCGCCGATGACTCTGTCGATGAGGCCGCTGGGCACGAAGACCGAGAAGAAGGTGCGCCGCCTGCCGGTCATCGAACTCAACATGCGCGCCGACGTCGTCCCCAGCGCAACATTCGAACCGACGCACGGTTAGGCGCCAGTACGATCGGGTAGGCGACCGACCAGGTCATCGAGTGGAAACAGAAATCGCTTGAAGCTGGTCGGCCCCCTGCCCTGGGTCAAGCAGGCCACCCGCGACCGCCTCGGCATGGGCCAGGCCGCCCAGTCACGGCGCTCCGTAGGTTTGCGTCCGCGGACCGAGAGCGCGGACAAGGTGGTCAAGTCGATCTGTCCCTTCTGCGCCGTGGGATGCGGCCAGGACGTCTATGTCCGGGACGGACGGGTCACCCAGATCGAGGGCGATTCCGATTCGCCGATCTCGCGCGGGCGCCTCTGCCCGAAGGGCTCCGCGTCGAAGCAGCTGGTGACCAGCTCGAGCCGCGAGCTGAGGGTCAAGTATCGCCCCCCGTACGGGACGGAGTGGCAGGAGCTGCCCCTTGAGCAGGCGATGGACATGATCGCCGATCGGGTTATCGCGGCTCGGGACGCTGGCTGGGAAACCGAGGACGAGCAGGGCCGGCGGCTGAATCGCACGATGGGCTTCGCGCATTTGGGCGGTGCGACCCTGGACAACGAGGAGAACTACCTGATCAAGAAGTTCTTCTCGGCGATGGGGGCGGTGCAGATCGAGAACCAGGCGCGGATATGACATTCCTCCACGGTTCCCGGTCTGGGAACCTCGTTCGGGCGCGGCGGCGCCACCGGGTTTCAGCAGGATCTACAGAACGCTGACTGCATCGTCATCGAGGGGTCGAACATGGCCGAGTGCCATCCGGTCGGCTTCCAATGGGTGATGGAGGCCAAGCAGCGCGGCGCCAAGATCATTCACGTTGATCCGCGGTTCACCCGGACCAGTGCCATGGCCGACCTGCACGTGCCGTTGCGGGGCGGGAGCGACATCGCGTTCCTGGGCGGCCTGATCAACTACGTCCTGGCCAACGGCCGCGAGTTTCGCGAATACGTCGAGCGGTACACCAACGCCGATGTGCTGGTCAGCGACGATTTTGTTGATACCGAGGATCTAGACGGCCTGTTCTCGGGGTGGGACGCCGAGTCGGGCAGCTATGACACCAGCAGCTGGGCCTACAAGGAGGCTGATCCCTCGGCCGCCGCGGGTCAGCGCGAGCAGGGCGGTGGAGAATCGAGCACGTCCGGCGAGCAGTCCCACGGCGCCCATGGTGGCGGCATTCTGGAACATGGCGAGCCGCCGGAGCGTGATCCCTCCCTCCAGGATCCGCGTTGCGTCTTTCAGCTGCTCAAACGGCACTACAGCCGTTACACGCCGGAGATGGTGCAGCGGATCTGCGGGATTCCGGAGGATGTGTTCATCGACGTCGCCGAGTCGGTGTGCGCGAATTCCGGCCGGGAGCGCACCACGGCGTTCGTTTACTCGGTCGGCTGGACTCAGCACACGGTCGGGGTGCAGTACATCCGCACGGCGTCAATCCTGCAGTTGCTGCTGGGCAACATCGGTCGTCCCGGCGGTGGGATCCTGGCCTTGCGGGGGCACGCGAGCATCCAGGGGTCCACCGACATCCCCACGCTCTACAACATTCTGCCCGGCTATCTGCCGATGCCCCATCCCGACAACCGCGACCTCGATCAGTATGTCGGGGAGAACGCGCCGAGCGCCGGCTTCTGGGGCCACACCCGGGAGTACACGGTCTCGCTGCTGAAGGCCTGGTGGGGAGACGCGGCGACCGCCGAGAACGACTTCTGCTTCGATCACCTGCCTCGGATCACCGGCGATCACTCGACCTATCGGTCGATGCTGGACATGCTCGAGGGCAAGCTCCGCGGGTTCTTTGTCATGGGCGAGAATCCGGCCGTCGGGTCGGCCAACGGCAAGCTCCAGCGGCTGGCCATGGCCAATGTCGACTGGATGGTGGTCCGGGACCTGGCGATGATCGAAACCGCGGAGTTCTGGCACAACTCGCCGGAGATCGAAAGCGGAGAGCTCAAGACCGAGGCCATCGGCACCGAGGTGTTCTTCCTGCCGGCCGCCGCCCATACCGAGAAGGACGGCTCGTTCACCAACACCCAGCGGCTCTTGCAATGGCATCGAAAGGCGATCGAACCGCCGCAGGACTGCCGGTCGGAGCTGTGGTTCATGTTCCATCTCGGGCGCCGGGTGCGGGAGAAGCTGGCCGGATCCGCCGACGCCCGGCACCGGGCGATCCTCGACCTGACCTGGGACTACCCGACCGAGGGGGAGCATGAAGACCCGAAGGCCGAAGCGGTTCTACGCGAGATCTCCGGCGTCGACCTGAGCAAGAACGAGGCGCTGGACGGCTACACGGCGCTCAAAGCGGACGGGTCGACGAGCTCCGGCTGCTGGATCTACTGCGGTTCCTACGCCGACGAGGTCAACCAGGCCGATCGGCGCAAGCCCGGGGCCGAGCAGACGTGGGTCGCGCCCGAGTGGGGATGGGCCTGGCCGATGAACCGGCGCATCCTCTACAACCGAGCCTCTGCCGATCCCGATGGCAATCCGTGGTCTGAGCGCAAGCGGTATGTCTGGTGGGACTCCGAGCAGCAGAAGTGGACGGGCGAGGACGTTCCGGACTTCAAGGCGACGATGGCGCCCGACTACGTCCCCGACGATGATGCTGAGGCCGAGGATGCCCTGCGTGGCGACAAACCGTTCGTGATGCAGGCCGACGGCCGAGGCTGGCTGTTCGCCTCGAGCGGCCTGACCGATGGACCGCTCCCGGCGCACTACGAGCCCCACGAGTCGCCGGTCGGCAATCCGCTCTATGCCCAGCAGGCAAATCCGACGCGCCAGCAGTTTCCACGTGCGGAGAACCGCTACAACCCGGCCGCCGGAGAGCCGGGCGCCGAGGTGTTCCCGTTCGTGTTCACCACCTACCGCCTGACCGAGCACCACACGGCGGGAGGCATGTCGCGGACGCTGCCCTACCTGGCCGAGCTTCAGCCCGAGTTCTTCTGCGAGGTCAGCCCGGAGCTCGCCGCCGAGCGCAACCTCGCGCACGGTGGTTGGGCCACCATCGTCACCTCGCGCAGCGCCGTCGAGGCGCGGGTTCTGGTCACCGAACGCATCGCCCCGCTGAAGATCGGCGACCGCACGGTCCATCAGATCGGGCTGCCGTATCACTGGGGCACGTCCGGCTACTCGAGAGGCGACTCCGCCAACGACCTGACCTCGGTGGTGCTCGACTCAAACGTTCACATCTCCGAGTTCAAGGAGGCCACCTGCGACATCGTGCCCGGACGACGCCCGCGTGGCTCCGCGCTGACCGAATTCGTGGCCGGCTACCGAAAGCGGGCCGGGGCATGAGCGCTTATCGACTCGACACCTCGGCGTGGCCCGCCACCTACGGGAGCGAGGCACAGCCGCGGAAGGGGTTCTTCACCGATACCTCGGTGTGCATCGGTTGTAAGGCATGTGAGGTGGCCTGCAAGGAGTGGAACGAGGTGCCCGAGGACGGTCTGAACTTCACCGGGCGCTCCTACGACAACACCGGTCACCTGGGTGCCGACACCTGGCGGCACGTGGCGTTCATCGAGCAACGCAAGCCACTCACCATCGAGAGCGCCAGCGAATCGTTCGTCGACGCGGCCGCTCGGATGCAGATCGCCGAGGAGAATGGAATCGCCGGAGAACGCGATGGAGAGGGGCTCCGATGGCTGATGAGCTCCGACGTGTGCAAGCACTGCACCAGCGCCGCCTGCCTGGAAGTGTGCCCCACCGGTGCGCTCTTCCGGACCGAGTTCGGCACCGTCGTGGTTCAGCCGGACGTGTGCAACGGCTGCGGGTATTGTGTGCCCGCCTGTCCGTTCGGCGTACTCGATCAGCGCGAGCAGGACGGTCGGGTGTGGAAGTGCACCCTGTGCTACGACCGGCTCAAGGACGACATGGAGCCGGCCTGCGCCAAGGCCTGCCCCACCGACTCGATCCAGTTCGGCCCGCTGGAGGAGCTACGCGGACGCGCCGACCAGCGGGTCAGCAAGCTGCAGGCCGACGGAGTCGCTGAGGCTCGTCTCTACGGCGAGAGTCCCGACGACGGAGTGGGCGGCTTCGGCGCATTCTTCCTTCTGCTCGATGAGCCCGAGACCTACGGTCTGCCGCCCGATCCGACCAGCACGACCCGGGACCTTCCGCGGATGCTCAAGGCCACGGCGCTGGCGATCGGCCTCATGGGGGTGGGCCTGCTGGGCTCGTTCGTGGGGGGTCGCGGATGAGTCGTGAGCGTTCGATGGTGCCTCGGGCCGAACCGCGCTCCTACTACGGTCAGCCGATCATCAAGGAACCCGTCTGGAGTGGAGAGATCGCCTGGTATCTGTTCGTCGGCGGCCTGGCCGGCGCCTCCGCGCCCCTGGCCTGGCTCGCCGAGGCGCGGGGCAACCGGCGCCTGGCCCGGCGCGCCTGGCTGGTCGCGCTGCTCGGGGCCGGGATCAGCCCCGTGTTGCTGATCAAGGACCTCGGGCGACCCAAGCGATTTCTGAACATGCTGCGCTTGTTCAAGGTCACCTCGCCCATGAGCATGGGCTCCTGGGTGCTCAGCGGCTTCGGCACCGCCACCGGCCTGGCCGCGGCCGAGGAGCTGTTCGGATGGTTTCCGCGCCTCGGCCGGGTGGGCAAGGCCGGCTCGGCGCTGCTCGGTCACGGGCTGGCGTCCTACACCGCGATTCTGCTGGCCGACACGGCCGTACCGGTGTGGCACGAGGCGGCGGGAGAGCTTCCGTTCGTGTTTGTCGGCTCGGCGGTGGCCAGCGCCGGTGCGGCCGGCGCCGTCCTGGCCCCGCTCGGCGACGCCGGGCCGGCCCGTCGGCTGGCCCTGCTCGGCGCGACGCTCGAGCAGGCCGCCACCTACACCATGGAGCATCGCCTGGGTGAGCTCGGCGAGCCCTACCACCAGGGGGAAGCCGGTCGCTACGCCCGAGCGGCCAAGGCCCTGACCGCAGTAGGAGCGCTGACCCTTGCCGGCCCCGGCCCCCGCCGCCGGTCAGCTGCGATCGGCGGCGGCGTGCTGATCCTGGCCGGCTCCGTCTGCCTTCGCTGGTCCGTATTCCGTGCCGGGTTCGCGTCCGCCGCCGACCCCAAGTACGTGGTCGGTCTGCAGCGCCGGCGCATGGGCCAACGGGAGACCGATGAGCGATGACCGTTCAACGAGCGGTCTGGACGGGTGTGTCGTCTGCAGGTTGCGGGTAACCGAGCCACGATCATGTAAACGGCGCCAGGAGGAGTGTCATGGCGAAGGATCATGGCTCCAGCGTGAAGGACGACAAGCAGTACGAGGGCTTGCGAAAGAAGGGCATGAGTAAGTCCCGCGCGGCCGCGATCGCCAACACCCCGGATGCCTCCAAGAAGGGCGGCAAGAACTCCGGCGGAGGAGGCGGCAGCAGCCAGAGCAGTAACAGCAGCGGGAGCGGCAGCGGCGGGAACCGTGCTCAGAAGGCTGCCGCGGGGCGCAAGGGCGGCAAGAAGTCCGGCTAGCTCGTCATTCCTCGCCGGGCACCGTGCCCACCGCCGGTTCGGACTTCACAGCCTCGCCGCCACCCGTGCTGAGATCGATTACCTCCACGGCCCCGTCGGCACGGCGGCGGATGACCTCCCCCTGCCATGAGCGCAGCGGATGAGATCCGCTGCGCTGCAGGGACCGGCACGCGCCGCGAACGGCGAAGAAGATCAGGATCGGTAGAACCCAGACGCCGACTCGCCAGAAGTGGATCTGGTTGGTGTAGGAGATGTGCAGGTCGTAGAAGATCCGGTCGGTCGATCCGACGGCGAAGATGATCATCACCCAGCTCAGGAAGGCGGCGCCGATCGCGGTGCGCACCGGCCGGTCGCGCGGGCGGTCGAGCAGGTCGTGGCGGCGGTGGTCGCCGGTAACTCTGCGCTCGAGCGCCGGCCATGCGACCAGTGCCCCGAACACGACGGTCGGGAACAGGATTCCGCCCCAGAATGGATTGGCCACGAGCGTGTGCCCGCCGATCGTGGGCTCGAAGTTCGGCATCAGCCGCAGCGCGCCGATCAGCCAGCCGACGTACCAGTCCGGCTGGGCGCCGTTGGTCGAGAGATAGGGCTGGTAGGGGCCCCATTGCCAGACCGGATTGATCTGGATCAGGCCACCGATCAGAAACAGCACCGCGGCGACGGCGAACAGCAGTCCGATCGAACGGAGGGCGTAGGCCGGCCACAGGGGCGTGCCGACGACGTTGCGCTCGCGCCGGCCGGGCCCGGGGAACTGGGAGTGGTGCTGGCGCATGATCATCGCCAGGTGAACGGTGATGAGGATGGCCAGCAGCGCCGGGATCAGGAGCGCGTGCACAATCTCGAGTCGGGGCAGAAAGGCGCTCGAGCCTGGAAACCGCCCGTCCCAGACCAAGCTGGAGAGTTGGCCGCCGATGAACGGAATCGAGATGGCCACCGAATAGGCGATCGCCAGGCCCATCCCCGACATCAGATCGTCGCCCAGCGAATAGCCGGCGAAGCCCTCGAGGAGGGCCAGGATCAGCATGACCACGCCGATCAGGTAGTTCAGGTCGCGCGGCTTTCGGTAGGCGCCGGTGAAGAACACGCGCAACAGGTGCAGCACGATCGCGGCGATGAACACGTCGGCGGCCCAGTGGTGCACCTGGCGGAAGAGCAGCCCGGCCGGGACCTTGAACGACAGGTCGAGCACTGAGCGATACGCCTCCGACATCTGCTCGCCCTGCAGCAGCGTGTAGGGACCGTGGTAGATCACCTGCGAGTCGCCCGGGACGTAGTAGAGGGTCAGGTAGATCCCGGTCCCGACCAGCACCAGGAAGGCGTACAAGGCGATCTCGCCGAGCAGGAACGACCAGTGGTCCGGGAACACGTAGCGCAGGAGCCAGCGGATGCCCGTGGCCGCGCCGAAACGCTGCTCGGCGAACCGCGAGGCTCGGAGAAACCGGCGGTGCAGGAATCTGCCAACCAGGCCCACGATCACGCCCTGCGGACGTCCCACCAGGCCGGCCCCACGTCGCCGGCAAAGCCGCCGGCGGCCCGCAGCCATCCGGCCGGATCGATCATCAACGGCAACTGGGGCAGCGCGCGCCCCGCCGGCCCGAAGATCACCCGCCCGCCCTCGCCCGGCGAGAACGACGAGTAGTGACAAGGACAGGTGAACGCCGGGGACTTGCTCGTCGGCTCGTAGGTCGGGTAGCGATACAGCGAGATCGCGCATCCCGCGTGGGTGCAGATCTTGGAGAACGCCAGAATCCCCTGCGGCGCCCAGCTCTCCCGGCCGGCCGGGAGGTGAAGCATGTCCGCCGGAAGCTTCACCACGACCAGGCCCGCGCCGAGATCCTGGAGGTTGCCCTGCTCGGGCAGCGCCGTATAGAAGGCGCCGATCGCGATGTCCGCCGCCGCGTAGGGCCGCCCCTGATCATCTACTAGCCGGACGCCCTTTTGCCACGGGGTGTCGTGCATGTGGCCGAGCGTTGGGCCGAGGGAGGCCAGCGGGGTAGCGGCAGCGGTGACAATCGCCGTCCCGGCCAGGCCTCCGGCGCCGACCAGCAGCACGCGGCGGGAGATGCCCTCCCCGCCGGCCTCCACCAGATGCACCACCTCCTCCGTCTGCTCCTCGTCGAGCAGGACGTCGCGCTCCTGGACGGCCGTCTCCTGCGGGACCACGAACTTGCCGGCGATGATCGCCGCCGCCGCGAGCAGGGCCAGCGCACCGCCCAGGGCGATGCCCAACAGCTGGGTGTTCATCGATGCCGCGACGTAGACGGCGGTGAACCCGAAGGCGAACAGCGCCGCCAGCGTCAGCAGGGCGGCCACCAGCGTCTCGGCCCGGCGGTTGGCCGGGACCCGCCGCTCGGAGGGGTCGATTGACGATTCGGGTGCGCCCGGCGATGGCTCGCCGCCGCCGAGGCCGCCGGCCGATCCGCGAGCCCGGCCGCCGCGTCGGCGCAGGACCTGCCACACGGCGAGAACCGCCGTCAGTGCCTTGGCCAGCCGCGACACGGGCGAAGGATCCTGCGGGCTCATCAATCAAACCCCTCTCAAGTCGTTCGCTCTCCGATCAGCCTGGCGACAATCACCAGCGCGGCGAGCGCGATGAACCAGGCCACCATCCCTTCGGGAATCGGACCGATGTTGCCGATCCCCCAGCCACCTGAGTTCTGTGGATGACGGGTCCAGAGCACATAGCGGGCGAGCGAATCCAGCTGGTGCTGGTCGATCTGCCGGGTGGTGAAGCGCGGCATCAGATAGGGGCCCATGCGCACGGCTTCGGCGATCTCCTGAGCCGTCGCCTGCTGGAGATCCGGAACCTGCGCGCCCAAGGTCAGGCCGCCGCGTCCGACGATCTGATGGCAGCCCGCGCAGCTCAGGCCGAACTCATGCAGGCCGACGGCGAGGCTGCCGGCTGACGGGTCGGCGGTCGGGGCCGGCCGGCCACCGAAGGAGCTGATGTAGGCGATCAGGGCGTCGATCTGCGCCCGGTTGTAGGCCGGGCTGGTCCGCTCGGGCTCGTCACGCGGGCTCTGCAGCGGCATCCGTCCGGTCGACAGGTAGAAGTCGACCGGACCGGCGCCGACTCCCCTCAGCGAAGGCGCCACGCCCCGCTGACCACCCAGCGCGAAGCCGTGACAGGAGGAGCAATCGCTCTGGTAGAGGGTGTACCCCTCGACCCGGAGCGCCGGGGAGTTCGGGAAGGACTTCGTCGGATCTCCCGGGCCGGGCGCGACCGGAAGCTTGCTCGGAGCGTTGAGGCTCACTCCGGCCGGTCCCGTGGAGGCAGCCGACCCGGCCGCGCCGGGAGACGGGGCCGCCAGCCCGACCACCGCCGCCGCGCCGAGGACGAGCGCCGTCCCGGCCCGGATCCGGACGGGCAGACGCCGACGCCGACGCCGGGTCACGCCACCGACCTCGGTTCCGGGGCGGGCCTACGCGCCGGCGTCACGGCCGCCCGCGCGTCGCGGGCGCGCTGCCGGCGCTCCTCGCCCAACAGCGCCGCCACGGCACACCACAGCCCGACCAAGGCCATGACTGTGCCGCCGACCACCCACATGATCGCCCCGGCCCGCTGCTGGTCGAGCACGGGCGATACCCCGAGTGCATGGGCCGGGGCCGCATATGCCGAATAGACCAGCGTGGGCGCACGATTCAGGTAGGCGCCGATCAGTGCCATCGACGGCATCGCCGCGATCACGTAGGCCAGCTTGCCGATCCCGCCCAGCTGCCGGCTGGGCACAGGGTCACCGTCGAGCACTGGCCACCAAAGCAGCATTCCGGAGAACAGATAGGCCGCATGCTCGAGTTCGTGCCATCCGGCGTGGCGGACGCTGGCGTCGTAGAACCACGACAGGTGAGAGATGCCGATCACGGCAGAGAAGATGGCGAGAGATGGCAGCGGTCCCGTGACCCGGCGCAGGCGGCGCAGCAGGAGCGCGAGCGACCGCCGGTCGCCCCGTGGCAGCGCACGCAGCGCGAGAGTCGTCGGGCGGCCGGCGAGCAGAAGCACAGGGGCGAGTAACAGCAGGAGCAGGTGCTGGACCATGTGCACCGAGAGCAACCGGTCGTCGAAGCTGTCCAGGCCGGACTCCAACGCCACCGTCACACACACCAGGCCGGCGAGGAACGAACCGGTTCGTGCCGCCGGCCAGCGCCGTACCCGCGCCGCGCACCACAGGTACAGCCCCCCGCAGACCGCGATCTGGAGGTTGAGGGCCCACGACGGGTGCCAATGCCCGATCAGCAGATCGAGGATCGAGGGCGCGCTCATCCGCGCTGCGCCTCCTTCCAGCGCGCTCGGGCGCGGCGTTCGGCGGCCACCTCGATCGCCACCCGGGCCAGAGCGCTCACCAGAAGCCCCGCGCCGAAGTACACGAGGAACCGGCCGAAAGCCAGACCGAACACGATCGCCGCCACCGCCAGCGCGCACAGGACCGCGCCGAGGCTGGCGGTCGGCAAGGTTTCGGGCTCGGGCCGCAGTTGGGGCGCTCCGCGCCGTAGCGCCTGCGGGGCGAGCGCGACCAACAGCGCTCCCGCGCTCAGCACGGCCAGCATCGCAAAGGCGAACGTCCCGACCTGGATCGCGTCGCCGGTCCAGATCCAGTTGACGGACATCAGGACCGCGAGCAGCATCGCCCACGCGAACAGGGGAATCGCTCCCCCCCTCATACCGGGCTGGCCTCTCTCGCGTCAGCCCGATCGGCGGCGGCCAGGCGCAGATCGAGCAGCGGTGCGTAGGAGGTGATCGGCGGCAACGGCCGATCAAAGTTCTCCGGCGGAGGAGGCGAGGAGGTCGCCCACTCGAGGGTGTGCCCGAGCCAGGGGTCATCGCCAGCGGCCTCGCGCGTGCGCAGCGAGACCCAGACATTGGCCAGGAACACCAGTACCCCGAGAGCGATCACGAACGCCCCTGCCGTCTCGATCCGGTTGAGCGTGGCCCAGCCCGGATGCGCCGGGTAGCGTGAGATCCGCCGCGCCATGCCTTCCTGGCCGAGGATGAACATCGGGAAGAAGGTCAGGTTCGTCCCGATCACCATCACGGCCAGCTGGATCCGGCCCAGCGACTCGCGGAGGCGGGCGCCGGTGATCTTGGGAAACCAGTGATAGACGCCGGCGAAGAATCCGAACACGCTGCCGGCGAACAGGGTGTAGTGAAAATGCGCCACCACGAAATACGAGCCGTAGGCGTGGTAGTCCAGCACCGGTGAGGCGACGAAGATTCCGGTCAGGCCGCCGATCAGGAACTGCCCGAAGAACGCCAGCGCGAACAGCATCGATACGCGTAGCACGATCGCGCCGCCGACCATCGTGGCCACCAGGTCGAAGTACTCGATGCCGGCGGGCACCGCCAGCGCGGTCGAGGTGAACGCGAAGTAGGCGTTGGTGACCCCTCCGGTCACGAACATGTGGTGCGCCCACACGCTCATCGACAGCGCCGCGAACGCCATCAGCGAAGCGACGAAGGCGACGTAGCCGAACCAGCGCTTGTGTGAACTGACCGCCACCGCCTCGGCCGCCGCTCCCAGGTACGGGAAGAACATCACGTAGACGACCGGGTGTCCGAAGAACCAGAACAGGTCCTGGTAATCGATCGAGCCGGTGAAGCCCGTGAAGATGCGTCCGCCGTGGCGGTCGATGTAGAGCAGCACCAGGGCCACGATCAGCACCGGGAAGGCCGCGACCACCATCAGCATGCTGACCAGCTCGGTCCAGGTGAACACCGGCATCCGCAGCATCGACATCCCGGGCGCGCGGCGGCGGGCCACCGTGGCCAGGATGCAGCCGGCCATCAGCAGCATTCCCAGCGCCGCGAGAATCACCCCGAGAACCCACAGGTCCTGCCCCACCCCCGGCGTATTGGTCCCGTTGGAGAGCGGCGCGTAGGAGGACCAGCCGTCCCGGCCGGCGCCGTCGGAGGTGAGCCAGCCGGACTGCATGATCACGCCCCCGGCGAGCCAGGTCCAAAATCCAGCGAGCGCGACCCGGGCGCCGCTCACCGAGACCGCCCCGATCTGCAGTGGGACCAGGTACATCGCCAGCGCGATCGCCATCGGCGAGACGAAGAGGTAGATCATCGTCGAGCCGTGCATCGTGAACAGCTGGTTGTACGAGTCGTCCGATACCAGCGTCCCGTTGGGGTGGGCGAGCTGAGCCCGCATCAGCAAAGCGAACACGCCGCCCACCAGCAGGAAGCCCAACGAGGCGAGCCCGAGATTCAGGCCGATCCGCTTATGGTCGGTGCTCGCGGCGGCGCCGATCCAGCCCGGGATCCGCGCGGGGACCGGCGTCAGGGCCGGGCTGTCAAGGCTCACGGGGTCGGCGCCTTTCCCCCGCTCCGGGCCCACGCCATGAAGCGCGCCGGAGCTACGGCGTGGACCGTGAAGACCATGTCGGCGTGCCGGACTCCGCAGAATTCGGCGCATTGGCCGGCCAGCACCCCGGATCGGCCGAACACCAACGTCACCCGCTCGGTCGTGCCGGGGATCAGGTCGCGCTTGAACCGCAGCGCGGGGATCCAGAACGAATGGATCACGTCGGCCGAGGTCAGGTTGAAGCGAACCGCCTCACCGACGGGAACGATCACGGCCTGCCGTCCCACCGTACCGCTGGCCCGTTCGATCCCGTAGCCGGGATAGCGGAAGAGCCACTCCCACTTGCCGCCGGTGACGTCGATCGTCACGCTCGGACGCTCGCGCGCGGCCACCGTATCGACCTGGTGCTCGGCCGACAGGCTCACGTAGAGCAGGAACGCGACAACACAGGCGAGCAGCAGAGCGTAGAAGGCCTCGACCCGGTTGTTCTCATGCCAGCGCGCGGCCTGCGCCGGATCCCGGCCGCGGTAGCGCAGCACGGTCACGGTGATGGCCACCGCGACCACGACGAACACCCCGACGGCGATCGGCACGTAGATGCCAAACACCCGGTCGTATTCGTGGCGCGTGTCGACGAGCGCGAAGACGGCTGACGAGAAGCGAGCCGGAGACGACATCCGTAACCGGCTTTACCCGCTCGTCGGTCCGCTAATCCGCCCCGGTTCGCGAGTCGCCGACGTCGGCGGTTTCCCCTGAAACTAAGCCCCCGGAGCCGCTAACGCGTCGGTCATTCAGCCTGACGCAACCGGGCCTGCCAGCACATCAAGCCTGCTCGCGGCGAGCGTCCACTAGTCCGTCCGGCGTCGTCGTGACGTGACTCGGAGAGCTCGCGTGCGAACTCGGAAGGGGGGCGTCGGACGGCCCCGCCCCTAAGCTCGTGGACTTCAGTCGCGCTCCGACAAAGTGGACGAGCGCCACCCCGACGGCGATCACCGCGATCGGAACGAGCACGATCGTGAAGATCCCGCCTGAGAGAATGCTCCCGAGGATCGCGATCACCAGCAAGACAAAAACTCCCAGTCCTAACCACATAGCCGGGGTATACCCGGCCCGATGAACCCGAAACGGCTGGCCGCGATGAGAGCCTTCGCCTGAAGGTCGCCTGCGAACCACCACCCGCGGTGTAGAGAACTGCCGATTTGGGCACGTTTCCCGGAGGATGATCGGTCTCCTCGATGGTGCGCCTCACCCGGTGTCGCTCCTTGACGCCGACCCTGATCTCGCCGAGGGGCTAGACGACAAGCAGCGTCCCGTGGCGCGACGTCGCGCTCTGGCCTCGGTTCTGGAGCTAGATGGGCCGACGTGGGACCCGACTGAGATCTCCGAAGCCGCCGATCCCGGGTGGCTCGGGCTGTTTCTCCTCGACGGCTTGATGATCCGTAAGGTCACCGTCGGCAAGCGTGCCGCTTGTGAGCTGTTTGGTCCCGGCGATCTGATCCGCCCTTGGGACACCGATGGCGAGTATGCCCCCCTGCCGATCTCCGTCGAATGGCTGGTGCTCAAAGCCACCCGTCTGGCCGTGCTCGACACCGCATTCGCGTTGCGGGTGGCGCCATGGCCCGCCATCACCAGCCGGATCGTGGGCCGGGTGGCGCAACGGGCACGCTATCTCGCGCTGACGCAAGCTGTCACGCACCTGCCCCGGGCGTACGCGCGGCTACTGATCCTCTTCTGGCTCCTGGCCGAACGCTGGGGCCGAGTGGGACCGGACGGCGTGCGCATAGCCCTTCCGCTCACTCACGGGGTGCTCGCGATGCTCGTCGGCGCCAACCGTCCCACCGTCACCATCGCTCTACAGCGCTTGACGCGGGCGGGACTGTTGACGCGCGAACGTCCCGATCGGTGGCTGCTGACCACATACGCAGTCGAATCTCTCAAACATCCGGAGAGCATCGAACTGATCGATAAGGGTTGCGACGCGGAGGGCTGAGCGGAGGTCGAGCGCGTCACCGGCTTCCGCGACCGCCGACGCGGGGAGGTGTTCGTCGCCAGACATCTTCGGGTTTGAGCCGTCAGAGCCGGGCATGGCAATGGTGTGAGCCGAATGCCGCACGTGTTGCGCGAGTATGCGCTGCTGGCCGATGGAGAGCGTGGCGCCCTGATCGGCCCCCGGGGGGATATTGCCTGGTTGTGTTTTCCCGGGTGGGCGGACCCGGCCGTGCTCGCCGAGCTGATGGGCGGGGACGGCTCCTACGCGATCACCCCGCGCGGGCGCCACGTGTGGGGCGGTAGCTACGAGCCCGGGAGTCTGATCTGGCGCTCGCGGTGGGTCACCGAGCGCGGCATCGTCGAATGCCGCGAGGCCCTGGCCTTTCCTGGAGAGCCCGATATCGCGGTGATCTTGCGCCAGGTTCAAGCGATCAGCGGACCGGCCAACCTCGATGTCGTCTGCGCGATCAGCGCGGATTATGGTCGGGCGCGGGAACGCGAGCTGCATTTCCATGAAGAGGTGTGGCGCGGACGCGCCGGCACGACTCGATTCGTCTGGCAGGGCGGCTCGCGCGCCCGTCCGGACGATGCCGGGGCGCTGCGCCTCGAGCTCGATCTAGCCGTCGGGGAGGTACACGACTTCGTGCTGACGCTGGGAAGCGCCGCGGCGACGACTGATCCTGAGAGGGCATGGGCGACCACCGAGGCAGCGTGGCGGGGTGCCGTCCCGCCGTTTGGCTTCTCCTTGGCGGAGCGCGACGCCAGGCATTCGCGGGCGGTGCTGCGCGGGCTGACTTCGGCCCGGGGAGGAATGGCGGCGGCCGCGACGATGGCGCTGCCTGAGCGCGCACGATCCGGCCGCTCCTATGACTATCGCTATGCCTGGGTACGCGATCAGGCGATGGCCGGGCAGGCGGCAGCGCGTGCGGGAGCCGATGACTTGCTGGACAGCGCGACGGGCTTCCTGCGCGCGCGGCTGTTGGATGACGGGCCGGATCTGGCGCCGGCGTACACCGTCACTGGGGGCCCGGTGCCGGACGAGCAGCATCTCGGGCTGCCGGGATATCCGGGTGGGTCCGACGTGATCGGTAACCACGCCAACCAGCAGTTTCAGCTTGACGGGTTCGGCGAGGCGCTGCTGTGCCTGGCGGCCGCCGATCAGCGGGATCGGCTCGATGCAGACGGGTGGCGAGCGGCGCAGGTGGCGGCGGCAGCGATCGAGCAGCGCCGCCACGAGGCAGACGCCGGCATCTGGGAGCTGGACGACGCTCACTGGACGCACAGCCGGCTGATCTGTGCCGCCGGCCTGCGTAGCGTCGCCCGGCGGCCGATCGCCGGCGCGAAGGCTGGACGGTGGCTCTCGCTGGCGGATGATCTGGTCGCGGAAGCGTCTCGGGCGATTTTCCCGACCGGTCGCTGGCCACGCTCGCCGCACGACGATCGAGTCGATGCGGCGCTGCTGTTCGCCGGGATCCGCGGTGCGACCGCGCCCGATGACCCGCGCGCCCTGGCCACCCTGGAGGCGGTGGTGGCTGAGCTCTCCGAGGATTTCTTCGCCTACCGCTTCCGGCCGGACGCGCGCCCGCTGGGAGAGGCTGAGGGCGCGTTCCTGCTGTGCGGGTTCGCGGTGGCGCTCGCGCTCCACGCCTGCGGACGGCACCTGGAGGCGGCGCATTGGTTTGAGCGCAACCGCGGTGCCTGCGGGCCGCCCGGACTGCTGTCCGAGGAGTTCGACGTCTTGCAGCGGCAGCTACGGGGAAATCTCCCTCAGGCGTTCGTGCACGCGCTGCTGTTGGAATGCGCCGCCGACGCTGAGCGGCGAAATCGATCATCGACGAAAGGAAGCGAAATGAGCCAGACCGTCGGCGAGCATCTGTTACGGCGGCTGATTGCCTGGGGGGTCAAGCGAGTCTACGGCTATCCCGGCGATGGGATCAACGGAATCCTCGGTGGGTTTCACGCCGTGGGCGATGAGCTCGAGTTCGTGCAGACCCGTCACGAGGAGCTCGCCTCCTTCCAGGCCTGCGCCCACGCGAAGTTCACCGGGGAGACCGGGGTGTGCATGGCCACCTCGGGCCCCGGGGCGGTGCACCTGCTCAACGGCCTGTATGACGCGCGTTTGGACCATCAGCCGGTGGTGGCGATCGTGGGGCAGCAGGCGCGCTCCTCGCTGGGGGCCGATTATCAGCAGGAGATCGATCTCGTCTCGCTCTACAAGGACGTCGCGCGCGAGTTCGTCCAAGTCCTGAACGTGCCCTCCCAGACCGAGCTGCTGATCGACCGGGCGATGCGGGTGGCGGCGGCGACCCGGTCGGTGACCGCGATCATCGTGCCCAACGACGTCCAGGAGGAGACCTACGAGGAGCCCCCGCGGGCGCATGGATCGGTGTTCTCGAGCGTCGGATACGCCGCTCCGCGGCCCGTGCCCGCGCGCGCACAGCTGGAGGCCGCCGCCGCGATTCTCAATCAAGGCGAGCGGGTGGCGATGCTGATCGGGCAGGGCGCGATCGGAGCCGCGGCTGAGGTGCGGCAGGTCGCCGAGCGCCTCGGCTGCGGGGTGGCGAAGGCGCTGAACGGCAAGGCTGCCCTGCCTGACGACCTGCCGTATGTCACGGGCGGGATCGGCCTGCTGGGGACCAAGCCCTCGAACGACATGATGGAAGGCTGCGACGTGCTGCTGATGATCGGCACCAACTTCCCCTATTCGGAGTGGCTACCGGAGCCGGGACAGGCGCGCTGCGTGCAGATTGACATCGACGGCCGCCTGATCGGCATGCGCTATCCGACGGAGGTCGGCCTGGTCGGCGACGCGCAGGCGACGCTCCAGGAGTTGATCCCGCACCTCGAGCAAAAACGGGACCGTTCCTGGCGGGAGGGGATCGAGTCGAGCGTCGAGCGGTGGTGGAAGATCCTCGATGAGCGCGCGCATCAGGACGCGAACCCGCTGAACCCGCAACGGGTCTTCCACGAGTTGTCGCAGCGGTTGCCGGACCGGGCGATTCTGACCTCGGATTCCGGGTCGGCGACGAACTGGTGGGCGCGTCAGGTCAAGGTGCGGGAGGGAATGATGTGTGGCCTCTCCGGCACGCTGGCCACGATGTGCCCGGCCGTCCCCTATGCCGTGGCGGCGAAGTTCGCGCACCCGGACCGGCCGGTCGTCGCGGCGATCGGGGACGGTGCGATGCAGATGATCGGCATCAACAGCCTGATCGACGTCGCCCATTACCGCGACCGCTGGAGCAACCCGACACTGGTGGTCTGCGTGCTGCACAACAACGACCTCAACCAGGTGACCTGGGAGCAGCGGGTGATGAGCGGCGACCCGAGACTCGACGCCTCCCAGCAGCTGCCGGACTTCGATTACGCCGGGTACGCCCGCCTGCTCGGGCTCGGCGGGATCCGGGTGGACTCGCCGGACCAGGTTGGACCGGCCTGGGACCAGGCGCTCAGCGCCGACGGCCCGGTCCTGCTGGAGTTCATCACCGATCCGGAGGTCCCGCCGCTGCCGCCGCACATCCGCTTCGAGCAGGCCAAGGGAATGGCCAAGTCCCTGGCCAAGCGCGACCCAGCCGCCGCGCAGATGATCAAGGAGTCGGTGAAGGGCAAGCTGGCGGAGTTCATCAAGTGATCGGCGCCGTGATCAAGAACCTCCGCCAGGGGCGCGCTCAGAAGCTGCTGAGCGCCGCGACGGCGGCGAGCGCCCTGCCCATCGGCGCGGAGATCTACGTCAATCACTACGGCGGGTCGTTCGGGAACAAATGGATGTGGACGCCGGTGGCGCTCTCACCCGCTCTGACCGCCGCCGGCATCGCCGGGGTGGTGTCGGAGCGGGCGGCCCGCACGGTCCTGCCCGCGCTCTCGGCGGTGTTCGTGCTGGATGGTCTCGCTGGCGTGTTCTTTCATCTACGGGGGATCGCTCGCAAGCCGGGTGGGTTTCGCGAGCCGACCTACAACCTGGTGATGGGCCCCCCGGCGCTCGCCCCGGGTTCGCTGGCGATGATCGGCGGGCTCGGGCTGATGGCCGGCGTGATGCGCCGGGAGGACTGAGGATGGCGCACTCCTTCGAGACCCCAGATCATCTCCCCCATCACCGAGGCGGAGATCCTCCCGACCCGGCCGGGCTGCCGCGCCAGCGGCGCGGGATTTCGCCGCAAATGCACGGCCGCTATCCCGACTACGACGTCCTCGAGCACAAGCGCCACTGGGACCCCGTCACGCGCGAGCTGCTGGAGCGGCGAGTCGAGCCGCCCGCGGCGTTTCGCTTCTTCGACGAGCGCGAGCAGCGAACTCTTGGCGCGTTCCTCGATGTGGTGCTCGCCCAGGACCGAGAGCCTCGCATCCCGGTCTTGGCCATGGTCGACGCGAAGCTGCATGCCGGGAGGCTGGACGGATACCGCTACGAGGACATGCCGCCGGACGACCAGACCTGGAAGCTCGTCGCCCAGCTCCTCGACGGATTCGCCGAGCGCCGCACCGATGAGCAGCGCGAGCTGGTGAGCAAATTCGCCGCCGGAAAACTGGAGTGGCCCGGGATCAACGTGACCCGGGCCTGGAGCGTGATCATGCGCGGCGCGCTGTCGGAGTTCTATTCACATCCGTGGGCGTTCAACGAGATCGGCTTTCGCGGGCCCGCTTACCCGCGCGGGTACATGCGCCGCAACATGGGCCCCACCGGCGTCGATCCCGACGAGCCACGCGAGGCATTCGGCCTTGACCCGGTCCGCGATCTGGAGCGGCGCGGATGATCCGCCGGCTCGCCCGCGGGTCGCTGATGCCGGTCGAGAACGATTCCGCATTCCTGCTCGATGTCCACCGCCGCGGCATCCCCGGCGCGGACACCATGTGCCGGTATCGCGACGAGGACGAGGTCGACGCGGTGATCGTCGGGGCGGGTGCCGGCGGCTCCACGCTGGCTCAGCGGCTGGCCCGTCGCGGTTGGCGGATAGTGATTCTCGAATCCGGGCCATTCTGGGATCCGGACCGCGACTGGGCTTCCGATGAGGCAGGACAGCACAAGCTCTATTGGACGGCGCCGCGGGTGATTGCCGGCGAGGATCCGGTCGAGCTCGGCAAGAACAACTCTGGGCACGGCGTCGGAGGTTCGATGATCCACTACGCCGGGTACACGCCCCGCTTTCACCCGTCCGACTTCGAGACCTTCACCCGTGACGGGGTGGGCGCGGACTGGCCGATCGGCTACTGGGACCTCAAGTCGCACTACGAGCGCGTCGAGCGCGAGCTGCCCGTGGCCGGGCAGGACTGGCCGTGGGGTGATCCGCACTGCTACCCACACGCCGCGCATCCGATTTCCGGCGCCGCCGAGGTTGCGCGCGAGGGCGCCCGTAAGGCGGGCATCAAGATGCGGGTCGGTCCGGTTGGGATCACCAACGGCGTGTTCGGCAACCGGCCCCACTGCATCTATCGCGGGTTCTGCCTGCAGGGCTGCAAGGTCAACGCCAAAGCCTCTCCGCTGGTCACGCACCTGCCCGATGCGATCGAGCACGGCGTGGAGATCCGCGCCGACTCCCACGTAACGCGGATCGAGATCGACGCGGAGGGACGCTGCACCGGCGTGACCTACCGGCACGACGGGCGAGAGCACTTCCAGCGCGCGAGCGCGGTCGTGGTCGCCGGTTACTCGATCGAGACCCCGCGTCTGCTCCTGAACTCGACCAGTCGCCAGTTCCCCGAGGGGCTGGCGAACGACCACGACCAGGTCGGCCGCTACGTGATGGTCCAGGGCGCGCCGCAGGTCGCGGGGCGGTTCCCACAGGCGGTGCACCAGTACAAGGCCCCACCGCCGGAGATCTGTTCCGAGCAGTTCTACGAGACCGACCGAGCACGCGGGTTCGCCCGCGGGTTCTCGATCCAGACGGTGGGTCCTTTGCCGATCGCCTGGGCCGAGCATGTCCTCGCCGACGGTCACTGGGGGCACGCGCTGCGCGAGTACATGCGCGACTACAACCACTGGAGCACCCTCGGCCTGCTCTGCGAGCTGCTGCCCCAGCCCGAGAACCGGGTCACGCTCGCCGATCAGACTGACGCGCATGGAATGCCGGTCGCGCACTTCTCCTATTCCCAGTGCGGGAACGACCGCGCGAACATCGCCTACGGCAAGAAGGTGCTGGAGCGGATCTGGGAGGCCGCCGGCGCCCAGGACACGTTGGCGATCGACCGCTACGCCCACCTCGTCGGCGGCTGCCGGATGGGCGCTAGCGCGCAGACCTCCGTGATCGATGCTGACCATCGAGCCTGGGGGATTCCGAACCTGTTCGTCTGTGATGGAAGCGTGATGCCGACCCAGGGCTCGGCTAACCCGGCGCTGACGATCATGGCGCTCGCCTCCCGTCTGGCCGAGCGGCTCGGCGCCAAAAGGATTCGGGCCGAGAGGACCATGGCCCGTGCCTGACGCTGGCGCAAACGTGGAGCGACTCGAGGTCGCCGCCTACACCGTGCCCACCGACACCCCGGAATCCGATGGCACGATGGAGTGGGACGCCACCACGATCGTAGTCGTCCGGGCCCACGCGGCCGGAGCTGCCGGGGTGGGCTACACCTACGGGCCCCCGGCCGTCGCCGATCTGATCGTCCGATCGCTCCAGGCCACGGCCTGCGGAGCGGATGTGCTCGCGCCCCAGCAGACGTGGGCGGCGATGCGCTCCTCACTGCGCAACAGCGGACAGCAGGGCGTCGGGGCGATGGCGCTGAGCGCGGTCGATCTTGCCCTGCACGACCTTCGCGCCCGTTTGCTCGGCATTCCGCTGGCTCGAGCCCTCGGAGCGTTCCGCGACGAGGTCACCGTATACGGATCGGGCGGGTTCACCACCTACGGCCCGACCCAGGTGGCCGAGCAGCTCGGCGACTGGGTCGAGCAGGGCATCGAGCGGGTGAAGATGAAAGTAGGCCGCCACCCGGCTCAGGATCCGGCCCGCCTGTCCGCTGCACGGGCCGCGATCGGCGACGGCTCGGCGCTGATGGTCGACGCCAACGGCGCGTTCAGCCCCGATCAAGCCCGCGAGTGGGCGCTGCGCTACGACGCCTACGGGGTGGACTACCTCGAGGAACCCGTCTCCTCGGACGACCTCAACGGGCTGAGGGAGGTCCGAGCGAGCTCCCCACCAGGGATGGCGATCGCGGCCGGCGAGTACAGCTGGAGCCTGTTCGACTGTCAGCGACTGCTCGACGCCCAGGCCGTCGACATTCTGCAGGCGGACATCACCCGCTGCGGCGGGCTGACGGAGCTGATCCGCATCGACGCGATATGCGCCGGCCGCAATCGGCCGTTCTCCGCACACTGCGCACCGGCGATCACCGCCCATCCCGGCTGCGCGCTGAAACAGCTGATTCACCTCGAGTACTTCCACGACCACGTTCGCATCGAGCAGATGCTCTTCGACGGAGTCCTCCTGCCCGAGGCCGGAGCGCTCCATCCGGCGCTGGACCGGCCCGGGAACGGGCTCACGCTGCGCACCCGGGATGCCGAGCGCTTCCAGGTATGGCCATGACCGAAAGGACCCCAACAATGCCGCTGCGGCCATGACTCAAACCGTTGTGATCACAGGAGCCTCCGCCGGCGTGGGACGCGCCACCGCGGAAACGTTCGCCCGCCAAGGCGCCCAGATCGCGTTGCTGGCCCGGGGCAGAGCGGGGCTCGACGCAGCCGCCGAGGAAGTCCGTCGGCTCGGGGGGAAGCCGCTCGTGATCGAGGTCGACGTCGCGGATGCCGGCGCACTGGACGCGGCCGCAGGTCAGGTCGAGCTGGCCTTCGGGCCGATTGACATCTGGGTCAACAACGCCATGACCGCCGTGCTGGGCGAGGTGAAGGACACCACCGCCGAGGAGTTCCGCCGGGTCACGGAGGTCACGTATCTCGGCACAGTTCATGGCACCCAGGCCGCGCTCAAACGCATGCTGCCGCGTGACCGCGGGCACATCATCCTGGTCGGTTCGGCCCTCGCTCGCCGCGGAATCCCCCTCCAGGCCACCTACTGCGCGGCCAAGCACGCGATTCAGGGCTTCCACGAATCGCTGCGCTGCGAGCTGCGCCATCACCACAGCCACGTCGGATTGACGATCGTCCACCTCCCCGGTCTCAACAGCACCCAGTTCGGCTGGGTGCGGCTACACGTCTCCCACGATCCCCAACCGGTGGCCCCGATCTACAGTCCGCAACTCGCGGCCCGTGCGATCGTCTGGGCGGCCGAGCATCCTCGCCGCAGAGAGCTTTGGGTCGGGGGATCGACCGCGATGACGATCATCGGCAA
>CAVUUS010000001.1:0-1045393 GCA_963744755.1 uncultured Solirubrobacterales bacterium | reverse complement strand
CCGAAGCTCTCCCACGGATGCTCGATCGTCGGGATGTCGCGCAGGATCCGTACTCCAGGGGTGTCGGCGGGAACCAGGAACATCGAGGCGCGGCGGTGTGCTGCTGCTTTCGGATCCGTGACCGCGACCACGATGATGAGATCCGCGACGGAGGCATTGGAGCTGAACCACTTGCGCCCGTCGATCACCCAGTGCTCCCGCTCCCGCACGGCGCGGGTCTCGAGATCGGTGGGATCTGAGCCGGCGCGATCTCGCTCGGTCATCGAGAAACAGGACAGGCTCGCCCTCCAACAGGGGCCAGAGCCAACGCTGCTTCTGCTCATCGGTGCCCGCGATCGCGATGATCTCGCTGTTGCCGGAGTCCGGAGCTTGGTTTCCGAAACACAGCGGCGCCAGCGGCGAGCTGCCGAGGATCTCGTGCATGAGACCGAGCTTGAGCTGCCCGAACCCTGGGCCGCCAAGATCCGGTGGGAGATGAGCCGCCCACAGGCCGCGCCGCTTCACTTGCGCTTGCAGAGGGCGGACAGCGCGGATCAGCGTCGCGCGGTCGAGCGCCAACGTCTCGAGCGGCCAGATCTCCTGGCGGACGAATTCGCGCATCCAGGCCAGCTCGGATTCGAAGGCCGGATCGGTGCTGAAGCTCCACACCGGAGCTAATATACCGATCGGTCAAAATATTCCCACAAACTCGACGAGCGCAGCTAGAGTATCGACCGGTCAGTTTATTTTCCAGCCGTGACCGGCTCGGACGAGAGAGGGAGATATGAAGCTCAGGAACTTTTGCGGCGTTGCCGTAACCGCTTCCGCACTCGCCGTGGCGGGTTGCGGAAGCAGCAGCAGTACGACGACAGTCTCCAACGCCACCCAGGCCGCGGCGACGTCCTCAACCTCGTCGACGTCTTCGTCGACGTCGTCCGGCGGAATCGTCGGCCAAGCGAACGCGGCCCTGGCGGTCGACTACGCGGGCACCGACAGGCCATTGCCGAAGACCGGCCCGAAGGCGGTCAAGGGAAAGAACGTCTGGGTCATCGCTTGCACCGAAGCGGGGGCAGGCTGCGCGCTTCCCGCCGCGGCCGCGGTCCAGGCCGGCACGGTCCTCGGCTGGCACATGAAGCTGGTCGACGGCAAATACGACCCGGCTGTCTGGAACGCGCAGATCCGCGCCGCGACAGCCGCCAAGGCTGACGCCATCATCCTGGTTTCGTTCGACTGTCCTGCCGTGCAGGCGTCGCTGGCCGCGGCCCGCGCAGCGGGCGTGAAGATCTACGGCATGTACGCCCTCGATTGCACCGAGGTGGGCGGAAAATCGGAGTTCGACGGGACGATCAACTACGGCCCGGAGGGCAACTATGCCCACTACACCGAGACGCAGTATGCGAAGGCGATCGCCGACTACACGATCGCCAAGACCGACGGCCACGCCAAGGTCATCGAGCTTCGCTCCGACGACCTCTTGATCGTCAAGCACATCGGGGCCGGCTTCGATAAGGAGATGGCCAAGTGCACGACCTGCACGATCTATAAGCGCACTTTCACCGGCGCGGATTTCCTCGGCGGCAAGCTGCAGGCGTTCACCGCGGCGATGCTGATTCAGCATCCGGATGCCAACGTCGTGATGGCGCCGTATGACGCGGCGATCCTGCTCGGGATGGGCGCGGCGACCCAACAGGCCAAGGCCCAGGGTCGAAAGCTGATCCTGCTCGGCGGAGAAGGGCTACCGCCGAACATCAAGCTGATCAAGTCTGGCCTGCAGACCGTCGGCTTCGGGCTCCCAAGCACGTGGGCGGGTTGGGCCGCGGTTGACGGTTTGAACCGTGTGTTCGCAGGTCAGCCGCAGGTGGACCCGGGAATCGGCCATCAGACGTTCGATCTCAGCCACAACCTGCCGACCACTGCGGACGGCTATGAAAGCAACCATGGTCTCGCGTTCGAGGCCAACTACAGGCGCATCTGGGGCGTTGGCTAGCCCGCTCGCTCCCGCCTCCTCCGGGAACGTGCCCCCAGCCCAGCGCAGCCCGGCCCCGGTGGCCGGGCTGCGACTGCGCTCAATCTCGAAGACGTTCCCGGGGACGCAGGCGCTCCAGGACGTCTCGTTCGAGATCACCCGGGGCACGATCCACGCGCTGATGGGCGGCAACGGGTCCGGGAAGTCGACCCTGATCAAGATCCTGGCCGGCGTGTACCACGGCGATCCCGGGGGCAGCGTGGCGTTCGGCGACGCAGTGGAGCGAAGCGACCGCATCACCCCGGCTTGGGCAGCCGCCGCAGGCCTCCGGTTCGTGCACCAGGACCTAGGACTGTTCGAGCGCCTCAGCGTGGCCGAGAACCTGTTCGCCGGCAGACGCGCCCCGCGCCACCACGGCGGGCTCAGCTGGCGGCGCCTCGAGCGTTTAGCCCAGGAGAGGCTCGACCGTCTCGAGATACCGGTGGCCGCGTCTGCGTCCCTGAGCGCCCTGCGTCCCGCCGACCGCACTCTCGTGGCGATCGCCCGGGCGCTCCCCGGGCCCGGGGACACGGACAGCACGCTGCTGGTGCTGGACGAGCCGACCGCTCGGCTGGCCCCGGCGGAGACACAGATGCTGCTCGTGGCGCTGCGGCGTTACGCGGTTCGGGGGCAGTCGATCCTGTTCGTGTCGCATCGCTTGGATGAGATCTTCGGGCTCGCCGAGAGCGTCACGATCCTGCGCGACGGGCGCGTCGCTCAGACAGCGGCCGTGTCGGACCTCGACGAGGCCGGGCTGGTCGAATTGATGGTCGGCCACACGCTGGTCCGAGAACCGCGGACCAGCCGGACGCGCGGCGGAGCCCCGGTGCTCAAGGTCAGCCAGTTGGCAAGCGGGTCGTTGAAGGGCATCGACCTTTCGGTCAACCGCGGCGAGGTGCTCGGCGTGGCCGGATTGGTCGGCTCCGGCCGTACCCAGCTGCTCGAAGCGATCTTCGGGGCGCGGCCGCTCAGCGCGGGGACGGTCGAGGTCGACGGTCGGGGTGCCGTGGGGCGCGGCATCGCCGCCGCGATCCGCAGCGGCATCTCGCTCGTGCCCGAGGACCGGGGCGGCGAGGGAATATTCGCCAACCTCGGCATCCCGGAGAACCTTTCTGCCGCGGACTCCCGCCGGTATTCGAAGCGGCTGGTGTTCAGACACTCCGCGGAACGTCGCGACGCGGCCCGCACCGTCGCGGATTTGGACGTCCGCGCGGCGAGCACCGAGGCCATCCTGCACACGCTGTCCGGCGGTAACCAGCAGAAGATCGTGCTCGGACGGTGGCTCCAGATGCAGCCCAAGCTGCTGCTGCTCGATGAGCCGACCCAGGGCGTCGACGTGGCCGCCCGCGAGGATCTCTACCGCCAGATCGACGCCGCCGCCGCGCGAGGCTGCGCGGTAATGCTGGTCTCCTCGGCGATCGAGGAGCTGTTGCGCCTGGCCGACCGGGTGGTCGTGCTCTCAGCTGGGCGGATCGTCGCGCACGCGGCGGGAGAGACGCTGACCCACCGCTGGCTGGCCGAGCGGATGTATTGAAACCGCGAACGTTGGGAGCTTTCAAGTGATCGAGACGGCGACGAGCCGGACCAACCTGGTATCGCGAACCCGGATCGCGCAATTGCTGGAGCGCTTCGCGCTCGTCTGGTTGCTGATCGCGATGATCATCTTCTTCTCGGTGTACTCGAAGACCTCGGGCGTGTTCCTGAGCACCGCGAACATACGCGACGTCGTCGGCAACGAATCGGTGATCGCGATCGCCGCCATGGCGGCGCTGATCCCCCTCGTGGCTCTGCGGTTCGACATCTCGATCGGGGCTGTACTCGGGGGAAGCTCCGTCCTCGTCGCCTCCCTGACGGTGAACTCCGGCTGGGACCTATGGCCGGCGCTGATCGCGGCGGTTCTCGCGGGAGCGTGCGTCGGCGCGCTCAGCGGCTTCGTGATCGCCTACATCGGCGCCAATTCATTCATCATCACCCTCGGCATGTCGACGCTGGTCGCGGGTGTCGTCTCGCTGTTCAGCCACAACAACACGATCGTCGGCGTGCCCAACGGCCTGCTGAACTTCGGCAACCAGAACTGGCTCGGCATCCCCCGCCCCACCTGGCTGCTGATCGTCGTCGCGGTGCTCGTCGCATACCTGCTCCGGTACACGGTCACCGGACGTCAGCTCGTGCAGATCGGATCCAACGAGCGCAGCGCGCGGCTAGTCGGCATTCCGGTCCGGCGGCTGGTCCTGATCGCGTTCATCCTCGCCGGCGCGGTGGCGGCGATTGCCGGCGCGCTGGAGCTCGCGCGCACCGGCTCCGGCAATCCGGACAGCGGAACGAGCTTCACCCTCAACGCCCTGGCGGCCTGCTTCCTCGGATCGACGACGATTCGGCCTGGCCAGTTCAACGTGCCCGGCACGATCGTAGGGGTCTTCTTCGTCGCCGTCGGCGTTAACGGCCTCACCCTAGCCGGCGCCAGCGACTGGGTCGAGCCGGTGTTCAACGGCGCGTCGATCATCGTCGCGGTGGCGCTCTCGGCCGTCCTCGCGCGCCGGCGGGGACTCTCGTCGGCGGTGCTGTGATGGCCGGGCCGCTGGAGGGCATTCGCGTAGTCGAGCTGGCGGGGATCGGCCCGGCGCAGCTGGGAGGGATGGTGCTGGGCGACCTCGGGGCGGAAGTGGTGCGGATCGACCGGCCTGCTGATGTGCCGCTGCAGGCACCGGACACGCCCAGCCGGGAGCTGCTGGGGAGGGGGCGGCGCTCGCTCGCGCTGGACCTCAAGCAGCCCGAGGCAGTAGAGGTCGCCTGGCGACTGATCAAGCGCAGCGATGTGCTGATCGATCCTTACCGCCCGGGGGTCCTCGAGCGGCTGGGACTCGGCCCGGAACCCGTGCTGCGGCACAACCCCCGGATCGTGTTCGCGCGGATGACGGGATGGGGGCAGGACGGCCCGCTGGCCCAAGCCGCCGGTCATGACCTCAACTACATAGCGTTGACGGGCGCGCTGGCCCCGATGGGGGCGCCCGGTCAGCCACCGCCCGTTCCACTGAACCTGGTCGGTGACTTCGGCGGGGGCGCGATGCCCTTGGTCATCGGCGTGCTCGCGGCGCTGTTCGAGCGCGAGCGCTCCCAGCGCGGGCAGGTGCTGGATGTCGCGATGATCGATGGTGTCGCGACGCTGATGACCAGCCTGCTGCAGCTCTCGGCGATGGGTCAATGGTCCGAGCAACGCGGCGCCAACTGGCTGGCCGGTGCCGCGCCGTGGTACCGAGCCTACGCCACCGCCGACGGCCGCTACGTGACGGTGGCGAGCCTAGAGGAGAAGTTCTACACGCAACTGCTCGCCAGGCTCGACCTCGACCCGGTGCTATGGCCGCAGTGGGACCAGGACCGCTGGCCCGCGCTGGCCGAGCGGATGCGCGAGGTGTTTGCCCAGCGGACCCTAGCCAGCTGGTGTGAAGCGCTCGAAGGCACCGACGTCTGCTTCGCTCCGGTGATGTCATTCGCCGAGGCGGCGGCCCACCCGCAGCTGGCGAGCCGGGGCGTGCTGGTGCAGCGAGACGGCACTTGGCAACCCGCTCCCTCGCCCCGGTTCTCCAGAACCCCGGGCGAGGTTGGCGCCCGCCCCCCTTGGCCGGGAGCCGACACGGAGGATTTGCTCACGGAGCTCGGCTACGACCCAGTCGAGTCGGCGCAGTTGCTGGCCGGCGGGAGCGCCCGGGCTCTGCCGAACCTTTCGCACCTGCCGTCATGCGAGGGCGCCGCCGACGACGTAACCGAGAGCTGGGAGCAGGCGAGGACGTTCCAGCGCGAGCCGCTGCTCGTGCTCGAGCCGCTGCTCGCCTACTTCTCGACGCATGGAATCGGCGAGGGCCGCCCGAGCATCTCGCAGCTCGGCGACGGCCTCTCCAACGTGACCTTTCTGCTGCGCTTTGCCGACGGGACGCGGCTCGTACTGCGTCGGCCGCCGCGTGGCCCGCTTCCCCCGTCAGCTCATGACGTCCTGCGGGAGGCCGGCATATTGCACCGACTCCGCGATACCCCCGTGCCCGTGCCCGAGGTGCTCAACACCTGTGCGGACACCACGGTTATCGGCGCGCCGTTCTACGTGACGGCATGCCTGGACGGCCACGTACCGGTGCTGTCGCTGCCGGCCCCATTGGCCCATCCGCGCGAGCGACACCGCTACGGCAGATGTCTGGTCGACGCACTCGCGGCAGTCCACGCCGTGGACCTCCATGCCTCGGGCTTCGACAACCTCGGGGCGCCCGCGGGTTACCTCGAGCGACAGATCGCTCGCCACCGCGCGCTGTGGGAGCACAACCGCACGCGCGAGCTCCCTAGCGTGGACTGGCTGGCCGACTGGCTGAGTGACAACATGCCGTCCGAGCGGGAGACGACGCTCGTTCACGGCGACTTCCACCCGGCGAACGTGATGATCGGCTCCGACGCTCCCGCGCGGGTGGTCGCCGTGATGGACTGGGAACTGGCGACACGAGGCGATCCACTGGCCGACGTCGGTTACCTTTGCGCCCTATGGCACGAGCGGGGAGACCCGGAAAATCCGCTGGAGCGGGGTCCCGTGACCAGGGGGGAGGGGTCTTTATCCCGAGCGGAGATACTCGCCCACTACGCCGAGGTCTCCGGCCGCTCCGTCGAGGGACACGGCTGGTATGAGGTCCTGGCGCTGTGGCGGGCGGTGATCTTCACGGAGGGCAATTACCGCCGCGCGGCGCTCGGCGGCACCGACACTCCGTTCCTGCGCCAGGCGCAGGGTCACGCGCCGCGACTGGCCGAGCTGGCGATGGAACGCGTGACCATGATTGAGCAGCCCGCATGAGCCGCTCGCCGATCGGAGTGGCGCCGCTCACGGCTGACAGATTCTGGGAGGACGCCGTCAGACGACACCCCAGCGCGCCGGCGATCCTGAGTGACGGGCGCGCCTGGACCTACGCTGAGTTCGACGCGTGGGTGAACCAGCTGGCCAACGGCTTGCACGAGCACGGCGCCGGCGCCGGCACCGCGCTCGCCGTGCTGCTCCCGAACTCGGTCCGCCTGCTGCGGATCCAGCTGGCGGCGGTCAAGCTCGGAGCCGTGAGCATTCCCATGATCGCCGGCTCGACCGCGGAGGAGGTCGGCTATGTGCTCGAGCACTCGGGCGCGGAGCTGCTGATCACCGACGCCCGGGGCTGGGAGACCGCCCGCGAGGCCGGCGGGCCCGGTCGCCTGGGTACGTTTATCGATGGTCCCGCGGAGCCGGGTACGTGGGCGCTTTCCGAGCTGGAGCGGGAAGTGACCGCCCCGCCGGATCCGGGTATCGGGCCGCTGTCGCCGATGGCGATCATGTACACGTCCGGAAGCACCGGCAAGCCGAAGGGCGTCGTGCAACCGAGCGCCTCGCTCGCCACCACCGGTCGGGCGCTGGTCGACGCGATGGAGCTCGGTGCGCAGGACAACGTTCTCTGCACGCTGCCGCTGTTTCACACGGCGGCGACGCACATGGCTTTCGCCAGCGCCGTCGCGGCGGGAGGCTCGCTCACCTTGGTGGATCGTTTCAGCCGCGAGGGCTTCTGGCCGGTGGCCCGAAGCTCCGGGGCCACGGCGAGCTACCTGTTTCCGGCGCAGATCGCGATTCTGCTGAGCGCCCCCGCCTCGAGCGGTGACCGGGACCACAGCCTCCGAGTGTGCTTCTCGCACGTTCGCAACCAGCGCTTCTGCGATCGCTTCGGAGTCGACGTGCGGCCCGGTTGGGCGATGACCGAGACCTGCGGGATGGGAACACTGACCCGCTCCTTCTCGGGGGATCCGGAGCTGCCGCGGATCGGAATTCCCTATCCGCCCGACGCGGAGGTGCGGGTCGTCGACGAGCACGCCGAACCGGTCCCGATAGGAACCCGTGGGGAAATCGAGTTCCGCCATCCTCATGTGATGCTGGCCTACCATCGTGACCGCGAGCAAACCGAGAAGACGCTCCGGCAGGGCTGGGTGGCCTCAGGGGATCTCGGATCGCTCGACGCCGAGGGGGTGCTCAGCTTTCACGGACGGCTCAAGAATGTGATCAAGCGCTCCGGGGAGAACATCTCCGGTGAGGAAGTGGAACTCGCGCTGGCCGCGCATCCGGCGGTCGAGGAGGCGCTGGTATTCGCCGTCCCGGACCCGATTCGTACCGAAGAGGCCTACGCCGCGGTCTGCGTCCGCGGGGGGCAACGGCTCGAGCCGCTCGAGCTCCATGAATGGTGCAGCGCCCGACTCTCGGCCTGGAAGGTGCCCAGGTACCTCGCCCTCAGCCACGAACCGCACCCGCGTCTGGCCAACGGCAAGACGGATCGTGGCAGCGTACGGGCGGCGGCCGATCCGGCTCGGGCCTGGCAAGAAACGCCAGCCCCCGGAGGTCGGGGGTGAACGTCGGCGTCGCGATGGCGTTCGGAAGCACACCGGTGCCGAAGATCGCCGAGTGGTGCGGGGATGCCGAGTCGGCCGGCGCCGACTCGATCTGGCTCGGCGAGGCCTGGCGCGAGCTTTCGGTCCCGCTGTGCGCGGCGGCGCTGGCCACCGAACGTGCGAAGGTCAAGGCCGGCGTGATGCAGATCTTTCCCGCTCATCCGGTGCTCACCGCGCTCCAGGCCGCTCAGCTCCAGGAGGTCTCCGGCGGACGATTCGCGCTCGGGCTGGGCCTTGGTGCCGGTTTCGTCGTCGAGCGCTGGTTCGGAATCACCTACCAGCGCCCACTGCAACGGGCCCGCGAGTTCATCGAGGTGGTCCGAGGGACGCTCTCCAGCCGCCACGGGCCACCGTTTTCCTATGCCGGTGAGATCTACCGCGTGCGCAACTACCGGATGCCGTTCGCGGCCGAGCAGCCGGATGTGGCGATCATGCTGGCGGCTGTCGGTCCGCGGATGTTGGAGCTCGCCGGCGAATTGGCCGACGGTGTCGTGCTCGGCGCGATCCACTCGGCGGAATATCTGCAGGAGGTGCGCCGGCGCCTGGCAATCGGTGCGGCACGCGCGGACCGTGATCCGGCGCAGATCAAGGTCCACGCCTTCCTGCTGTGTGCCGCCGCACCCGAGCGGCAAGCCGGGCGCGACCTCGCCCGGGCCAGCCTCGCCTACGCGGCCCAGTATCCGCATTACCGACGGCGGCTCGTCGAGGAGGGCTTTGGTCGCGAGGCCGAGCTGATCTGTGAACACGTACGCGCGCACGAGCAGCTCGCCGCGTTAGAGCAGGTGAGCGACACCATGGTCGACAGGTTCGCGGTGGCCGGCACGGCGCAGGACTGCCGCGAGCAGGCGTCCAGGCTCAGTCAGGAAATCGATGATCTGGTGCTCACGCTGGTGCCGTTTCGCATCGACGAAACCGAGGCCGCGGCGCGCGTCCTCGACGCCGTCGCTGCACTCGCGGCGGCGGAACTCCCCGGCGCGGGCGCCCTCGCCGCCCGGCCCGGCCGCGGGCCTCGGTAGCTTCCGTGTCCATGGCCGCCGCCAAGAACGCAACACCTCGCCGGGTCGGCCGACCCCAGGGCGCGCCCCGCGACACGCGTGAGCGCGTTCTCGCCGTAGCGGCAAAGCTATTCGCCGAGAAGGGCTACCACGGCACCGGCGTCGCCGAGATCGGCGAGGCGGCGGGAATCCAGCGAGGCGCGCTCTACTACCACATCGGCTCCAAGGAAGACCTCCTGCTGGTGCTCCTGCGCGGGCACGTGGAGGAGTCACTAGAAGGCGAGGAGCGGATCGCCCAGATGGACATCACCCCCGCCGAGAAGCTGCGCTTGCTACTGCGCCACCACGTGCACACCGCAGTCCAGCGAGCGGCCGAATCGACGATCTACATGCGCGACGTCACCGTGCTCTCCGGCGAACGGGCCGTGGAACTGCAAACACTGCGTGAGCGCGTCGAGGCCGTGTGGGCCTCGGTCCTGCGAGAAGGAGAGGAGGCGGGTGTGTTCCGCCCCTCCGATTCGGTGATCGTCAACGGCCTGCTCAGCTTCGCCAACTTCACGTTCCTCTGGTACCGCCCCGGCGGACGGCTGACGCCGGAACAGGTCGCCGACCGCTACGCCGATCTGCTGCTCGACGGTCTCCTGATCCGCTAGGTCATCGCGTTCTTCCGGAGCTCCTTGCAGTAGCTACCGCATCCGGATAGTATGTACCGACCAGTCAATATGTTGAGGGGTGAGGGATGACTCAGCGCTTTCAGGTTGGATGCGACATCGGCGGGACCTTCACCGATGTCGCGATCGTCGACCAGGACGGACGCGTTACCACCGACAAAGCGGACACGACGCCGGCCGATCTCGCGATCGGGATGCTGGCCGCGCTGGAGGCTGCGGCCGGCCAGGTCGGCCTCCCGCTGGAGGCGCTGCTGGCGGACACCAGCCGGTTTGTCAACGGAACCACGATCGTGACCAACTCGATCGCCACACTCACCGGTTCGAAGGTCGGCTTCATCGCCACGCGGGGACACGGGGATGTGCTGCGAATCGCGCGCTCCGCGCGCAACGCGCACCGCGACCATCATCTGCAGCTGAACCTTCCGCAGATCGTTCCCCACCGCCGGATCGTCGAGGTCGACGAGCGGGTCGACAAGAAGGGCTCCGTCGTCGTCGCACTGACCGAGCAGGAGGCTCGCCGGGCAATCGACACTCTCCTGCAGGAGGACGTCCAGTCGATCGCCATCTCGCTCCTCTGGAGCTTCGCCAATCCAGCTCACGAGGAGGCGATTGCGGGGATCCTCGAGCGCGAGCACCCCGACCTCTACGTCAGCGTCGCTTCACGCCTGCATCCGGTCATGCGTGAATACGAGCGGGCCATGACGACGGTGCTCAATTCCTTTACCGGTCTCCGCGTGGCCGAATACACGCGTCGGATCGAGCGAGAGTTGTCAGATCGCGGGCTGCGCGTACCGATCTCCTTCATGCAGGGCTTCGGCGGCACCATGTCGGCCCAGGAGGCACGGCGCAAGCCGATCGCGCTGGTCGACTCGGGCCCGGCCGGAGGGGTGGTCGGGGCCGCCCGCCTCGGTGCCCAGATCGGCATTCCGGACCTGATCGCCGCCGACATGGGCGGCACGTCCTTCGACGTATCGGTGCTCCCGGCCGGACAGATCACCGTGACGCAACGGGCGATGCTGGGCGAGCGGTTCCTGACCGGGATCTCCAAGATCGACGTTCACCCGGTCGGCGCGGGCGGCGGCAGCATCGGCTGGATCGACGTCCGCGGCGTCCCCCGCGTCGGGCCGCAGAGCGCCGGCGCCGATCCGGGCCCCGCCGCCTACGGGCAGGACGGAATCGAGCCGACCGTCACCGACGCCGCGATCGCGCTGGGCATCATCGATCCGAACACTTTCCTGGGCGGCCGGCGCCGGCTCGATCGCGAGAGGGCCGCGGAGGCGCTGCGGGCCAGGCTCGGTGAGCCCCTGGCGCTGGACCTCGAGGGAGCCGCGAGCGTCGTCTATCGCCTCGTCACCGCGGAGATGAGCAACGCCGTCCGGTCGGTCACAGTCGAGCGCGGGCACGACCCGCGGCGCTTCTCGCTGGTCGCCTTCGGCGGGGCGCTGGGGATCTTCGCCGCGGACATCGCCCGCTCGCTGGGGATCCCGAGCGTGGTGATCCCGGCCCAGGCCGCGGTCTTCTCCGCCTACGGCCTGCTGGGCACCGACGACGTGCGCGTGAGCACGCGCTCGGTGGTCTGGGCGGGCGGCGATGCCGCCTACGTCGAGCAGGCCTTCGCCGCGCTGGAAGCCGAGGCCGTGCAGGGCCTGCGCTCCTCCGGCTATGACGAGGAGCAGATCACGATCGAGCGCCAGGGCGACTTCAAGTTCGCCGGACAGCTGTGGGAACTCACGCTGCCGGTCCCGCGCGGCCGCGAACTCGACGAGGCCCAGATGGAGGAGCTGCGCGGCGCTTTCCCCGGTCTCTACGAGGCGGAGTACGGGGCCGGAACCGCGTGGCAGGGCGCGCCGGTGATGTTGCTCGTCGCCCGCGTCATCGCCCGCGGCGCGGCGCAGAAGCTCGAGCCCCGCCGCGAGGAGCCTGATCCCGAGGCGGAGATCGAGGCCCACGGGACCCGCCAGATCATCCGCGCCGTCGACGGCTCCGTCGTTGAGGCTTCGCTGTACGAGCTGAGTGAGCTCAAGCCCGGAGTCGAGCTAGCCGGCCCGGCGATCATCAACGACGCCCTGACCACGATCCAGCTGCCGCCAGGTTGGCGGCTCCAGGTCGACGGGCTGCGCAACCTGATCCTGCACGACCAAACGCATCCGGCCGCTGTACCGGTCGGTTCCCTCCAGGAGGTGGCGGTGTGACCGTTTCCCGCGACAACGCGCTGACCGGCACTGAGCTGGCCGATCTGGAGATCTTCTCGCGCGCGATGGACAACATCGCCAACGAGATGGGCACGGTGATGATGCGCACCTCCGGGAGCCCCGTGATCGCGGAGGCCGTCGATTTCTCGACCTTCATCGCGGACGCGGAGGGCGAAGTGATCGCCTTCGCCGGCTACCTGACGCTCCACGTCGGGCCGGCGCGGCAGTCGGTTCGCTACGTGCTCGATCACACCCCGGCGGATGAGATCCGTCCGGGCGACGCGTTTATCTGCAACGACCCGCACACCACCGGGACCGCCCACCAACCCGATGTTGGAGTGCTGCGCCCGATCTTCACCGGCGGGCAGCTCGTCGCGTGGTGCTGGGCCGAGGCTCACACCTACGACGTCGGCGGGATCGCCCCGGGCGGCTTCGCGCCGATGGCCACCGAGGTCTACGGCGAGGCGCTGCGCTTCCCCGGGACGAAGATCGTCGATCAGGGCCGGATCGTGCGTGACGTGTGGCAGCTGATCGAGACCAACTTTCGCGTCCCCTCGATGGTCCTCAACGACATCCGCTGTCTGATCGCCGCCTGCAACACCTGCGACGAGCGACTGCGGGAGCTGATCGACCAGTACGGACTGTCCGCGTTCCGTCGCTACAACGCGCTGGCCAAGGATCTCGCCGAAGGAGCGGTGCGCAAGCGGATCGCCACGATCCCCGATGGAGTCTGGGAGACCGAGGAGCACGTCGAGCACAACGGGCACGTCAACGACCTGTATCGCCTCGCGCTGACCGCGACGGTGCAGGGCGACCAGCTGACCCTCGATTTCCGGGCGTCAGCCCCCCAGACCGACGGCTTTGTCAACTGCTCGCCCGCGACGACGCTCGGCATGGCGATCACGCCGCTGTTGATGATGCTCGTCCCGGATGTCCCGATCAACGAGGGCACGATCCGGGCAGTAAACGTGCTCACCGAACCCGGCACGATCTGCCATGCGTTGACCCCGGCGCCGACGTCCTCCGGTCACATGGAGACGGGAGTGCGGGTGATGAAGGCCGTCACCGGGGTGCTGGCGAAGATGCAGGCCCAGAGCAGTGATGCCTTCGTACGTGAACACGTGATGTCTCCGTGGCATGACTGCTGGCCGGGAGGAGTCTTCTACGCGCCGCTCGAGAGCGGCGACCTCGTTCCCTTCCTCGACATGCACGGCGGATCTGCGGGCGGCGGCGCCCAGCCGATCGCCGACGGGATGGATGCTTCGGCCGCGCTGTGCCAGCCGCAGTCGAGCCTGCCTGACATCGAGGTCAACGAGTTTCAATTTCCGGTGCTCTATCTGTGGCGTCGCATCAATGCCGGGTCCGGTGGCGCGGGGCGGATGCGGGGAGGCCAAGGTCTCGATCTGGCCTGGACGCCCTGGTACACACCGGGCGGGCAGGAGCACGTGTTTGTCAGCTGCTGGCAGGTGCCGCCGTCCGGAACTCAGGGCGGATACCCCGGCTCGGCCAGCGGGTTCGACGTCGTCAGCGGCGCCGGAGCCGACCGGTTGCTCGCCGCCGGATCGGTGCCGGATTCACTCGATCAGCTCGAGGCCGAGGTCACACCGCTGGAAGGCAAGCAGTTCGCCGTCCCGGTCGGCCCCGGCGACGTCGTCCATCTGCACTCAGGCGGCGGCGGGGGACTCGGCGATCCGCTCGACCGAGACCTTTCCCATGTCGAGGCCGACCTCACCGATGAGCTGCTCGGTCGCGGATTGGCGTCGGAGGTCTACGGCGTGCAGTTCGACCCCTTCGGGCAGATCGATGAGCAGGCTTCGGTCGCGCAGCGGGAGCAGATGCGCCAGGAACGTCGCAGGTGGGCGCCCGATCCCGCCGGCGGAGACGCTCGTGTCCGCGTCACGGCGGCGGCCGCACGACTGGGCCAGCTCGGCGGATGGTGCCAGCCGCGGGACGACGTACAAATCGTCGAACGCGCCGATGGCGCAACCGGGACACTGCTCGACGTCTCCGTTCAGGTCACGGCCTAGCTTTTTGGGAAGAGTGGCCACGGCTACGGCATCGGCCGCAGGAGCCGCTCGGCATGTCGGGCACGAATGCTCCAGCCAGGTCGCGCGGTCGCTCATGTGGACGCACCTGACTCGATGCCGTCAACCGCCGGCGACGTCCACTGAGCGTCCGCCAGGTTGAGTTCGCCCGATTGGGAGCATCACGGGCGTACACCCAGCCTGCCTTCGATTTGCAGGGATTTCGTGGACCCTTCTTGCGATTCCTGAACGAGCAGAATCGCCAGCGCTTTCCCTCGTAATGAAGGGGTCCCCGGTTCGAGTCCGGGCGTCGGCTCTGAAAAGGGCCAGCACACAGGGGTTTTGGCTCTTCCGGTGAGCGCTGTTCAAAGCGTGTCCCGAGATGGGCGTGGTATTTGCACCGTGGCCATCAGCCCGTCCACCGGGCACGTGTTCCGCGTCGAACGCAGGCGCGGGGTCTTGTAGTCCCCAGGTGTTCTCGCCGGAGGAGGTTTGGTCGGGCCGGCGTCATGGCGCGTACTCGCCGGTTTTGCTCGCACCGGGGGATGGGTAGGAGCTGAACCGAGGTAGCGCGACGGGAGCCCCGGGGCGCTAGGAAGCAAGCTGGTGGAGGTAGAGATGCGCCGAGGTTCGTTGCTCATTGTTGTCGGGGTATTTGCGATCGGGCTCATCGCCCCGGGCGGTGCTGCGGCCCGTCCTGCGCAGACGCGGTCAAACGCGACCTACTTCAACAACGCGGCGTTTGCCGCGGCCGATCCATACGTGATGCACGACCCGCAGACCGGGTTTTACTACGCCTACTCGACGGAGGGGGCGGACCCCGGCTACTACTTTGCCGTGTACCGGTCAGCCGATCTGGTGACGTGGGAGAAGGCCTCGCCCGGAGCGCTGCCGGTCAACGACTCAAAGCAGTGGGGTACCGACTGGTTCTGGGCCCCGGAGACCTACTACAACCCACGCACTCATCTGTACTTCCTGTTCTATGCGGCGAAGTCGGATCCGAACGCCAAAGCATGGTTCGGCTTTGCGAACTTCGAGGAGCCGTGCAAGATCGGTGTCGCGGTCTCGCGGTCCGCTGTGGGACCGTTCCACAACATCGCTGGCCACCCGGTCGCCTACAACCCATACGACCCGAACTATCACGACGTCAACCTGATCATGGGGCCGGATCAGAAGAAGCCGCCGGCCACGTTGCAGCAGGGGGAGACGGCGCCACTGGGGACCTACATTCCGACGATCGATCCGGACGTGTTCTTTGACAGCAGCGGCCACGTTTACCTGTACTACTCGCGTAATGCCTACCGCAACTGGGTCTGGGACTACGACTTGGGCAAGTACATCGAGGAGTCGAACATATATGCGGTCGAGCTGACCAAGGGCTGGTGGAATGACCCCGCAGGTCGGACGATGCCGACGATCGCATCGAAGTACCGTGGCTCGAACGCCGGCCCCGGTGGTCCCAGCGGGCCGCGCCGTGACGGATGGGTGCGGATCCTCGACTACGACCATGACAAGCAGGCGTGGGAGAACGCGGACGTCAACGACTACGCCAAGACCGGTGGGCAGAATAAGGACCGGCGCTGGGAGGAGGGGTCGAGCATTCTCGAGACTCACTTCGGCGGACGGCGGCGGTACTACCTCACCTACTCGGCAAACAACTGGCAGACGCCGCAATACGGAGTCGGCTATGCCGTGGCCAACAGCCCTCTCGGGCCGTTCCACAAGTCGCCGACGAACCCGATCCTTCACCAGAACACGGCGATCGGCGAGTACTCGCCCGGCCACGGATCGTTTGCGCTCTCCCCCGACGGCAGCCAGGTCTACTACGTCCACCACGGTCGTCCGACGCCGACTGCCGCGCAGCGCCGTCTATACACGGACCGCTTGCAGTTTTCGTTCACCCACCTCGACCCGCGGGCCAACCCGCTGCTGTGGGCCGATGAGGCGACAGGAGACCGACCCGTTCCCTCCGGCGTGGCGCCATATCACGTGAGCGCGAGCCGGCGCGCGGTCGTCCTGCGCCAAGGCTCGAACCGGTCGATCCGCGTTCAGGTGCTGAGCGACGGCCGCGTGCCACTGGCTCTCGCGAATCCCCTCAATCGCTTGCGCGCCGAGGTGACCAACGGCGGGGTCGCCTCCGCATCGATGAGCACCGACGGCGCCGACCTTAGGCTCACCGGTCGCTCGCCCGGTACGACGACGGTGATTCTCGTCTACCAGCGGCGGCAGGCGAGCGGCGCGTACCGGACCGTCCGTCAAGGACGACACCACCTGCGTCCCGTCGAGCAGCGCGTGCGCGTGGTGGTTCGCTGAAGCGACGGGCTGCTGTCAAGCAACGGTGGCCGTGCTTGGCGCAAGAAGCGTGCGCTGGAAGGTCGGCAGTCGGGTTCTGTTCAGGCGCCGCTCGATATCGTTGGTGGGGTGGGATGGGGCTCCTTCCGCGCGCGTGTCGCTCTCGCGATATCGGTCGCCGTTACGACGATCGCTCTAAGCGCGTGCGGGGCAGGCTCCAGTCACAGCTCGGCGGTCGCGCCGACGGCGGTTGTCGGCACCCAACCGGTCAGCACCCCCACGGCTGCCCGCACGGGCGCGACCGCCAGCTCGGGCGTCTCGACGTGGCAGACCGCCACGAACCAGCTATGCGCGGGTAAGCGCGCAGCGGTCGCCCGGCTCGGTGGCATCCACATCACCTATGCGGGAATTGCTCAGGAGGGCCTCCCGAAGATCAGGAAGTTGCTCGATGCCTACCTGGCGCGGATGCTCGCCGTAGACAGGCACTTCAAGGCGCGCCAGGACCGGATTTCGGTGCCAGTGTCGATCCGGGCCGATGCCGCCGAAGCGGACCGGATCGAAGCCTCCGAGGAAGCTTCGATCAAGCAGCTGCGGTTTCAGCTCGGAGCCGTCGGCTCGGCCGCCGAGCTGTCAGCGGCCTTCAACACCTGGCTCACAGCCGGACAGCGGCTCGCCGTCACCGGCAACGCCTTAGCGCACAAGTTCAATCTCAGTGCATGCCTGGTGGGCTGAGCAACCGGTAGTGCCGTTCGACTTGCAATCTCCCGCCCGCGGCCGGGCCGCGAGTGCAAGCTCGAGCGCGGCCCATAAGCTATCTCGATGGCACTGAAATTCGGGCCTCGCTAGGTGGGATGTGGGACGCTTGTCGGATGCCGTTCGTCCCCGAGCTGTTCTCTGCGCCCGTACGCGCGCGCCTTGAGGACAAGTGGCAGCTGAACGAGCTCGTGGCGGTCCCCTACTTCGATGGCTTGATGGCCGGGGAGCCAGATGCGCTGGTCGAATCCTTCGCCGGGCCGCCCGAGTTGCACGATCCCGTGCGCGGGCGGGTCAAGGGCACCCGAGCGTTCGAGGCGTTCGTCATCGACCTGACCGCTTGGATAGCTCGGCGCAACGTCACGGTTGAGGATGTCGCGCACGTTGTGACCGAGCGACGCGGCTTTGAGGAGGTGGTCTTACACCTCGATGGCGAGACAGGGCGAGCGGATCTTCCCGTCGCGATCGTCGCAGACCGCGAGGCCGACGGACGAATCGACGAGTTGCGCATCTATTCCAGCAGCTGGCCGCTGACCGGCCGTCACGCGAATCGCCCGCCGCTGCTACAGCCCGATCCGGAGCTGCGCGAGCCGGACATCGTGGCCGAGTATCAGCGTGCGCTCGCGGCCGGCGACGTCGACGCGATCCTGGCGGCGTTCGAACCGGACGGATCTGCCCGCGAGCCGGCCGGCGGCCAGTACGTCCACAGGGGGCCAGAGGGCCTGCGCTCCTTCTATCAACAGTTGTTCTCGAACGGCGGCGGTATCCCGCTGGAACGCTGCGCGCTCATCGACGACGGGCGCGCTTGCGCGCTGGAGTACAACGTCGTGCGGTGGGGCAAGACCGAGCTTCCGCCGGGGGCCGGGGTGGCGGTCTACGTGCGGGGTCAGAGCGGTCGGCTCGCTGCGGCCCGCATCTACGATGACGCCGACCCGCCGCTCGATGCACGTAACTAAAGCCCTCCCTGGGGTCCATGCGTCAGTGTCCGGCAGCTTGACCGCCGTCGATATGCAGCGTCTCGCCGGTGACAAATGTGGCGCGCTCGAGATAGAGGACCGCGTCGACGACGTCGCTTATCTCTCCGACCCGCCCTACGGGACCGGCCATGCCCGCGTAGGACGCGGGGTCGTGCATCGGGGTCTTGATGACCCCGAGGGCGACCGAGTTGCATCGCACGCCGCGTGACGCGTATTCGATGGCGAGCGAGCGGGCCACGGCCGCGAGTCCGCCCTTGGTGAGGGCCGCGAGCGCGGACGGTCTGGTGCTGTCGGCGTGATCGACAAGGCTGGTTGAGATGTTGACGACGTGACCGCTTCCCTGCGTAACCATCTGCCTGATGGCGCGTTGGGTGATGTGAAAGAACCCGGCTAGGTTCACTGCTGTGATCCCGGCGTAGTCGTCCACGCTGTAGTCGGTGAACGGCTTGCCGATGAAGACTCCCGCGTTGTTGATCAGGCTGTCGATCCGCCCGAACCGCTCGAGCGCGCGGTCTACGACACGCTGGGCTGTTTCGGCGTTTGTGATGTCACCGTCCACCGCCAGGAGGTCGGGCTCGTCGGAGCGAGGCATCGAGCGCGCGGTGCCTACGACGGCGTACCCAGCAGCACGGAATCCGGACGTGAGACCCGCGCCGATCCCTTGCGATGCGCCGGTCACGATCGCGACCCGCGGTGACGTCGAGTCGTGGCTCACGTGACGACGTAGGTCTCTTAGATCACCACCGCTGGGCTCGGTCAGCTCGCCATGGGCGGGTGGGCGCCGATCGGCTTGTGCGCGGTCGCGATCTCGTGCCGAAGCGCCTTGAGTGCGGCGACGTAGATCTCCGAGAACGTGGGGAACGGCTGAATCGTGTCGGCGAGCACATCGAGTGGGATGTGGGCCCGGATCGCCAGCGTGGCTTGCTGCAGCCATTCGCCTGCCTCCGGGCCAAGGGCGTACGCGCCGGTCAGCCGCTCCCCGTCGCTGAGGAGGGCCAGGAAGCCGTTGTCATCGGCGTAGGCGCGCGTGTAGGTGGCGGTCTTAGCGACCTCCGACACCGGGACCGTGGCGCTGAAGCGACCGGCGGCAGCCCCTACGGCCGCGGCTTGCGGGTCGGTGTAGACCACCCGCGGGACGGCCTCGTAGTTAGCCTTTCGAGACTCCCCGAGGATATTGGCGGCGACGATGTCGCCCTGGTACTTGCCTACGTGGGTCAGCGGCCAGAGGCCGTTGACGTCCCCGATCGCCCACAGACGTTCCGCGGCACGCAGATGCGCGTCCACGGGAACGCCGTGAGCATCCGGTTCCACGCCGACCGTCTCGAGGCCGATCCCCTGCACACGAGGACGCCGGCCCGTGGCGACGAGCAGCCGGTCGCCGCGTAGCTCTTGCCCATCGTCGATCTCGAGCACATACCCCGCGTCATCGCGTCGCGCGGCCGTCGCGTTGGCCGACAGGACGAGCTCGATGCCTTCGCGTCGTAGAACCTCGCCGAGGGCCTGCCCCAGTGGCATTGGCTCCCGGGCGAGCAGGTGCTCGGCCATGTCGATGACCACCGCCTCGCCCCCGAGCCGGCGCACCGCCTGCGCCATTTCCACCCCGACCGGCCCTCCGCCCAGAATGAGCAGTCGGCTCGGAATGGCTTTCATCGAGGTCGCCTCGCGGTTGGTCCAGACTCCGTCGAGCTCGCGAAGGCCCGGGACGGGCGGAACGACTGGATCGGCTCCGTTCGCGAGGACCACGTGGTCGGCCGTGTGGCGCACCCCGTCGACCTCGACGACGCCGGGGCCGGCGAGCCGGCCGGTGCCGCGTAGGAGATCGATGCCGTTATCGGATAGCCAGCGCGCCGCCGCGGTGTCCGAGTGGTCCGAAACCATGAAGTCGCGCCAGGCAAGCGCGGCCTCGACGTCGACCTCGGCGGTCGCGGCCGCCTCGCGTGCCCCGTGGACCGCCTCGCCCGGCCGCAGCAGCGTCTTCGACGGGATGCACGCCCAGTACGAGCACTCCCCTCCGACGAGCTCGCGCTCCACGATGGCCACGCGCAGGCCGCCCTCGGCCAGAGCGCCCGCGCAGTGCTCGCCCGGCGAGCCAGCGCCGAGCACGATCACGTCGTACTCGCTGTTCATGTCGGCAGCTCCTCGCCGGCCCGCTCGCGCACCATGTAGAGCGCGTACCAGTCCGGCCAGCGCGGGTCCTCCTCACCGGTCCGCTCCTCGTGCTTGCCATGTGCCTGGGCCGCCCGCCTTAGGGCCTCTGCGAGATCGCCCACAGACTCGTACGTCGTGGCCATCGCTCTCTCCTCTCAGCGGCCTGGCAGCCGCGCTTTGATCTCCTGGAGCAGCCAGCCGTTCCCGTCCGGATCGCTAAAGGCGGCGAACGAGCCGTAATCGGCATGTCCTGGAGCCGGCCCGCTGACGCGTCCGCGGCCCTCTGAGTGATGGAAGATCCCGGTCACGTCGTGGAACGGCTCGCTGACGTCGACCCCGCGCCCGGCGAGGTCAGCACGGGCCTCCTCGATGTCGTACACCGAGAGCTGCAGACCCTCGCACGAGCCGGGCGGAGCTGACGTGACCCCGTCCCCGAAGATGATCGAGCAACTGGACCCCGGCGGGGTCAGCTGCACCACCCTGTAGCCGTCATCGACGGCGAGGTCGGCGTCGAGCCGCCACCCGAGTGACTCGTAGAAACGCTTCGCCCGATCGACATCCGAGACGGGCAGGACCACGACCTCGAGCCTCATCTCTCCGGGGTTGACCGGCGGACTGCCGGTCGCGCTCTGGCTGCTCACGTCCACGCTGCTCATCTCAGCCTCCAAGAATCGGTGCCGCCACACGGCGACGCGGTCCGGTCGACCCGCGCAATCCGCGGCAACAACGACGCGTCCGACGACGCTACGGAGCCTGCGCTACTCGGAGGCATCACGAGCCTCCTTCCTGGTCGCCCCTCGGCCGCTCGACGGCCGAGGACGCTCCCGATCGGGTCATGTCCACTCTCGCTCTCAGTCGACCCGAAGTCAAGGGTCGCGGCCGGTTCGCGCTCCCAGAGATCGAGGCGGTGCGCGGGCCGACGCGCGTCGACGCGGACATCGCGTTGGACTGAGTGCCGCGAGACGTGGCCGCCGGCCTCCCAGCCCTGCGCAACGATGATGTCCACTCCACACCCGACCGCGCGCCGGGCTTCCTCGGCGCTGCCGACCGCGTGGATGACTAGCCCTCCGGCGTCATGCACCGGGTTGACGTAGCTCTCGGGATCGCCAAAGATGAATGACACGACCCGCAGACCAGCAGAAAGGGCGTAATCGACACGACGGTGCTGATCGGAGGTGAGAGCGAAGTTGCCGCCAAACGGACGATCGGTCAGCGCTGCGGCTTGGCTAACCAGCTCTCCGGCGCCGTCGACCCACCACAGCCCCATGGTGCCGAGGGGCGCCGGCAGTTGAGACCGCGCCAAGCAGCCGGGGATCAGCGGCGATCGGTGCCTGGACGATCGGGTGGTCAATCCCCAGCAACTCGCATACCGGCGTTACTCGTCAACCATAGACAGGAGCACACGATGCGCAGCGACATCGCCCCCGGCGGCGCCTTCCCCGACTACGAGCTGCCCGATCACGAGAACGCGCCTCGAAAGCTCAGCGAGATCCAGGGCGACGACCCCCTGATCCTCACGCTCGCGCGCGGGCACTATTGCCCCAAAGAGCACCAGCAGCACCTTGAGCTCGCCGCCAACTACCCCAAGATCGCCGTGGCCTACACCCAGATCGCCACCATCTCGACCGACACCCACCACGCCAGTCAGGAGTTCCGCGCGTCGACCGGCGCTCAATGGCCCTTCCTCTCAAACCCGGAGCGGACGGTCCAGAAGGACCTCGACATCCAGGAGTACACCGACCCCGAACACGACCCGATGATCCCCCACACCCTCGTGCTCAAGCCCGGGCTGGTCATTCACACCATCTACAACGGCTACTGGTTCTGGGGACGTCCCTCGTTCGCGGATCTCTGGCACGACCTGCGGACCGTGACGCGCGAGGTGCGCGACGACTGGGATCTGAGCAAGCCCGGGCTCCACCAAGCGTGGGATGCGGGCGACTACTCGCCGTTTCACGGATGGAACAGGCGAGCCCCTCAGTCGAGGCCGTCGTCTCACCATGCTTAGCACCGCGGTGCCGCCAGAGCCGCCCGCGAGTGATGCCCGACCCGAGGCGTCGAAGATCCAGCCCCGGCAGCCGCGCAAGCGTGCGTTCTAAGCCGCATCAGCCCACGTCGTCCCAGCCCGTCGCCCCGTCCGTGGGCACATTGGTATCGGTCAACGTCGGCATGCCGAAGAACGTGCCCTGGCAGGGGAGGAACGTCTATACGGGCGTCTTCAAGGAGCCTGTCAGCGGTCGCCGCCGGGTCGGCAAGCTGAACATCGAGGGCGACGGTCAGGGCGATCGGTCGGGGCACGGCGGCGAGCAGCGCGCGGTGTTCGTCTATCAGATGGATTCCTATCGGTACTGGGAATGCGAGCTGGGCCGAAATGACTTCGTCCATGGACAGTTCGGCGAGAACTTCACCGTCGACGGACTTGGCGATGACGAGGTCTGCATCGGCGACCGCTACCAGATCGGCACCGCGACCTTCGAGGTAACGCAACCCCGGGTCACCTGCTACCGCGTTGGGATCCGCATGAACGATCCGCGGATTCCCGCCTTGCTCGTTTCACGCCACCGCCCGGGCTTCTACTTCCGCGTGCTCGAGGAGGGGGAGGTACAGGCGGGGGACGAGATCATCAAGCTTGCTTCCGGCCCTGAACTGATGCTGGTCGCTGAAGCCGACGCGCTGCTCTACCTGCCCGGGCACTCGCGCCAGCAACTGTTGCGAGCGCTCCGGATCCCGGCCCTCAGCCCTGGCTGGCACGCGTCGTTCCAAGCTCTGCTGGACGAAGACCCCGGTGGCGGCAACGCCGGGCTCGCGGTGACGAGCCCGCCTCCCGCCTGGCCCGGCTTCCGTCCGCTGAACGTCACCGCAATCATCCGTGAAAGCGACTCGGTGATCTCCATCCGCCTCGAGGACCCCGAGGGCGCACCGCTACCCGCCGCTCGCCCTGGTCAGTGGCTAACGCTGCGAGTCCAGTCCGACAAGGAGCAGAGGTCGGTGCTCCGCAACTACTCGCTCTCCGGTCCGCCCGATGCCGGCTACTACCGGATTGCCGTCAAGCACGAACCCGTCGGCGCGGCCAGCGGCTATCTGCACACGCGGCTCGCCGTCGGCGACCAGCTTGAGGTCGCAGCGTCGCGCGGCACCTTCATCCTCGACCGCACGCCTGCGCCCGTGCTGCTGATCAGCGCCGGGATCGGTGCCACCCCGGTTCTCGCAATGCTCCAGGCGCTGGCGGAGGAGCAGTCCGAGCGCGAGATCTGGTGGCTGCACGGCGCACGCAACAGTCGCGAGCACCCGTTCGCCGCCGAGGCCCGCAGTCTTTTCGCCTCGCTTCGCAACATACATACCCACGTGTACTACAGCCGTCCCGGCCCGAATGACCGCAAAGGCCGTGACTTCGACAGCGCCGGGCGCCTGACCGCGTCGGCGCTCGCCGAACTCGAGCCGCCCCGCGATGCCCAGGCGTACCTGTGCGGGCCCGCGCCTTTCATGGAGGAGATAAGCGCCGGTCTCGCGGCGATGGGAATCGACGCCTCACGCATCCACACCGAACCGTTTGGACCCGAGCCGGCCGTGACGCCGGGCATCGCCGCAACGCCCGCGCAGACGCCCCACCCACCCGCCGGCCAACCGGCAGACGGCCCAACGATCCAGTTCGCCCGCAGCAACCTGGCCGTCCCGTGGAGCAGCGATTACAGCAGTCTGCTCGAGCTCGCCGAAGCATGCGACGTACCCGTCCGTTGGTCGTGCCGCACCGGCGTCTGCCACACCTGCGAAACGACGCTGATCGCCGGTGAGCTCGGCTACAGCCCTGATCCCGTGGAGCCGCCCGCTGACGGCAGCGCGCTCATCTGTTGCTCACAGCCACACGGCGACATCGTGCTCGATCTATGAGCGGCCGATGCGGCAGACCGGCGACGGCGACGCGAAGGCCGTACGCAGACGGCGCTCCCGCACACGTGGTCAAGACGGTGGTCGCCAACCTCTAGGCAGGATCGTCTGACCCACCTCAATCAAGTAGCCGTCGGGATCGCGGATGTAGCAGCGCAGCTCGGTCTCGTGCCGCTTCGGCGGCGTCAGGAATTGGGCGCCCCGCGCGGTCCACTGGGCGTAGGCGGCTTGGATGTCAGCAACCCGGATGTTGAGGAAGCTGCTCACCCGATCTGGATCGGGCGGCGTCTCAAGCGTGACGGTCGGCTTGTCTTCCGTCGGACCTCCTCCGACGTTGATGATGATCCAGCTGTTCGCTAACGCGACGTACGTCACCTCGTCATCCAGCTCGCCCGAGACGACTGTCTTGCCGCCAAGTACCTCGGTGTAGAAGCGGCGGGAACGCTCTACATCATCTGAAACGATGAAGTGGGCCAAGACCATCTCCCCGTCGATGGTGCTCATGCTGACCTCCCTTGTTGGCATTGATCCAGGTCGCGCCTTATACCGCGCATCGCCTATGTGTGCTCCCGCCCGATTACCGGTCGCCTGCCCACCGCTCGCAGCGTGGAGCGGCATTGCACCGTCCATCGAGCCGCCCGTGACCGGCGCGAGCCCTGCTCTGCTTGCGGAACGAGTCGCCCGCTGCCCCCCAACCTTCCCCGCAATGCGGAAAGCAGACGCTGGTGATCTCGCCCGCGCTCGGCTAGGCCGTGTCCAGGGCCGTGTCCCCAACTCGGCGATTGTTACCTGCCGCTCCAGAGTACGCGTCAACTGCGAGGCGCTCTTCTCTTGGATGCCCGCGACTACGGCGGATGCGCGCGTGTGTTGACCCAGAATGTGCGGGCGGTGATGATGCGCACACTATGGGTTGCTTCAAGGTAGCCGTCATACAGGCGGCCGCGGTGGGCTTCGATCTTGAGCGGGGCTTGGATAAGGTCGCCCGGCTGGCGGGCGAGGCGAGCGGGGCCGGCGCGGCTTTGGTGGTGTTTCCCGAGGCGTTCCTGCCGGGGTATCCGCGTGGGATCACGTTCGGGACGGTGGTCGGGGACCGTACGGCCGAGGGCCGGGATCAGTTCCGGCGCTACTTCGATGCCTCGGTGGATGTACCGGGCCCGGCGGTTGATCGTTTGGCCGGGATCGCCGCCGAGAACTCGCTGCACGTGGTGATCGGCGTGGTTGAGCGCGACGGTGGGACGCTGTATTGCACGGCGTTGTTCTTCTCGCCCGATGGTTATCTCGGCAAGCATCGCAAGCTGATGCCGACGGCGGCCGAGCGGCTCGTGTGGGGGTTCGGGGACGGGTCGACGATGCCCGTGTTCGACACTCCGCTCGGCCGGATGGGTGCCGTGATCTGCTGGGAGAACTACATGCCGCTGCTGCGGATGGCGATGTACGCCAAGGGTATTCAGATCTATTGCGCGCCGACCGCCGATGGCCGCGAGAGCTGGCTGTCAACGATGCGCCACGTCGCGCTCGAGGGCCGCTGCTTCGTGCTTGCCTGCAACCAGTTCACCCGGCGCAGCGACTTTCCCGCGGACATTCCCAACGCGCTCGCGAAGGAGCCCGACGACGTCTTGAGCACCGGCGGTAGTTGCGTCATCAGTCCTCTCGGCGAGGTGCTCGCCGGACCAGCCCGGGACGGCGAGGAGATCCTGTTCGCCGATATCGACCTCGATGAGATCGCCCGGGGCAAGTTCGACCTCGACGTGACCGGCCACTACGCGCGCCCTGACGTGTTCCGGTTGACCGTCGATGAGGCGCCCAAGCTGCCTGTCTCACCGCCTCAGTGATCCGAGCGGCCGTTGGCGTGGACAGACAGGATGTCGGCCACGGCACGATTCAGCGGCGTCTCGACGCCGACCTCCTTGCCAAGCTCGACGACACCCCCAGAAAGCCAGCGGACCTCCAGCCGGTTGCCGCGCTCGAGGTCGTGATGCATCGACGAGGTCATCTCCGCCGACACGCCATCGCCGAATTCGAGCCGCTGCTCGGCATAGTCCTCGGGTAGCGGCACCCCGTGGGCGCGCCCGACCGCGACCACCTCCCGCATCAGATCCAACAACAGCGCACGCGACTGTGGGTTCTCGCGGATCGGCCCGATCGGGAGGCGCATCGTCGTCGTGGTCGCCGATAGCCCGACAAGGAATACGAACTTCTCCCACATTGCCCGTCGGATGTCGGCGCTGACCTCCGCATCGATCCCGCCCGCCAGCGCCGCCGCGTGAAACGCCTCAACGCGTTCGGACCGGCGGCCGTCGAACTCGCCCACGATCAATCGTTGCAGGGGCCCTGTGCGGCGAATCACCCCCGGCTCGGACACGGTAGTAGCGACGTACGCGACACCGCCGATGAGCTGCGAATCATCGCAAGCCGCTCGCAGCATCGAGTCCTTCAAGACGCCATTCTGAAACGAGACCATTGCCGTATCACGCCCGACGAGCGGCCTCAGCTGCCGCAGCGCAGCGTCCGTGTCCCACAGCTTCACGCACACCATCACCAGATCCACGGAGCCGATCTCACCAGCGTCATCGGTCGCATGAACGTGCTCCAGATGAAACGGTTCAGGGCCGCCCTCGACACGAAGTCCGTCGCGCCGCATCGCGTCAAGGTGAGCTCCACGTGCGATGAAGCTGACGTCGCTGCCGCCCTTCGCCAGCAGCGCACCAAAGTAGCCGCCAAGGCCTCCTGATCCCATCACCGCCACTCGCATCGCCGCGTATCAAACCACGCCGTCCTCCGACCGCAAACGATCGGCGACGATCGCCCAGGAACGCAACACCTGCCTTCATCCAACGGCGCGACTCCCGCCGTCCGTAGTCACGCACCTGAGTTGCGCGGAAAGTGCGTCTGCGGCTGACAATTGCATCCATGCTCGGCACGGCGTCGACGCGCACGATCGGAATGATGACCTTGCGCGTTGGCCGGCGGCGGTCGACCGGCACGAGCGCCACCGCGGGCGCGCCCGGACATATGGGCGCGCCCGCGACCCCCCCTGATCAGTGGATCGTCACGAAGGCGGAGAAGGTGCCGCCCTGGTCCAGTCTCAGCTTCCCGCCGGCGCACAGGTCCGGTGCCGCGATCGAACCTTGGTAGACGAGCGAGCTGCTCTGGTTGCCGCTCGGATACCAGTTGGAATCGATGACCGAGTAGCTCTGGTTCGGCAGGGAGATCGTGAACGTCGGCTGCGATGGAGTCGCTCCCGACACGCAGTGGACCGCGAACACGACCTTGCCGCCGCTGAATGACACGGTGAACGGACTGTGGTTGCCGGGCAGTGTGAAGCTATACCCGGCCTTGATCACCGTGCCCGGGGTGACCTGGAGGTTGCCCTCCATTGCCTGCGGCCCGAGCGTGATCGTCTGGCCGCACTGCGCCCCGCCGGTCCCGCTCCACGAACCCGAGGTCCCGTTGGCGCTGTAGTGCCAGCGGACGTTGACCTTGGGAGGATTGGCCGGACACGGCGCCTGCATCGGGATGCTCAGCGTGGCCGTCCGGTTTGGCGCCTCGTTCGAGGTCGCCGTGGCGACGTTGACCAGGTTCCCTCCGGCCTGGAACTCCGCCTGCGTGACTGTGTGCTGCCCGGTGCAGGTCATGGCCGCCCCCACGGCGAGCGTGGTGGCCGGGCACACCGGCGGCGTATCGGTTTTGTTGTCCGACAACGTGATGCCGGTCAGCGTCACCGTTCCGGTGTTGGTGATCACGTAGCTGTACGGCACGACTTGGCCGGCGGCTGTGATCAGCGTGGTCGTCGAGGACTTGGTCAGCGACATCGACGGGAAGTTGACGGTCGATGCGTTGCTGTTGACGTCGGCCCCGGCGTTGTCGTAGACGAGCTTTGCCTGGTTGACGAGCGGTGCGCTGCTGGGTCCGTTGAGCGTCACGCTGTACGTGCAGGTCTTGGTCTGGTTGTTGTTGATGTTGGTTCCGACCAGGGCCTGGCAGGACCCGAGATTGCTGGTGGTGCTGTCGGTGATCGAGGTGATGTGATGGAACGGTCCGAGCGGTCCGGGTGCCGTCCCGCCGAAGATGGTCAGCTGATAGGTCACCGTCCACGGGTAGGTGACGTTCTTGGGCACGTTCTCGACGGCCGTGAACACCCCGTCGTGGTTGGCGTCATTTGCCTTCGTCAGGGTCGGTCCACCTGGAGGTGCTGCCGACCCGGTGGCGGCGAGCGACGCCGCCAGAAGCCCCGCCAGTGCCAGCGTGATCGCGAAACCGCGCCACGAGAGCCTCGACCGCCGAGCTGGTCCGTCGTGCATATCTGCCCCTTTCTCAGCGCGCTCCGCGAGCCGGACGGCTCTGCAGGGGCGCGCGGTCTGTTCTGAGGACCTGCGCTGGACCCGAGCTTAGGTGCCGGATCGGGGTCGATTTCGGCCGTTTTGGTGAGGTTTGGACACGCGGGACAAAGTTCGCAGGGAAAAGTCGGCCACCGCGTCTTTCGCCGATTTGCTCGCATCTAGTGGAACGCGCTGTCAGAATCGTTTCAACGATGCTGACGGTGCGGGAGCTGTTGGGAGGCGTTGACGTTCGGGTCCTCTGCGGGGACGCGAGCCTCGACGCTCCCGTGCGGCGAGTTCATGTCTCAGAGCTGCTCGATCCCACGCCGTGGCTGTGGGGCGGCGAGCTGCTGCTCACGACGGGGACGCAGCTCGGGAGCGCTCGGACCCAGCGCGAGTTCGTCGCTCGGTTGCGTGAGAAGGCGCTGGCCGGCCTCGGTCTCGGACTCAGCAGCAACCACGACGCCGTCCCGCTGGCACTGCTCGATGCGGCCGCCGCCAGCGGATTCCTCGTCTTCGAGGTTCCAAGCTCGGTGCCGTTTACGACGATCACGGACGCCGCGCTCGTGCAGCTGGCCGACGCCGATCCCAGTCTGCTGCAACGGGTGCTCGACACACAGGATGCGCTCGAGCAGATCGTCTTCTCCGAGCGCGGCCTAGACACCCTGATCGATACGCTCACACGCGCCCTGGTGGCCAACGTCATCGTCATGGAGGGCAACGGGGAGCCCGTGATCCAGCGCGCTGCGCGTGCTCCGCTGCCCGCATCGGTGCTTCGTTCGCTCCGGGCTGAGCTCGGGGCTCGCACACGCCGAGGGCAGACGTGGGCGCTCACCCTCAGCCACAGCGACCGCGGCCTCCAGAGTATGGCCTTCCCGATCCGGGTCCGCCGGGCCGGCGCCAGCATCGATGCCGACTCATCCGGGCCGGCCGACGCGTGGCTCGTGGCAGTCAAGCCGGGCGCCGAGTTCACCGATTTCGACCGGCTGACGCTCGACCGCGCGGTGACGATCGTCGCGCTGGAGCTCCGCCGCCTGGTGCTGGCCGAGGAGTCCCGGCGTCAACGCGCCGGCGAGCTGCTCGACGCAGTGGTCCGTGGGGAGGTAACTGGGGACAGGCTCGTGGAACGGCTCGCGCCGTTCGGTCTCGCGCACGGGGCGGGCGCGGTCCTCGTCGCAGCCTCCTCCGCGGCCGCCGCGGAGGCGGCGCATCTCGCCACAGCGCTGGCGGCGGGACTTCGGCGTGAGTCGGCGGCGGGCCTGGTGGCGGCCAGCGGCGCGCTGGCGTGGGCGTTGGTCCCGTCACTGGAAGATGAGGACCTGTTCTCCCTCGCGGGCCGGATCCGGGCCGGCCTCACCGCCGAGCTCGGGATCGTCCTTCGGGTCGCCGCAGGACGGGCCGGGCCCGCAAGCGAGATCGGTCGCAGTCTCCAGGAGGCGCGCGCCGCGCTCGACGCATCGGCGGTCTCGTCACATGGTTCCGGAGCTGCGGCCGGCGTCGCGACCTACCGTGATCTGGGTTCGACGCAGCTGTTGCTCTCGCTCCAGGATCCCGCCGCGCTCGACCGATTCTGCGAGTCCGTGCTGGGTCCGGTCGAGGCCGCCGACGGCCGCTATGGCGGCGAGCTCACCCACTCGTTGCAGGTGTTCCTCGAGGAGAACGGCCAGTGGGAGCGCGCCTCTCGACGGCTCTTCTGTCACCGCCACACGCTGCGCTATCGGATCAAGCGGATCGAGGAACTGACCGGGCGTGACCTCGAGGCAGCCGAGGACCGGATCGAGTTCTGGCTCGCGCTAAAAGGTCGCGCGCTGGCCGTCGCGCGTCAAGGCGATTCCACCGGCTGAGACGGTCACAGCGGCTCGAAGAACAACGTCCACGCGCTCGTGCTCCAGCTCGAACGTGTGGGGTCGATTGCGCCGCTCGCGGTGCGCGAACATGTGCAGCTCCAGCTCGAGCGCGCCCATGGGGCGCTGAGCGCGGCCTGCGCCGCGCTCCAGCTCGAGCGGCTCCACCCCGACCAGCTCGGATCCCCGCCGGTCGTTGTGACCACGAGCGAACTCGGCGTCAAGCCGGCGTTCGAGATGAGCTTGGCGGCCGAGGCGCTGTTCGCCGCGGCGGCGTTGAGCACGCCCGTGCTCCCGCCGGGATACCCAGGGGGAGCGGTTCCGGTATGGATCAACGCTCCCTTGACCATGTTCGGAGTCCAATTTGGGTGCGCCTGGAGGATGTCCGCGACGGCACCGGACACGATCGGCGCAGCCAGGGACGTCCCGCTCGCCATGATGTACTGGCCGCCGACGGTGCACGACGGGCACTCCGCCGCGAGGGTGCTCCCCGGCGCCAGGTCGGAGACGATGTACCGACCGGGTGCGTAGATGTCCGGCTTGGCAACGCCGTCCTGCGTGACACCCCCGCTCGACCATGGCGCCGGGAGACCGGCCGAAGCCTGCAGGACGTGCTCCTGCTGCGCATCGCTGGCCGCCTGCGCCTGCCGCTGGACCGGGTTGGTCAGCGCCTGCTCCTTCAAGTGGTCCTGGGCCTGAAGTACCTGGACCATGTGCTGGATGGTCTGGTCATCGCCGACCGCTCCCACGGTGATCGCGTACGGATCGTTGGCTGGGGCGTAGCTGGCCGGGTTGGCTGTGCCGCCGCGGTTCCCTGCCGCCGTGACGACCACGATGCCGTCGAACCACGCCGCCTCAACCGCGGCATCGAGCGGGTCGATCGTGTAGGACTGGGCGCTGTTGGACTGCAGCGAGAGGTTGATGACGCGGATGTTGTTGGCGGCCTTGTTATCGATCGCGAATTGAATCCCGTAGAGGACGTCGAGCACGGTGGCGTTGCCTTGGTCGTCGCCGACCTTGATCGAGACGATGTTGGCGTTTGGAGCCGCCCCCGCGTACCGGCCGAACAACGGGTCGCCGGAGGGCCGGACGCCGCCGTCGGCGCCGAGCGCGCCGGCGACCATCGTGCCGTGACCGTAGGGATCGCCCGCGCTTGTCGCGTACGGATTGACGACCGCCGAAGCGATCACTCGCGAGCCGCTGTTGGTCTGCGAGACACTGAAGTCGGGCAGGTTGCCCTGGATGCCCGAATCGATCACGGCCACCCCGATCCCGGCACCGGTGTACTGGCCCCACAGGTTCTCCGTGGCGGCGTCGTGGTTGAACCAGGTGGCGAGCTTCGCCGGAGCGAAGCTGAGCGACTGCGTCTTGATCCGGGTGTTCACCGACACGGCGTGAACGATCCGCAGACGAGCGAGCGCGCGGGCTTGCCGCGCGGTCATCCGCGCCGCTACGCCGTGGATCATCGCCAGCGGCGTGGTGCCCCTGCCGCCATGGGCGCGTACCACCGCGAGCGCCCGCCGCTTTGACACGCCAGGCAGGAACTGGACAATGGCGACGATATGCCTGCCAGGAGCGGTATTCGAAAGCTGTCGCAGCGCCGGATCGACCCCGCCCGTGCGAGCTGCCGTCGACGGCGTGCGAGCATCGGCGGCCGCAGGGACCCAGACCATCACAGCCAGGACAAAGGCAACCAAGCCTGCCCGGATGCCCCGCCTGGTGTGCATCGGCGAAACCCCCATTACACTTCTATCTTGACATACAGCTCCGGCAGGGTTCTGAAACATGGCAACTACTGAGACTGGACGCCGATCCGAAGGGCTTGTCTGGATCGTCGCGGTCGTCGTGCTGCTCATCGCCGCTGCCGTCTTCGCTGTTCACACGCGCAACCTTCATCCACTGAGTCGCCCTCACCTCCCCTGGTGGGCCCTCGCTCTGGGTTTTGCCGCCTGCGAGCGGGCGGTCGTACACCTCCACTTCCGGCGGAGCGCGCATTCTTTCACCCTCGCGGACATCCCGATGGTGCTCGGGCTGATCTTCGCCGGCGGTCCCGCCCTGCTGATCGGGGCGCTACTCGGCTCGATCGTGCCCTGGCTCATGGACCGGCACCTGCCTCCGCTCAAGATCGTCTTCAACCTGGCGCAGCTCGCTCTCGCGACCTGCGTGGCTCTGACGATCACCCACGCCCTGACCGGAAGCGTGCACACGATCTCGCCAGCTCTATGGCTGATCGTGCTGCTGTCTGTGGAGGCGGGCGCGCTCGTCTCTGTCGCTCTCATCAGCCTCGCCATCACGCTGTCCGAGGGCCAGCTGACGAAGGGCATGCTGAGACAGATGTTCGGCATGGACCTGGTCCTGACCGTCACAAACACAGCGCTGGCGCTGGCCGCGGCGACGATCATCCTCAAGCAATCCGAGGCCGTTCCGCTGATGCTCATCCCCGCCGGCCTCGCCTACCTTGCCTACCGCGCCTACCTCGATGAGCATCAGCGACGCGAGCGGCTCGAGTTCCTGTACGAGGCGACCCGGACTCTGACCCGGGCATCGGATGTCGTGGCGGGGCTCGACGACCTGCTGGTCCGGGCACAGGACGCCTTCCGCGTGGAGCGAGCTGAGCTCCTGCTCTTCTCGTCGGACGCGAGCATGCCGCTCCGGCTCTCCGCGCCGAAGGCGGACGACACGAACGCGTACACACCTGTCGATCCAGGGCTCGTCTCCGCCCTCGCTGATCTGCTCAACCCCGACTCGCCGGCGATCATCCTCGAGCGGCCGAACCGGTCTGCTGCTCTGGAGCGCTACCTCCAGGAGCTCGACGTTCGGGTGGCGATGGTGGCGCCGCTGCCGGGCGACCGTGAGGCAATCGGCGCGATCGTGCTCGCCGACCGCGTCGGGGTCGCACGGACCTTCGACCAGGCCGACGTCACGCTGCTCGGCGCGTTCGCCACGAACATGAGCGTGGCCCTGCAGTTCGATCGCGTCGAGCAGGCGGTGTGGCGGCTGCACGAGCTACAGGAACGACTCGAGCAGCACGCCTCGCACGATCCCCTCACCGGTCTCGCCAACCGCGCGCGCTTCACCGCCCAGCTCCGAGCCGCGCTCGACCGACAGGGTGGCGCGGTGACCGTGCTCGTCGTCGACCTCGACGACTTCAGCCAGGTCAACGACACACTCGGGCTCGAGGCCGGCGACGAAGTCCTCACCAGCGTCGCCGAGCGACTTCGCGGGTGCGTGTTGAACGGAGATCTCGTCGCACGTCTCGATGGCGATGAGTTCGGAGTCCTCCTGCGCGACACCGACGATCCCGAGAAGGCCGGCATCGCCGTCGCCGTCCGGCTCGGGAAAGCGGTCGCCGGATCCGACGCGGCGGCCCGACGTCACGTCGCGCTCAAGGCCTCGATCGGCATCGCCGCCGGACGGGCCGGCTATGACCGAGCCGACGAGGTTCTCGGCGCCGCGGACATCGCGATGCATCAGGCCAAACGCACCGGCCGGGGAGGTCACGCCGTCTATGAGCCCGGGATGCAGGGGGCTGCCCTCGAGCGCCACAGCCTACGCTCCGACCTGGAGCGAGCACTAGACAAGGCTCAGCTGGTGGTCGAGTTCCAGCCGATGGTGTCGCTGACCGACGGCCGCGTGATCGCTGCCGAGGCGCTCGTGCGCTGGCAGCGTAGCTACGGACGTGTTCTTGCCGCCTCGGACTTCCTCTCGCTGGCGATCGAAGCGGGGCTGATGCCCGCGATCGGCGACGTCGTTCTGGCCGAAGCGTGCCGTCAAGGCCGGGATTGGCTCGGCGCTGGCAGCGGTGGCGACAGCCTCCGCGTCCACATCAACCTATCCGCTGTCGAGCTGGCCGACGACCGTCTCCCGGATCGGATCACGCAGCAGCTGGAGCGGACCGGACTCCCCCCGGAACTGCTGGTCCTCGAGGTCACCGAGGGTTCGATTCTGAGCGACCTCGATGCGGTCGCACTGCGGCTCAAACGCCTACGAGAATGCGGCGTGCGGCTCGCCGTCGACGACTTCGGCGCCGGCACGGCTCGGCTCGGCTACCTTCGCTCACTGCCGCTTGATCTTGTCAAGATCTCGCGAGGCTTCGTCGATCGTGCCCCAGGCAACCCGCCGGACGCGGCTTTCCTACGCACGACCAAGGAACTCTGCGACGCCCTCGAGCTGCAGATCGTCGGCACCGGGATCGAGACCGATGAGCAGCTCGCCTTGCTGCGGTCCTTCGGCTACGAACTCGGGCAGGGCTTCCTGCTCGGCCGTCCGGGAACCGCCCGCTCGACCTTGGTCGGGGGATACCGGGCTCAGACCGAGCCCGCCGGCTGGCTGAAACGGCTCTCCGACATCACCCCGTAACCGGCTGACCTGCAGTTCCTCCCGCATGCCGGGAGGACTGCAGGGAAGAAAGAATGAATAGCGGACGCACAGTTCCTTACCGCACGGGTAACTAACTGTGCACTCGCTGCTCAGCAGCTGAACGGCGGTGCCCCCGAGGGGGACCGTCGCCGCTGGTCGGCGCTACTGGGCGTGGGCTTTGCGAAGTTCCTGGGTGATTTCATGTCGAGAAGCGCCGCCCGGCTCCGCTCACCAGTTGACGGGCCTCGACAGACGCGGCTCACGACCACCAGATCCCGGAGGACGTACTCATGGCGCACATACGACGTTTCGACCATGTCGGCATCACCGTCGCGGACCTCGACACGGTGACGGCGTTCTTCGTCGGGCTGGGCCTCGAGGTCGACGGCCGGACGTTCGTGGAGGGCGAGTTCGTGGACACCGTCATCGGCATCCCCGGCTCCCGCAGTCACATCGTGATGCTGCGGCCGCCGGATGGTGGTCCCGGGCTGGAGCTGTCGAGCTTCGTCGAGCCGGAGCACCAGCCAGGGTCGCCCGCCGCGATGGCCAACGAGCTGGGGCTGCGCAACGTGGCGTTCGAGGTCGACGACCTGCAGGCGACGGTCGACCGGCTGGCCGCGGACGGATACGGCCTGGTCGGCGGCATCGGTCAGCACGAGAACATCTGGCGCATGGCCTACGTGCGCGGGCCTGAGGGGATCATCGTGTCCCTGGCTGAGCGGATCGGCTAGACGATCCCCGACTTCATGACCGAGATCTCGATTGAACCGTTCACGCGAGCCCACCTAGACCGGCTGATCGCACTCGTGGCTGCGGAGGGCTGGACCGAGTACGCGGACGCTGTCGAACGGACCCACGGCGCGCTGACCGCGCCAGGCGTGACGACCCTGGTTGCGATCGCGGGAGGGCATCTCGTCGGTGCGATCCAGGTCCAATCGGATGGCCTCATTCAGGCCCACGTCTCGATGCTTCTCGTCGACCGGAACTCGCGTGGAGCAGGGCTGGGATCCAGACTGCTGCGCCAAGGCCTCGAGCGCGCGGGAGGCCTGCAGCTTGACATCCGCACTCGGACCGAGGGGTACTACGAGCGGCTTGGTGCGAGCCGCTCGCTCGGCTTCCGCCTGACGCGCGAGAACCTAGGGCTCGATGGCACGGACGCCACATAGAGGGTGAGAGCTGCCGCGGCGACCTCGAACCGCATGAACGTCTCAGCGATCGTCGCGAGCACCGTGTCCAGATCGGGACCGCCTGCCGCGGCATCGGGTTGGCGGAGCCGATTCTTGATATATGCTCATATAGGTATATGATTGCTCCATGGCGAGAGCCGCAACCACGACCGATGCGTTCAACGCGGTGGCCGAGCCGCGGCGGCGTCAGATCCTCGATCTGGTCGCCGGCGCCGAGCGGCCCGTCGGCGAGCTCGTCGAGCTGCTCGGTCTCGCTCAACCGCAAGTTTCCAAGCACCTGCGCGTGCTTCGAGAGGTTGGAGCCGTGTCAGTTCGCGACAACGGCCGGCAGCGGCTCTACCGGCTCAACGGCCAAGCGCTGAAGCCGATCCACGACTGGGTGAAGGCCTATGAGCAGACGTGGACGGACCGCTTCGAGGCGCTCGATGAAGTCCTCGACGAACTCAGGCAACAGGAGGCAGACGATGCAAGCCGCGACCGGTAGAACGAAGGCGAGGGTCACGCTCCCGACCGATGAGCAGATCCTGATCGAGCGGGAGTTCGACGCGCCCGCGCACCTCGTGTATCGCGCGTTCACCGAGCCGGAGCTGGTGAGGCGGTGGTGGCACGCAAACCGCGGCGAGGTCACCGCGGTGGAGATCGACCTGCGAATCGGGGGCTCCTGGCGCTACGTGATGGTCACCGACGGCGGAACCGAGGTCGGCTTCCACGGCGAATACCGCGAGATCGTCCCCGGCAGGAGGATCGTGTCGACCGAGCTGTTCGAGGGCCTCCCTGAAGGCGTCTCCGAACGGGAGGCGGCAACCGTGAACACCTCGACCTTCACCGAAGTGGAGGGGCGCACGAAGCTCGCGATTCTGATTCAGGCCACCAGCAAGTCGTCGCGCGACGCGATCATCGCCTCCGGCATGGAGGCCGGCCTCCAAGACGCGCTCGACCTGCTCGAGCAGGTCGCAAGCTCGATCCACAGAGCCAACTAAGCGAGAGGAGACTCGACATGCCCGACGGCGCACCGCTGATCCTCGGGACCGACTTCGTCGCGATCCCGACGGACGACTTCGACGCGAGCTGCCGCTTCTACGGCGAAGTGCTCGGCCTGCCGCGCATTGCCCGCTACGGCCAGAGGCCCGGCGCTGAGTTCCAGGCCGGCAACCTCACGCTCGCGGTCATGCAGAGCGACGCTTTCGGCGCGACCTTCTCGCCGAACAGCCTGCCGATTGCCCTGCGCGTCGCCGACGTCGCGGCCGCGCGAGAACGCCTGCTCGCGGCCGGGGTCAGATTTCACACCGAGCCGTTCGACTCCGGCGTCTGCCACCAGGCGATCTTCAGCGACCCAGCCGGCAATCCCCTGAGCCTTCACCACCGCTATGCCGAGCCAAACCCCGCGGGCGACCAGGCAACCATGGTCACGCGGGACGCCTGAGCAAGTCGGGACACCGGCGTTCCTGAGCGCCGTCCCCGTCACCCTCCGCTGGGGACGATGTTGTGGTTGAGGTGGAAGACGTTGTCCGGATCGTAGGCGTCCTTGAGCGCGGTCAGGCGCGCGCGCTTGGCGTCGGAGTAGGCACGCCGCACGCCCGCGGCGCCCTCGTCACTGAGCGCGTTGACGTAGGCGCCCGCGGCGAACGGATCGATCTTCGCGGCCGCCTCGCGCGCGGCGCCCATGCGCAGGCTGTCCTCGTCCGGGTCGGTCCACTTCACGCCGGCGACGTACTCGAAGCGCGTGCGGCGATGGCTGAACGCCGAAGCGTCATCGCCGATGTCGGCGATCGCGCCCCCGTAGGCCTGGAGGCTCACGCCGGGCAGGGTGGCGTCCGCCGGATCGCGGTCCAGGAGCGCCCCGATGGCGGTGTCGGACAGCCCGGGGAGGTAGTGGCCCTTCCAGTAGCGCCGGTACGAGTAGCCCTCGGAGCTGTCGTCGCGCGTCTGTAGCGCCAGATAGGAGAGCTCGCGCACCACCTCGCCGTTCGGTGCGCCGATGGAGCGCAGTGCGGGGAGCAGTGTCCGGCCTGCTTCCGGATTGCCGACCCACACGTATCCGAGGGTGACTGTGTCGCCGGAGATCTGGGCGGTCATGGTGGCCTGGCGCGGGGCATCCTCGGCCAGGTCGCGCCAGCCGCGCAGCGCTACGGCGGCGCGATCGAGTGGGAACGTGAGGTCCGCGACGAGGGTCCGCGTGCCCACTGGGTGGAGGCGAAACTCGAACTCGACGACGATTCCGAAGTTGCCGCCACCGCCGCGCAGGCCCCAGAAGAGGTCGGGATGCTCATCGGCGGATGCGAGCACGACTTCGCCGTCCGCGGTGACGACGGTGTAGGACACGACGTTGTCGCAGGTAAGGCCATGCTGGCGCGCCAGCCAGCCCATGCCGCCGCCCAGCGTCAACCCGCCGACTCCCGTGTGCGACACGTTGCCGGCCGTTGTAGCCAGGCCAAACTCCTGGGTGGCGCGGTCCAGGGCGCCGAGCATCGCGCCGCCCTGCACCCGGGCGCGCAACGTCACTGGATCGACGCTGACCTCATCCAGTCCGGTGAGGTCGATCATGAGGCCGCCGTGCGGAACGGCGAGGCCGGCGATGTTGTGGCCGCCGCACCGCACGCCGATCTCCAGCCCACACTCACGGGCGGTGCGCACCGCGGTGGCGACATCTTCGACGGAGGCGCACTGGGCGATCAGTGCCGGGCGGTGGTCGATCATCCCGTTCCAGACGGCCCGGGCGTGGTCGTACCCGGGGGCGCCGGGGGCGAGCAGCCGGCCATCGAAGTGCGAAGGGCGAGCGATCATGGTGGGGAACTGCGCTGCGGTGGTCATGGGCACAGGCTCCCAGGAATCGGTCCTCTTGATAAGGTCCATTCTTGTGGCGGTTTCGAGGACCAATTTGTCGCCGGTCTCGGAGCTGGTGGTCCACCTGAACCGCGACGGGGGGGAGGCGCTGCACCGCCAGATCGAGGCGTCCATCCGCGAGCGGATCCGCTCAGGGATCCTCCCGGCCGGCATCGCGCTACCGCCGACCCGCGCCCTGGCGTCCGAGCTCGGCGTCTCACGCGGTGTCATCGTCGAGGCCTATGCGCAGCTCGTCGCCGAGGGATACCTGACGAGCCGCAGCGGCGGCTACACGCAGGTCGCGCCCGCGCCTACGGCGGCACCGCCGGCGACCGCACCGCGGCTGCAACGGCCGGCTGCGCCGAGCCCACGTCGACCGGCTGCGCCGAGCCCACGTGGCCCGGCTGCGCTGAGCCCGCGTCGCCCGGTTGTCGACTTCGGCTACGGCCGCGGCAACCTCGCGGCGTTCCCGCGGGCCGCCTGGCTGCGCTCGGTGCGCCGCGTCCTCACCGAGGCCGCCGACGAGCGTCTCGGCTATCTCGACGGCCGAGGAGCGGTTGAGCTGCGCACGGCGCTCGCCGCGTACCTCAACCGTGTGCGGGGGACCAACGCCGAACCCGAGGCGATCGTGATCACCAACGGCTACGCGCAGGCGGTGTCACTGCTGATGGGAGTGCTGGCGGCCCAAGGCGCCACAACGCTGGCCGTCGAGGACCCGTCGGCCTCCGACGACGCCCGTCCCATTGCCGAGGCGCTCGGCATGGCCGTGGTCGGGGTGCCGGTGGCCGACGATGGCGTGCGCGTGGACGCCGTCAGCGAGCTGGACGCCGACGTCCTCGTCCTCACGCCGTCGCACCAGTGGCCGACCGGAGGTGTGCTCTCGCCTGAGGCGCGCGCCGCGGTGCTCCTGTGGGCGCAGCGGACGGGCGCGCTGGTCCTCGAGGACGACTACGACGCCGAATATCGCTACGACCGCGCCCCGGTCGGCGCCATGCAGGGCCTGGATCCTGACAGGGTCGTCTACGCGGGGACCGCGAGCAAGACCCTGGCGCCAGGGTTCCGGCTCGGCTGGCTGATCCTGCCCCGGGAGCTGATCGAGCCGTTCGTACAGGCCAAGCTTCTGGCCGACCGTGGCTCCCCCATCCTTGACCAGTTGACCTTCGCTGACTTCCTCTCCCGAGGCGAGTTCGACCGCCATCTGCGGCGCATGCGACCTATTTATCGCTCCCGTCGCGACGCACTTCTGGCAGCCCTGGCGAAACACCTGCCCGAGCTGGAGCCGGCCGGAATCGCCGCCGGGTTGCATCTGGTGGCTTGGTTGCCCCCGGATCTCGACGAGGCGACGGTGATCACGGCGGCTGCCGACGAGGGAGTCGCCGTCGCAGGCGTGTCTCCCTACGGGCTCTCGCCGGCGCCGCGCGGTGGGCTGATCTTTGGGTACTCGAACCTCACGGAGCGGACAATCGAGAACGGCATCGCGCGCCTGGCCCGAGCCATTCCGAGTGTCCGCGAGCGCATGACGACGGGGACGACGCCAAGCACCTAGTCTGATCGAGCTGATGGCCGGGACCAGCGGGGATCCCGATCGCGTCTCCGCGGGAACGCCACTAACGAGCTATCCCTGCCGCCGTGACTTTCGGACCCGGGGATTCTCTCGCTTCCGGACGCGGGCCAGAGCAACGGGCGCTGAGCGATGATTTCGGTCAGGAATCTTCTGGAGAAGTGGTTTCATGTCGAGAAGCTCTGACCGGCTCCGCTCACCAGGTAGAGGCCAGCCCACCCTCGACGGGCGCGGCTCACGACACCAGGAGACGACGATGCCCAAGTTCCTGCTTCTCAAGCACTACCGCGGCGGCCCGGAGCCGCACCATCCCTTCCCGCCGATGGACCAGTGGGCGCCAGAGGACGTGGAGGCGCACATTGCCTTCCAGAGGCACGTCAGCGAGCTGCTGCAGGAGACGGGCGAGTACGTGGACGCGCAGGCGCTGACGCCGGTGCGCACCTGGGTGCGCTACGGCGGACCGGACGCCGCGCCGGTCACCACTGACGGCCCGCTGCCGGAGACCAGCGACCTGATCGCGGGCTGGTACATGATCGACGTCGAGTCCCGCGAGCGCGCGCTCGAGCTCGCCGCGTACGTCTCCTCCGAGCCCGGCCCTCGCGGGGAGCCCCTGTACGAGTGGATCGACGTCCGGGAGATCATGTCCGAGGCGCCGTCGGAGGACTGATCCGGCGTGATCGATGAGCCGACCGGGCAGCTGGACGAGGGCGCCCTGCGCGCTCTCGTCCCGCGGGTGCTCGCAGGCCTGGTCCGCCGGGGGGAGGACTTCGACGCCGCCGAGGACGCGCTCCAGGAGGCGCTGCTGGAGGCGCTCCGGGTCTGGCCCGAGCACCCGCCGCGCGACCCGACCGCGTGGCTGACCACGGTCGCGACGCGGCGGCTCGTGGACGCCCGCCGCAGCGAGGCCGCCCGCCAGCGCCGCGAGGAGACGGGCGCCGGGTGGCCGGAGCCGCGGCCCGCGGTGACGGAGGAGGGCGACGACACCCTCTTCCTGCTCTTCTGCTGCTGTCACCCCGACCTCGCGCCCGCGTCGCAGGTGGCGCTGACCCTCCGCGCCGTCGGCGGCCTCACCACGCGGGAGATCGCCGACGCCTTCTACGTGCCCGAGGCGACGATGGCGCAGCGGATCAGCCGCGCCAAGCGCACAGTCCGCGGGCGCCGGCTGGACCAGCCGGGCGATCTCGCCGTCGTGCTGCGCGTGCTCTACCTCATCTATACGGCCGGCCACGCGGATCGGGTCGACCTAGCCGGCGAGGCGATCCGGCTCGCCCGCCAACTCACCCTCGCCACCGAGGAACCGGAGGCGCGCGGGCTGCTCGCGCTGATGCTGCTCAACCACGCGCGCCTCCCGGCGCGACTCGACCCCGAGGGTCGCATCGTCACGCTCGACCGGCAGGACCGCGGCCGGTGGGATACCCGTGAGATCGCCGAGGGCGTGCGCGTGCTGCAGTCTGCGTTGGCCATGCAGACGGAGCAGCGGCGACCTGGCCGCTACCAGGTCGAGGCCGCGATCGCCGCTCTCCACGACGACGCGGCGAGCGCCGAGGAGACGGACTGGCCGCAGATCCTCGCCTGGTACGACGATCTCGTCGCCCTCACCGACGACCCGGTGCGCCAGGACCCCGCGGCAGTGCTCGGGCGCGCGGTCGCGGTCGGGCACGTCCTCGGCGCCGGCGCCGGGCTGCGCGAGACCGACCGATTGCGTGAGGTGATCGGCGAGCGGCACCGCTGGCACGCCGTCCGCGGCCACCTGCACGAGCTGGGCGGCGAGAACCCTGCCGCCGCCACGGCGTACGCGGAGGCGGCGCGCCGGGCCACCAACGTCGCCGAGCGCGACCACCTGGTCCGCCAGGCCGCTCGCGCGCGCGGCCGCCGAGCTACGTAGTCGTCTCAACCGAGAGACGCGGTAGCTGGGGGCGCCGTGTCGCCCTCCTCTCGGCTGTCGCCGGCGAGGACCTCGCGCAGTTTGCGCGCGAAGGCCTCGGGTTGCCCTGGGTATCTGGACTGCGGGCCGACGAAGCCGCTGTGGTGGCTCGGGAACACGGTCGCGCGCTGACCGAGCAGATCCGCGGTCGCCGCCGCCGTACGTCCAGTCATCGTGTTCAGCGACTCCTCGGCTACGGCGATCACGACGCGCGTTGGCGCTGCGGCCAGCGCGTCGACGTCGGGGCGATAGCTGCTGACTGCCCAGGACCGGTCCGAGAGCAGGGGGTCGTCGCGGGAGCCGTCGTCGCCGGCCGGCATCCCGAATGCGGCCGGGCCCGGCGTGGGCTGGGTGAAGTACTCATCGGTGAACTCCCCTCGCCACGAGGTCATCGCGATGAACGCTGCCATGCCGGCATTCGATCCCCTGGCCTCGTACGCGTCGCGAACGCCGGCGCGGGCGCGCTCGGCCGAGGCGGCATCGGGGAGCACCGGGATCAGCGGCGGCTCGTGGGCGACCAGCGTGATCACGTCGTTCGGATAGGCCGCAACGAGGGCGAGCGCGGTCACAGCGCCTCCGCTGCTCGCGAACATCTCCACCGGGCCGGCATCGAGCGCCTCGATGACGGCGTGCACATCGCCCGCCTGGACGGTGGGCGCATGGTCGACTCGGCGGTCTCTGCGGCTGCTGCGGCCGAGGCCGCGCGGGTCGTACGTGACCACCGTGCGCTCCGGGAACAGGGACGCCAAGGTGGCGAACCCGCTGGCGGTCATCGGTTGACCGATCATCAACAGCGTCGGGAGTCCGTCGGCGGTCGGCAGCGGGCCGCGAACGTCGTAGGCGATGTCGGCCTCGGCGGTGACAAGCATGTGCATAGTGGTCATGGCAGCCATGACCTCCCCGGTGTTGAAAACTCATCGGGAGCGTGTGCGTCCCTGACCTCGAGTGCCGTGGTGGCGATCTCATCGCGGGCCCGCGTCGATAACCTCGCGCACTTCGGCTTCCTTGGGTTGCAACCCGAAGCTGGTGAGGATCCAGGTCGCGCCGGCGGCCTTCCAGGGCGCGGGGTTCTCGCCAGGTGCGATCTCGACGACCAGATCAAAGGCGCCGAGGTCGCTCGGGCGCTGGCCCGAGATCTCTTCCGCCAGCTGGGCGAGCGCGTCCGGGCTCGGTAAATCGATCGGGAACAGCCCGTCCCACCGGGCCGCGCGGCGAACCGGCCGGCGATGTGGCCACACCGCCGCGACCCAGACCGGGATTCTGGGATGTTGCAGCGGGATGGGTTCGAACTCGCCAGACCAGAGCTCGGTCAGCCGGTTCAGGCCATCGTCCAGCAGGTGCGCGCGCTCGCGTGGGTCCACCACCTCTCCGAATGGGCCGAGCTCGCCATTGCGATCGCCGCCGAGCCCGACGCCGAGGGTGAGGCGCCCTCGGCTGAGGTGATCCAGCGTCACGGTCTCACGCGCGACCTTCTGGATTCGCCGCCGCGATAACGGGGTGACGAGCGGTCCAAGCCTCAGCCGCTGCGTGCAGGCGGCGATCGCGCTCAGCGCCACCCACGGGTCCGCCACCGCGCGCACAGGGGCGCGGTACCTGATGTGGTCCCACAGGAAAAAGCCATCCCAGCCGCGATCCTCGGCACGCCTGGCCAAATCGACCAGCACGAGGGGATCGACCAGCTCATCGAAAGGCGCCAGGAACACTCCTCGCCTCACGGTCCCAGCCGGCTGCTCATCTACGGACGGATCTGGCACATGAACCTCCTGAGGGGTCGGCGGGAAACGGATACCACTGCGATCTGCGGGCGCGAGCCGGCCAGCACAAAACCAGATGATTCCAGCACGCGGCAGGGGTTGGCGGCGGAGTTTCACAGCACTCGGCCGGGTTCTCCAACACCTGGAGGCCTGGCCGAGTCGCGGCGGGGCACTGCCACTGCATCAGAATCGTCCGTGGGGCTCATAGGATCCACGGCGCGCGCCGACCGAGACGAAAGCAATCCCGTCTCGGCCGGTGACGGGCCAGCGCCTCGTCTCGGGATCGACGCGCAGGAAGCTGCCCTCTCGTACCGCAACCAACTCAAACCAGTTGACGCCAAATGCTTCGACACCAACCTCCCCGCCGCAAGAAGCGCACCCTGCCGTTGCCGCCCTCGGCGCCCCGGATGTCATCGACGTTGACCACGGAGTACACGATTACGGGGAGGGTGTCGGCCGACCAACCGCCCGCGGATCGTCCGAAGCGTGATCCTCGTCTTGAGGTGAGAGCAGCCGGTGCACGCTGACCGCCGGGAGCTTGCAGCCGTATTCGCCGGCGGGTTCCTCGGCACGATCGCCAGGGCCGAGCTCGCCGAGGCGATCCCCTACCACGGCGGGCGGTGGCCCTGGGCGACCTTTGCCGTGAACATCGTGGGGGCCTTCCTGCTCGGGTATTTGACCACCCGGCTGCAGGAGCGGCTGCCGCTCTCCTCCTACCGCCGGCCGCTGCTCGGGACGGGTCTGTGTGGCGGACTGACGACGTTCTCGACGATGCAGGTCGAACTGTTGCGGATGCTCGACCGCGACCTCGTTGGGTTGGCGCTCGCGTACGCGCTGGTGAGCATCACGGCGGGGTTCGTTGCGGTCGCGATCGCGACGAACATCGTCCGCCGGGCGCGGCTGACGCGATGAGCGCGCCCGTACTGCTAGCCGTCGGCTGCGTCGGTGGCGTGGGCTCGATCGCCAGGCTGCTGCTCGACGGCGCGGTCTCCGTGCGGGTGGGACGCGAGTTTCCGTACGGGACGTTGCTGGTCAACGTGGTGGGGGCGTTCGTGATCGGGCTGCTGGTCGGTCTTGCGCTGGACGCCGATGCCTATCGGATCGCCGGCACCGGTCTGATCGGTGGGTTCACGACGTTCAGCACCTGGACCCTGGAAAGCCACCGTTTGGGGGAGGATGGCGAACTGCGATTCGGGATCGCGAACTTCGCCGCCAGCCTCATAATCGGGGTCGCGGCCGCGTGGGCCGGACGGCATCTCGGGGTGTCGCTGTGAACGACGATTGTCTGAAGCTCACGATCTACTTCGGGGAGCGCGACCGCGCTAACGGCGGATTCCTGGCCGATGCGTTCACGGAGATCTACGCCCGCCATGAGTTGAAGACGAGCCTGGTCCTGCGCGGCGTGGAGGGGTTCGGGGTCAAGCATCACCTGCGCACGGACCGGCTCCTCAGCCTCTCCGAAGACCTGCCGATCGTGTCGGTGGCGGTCGACCTGCGCCCACGGATCGAGGCTGCGCTGTCGGACATCGATGCCTTGCAGTTCAACGGCCTGGTCACGCTCGAGCGCGCGCAGCTGGTCACCGGCCGGATCGACCCGGTCGAGCCGCCGGGCGAGCCGTGCGGGGCGACCAAGCTCACCGTCTACGTCGGCCGCCAAGAGCGGGTCGGGACCCGACCGGCCTATGAGGCGCTGGTCGCCCGGCTGCGCGAGCTTGGCGTCGCCGGGGCGACGGTGCTGCTAGGGGTCGACGGCACCGCCCACGGTGTGCGTCAGCGCGCGAAGTTCTTCGCGGCAAACGCGCAGGTGCCGCTGATGGTGATCGCAGTGGGCGACGGGGAGCGGATCGCCGAGGTAGTGCCGGAGCTGGGGCGCATGCTGGCGCGGCCGCTGATCACGCTTGAGCGGGTGAGGGTCTGCAAGCGAGATGGCCACCGGCTCGGGGAACCGCGCCATCTTCCGGAGACGGACGCCTCCGGACTCGGGATCTGGCAGAAGCTGATGGTCCACACCGGGCAGCAATCCCGGCACCACGGCCGCCCGTTGCACCACGAGCTGATCCGCAGGCTCCGGGAGGCCGGAGCCGGAGGGGCCACCAGCCTCCGCGGGATCTGGGGATACCACGGAGACCACGAGCCTCACGGCGATAGCTTCTGGCAGCTACAGCGTCGTGTCCCGATAGTGACGGTCATCGTCGACACCCCGGAGCGGATTCGCGGGTGGTTCGCGATCGTCGACGAGCTGACCGACGAAACGGGCCTGGTCACGAGCGAACTGGTGCCCGCCTTCCGCGCCACCGGCCCCGACATCATTCGCGGAGGGCTCCGGCTCGCCGAACCTTCCCGGTAGCCCGGGTCGCCGGCGCCGATCGACTCGCGTTGAGCGCTCAGCTTGGGCTCGAGAAGACGCTCGTCGCGGCGAGGGCCATGAGGATCGCGAGCGGGCCGAGCACCACCCCCCGACGCGAGTACGCCTTGATCGAGGGTCGCGCGCCGACCTGCCGCGCGGCGCGGAACCAGAGATACGCCGACAGCGAACCAGTGACCGCGAGATTCGGGCCGATGTTCAACCCGATCAGGAGCGCCCGCGGATGCGGCAGGCTATGCGCCGAGAGCAGCACCGTCGCCGGCAGGTTGTTCACGACGATCGCGGCGCCGGCTCCGATCCAGGCGGTCTCGAAGCGTCCAGCCCCAGCCACCAGCTGTGCCGGGCCATCCCACGTACGTGCGAGCACGCCGAGCACCACGCTGGCAAGGAACAGCGCCAACAGGACACCGGGTCCGACTGCCTTGACCACGCTGCCGATGGCCAGTCGTCCGCGCGCGATCTCGATCCCCGCGGCGGCCAGGCCAACACCCAAAACGGGCAGCGCCGGCTGCGGGAGGCCGAGCGTCAACCCCGCAGCCGCTATCGCCGCGAACATCCCGATCCGACCTTTTTCCCGCTTGAGGCCATCGCCCGCGCGAGGCCCGGACGACCCTCGCAACCTGGAGCGATACAAGAGCAGCAGCCCGGCGCCGGTGGCGATCGTGGCCGCCACGGCGGGGGCGAGGAGCCGACCCGCGAACACCCCACCGGACACCGGGTCACGGGAGAGAACGAGCAGGTTCGTCAGGTTCGAGCCAGGCAGATAGAGCGAGGAAGCGTTCGCCATGAACACCGCCGCGTAGAGAAACGGCTCCTCGTCCAGACCGCGCCGCCGGGCGGCGATCACCACCACGGGAGTGAGAAACACCACGGCCGTGTCCAGGTTCAGCACCGCGGTAACGACAACCACGACCAGCGCGCCGGCGACAAACAGCCCAATCGAACCTCCCGGCAGCCGCTCGAGCAATCCCCCTACCTGGTCAAACAGGCCGTCGGCGTTCGCGACGATCCCGATCAGCAGCAGACCGGTGACCAGCACGAACGGCGGCCAGGCTTGATGTGCCGCATCGCTCAGGTGCACGGGATCAGGCTGCCACAGCGTTGTCGCGGGGATGACCCCCACTGGCGGCCCTGAGATGTGCGGGATCAGGCTGCCACGGCGTGTCGAGGGGATGACCCTGGCGGCCCTGAGATGTGCGGGCGGGGGCCTGACGACCGACCGCAGCAAGGAAGGGTCGGGGCTCGCCTCGCCGGGGGCGTGCTACATAACCCGGACATAGTTCGGGATATCGGACACCTCCCGTGCGCGAGGGTCCACAGAACGTGACGAGGGCGCGGCGCCGTGCCGGCCCTCGTCACGCGGTGTGTCAGCCTCCGTATCCGCCTTGTCCGCCTCCGTATCCGCCGTGCCCGCCAGGACCACCCTGGAAGGCGTTGTAGGCGCTGTCCAGGTGGACCTCGACCTTGCTACCGTCGGACTTCGTGACGGTCGTCTCAAAGCCCGAGCCGGTCATGTCGGTCGTGACCGCACCGGCCGTGCCGCTGCCCACCAGCTTGACCGCGGCCGCCTGAGCCTTCGCGGCCGCGGCGCCCGTCACCGCCTTCTCGGCGTTCTCGTGCGCGGCGGTGCCGTGCGCCGGCCCATTGAAAGCCCGCGGGGGCTGGGCGGCCGGCGCACCCGCCGCGGTGGTGCTGCTCGGGGTCGAACCCGTCGAAGCCGTCGAGGACGTCGAAGCCGTCGAGGACGTCGCGGCGCTGGCGATCGCCCCGCCACCAACCGCAGCGGCTCCGATCGCGGCGCCCGTCATGAGCATGGACCTGATGTTCCTCATGTCTCTCCTTGTTTGTTTGAGATGACGAGCCCGAGCGTGGCCGGGGCTTGTGAGGAAGCAGGAAGAGCCACGTTAGAATTACGTCTGAGTCGATACGAACGGTTGACTCGCCGGGTTTGCCAACTAGAGAGTCGGTTCTCTGGAGCGGGCCGGGGCCGGATCGCCCCGCACCGCTTGGTCGTTGGGACGTTATGACCCCCATAGGGCAACCAACATCCCGACACGCCTGCGTCGCTTGGGCGTTGGGACGTTATGACCCCTATAGGGCAGCTAACATCCCAACACCCCGCCGGGATTCGTGCCCCTCAAGCGCTGCTCGAGCCGGGCGACCTCGCAAGTTCGAAATAAGAGCCCTCGCTGCGTACCACCTCGGCGGGGTCAGACAAAGCGGCTTAGCTCGAGGCCCCTTGGACGATGCCGGCCCGAGCGGCGGCAGCGGCGGCGCGAACGCGGCTGACGATCACGTCGGGATCGGCGTCCTTGAGGAGGAAGCTGAACGCCCCGGCGTCCGCGGCTTCGCGAATCCGGTCGCGATCGGAGGCCGCGGTCAACACGACGATGGCTGCGCGCGATCCGGCGCTCCGCAGTTCGAGCATCGCCGAGATCCCATCGAGTCTCGGCATGTGCAAATCCATCAACATCACCTCCGGTCTGGTCTGCTTGGCCAGGCGCACGGCATCCCGCCCGTCGGCGACGACGGCCACCACCTTGATGTCCTCAAAGCAGCCGAGGAGTCTGGCCAGCGCCGTGCGCACGAGCGGGTGATCGTCGGCGATCAACACCCGGATCATCGGGCGTCGCCCTCGTGGGCGCGTTCGAGCGACTCCGTGGCCGCCCGACCCTGGGGCGGCGCTGGTCGCATCAGTGTCCGACAGCGAAGTTCAAAAGGTCACGCGGAAAGTGCTGGAGGGGCAAGATCTCGGCCGGATCCGCGCGGCTGGGCTAGCCGACCGGACCTCAGCCTGAGCGTTGCCGAGCCGCCTGAGCGTCCTGAACCGCCGGAGCTTCCCCGACCGCTCGAGCCGCTTCCGCTGCTGGAACCGCTCGTGCCGCTCCCGCTGTTGGTGCCACTCGAGCTGCTTGCGCTGTTGGAACCGCTCGAGCCGCTTCCGCTGCTGGAACCGCTCGTGCCGCTCCCGCTGCTGGAACCGCTCGAGCTGCCGGAACCGCCTGAGCTCCCCCCGCTCCCCGAGGTCCCCGAGCCGCTGGTATTTCCTCCGCTCGAGCCTCCGGGCCCGCCACCCGACGTCGATCCCCCGGCAGGCGATGAGGGCCCTGGTCCTCCGCGACCCGATGACCCGCCGCCCGATGACCCGCTGCCCGATGACCCGCTGCCCGATGACCCGCTGCCGGATGATCCGCTCGAGCTGCCCGGTCCTCGGCCTGAGTCCGCCTGGTTGCCACCTGAACTGCCCGAGCCGCCGGGGCTGCGGCCAGACCCGGGGCCGGACCCGCTTGCGCTCCCGCTACCCGGCCCTCCGGAGCTCCTGCGGCCAGAGCCGCTTCGTCCGGAGCCGCTCGTTCCGCCGCTGCCGCCGCTGGTTCCACTGCGGCCGCCTCGTCCACGTCCGCCGCCGCCGTTTGAGGACTGGCCGCCGGCGGGCCCGGACCCCAAGCGGACGCGTACAACGCTCGATGACAGGGAGCCGGCCGTCCCGGCGCTCGCGCTCTGAGCGGTTGCAGGCGAGCGCCACGCCGACTGCGTCATCCTCGCGTGCGTTCGCCCACCCTGGCCGGAAACCTGAGGATGGTCGCTGGACGGGACGATCCCTGTGGCCAGAAATCCTGTCGCGACGGCGAATGCGCCGGCCTTCAGAACCAGCCCGCCGGCCGATGCTGACGCGGCTCCGGTCGCCAGCTCGGCCAGACCCGCGGCGGGGCGAGAGCCGGCCAGGTACTCCGTGATCGGATACGGGGTGATAGCCGTGACCGCGGTGCGCACCGTGTTGCGGGCCCGATGCACCAACTGGCGCACCGCGCCCTCGGAGAGGCCCATCGACACCGCGACCTCGGTTCGGCTACGACCCTGCACCGCCGTCTCGACGAATGCATCGCGTTGACGATCGGGTAGGCGGGCGACCTCGGAGAGGGCCTGCAGCGCCAACATCCGCCGCTCGACCTCGTCCTCGAGTCCAGCCGATCCGCACAAATCGCTGTCCAGCTCGTCCTCGTTGGGACTGCGGGCGCCGGCCTGAATGGAGGCGTTCCGAACGATCTGGTGCAGCCAGCCGCGCAAGTGCGAGACCTCAGCCCCGGCACGCAATGCCGCAAACGAGCTCAGGAACGCCTGCTGTACGACGTCCTCGGCTCGCGCCTCAGGCCCGATCCTCCTGGCGTGGGCGTGCAGCTGTCGCTTGTAGCGCTCCACGATCACGGCAAAGGCGCGGTCATGGCCCTCGCGGGCCAGGCTGACCAGGCGCTCGTCGGACTGTGAGCTGAGGAAGAGATCAGAGAGCCACGGACTCATTACTTGTCAAGGACGCTCTGTACGGAGCGACCTTCCCCCTGTCTGATCCGAGTCATTGGTCCTCCCATTGACGAAACTCCGCGCGGTGGACGTGCATCCGCGCCTCGTTCAAGTGTCGTCAGCTTGTGCGGGGCGGACAAGTGGACATTGGTCGTAGGACCCCGTCCCCGGATCCGCGCCCGCCCGTCTTCGGGTCCGCGCCTACCGTCTTCGGATCCGCGCGCGCCCGTCCTCCGATCCGCGCCTACCGTCACGCCGAAGCGGCGGCCGTATCGAGGACGGCCGCCGCTCCTTGGTCCCGCTGGGTGGCGGGGCGCCTGGGTTGACCAGACGCTCGGTGGGGAGTCGAGCTAGCTCGCCAGCTCGACCTTCTCCCAAATCGCTCCGGTGCTCGAGACGCTGAGCTCGGCCTCACGGACGACTGCGCCCGGCATCAGGGACGCAGCGGTGCAGTTCTGGGCCTCGTCGCCCATCCCGTCGACGCCGTTGTCATCGCCGTTGTCGTGACGATCGCGCCCGCCGTTGTCGTCGCTGCCGCCGTTGCGGCCATTGCTGCCATTGCCGCCATTGCTGCCGTTCCCGCCATTGTCGTCACGGCCGCTGCCGCCGGGTGAATGGAACATCTCGACCTCGTGCATGGCCTCGCACTCGAGCTCGGTGCGGTCAGTAACCCGGCCGCGCACGACGCTGCCGTCGCCCAGCTTGATGGCTAGGACGCCGCCGGCGAACGAGTCGACCGTTCCCGCTGTCTCGGAGCTGCCGGCGATCGGAGCGGCCGGAGTGCTCGAGGCGCCAAAGCGCTCGATCCGGACCCGTGCGTGATGGACGTGAGAGCGCGAATGCGATCGCGAGTGATGGGCCCGGTGATGATTGGCGCGGGCGAAGGCATCGGCGGATCCGATTGAAAGGACCGCTACCAGCGCGACTGTGGTGATGAAGAGTCGTCTCATGGATATCTCCCTGGCCGCCGGGAAGGCCGGCGGCGTAGCTCGTTTGCACAGGGGAAGAGCGCGGTCGCGGAGAAAAGTCACGAAATCCGTGTGCTGACTCAGGCGTCGCACCGCGTCCGGGTCGGTGGCGGCCTGAGTTGGGCGGTCCAGATCTGACGAACGACCGCGACGAGGAAGGGGTGAGGCCCTTGCCTGGCCGGGGGCGTGCTACATACCACGCAAATAGTCCGTGGTATGTAGCACGCTGACCGCGGCTTGCGCGCGCGACGGTCGGGCTGACCGCGGCTCGCGGCGCCCGACGGTCGAGGTGACCGGCGGGCCCGGCGCGCGACGGTCGAGCCGACCGCCGTGCGCCGGTCAGCTCACCTTCGTCGTCGGGGCGCTGAACGCGCTCCGGGCGCCCTTAGTGTTGCTGCCCGTGACCCGGACCACCATGTACCGACCGACGTCGGCGGTCTGGAGCTTGTAGGTCCCGGCGGTTGCCCCCGCGATCACGCTGCAGGTGCTCACGCTCGTCGACGTGCAGCGCTCCCACTGATAGGTGTAGCTGGCGGCCGGGGACGCCGACCACAGGCCGTTGTTCGCGGTCAGGGTCTGGCCTGAAGCGGCGGTGCCCGTGATCGTCGGGGGCACTACGTTGAGCGCGGCCCCCGGCGTGGTGGCCGAGTTGTTGCGGAGGATCACGCCGCTCCACGGCGCCAGCGCGACGTGGGTCACGTTGGTGAGCTGCGACCCGGTGTAGGTCCCGCCGGCCAGCGTGACGTTCTGGCTCGCCGACGAGCCATTGACGAGAACCACGCCGCTGGCGAAGGCGCGCGCGTAAACGTTGCCGGGCAATAAGGTCGACGCCGTGGTGGGAGCGCCGAGGGACTGCGCGACCGAATACTCAGGGAACCACAGCTCCGAGGTCGTCGTATTGGCGTTGGAGGTCGAGTAGCTCGAGCTTCCCTGCGCGACGAGCATCATCGACGCGAGCCCGTAGGTGTTCCCGGCCTCGGTGGTGCTGTGGGAGTGCAGCAACGCGATCTTGTGGTTGGCCTCAGACCAGGCGGCATTGGCGATCTGACTGGACCAGTAATAGGTGAAGTTCGCATCGGCGAACTGCTCATCCTCCGACCCATCCATCGGCGTGGTCCACTTCTGCCACAGACCCGGCGCGGTGACCGCACCGCCGATGTTGCCCACCATCAACAGATGCTGCGCATGGAGCACCGGCGCCGTATAGGAAATCAACGAATACACCGCCGGCTGCCACGCCGCCGCCGTCGGATACTTCGGCACCGTCAACCCCGACGGAACCGCCCACCCAATCCAAGCGGTAAACCCGTCGAACCAGACGCCGTCGAAGCCGTACTGCTTGGCCAGCGCCGCGGCATGACTCGCGCAGGCCTGCTGATAGCTCGGGTTGGCCTGATCCATCAGATAGTTGTTCGGATACGCCGGCGGGGTGATCCGATGACCTTTCTGATCGAGCAGAAACCAGCTCGGATGCGCGCTGGCGGTCGACCAGCCCGTGCACTTCGTCAAACCCTGATCCCCCGGATTGGAATCCATCACATCCGAGTACACGAGGATCTTGAGATTCGGGTTGGCCGCCTTCAGCTGCGGGATCAGCGCGTGGTCGGTGGACTGCAGCACCATCACCGAATAGCGCTGAGCCTCCTGCGCGATCGAGAGCGTGCTTGTGTAGGCGTACGTCTCGCGGTTGAACTGCGCGATTGACGCGGCGCCCGCCGGGGCGGCCGAGGCGGTGGTTGCCGCGACGGCGAGCAGCGTTGCGGTGAGCAGCTTTGCGGCCGTGTGTAGCAAGGCGGTCTGGAGTCCGTCAGCGAGCTGAGACATGTCAGTTCCCCTTCATCGATGTCAATACGCGGGCCGGGAGTGTATCGATGCGCCGTTCTCCGGCGCGTTAGTTGCCACGACGGACCTCGATCGCGTGCGCCGGACCTCCCACGGAAGCGCAGCGGGGCGGTCCGGATAGGGGTTTTCGAGGCAGGCGGCGAGGGGTTTTCGAGGCTGGCGGCTAGGAGTTGTCGAGGCTCGCGGCGATCATCACGGCGGCGCGCTCTTGCGCGTCGTAGGTGGCGCGCAGGGCCGGCACGACGTCGGGTCCGTCGGCGCTCAGCGGAGGCGGGTGGGCGACGAGTAGCCCCCGGACCTCGCGGCCGAGCGCCTCACCGCCTACGCCGTCGGCCAGCGCCGCCAGCGCATCGGCGCGGACCCGGGCCCCCTCGACGAACGAGCCGATCACGGTATCCCGGGCCAACGGCGCACCCCCGAAGACGCGGGCATGCAGTACAGCCGGGTTGACGCCGTGGGGACGGATCAGCGCGCGGCGCTCGCCGGCGGACAAGCCGGCCGCGGCCGCGAGGTGGTCGATGGCCCGGGTGAGGCCTTGCGCATCGACCGGCAGCGACGCCTGCAGCTCGGGCGGGAGATGCGACATGAGGCTGGCGTGCGCGGCAGCGGCTTCGCTCAGCAGCGCCTCGACCTGACGACGATTCTGGCCCACCCCATCCACAGTAGCCACCCGGCCACCGGGCCATCCGGCCATCCGGCCACCCGGCCACCCGGTCACACGGCCACGGCCACGGCCACGCGGCGCAGAAGCCCGCGCTGGCCGGCGCTCGCCCGGTGACCGAAGGCGCTAGCGGCCGAGCCAGCGCGCCGGGTTCTCGACGAACACGGTCTGAAAGACGGCGTCGTCCATCACCCCCTGTTCGCGCAGCCAGGGAAGGACCTCTTCGAACACCAGCGTCATAGACCACCCGCGGATGCCCCCGGAGGACTCGATCTGGGCTCGTGCCTCCTCGGGAAACCAATCGATCGACGCGCAGAAGTCCTGGGAGATCATCAGCCGCTCCGCGTGCCCGCGCCTGAGCAGCTCGGCGGTAACCGCGTTGCGCTCGTCCATCGGCCGGTACATCTCCAACCCGTAGCGGTCGAGGCCGACGTAGACGCCGCGGTCCAGCAACCCCTGGACGTACTCGACGTCGGGGCTGTCACCGCAGTGTGCGATCTGGATCTTCTCGGGTGCGACTCCTTCCTCCAGGAAGATCTCGACCTGCCGGGGTCCGGTGTTGGCGGCGGGCATCGAGTGCGCCATGATCGGCGCGCCCGTCTGCAGGCTGGCGCGAGCACACGCGCGATGGACCTTCTCGACGTGCTCGGTCACCCCCGGGGCATCAGCCGCACACTTCAGGAACGCGGCCCGGATCTCGGTGCCCTGCGCTCCCTGCTCGATGTCGTCGACGAAGTGCGCCGCGATCAGGTCGGCGTCCCGGTTCTCGAAGTAATGCGGCAGGTAGTCATAGGTGTAGATGCCGGTGCAGGGCACGATCTTCACGCCGGTCTGATCGGCGACACGCTTCATGAAACGAACATCGCGTCCGCCGAACATCGCGGTCGGGTCGACGATCGTCTGCACGCCGTGTCCCTTCGCGGCGTTGACGGCCTGCAGGGCGGCGTCCAACTCCGCCTGCTCGTCGTACCGGCCCGGCCAGTTCTCGGCCACGGCCTCGTCGCGGAAGCGGACGTGCTCATGGATCAGGGTCACGCCGAGCTCGCTCGCGTCGAGCTCGCCTCCCACGGTCTGGACGCTACTCATCGCAGTGGATCTCCCCATTCGGTCTCTTCACGAAGTTGTTTCTTGAGCACCTTGCCGCCCGGGTTGCGCGGCAGCGGCTCCGCGCGGACGGCGACGTACTGCGGGATCTTGAAATCGGCGATGCGCCGGCGGGCGTGCTCGAGCATCGCATTCACGTCGAGCTCGTCCTCGTCGGTGGTCACGACCACCGCACCGACCTTCTCGCCCATCATGTCGTCGGGCACGGGCAGGACCGCGACCTCCGAGACGCCCGGCGCGCCGGTCAGGGCCGCCTCGACCTCGATTGAATAGACGTTCTCTCCACCCCGGTTGATCATGTCCTTCGCGCGGTCGACGATGTAGAGCAAGCCGTCGTCATCGATGCGGGCCAGGTCGCCAGTGTGCAGCCACCCGTCGACGAACGTCTCCGCGGTTGGCTCGGGCTTGCCCCAGTAGCCCTGGACCACGTTCTCCCCGCGCACGAGGAGCTCGCCCACGCCGGTCTCGGAGTCCGGCTCGTGCAGGGCGAGGTCGACGACCGGCATCGCGAAGCCGACTGAATCCGCGTGGTCGACCGCCTCCTCATGGGGCAGATATGAGGTGAGCGAGGAGGTCTCGGTCAAGCCGAAGCCATTTCCGACTCGCGCGCCCGGGAACGCCTCGGCGATCTTGTGCACCGCGTCGGCGGCGATCGGCGCACCCCCATAGGAGACCCAGCGCACATGGCTCAGATCGGCCTCGGCGAACAGCGGATGGCGGGTCAACGCGTGGTAGATCGCCGGAACCGAGGTGAGCATTTGGATGCCCTCCTCGCTGACCGTGCGCAGAAACCCCTCGAGGTCCAGCGCGTTGGAGAGGACGAAGACGCGGCCGCCCAGCTCGTTGAGGACGAGCAGCTGGCTGTTGCAACCAGTGACATGGAACAGCGGCACGTTGATCAGCGTGGCCAGCGAAGGGCCTTCGGAACGGTCCACCCCGATGCAGCGGAAGGCGTTCTCGATGTTGGCCAGGAAGTTGGCGTGAGAGGTCATCGCCCCCTTCGGAAATCCCGTCGTGCCGCTGGTGTAGAAGATTGCCGCCAGGTCCGTCGGCGTCAGATCGTCGACCACCAGGGGATCACCGTCCGGTAGGGATTCGTCGGGTTTGAACACATGTCGGGCGCCGGAATCCGACACGACGTATTCGACCTCGGATTCGGTGAAGCGGGTGTTGACCGGAACCGCGACGATCCCCGCGAGCTGTGCTCCCCAGAAGGCGAGCACCCAGTCGAGGCCGTTGGGAAGCCGGATCGCGGCCCGGTCGCCGCGCTCCAGGCCGGCGGCTGTGAGGCCGCCGGCGACGCGCGCGGCCCGGTCCCACAGCTCGCCGAAGCTCACGCGCTCACCGCCGACCTCGATGATCGAAGCCGAGTCGGGATCGCGCTCCACGCTGGCCCGCAGCATGTGTACCAGCGAATCCGGGCGGCCGACGTAGCGCGCGATCCCATCCGCTCCACGCTCGACGCCCGTCGCGTCGTAAGGGTTGCGACCTCGGGCCGCCGGCTGCACTGACGGTTGCACTGACATTGCGCGGTCTCTCCTCTCACGCCGATGTTGCGGGCTGCACCCTACCGAGCGGGCGGCCACCAAACGTGACCTACCCCGATTGAGCCTGGATGATCGCCGGTGCAGCGTCTCGCGGTCGGTTTGTGAGATGGTGTCGGTGTGGAGAAGAGGGTTTCGGTCGATGTTCGCGTCCTGCGGGCCGCGATCCTCGCCGTTGCGGCGCTCGCGCTGCTCACGGTGGGAGTCGCCGCGGCGAGTGCGAGTGTCGAGTGCGAGTGCGAGTGCGAGTGGGCGCGCCGCGTCCGGGGGCCGACCGTTCGCGGTCCGCGGCAGCGTCGCGCAGGTCGACGTGACCGGCGCTCGGCCGGGGGCTCGGGTCGTTTTGCTCCGGCGCGGTCACCGAGTAGCCGCGCAGCGGGTCGACTCGCTGGGCGGGGCCCTGTTTCGCCACGTGACGCCGGGACCGGGCTACCGGGTCGCCCAGCCGCCTCCCCAACCGACTACATCAAAGCCGGTCACCGTGCTCTCGCTGCGTTCGGCGCCGCCGAGCACGAAGATCTACCAGCAGAGCCTGCCGACCAGCGGGTACGGATACCTGACAACGCGTGACGGCACGCGGCTGGCGATCGACGTGCACGTGCCGGGCGGCTCCGGCCCGTATCCGACGCTGATCGAGTACGCCGGCTACGGCTACGCCGACCCCGCGGGCCCGGAGAGCGGGATCTCGCAGATAGCCAACCTGCTGGGCTTCGCCGTCGTCGACGTCAACATGCGGGGCACGGGCTGCTCGGGTGGCGCATTCGACTACTTCGAGCCCCTCCAGAGCCTGGACGGGTATGACGTGATCGAAACCGTCGCTCGCCAGTCCTGGGTCCTGCACCATCGGGTCGGCATGATGGGGATCTCCTACGGCGGGATCAGCCAGCTGTTCGTGGCCGCGAGCGACCCGCCGAGCCTGGCGGCGATCACGCCGCTTTCGGTGATCGACAACACGGCCACCACGCTCTATCCGGGCGGGATCCTGAACACCGGATTCGCGCTGTCGTGGGCCAAGGACCGCGTCCACGACGCCAAGCCGGCATCGGCCACCGGGGGCCAGCCGTGGGCGCTGAAGCGGATCCAGCAGGGCGATCGAACCTGCCAGGACAATCAGGCGCTGCACGGCGAGGCCGCGAACCTGATCGCCAAGACCTACGCCAACCGCTACTACGTTCCGGCGGTCGCCGACCCCTTGGCGCCGATCACGTTCGTCAAGAAGATCAGGGTCCCCACATATCTGGCTTGTCAGTGGACCGACGAGCAGACCGGCGGGCACTGCGCCGACCTCGCCCAGCACTTCACCGGCACCCAGCGCAAGTGGTTCACTTTCACCAACGGCGCCCACATCGACTCGCTCGATCCGGCGACCTTCACGCGCTGGTACGACTTCCTCGAGCTCTACGTGGCGCGAGCAGCGCCGCGCCTGTCCTCGACGGTCCTCGGGCTCGCCCCCGCGATCTATCAATCCGCCATGGGGATCCCGGGTATCGGACTCCCCAGCGACCCGATCCAAGGCCAGCCGAGCTATGACGCCGCGCTGACCGCGTTCCAGCGACTACCGTCGGTCCGGATCCTGTTCGACAACGGTGCCGGAGGCTCGACTCCGCTCGCGCCGACGCCGGGCTTCGAGCAGTCGTTCTCGCACTTCCCGCTGCCCGGCACACGAGCTCGTTCCTGGTACCTGCGAGCCGGCGGGGCGCTCTCGAGCGCCAAGGCGGCCAAGGCGGGCTCCGATCGATTCACCTGGAATCCGCGCGCGCGGCCTGCCACCGACTTCAGCGGCGATACCGGTTCGGGCACGAACGGCCTCTGGACCACGACGCCGAGCTACCGATGGCTCCAGAGTCCGGCCGGCAGCGCCTTGTCCTATGTCACCTCACCGCTCGGCGCCAATACGGCGGTGGTCGGCGGTGGGGCGCTTCAGGCTTGGATCAAGTCCTCGGCCCCCAGCGTCGACCTACAGGTGACGATCTCCGAGGTACGCCCGGACGGGAATGAGACGTTCGTCCAGAGCGGATGGCTGCGCAGCAGCGAGCGCAAGCTCGACCCCGCCAAGAGCAGCCTGCTCGAACCGGTCCCCAGCCTCTCGAAAGCCGATGCGGCGCCGCTGCCGAAGGGCCGCTTCTCCGAGGTCACGGTGCCGCTCTACTACGAGGGTCACGTCTACCGCAGGGGTTCGCGGATCCGGGTCACGATCACGGCCCCCGGCGGCGACCAGCCGATCTGGGCATTCGCCAACACCAAGCCGTCCGGAAGCGCCAAGGTTTGGCTCGCATATTCGCGTCAGACGGCGTCGCGACTGATCCTCCCGGTCGTCCCGGGAATCCGCGTCCCCACCGGCCTACCGCCGTGTCCCAGCCTCCGCGGCGAGCCCTGCCGGCCATACCGGGCGCTCGTAAATCGCGCAGGAGGGTGAGCGCGTTCGGGCGAGTGCTCGTCTGCGCGCTGGCCTACACGGCGCTCGTTTGCGGATCGGCCGCCGCAGGAGTTCCGCAGGGCTTCGTCGGTGCAGTCATCGATGGCCCACTGTTCCCCAACCCCTCCAACGTCAGCGAGGTCCAGCAGCAGCTCGACTCGATGGTGGCGAGCGGCGTTGAGAACGTCCGCGTCGCGTTCGTCTGGTCCTACGCGCAGCCGTATCGAAGCTTCAGCGAGGTACCGGCCGGCATCGCCTCCCAGTTCGTCGACGTCGGCGGTGTCCCGACTCGCTTCTCGGAGATGGACGAGGTGGTCCGGCTGGCGGCGCAAAGGGGGCTGACGGTATTGCCGACGGTCTTCTACACGCCTACGTGGGACGCCGCGCCGCATCCCAGCAACGCGTACGCGATCCCTGCCCAGGACGCGCCCTACGCGAACTTCCTCAGTGCGCTGGTGCATCGTTACGGGCCGACGGGCAGCTTCTGGGCGACGAACTCGCCCGTGGTTCCGGTGCGGATGTGGCAGATCTGGAACGAGCCCAACATCACGACGTTCTGGCCCGACCAGCCGTTCCAGGCTGGCTACGTGGCGTTGCTGCGCGCCTCGCACCGGGCAATCAAGCGCGCCGATCCCGGTGCCAAGGTCGTGCTGGCCGGGATGCCAAATTACTCGTGGCGGCAGTTGGCCAAGATCTACCGGGTCACGGGTGCCCGCGGCTCGTTCGACGTCGCCGCCGCACATCCGTTCACCCGAACGCCGCAGGGCGTCATCATGATCCTCCGACGCATCCGGGCCGCGATGGACAGGGCGGGGGACCGAAAAAAGCCGATCATCGCCGACGAGGTCAGCTGGCCCTCCTCATCGGGCAAGACGCCGCAGAACGCCGGGCTTGACTTCGTGACCAACGAGGCCGGGCAGGCCAGCCGGCTCGCCAAGCTGCTGCCGCTGCTCGGTCGCTATCGCGTCAAGCTCCGGCTGATGGGCTTCGACTACTACACGTGGGCTGCCGTCGAGGATCCGGGCGGCCGCCCGTTCGACTTCTCCGGTCTGAAGAGCATCGGCGCCAACAACACGTTCACGACCAAGCCGGCGCTCGGCGCGTTTCGCCGCGCCGCCCTCGGGCTGGAGGGCTGCCAGAAGAAGGGCAGCCGGGCCACGATCTGCCTGAGGTAGCTGGGGAACCGGAGTCGGCTTCGATCAGTGCGCCGCTGCCGCGCCCGGGCGGGCGTACCGGAGCGGCGCCGAGTCATCGCACTCGGCAAAAAAACCTCCGACCACGTCGAGCAGCTGCTCGATCCCGTCGGCGACGTACAGAATTGGCTGGTACTTGGTGATGTCGTACTCGAGCACGCCCATCTCGGCGATGTCGAGCGGACGGATCTCGGCCCCGCGGAACTCGTCGATTTCGCCGAACGACGACAGCAGCCCCGCGCCGTAGGCGCGCAGCTCGCCCTGTTCGTGCACGACGCCGAACTCGATCGTGAACCAGAAGACCTTGGCGAAGAACTCGCGCCCGGCCTTGGTCTGCAGCCGGCGCGCGGCGCGTCCGGCCAGGCGGTTCAGCTCGGCCAGTCGCGGGCTGGCCAGGGTGCCGCCGTGGCCGATCACCTCGTGGATCAGGTCGGGCTCGGGGGTGTAGAGCGGGCGCGCGTGGTGGCGCACGTACTGCGTGGAATGGAACACACCGTCGGCGAGCGAGCCGTAGAACTCGTCGAACGGGACCAGCCCCGCCGCCGGGTGATACTCGAAGCCGGTCAGCGGGCGCAGCCGCTCGCCGACCTCGTCGAGCTGGGGGATGTGATCGACCGGGAGCGCGAGCTCGCGCATCGCGTCGCGATATTCGGTGCAGGCCAGGAGCTCATGCTTGGCGGCGAGCTCGCGGCAGACCGTGCGCCAGACCGATTGCTCCTCGTCGGTGTAATCGACGTGGGGTATTGGTTGTCCAGGCTCCCAGCCGAGCGCGAGCGAGGCGATCTTGTTGCGGCGAGACCGGTATTCGGGGTCTCCGAAGCCGGGGTGATCGTCAGCGAGATGGACTGTGACCTCGCCGTCGGCGCCAGTGGTCACCGGGGCGTAGAGCTGGCCTTCCTCGAACACGGTCTACACCTCGCTCGCCGGCACGCCGGCGGGGCTGAGCCGGCCGTTGTTCGCGGTGAGCGCATCGGCCGCCCATGACAGTGCGTACGCCCCGTCGTCGAGTCGCTCGCACAGCGGCGTCAGACGCAGCGGCCTGAACGTGTCGCACATAACCGCCAGCTCATTCGTGAACTTGGTGCCGATCGACTTCTCGGCCAGGCCGGGCTGCGGGCCGTGGGGGAGACCCGAGGGGTGCAAGGTGATAGAGCCCACGTCGATCCCCTTGCGCGACCCAAACTCGCCGGAGACGTAGTAGATCATCTCCTCCGACTGGAGATTCGAGTGGTTGTAGGGGATCGGGATCGCGTCGGGGTGCCAGTCGAGCATCCGGGGGCAGAACGAGCAGATCACGAAGTTGGGGCCCTGGAAGGTCTGGTGCACCGGCGGGGGCATGTGCACCCGGCCGGTCACGGGCTCGAAGTCGTCGATGTTGAAGGTGTACGGGTAGACGTAGCCGTCCCAGCCCACGACGTCGAGCGGGTGGTAGTCCAGCTTGAAGTGCTGGTAGCCGCCCCGGACGCGCACGACCAGGTCGTACTCGCCGCGCTCGCGGTGGGTGTCGAGCTCGCCCGGTGGGTGGAAATCGCGGTGCGAGAAGGGAGCGTGCTCGAGCAGTTGCCCGTAGCGGTTGCGGTAGCGGTTGGGCGTCTCGATCTCCCCGGGCGTGCAGAAGGTCAGCCACAGCTGGTCGTTCGCGGGCCGGAACCGGTAGGTGGTGCCGCGCGGGATCACGACGTAGTCGTGCTCGCGATAGGGCAGCGTTCCGAAGGTCGTCTCGAGCTCGCCGGACCCGGCCTGGACGAAGATCACCTCGTCGCCCTCGCCGTTGCGGAAGAAGTAGTCCTGCGGCTCGGTTGGGGCGCAGATCCCGATCTCCACATCGTCGTTGAACATCAGCAGGCGCCGGCCGCGCACCGGATCCCCGCCCGGTTCGATCCCGCGCGAGTCCAGCAGGCGGTGCGTGTGCGCCGGGGGGACCCACTCCTCGCGCTCGATCGGCGCGAACGGGCCCACCCCGGTAACCCGGCACGGGGTCTGGAGGTGATAGAGGATCGACTCGTTGCCTGAGAACCCCTCAAAGCCCATCACCTCCTCGGTGAGCAGCGTGCCGTTCTCCCGGAAGGCGACGTGCCGCTTGGCGGGGATCTCTCCTCGGCGCTCGTAGCGCACGGCTACAGGTTCCCCCTGCGCTCCTGCTCGCGCTCGAGCGCCTCGAACAGAGCCTTGAAGTTGCCCTCGCCGAAGCCGCGCGCTCCGTGTCGTTCGATCAGCTCGAAGAACAGGGTCGGTCGGTCGCCGACGGCCTTGGTGAAGATCTGCAGAAGGTAGCCCTCGTCGTCGCGGTCGACCAGGATTCCCAGCCGCTGCAGGTCGGCCACGTCCTCGGCGATCTCGCCGATCCGCTCTGGCACGTCGGCGTAATACGACTCCGGGATCGGCAGGAACTCGACTCCGCGCTGGCTGAGCTCGGTCACGGTGGCCACGATGTCGGTCGTCGACACCGCGATGTGCTGGACGCCGGCACCGCGGTAGAAGTCCAGGTACTCCTCGATCTGGGATTTGCGCTTGCCCTGGGCGGGCTCATTGATCGGGAACTTGATCCGCCCCGAGCCGTCGGTGACCACCTTGGACATCAGCGCCGAGTACTCGGTCGAGATCGCCTCGTCGGAGAAGTGGATCAACTCGGTCATCCCGAATACTCGCTCGTAGTAGCCGACCCACTCGTTCATGTGCCCCAGCTCGACGTTGCCGACCACGTGGTCGATCCCGACGAGCAGGCCGTCGGGCCCGCGCGGGGCGCTGCCACGCGCCTCGTATCCGGGGAGGAAGGCGCCGGAGTACTCGCCCCGCTCGACGAACACGTGCCGGGTCTCGCCGTAGGTCGCCACCGACGCGAGCCGGACGCGTCCGTTCTCGTCGGAGAGCTCATGCGGCGTCTGCAGTCCGCGGGCGCCGTGCGCGACGGCATGCTCGTAGGCAGCCGTGGCATCCGGCACGCTCAGAGCGATCGATTGAACGCCGTCGCCGTGGCGCTTGTGGTGTTCGGCGATCTCGTCCTCTCCGGTCAGCGTGCCGGTCAGCACGAGCCGGATCCGGCCCTGCTCGAGCACGAACGAGACGCGGTCGCGGTTGCCCGTCTCCAGGCCGGAGTAGGCGGTCACGGTGAAGCCGAAGGCACGCGCGTAGTAGTAGGCGGCCTGTGCCGCGTTGCCGACGAAGAGCTCGAGATGGTCGATCCCGTGCACGGGCATGATGTCGGCGGCGGCCGGAGTGGAGCGTATGAGCTGGTCAGTTGTCATCTCGGACAATGATCGGCTGTCCGTGCCCCAGTTACAATGACGATTCGTTGCGTGAAGTCGCTTGAGTACCGCCGTATGGACGATACTGACCGAACAATCGTTGCGCTTCTCCGCGCGGATGCCCGACGTGCGTACCTGGACATCGGCCGCCACGTCCACCTGACCGCGCCGGCGGTCAAACGTCGCGTCGACCGGCTCGAGCGCGACGGGGTGATCCTCGGCTACACCGCGATCGTCGACCCCCCGGTGTTCGGCTGGCACGCCGAGGCGTTCGTCGATCTGTACTGCGAGGGCAGCATGCCCGCCGATGCGATCAAGCGAGCGGTGGAGCGCGAGCCCGGCGTCGTCTCGGCCCACACGGTGGCCGGCGAGGCGAGCGCGCTGCTGCATGTGATGGCGCCGGACACCAAGGGCCTCGAGCTCGCGCTCGAACGCATCCGGGCGACCAACGGCGTGACTCGGACGGTGACCGAGGTCGTGCTCTCGACCCTGTTCGTGCGATGAAGCGTCCCTATCCCGATCGCCGGCCGCCATCGGTGCGCGACTTCATGGCCTTTGAGGAGCACGTCCGCAATGCCCGCGCGAACCGGGGGCTGCCGGTGCCCGAGGCCTGGTACGAGATCCCAGTCTTCTACTTCTCGAATCCCGCCGCGATCTATCGCGACGGCGACGAGGTGCCGATGCCCGCGGACACGGCGGCACTCGACTACGAGCTCGAGATGGCCTGCGTGATTGGCGCTGACGGAGCACCGGAGGGGTTCACGATCATGAACGACTTCTCGGCCCGAGACCTCCAGGCGGTCGAGATGAAGGTCGGCCTCGGCCCCGCGAAAGGCAAGGACTTTGCCACCGCGCTCGGCCCGGTCCTGGTCTCACCCGACGAATTGCCCACCGACCTCGACCTCCGCGCGACCGCGCGCGTGAACGGGGAGTTGCGGACCGACTCCCGCACCGGGGGCATGCATTTCGGCTGGGAGCGGCTGCTGGAGGCGGCGGCGCGCAACACACCCGGGTTGCTGCCCGGTGACGTGATCGGCTCGGGGACGGTCGGGCGCGGCTGCATCCTCGAGCACGGCGATGGGCGGTGGCTCGCGCGCGGGGACGAGATCGAGCTCGAGATCGAGGGCATCGGCGTGCTGCGCAATCGCATCGTCTGAGCCGCGACCGCGGCGCTGGGTTGCGTCGGCCGCGGGGCTCGGGGCGCCTCGGCCCTCGGAGTGGGGCGCGAACTGGTGCAATGGACCGGATGCCGGCCACTGCAACCCTGACTCCGGGCCGGCAGGTGCTGCTGGCTGGGCTGCTGGTGGGCGGGGCGACCCTGGTCGCCGTGCATCTGCTCCTCTACAACACCTACTGGGATTACAGCGAGGGCGTCTACGCGCTCAGTGCCCACCTGATGCTCCACGGCGGAGATCTATACACGCGGATCGTCGGGGCTCAGCCGCCCGGCGTGTTCCTAGCGGGCGCGGCGTTGCTGGCGGTTCACGACGGCGTCGAATGGCTGCGACTGGGCGTGGGATGTCTGCAACTCGGGGGCGGGCTGATCGCCGGCCAGGTCGTGCTCCGGATCACAGGAAGCCGGCTCGGCGCCGCGCTCACCCCGGCCGCGATCCTGTTCACCCCGTGGGCGGTGCACGAACACGGCGCCCTGACCCCCGAGCTCGTCGCCGTGCCGGTGATGCTCGGCGCGGCGCTGCTGAGCGTCAACGAGAATCGAACGATCCCGGCCGGGGTGCTCTGCGGCCTGCTCCCGCTGATCAAGGTGCCGCTGGCGATTCCCGCCGTGGCGATCGTGCTGCTCTCAGCCGGGCGCCGGCGGACGGCGGTGTGGGCGCTGGCCACGCTGGCGGCAGGTCTGGCGGCGACCACCGTGCTGGCGGGCGGCGACTTCTGGCGCGAGGCGTTCCTGGCTCAGACGCAGACCGGGCGGCGAACGCTGGGCGCGCTCGCGGGCTTCTGGGCCCAGTCGGCGTGGAACGTGGTCGGGCTGCTCGTCTGCAGCGCCGCCCTGTGGCGGTTTCGTGACGAGTCTCGGGACCGGCCGCTACTGCGAGTCATGGCTGGTTTGGCCGTGGCGAACCTGGTCACGTTCTTGACCAATTTCAAGCAGGGCACCGGTCTGAACATCACCGTGCCCGTCGAGGCCTCGCTGGTTCCGCTCGCGGTGTGCGGCGCGATCTTCGCCCTACGAAGCGTCCAGTCCGCCCGCCCGGTTCACCGATCCCGGATGATCGCGGCTGCCTGCGGGCTGGCGATCGCCTTCACGCTCGCCCAGAGCATCTCGCTGATCGCCGCACCGCACAACCCGGTCCCCTTCCTGCGGGCCGGATCGGCTCCCGCATGGGAGATCCTGTTGACCGGTCCGCAGCTCCGCTCCGCGGTGGCAAGAGCCCGGGCCTGCCCGGCCCGGGAGCCGTATCAAGGCCCGCCGCTGATCGCCATGATGGCCGGCCGCACCGTTCCCGCCGGGCAGCCGGATCAATTCATCACGCTCCGGGCCTCGACGCTGTCCTCGGTGCGGGCGCAGATCAACGCGGTCAGGCGCGTCTGCGTGGGCTAGCGGACGCTCGCACGCCCGGCCTGCGTGGTTCGTTTGCGTTGCGTTGCGAAACGATGCGCCAGAGGTTACGACGCGTTGAGCGTCGGCCGGCGCTTATGCGCGCCAAATCCGCGTAAATACATTCGCCCTCATCGCTACTCGGTTTCGTGTCTTGACCGTTCGGCAATCGGCGGCTCTTGCGGTGGCGGCACTCGCGACCGACGTGGTCGTCTTCGCGTCCGCGGGAGGAGCTCGGGACCGGCCGCGACTCGCCGGCTCGGCGGCAGCGGGGGGTCTTCCTTCGGTCACGCACGTGCTCTCGGTGCTGATCGGCCTGGCGTTGCTCGCGCTGAGCCCGCGGCTGTGGCGGGGAACCCGCACAGCCGTGACCCTGAGCGTGGCCGGGATCGGCGCGCTGGCGCTGCTCCACCTGATCCGGGGCCGCTACGACTCGGCGTCGGTCGAAGCGGTGTTCTCGCTCCTGCTCGCGCTGGCGCGCCCGGCGTTCCCGGTCGGCTGCCGTAACCGCCCGCGACCGGCGGTGGTCGCGGCAGCGGTCGGGATGTGGGCGCTGACCTTCGGCGCGGTGATCGTGGCGCCGCTGGTGCCGGTCCAGGCCAGGCATGCGCTCGAGCAGGTGCGCCACCAGTCCGTGCATCTGCTCCGCAGCTCGGCGGCCCACGTTCATCTGAGCCCGGACTGGAGCACGCTGATCGAGGTGCTGATCGGGTGTGCGGCGGTGATCTCGGTGCTCGCGCTGCGCTCGCTGCTGCGTCCGGCCGCGAGTGCCGACGCACACACCGAGCCCGAGTACCGCGTGGCGCGCGCGATCGTGGCGCGTCACGGAGAGGATTCACTGTCGCCGTTCCTGCTGCGGCCGGACAAGGCGCTGGCCTTTGCCGCCGGGGGCGTCCTGGCCTACCGCCTGGTCGGCGAGACGGCGGTCGTCTCGGGCGATCCAGTCGCCCCCGAGGGTTGCGCCGCCCCGGTCCTGGCCCGCCTGCTCGAGCTGGCCGCCCAGCGCGGATGGCGCGTGGCCCTGTGGGGAGCGTCGGACCGGCATCTGGCCGCGTACGCCGAGCTCGGGCTGCGCGCGATCTGCGTCGGTGAGGAAGCGGTCGTCGATCCGGCGCGGTTCTCGCTCGAGGGGCGGGCGGTGCGAAAGCTCCGCCAATCGGTCCATCGCGTGGGACGGCGGGGATGGTCGATCCTCGTCCGAGAGGGGCGGACGTTGGACCTCGGGCTCGAGTCCGAGATCGACCGGCTCGAGCGAGTCTGGAGGGCGCGGCAGAAGCGAGTGCTCGGCTTCGCGATGGGGATGGCCACGTTCGGCTCCGAGGTCGGCCCGGACGACCTCTACGTGCTGGCTCGCTCGCCCGAGGGCGAGCTGCGCGCCGTGATGCGATTTGCCTCTCACCGCGGCAAGCTCTCGCTCGACACGATGCGCCGGGTCGGCGAGACGCCGAACGGGCTCAACGAGGCGATGGTCTGCCGGGCGCTGGGCTACGCGCGCGAGCACGATGTGAGGGAGGTGAGCCTCAACTACGCGGGGCTCGCGCACCTGGTCCGCGGGAACGGTGGAGACCGCGGCTGCCGGACGCTGACGCGACTGATGCTGCCATTGCTCAGCCGTCGGTTTCAGATGGAACGACTGGTGCGCTTCAACGAGAAGTTCTCGCCCGAGTGGCGCCCGCGCTTCCTGGTCTACGAGTCGCCGGCCGGCCTGCCGCGGGCCGTCGTCCGAACGCTGCAGGCGGAGGGATATATACCTGAGCGCCGGCGGCGGCACTCGCGGGGATGGCGCGAGCTGCCGGTCGGACTACCCGGCTCCACGCAGGCCAAGGGCGCGGGCTAGCCCGCCTTGATGGCTCGCGTCCTGAAAGCGCCGTGGATCTTCCGCCCGATCGTGGTGTTGGTCGGGGTCGGATGGTTAGTCGTCGGCGGGATCGGCCTGCACGGTTATCTGGATTCGTACTACCAGCACCGCGGATTTGCGCCGATCGCCCGTCTGCCCCGGGCCGGTGTGGCGCGACGGCTGACCCTCCGCTTCTATTCGCCGGCTCTCGGTCGCGAGACCGATTACCGCGTCGTCCTACCGCCTGGCTATGACCCGCTGCGGCGACGCTACCCGGTGTTCTTCCTGCTGCACGGGAGCCCAGGCCGCCCACAGGTCTACGAGTCGATCGCGCATCTCGACGTCCGGCTGGAGAACCTGATCAGCAGGCACCAGGTCCGGCCGATGATCCTCGTGTGCCCGGACGGCCGGATCCGCGGCAGCACCTTCTCCGATTCGGAATGGGCCAACACGACCGCCGGCCGCTACGACAGCTACGTGCTCGACGTCGTGCACAACCTCGACAGCCGCTTCGCCACGATGCCCAGCCGCCAGGCTCGCGTGATCGCCGGATTCTCTGCCGGAGCCTACGGGGCGCTGAACATCGCGCTTCATCACCTCGCGGCGTTCGGATCTGTCGAGGTCTGGTCGGGTTACTTCAAGCAGAGCCGCAGCGGCGTCTTTGCTCACGCCAGCCCCGCGCAGCTCGCCGCCAACAGCCCGATCGAGTACGTGGGCGGCCTGAGATCCGAGCTCGCCGCGGATCCGCTGCGCGCCTTCCTGTTCGTCGGCCGCGCCGACCGCGGGCGGGACGAGATCGCCGCGATGACTCGCGCACTCAACGCCGCGGGGGCGCGGGCCAGCTATGCCGTCTACCCGGGCGGTCACGACTGGCAGCTGTGGAACGGTCACATGGCCCAGATGCTGATGCTCGCCTCGCGCGACGTCAGCCGGCCGCTGGCGACGGCGACACGTCACCGCCGCGGGAGCCACCGCCACGTTCAGCGTGCCCGCCACGTCCTGTCCGCGCTGCCGGCTCGTCCGAACCCGCCGCGACGCTTACGCGTCCAAGCGGTCCACGGCCGTCGCCGTGACCTCGACAGCGCCCAGCTGATCGGAGGTCTGATCCTGGCCATCGTCGCCGCGGCGCTGATCAACCTCGGCTTCCTGCTCCAGCACCGCGGTCTGGGCACCGCCGACGGAGGCCTGGCGGCGACCCTGCGGGCCTCGCTGCGCAACCGCTCTTGGCTGGCCGGTCAGTTCATCGGGTGGGTTGGATTCGCGGGGCAGACCGCTGCCGTCGCGATCGCTCCCCTGTCGCTCGTGCAGGCGTTCGCCGCGGGCGGTCTGGCGCTGTCCGTGCCGCTGGCCGCCGGCATCTTCGGTCATCGGGTCTCGCGCACCCAGCTGCTGGCGGTGCTGCTGATCGCGGCGGCTCTGGCCGTGCTGCCGATCGCCTATTCGACAGCCCACGACCGTCTGCAGACCGACCGCCTGTTGGTCGCGGCGACGATCGTGGTGCTGATCGGATCCGCCTCCGTGGCGACGCGTAAGTCCGCCGCGCGGGCGATCGCCGCGGGAGCCTTCTATGGCGTCGCGGACGCGGCGATCAAGGCGATCTCGGTTAACTGGCGCTTCCACGGTCCCGGCGCGCTGGTCTCGGGTTGGACCGTGCTCGCGGCGCTGGCGACGTTCTTCGGCTTTCTCGCCTTCCAGGCCGCGCTGCGAGCCGACAGCGCCGTCAGCGCGATCTCGTTGATGAACGCCCTGGCAGCGCTGGTCGCGGTGGGCTGCGGGCTGCTCGCGTTTGGCGAGTCATTGGGCCGGGACGTTTCCGCGGTTCTGGCCCATGTGCTCGCGATCGCCGTCGTGCTCGGCTGCATCCCGGCGCTCGCTGCGGCTCAGGAGGAGATGGCCGGCGCGGGGCGGGGGCGAGGTGAGCGCAATCTCGCCCGTGCCACGCCGTCGGCCGCGCCCGGATCGGGGTAAGGCGCACGCCGCGCCGAACACCAGTCCCTCCAGCCACGGACCGGCCCCGGGCGCGCGCTGGAACAGAACCTGACTGAGGCGGAAGTTGCGGGCCAGCGCGAACGAGGCCTGGGAAGCAAACAGCAGCAGCGCGACTCCGAGCGCCCCGGCGAGCACGCCGCGGGGCAGCCGGCCCAAGCGGTGCAGCGCAATCCCGGTCAGGAGACCGGCCGTCGCCCAGGCGATCAGCACGCGGGCCAACGGCTGCGCGTCGAATCCGGCCAGTTGCAGCAGCGGCAGCGAATCGCCGACGCTGGGCCCGGCGTTCAGCCAACCGAGCCCGCGGAGCACATAGAGCCAGCCAAGTCCACTCAGCAGGGCGGCGAGCAGGATCGGGAGAGCCGCCGCTCCGCTGGCCAGTCGACGCATCGCGATCACGGCCCGAGCTTACGCGCGACCCTCAGGCTCGGATAAGTGTCCGGGCGCCGACTCCTCGGCTGCGGCTTGGCCTCGCGCTGTGCGGATGGGACAATTCGGTCGATGCACCGCCGACGCTTGATCACCGCCGGCGCCGTCGTCCTTCTCGCTCTGTCGCTTCTTGCCGCGGGTGCCGCCGCCGTGATCGCGAGCAAGCGCGCGAGGCCCGGCGCGCCCTCACCAGCTCGGTCGGTAGCCGTCAGCTGCCGATCCTCCGCCCTGGGTGCAAGCGTCCCGACGCAGGTTTACCTACCGGCCGGCTATGGCGACGGATCGCGTCGCTATCCGGTGATCTACTTCCTCCACGGCCTGCCCGCAGGCCCGGCGTCGTACACGACGAACGCGTTCGTCGCCGGAGCGCTAGCGAGCAGCCCCACGCCCGCGATCGTGGCCGCACCGCAGGGCGCCCGGGCCGCCGACAGCGACCGCGAGTACCTCGATTGGGGGCCCCAAGAGAACTGGCCGCTGGCGATCGCCCGCGACGTCACGCATTGCGTTGACACGCGTTTTCGGACAATCGCCGACCGCCACGGACGGGCGCTGATCGGGCTGTCGGCCGGGGGCTACGGCGCGTTCAACATCGGGTTGCGCAATCTCGCCACGTTCGCGGCGGTGCAGTCGTGGAGCGGTTACTTCGAGGCCACCGATCCGAGCGGGCAGCATCAACTCGACCTCGGCTCCGATGCGGCGAATTGGATGGCTCGCGTCCCGCGGGGCACGCGGCTGAAGGCGCGGTTGAGCAGGTACCCGACGTTCATCGCGTTCTACGTCGGACGCCAGGACATGCGCTTCCTGGCCGACAACGAGTCCTTCGACGAGGCGCTGACGGCGGAGCAGATCCGGCATCTGTTCAGGACATATCCCGGCGGCCACTCAGGGGCGCTGTGGCGCGCCGAGGCATCGCAGTGGCTCGGCTACGCACTGAGGGCGATGTCCGCCGGCGGGCATTGACGCCGGGTCACGGGGCGGCCCGGCGGGCATTGACGCCGGGTCACGCGGCGGCCCGGCGGGCATCGCCGGGTCACGCGGCGGCCCGGCGGGCATCGCCGGGTCACGCGGCAGCGAGGCCGGCGATCGTCGCCATGGCGAGCGAGGCGCCGCGGTTGTCGCCCAGCAAACCGGGCTCCATCCGGTTCATCACGTAGGCGATGGTGATCCGAGCATCCAGGTCGTTGATCACGAGCGACCCGCCGTAGCCGCCCCAAGCGCAGGAACGCGGCCCCATCGGCATCGTCTCGCTGGCCAGCCCGTAGCCGATCCCGAAGCGCAGCGGCACACCGAGCACGAGGTCCTGGCCGTTTGACTGCTCCTCGAACAGCGCCTCGACGCCCGCGCTCGAGAGCAGCCGCGTCCCGCGGGCTTCGCCGCCGCAGGCGATCACCGATTGGATCTGGGCCACCGAGCGGGCGTTCCCGTGTCCGTTGGCGGCGGGGATCTCCGCGCGCCGCCACCACTCCTCGCGCGTCAGGTCACCGGTGACCGGTGGATTGGTGAGGCTCTTGACGGCGAGCTCAGAGAAGCCCGCGGCGGCCAGGTCGACCGGCGGAGGCGGGATCAGCGGAGCGAACCGCCGGTCGTGCTCGGGGGCCAGCCCGATGTGGAAGTCCGCGCCCAGGGGCTCCGCGACGGCTTGCGCGAAGAACCGCCCGATCGACAGGCCGGTGATGCGCCTGACCACCTCGCCGATCAGATAGCCCTGGGTGATCGCGTGGTAGCCGGATGCGGTTCCCGGCGTCCACCACGGCGCCTGTGCCGCCAGCAGCGAGGTGCAGCGCTCCCAGTCGGCGAGGTCGATCGAGTGCAGAGGCTCGTCCCAGCCGGACAGGCCCGCGGTGTGTCCCAGCAGATGGCGGACCTCGATCGACTCCTTTCCGGCGGCGGCGAACTCGGGCCAGTAGCGCGCGACCGGCGCGTGCAGATCGAGCTCGCCGCGGTCGGCCAGCATCAGCGCGCAGAGCGCGGTCATCGTCTTCGTGGTCGAGAACACGTTCACGATCGTGTCCCGCTCCCACGGGCGTGCGCGTTCGGCGTCCTGGTGACCTCCCCACAGATCGACGACCAGCTCACCGTCGATCGCGACCGCCACCGACGCGCCGACATCGAGCCCGTCGTCGATGTGCCCCGCCAGAACCGTGGCTACGCGCTCGAAACGCGGCTCGAAGCTGCCTTGGATCTCCGTCGGCACTCTGTCCTCCTGTTGGTCGCGGGGAAGCTGCCCGGAAACCGACTGGCGCTCAGGTCCGGCCTGGGGCTGGGTCGCCGGCGGCCAGGCACGGCTCGTCGGCCGAGAGCTGGTCCTGCGCGTTGACGCGGGCTCCGGGAGGCGGCTCGATGGGTCCGTCGAGCAGCGGATCCGAGGTGTCGATCATCCACTGCTGCAGACGGGCGCGGAGATCGGCCCGCACATCGGCGTACTCCGGCTCGTCGATCACGTTGCGGCCCTCGCCGGGATTGAAGAAGAGATCGTGAAGGCTCTCTCGGCGCACCGCGCGACGGGCCCAGCCGCGGTCGAGATAGGCCTCCTTGCTGGGGCTGTCGTCGCAGTTGGGCAGGACCGGGTAGGGGTAATCGTCGAAGCGACGGATGTACTTGTAGCGCTGGGTGCGGATCGCCCGCTGAGGCTCATACGCCGCGTGGTAGGTGAGCTCGGAGAAGATCTCGCCCCGCAGTCCGGGCGCCTCCTGCCCCGCCACCAGCGGAACGAGCGAACGTCCCACCGTCCAGTTGGGCGTCCGCACCTCGGCCAAGTCGCAAATCGTCGGGAAGATGTCGACGTGGGAGACCAGCGCGTCGATCGCCCGGCCGCTGGTGAAGGCCGGCCCGCGCATGATCAGGAACACGCCGATGCCGCGATCGAGCATGCTGGCCTTGGCGGTCGGGAAGGCCAGGCCGTGGTCGGTGGTGCAGATCACCAACGTCCGTTCATCCAGCCCCGTCTCGTTGAGGGCGTTGAGTACAGAGCCGACGCCGTGATCCAGCGACCGAGCGCTCGCCTTGTAGGCGGCGACGTCCTCGCGGATCTCCGGCGTGTCGGGCAGGAACGGCGGCGGCAGCGAGTACACCCGGTCGCGCACCGAGCTGGGAGAGAAGAAGCTGCGGTGAGTCTCGAAGAACCCGACCGACATGAAGAACGGCTCCGGGATCCCGCCGCGGAGCGCCTCGATCGCCGAGGGCGCCACCGAGTCGACGCGCGTGTCGGGGATCTCGTGGACGACGTCGTAGCCGAGGATCGCCGGGTCGGCTGAGATGTGCTGCTCGCCGATCAGCTCCGAGTGATAGCCCGCCGACCCCAGGACCCGCACCAGCTGATGGTCGTAGTCGTAGAGGGTGAACCCGCGGTGGGCCAGTCCCATCATCCCGTTGGTGTGGCAGTACTCGCCGGTCAGCAGCGCGGCCCGGCTACCCGAGCACGACGGGGCCGCGCAGAACGCGTTGCGGAACATGACTCCCTGGTCGGCCAGCCACTGGATGTTGGGCGTCGGGATCGCGTGACCGTAGGGCTGTACGTAGCGACCCGTGTCGTGCGAGTGCAGATACAGGATGTTGCACGGCATCGCGTCAGCCTAGACGGCGAGCAACCCACGGAGCAGCGTGCTACCGCTGCGCGACGTCGCGCAGACCGTATGGGACGCTCAGAGCGCATTCCGAACAAATCCTACCAAGTCAGTGGTGTAGTCAGGAGTACCGCGCCGCGATCGGGCAATCGTCTCGCCGCCCGCGTTCTGCGCCAAGATTCCGCCTCGATCCTTGTGAGCCATCGGAGACCGCACCAGCGCCGAGAGTCCGCCTCGATCCGCGTGAGCAGCGGTCCGCTGATCGCTGTCGCGATCGCGGCCTCGTACCTCGCCCTGTCCGGGTGCGGTGGCGGCAGCTCGGATCGTCTCTCGCACCACCAGCTGGTCAGGCGAGCCCAGGCGATCTGCCTGCGGGCGCAGGCGGCGGCCGGGGCGATGCTTCCGCCCTCGGGCGACGCCGGCCGGTCGGGCCTGGCCGCCTACTTCCAGCAGTCGGCGGCGATCGCCGAGGTGAAAACCGAGGAGCTGAAGTTGCTGAAGGTGCGCGTCGGGCCGGCGGGCCGGCTCGAGGCTCGTTGGCGCCGCGTGCTCGCGGCGGAGGAGGCGTTCAGCGCTCACCTGCGCAGCTTGGGACAGGCTGCGGCGTCCGGCGAGGGTGGGAGGCTCGAGCTGATCCAGCGCGATACCCGTCCCGAGCAAGCGCTGATCAGGAGCACGAAAGTGCTCGGAGTCCCCCTCTGCGCGCCGTGACGGTGGGTCACGACGCGAGCGTGACGGCTATGGAGCTTCGTACTTGCCCGCGGCCTCGCGCGCCTCGGCGGCCTGGCGCTGGGCGCGTTCGGCCTCGCGTGCGGCGGCGTCCGCGTCGGACGCGGCCCCATCGGCCTGCTCCTTGGCGCTCTCGCTGTGCGCGAGCTTTGCCTCCGCCTCGCGCTCGAGTTCCTCGGCGCGCTGCCGGGCGGCCTCTGCCTCGGCGCGCCGGGTCTGCATCTCGCTGGCTGTCCACAGCTCGAGTTCATCCGGCAGAGCCACCCCGTAGCTCGACTCGATGGCGTCGATCGTCGCGGCGTCGACAGCGGCGGCTTCCGGCATCTCAGCCGCGCCGTCGACCACGTCCTTCTTGAACGCCACCCGCAGGTGCGCGCGTCCGACCGTCGCGCCTTCGAGCGGGACCAGCCGCGAGCGGCTTCTCAGGAGGCCGCTCTTGACCGCGAGCAGCAAGGGGTTGCCGCTGACGGCGTCGTAGAAGACCTCGTCGAGCTTGCCGATTTGCTCTCCGTCCGAATCGATCACGGGCTCGCCCCGCCATTCCTCGATCCGTTCGACCTCGGTCATGCCCTCACTTTACCCGCGGCATGAGCTTTTCAGCGGCGGCGGGAGCGATCGCGCGGTTGCGGGTATCAGAGGACGACGATGGCGGCACCGACGATTATCGAGCGCCCCGCTCGCCGGCCTAGGCTTCGGCGATCGGATTGCTCGGGCCCAGGTCTCCGACGCGTGCGACGCGGGCGCGGATTCACGTACCTGGACGGCGCCGCAGACAAGGTCACCGACGAGGAGATGCTGGACCGCATCCGCGGCCTGGCGATCCCGCCGGCCTGGACGGACGTGTGGATCTGCGTCGATCCTCTCGGGCATCTGCAGGCCACCGGGATCGACGCGGCGGGACGCAAGCAGTACCTCTACCACGAACGTTGGCGCGAGCAGCGGGACCGCCAGAAGTTCGAGAAGATGCTGCGCTTCGCCAAATCGCTACCCCGCATGCGGCGGCAGGTGGCGGCCGACGTGAGGGGCGAGGAGTTGACCCGGGAGCGCGTGCTGGCCTGCGCGGTCCGGATGCTCGACGTCGGCCTGTTCCGCATCGGCAGCGAGGAATACGCCGAGAGCGGCGGGGGGCTCGGGCTGACCACGCTCGGGCGAGACCACGTGACCCTCAAGAACGGGGGTGCCGCCTTCGACTATCCGGCCAAGAGCGGCGTCCGGCGGGTTCATGCGATCGAGGACGCCGACACCGTGGCGGTGGTGCGTGGGCTGAAACGGCGCCGGGGCGGCCCGGCTGAGCTCCTGGCCTACCGAGACGGGCGCCGCTGGAAGCGAGTCGACGCCGAAGACGTCAACGAATACATCAAGCGCCTGGCCGGCGAAGATTTCAGCGCCAAGGATTTCCGCACCTGGAACGGCACCGTGCTGGCCGCCGTGGCGTTGGCCGCCGATGGTCGTGAAGCGAGGACGAAGACGGCGCGCAAGCGCGCGATCGACGGCGCGGTCCGCGAGGTGGCCGAGATGCTCGGTAACACCCCGGCCGTCGCGCGGCGGGCATACATCGATCCGCGGGTGTTCGACCGTTACCGCTCGGGCTGGACGATTCGCAGCACGCTCGAACGGATCGACGGGCTCGGGGTCGCCGGGGACCGGACTCGTACCCGGATCGAGCGCGCGGTCGTCGATCTGCTGGCCGGGGAAGAGGATTCGCCGGCGATCGAGCTGTCGGTCGCGGCCTGAAGCGGCCTCGAGCAGCCTCGAGCCGCGCGAAGCTTGCCCGGGCTGGCTGGGCGGCCTGGCCGGCCTAGGCGGAGACGGACGCCTGATCGACCGGTAGGCCGTGACGCCGGCCGATCTCCGCGGCGTCGACATCCTCGCGGTAGCGCCGCTCGCCCTCGGGATGGGTGAACAGCACGATCCGGTCGGCCGGGAAGCTCTTCAGGGCATCGTCGATCGCCTCCAGCGGATCGCCCTCGCCGGTGTCCCCGCTGGCCGCCACTCCCGATTGCCCGAGATTCTCGACTGTCTCCCGGCGGACGTCGTCGGCCTGGGCGATCGCGTCATCGGCGTCGGAGAGCCAGAACTGAAGGCGATGCTCGTGCAGCGCCGGGGCGATGACCATCACCTGCACGTCTTCGGCTGGGTCGAGTCGGCCCCCGAGGGCTTCGCGCAGCTGCGTTGCGGAGATCGGCTCGCTGGTCAGGACCAGAATATTCATGGCGACCGGGCTACCCCCGAGCAGCCGGTGGATAACGTCAGGATGGCGACCACCGACGATGATTCGGGATTGCCGGGGCGGGAAACAATCAACAGTGGAGAAAACCAACTAGAGAGCGTTTGAAGCCGTAAACCGCGGGTACCAGACCCGTATGCAAACGGCTCCAACCACCCTGACGCCCTCGCGCACCTCGCTCGAGTCGCTTGACTCTGAAGCGCTTTTCCTTCGTTGGCATCGCCATAGCGACACGCGCTCCAGGGACGAACTCGTTAGACGATTTCTTCCGCTGGCTCGCAAGCTGGCTCGCCGTTACGCGGGCGCGCGCGAGCCCATCGACGACCTGATCCAGGTCGCCAGCCTGGGCCTGGTGAAGGCGGTGGACCGCTTCGACCCGACCCGGGAGATCGCCTTCTCCTCGTTCGCCGTGCCGACGATCGCCGGTGAGCTGAAGCGCTATTTCCGCGATCTCGGGTGGTCCGTGCACGTTCCCCGCGGTGCGCAGGAGATGGCGCTCAAGGTCGAGCAGGCGCGGCAGCAGATGGCATCGCGCTCCGGTCGGTCGCCGAGCGTCAACGAGCTGGCCCAGTACCTCGAGTGGAGCGTTGAGGACGTGCTTGACGCGCTGGAGGCCGGATCGGCCCACCATTCCGTTTCCCTCGACGCCCCGACCGATGACGGCGAGGGCGAGGTCGGCTCGCTCGCGCAGTCGCTGGGTGAGGACGACGAGCGCTTCGAGACGGTGGATGATCGAGTCACGATCGCGGCGGCGACGCGCAGGCTTCCCGCGCGCGAGCGCAAGGTGCTCTATCTGCGGTTCGTCGAGGACCTCACCCAGACGCAGATCGCCGATCTGATCGGCGTCTCCCAGATGCAGGTGTCCCGGATACTCCGCCGGGCCGTCGCGCAGCTGCAGGACTTGACTGACGCTCCGGCGCCTGTCTGAGCAGAAGACGAGCCGTCGCCGGGCGCGGAGCTCGGCGTCTGCGTAGTCCCGCGTCGGGCCTGTCCGAGGCACCAGGCGGCGGAGTTCGTCGGCTGCGGCCGTTCTCGCGATCGCCTGTAACGAGGTGTCTGAAGGCTTGCCGAACGGGTAGAAGAGAGGCTGATCGCCGTGGTGGGATTAGATCGTGGACCACGAACTCAGCTTGAGACCGAACGCAGATCCACCGAGCACGATGATTCGTCCGGCTTGGGACTGGACATACAGATCTCAAAGGTGGACGTGACCGAGAATCCGGCAACGATCCGGCTCGAGCTGGAAAGCAGGCCGTCGTGCGTGACCCTCGTGCGCGGAATGCTGACGGGCCTGGGGGAGACGCTCGCGCTCGATCCCGAGTTGCTGGATGACCTGAAGACGGCGGTGAGCGAGGCCTGCAACAACGTGGTGCTGCACGCTTATCCCGACGAGCCGGGACCGCTGGTCGTCGATCTCGAGGTCGGCCGGAACGAGCTCGCGGCGACCGTCCGCGACCGCGGCGGCGGGATCAAGCAGATATCCGCCGCAGAGGATCGGATGGGAGTCGGGCTGGCCGTGATCAGCGCGCTGGCCGACCGCGCGGAGTTCCAGAGCGCTCCGGAGGGTGGCACCGCCGTTCGGATGGAGTTCGGTGACCGCGGCGCGGGCATCAGGCAGTGGGACACTCCAGAGGCCGCGCCAGTGCCAACCGAGACTGTGCAGCTCAGCGGCGATGTCGTGGTGACCATGTCCTCGGCCAGGCTCCTCCCCGGCGTGCTCGGCCGGATCGCCCGGGCGGCAGCGGCGGTGGCGAACTTCTCGCTTGACCGCTTCTCGGACCTGTACCTGATCACCGACGAGATCTCCGCCCACGCCGAATCCGCCGTGCGAAACGGCATCAGCTTCGCGATCGCAGCCAACGCCGGCCAGCTGGACCTGACAATCGGGCCGTTCGAGACCGGGAGCAGCGCCCGGCTGGCGGGTGGCGAGGCGCCCTCGGATCACGCCTTCCCGCTGACCCGCCTGGTCGATCGGCTGACCGTCGAGTCCGACGGCAGGGCTGAAGTCCTGTCGGTGGTCGTGCGCGACAAGCGCGAGGACCGACCGAATCCTGCTCCCAGCGCGGTCTAGGCGGGCTGACCGGCTGCGCGGAGCGCCAGCGCGGCCACGTCGTCGCACTCGGGGCCGACCCTGAACCCGGCGAGCGCGGCGTCGAGCGCCGCGAGCAGCTCCGACGGACTCTGGCCGGCGTGATCGGCCAGCAGGGCCTGGAGGCGGTGATCGCCGAATCTTTCGAGCTCGCCCGGGGTCTCGACCACGCCGTCGGTGTAGAGCATCAGCACCTCGCCCGGCTCAACCGCCACGGTCTCCTCGTGCCACTCGGCGTCATCGAACGCCCCCAGCAGCGGCCCCGGGGCCGGTACCTGCCGCACGGTCCCGTCGCTCCTCACCAGGAGGGCGGGCGGGTGTCCGGCCGAGCTGATCGTGACGTGGTCATCGTGTAGAGACAGACACAAGGCCGTGCAGAGCGACTGGCGGGAGCTCAGCTTGAGCGCCTCATCGAGGCGGCTGAGAATCGCCGAAGGCTGGGGCTCGAGCCGGCTGGCCACGCGGGCCCCATGGCGCATCAGCGCGGTCATAGATGCTGCCGTCACTCCTTTTCCGGTCACGTCGCCGACGATCGCGAACCATGTCCCGTTGTGCTCGAAGAACTCGTAGAAATCGCCCCCAACGTCGATTCGCTGCTCGGTTTCGGCCGGCCGGTACAGCGACGCGACCTCCCATCCCGGGATCTCCGGCAGCTCGTCGGGGAGCAGGCTCTGCTGGAGCGTCTCGGCGATGCCGGCCAGCTTGGTGTGGAGGCGGGAATTTTCCACGGCCACCGCCGCCCGCCGGCCGAGCTGCTCGGCCAGGTCGACGTCGGCATCGCCGAGACGGCGCCGCGACTCGGCGGTGGCGAGCGTCATCAAACCGATCGTGTGCGAGGGAACGCGCATCGGCACCATCAGGAGCGATCTGATCTCGAGCGTCCGCAGGAGGGCAAGGTGCTCCTCGCTGCGCGCCACTGCCGCCAGCTGTGCATCAGTGATGTCCGGGAACAGCTCCGAGATGCCCGTCTCCAGTACCCGGGTGCTGGGTTTGTCAGGGCGGGGGTAAGTGGGCGCGAGGGTCGCAAGCCGGGCGGCGGCATCCCGCCGCAACGGGTTGCGGTGCACGGCGGCCACCCGGGTGAGCTGACCTTTCTCGTCGAGCAAGTCGACGCCGCAGTAGTCGGCCAGCGAGGGCACCACAACGTCCGCGATATTCCCCAGGGTCTCCTGGTAGTCCAACGAGGACGCGAGGATCCGGCCTGACTCGGCCAGCACGCGCGTGTGGACCTCGGCCGTCTTGACCGGAGTCACGTCTTCGATCACGGTCATCGCGCCGAGGAACTGGCCACGCTCGTCGTGCATCGCCGTGGTCTTGAGCAGCCGCCAGTGCGCCTCGCCGGTCTCCTTGTGGACAACCCGCATCAGCAGCGGCGGCGCCGTCTTTCCCTGCATCATCCGGACCGACGGAACGTCGCTCAGGGTCAGCGGCCGGCCCTCCTCGTCCTCGACGATGTATTCGTCCATGATCGAAAGGCTCGTGCGGCTACGCAGCTCCTCGAGGGAGCCGAACCCCATGCTCGTGAGCGCTGTCCGATTGGCATAGACGATATGACCGTCCGGATCCCGGATGGTGACCGCCTCGGCCAGAATCTCGAGCAGCTCGGTGAAGATCGACGCATCGCCCCGGCTCAGGCGCTCGACCAGGGACCGTGGAGAAGCCAGGTCAGCCTCCGCCCAAGAGGTCTTCCGGCCTGTCGGCGACCCGCAGTCGTTCGCTGACGCCGGTGAGGTCGAGTAGCCGCCGTACCTGCGCGACCCCATTGACGATTCCGAAATCGCACCCGGCGTCCTGCGCCTGCTGATTGGCCTTGACCAGCACGCTCAGCCCGGTGGAGTCGATGAATTCGAGCTCGCGCAGATCGACGATGACGATTCCGGAGGCCGATTCAAAGGCACGCGCGAGATTGTCCTCCAACTCCGAGCTCGAGGACAGATCGAGTTCGCCGCTGATTGTCAGCACCGATGCGCGGTCTTGTGTACGTAGCTCGACGCGAAAATGGTTCTGCATGCGGCGGCGAGCCTACCCGGCCCGCGGAGGTGTTGCTATTCCTTAGGGCGGACGGCGATTCTACTGCGACGCGCGGCTCCGGCGGAACGGTGTGCGGATCATTGCCGGCGGACGCTGCGGGCTGATCTCGTTTGCCCTGATCGGGGTCGGGTAGGACCTGCCCTGTGACGCGGGTAGCCCTTCTGGGAACTGGCACGATGGGCTCACCGATGGCCGTGAACCTCGTCGAGGCCGGCTTCTCGGTACGCGCTTGGAACCGGTCGAGCGACCGCGCGCGTCCGCTGGCCGAGCAGGGCGCGGACGTGTTCGAGGACCCCGCCGAAGCCGCATCGGGCTGCGATCTGCTCATCACCATGCTCAGCGACGCTGCCGCGGTTCTCGATACGGCCGCAGCCGCGCTGGATTCTCTGTCGGCCGGGGCGACCTGGGCGCAGATGAGCACGATCGGTATCGAGGGGACGCAGCGATGCGCGGAACTGGCCGAGCGCGCGGGTGTGGATTTCGTCGACGCGCCGGTGCTGGGCACACGAGAACCGGCCCAGCAGGGCAAGCTCGTCGTTCTGGCTTCAGGTCCCGATGCGGCGCTGACCAACTGCCTGCCGGTGTTCGACGCCGTAGGCGCTCGGACTCTGCGACTTGGACCGGCGGGGGCCGGTACCAAGCTCAAGGTCGTCGTGAACAGCTGGATCGTCGGAGTTGTAGCTGTATTGGCCGAGACGATTTCGCTGGCGGAGGCGCTGGAAGTCGATCCGGCCTCCTTCCTGGAGGCGATCAAGGGCGGCGCTCTGGATCTCCCCTATGCGCACCTCAAGGGAGCCGCGATGATCGACAAGTCGTTTGACGACCCGGCGTTCCGACTGGCCCTCTCGCTCAAGGACGCTGAGCTCGTCCTGGCTGCCGCGGACCACGCCCGGCTCGAGGTCCCGGTGATGCAGGCAGTGGTCGAGCGCCTGCAGCGTGCCGAACGGGCGGGACATGGGGATGCCGACATGGCGGCAACCTATCTGGCCACGGCGCCGCGCCTGGGCATGGATGGCGACGGCGACGGGTAGGCTGTGGCCATGGACAAAGCCGAACGGGACCGCGAGGCGCAGCGCCCACTGACCGAGGCCGGCCAAGGAGAGAGCGAGGGCTTCGAGGAGGCCGAACGCGAGCTGATCGAGCACGCCAGCCATGGCGACCAGCACGCCGCCGGGCGCATCATCCAAGACGCCGAGCGTACGGAGGAGGACCCGCGCGCGGTAACCGAGTCGGGCGAAGCTGACTTCGAACGCTCGAGCGAGCTCAGCGACGACGAGCCGGACCTCTGAGCGCCACCCTGGCGTACGACGTGATCGTGGTCGGCGCCGGTCCGGCCGGAGAAGTCTGCGCGGGTCGGCTGGCTGAGTCAGGCCTCGAGGTGGCGCTGGTCGAGCGCGAATTGGTCGGCGGAGAATGTTCTTTCTGGGCTTGCATGCCCTCAAAGGCGCTGCTGAGGCCGGCGCAGGTGCTCGCGGAGGCGGCCAGGGTCCCGGGCGCGCGCGAAGCGGTCACGGGCCAGCTCGCCGTCTCCGCGGTGCTCGACCGCCGCGACGAGGTGATCCACGGACTGGACGATTCCGTCCAGCTGCCCTGGATCGAGGAGCGCGGGATCGCGCTGGTCCGCGGCCAGGCGCGGCTCGATGGCGAGCGCCGCGTCAAGGTTGGCGATCAGTGCCTCGAGGCTCGCCGGGCGGTGGTCATCGCGGTGGGCAGCGGCGCGGCGATCCCCCCGATCCCCGGACTACAGGAGATCTCGCCGTGGACCAACCGGGCCGGGACGGGGGCCAAGGAGGTTCCGCCGCGGCTGACGATTCTCGGCGGCGGCGTCGTCGGGTGCGAGCTCGCGCAGGCGTGGGCGTCGCTCGGCTCGCGCGTGGTGATCGTCGAGGCACTGCCGCGGCTGCTGGCCCGAGAGGAGCCGTTCGCGAGCGAGCAGCTCGCCCAGGCGCTCGGCGAGCTCGGCGTCGAGGTCCGCGTCGGGGTCAAGGCGACGGGCGCGGCGCGCAGTGACGGAGAATTTCAGCTGACGCTCGAGGACGAATCCGTCCTCCGCAGCGATGAACTGCTGGTGGCGGTCGGACGGCGCCCCCACACCGACGAGCTCGGCCTGGAAACGATCGATCTCGAGCCGGGGGCGACGATCGCGGTCGATGACCAGATGCGCGTGCCCGGCCGCGACTGGCTCTACGCGATCGGCGACGTCAACGGCCGGGCGTTGCTGACCCATGCCGGCAAGTATCAGGCCAGCGTCGCCGCCGCCGTGATCATGAACCGCGAGGCGCGGGCGACTGCGGACGGACCGATGTCGCCCCGCGTGGTGTTCACCGAGCCGCAGGTTGCGGCGGTGGGACACACGCTCGAGCGGGCGCTCGAGGCCGGCATCAGCGCTCGTGTCGTCGACGCCGAGCTCGGATCGACGGCCGGCGCGAGCTTCATCGGCCGGGGCGCTCCGGGGACCGCGCGCTTCGTCATCGACGACTCCCGCCAGGTGATCGTCGGCGCCACCTTCACGGGTACCGAGGTGGCGGAGTGGCTCCACGCCGCCACGATTGCGGTGGTGGCCGAGGTCCCGCTCGAGCGGCTCGCGCACGCGATCCCCGCCTTTCCAACCCGCAGCGAGGTCTGGCTCAAGCTGACGGAGCTCTAGACGGGGTTCGCGGTCGCCGACCTCGTCTCGAGCTCCCTCACCAGGCGCAGGCGCTCGGGTCCGCCGACCCAGACGTCCGGCCGATCGCTGCCGCGGGAGACGCGGTGGCACGGGAGCAGCATCGGGATCGGATTGCTTCCCATCGCGTAGCCGCACTCGTAGGCGCCGATCTTCACGCCGAGGCGCTCGTACGAGCGAGGCTCGCCGTAGGGAATCCCTCGGGTGGCTTCCAACGCGCCGGATGTGGCCTCCTCGGCGCGGCCCCAATCGACGACGTCCTGCGCGGCTTCGAGGCCCCCGCCGAAGTAGGACTCCAGCCCCGCGCCGAATGCCTCGGCTCGGTTCCGTGCCCCGCGCTCGCCCCGCCGGCTCTTGGCCCGCGCCCTCAGGGCGGCGGAGTCGGCGTGATCCTCGAAGGCGAGCCGCACGATCCCCTGCGACGAGCACGCGAGCAGCAGATCGCCGAGCGGACTGCTGCGGCGTACGCAGGCCAGCGAGTCGATCAAATCTGCGTCGAGCTGCGGCTCGCGGACCATCGTCGCGGCGCCGGCGGCCAAACCGCGGCTATACGCTTGGCATTGCGCGCAGATCCCCTCGGCCGTCATGACGATCTGCTCGATCACGAATCCGTCGGCGACCGGTGGTTCGGCCGGCGCGGCGAGATCGATGTCCCACAGCCTCAGGCAGAGTCGGCACCGGAAATGGTCGTGTGGAGCGACATTGATCTCGTAGCGCACCGGTTCGGGACTGCCCACGGCGGCGAGCACGCCGAGCTCGGTCAGCTCGGCCAAGGTGGCGTAAACCGTGCCCCGGCCTATCTCTGGGACGACGATGCTGGCACGCGCGTGGACCTCGTCGGCGGAGAGATGTTCTTCCGGACGGTCGTGGAACGCGCCTAGGATCGCCCGGCGCTGGGGCGTGACGCGCAACCTGTGCGTTCGAAGCAGGTCGGCTGGATCGCCCGGCATCGGCGTCAGCGTACGGCCGGTTCGGAAGCCGGAATCTGCGGTGCGCGGCGTCTGGGGACGATGCGCATGGGTTAGACAGTATCTTAGTTCGGACAATGTTCAGGGTAGTATGGGATCGGCGCTGACGCTCGTGCGCCCGTTGGACACAAACGAGCTGTTCACTCGATGGCAGCAGCACGCCGATCGCGATGCGCGAGAGCAGCTGGTCAGCCACTTCCTGCCTCTGGCGCGCAACCTCGCCCGGCGCTACGCGGGGGCGAGAGAGCCGATGGAGGATCTGCAGCAGGTCGCCAACCTCGGCCTGCTGAAGGCCATCGACCGGTTCGACCCGGACCAGGGGAACGCGTTCGCGTCATTCGCGGTTCCCACCATCCTCGGCGAGCTCAAGCGCTATTTCCGAGACTTCGGCTGGTCCGTGCACGTACCGCGGGGAGCCCAGGAGATGGCCCTGAAGGTTGAGAAGGCTCAGCAGGCGCTGGCTTCGGCGGGCGGCCGGTCCCCGAGCGTGGACGAGCTCGCCGCCCATCTGCAGTGGAGCGTCGACGAGGTGCTCGAGGCGATGGAGGCGGGGACCGCCCACCACTCGGTGTCGCTCGACGCCCCGACGGAGGATGACGACGACGAGCCGCTGACCCTGGGGGCATCCCTCGGCGTGATCGATACCCGCCTGGAGTCGGTCGACGATGCGCTCAGCATCGCCGAGGCGGCGCGGGGATTGTCCGAGCGCGACCAGCAGGTCCTTTCGCTCCGGTTCGGGGAGGACAAGACGCAGACCGAGATCGCCGAGGCGTTGGGCGTCTCGCAGATGCAGGTTTCGCGCATCCTGCGCCGGGTGATCGAGCAGCTCAGGGCGAACGCCGGAGAGGAGAATCCCGGTGGTGGCGGCGCGGCGCCGAGGCCGCGGGCCGACTAAGCCTCCTCGGCTGGTGCTAGATCTGCGGCGGTGTGCCGGGCCCGGGGCTGGGAGCGGGGATCGGGTCCGGGCCGGGAGTCGGCGGTTGCGGCGAGGGCGCCGGATCCGGATTGGGCGCCGGGCCGGGGGTGGGCGCCGGGCCCGGTGTGGGCGCCGGCCCGGGGTCCGGGCCGGGGAACGGCTCCGGGTTGGGCGCGATCGGCGACGCCGGCTCCTCCGCGGGAGGCACCGTGGCGGGCTGCTCGGGAGCTCCGGGGCTGCCCGGATCCGGGTCGGCCGGAGTGATCGGCTCGTTCGGGACGATGGGGCTCTCCGGCTCGGCGGGGCTCGGAACCTCGGCATGGGTGATCGATGTCATAGCGATCTCCTACCCGCGGCCGGTGGATCCGGAACCGGCTACCGGCGTTCGGCTGCCCGGCGTGCGGCTGTCCGGCGTTCGCTTACACCCGCCGTGAGGACCAGAGCACGGCGGCGAGCACGACCGACACGATCGAGGTGACAAGTCCGATCAGCCACGCCTTGGAACCTTGGGAGCCCATGATCGCGGCGATCGCCACGCTGATCCCGATGACCCCGGCCGTCGCGATCACCCGCATCAGGGCCGCCTCGGCCGGAGGTCGGCTCCCGCGCGCGGGAATCATCGCGCGCGGTGGATCGCCGGCGTCCGATCCGCGGGGTGGATCGCCGGCGGCTCCGGACGCCCGCGCGGCGGGGGCGTCGGCGGCGGACTCGGACGCCGGCGCGCTTCCCCCTCGGCGGATGAGACGGCTTTTCGGCTCGTCCTCGGGGCTCGACGATGGATCGCCGGAGCCGGGGACGCCGCGTCCGGCGCCGGGCTCGGCCGGATCGGACGCCGCGGGACCGGGGTCTGCGCCGCCTGGAACGGGCGGCTTGTCGCTGGTAGACATCGCCGCCTAGGCTACCCGCCCGCTGCCCGCGCGAACCCGTCGCGCCTCGGCTTTGGCCGGGACCCCCCGATTGCCCGAGCGAACCCGTCGCGCCCTCGGCTCTGGCGGGGACCCCCGATTGCCCGCGCGATCGTCGGGGTAGCCGACGCCGGATGATTCACGACCACGCGACCGCGGGGGAGCTTCTCGACGCGGAAGACCGGGAGACCATGAACGACATTCGACCAGGCCGTCCGTTCCCGCAGGGCAGTACGTGGGATGGCCACGGCACGAACTTCTCGCTCTTCTCCGAGAACGCTGAGCGCGTTGAGTTGTGCCTGATCGACGAAGACGGACACGAGCGTCGCTACGACGTCCGCGACACCACGGCGTTTCAGTACCACATCTATCTGGAGGGAGTTGGACCCGGCCAGCGCTACGGCTACCGCGTGTACGGCCCCTGGGCACCGGAGCAGGGGATGCGATTCAACCCGGCCAAGCTGCTGATCGATCCCTACGCCAAGGCGATCGACGGCGCGGTGGACTGGCGCGCGGCGAACACCTTGCCCTATACGCCCGGCGACGGCGAGGATCCCGACCTGCGGATCGACGAATCCGACGACGCGGCGGCGATCCCGGCCAGCGTCGTGATCGACCCCCACTTCGACTGGGAGGGGGACCGGCCGCTGCACCGCCGGTGGAGCAGCACGGTGATCTACGAGACCCACGTCAAGGGCTTCACGATGCGCCATCCCGAGGTCCCGGAGGAGCTCCGCGGAACCTACGCGGGCCTCGGCTCGGAACCGGCGATCGAGTACCTCCGAGACCTCGGCGTGACGGCGGTGGAACTCCTCCCGGTTCACCACATCGCCGATGAGAGCTTCCTGGTCGACAAGGGCCTATCCAACTACTGGGGCTACAGCTCGATCGGCTACTTCGCGCCGCATGCCCTCTACAGCTCCTCCGGAACTCGCGGCGAGCAGGTGCGCGAGTTCAAGGAGATGGTCAAGGCGATGCACCGGGCCGGGCTCGAGGTGATCATGGACGTCGTGTTCAACCACACCGCTGAGGGCAACCATCTCGGGCCGATGCTGTCCTTCAAGGGCATCGACAACGCCAGTTACTACCGCCTCAGCCCGGAGGACCCGCGCTACTACATGGACTTCACCGGGACCGGGAACAGCCTCAATTCGGTCAATCCCAACGTCCTGCGGCTGATCATGGACTCGCTGCGCTACTTCGTGCTGGAGTGCCACGTCGACGGGTTCCGCTTCGATCTGGCCGCCACGCTGGCCCGTCAGCTCTACGACGTCGACCGCCTGTCCGCGTTCTTCGACATCATCCACCAGGATCCGTTCCTCTCGCAGGTCAAGCTGATCGCCGAGCCCTGGGACGTCGGCCCCGGCGGCTATCAGGTGGGGAACTTCCCGATCCTGTGGACCGAGTGGAACGGGGAATACCGCGACAGCATCCGGGACTTCTGGCGCGGGCAGACCTCGGCGGCTGAGTTCGCCCGGCGGTTCACCGGGTCGGCCGACCTGTACGAGGACGATGGCCGGCAGCCGGTCGCCTCGATCAACTTCATCACCGCACACGACGGCTTCACCCTGGCGGACCTCGTCTCGTTCAACGAGAAACACAACGAGGCCAACCTGGAGGAGAACCGGGACGGAACCGACGACAACCGCTCGTGGAACTGCGGGGCGGAAGGACCCACCGACGATGCTGCTGTTCTCGCCTTGAGGGCTCGACAGCAGAGAAACTTCCTGGTTACGCTGATGCTCTCCCAGGGCGTGCCGATGCTGCTGGGCGGAGACGAGTTCGGCCGCAGCCAGCAGGGCAACAACAACGCCTGGTGCCAGGACACGGAGCTCTCCTGGCTGGACTGGAGCCGGGCCGACCCAGACCTGCGCGAGTTCGCCACGCGCGTGATCACGTTGCGTCAGACCGAGCCGGTGTTCCGCCGGCGGGACTTCCTACTCGGCGAGCCGACCAATGGGTCCGGGCTGCCCGATGTGATCTGGCTCCGCCCCGACGGCGAGCGGATGAACGAGGAGGATTGGGCGCGCACCGACGCCCACTCCCTCGGGGTGTTCCTGAACGGGCAGGAGATCCCGACCCACGATCGCGACGGCAACCCGATCCAGGGCGCGTCCTTTCTGATCCTGTTCAACGCCCATCACGAGCCGATCAACTTCGTCATCGCGGACGAGCTGGGGGCGGAGTGGGGGATCGAGATCTCGACCGAGGGCAATGACGTGACCGGGAGCTTCCGCGCCGGCCAGGAGGTGACCGTGATCGCGCGATCGACCGTCGTCCTACGCCGGGTCTGACCGCGGCGGTGGATTCGCCAGGCGCTGGTGGGGTAGATGAGGGCGATGATTCGTCAATTGATCACCCTCCCGCTTCGCACCACCTGGCGAGGCGCCGAGCTCTTGCTCGACGGCGCTTCCCGCGCCCTCTCGCTGGCCATGGAGCTGACCAGCCGCGCCGGGCACGGGCCCGCGGGAGACCCCGGTAGCACCGGCGCCGGCAGCAGCGGCGCCGACAGCACCAGCGGCCGGAGCACCGGCCGGCGGGACCCGGCGCCCGACCCAGCGAGGTCGTCTTCGCGCGCCCGCACCGAGAACGGTGCGGGGCAGACATCGGCCGAGGCGGGCCGGACCCCGTCCAGCGAGTCTCCGTCTCGACCGTCTCGACCGTCTCGACCGTCTCCACCGCCGGACCGGCCGCCCGCGCCCGCACCGGATGAGCCTGCCGAGCCTACGGAGCCTGCCAAGGCTGCGGAGCCTGCTGAGCCTACGGAGCGTGCCGAGCCTGCGGCGCTGAGCCCGGAACCGCTCGATCCTGAGCCGGTCCATGTCGACGAGGAGCCCGAGCTGGTGGCCGAGTCCGCAGACCCCGGGGCCGTGGATGGAGCCGGCGCGGAGTTGACGATCGAGGAGCCATGGCCGGGGTATCGGCAGTGCAGTGCCGAGGAGATCATCGCCCGGGTGCCCGACGCGAGCGACGCCGAGCTGGCGGTGATGGAGCTCTACGAATCCACGCACAGGCGACGTCGGACCGTGCTCTCGGCGCTCGAGCGTCAGCTGAACGACCAGTCGCGTTAGGCAGTGGCCGACGATGTGACGCTGAAGGTCGGCCGGCGGCGGGTGGCGATCTCGCACCCGTCGAAGCGTCTGTTCGCTGATCCCGCGGTGACTAAGCTCGAGTTGGCCCGCTACTACGAGCGCGTCGCGGCGGTGATGCTCCCGCACCTGAAGGACCGTCCGCTCGCGCTGCAGGCGTTTCCCGCCGGGATCGAGCGCAACGGCTTCTTTCTGAAGTCGGTCCCGAGCCACTTTCCCAGCTGGATCGCCACCACAACCGTGCCCAAGCGCGGGGGGTCGCTGACGCAGGTCCTGGCCCAGGAGGCGGGGACGCTGGTGTACCTCGCGGGCCAGAACGTGATCACCCCGCACATCTGGCTCTCGCGCGCCGATCGGCCCCGCGAGCCCGACCGGCTGACGATTGATCTCGATCCCGCTCCGGGCGTCGGCTTCGCCGAGGTTCGCGCGGCAGCGCGAGCGGCCGGGGAGCGTCTGCGAGACGCCGGCCTGGTCCCGTACGCGATGGTCACCGGCTCCCGCGGCGTACATGTGGTCTGCCCGCTGCGGCGCGGCGCTTCGTTCAGCCAGGTCCACGGATTCGCCCGCGCGCTGGCCGAGCAGATGGTGGCGGCGGACCCTGAGCACCTCACGCTCGAATGGCACCGGGCCGAGCGCGGCTCGCGCATCTACCTGGACGTGAATCGCATCAACTACGCCCAGCACGCCGTCGCGCCGTACGCCGTGCGCCCGCGGCCGGGCGCGCCGGTGGCGATGCCGATCGAATGGGACGAGCTCTCCGATGCGAGCCTGCGGCCGGACAAGTGGGACCTGGCCACCGCCGTCGACCGCGTGAGGAGCGAGGGCGACGCCTGGCGGGGCATCGGGCGCCGAGCCAGGAAGCTGCCAGAAGAGTAGGCCGGATTGGCCCGCCGATTGTTTGCGGCTCGCCGCTGCGGGGGACGATAAACGTGGGGAGCGCGCACGAGTGCGCGCGGATTGAGGTGAGGGAACTTCGGACGCGCAAGCCAGAAGGAGACCAGTTTTGACGCAGAACAGTGATGCGGAGAAGACAGCCGGCGGCCTAGTCGGCAAAGCCGTCGGGAAGGCCAAGGAGGCGATCGGCTCCGTCACCGACAACGATGACCTGGCTCGGGAAGGACGGCTGCAGCAGGCGCAGTCGGACGCCGAGTCGCAGGCTCGCCAGGCTCATGCGGAGGCGAACCGCCGCGATGCGGAGGCAGAGAACAGCCGAGCGCAGGCGGAGACCGAGGAAGAGCGTCAGCGGCTCGAGAACGAGGTGGCCACGGCGCTGGCCAAGCGGCGCGCCGAGGAGGAGCGCCACCGGACCGAAGCCGACGCCTCGGCTGCGGCGGCGCAGCGCAAGGCCGAGGTGGCCGAGCAGCACGAGACCGAACGTTCGGTCGCCGAGAACTCCGAGCGCAAGGCCGAGGAGGCTCAGATCGGCGCCGCCAAGGAGGCGCTCAAGCTGCAGCGAGACGCCCGGCACCTGGAAGATCGCGCTGACACCGTTGACCCCGAGGAGGACAAATGAATATCCGGACGATTCCCCGGGCGGCGATCGGCGGCACGCTGAGACTATCCCGCCTGCCCTTTGACGCCGCGATCGCCCTGCTGCCCGGCGGCGGCCAGGGCGGCAAGCCCGCCAAGGTCACGCTGGACCTGGCCGATGCGCGGGTCCGATCGACGGTGGCGGCCTTGCTGGGCGACAACGAGATGCGCGAGGACGCTCGCCGTCGCGAGACGGCGGCGCGCGAGCGAAAGCGGGCCATCGAGCTCCGTGACGAGGCCGAGGTCAAGGTCGACCGAGCCGAGGAGCGCACCGAGGGTCGCCGTGACCAGGCGGAGGAGCTGCGTCAGCGCGCCGACGCCCGGGCCAAGACCGAGCGCAAGCGAGCCGAAAAGCGCGCAGAGCAGGTCAAGCAGGAAGCCGCGCAGCGTGAGCAGAAGCGCGCCGAGGCGGTCGATAAGGCGGCGGCCGAGCGCCGGGAGCAGGCCGAGGAAGAGGCCAACCGCGAGCGTCTGGCCGCGGTCACCGCCAAGAGTGAGGCGCTCGAGGAGCGCGAAGACGCGCTTACCGCCAGCGATGAGGCCCAGCGCCTAGCCGACGCGGCCGCCCGCGCCAAGACTGAACGCAAACAAGGAGATTGACGAACATGGACGCAGGTACCGAAAGCGAGCGAGATCCCGGCCAGGAGCAGGTCCCCGAGCCCGAGGAGGGATCCGGCGAGGGGGGTGGCTCAGGGAGCTCGTCCTCGTCGTCCTCGGACAAGCTCCCGGCCAGCCCCTCGAGCGATGACGATTCGGCGGTCGGCGACACCGACCAGCACTCCGACGCATGATGGACGAACGTCGCTCCGACACCGAGGAGACCTTCGGCGCCCAGAACCCGCCCGGAGCGGTCTCCGATCAGAACGCCGAGGAGGCGGAGGGCGCTCACCCCGAGAGCACCTCCGAGCAGTCCGCCCCCCACGCCGGCAACAAGCGCTCTGAAGACGACGAGGACTCGGCCGCCGGCGCCGCCGGCGAAGGCTCGCAGTCGACCGGTAACCCGGCCAACGCCGGTTAGCCGGCGGCGACCTCCGAGGGTTCCGCTCGGGACCGTTCCGGGAGCGGGACTAGCCGAAGCTCAGCAGGAACACGGCGCGGTGCTCCTCCCCGGGGTCGAGCACCCGCAGCCCCTGTCCCGTGCGCAGAGCGTCCGCCGGGGCGGTCATCGGCTCGAAGCAGACGAACGGGGCGCCGCGGGGCGAGTAGACCTGGCCGAACCCGAAACCCTCGATCAGCTCGACCTCGATCCGCCGACCGGGCGCGGTAGCCACAAAGCTCGGACTGATGGGTGGTGCTAGCTCGCCCGGAGAATCGCCGCCATCCGATTCTTTGGGGGAGTTGGCGTCAGCCAACTTCACACAGTCGTCGAAGTCGCCGCCGGCCAGGGCTATCGGTCCGGTCGGAACGGGACGACTCTCCCCCGTCGGGAGCTGGCGATCGTCGAGGACCAGTTGCCGGCCGCGGGGCAGCTCGATGCTCCAGGCCTCGCGATCGGCCCCGGCCAACCGGAGGTAGGGATGAAACCCGAAGGACACGGGAACCCGATCGTTCGCGCTGGCCCGCACCGTGGTGGCGATCCTCAGTGACCCCGGTTCGGCGCTCGCCTGCAGCACGACCTCATGGGCGTAGGGGAACAGTTCCAGCAGCTCCGGTGAGGACCACTCGAGCCGGGCCTTCAGGACGGTGCCGTCGCCGCCGGCCGGCGACTCCCACAGCATCATGGCGGGTGCTACCCCGTGGATCGGGAGCCCGTTGGCGTCCTGGTGAATCCTGGCCGGATCCTCGGGCAGCGTGACGCGCTTGCCGGCGGCCTCGTAGGTGTAGGCGCCAAGCCGGTTGGCCCACGGGTACAGAAGCGGCATCCCCATCGTCGAACCGCGCTGCGCGTATGCCTCGAGCCCCTTCCTCGGGTCCAGCCGTTCCTCCCCGTGGTGGTGCAGGGAGCAGCAGACCATCCCGACGTCGGGGACGAATTCCGCCGTGATCGACCCGTCCTCGGAGACGGCGCGCAGTCTGGCGTGATCGATCACGGTAAGGCCTCCGCCAATCGGTGGGCCAGGCGACTGTGGCGCCGGCCGGTATCGGGGGTGCGGGCGGCCCGCGCGATCACCTCGCGCGTCCCGACGATCACGGTCGCGAGCTTGGCGCGGGTCACGGCGGTGTAGAGCATCTCACGCCGCAGGAAGAACGCCCCGCCGGCCGGATGCGCGACGATCACGGCAACCGGCAGTTCGATCCCCTGGCCGCGGTGAACCGAGCAGGCGTAGGCGAGCCGCAGGCGCTCGGATTCCTCCGGGGGCAGGCGGAAGATTGCCTCCTCGGCGCTCAGGATCAGCGCCGCGTCGTCCTCGCTGCCCGCGGAGACCTCGTCCAGCAATCGCAGCAGCGTTCCGTTCATCAGCCCGAGCTCATGCATGTTGCGTCCGGTCATCATCAGCTTGTCGCCGATCCGCAGGCGTCCGCCGCGAACCGGGTTGCCATCAGGATTGAGCGCGTCACGCAGGGCCGCGTTGAGCGTGTCGATCCCCAGCTCGCCGCGGTAGACGGGGGCGAAGACCTGGATGTCGGTCACCGGGTCGATCGCGTAGTGCTTGGGCAGGCGATCGGCGACCAGCGAGACGATCTCCTCACGGGCGGCGCGCGGGTCCGCTCGGTCGATCAGGAACAGATCGCGCCGCATCTCTGGAGTGGCGGTGAAGCTCGGCGCCTGCCCGCGGCGGATCGCGTGCGCGCCTTGGACGATCATGCTGCCCGCCGCCTGCCGGAAGATGTGGGTCAGCCGAGCCGTCGGCACCAACTCGGACTCGACCAGCTCGGCGAACGGCTTTCCGGCGCCGACCGGGGCGAGCTGGTCGGCGTCGCCGACCAGGACGACGTGCGTCTTACCACCGACCGCGCGCAGCAGCGTCACCATCAACTCGAGGTTGGCCATCGAGGACTCGTCGACGATCAGCAGATCGCAGGGCAGCGGATCCTCCTCGTCGTGGGTGGGGCCCTCGCCCGGGATCCAGCCGAGCGCCGAGTGCACCGTGCGCGCGTTCACCCCGCTGGCCTCGCTCATCCGAACCGCGGCGCGGCCGGTCGGCGCGACCAGCAGCACCCGTGCCCCCTGGCCCGTGGCCAGCGAGGCGATCGTCCGGATCGACGCCGTCTTGCCGGTCCCCGGGCCGCCGGTGATCAGCGAGAGCCGGTGTGCGAACGCGCCGCTCACGCCGGCGCGCTGCTCGGCGGTCAGCGGCGGACCGCCCACCACGGTCTCGTTCTCACGCGGGTCGCCCAGCTTTCCGCTCGGCTCCGACCGGACGAGTTCTCGCACCCGCTCGGCCAGCTCGGCCTCGAGCCGGGCGGTGGCCGCCCGGTAGATCCATTCGCCCTGGCGCTCGAGGTCGCCGGCCGCGACCATCGCGTCGATCCGCGCCTCCCCGGTCGGCGCTTCACCGGTCGGCGCTTCACCGAGCTGGGCTTCCCCGATCGGCGCCTCCCCGATCTGCGTCGGGCCGAGCAGCTCGTGCAGCGCGGCCAGCAGCGACTCGAGCGGCAGGCAGGTGCTCCCCCTGCGCTCGGCCTCGGCCAGCACGTGCAGCGTCCCGGCTCGCGCCCGTTCCGCCGCCTGCGGGGGCGCGCCGACGGTACGGGAAATCCGGTCGGCGACGAGAAAGCCCACGCCGAACACGCTGGTCAGCTCGTACGGTCGTTCGCTGACGATGCGATGCGCGGTCGAGCCATAGTCGTCGTGGATCCGTTTGACCAGGTAGGCCAGGCCGTGCGGCGCCAGCATCAGGTGCAGTTGCCGGGTCACGCGCAGCGCGTCCCACGACGCCGCCGCCTCCTGAGCCCGCTGCTCGCGCAATCCGACCGCCGAGAACGCCGCGGCCGGGGCGCGGTCGATCGCGTCCAGCACGTGCTCGGTCCCATAACGCTCCACCAGGCTGCTCGCCCGCTTCGCGCCCACGTGCTTGACCCTGCGCAGATAGACGATCAACGTCTCGTCGTCCGCAGGCGGCAGCGGCCTCGCCTCGGACACCTTGACCTGCAGGCCGTAGCGGCTGTCGTCAACCCACGTGCCGATCACCCGCGCCCGCTCGCGCTCCTCGAGGTGGATCAGCGGGCCGACCAGGATCACCGAGTCGCCATCCTCATCGTCGGCTTCGATCACCGCCCAGCCGGTCTCCTCGCTCGCGTACCGCGTGCGGCGGATCGTCACCTCGGCGTCGAACTGGGTCACCGGGATGACGTTAGCCGCCGGGCCGACGTCGTCGGGGGTCTGTGACGCGAATGGCACACATTGCGCGCTTGGTGCGTGGGGTCGCCGAAAGTCACGGCGGCAATGAAGGAGTGGCAGGGATGTCTACTGCGGATTGTGGTTGCCACCCTGGTCCGCCTCGTGGGTGTCGGGACGTTCTGGTCCGTATGCGGACGGTTCCTACCAACACCCTCGCTCCGCAGCCCGCTTCCGCAGGCTGTGGGACGTCAGGCGCAATATGTAGAACTCTCATCCCAACACCCCTGCGGGCGGCCGCCCGGCGACGCATTCACACCCTCGTCGCCGTCGTTCGTCAACGACCCGCGCTCCATACCCAGCCCGCCCCGCACCCAGGACCGCTGCCACCCCTGGACCAGCGACGACGCCGGCCACGACCGGCCGCCCTGACCCCAGACGCATCGGGTTGTCGAACGCTGCGGGCGGCAAACCCGGGCGAAGCCCGTTAAAACAACCCCGTGGCTCAGGGCAGCGGCTGGCCAGGCGGGACGATGTAGACGGTCTGCCCCGTGGCGAAGTTCCCCGTGTCCGCCGGGTTCGACGGAGGCGGGCGGAAGACGTCGATGTGCCGCCCGTTGATTGCGCCGCCGGTGTCGTCCGCCTCGAACCAGCCGCCGTTGACCGACTGGTAGGCGGGGATGTAGATGTGGCTGCCGAAGGGGATCAGGCTTGGGTCCACGGCGACGCTGCGCAGATAGGCGAGCGGGCGCGACTGGCCCGGGGCGAAGGTGATGCCGGGCGGCGGGACGTAGCGCGAGCCGACGCCGTCGGACCAGCCGCCATTGTCCAGCGGGAAGGTGAGCAGACCGCTGGCCGCGCGCCAGAAGCCGCCCGTTCGCCAGTACGGCGCATCGGCGCCGATGCCGAACCTCGCGCCCTGGCCTCCGCCGGCGGTCAGCCAGCCCCCTGAACCGAGGTTGTCGACGTGGTACTGCTTGCCGTCGAGGCCGATCCCGTCGCCCTCCATCGAGAGCCCCCGGGCGGAGTAGAGCCAATCGATCCGGTGCGGGGCGCTGAGGCCGGCTGCCTGCACGGGCGCCCCGACGAACCAGGCTTCGAGCGCCGGGTAGTACTCGGTCAGCTCAAATCCGTTCAGCCACTTGCCGTTCCCGCCGGTCGGGGGCGGCGCCGGAGCGTTGATCGGGTTCAGCGAGAACGAGACGGTGACCGACCCAGTGGCCAACCTGGGGGTCGAGGGGAGGCGGGGGATCTTGCGATTGAGCCCGGCGCTGGCCGGCGGCAGGTACTTGGCCGGATCGGCGTTCATCGCCCGCTGCCGGGCCGCCGCGCCTGGACCCCGCCAGGTCACCTCAAGGCTCTGGTGGCGAGCTTGCGAGCCGAGCACGGCCGCGGTGAACTCGAACGTGTTCTCGCCCGGCGTCAGCTTCGCCCTCACCGAGAACGCCCCGCGCGCGCTCGGGTTCACGGCCGTGCGGTTGCCCTCCGGGTCGAGCATGTAGACGGTTGCGTTGGCCGGGCTGACCGCGCCTCTGAGCGCCGGCCGGCCCTTGGTCGTCGCATAGCGAACGGTGGAGGCGCCCGAGAGGCCGATCAGCGGGAGCTCAAGGCGAAGTGCGACCACCGGCGGGCGGTGCACGACCGCCAGCGCGGTGCTCGCGCGGGTGTGGGCGGCGGGCGGGCCCTGAGTGCGGTGATGCGGGCGGGAGGAGCCGCAGGCCGCCAGAAGCCCCGCGAGCAGCACCGCGGAGGCGAACACGCAGGCTCGAGCGCCTCTCATCCCCGCTCAGCCTAACGACGCTCGGCCCGCCGCACCGCCGCCTGGAGGCCTTCACTGCCTACCAACCCTCCGAAGGCGCGGACCAGCGGCCTGATCGCCCTGACCCCGATCGCGCCCTGGATTCCGATCGGCTCCACGCGGGCGTCGGAGACGAGCACCGATCCGCCGTCGCCCGACGCCTCGACCCAGTGCCCGAACGCGACCCGGGCCGTCCCCCGCGCCGACCACTGACGGAAGGCCTCGGGGGAGTCGAGGACGGGGTAATCGCGGCGCAGCGTCCAGATCCGCCCGACGAGACCCGACACGAGTCCGTGCTCTTGCTCCTGCAGCACCAGAAACGGCGACCGGGTGAACATCTCGCCGAAGCGGATCTCGGCCGGCGTGCCGGGAATCCGCCAGCGGATCAGGCGGCCGAGCGGCCCTGTCTCGTTGAGGGGGACCGTGCGTGCCGCGTCCCACAGCAGCTCGGGGGCGGCGCGGCTCGTCCGCCGCTGGATAACCCGGAGGCTCGCGTCGGGGAGCCAGTCGTCGAGGTCGGGCCTCAGGTTGTCAACGTCGGGCTGCATCGAGCGCTCATCCGTCCGAGTCCGCGATCATCCCGCCATGATCCGCCATGCGCTGGCTCCAGTGCTCCCAAGTGCCGCGCATGCTCTGGAGATCCCCCGGACGCTCGGATCCTTCCCCGGCTCCAGCGCGGGCGTCTGCCTGACCTTCGACGATGGCCCGCACCCGGAGGGGACTCCGGCGGTGCTGGACCTGCTCGCGCGCGCAGGCGCGCGCGGGATCTTCTTCGTGATCGGTGAGCAGGTGACGCGCCGCCCCGAGCTGGCCGCGCGGATCGCCGGCGAAGGCCACGTCGTCGCGCTGCACGGTCACCGCCATCGCCTGCAGCTGCGCTTGAGCGCCGGTGAGGTGCGAGCCGACCTCCTGCGCGGCGCCGCCGCGATCGAGGACGCGGTCGGCTCCACGCCGGCCTGGCATCGCCCGCCTTACGGGATCTACAGCGCGGCCGGGCTGCGCGCCGCGCGAGCGGCCGGGATGCGGTCGCTGCTGTGGTCGCGATGGGGCAGGGATTGGCGCAAGTTCACCACGCCGGACCGGATCGCGGCCCGGGTCACCCGCGAGCTGGGCCGCGGCGACGTGATTCTCCTGCACGACGCGGATTTTTACTCGGCCAAGAACTCCCACGAACGCACCGTCGGCGCGCTGGCGTTGATAATGAACGAACTAGTCGAGAGGAAACTCGATACCGTCCTGCCTATCTGACACGCTTGCCAGCGGGCGCGCGGACCTGGAGGTGTGGGCTGGCAACCCCGGGGGTTCCAAGCGCCGAACCGAGGTCTGGTCGCGCCGGGATCGCACCACCGGCACCTGGCGCACGGATCGCGCCACCGGCAAACCATCACGAGAACGAATGACAACAGCACCCGCTGACCAACAGAGTGCGCCCGACTTCGCGCGGTTCGCCATCGGCTTCGACCAAAGGGATCGAAGCCGGCTCCATGCCCTGATCGACGAGGTGCTGGACTCGAATCGCTGGTCCGAGGCCGACATGAACGCTCGCTTCGAGGCCGCCTGGGAGGCCTGGAACGAGGCGCCCGCGGTCGCGATGTCGAGTTGGGCCGGGGGAGCGCTGGCCGCGCTGCACTTCGCCGGGGTGCAGGGCGAGACGGTGCTGTGCCCGTCGAACACCTTCATGGCCACGCCGCTGGCGGCGATCCGCGCCGGCGCGGAGGTGCAGTTCGTCGACTGCAATCGCGAGGACCTCTGCATGTCGTTCTCCGATTTCGAGGCCAAGGCGGAGGCGCACAAGCCCAAGGCGGCGTTCCTGGTCCACATCGGCGGCCACCTCGCGTTTGAGTCCCAGCAGATCGCCGACTACTGCTCCGAGCACGACATCTTCCTGATCGAGGACTGCGCTCACGCCCACGGCGCCAGCTGGACGGCACCACAGGCGAAGGGCAGTGGGCGGCCCGGAGAGCCGGAACCGGAGCCTGTGGCCCGCAAGGCGGGCACCTGGGGCGACGCGGGCGTGTACTCGCTCTACGCGACCAAGACCATCTCGACCGGCGAGGGCGGGGTGCTCGTCTCCCGCCGCCCCGAGGTCGTGCAGCACGCACGTGACTTCCGCAATTACGGCAAGCCCTCCCACGAGGTCCACGGGCTGAACTTCCGGATGAGCGAGTTCACCGCTGCGCTGGGGCTGGTGCAGATCGAACGGCTCCCGGAGATCGTCGCCTGGAAGAACGAGGTCGCGCGGCGCGAGCTCGATCCCGCGCATCCGAGCCGGCTCGCGCTGCCGGACGGCATGACCTCCGGGCTCTACAAGTACATCGTGTTCGACTGGCTGGAGAAATCCACCGGGCGCGTGTACGACGAGCCGTGCCACCGAATCCTCGAGCACCGGGTCGAGCTTCCCAATTCCGACTGGGTGGCGCGCAACCATTCGTGCGTGCCGCTCTACTACCGACCTGGAACCGGGGGCGCCCCGTGAGGGTTCTGGTCACCGGGGGCTCGGGGTTCATCGGCTCGCACGTGGTGGACAAGCTCCGCGCGCGCGGGCACGAGCCGGTCATCTACGACCTGCGCCCGTCGCCGTGGCACGAGGCCGGCACAGTCGACACCGTGCTCGGGTCGATCACCGACCGGGAGGCGCTCGAGCGCGCGCTGCACAGCTGCGACGCGGTCGCCCACCTGGCCGCGGTGGCGGACGTCAACGACGTCCACGCATCGCCCGAGGACGCCGAGCGGGTCAATGCCCGTGGCACGGTCGCGGTGCTCGAGGCGGCCCGCCGAGCCGGCGTGAAGCGGATCGTCTACGCCAGCACGATCTGGGTCTACTCCGATTGCGCCGAGGAGGCCGTCGACGAGACCACGCTGCTGCCGCCGCCGAGCCACCTCTACACCAGCACCAAGCTGGCCGGCGAGCTCTACTGCAAGGCCTACCAGGAGCTCTACGGGATCGACTACACGATCCTGCGCTTCGGGATCCCCTACGGGCCGCGAGCTCGCGAGGCGGCGGTGATTCCCGCGTTCGTCAACAAGGCGTTCAAGGGCGAGCCGCTGACCCTGGCCGGCGACGGCTTGCAGTCCCGGCGCTTCGTGTATGTCGAGGATCTGGCCGACGGCGTCGCCGCCGGGCTGGGCGAGGTCGCGACGAATCGGGTCTACAACCTGGCCAGCGACGAGAACGTGACGATCAAGCAGATCGCCGAGACGGTGCAGACGCTGATCGGCAACGTCGAGATCGTCTACACGCCGGCCCGTCCGGGCGACTTCGGCGGCAAGATCGTCTGCAGCCAGCGGGCCAAGGCCGAGCTCGACTGGACCGCCGCCACCCCGTTCTCCGAGGGCGTCGGCCGCTACGTGGCCTGGCGCCGCGAGCAGGCGGCCAGGCAGGCCGAGGCGGAGGCCGTCGCGGTGATCCCGGCCGGCGAGCCCGACGCCGAAGCGCGGCCGCGCCATGTCCTGATCATCTCCGCCGACATCGGCGAGGGCCACGACCTGCCCGCCCGCGCCGTCGCCCGCGAGTTCCGGGACGAGGATCCCGACGCACAGATCTCGATCGTCAACGGCCTGCCCGCGATGGGCCCGATCCTGACCAAGACGCTGCGCGAGAACTCGCAGATCATGTTCCGCTGGCTGCCGTGGCTGTTCGACTTCCAGTACATGCTGTTCATGTACTTCGCCCCGACGCGGTGGTTCGCGCGTCGGATGCTGACCGCGCTCGGCCGCCGGGGGCTGATGCGGCTGATTCGCGCTCACAACCCCGACGTCATCGTCTCGACGTACCCGGGCGTGACCGCGGTGCTGGGCGAGTTACGACGCAAACGCCGACTGAACGTTCCGTGCTACTCGTCGATCACCGACCTCGCCGGCCTGCACTTCTGGGCCCATCCGGGAATCGATAGGCACTTCGTCACCCACCCCGAGTCGATCGAGGAGGTGGAGCAGATCGCCGGGGAGGGCAGCGTCAGCTGGGCCAAGCCACCGACCTCGCCGGCGTTCCTGGCCGCGCGCTCGCGCGCCGACGCGCGACGCTCGCTCAACCTCCCCGCCACCGGGCAGGTCATCGCCGTCTCCGGCGGTGGCTGGGGGGTGGGCGACCTGGTCGGCGCCACCCGCGCCGCGCTGGAGGTTCCCGACGCGCTCGTGCTCTGTCTCTGCGGCCGCAACGACAATCTCCGCCGCCGCGTCGCCCAGCGCTTCCCCGACGAGCCGCGCCTGCGCCTGATGGGCTTCACCGACCGGATGGGCGACGTGCTCGCCGCGGCCGACGCGCTGGTGCACTCGAGCGCCGGGCTGACCGTGCTCGAGGCGATCATCCGCGGCTGCCCGGTGATCTCCTACGGCTTCGGCGTCGGTCACGTGCGGGCCAGCAACCGGGCGCTCGAGCGCTTCGGCCTCGCCCAGGTCGCCCGCAAGGAGGCCGACCTTCCCGCCGCGCTGAACCGCGCGCTCGCGGAGCGGCCCGAGCCGGATGGATCGTTCGCCCGGCGACCCTCGACGGCTTCGCTGATCATGGGGGACGAGCGCCGCGTGCGCCAGCTGCCGGCCTGGCGAGTGCGCTCGGCGCGGGCCGCCACCGGTCTCGCCGTGGTGGTCGCCGTGCTCGGCTGGACGCTGACGACCGGCGCCTCCTACCGGCTGGTGTCGCATTTCGTGCACATGCGCCCCGTCACCACGGTGGCCACCGCGCGACCGGAGGTCGGAGTGCTGGTCGACGCCCCGAGCCGACAGCTCCCGGCGCTGGCCAGCGCACTGGCGGCCAACGGCATGCACGTTTCCTTCGCGTTCGAGGATTTACCTTCGGCGCTGGACTCGACCGTCTACGACTACGGCGACCAGGCGGTGCCGCGGCTTCCCAACGGAGGCCTCGTGCGCTGGTTGAGGACCCGAACCGAGTTGCACGAGGTCCTTCATCAGATCGGTCTAAGTCACCACTTCCTCTACGCCTCGCGCGGACCCAGCATCGGTCAGTGGTGGCTCGCGCACCGCGCCGGAGGCCGCCTGATCGCGGGCGCCGTCCGGGTTGACGGCAGCGATGACTCGATCGGGCGCCTGCACCCAGGCGAGGTGATCGAGATCAGCGCGCCCAACGCCGCCGACGCGCTTCCGCTGCTCTCGAAGCTCCGCGCGGGGCTACTCGCCCAGCACCTGTCCGCGGTGCCGGTCGGTCGGTTGATGCACGACGCCGGCGCATCGGTTTAGCGCTTCGCCCAGGACCCAGCGGTCGCGAGTGCGCGCCGCTAGGACCCAGCGGTCGCGAGAGCGCTGCGCTAGGACCAGCGGTCGCGCGGATTGACCAGCGGTGTCAGCTTCGGCTCGATCTCGCCCCGCAGACTCTCGTACTTGGGCGTCAACGAGAGCTTCTCGCCCAGATGCTCGAGCGGCTCGTCGACGGTGAAGCCGGGGCCGATGGTGGCGATCTCGAACAGCACGCCCGAGGGCTCGCGGAAGTAGACCGAGCGGAAGTAGTGCCGGTCGATCACCGGCGTGGCGTGCGCGCCGGCCTCGGTCACGTGTCGTTGCCAGGCTTCCTGATCCTCCGGATGCGAAGCCCATGCGACGTGGTGGACCGTGCCGGCCCCTTGCCGACCGCGCTCCGCCGGCGGAGGATCGAATGCGTAGTAGCCGCCGCGCTGCTCGCCTCGGGATTCCCAGGTGTCGGCGTCGGTGGCCTGAAAGCCCAGCGTCTGCTCCAGCAGCGAGCGGCTGCGCTCCGGCGTCGCGGCAAATGCCCGCACGGCGTGAAAGCCCTGGAGCGCGAGCTCCGCGGGGATCTCAGGGTGGACTGCGACCAGCGGCTGATCGGGGACGGATACGACGGTGAGCTCGTGCTCGAGGCCCTCCGGGTCGGTGAAGCGCAAGCTGTCATCGCTTATCCGGACGGGGTCCCGCCCGGCCTGGGTCAACCGGTCCTCCCAGAAGTCGACCGCCTCCGATGAAGCCAGGCGCCACACGACGCGATGGACCATCCCCGCGCCGGCGCGGCCCAGCGGCATCCCGGGATATTCGAAGAACGTGATGTCGCCCCCCGGATCGCCCCTCTCATCTGCATAAAACAGGTGGTAGACCGAGGTGTCGTCCTGGTTCACCGACTTCTTCACGAACCGCAGCCCGAGCACGCCGGCGTAGAAGTCGAGGTTCGCCTGAGCGTCGGCGGTGAAGCCGGTCACGTGGTGAAGGCCCTCGAGCTTCATGACTCCAAGCGCCCTACCAGTGCACCCCGCGGGTGGCGCGCACGAACGCTCGCTGCTCGGCGCTCTCCTTCTCCGAAGCCTCGCCGCCCTCCGGGAACAGCCTGATGGCCTGGTTCATGAGCAGATCCTGGGCGCCCGGGGCCACGGCGTAGGTGAGCTGGCCGAGGTTCCCCAACGTGGTGGCCACCCGCTTCGGCCGCTTGCGGATCGCCTCGGTAATGAGGTCCGCGGCCTCCTCAGGGCTGAGGGTCGGGAAGCGGTCGTACATCTTGGTCGGCGCGATCATCGGCGTCCGCACGAGTGGCATGTAGACGGTGGTGATGTGGACGCCGTCACTGATGATCTCCGCGCCGATCGATCGCGAGAAGGCGTCGAGTGCGGCCTTGGAGGCGAGGTAGGCGGCGAACCGTGGCGTGTTCGTCTGCAGTCCGATCGACGAGACGTTGATGATGTGACCCGCCCCCTGATCGCGCATCGTCGGCAGGAGGTCCAGGATCAGCTTGACCGGCCCGAAATAGTTGAGCTGCATCGTCCGCTGGTAATCGTGAAAGCGGTCATAGGAGCGGCCGACGGATCGGCGGATCGAGCGGCCGGCGTTGTTGATGAGCACGTCGACCGAGCCGTGCTGCTCGAGCGCCTCGGCGGCCATCCGATCGATGTCGTCGGCGTCGGACAGATCGCAGGGATAAACGTGGGCGGTTCCGCCGCGCTCCTCGATCTCGCGCCTGGCCTCCTCCAGCTTCTTTCGCGTCCTCGCGACCAGCAGCACGGTTCCACCCGCCTCGCCGATGCTGAGGGCGGCGGATTTCCCGATGCCCGACGAGGCTCCGGTGATCATCACGGTGCGGCCGTCGACTGCCCCCTTGAGCGAAGGCGCGAGCACGGTGCCTGCGCCGGGGATGCGCTGCCCGAAGGCGCGCAGCGTGCGAATGCCCTGGGTGGCGATGTCGGTGATATCGGGAGGCGACACGACGAATGCGGACCGTATCACCGCAGCGCGTGTTCCAGGGTCCGATGGCCGGCTGATGGCGAACCACCTCCGCCGTCGGCGAACGGCCAGGCCGCCGGGCAGCCGGGCCGATCCATGGCCCGGCTACCCGATGGCGATGTTTCTTAGTGGCGGCGGTGGCTAGCCACGCCTTCGGTCGAGAACTTGTAGACCGTCGTGGACTTGAACGTCTGCCCTGGATTCAGGACGGTCGAGGGGAAGTCCGGGTGGTTTGGAGAGTCGGGATAGTGCTGGGTCTCCAGCGTGAACCCGTCGCTCTGCCGGTAGGTGTGTCCGCTCGTCCCCACCAGGTCGCCGACCAGGAAGTTCCCGGTGTAGAACTGCACGCCGGGCTCGGTCGTGTAGGTGCGCAGCACGCGACCGCTGGCCGGATCCGCGGACACCGCGGCCAGCTTCAGCCCGGAGCCGTCCAGGACCCAGTTGTGGTCGTAGCCGTGCGCCAGGACCAACTGGTTGCCGCCGGGGCTGCTGGCGTTGCGGATGTCACGGCCGATCGGCTTGAACGCCCGGAAATCGAACGGCGTCCCCGCCACCGGAGTGATCTCGCCGGTGGGAATCAGGGTCGAGTCGGTCGGCGTGTAGCTCTTCGCGTTGATCTTCATCAGCTGGCCGTAGACGTCGCCGGAGCCCTCACCGGCCAGGTTGAAGTACGTGTGGTTGGTGAGGTTGATGACCGTCGGCTTGTTCGTGGTCGCGCGGTACTCGATCCGCAGGGCGTTGTCCTGCGTCAGCGTGTAGGTCACATGATTGACCACCTGTCCGGGGAAGCCGTTCTTGCCGTCCGGATCCGTGTAGGAGAGCTTCAGCGAGACGCTGTGGGCGGACGTCGCGGTGGTCGCCTGCCATACCTGTGTGTTGTAGGACTTTGGCCCTCCGTGCAGCGTGTTCGGGCCGTTGTTCTGCGGCAGGTGGTAGGTCACGCCGTTGAGCGTGAACTGTCCGTTGGCGATCCTGTTGGCGTAGCGGCCGATGATCGCCCCGAAGTAGGTGTCGCCCGATCCCCCCGGGGCCGGATCGGTGAAGTCCTTCACATAGCCGGCAAGATCGCGGAAGCCGAGCGCGACGTTCTTGACGTTCCCCGCCCGGTCGGGGACCCAGATCGACTGGATGACGCCGCCGTAATTGGTGATCTTGACCGTCATCCCGTGTCCGTTGGAGAGCGTGAAGAGTCGCACCTGCTGGCCGTCGGCGGTCCCGAACGGCTCGCTGGTGATGCTCACGCTCTGGCTCGCGTGAGCCCGGCGGTGAGTGGAGCCACGCGCCCACGCGCCCACGGCAAGCGCCGTGGTCAGACCCAGGACCAGCGCCCCGCTGGAGAGAAAGGCAAGCAGCCTCTTGCTGCCGCTGAAGGTGTACCGCATTACTGCTCCCTTCGATCGTCGCCTGCCCGGCGCGCGCAGGCGCTTGTCTTTGCCGGGCGTACCGTACCAGGACGTGTGAGCGCTAACAATTAAGTTTGAGGACCGAACTTGTGAGCGCTAACTTGTTCGCAGCGCAGGACCGGGATAGGTTCGCGGCGGATGGACGATCGAGACGACACGAGACCCCCGCATCGGCGCCGCGCGCCGGTGATGTCGGACGTGGGTCGGCTGGCCGGCGTCTCGCATCAGACCGTGTCGCGCGTGATCAACGACTCCGGCCACGTCCGGGCGGAGACTCGCCAGCGGGTCCTCGCCGCGATGCGCGAGCTTGGCTACCGACCCAACTCGGTAGCCCGGGCGCTCGTCACCGGCCGCTCGAACATGCTCGGCGTGGTCAGCTTCGACACGACCCTCTACGGTCCGGCCTCGACCTTGTTCGGGATCGAGCGCGCCGCGCACGAGGCCGGGTACTTCATCATCATCGCGAGCCTCAAGGCCCTGAACCTGGACTCGCTATCGGAAGCGATCGAGCGGTTGAGCATCCAGGGCGTCGATGGGCTGCTGGTGATCGCACCGTATGTCGAGGGGGCGCAAGCGCTGCTCCATGCCTCTGCGGACATCCCTTTGGTGGCGGTGGAGGCGGGGCCGGATGGTCCGGTGCCGCTGGTCGCGATCGACCAGCGCGCGGGCGCGCGGGTCGCGACCCAGCACCTGCTCGACCTCGGGCACGAGACGGTCTGGCACCTCGCGGGCCCAGCCGACTTCATCGAGTCCCGCCAGCGGGTGGAAGGGTGGCGGGCCACGTTGGCCGATGCCGGCGTGCGGCCGAGCGAGCCGCTGCACGGCGACTGGAGCGCGCGCGCGGGCTACGAGCTAGGACACGACCTGAGCTCCGATCCGGCCATCACGGCGATCTTCGTGGCCAACGACCAGATGGCCCTCGGAGTCCTGCGGGCGATGCACGAACGCGGGCGAGCGATCCCCGGCGAGGTCAGCATCGTCGGCTTCGACGACATCCCGGAGGCGCAGTACTTCACGCCCCCGCTGACAACGGTCCGCCAGGACTTCGACGAACTCGGCAGCAGCGGCCTGCGGATTCTGCTGCGGATGATCGAGTCGCGTGACGATGTCGCGCCGGTTCCCGTCCCGCCGGTTCCGGCGGCGCGTCCGAAGCTGGTCGTGCGGGCGAGCACCGCCCGCCCGTCCCGGGCGGCAGGGGTGGCGTGAGACCAGGAATTGACATGGGTCCGATGTGAGCGTTAACATCGGGCCGCCACCACACCGAGAGGAGAGGAGTTTGGGGCAGCACGAGCAATCGGTTCGGATGCCCGCGGCTAGGACGCGCAGCAGCGAGCCGGCGGCGGCACAGGAATCGGCGGCCCCGCGTGGTAACTGGTTTTTCAGATGAAGCTGACGGGCACGGCACCAGCGGCGACGTCCGTGCATTTAGGGAGTTCGTTAATTTCAGTGGACAGCCGCGCGTCGTTCTGAGAGCGTACGCGCGAGGGGTCTGCACACGACCTGAGAGAGGAATGCGAATGGCGGAGACTGACGTAGTACACGAGGCTGTCGAACGGCTCGAGTGGGACGAGCGCAAGGTCGACGACTCGCCCTACAAGCGCTGGCGCCAGGTCACCCGGCGCACCGCGCTCACCGGCGGCGCGGCCGGACTCGCGGCAATGGTCCTCGAGGCCTGCGGCAGCAGCAGCAGCTCTAGCTCGACCGCGTCCGCGGCCGGAGGAGGAGGGAGCGGGGCCGCGGGCATCTTCGGCTCCAGCAAGGCCTACAAGTTCACCTTCGTCAACCACGTCACGACGAACCCGTTCTTCACGCCGACCCAGAACGGCGCCGCCGACGCCTGCAAGCTGCTCGGCTGCTCCTTCCAGTGGACGGGCTCGCAGAACGCCAACGTCGGCGAGATGACCAATGCCTTCAACAGCGCGGTCAGCGCCGGCGTCGACGGGATCGCGATCGCTCTCGTCAGCCTGACCGCCTTCAACTCTCCGGTGGCGAAGGCGCTGGCCGCGAAGATCCCGGTCGTCGCGTACAACGCTGACGCCGCCAACAACCCGAGGCTGGCGTATATCGGCCAGGACCTGTTCGTCTCCGGTCAGAAGATGGGCGAGCACATCGCCTCGCTTGTCCCCTCCGGCGACGTGGCATTGTTCATCGCCACGCCGGGAGCGCTCAACATCCAGCCGCGGATCGATGGCGCTCTGGCCACGCTCAAGAGCCATGCTTCGATCAAGACCCACGTGGTCGCGACCGGAGCGGCGCTCCCGCAGGAGCTCTCGACGGTTTCGTCCTATGCGACCTCGCATCCCAATACGAAGGGGCTGTTCGCCGTCGACGGAGGCAGCACCCAATACGTCGGACAGGTGATGCAGAAGAACGGCCTGCAGGCCAAAGGCGTCAAGGGCGGGGGGTACGACCTCACGCCGATCACCCAACAGACGCTCGCCGCCGGAGCGCTCGACTTCACGATCGACCAGCAGCCCTACCTGCAGGGCTTCCTGCCGGTGATGCAGCTGTACATGTACCAGGCATCGCAGAGTCTGACCGGCATCTCCGATGTCAACACGGGTCTGAAGTTCCTCGACAAGACGACGGTGGTGCCGTACAACAAGACGAAGAGCCGGTACGAGGGCACCAGCACCGCGGCCGGGGTCCATTAGTCCCAGCCGCGCGGGCTGTAACGATGGCGGTCGCCTCCGACACCACGCCTCCGGCGGACGTCCCCCCGCAGGGCCCAGCCAAGAGCTGGGCCCAGCGCGGCGGGGCGCTGAGCCTCGGGCAGCGGTTCCTGACGCTGCGCGAGGGCAGCATCATCGTGGTCACGCTGATCGCGTTCATCTACTTCTCGACCAGCACCGACCGCTTCCTGACCTCGTCCAGCATCAAGTCGCTGCTGCCGTACTTCGCCCCATTCGCGATCCTGGCAGCTGGCGAGGTGTTCGTGATGATCAACGGCGAGATCGACCTGTCGATCGGCGCCGTGTATCTGTTCACCCCGTTCATCTTCTACAAGCTGAACAACAACATCGGCCTCCCCTTGATCCCGGCGATGATCGGCGCGCTGCTCGTGGCGATGCTGATCGGCGTCTTCAACGGGCTGGCGGTGTCGGTCCTCGGGATCTCGTCGTTCGTCACCACGTTAGGCACGTTATTCACGCTTGACGGCCTGACGCTGATCATCTCGCACGCCACCCAGGTCACGACTCCGGGGACGTCGGTGGTGAAGGTGGGAACGTTCGCCCAGATCTTCGGCGGCGGTACCTACTCGGAGCTGTTCTGGGCTATCGGGATCGTGTTGATACTTCAGATGGTGCTGTCGTTCACCCGGTGGGGCATCTACACGGTGGCCGTGGGCGGCAACCGGCTGGGCGCATCCGAGGCCGGGGTACGGACAAAGCTCGTGTTGACGCGCAACTTCGTGATGTGCGCTGGTCTCGCCGGGTTCGTGGGGATCCTGGAGGCGGTGCGCTCCGTGACCACGACGCCCGATCCCTCCGGCTCCAACGCCATTCTGTTCCAGGCGATTTCGGCCGCGGTGATCGGCGGCACGTTGCTGCAGGGCGGATCCGGCACGGTGGTCGGGGCGTTCATCGGGGCGATCTTCCTGGGGATTCTCCAAGAGGGTCTGAACATCAAGGGCGTCAGCGCGAACTATTTCCTCTTCTACCTCGGTCTCGCGGTCCTGATCGCCATGGCGTTCAACACCTACGTCTCGCGAGTGCGGACGGGGTCGGGCCATGGCTGACGCGCCGTTGCCCCCGCTCCCCGAGGAGAAGATCGTCGGCCCGACCGCGGCCGAGGACGACGTGCTCAGAGTCGAGCACGTGACCAAGACCTTCGGCCCGACCACTGCGCTGCGCGACATCAGCCTGCACCTACGGAAAGGCGAGGTGCTGGGGCTGCTTGGGGACAACGGCGCCGGCAAGTCGACCCTGATCAAGATCCTCTCCGGCTTCCACAAGCCGGACTCCGGCTCGATGTGGCTGAAGGGCGAATCGTTTGCTCCGAGGAGCGTGCTCGACGCCCGCGCGCACGGGATCGACACCGTGTACCAGGATCTGGCGCTGATCGACCAACTCACCGTCTATCAGAACATGTTCCTACGCCGCGAGCGCGTCCTCAAGCCGATCCCGTTCCTGGCCAATCGCGAGATGCGCAAGCGCACCCGCGACGCGCTCGAGGAGACCGGGATCAACATCCCGCGCATCGATGTGCCAGTGGCTCGACTGTCCGGTGGCCAGCGGCAGGCGATCGCGGTGGCACGCACGATCTCCGGCGACGCGGACGTGATCCTGCTGGACGAGCCGTTGGCGGCGATGGGCGCCAAGGAGGGCGCGTTGATCCTCGATCTGATCGCACGACTGAAAGCCGAAGGCCGAGTGTCGATCATCATGATCCTGCACAACTACGTCCACGTGTTCCAGGCCTGTGATCGGGTCAGCCTGATCCAGGACGGGGTGATCTCGCTCGACAAGCCGACCTCGGAGACGTCGGTGGACGAGCTCAACGAGATCGTGGTCGAGGAGTACCGGCGTGCGCGGCTGGCCGCGCGAGCCGCCCCGTGAGCGAGGCCGCGTACGCCATCGGGGTCGACTTCGGGACCGAGTCAGGGCGCGCGCTGCTGCTCGACCTGAACACCGGTGACGAACTGGGGTCGAGCGCGACTCGCTACCCGAGTGAGGTGATCGACCGTGAGCTCCCGGGGACCGGTGAGCGGCTGCCGGCCGACTGGGCCCTGCAGGATCCCGACGACTGGGTCACTGTGGTCAAGACGAGCATCCCCGCCGTGCTCGAGCAGGCGGGCGTCAGCGGCCAGGACGTGGTCGGGCTGGGGGTCGACTTCACCTCCTGCACCGTGCTGCCGGTGACGGGCGAGGGCATGCCGCTGTGCAAGCTCGAGCCCTGGCGGCCCCGCCGTCATGCCTGGCCGAAGCTGTGGAAGCACCACTCCGCCCAGCCGGTCGCGGATCGGCTGACCCAGGTTGCCATCGAGCGGGGCGAGGATTTTCTCTCGCGCTACGGCGGCCGGATCTCGTCGGAGTGGTACTTCCCGAAGCTGATCGAGCTGTGGCTCGAGGACCGCGACGTCTATGACGCCGCGGACGGGTTCATCGAGGCGACCGACTGGATCGTCTGGTACCTGACAGGGGTCGAGTGCCGCCAGAGCTGCGCCGCCGGGTACAAGGCGTTCTACTCGATGGAGGAGGGGATCCCGTCCAGCGAATACTTCGAGGCCGCCTATCCGGGGTTCGACCGGCCGTCGGAGAAGCTCGGCACCTCCTTCGTTCCGCTGGGGACCCGGGCGGGCACGCTGCGCGGGGAGCTGGCAGCCGAGCTCGGGCTGAGCCCCGACGTCGCGGTCGCCGTCGGCAACGTCGACTCGTTCGTCTCGATGCCGGGCGCCGGGGTCGAGAATCCCGGGACGTTCGTGATCGTGATCGGCACCTCGATCTGCGACATGGTCGTCCACGAGGACGAGGTTCGCCTGCCCGGGATCACCGGGGTCGCCAGCGACGGGATCCTGCCCGGGTTGTACGGGTACGAGGCGGGACAGGTCGCGGTCGGGGACATGCTCGCCTGGTTCGTCGAGACCTTCGATCCGTCCGGCGGCTCGTATGCGGCGCTCGAGGCGGCGGCTGGCGAGCTCGCGCCCGGCGAGACCGGCATGCTCGCGCTCGACTGGTGGAACGGCAACCGGACGATCCTTGCCGACGCCGATCTGACCGGTGTGATCTGCGGGTTGACGCTGCGCAGCACCGAAGCCGAGATCTACCGAGCCCTGCTCGAGTCGATCGCGTTCGGCAGCCGCCGGATCATCGAGAACTTCGAGGAGCATGGCTTCGAGCTGGGGGAGATCGTCGCCTGTGGGGGGATCGCCGAGCGCAGCCCGCTGATGATGCAGCTCCTGGCCGATACGAGCGGGCTGTCGGTCAGCGTCCCGGCGTCGAGCGAGGTGCCGGCGCGTGGGGCGGCTCTGTTCGGCGCCGTCGCCGCCGGCTACTACGACGACATCTTTGCCGCGATCGCCGCGACCCGTCCCGGGGCCGCACGGACATACCGGCCGGATGCATCCGCGAAGGCCATCTACGACGAGGTGTACGCGATCTACCGCAGCCTGTACGAGCTGCTCGGCAGCACCCAGGCCGAGCTGCTCCACGGCCTGAAGCGGATCCGAACGGAAAGGAGAGCCGCGTGAGCGGGAAACCCCGGATCGGGCTCCTCGGAATCATGCAGGAGCTCTACGACGACATGATCCCCGGGATCACCGAGCACCAGGCCGAGTACGCGCGCGGGGTGGCCGAGCGGCTGGCGCCGGTGGCCGAGGTCTCATTCGGCCGGCCGGCTCGGACTGGCGAGGACGTGCAGGCGATCACCCGCGAGCTGGTCGCCGCCGGGGTCGACGGGATCGCGATCGTGATGCTCACCTACGGTCCGGCGATGCGGACCGTCCGCGCGCTGCTCGAGACGCCGGTGCCGCTGCTGCTGGCCAACATCCAGCCGGAGCACAGCATCACTGCCGCCTGGGACATGGCGGATCTGACCTACAACCAGGGGATCCACGGGGCCCAGGACCAGGCCAACGCGATGCTCCGGGCGGGGATCCCGTTCTCGGTGATCACCGGCGACTGGCGGTCCGAGCAATTCGCACGGGCCTTCGGTGACTGGGCTCAGGCCGCCCGCGCGGTGACCGCGCTGAAGGGCGCCAAGATCGCGCTGCTGGGCTACCCGATGAACGGGATGGGCGATATCCGGTACGACCCGCCGGCGTTGCTGCGCCGGCTCGGGCCGACGGTCCAAAGCGAGGACCTCGGCCGGCTCGTCCAGCGGATCGAGGCGGTCAGCGACGGGGATGTCGAGCGGGTCCTGACGCGCCACCGCGAGGTGTTCGAGATCGCCTCCGACCTGCCGGCCGAGCGGCATGCCTACGCGGCACGGATGGAGGTGGCAATCCGGGCGATGATCGAAGACGGTGGCTACGCCGGGTTCTCGTTCCACTTTGACTCGATCGGCGGCGACGGCCGCTTCGAGCAGCTGCCGCTGCTCGCGGCCTCGGATCTGATGGCCGACGGGTACGGCTTCGGCGCCGAGGGCGACACCAACACCGCGACGCTCATGTGCGCCGCCCAGGCGATGATCGGCGACGCGCACTTCAGCGAGATGTACGCGATGGACTGGGAGCTCGACTCGGTCCTGATCAGCCATATGGGCGAGGGCAACTGGAAGATCGCTCGCAAGGACCGGCCGGTCAGGCTGATCGACCGCGAGCTCGGAATCGGCCGGCTCTCAAACCCACCGACGCCGGTGTTCTCCGCCGAGCCCGGAATCGCGACGACGGCCGCGCTGGTGCCGCTGGAGGGCGAGTTCTACCGGCTGGTCGTCGGACGGGGAGAGGTGCTCGACACGCCGGAGCTACCGAACGTGGAGATGCACTACTTCCACTTCCGCCCCGAGCCCGGGATGGAGGAGTTCATGGACGCCTGGCTGAGCCTCGGCGCCCCCCATCATTTCGTCTTGAACCTCGGGGACCATGTGGGGCGCTGGCGGCGGCTGGCCGAGCTGCTCGAGCTGGAGTACGAGGAGATCTAGTTTGGCCGGGCTCGACTCGCTGCGCGAGGAGGTGCTGGCCGCGAACCTCGCGCTGCCGGCACACCGCCTCGTCACGCTGACCTGGGGCAACGTCAGCGGCATCGATCGCGAGCAGGGGGTGGTGGCGATCAAGCCGAGCGGCGTCTCCTACGAGGCGATGACGGCCGCGGACATGGTCCTGGTCAGCCTCGACGGCGAGGTGGTGCAAGGGGACGGCCGGCCGTCGACCGATACGCCGACGCACCTGGCGCTCTACCGCGCGTTCGCGGGGATCGGGGGAATCGCCCACACACACTCCACCTGGGCCACGGCCTGGGCTCAGGCCCAGCGCGAGATCCCATTGCTTGGAACGACGCACGCCGACCTGTCCGCGCATCCGATCCCGCTCACCCGAGCGCTGACCGAGGCGGAGGTGCGGGACGACTACGAGGGTGCCACCGGCGTCGCGCTGATCGAGGCGGTCGGCGAGCGGGACGCCGACGAGCTGCCGTGCGTGCTGGTCCGCGGTCACGCGCCGTTCTGCTGGGGCCGGGACCCGGCAGCCGCGGTCGAGCACGCGGTGACGCTGGAGGAGGTCGCGCGCATGGCTCTGCTGACCTGCGTGCTCGAACGAGACGCTGCCCCACTGACCGACTTCATCCGGGAGAAGCACCACCAGCGCAAGCATGGTCCGCGGGCCTACTACGGCCAGCCGTCCTGAGCCGCGTTGAACACCGGTCACGACCCCCAGATCGAGGTCGTCATCGACGACGACGCGATCGAGCGGTTGGCCGAGCATGCGGTCGCGGCGGGCTGGCGCGACGCGCTCGTGGTGATGGACGTCAACACCTCGGAGGCGGTGGGAGAACGCGTGGTGCGGCGAGCTGCGGGCGGTCGGCGTCAAGATCGAGGAGCTCGTATTCGCTGAGCGGTCGGGGTTGCTCGCCAGCCCGGAGGCCGCGGCCCGCGTACGCGCGCGTATCTCCGGTGGCTCCGGTGGCTCCGGTGGCTCCGGGGGGTCCGGCGGGTCCGGCGGGTCCGGCGGGTCGGAGGGCGCCGTGCTCGCGGTCGGCTCGGGTGTGATCACCGACCTCGTCCGTTACGCCGTGCACCAGGCCGATCGGGACTTCGTCAGCGTTCCGTCGGCGGCATCTATGGACGGGTACGCGTCAAGCGTGGCGGCGATGCAGATCAGCGGGGTCAAGGTCACCTTCCCCGCGCGAGCGCCAAATGCGATCTTCGCCGACCCGCGGGTGGCCGCGGCGGCGCCGCGGGAGCTCAGCCGGGCGGGGATCGGCGATCTCCTCGGCAAGGCGACGGCCCGGGTCGATTGGCTGGCCGCGCACCTGCTCTACGGCGAGCCGTTCTCGGAATCGATCGCCGACCGCGTGCTGGCGCCGCTGTCGTATGCGGCGGCGAACGGGCGGGCGCTCCTGGCCGGCGAACCGGATGCGATCCGCGGCCTGCTGGACGGGCTGATCCAGTCCGGGATCGCGATGGCGATGGCCGGGAGCTCTCGTCCGGCCAGCGGGTGCGAGCACCATGCCTCGCACTTCTGGGATCTGCTGGCCGCCCACGGCCGGCGGCCGCACGCCGCGCACGGGCTGCAGGTCGGCTACGCGACGCAGTTCGCCATGCGGCTCGGGCGGTTTGCCTTCGCCGGGGGCGTGCCCGGCCTGGCGCCGCCTGTGGCCCCGGCCGATCCGCTCGGCGCTGACGCCCGAACCTGGCTGGGCGAGCCTTCTGCGGAGCTCGTCGCCGCCGTGGAGGAGAAGCAGAGGCTGCTCGCCGCCATTCCCGCCGCCTGGCCCTCCGACCCGACGGCATGGGACGCGGTGCGTGCCGAGCTGGCTCCATCGCTGGAGCGCTTCGACGCGGTCGGGGCCGCGCTGGCGCTGGTCGGCATACCCGCGGAGGCGGGGTTCCTGGACGTCGATGCGCAGACGCTTCGGGCGACGTTTCGCTACGCCAGCCGGCTGCGCGCCCGGTATACCGTGATCGACTTCCTGGAGGGGCAGGGAGCGCTCGAGCCGGCCCTGGACGAGACGCTTGGTCAGCTGCGATGAGGTCGGTTACCAGCGCTCGTGCACGTGGGGACGGACCAGTCGGTCGTACACATCGCGCACCCCGGCCAGCTGCTCCTCGCGCAGGGGCGCAAGCGCGGCCGCCTCGGCATTCGCACGCGCCTGCTCGGGATTGCGGGCGCCCGGGATCACGGTGCTGACCCCGGGCTGATCGATCACCCAGCGCAGCGAGAACTGCGCGAGCGTCATCCCCGGGTCGACCAGCTCGGAAAGCTCGCGCGCGGCCTGCAGGCCGACGTCGTAGGGCACGCCGGCGAAGGTCTCGCCGACATCGAACGCCTCCCCCTGCCGGTTGTAGCTGCGGTGGTCGTCCGGCGCAAACGCTGTGTTCTCGTCGTAGCGGCCGGATAGTAGGCCCGATGCCAACGGGACCCGGGCGATGATCCCCACACCCGCCTCGCGCGCGGCCGGAAGCACCTCCTCGAGGGGCTTCAGCCTGAAGCAGTTGAGGATGATCTGGACGCTCGCCAGATGCGGGCGGGCGATCGCCGCCAGCGCCTGCGCGCTCGTCTCCACGGAGACTCCGTACGCGTGGATACGGCCCGCGCTCACCATGTCGTCGAGCGCCTTGAACACGGCATCGTCGCCGTATACCTCGTCCGGCGGGCAGTGCAGCTGGACCAGCTCGATCTGCTCCTCGCCGAGATTTGAGCGCGAGCGGTCATTCCAGGCGAGGAAGTTCTCGCGGTTGTAGTTCTCGGCCCGCTGCTCGACCCGCCGGCCCATCTTCGTGGCGATGAACACGCCGGGATGCCGCGCGCGGAGCTCGGCGCAAAACTGCTCGCTGCGCCCGTCGCCGTAGACGTCCGCGGTGTCGAAGAAGGTGACTCCCTCGGCAACGGCCGCATCGAGCGTGGCGTTCGCTGTCTCAGGGGCGACGGATCCCCAATCGGCGCCGAGCTGCCACGTCCCGAGGCCGACGACGCTCACCGAACGACCGAGCCGTTCGATCTGGCGCTGCTCCACGTCAGGAACCGCGGGAAGCCTGATCGCGCCAGCTCCACTGCGGCTTGAAGCCGAGGATGCGTCGCGCCTTGTCAATCGACAGCAACGTGTCGTTCGGGCCGGCGGTGGCGCGGTAGGGGACCTCAGGGAAGGCCTCGCCGACGAGCTCCTGGTTGGAGCGGCTCATGACCGTGTCGGCGTTGGCGATGATGAATACCTCCATGCCCTTGAGCTCCGCCTCGAGCGCCTTGCGCACCGCCTGCGCGCCGTCGCGGGCGTCGATGTAGCCCCAGAGATTCCATCGCCGGGTGGCTGGGTCCGCGTCGAAGCCCGGAAACGCGGCGTACTCGTCGGGCTCCATCACGTTGGAGAAGCGCAGGCAGGCGATCCCCAGCTCTGGATCCCAGCGACAGAACTGGCGCGCCATCTCCTCGCCGACGAGCTTCGAGAGTGAGTACGCCGTCTCAGGTCGAGGGGCATATTCCTCGTCGACGGGAATGTAGGGGGGGTCTTTGGCGAAGGGCAATCCGAGCACCGTCTCGCTCGACGCCCAGACGACGTTCTTGATCCCCAACCGTCGTGCGGACTCGAAGATGTTGTAGGTCGTGATGGTGTTGCGCTGGAACACCGTCGAGTTGGGAGTCAGACCCGGGGCGGGAATCGCGGCCAGATGGACGACAGCGTCGACAGCGTCGTAGACGTCATCGACCTGGGACAGGACCTGGAGCGCCTGACCGAAGTCATCGAGGTCCGCCTGGACGAACGGACACTCCCGCTTGCGCGGGGGTACGACGTCGACGTTGAAGACCTCGTACCCGTGCTCGACGAGATCGTGAACGCAGGCGCGACCGAGCTTGCCGCTGCCGCCGGTGACCACCACGCGGGTCATTCGGGATCCATCCTCATCATCTCCTCAGCCTACCCGTTGACAAAGGCGCAGGCCGCTGAGAGGGTACGGAACGTGGTCGCTCCCGCCAGGCTGATCCGCGCGACGGAGGCGTCGTGCCGGTAGCGTGGGGCGTCCTCTCGACCGCCAGGATCAACGACGTGGTGCTCGCCGGAGCCCGCGCGTCTGATCGGCTCCGGGTCGTTGCGGTTGCGAGCCGCGACCTCGCGCGCGCGAGCGCCTACGCGCGTGAGCATGAGATCGAGCGCGCGTACGGAAGCTACGACGAGCTGCTGGCCGATCCGGAGGTGGAGGCGGTCTACATCTCGCTTCCCAATGGCCTTCACGCCGAATGGTCGATCCGGGCGCTAGAGGCGGGCAAGCATGTGCTGTGCGAGAAGCCGCTCTCGCCCCGCGCCGGCGACGTGGAGCGCATGTTCGATACTGCCGAGCGCGTCGATCGCCTGCTGATGGAGGCGTTCATGTACCGCTTCAATCCGCAGACCGAGCGGTTGTGCGAGCTGGTGGCCGAGGGTGCGATCGGCCGCTTGCGGGTCGTGCGCGCGGCGTTCAGCTTCCACCTCGCCGACCCGGCAGACGTCCGTCTGAACGCCGCGCTGGAGGGCGGGGGGCTGATGGACGTCGGGTGCTACTGCGTGAATGCGGCTCGCCTCCTGGGCGGCGAGCCCGAGCTGGCGTTCGGGCAGCAGATCCGCGCCGACGGCGGCGTGGACGCGGTGTTCACCGGTCTGCTCCGCTTCCCTGATCAGGTCCTGGCGCAGTTCGATTGCGGACTCGCGCTGCCGGGACGTGACGAGCTGGAGGCGATCGGCGAGACGGGTTCGCTGTTCTTGGACGACCCATGGCACTGCCGGGAGCCGGTGATCGAGCTGCGCACAGACGGCGAAGCGGTGGAGCGGATCGAGATCGCCCCGGCCGACTCCTACCGCCTCGAGCTGGAGAACTTCTGCGACGCGATTCGCTCCGGCGCCGAGCCGTTACTGGGGCGGGCGGACGCCGTGGGGCAGGCGCGCACGATCGAGGCGCTGTACCGCTCCGCCGACACCGGGCAAGCCGTCGCGCCGTGAGCGAAGTGGTCCCCTGCAACGAGGAGTAGCGATGAAGACAAGCCTTGGCATCTGGGCCCTGGGTCCGATGGTCACCCGGTTCGTTCCGGGCGGCTACCAACCGGAACACGCCGCCGAGAGCACCGCGGACAAAGTGCGGCGAGCGGTCGGCGGGCTCGGCGATCTGATGGACGGCTACGAGTTCCACTACCCCGGCGAGCTCTCGGAGGCGAACTTGGACGAGGTCAGAGCCGCGCTCGGCGAGCACGATATCTACTGCATCGCCAGCGGCCTGCACGTCGATCGCCGGTTCGGCCGCGGAGGCCTCGTCTCGATTGATGAGGACATCCGCAACGCCGCGCTGGAGCTGACGCTTGCCGGAGCGGACTTCGCGGGCTCGCTCGGCGCGAACTTCATCATCTGGCCCGGGATCGAGGGCTACAACTACCCGTTCCAGACTCCGTACCGCGAGTCCTGGGCGAGGCTGATCGACGGTATCGGCCAGGCGGCGCAGCGCTGCGCGGAGCACGGCGTCTCACTGTTCCTCGAGCACAAGAACTCCGAGCCGGCGATGAAGATCCACATGGGCAACGTCGGGATGACGCTGCACGTGATCCACAAGCTGCGCACGCAGGGGATCACCAACGTCAAGGTCAACATGGACTGGCAGCACCTGATCATGAACGGCGAGAACCTGGCCGAGTACGCGGCGCTGCTCGACGCCGAAGGGCTGCTCGGCCACCAGCACGCCAACTCGGGATGGGGCACGTTCGACGACGACAACATGGTCGGCGCGACGGCGTTCATGGAGACGATGGAGCTGGCGCTCGAGCTGCGCCGCGCCGGCTACGGGGATCGGGGCGAGCGCCTCGGGTTCGACCTGTATCCGTATACCGAGGACCAGGTCGCGGCGGTGCGGCGGAGCGTCCTGCAATGGCGCTTCATCGATGGGGTGGCGGCGCGTATCGACGACGCCGCGCTCCGTGCCGCCCAGTCCGCCAAGGATGCCGTTGCCGCGTACGAGCTCGTGTACGCGGCGCTCGGGGCTTCGGAGTGACGCGCCTGATCGGGCTTGATGTCGGCACGACATCCATCAAGGCGGTGTCGGTCGACGCCTCGGGTGGTGCCGTGCTCGACAGCGCGCAGGCCGAGTATCCGCTTCTGACCCCGCGGGACGGCTGGGCCGAGCAGGACCCCGACGAATGGTGGCGGGCAACCGAGGAGGTGCTTGACCGGCTCGACCCCGGTCACGACGCCGCGAGCATCGGGCTCTCAGGCCAGATGCACGGACTGGTGGCGCTTGACTCGGCCGACCGGCCGCTGCGGCCCGCGATTCTGTGGAACGACCAGCGGACGGAAGCTCAGGTCGCCGAGATCACCGAGCGCGTGGGCGCCGATCGCCTGCTCGAGTTGACCGGCAATCGCGCGCTCACCGGCTTCACGGCGCCGAAGCTGCTGTGGCTGCGCGAGCACGAGCCGGACGTGTGGGAGAGCATCCGCTCGGTGCTACTGCCCAAGGACTACGTGCGCCTGCGGCTGTGCGGTGAGCGGGCCACCGACGTGACTGACGCCTCGGGGACACTCCTCTTCGACGTGGCGAATCGGGCCTGGAGCGCGGAGCTGTGCGCGGAGCTCGAGGTGCCCACCGACTGGCTACCGGTCGCGCTGGAGTCCCCGGAGGTCAGCGGGCGGACTGAGGAAGGGGTGCCGGTCGCGGCGGGGGCCGGCGATCAGGCCGCGGGCGCGGTCGGCGTCGGCGTCGTCGCCCCTGGTCCGGTGTCGCTCGTGCTGGGCACCTCCGGCGTGGTGTTCGGCGCCCTCGATCGCTTCGCGCACGACGCCCGGCTCCACTCGTTCTGCCACGCGCTACCCGAGGTCTGGCACGCGATGGGCGTGATGCTCTCGGCCGCGGGATCCCTGCGCTGGTGGGGCGAGGTCTGCCATGCCGAGCTCGACCAGTTGCTGCGCGAGGCCGAGCGCTGGCCCCCGGGAGCCGAGGGGCTGCTGTTCGCGCCCTACCTGGCCGGGGAGCGGACCCCGCACGCCGATCCCCACGCCCGCGGCGCCTTCACAGGGCTCTCGCACCGCCACGATCGCGGGGCGCTGAGCCGAGCGGTGCTCGAGGGCGTGGCCTGTGGTCTGGGGGAGATGCTCGATCTGGTGCGCGAGCTGGCCGGAGAGCCGTCGAGCGCGCGGGCGAGCGGAGGCGGAGCCCGCAGCCGGCTGTGGCTCGAGATCGTCGCCTCCGTTCTAGGAATCCCGGTTGCGCGGATGCAAGTCGACGAGGGCGCCGCGTACGGCGCCGCGCTGCTCGGAGGGGTCGCGGCGGGGGTGTTCGAGACGGTGGCGGAGGCGGCATCGCTGGCGCGGGTTCGTGAGGAGATCGAGCCGCGCCGCGAGTGGGTTGACGCCTACGCCGAGGTGTCGTCTCGCTTCCACGCCCTCTATCCCGCGCTGAAGCCGCTGGCGCCGGAGTCGGACGGTGGTTCAGCCCCGGCCTGAGGCTTAGTGCTTCAGGCCTCGCTCGAGGCTCTGGTGCTTCAGGCCTCGCTCAAGGCTTAGGTGCTTCAGGCCTCGCTCGAGGCGGCCCAGATGTTGATCGCGGCGTCTTGCGCGTGACGGTCGATCTCCGCGAGCTCGCCGGGGTCGAACTCGAGCTGTTCCAGCGCGGCGATGTTCTGCTCGAGCTGGGTCACGCTGCTCGCGCCGATCAGCGCCGATGTCACGCGCTCGTCGCGCAGCGTCCAGGCCAGGGCCAGCTGAGCCAGGCTCTGGCCGCGCGCGCGGGCGATCTGATTGAGGGCGCGGATCCGCTCGAGGTTCTCGTCGGAGAGCCAGTCGTCCGACAGCGAGCCGCCGCGCGCGGCGCGCGAGTCTTCGGGAACGCCGTGAAGGTACTTGTCGGTGAGCATCCCCTGCGCGAGGGGCGAGAACACGATGCAGCCCACTCCCTCCTGGCCGAGCACGTCCAGCAGGCCCTCCTCGATCCAGCGGTTGAGCAGCGAGTAGGAGGGCTGGTGGATCAACAGCGGCGTGCCCTGCTCGCGCAGTATGCGGATCGCCTCCTCGGTGCGCTGCGGCGAGTAGGAGGAGATCCCCACGTACAGAGCCTTGCCTGCTCGCACCGCTGTGTCGAGCGCGCCGAGCGTCTCCTCCAGCGGCGTTTCGGGGTCGAACCGGTGCGAGTAGAAGATGTCGACGTAGTCGAGGCCCATCCTCCGCAGACTCTGGTCGAGGCTGGCCAGCAGGTACTTGCGTGAGCCGTGGTCGCCATAGGGTCCTGGCCACATGTCGTATCCGGCTTTGGTCGAGATGATCAGCTCGTCGCGATAGGGCCGAAAGTCATCGGCGAAAATCTGTCCGAAGTTCCTCTCCGCGGATCCGTACGGCGGCCCGTAGTTGTTGGCCAGGTCAAAATGCGTGATGCCAAGGTCGAACGCGCGGCGAAGGATCGCTCGGCCGGTCTCGAGCGGGCGGTCGCCGCCGAAGTTCTGCCATAGGCCGAGCGAGATGGCCGGAAGCTGGATGCCGCTGCGCCCGCAGCGGCGGTACGGCATCGCGTCGTACCGGTCGGGGGCGGCGGTGTAGGGCATCGGCGGAGTATTTCAGGACTTGCCGCGAGCCTCCGGAGAGGGAACGTCCGGACCATATAGGAACATACGTTCGTATCGACTGCTCATGATCGTCTGCGTCCTACTCCCCCGGTTTCAGCTCACCATCGCCGCCGGCGATCGCTCCGAGCTGCTGCAGACTCCGACGGCGCTGGCGCCTGAGCTGGGCGGAGTACAGAATGTAGGAGAGGTCTCGCTGGCCGCCGAGGCGTTCGGCATACATCCCGGGATGCGGCTGGGGGAGGCGCTGGCGCGGTGCCCGCGGCTGCTGCTGGTCCCGCCAGACCCGGCGGGAGTCGCGGACTTCTGGGAGCGGCTTTTGGTGCGGCTCGAGTCGATCGGAGCGGCAGTCGAGCCCGAGCGTCCGGGGCTGGTGTGCTTCGACGCGCGGGGATTGCTGCGGCTCCACGGGAGCGGCCAGCTCGAGGGAGTGCTCGCTGCCGCGCGCCGCGCGCTGGGCGTACCGGCGCGGTTCGGGGTGGCGCCGACTCGGTTTGCCGCCGTGGCAGCGGCGACGCGGGCCCGGGTGCGGCGGCCGGCGATCGTCGCCGGGGGGACGGATCAGGCTCGTGAATTCCTGGCCCCGTTGTCGGTCTCCTTGTTGCGGGCGCGGCCGTCCCTGGCGGATCTGCCCGAGGCGCTCGAGCGTCTCGGCGTGAGGACGCTCGGCGAGCTTGCCGCCTTGCCGCCCGCGGCGATCGCCGACCGCTTCGGGCGTTCGGGGCTCCTGGCCCGCGAGCTCGCCTGCGGCGGGGACGGCGCACTGCGTCCCCGGCCGGCCAGTGAGTTCCTGCGCGAGTCGCTCGAGCTGCCCGAGGCGGCATCCGGCGGCCAGCTCGAGCGGGGGCTGGGGCTGCTGATCGATCGCCTGCTGGCCCGGCGGGAGCGGCGAGGCCGGACGCTGCGCGCAGTGGTGCTCTCGGCGGTGCTGGTCGAGGGCGGCGGGACCTGGCGAGAGCAGGTGACCTTTCGGGAAGCGCTCGCTGACTCCGTGCGGATGCGTCTCGCCCTGGCCCCGCGGCTGGCTCTGATGCCCGCCCCGGCGGACGAGCTGCGCCTGGCTGTCGAGCGCTACGGCCCACCGGCGAGCGACCAGCGGAGCCTGCTCGACGATCCCGCCCAGGCGCGTAAAGCCCGCTTGCGCGAGGCGATCCACCAGGCGCGAGCCAGTGCCGGTTCCGACGCTGCCCTACGGGTGCTCGAGATCGATCCCGGTTCGCGTTTTCCGGAGAGGCGTGCTGTGCTGACCCCCTTCGAGGGCGACCGATGAGTGGTCCCCGTCGTCTCGCGGTCCCAAAGCGCGTCGCGGTCAGCGCAGGCGATGGTGGAGCTCCGGTCGTGGTCGACGGGCGGGACATCGATGCCGTGCGCGAGTCATGGCTGATCGAGGACCGCTGGTGGACCGAGAAGCCGCTGCGGCGGCGCTACTGGGAGGTGGTGACCACCTGCGGGCGGAACGAGGTCGTCTTCCACGATCTGGTCAGCGGGAGGTGGTGGCGACAGCGGTGAGGTGATGCGACAGCGATGAAGTGATGTCCAAAGGTGGTCCCTAAACTCAGGTCGATGACCAGATTGCCGCAGCCGATCGACCCGGGGCCCGTCGCCGTCGGGACCTGGAGCGGTGGACGGTTCATGCGCTTCGGCGAGCCGTTGGACGATGAGCGGTTGCCGGCGGCGATTGCACCCGACGACTCGATCCGGACCGTGATCACCGCCGACGTCTACGGCGCCGGCGAGGCCGACTCGATGCTTGGGCGCGCGATCGCCGCCCGTCCGCGCGCGGAGATGTGCGTAGTCGGAGCGGTCGGCCACGACTTCTACACCGGCGAGCGCGACGGGCCGCGGGGCTTTCCCCGCTTCACGGATCCGCGCCTGCGCCGGGAGTCCGGCTACGGCGACTACCTGCGGATGGCGACCGAGCGGAGCCTCGAGCGCTGCGGGATCGAGAGCTTCGACCTGCTGCTGCTGCACAACCCGGACCGGATCGGCTACACCAGCGAAACCGTCTGGAAGGAAATGGCGGCGCTCCGCGAGGCCGGGCTGACGCGGATGATCGGGGTCGCGCCCGGGCCGGCCAACGGCTTCACGCTCGACCTGATCGACTGCCTCGAGCGCTTCGGCGCGCTGCTCGACTGGGCAATGATCATCCTCAACCCGCTCGAGCCTTGGCCCGGCGAGCTGTGCCTGGCCGCCGCCGGTGCCGCCCAGGTCCGGGTGATCACTCGGGTGGTCGACTACGGCGGGATGTTCTTCGACGACGTGCTGCCCGATCAGGCGATGCTGCCCCAGGACCATCGCAACTTCCGGCCCGCCGGCTGGATCGAGGCGGGTCGCGAGCGGCTCGAGTCGATGCGCCCGATCGCCGAGCGCGCCGGGCTGACGCTGATCCAGCTGGCCTGTCAGTGGAACCTGGCCCACGATTCCGTGGCGTGCGTGGTCCCGACGCTGATCCAGGAGGCCGGTCCGGAGGCCCGTCCGATCGAGGACAAGCGCGCCGAGCTCGCCGCGCTTCCGGCGGATCCGCGGCTCAGTGCCGGAGATGTCAGCGAGCTGCGGACGCTCGGCGACAACACGGGTGCCATGGCGCTGAAGGGCGCGAGTCCCCAGCATTCCGGCGAGGAGCGCCCGGACCGCTGGGGGATGAGCCAGCACCTCGAGCAGGTGGCCTCCCGCTGGAGCATCGAGCCGGCGCGGGATCTGACCCAGGATCCAGCGCACGTCTGAGCTTGGGGCGGCCCGGGCCGGGGCCGGGTGTAGGCTTCGGCCTCAAATTCGCCGTAACGGGGAGTGAACGGTGCAAGTCCGGATGGTCTGCCTGGAGGACGGGATCACGTCCTGCGGGTTTCGCAAGATGGCGGCTTACGTCGCGCGGTTGAACGCCGACACCGAGGCGTTCTACATCACCACGAACCGCTATCGCGGGATTCGCAGCGCGCTGTTCGGCCTCGGCTCCGGCGGCGGTCTCACCGATGACGACGTCGACGAGGTTGCCCACGGGCTGATCGGGTCGGACCTGATCGGGTTCTCATCGATGTCGGGCTACGCCGAGCTGACCAAGCGGATCGTGCGTCGCGTCCGTGAGCTCGATCCGTCGATCTACATGATCTGGGGCGGGATCCATCCGATCATTCATCCCGAGGACGCGATCACGGCGGATGTCAACGCGATCTGCACGGGCGAGGGCGAGTTCGCCTTCGAGCAGTTCTTCGACGCGTTCAAGGACGGGCGCGACGTCAGCGACGTGAAGAACTTCTGGTTCAAAGCGGATCCGACCCGCCCGGAGGAGGTCAAGCGCAACCACTTCCAGCCGCTGATGAGCACCGAGGAGATGGAGACGCTGCCATTTCCGCTCTACCGCGAGAAGGAGCGGATCTATCGGCGGGGCGAGGGGTTCGCCGAGATCAGCCTCGGCGACTACGTCGGCAACGACGGGCTCAGCTACACCACCCTGTGGTCGATTGGCTGCCCGTTCCACTGCTCCTACTGCGGGAACACCAAGTTCATCGCCAACGACGCCAAGTACAAGCGCATCCGCCACCCCAGCGCGCGCTACATCGTCGAGCAGGTCAAGGACGCCCGCCGGCGTTTCCCCCATCTCAGCCAGGTGAGCTTTCACGACGACAGCTTCATGGCGATCGGCTACCCGCAGCTCGAGGAGTTCGCCGAGCTCTGGAAAGCCGAGCTCGACCTGCCCTTCGCCGTCTATGGCGTGATCCCCAACTACGTCAGGCAGGACAAGTTCGAGCTGCTCACCTGGGCCGGGATGAACCGGATCAGGATGGGGATCCAGTCCGGCTCGGAGAACATCCTCGACTTCTACAAGCGCCCTTCGCCCCCGGCGAAGATCCGCGCCGCCGGCGAGGTGATCGGCAATTTTGCGCCCGAGTATCACCTTCCGCCGGCCTACGACCTGATCGTCGACAACCCGATCGAGACCCGACAGGACGTGGTCGACACGCTCGAGCTCATTTACGCCATGCCCCGCCCGTACACGCTCTTCATCTACTCGCTGAAGGTGATCCCCAACACCGAGCTCGAACGCTTGATGAAGGAGCGCGGCCTCGATCTCGATGAGATCGACTCGAGCTACTTCGTGATCCCGCCGAAGGTGGGGAACCTGCTGCTCTACGTGCTGTGTCTGTGGAAGCCGCCGCGGTGGCTGTGGCAACGGCTGCTCCGGGGGGTCAGGGCCAGCACCGAGCCCCAGCCGATCTACCCCAGGCTCGGCCTGATCCTGCGCACCCTCTACCTGGCCCGGCGCGCCCTCGCCCACTTCCGGCGCATGGACTTCTCGATCTTCCCCGGCTGGACCGGCTACGTGTTCTGGCGCCTCGGGATCGTCGGCCTCTGGCGGCGCCGGTTCACCAAGCGCCTGCCCAAGCCGGAGCGGCCGGAGAAATGGCGCGGAGGGCGTAGCCGGGTCCGCGACGCTGTCGCCGTGCCCGCGGCGCTGGAGTCGCCGACCGAAGTGCGTCCCGGGGCGTCCGCCGCCGGGTGACGCCGGGCGTCCGCCGCTGGTGACGCGGGTCCGCCTTGGCGATCTTACGCGTCGTCTCCTTGCTCGGCGAGCATCCACTCGCAGCCCACCGACAGGTCCTCGACCCCCATGGCCGCCGCGACGTTCAACCACATGCCGTAGCGGAAGAACTCGTCGATCCGCTCCGAGTCGGCGTCCGAGAGCCGCTGCACGTGCGCGACCAGCCGCGCGTAGGAGGCCCGCACCCGGTCGCGGATCAGCGGATCGTCGCAGGCGGCATAGGCCTGATGCTGGAGCATCAGCACGTCCCGGTCTGACTCGACCAACTGCCCATAGGCGTTGCCCATCGCCCTCAACACGTCGGCGTCAGGTTGCGCGATCGCCGGATCGAACTCCTCGGCCGCCCGGGTGAAGCTGGCGGCGACCCGGTCGAAGCCTCTTTCGACGGCGGCCAGGAACAGCTCTCGCTTGTTGGAGAAGAGGCTGAACACGTACGGCTGCGCGACACCCACGCGCCGGGCGATCTGGTCGACCGGCGTGCCGTGCAGGCCGCCGTGCGCGAACTCGTGAACTGCGGCCTCGATCAGCGCGTCCCGGCGCTCTGAGGCCGGGACGCGGTGACGCGGGTTCTGGGTCTTGGCGGACGGTTTGGGGGTGGTGGCCATTGTCAGGGCTGGATCGTAGGGAACGCGCAGGACCCTTAGGCCGGGAGTCCAGCGAGCTCGGGGGTAGCCTGTGCGGCGCCCGCGATGCCGGACGGCTCCGGGGACCTCGGATCTTCGGGCGTCGGCCCTTCCTGGCCGAACTGGCCGGCGTGCCCGACCTGCTCGACCTGGTCGGCGGCTGCTGCCCGCGCGCGGAACGGTAGGGCGGCGGCAAGCAGCGCTCCTCCCGCGAGCACGGCCACCCCGACCCAGAGCGCCGGCCCGAGGCCACTCACGTAGGCCTGGGGCGAGGCGTAGCTGCCGTTGCTGGTGAACACCGTGGCGAGCACCGAGATGCCGAGCACGCCACCGAGCTCGCGGATCGCGTTCGTCGCTCCGGACGCCTGCCCGGCCTGGTCGGGTGCTACCGACGCGAGGACGGCGCTGGCGGCGGGTGCGAACACGAGCGCCATGCCGCTGCCGGCCAGGATGAACGGCACGATCATGCTGACGTAGCTCGTATCGGTCCCGAGCAGCAGCGCCAGCCAGCCGAGCCCGGCCGCCTGGAGCCCGAGTCCCGCCACGAGGAACGGCCGGCTGCCGAAGCGCTCGGAGTAAAAGCCCGCCAGCGGCGAGACGACCATGGTCGCGCCGGTCCACACCAGCAGCTTGACCCCCGCCTGCAACGGAGTGTTGTGGAGCACGTTCTGCAGGAACTGGCTGAGGAAGAAGATCGACCCGAACATCCCGAAGTACATGGCCAGAGAAACCGCGTTGGTCACGGCGAAGCCACGATCGGCGAAGAAGCTCAGCGGGAGCATGGGCTCGGGAGTCCTGAGCTCATAGACGACGAAGGCGACGATCAGGATCGCGCCGGCGATCAGGGCAATCAGCACCTGGGAGTTGTTCCAGCCCAGCGACTGAGACCGGACGAGTCCGAAGACCACCCCGAACAACCCGCTCGAGGCGAGCCCGAGGCCCGGCAGATCCAGCTTCCGCGCCGGTCCGTAGCTCTCGCGGAGCTGGACGGCGGCGAGCGGTACGAGCACGAGTCCGATTGGCACGTTGATCCAGAAGATCCAGTGCCACGAGCTGAGTTGGATGACCGCCCCGCCTACGAGCGGGCCGAGTGCGACCGCCACGCCGCTGATGGCGGACCACACGCCGAGAGCCAGACCCCGGCGCTCGGGCGGGAATGCCTCAGCCAGCAGCGTCAGCGTCAGCGGCGTCGCGATCGCCGCGCCGATTCCCTGGACGGCCCGAGCGGCGATCAGCGTGCCCGCACTCGGCGCCAGCGCGGCGGCGGCCGAGGCGGCGGTGAAGAGCGTGGTCCCGGCGATGAAGATCCGCTTACGGCCGAACCGGTCGCCGAGCGCCGCGCCGGTCAGCAGCAGTACCGCGTAGGCAAGCACGTAGGCGCTGACTGTCCACTCGAGCGCCTGGATCGAGGCGCCGAAGTCTCGGCGGATGCTCGGCAGCGCGACATTCACCACGAGGTTGTCGAGCACGACCATGAACAGTCCGACGGAGACGATCGCCAGGGTCCAGGCCCGGCGGCGTGAATCGGTTGGTTGAGACATCGTCCTGACCTTTCTTAGTGAGTGCTAACTGCACAATCAACTTAGCAGCCACTAATAATTTGTCAAGAGCGACTTTGCCGGGTGTACGCCATCGGATCCCCAGGGCTTCGTCCGAACGTAGTGCGAACATACGTTCGACCCGTGTACGTCGAGCTCCACTGCCATTCCGCCTTCTCGTTTCTCGACGGGGCGTCGTTGCCCGATGAGCTGGTCCCGGCCGCGCTCGAGTTGGGCTACGAGGCGCTTGCCCTGACCGACCACAACTCGGTCTCGGGCTCGATGGAGTTCGCGGTCTGCGCCCGCGCGCTCGGTCTTCGGCCGATCCATGGCGCCGAACTGGACCTCGAGGATGGGCGGCACCTGACCCTGCTGGTGCAGGACGAGAGGGGCTGGAGGAATCTGTGCCGAATCCTCACCCGCTCGCACGCGCACACGCGTGAACAGCCGGGACCGCCGGGTCAGCCGTGGGTCTCGCTGGAGGTGGTGCTAGAGCATGCTGAGGGTCTCGTCTGTCTCAGTGGTTGTGCGCTGCGCGGTATCCATGACGAGCCGACGCTGCGGCGACTGCTCGATGCGTTTGGGCGCGATCGGCTGAGAATCGAGCTCCAGCGACCGTTCCTTCGTGACGATCGTGCTCGCAATCGGCGGCTGGCCGGGCTCGCCGGCCGTCTCGGCGTTCCCTGCGTGGCCACCGGCAACGTGCACGCCCACGCTGTTTCCCGGGCGCCGCTGCAGGACGCGTTCGTGGCCATCCGGCTGCACTCCACGCTGGATGCCTCCGAGCCCGATCGGCGCGGGAACTTCAGCCATGTGCTCGCCTCGCCGGAGGCGATGGCGGCTCGGTTCCCCGAGCATCCTGACGCGGTGACGGAGGCGGTGAACCTGGCCGACCGCCTGCGCTTCGATCTGTCAAGCGATCTCGGCTACCGCTATCCGGGATCCGAGGACGACGAGGCGCTGCGCAAGCTATCGGAGCTCTCGCACGCGCGACTGCACGAGCGCTACGAGCGGGAGTCGCCAGACGTGCGGGCCACCGCGGCCTCGCGGCTGGGAGAGGAGCTGCGCATCATCGAGAAGCTGAGCCTGGCCGGCTTCTTCGTACTGCATCACGATCTGCTCGAGCTGGCCCGCGAAGTCGCGTTGGAGGTGCGAGGCGCCAGCGCGGCCCGCGCCCTGCTGCCACCGGGGCGGGGGCGCGGCTCGAGCGTGTCCTCGATCGTCTGCTACCTGACCGGCCTCTCGCATGTCGATCCGATCGCCAACGAGCTGTTGATCGGGCGATTTCTGAACGAGGAGCTGACCTCGCTGCCGGACATCGACCTCGATTTCCCCCGTGACATCAGGGAGGTGCTGATCCCGCGTGTGCACGAGCGATACGGGCACGACCGCTCGGCGCTGGTCGCGGCGTTCCCGACCTACCGGGCACGCGGGGCGATCCGCGAGCTCGGCAAGGCACTGGGGCTGCCCCCGGGGGAGATCGAGCGAGTCGCGCGCGGGAGCGAAGGTTGGGACGCGCGCAATGTGGTGCGGGACATCGAGAGCGCGTTCGGGGTCGACCTGGGCGAGGAGTTCGCCGGGGCCGGGACCCGGGCCGGGGCCGATGCGGGTAACGGCGCCCGCGAGCGGAGCCGGGGAAACGGAGAGTGGGATTTCCGCGATCCCCCGCCGCCCGATCCCGATCCCCGGCGGGACGTCGGCCGGCCGGGGGCGGGGATTAACACGCCGCGGGGGGCGGGCCCGCGCTGGGCGTGGCTGGCCCGGCTGGCCGCCGAAGCCCATGGCCTGCCGCGGCATCTCTCACAGCACTCAGGCGGCATGATCGTCTCCACCCGGCCGTTGATCGATTGCTGCCCGATCGTCCCGGCGGCGATGGAGGGTCGCCAGATCGTCCAGTGGGACAAGGACTCGTGCTCGGATGCCGGCTTCCTGAAGATCGACCTGCTCGGACTGGGGATGCTCTCGGCGGTCGAGCGATGCGTGGAGATGATCGCGCGCACGCGGGGCGAGCTGATCGATCTCTCGCGCATCCCCTACGACGACCCCGCCACGTACGAGTGCATCCAGACCGCGGATACGACCGGGGTGTTCCAGATCGAGAGCCGCGCGCAGATGCAGTCACTGCGGCGGACCCGGCCGGAGACACTCCAGGACATCACGATCCAGGTGGCGATCGTCCGGCCCGGCCCGATCCAGGGCGGGGCGGTCAATCCCTACATCGAGCGGCGACAACGAATGAGGATCGACCCCGATTACCAGGTGCCATATGAGCATCCGTCGCTCGAGTCGGTCCTGGGGGAGACGCTCGGCACGATCATCTTCCAGGACCAGGTGCTCGAGGTCGCGATCGCCTTCGCCGGCTTCTCGCCCGGCGAGGCGGAGGGGCTTCGGCGCGCGATGAGCCGCAAGCGCTCGGAGGCGGCGATCGAGGCACATCACAAGCGGTTTGTCGCCGGCGCTCAGCGCATGCATGGCGTCGACGAGGGCCTCGCCGAGCGGGTGTTCTCGATGGTCCAGGGCTTCTCCGGCTTCGGCTTCCCCAAGGCACACGGCGCCGCCTTCGGCCTGCTGGCCTACCAGTCGACCTGGCTGCGGGTTCATTACGGCCAGGAGTTCCTGTGCTCGTTGCTGAACGAGCAGCCGATGGGCTTCTATCCGCCCGACGCGCTGGTTCACGAGGCCCAGCGCCGCGGCTTCGAGGTGCTGGCCCCCGATGTCAACGCGAGCGGTGTGGAATGCGAGATGGAGCTCGACGCCGGGGCCGGCGCCGGAGCCGGAGGGGCCGGCGCTGAAGGGGTCGACGGTGGTGCCGGCGAGTCGGCGAAGGACGGCAACGGTCGGGTCCGGATCGGTCTCGGCTACGTCCGCGGGGTCCGGGAGCGCGAGGTGAGAGCGCTGGTCGCCGCCCGCGAAGCCGGCGGGCGCTTCCGAAATCTCTCCGACCTCGCCTCACGGGCGGGGGCGGGCGCGTCTTCGTTGGAGCTGCTCGCGTGGGCGGGGGCCTGTGATTCGCTTGCGGGTGCTGTGTGCTGGTCCTGGTGTTGGTGCTGCTGCTGTTGGTGGTGCGGGTGCTGGGTCGGGGTCAGGGGTTGTCGCGGGCGTGGGCGGGTCGACATCGCCCCGGCGCTTGGCCCTGTGGCAGCTCGGAGTCTCGTCCCCGGGCAGGAATGTCCCCGGCGGGGTGCAGCTCGCGCTGCCGCTCGACCTGCCGGCGCCGCCGCAACTGCGCGAGCTCTCACGATGGGACTCGATGCTCGCCGATTACGGGACGACCGGGCTGACCGTCCACTCGCATCCGCTGATGCTGTTGCGGGATCGCCTGCCTTCGGGCGCGGTCTGCAGCAGCGACCTCGATCGGCTGGAGCACGGCAGTCGAGTGCTCATTGGCGGTCTGGTTGTGGCCCGACAGCGTCCGGGGACCGCGAGCGGCGTCGTGTTCGTGCTGCTCGAGGACGAGTTCGGGACGATCAACTTGATCGTTCCACCCAAGATCTACGAGCGCCACCGCCTGACCGTGAGGACCGAGCCGCTGCTGCTGGTCGAGGGCAAGCTCGAGCGATTCGCCGCGGCCGGAGGGGCGATCAACGTGCTGGTCGACAAGGTCGGCTCGATCGCCGCGCCCGACCGGCTGCTCGCCGAGGTCAAAGATTTCTCGATGCTGGACGAACAGGTCCGCATCGGTCTCGCCGAGCAGCGTGGTGCCAGGACCGGCGAGCAAAACGATCAAGCCACCACCGAGGCGGAGGACTTCCGCGCGGTCGCGCCGCCGGTGATGAGCTTCGCTTCCGGGAGACGGCGATGAAGCGGCGGTCCGCTGCCGGCCTGCCGGGTCCGACGAGTCGCGCTCCAGGGCGGCGGTGTCGGAGCCCTCCGTTCTCTTCGCGCGATATCGTGCCGCCCCAGTGCTACCCGTAATCGCCTTTGTCGCCTTCTGGGTCCTGCTCGCGTTCGCCCTGTTCTTCGTCGCGGTCCGCGGCGGGCCGGCTGGTGCCCGCGAGACGCTGCAAACCCAGACTCGGGGCGGCCGCAAGGGCGTTGCGCTGATTCTGGCGATTGTCTACATCGGGTTCGGCGTCGCGATTCCGCTCGCGTTCCTGACCGGCAACCACGCCAAGGCGAGCAATCAGATCGGCGGGATCAAGCTCAACGCGGCCCAGAAGCACGGACGGGAGCTGTTCGGCGAGCACTGCGCGGTGTGTCACACGCTGGCCGCCGCCAACTCCCAAGGCAAGGTCGGGCCCAATCTGGACACGCTCAAGCCGCCGCGGTCGCTCGTGCTCCACACGATCCAGAACGGCTGCCTGCAAAACCCCCCACAGGGAGATCAGAACGAGATCTGCCTGGGCCAGGGCGTCATGCCGGCAAACGTCGTCCAGGGCCGGGACGCCCAGGACGTGGCGAGCTTCGTCGGCAAGGTCGCCGGCAAGGAATAGGGCTTCGCCGGGACGCGCCCGGAACAGGCGGGGCGCGCCGGAACAGGCCCGGGGCGCGCCGGAACAGGCCCGGGACGCGCCGGAACAGGCCCGGGACGCGCCGGAACAGGCCCGGGACGCGCTGGGACGCGCCGGAACAGGCCTGGGACGCGCCGCTGCCCGAGTCGTCACGTCGGGCTGAGGCCCGGGTGTCCGGCCCCGATGGTAGGATCGCGCCTCCGTAAAAGCTGAATTCCCGCACCGCGGCCATTGGAAGGCGAAAGCTGACCGGGACGCAGCGGCCAGGAAGCGGGGGACCCAATCAGTTGGGGCTAATCGCGCGAGAGCGCGTAGCGCCGCCCTTTCGGCGCGAGCCCGTCAGCTAACCCCGCAAGCACTAGAAAGAGGACGGTGAGATGCCGCAACCAGGCGTTTCAGTGCCCCGGAGCAAGGTGCACCGCGGTGATCGGTGGAGTGATGATCTGGAACTCGAGTTTCCCTCGCGCCGCGTGGGCCGGGTGCGCAGCGCGACCCCGCGGCAAGCCGCGCATGCGTACGACGAGTCGAGCGCGTACAACCAAGACCTCGACCTCGACCTCGCCTCATGGGTCAACGGAGCTCCGGCGCGTCCGGAGCCGCCCCCGGCCACGGCCGAACCTGCCGGGCGTCGAACGGTGATCATTCAGGGCCGCCCGAATGACGGTTACCGGCCGACCGGGGACTCACGGCGTCGCCAGCCTCCGCACTATCGGGCGGGCTTTCAACCTGATCGGGTCGCAATGTGGGCGGTGTTCCTCGGGCTCGTCCTGCTGCTCGTCGCCGCCACCAGCTCCCACGCCGCGGTGCTGAGCGCGCAGAGCCTGACGAGCCTCGCTGTGCACTAGCCACAGCGCGCCGCTGGCCGGCCGCACCTCGCTTCCGCTTTCCGCCCCACCCCTCCGCTTCCCGCCGCACCTCGCTTCCGCTTTCCACCGCGTTCGCGATGATCCTTACGCGGCTCAGAAACTGACGTGATCGGAAGTTTATGCGCTCACGTATAAGTGATTAACCCGTCTTAGGGCTTGTCCCGAGGCCTCCGGTGGAGCGACCACAAAGCTCGCCCGCCGGACCGTCAGAGGCCCTCTCCGAGCGGTCGCAGTGCCTCGCTCACCCCTTGTACAACCGGATGGGGGCCGGTACACTTATAAACAGTAAGCAGGTCTCGAAAGTAAAGGGCAGGGTTCAGAAAACGCTCTGTTCGACCGATACGACCCCGTGGTGGTCAATATGAAAACTTCAATGAGCAGATTCCAAATTCACGACGACCTGACGGCGCCTGAGGGTTCGGTGCCGGTGTTGCGAGGTGCGCTCACCGCGGGTGGGCAGCTGCCCAACTTCCTCGGCGTGCTGGCCGGGTCGCCGGCGGCGTTGCGGGCCTATGCTCGGTTCCGCTCCGAGCTCCGTCACGGCAAGCTGCCGTTGGCCACGCTCGAGCGAATCGCTCTCGCCGTGGCCGAGCACTACCAGTCGGAGCCTGGAATCGCGTTGCACTCCCGGGCCGCCCGCGGGGCCGGCCTGGCGCTCGACGAGGTCGCGTTGGCGCGCCAGTTCTCCTCCAACGACGAGCGTGAGGCAGCCCTGCTGCGCTACCTGCAGGCCATGCTCCAAGGCGACGGTAAGCCCCCGATGCACCTCCACGAGGAGGCTCGCGAGGCCGGCTGGGACGACGAGCAGATCCTGGAGGCAATCGCGGCGGTCTCGCTCGAGGGCTTTACTGCGATGGTCAACGTGGCGGGTGAGATTCCGGTAGATGGGTCCAGCGAGGAGTCCCGGACGCTAAAGGCCGCCTAGCCGCTCGGACGACTAAGCTTTCCGCGAGCAAATGGGCTCCCGCGAGCACACCGAGACCGCCGAGGGCGTGCCACGTGGCGCGAGCAGTTGTTGCCCGCTGTACCACGAGGCCGTCGAGCTGGTCGGCCGCCGCTGGACCGGGGCGATCCTGCGCGTCCTGATGGACGGGCCGTTGCGCTTCTCCGAGATCGCCCAGGCGGTCCCCGAGCTGTCTGACCGCCTGCTGTCCGAGCGAATGAAGGAGCTCGAGGCACGCGGCATCGTCGAGCGCACGGTGATCTCCGGCCCGCCGCTGCGGGTCGAATACGAGTTGTCGCGGATGGGGCGCGAGCTGGAGCCGGCGCTCTCCGAGCTCCAAAGCTGGGCCAAGCGCTGGCTCGGTGGTCGCGTGGCCGCTCGCGTTTGAGGGCGACTCGGTCTCGTCTCGGTGGCCGCGTTGAGGGCGACTCGGTCTCGTCACGGTAGCCGCGTTTGAGCGGACGTTTGGGCGGACGCGGTCCCGGTCGCCACGGGGCGCTCCGGTTGGCCGGACGGCCGAGCGGCGTAGCGGCCAAGTAACGTTCCGCGCCGGATGACTCCTCCGCCCTTGACCGCCGATGACGTGATGAGCCTGGCGGCGGAGCGCAACATCCGCTTCATCCGGCTTTGGTTCACCGACGTCCTCGGGCAGCTGAAGGCGTTCTCCATCAACGCGACGGAGCTGGCCGATGCCTTTGAGGGGGGGATGGGCTTCGACGGATCCTCGATCACGGGCTTCAATGCGATCGAGGAGTCCGACATGATCGCCCAACCCGACCCGAGCACGTTCGCGGTGCTTCCGTGGCGCCCGCACGACGCCGGGGTGGCGCGGATGTTCTGCGACATCCTCACCCCCGAGCGGAATCCCTACGAGGGTGATCCGCGCCACGTCCTGCGCCGCGCCGTCGAGCGCGCCAACGCGATGGGCTTCGACCACTTCTACGTCGGCCCCGAGCTCGAGTACTTCTACTTCCGGGACTCGAAGTCAACTGAGGTGCTCGACGAGGGCGGCTACTTCGACCTGACCACGCTCGACGCCGGCTCCGACCTGCGCCGGGAGACGGTGCTCGCCCTCGAGCAGTTGGGGATCCACACCGAGTACACCCATCACGAGGTCGGTCCCAGCCAGCACGAAATCGACATGCGCTACGCCGACGCGATGAAGATGGCCGACGACTGCATGACCTACCGGATCACGGTCAAGGAGTACGCGCTCAAGTACAACCTTCACGCCACCTTCATGCCGAAGCCGCTGTTCGGCGAGAACGGGTCGGGGATGCACACTCACCAATCGCTCTTCCGCGGTGATCGCAATGCCTTCTACGACGCCGATGACCCCTATTTCCTCTCCGATGTCGGGAAGGCCTTCATCGCCGGGCAGCTCCGCCACGCCCGCGAGATCAGCTCGATCTTCGCCCAGTGGGTCAACTCCTACAAACGGCTGGTCCCCGGCTACGAGGCCCCGGTCTACGTCGCTTGGTCCCGGCGCAACCGCTCCGCGCTGGTGCGCGTGCCCCTGTATCACCCGGGCAAGGAGCAGACCACGCGGATGGAGCTCCGCTGCCCCGACCCCGCCTGCAACCCGTACCTGACATTTGCCGCGCTGCTGCAGGCCGGACTCGAGGGGATCGAGCACGGCTACGAGCTGCCCGACCCGATGGAGAAGAACCTCTACCACCTGTCCCCGGACGAGCGCCGCCGCCTGGGGATCGAACAGCTCCCGGAGACTCTGGGCGAGGCGATCGAGCTGACCGCGCAGTCCGAGCTGGTGCTGCGGACGCTCGGCGAGCACATGTTCAACCGCTACATCGAGATCAAGCGCCAGGAATGGGACGACTACCGGGTGCAGGTGACGCCGTGGGAGATCAAGCGCTACCTGCCGGTGCTGTGAGGCTCAGAGACTAGCCGCGAGCTCCTCCGGCGAGGTCACCGGAGCCTGGCAGGCGAAGTGCTCACAGACGTAGGCGGCGGCGTGACCGTCGACCGTGCCCCGGTCGGCCAGCAGCGGAACGCCATCCGCGCCGCCGGCCAGCACGATGTGAGGCCGGAACTCTCCGCGCACGGCACGCTCGAGGGCCTTGGCCTCCGTCCCGCTGCCGACGATGGCCACCTCCTTGACCGGAGCGAGATAGAAGTCGAGCGCCCGCAGCAGGTGCCCGAACGCGCCCGGATGCCGGACCGCCAGCGGCCCCATCGTCCGGAGCACGCCGAGCGCATGGTCCTCGTAGCGCACGTCGCCGGAGAGCAGCGCCAGCCTGAGCAATCCGAACGCCGCCGCCGAGCTCCCCGATGGGATCGGCGAGTCCTCGAGGTCTTTACGGCGGGCCACGAGTCGCTCGTGGTCAACCGCGGTGGAGAAGAAGCCGCCGCGCTCGGGGTCGGCGAAGCGCTCGATCATCGAGTCGGCCAGTCTCACCGCCTCGCGGTACCAGCGGGGATCAAACGTCGTCTCGTACAGCGTGATCAGGGCCTCGACGAGGTAGCCGTGATCCTCGAGGTAGCCCGCCAGCCGCCCGCGCCCGTCCTTCCACGTACGCAGCAACCGGCCCTCACGGTCGCGCAGCTGGTCGAGCACGAAGTCGGCGCACGCGACCGCCGCCTCGACGTAGTCCGGCCGCTCGAGCACGGCGCCGGCGTCGGCCAGCGCGGAGATCATCAACGCGTTCCAGGAGGTCAGCCGTTTGTCGTCGATGCCGGGCCGCACCCGCTCGGCCCGAGCGCCGAACAGCCGGCAGCGGATCTCGGGCAGCCGCTCGGGTTCGGGGCCGCGGCCCTCGAGGACGTTCAGGCCAGGTTCGAAGTTCCCGCGCTCGGTCGCGCCGAAGAACGCGATCGCCTCCTCGGCCAGCGGCGAGCTGAGCGCGGTTTTCAGGTCCTCAACCCTCCAGGCGTAGAACTTTCCCTCGACGCCCTCGGAATCGGCGTCGAGCGCGCTGCAGAAGCCACCCTCCTCGCCGCGCATCTCCCGCAACGCCCAGTCCAGCGTCTCGCAACAGACGCGGCGCAGGCGCTCCTCGCCGGATACCTGCCAGCCGTGGAGGTAGGCGCGGGCCAGCAGCGCGTTGTCGTAGAGCATCTTCTCGAAGTGCGGCACGGTCCAGGTCGCGTCGACGGCGTAGCGGCTGAAGCCGCCGCCGATCTGGTCGTAGATGCCGCCGCGCGCCATGGCGTGCAACGAAGCCAGCGTCATCTCGCGCTCACCCCTGGCGAGCAGGAACTCGATCGCGGATGACTGCGGGAACTTCGGCGCGCCACCCCAGCCGCCGTTGCGCTCGTCATAGTTGGCTCGGAGCCCCGAGGCGGCTTGATCCAGCATTGCCTCGGTGAATGGCTCGCTGGACGGTTCGATCCGTGCGGTGGCGCCCAACGCCTGGATGATCCGCTCGCCCTGGGCTTCGATCTCGTCCCGGCGCGTATCCCACGCATCGGCGACCGCCTCGAGCACCATCCGCCAGCTCGGCATCCCCTGCCGCTGCTCCGGGGGGAAGTAGGTCCCGACATAGAACGGGATCTGGTCGGGGGTGAGGAACGCGTTCAGCGGCCACCCGCCCTGGCCGGTCATCGTCTGGCAGGCCTCCATGTAGATCGCGTCGACGTCCGGACGTTCCTCGCGATCGACCTTGACGCAGACGAATCGCGAGTTCATCAGCGCCGCCGTCTCGGGATCCTCGAAGGACTCGCGCTCCATCACGTGGCACCAATGGCAGGCCGAGTAACCGATCGAGACCACCAGTGGCCGCTGCTCCTGGCGGGCCCGCTCCAGCGCCTCCTCGCCCCAGGGGAACCAATCCACCGGATTGTCCTTGTGCTGGAGAAGATAGGGCGAGGTCTCGCCCGCGAGGCGGTTGGGCACGAGACGAGGCTACCCGTATGGATGGCTGTCAATAGGCTTGGGAGCGTCCCCTATATCCAGGAGGTCAGGTGTCGACAAATCGTGAGGCTGTGAACGCGCCCGGCGCCCCCGACGCCATCGGTCCGTACGTCCACGCCATCCGGACCGGTGGCCTGCTGTTCTGCTCGGGACAGATCCCGTTGGACCCGCGGACCGGCGAGCTTGTTCCCGGCGGCGCGGCCGAGCAGGCGGGACGCTGCTTGGAGAATCTCGCCGCCGTCTGTCAGGCGGCGGGGGCCAGCCTCGGCGACGCGGTGCGGGTGACCGTGTATGTCACGGACATGCGGGCCTTCGCCCAGGTCAACGAGGTCTATTCGTCCTTCTTCGAGTCGAGCCCTCCGGCCCGGGTGGCAATCGGGGTGGCGGCCCTGCCGCGTGGTGCCCAGGTCGAAATCGACGCTGTGGTGGCCCTCCCTGACTGACCGGCTGTCATCGCCGCGCGACTTGGTGTCCCTGGATGACATCGAACGGGCGGCCGCGGCGGGCCGTGGCGTGGTCCGCGAGACGCCGGTGCTGAGCACGCGGACGCTGAGCGAGCGCGCGGGCGGCACGATCGCGCTGAAGGCGGAGAACCTACAGCGCACCGGCTCGTTCAAGCTCCGGGGCGCGCTGGCCAAAATCTCCTCGCTAGGCGATGGTTGCTCCCGCGGCGTGGTCACGGGCAGCGCCGGCAACCACGGCCAGGCCGTGGCCTATGCGGCGCGGACGGTGGGGGTCCCGTGTGAGGTGTTCATGCCCGACGGGGCGCCGATCGCCAAGGCGGAGGCGGCTGTCGCGCTCGGGGCGACCGTGCGGTTCACCGGCTCGAGCGTCGACGACGCCCTGAAGGCAGCGCGGGAGCGCGCCGAAACGGGCGGGCTCGTGTTCGTCCACCCGTTCGACGATCCGGTGGTGATCGCCGGCCAGGGCGGGCTCGGGCTCGAGTTGTTCGACCAGGTTCCCGAGATCGCCCGGGTGATCGTGCCGGTCGGCGGCGGCGGGCTGATCAGCGGGGTGGCGATCGCGCTCAAGTCGCGCCGCCCCGAGATCGAGGTGATCGGAGTCCAGGTCGACACCTGCGCCCCGTTCCCGGGCTCGCTGGAGGCCGGGAACCCGGTCCCGGTGACATCGGCCCGCACGATCGCCGACGGCATCGCGGTCAAGCGGCCGGGCGAGCTGACGCTGGCCCTGATCAGCCAGTGGGTCGACCAGATCCTGGTTGTGGCCGAGGACGAGGTGGCCGAGGCGATGGTGTTCCTGCTGGAGCGGGCCAAGCTCGTCGTCGAGGGGGCGGGCGCGGTCGGGGTCGCGGCGCTGCTGGCCGGCGTGGCCCGGGCAAGCGCGCACGGGACCACGGTGATCGTGCTGTCGGGCGGGAACGTCGGCGCCGGCCTGCTCGGCGAGGTGGCCCGCCGGCACGAGACCCAGGCCGGTCGCCGGCTGGTCCTGCTGGCCCGCGTGCCGGATCGCCCGGGCTCGCTGGCGGCCCTGCTCGCCTTGGTCGGCGAGCACGGGGCGAACCTGCTCGACGTGCAGCACATCCGCGAGGGCATCGACCTCCACATCCGTGAGACCGGAGTCCAGTTGGTCCTCGAGACCCGCGGCATCGAGCATGCCGAGCGGGTCACCGTCGCGGTTCGCGACGGCGGCTATTCGGAGCCGAAGCTGCTGGGGTGACCGGGTGGCCGGGTTGCCCGGGTCGGCCGGGGTGACCGAGGAGGCCGGGCGGGGGTCAGCGCGCGAGCGGGAGGCGGGCCGTGCGGTATTCCCGGGCCTGGTCGACCAGGGCGGCGATCACCCGGCTGCGCTCGTCGGCTTCGGGATGCCATTGCACGCCGAGCACGAACCGATTCGCCGGCGCCTCGACCGCCTCCGGCAGCTCGTCGAGCACCGAATGCCCGGTGACCACGAGGCCCTCGCCCAGGGCGTCGATGGCCTGATGATGATGGGACTTGATCCCGTGCAGCTCCTCGCCAGCGGCGTCGGCCGCCCGTGAGCCGGGAGCCAGGCGAACGTCGTGGTCCGATCCGTCGAAGCTGCCCGGGTTGCGGCGATGCTGCTCGTGGCTGAGCAGCTCCGGGATGTGCTGCAGCAGCGATCCGCCGAGGGCCACGTTGAGCAGCTGCATGCCGCGGCAGATCCCCAGCACGGGCATGTCGCGCTCGACTGCCCGCCGGGTCAGGGCCAGCTCGGAGCGGTCGCGCTCGGGAACGGTGCCGATCGTCTTGCGGTGCCGGTCGGCCCCGTAGAACGACGGCTCGATGTCGCAGCCTCCGGCCAGGATCAGCCCGTCGAGCAGATCGAGGAGCTGGTCGGGATCCTGGACCAGGCCCCGGTCCGGCGGGACCATCAGCGCGGTCCCGCCGGCGCGCTGAATCGCGGTCAGATAGTCGGCCGGCAGCAGGACCGCCTGCTGGTCCCAGACGCCCCAGCGGGCGCGCTCCAGGGCGGCGCAGATTCCGATCAGCGGTCGCGATTCGCTCACGGGGGTGAGCGTAGCGATCTCCGGGAACGACTCCGTCGGCGGCAGCGCTCAGGCCCGTAGGACTGCCCGCTGGACCTTGCCGCTGGCCGTCTTGGGCAGCGCTTGCGCGAAGTCCACGATCCGCGGGTACTTGTAGGGGGCGGTCTCGTGCTTGACGTGATCCTGCAGCTCCTTGACCAGGGCCTGTCCCGGGGCGTATCCGTCGCGCAGCACCACGACGGCGCGGACGACAGCACCGCGTTCGTCGTCGGGAGCCGCGACGACCGCGGCCTCGGCGACCGCCGCGTGCGAGACCAGGGCCGACTCGACCTCGAACGGGCCGATCCGGTAGCCGGCCGAGATGATCACGTCGTCGGCTCGGCCTTCGAAGTAGAGGTAGCCGTCGTCGTCCTGGTTGACCCGGTCGCCGGTGCGCCAGACGGCTCGTTCGGGTGCCGGTTCGTCGCCGTCGAGGTAGCGGACGAAGAAGGTCGGGTCGGTGGCGGGGCGGGTGAGCACCAGCTCGCCGTCGTCGATTCCCAGCTCGATCCCGGGCAGCGGCTTACCCATCGAGCCCGGCCGGGCGGGCTGCTCACGGGGCATGCCGGTCAGCTGGCCCGTCTCGGTCTGCCCGTAGCCGTCCCGAATCTCCAGCCCGGTGGCCTCTTTGAACGCGCGGAGCACCTCGGGATTGAGCGCCTCGCCCGCCGCGACCAGGCCCCGCAGGTCGGGCAGGGGCGAGAGCTGCACGCGTTTGGCGATCACGCGATATTCGGTCGGGGCCATGCAGAGGACGCTGACCCGCTCGGCGGCCAGGATCTCCAGCCGCTCCGCGGGATCGAAACGCCCGTCGTGTAGCAGCGCCGTGGCGCCGCGGATCCACGGGGCGATGAAGGCGTTGCGCGCCGATTTCGACCAGCCGCTGGCCGCCGTGCACCAGACCAGGTCGCCGGGGCGGGCGTCGAGCCAGTGCTCGGCCTGCAGGGACTGGCCGGGCAGGTAGCGCTGTCCGTGCACGATGCCCTTCGCCTCTCCGGTCGTTCCGCTCGTGAACGTGATCAGGCACGGATCGGTCGGTTCGAGCTCGACGGCGGGCGCCGGAGCGCCGGCGAAGAGCGCTTCGTCAGGAATGACGATGACCGGACACTGCGGGCGGGCGGAGCGCAGCTCGGGTTCGTTGCGCTCATCCACGACGATCAGCTTCGGGCCGGCCGCGTCCAGCCGGGAGCGCAAGTCCTTGACCCGCAATTGCTCGTTGCAGGGCAGCGCGACCGCGCCGATGCGAAAGCAGGCGACCATGGTCAGCACCCACTCGGGGCGGTTGCCGATCAGCGTCATCACGGTGTCGCCGCGGCCGACGCCGTGCGCCGTCAGGCCCCCGGCCAGCCGTGCGCTGCGGTCGGCGACCTCGCCGAAGGACCACTCGCGCCGGTGCCCGTCATGTGAAAGCTCGATCAGCGCCGGCCGCTGCGGCGGCGCGGCGTCGACTATGTCACGGGCGAAATTCACCGAGGCGGCAGTGTGGCAGGATCCTCGCGGTGACCTTCTGGAACGGGGGTGCTGTGAAAGGGACCAGTAGCCCGCGTCGGGCGGTTGGTAGGCTCAGGGACATGGGTCTGATGACTGGCAGAGGCCCGCTCGGACGCAAGCCGGCGGGCACGTTCAACTTCGAGCCACCGGCGCCGGGACAGGCGCTCTACCTCGAGCCGACCCCGAAGCGGATACGCGTGGTGGTGGGTGGCGAGACGGTGGCCGACAGTCGCCGCGCGATGATGCTTCACGAGAGTGGCGCTCAACCGATCTATTACTTCCCGCCGGAGGACGTGCGGGAGAAATTTCTGGAGCCGAGCGACCGCCACACTCACTGCCCCAAGAAGGGCGATGCCTCCTACCACACGATCCGGGTCGGCGAGCAGGTGGTTGACGCGGGCGCGTGGTACTACCCGGAGCCACTGGATGGCGCACCTCCGATCAAGGACCTGATCGCCTTCTACTGGAATCGCATGGACCATTGGTTCGAGGAGGACGAGGAGGTCTTCGTCCATCCCCGCGACCCCTATCACCGCGTCGACCTGCTCGCCACGACCCGGGCGATTCGGATCTCCCTCGACGGTCAGCTGCTGGCCGAGACCGACCGCGCCGTGGCCCTGTTCGAATCCAATCTGCCGACCCGCTGGTACTTCCCGCGTGAGGACGTCCGCGCCGAGCTCGAATCCAGCGACTCGGTCACCCGCTGTCCGTACAAGGGAACCGCCGGGTACTACTCGGTCAGGCTGGCGAGCGGTGAGCTCGGCAAGGACCTGGTCTGGTACTACGACGAGCCGTTCCCCGAGGTCGGCCGGATCGCTGGGCTCGTCTGCTTCCTGGCCGAGTGCGTCGACGTCGAGCTCGATGGCGAGCTGCAGGAGCGCCCGGAGTCGCCTTGGAGCACCGGCATCAAGTCAGAGCCGGTCGCGCAGAACGCCGCACCCGCCGAGACCCGCGGCTAAGCGGGCTGAGCGGCGGACCGCGCTCGGGCGGCTGAGCGGCGGACCGCTCCGGCACGGCTAAGCGGCGCGCCGCTCCCTCAGCGTGAAGATCTTGCGCAGGCGCGTTGCCTCTCGCTCCGGCGTCCCGATCAGGCGTTCCCAGGTGATCCGGACCGTGGCCAGGTCCAGCACGAGCATGTCGGCGTCCCGATCCCGGTCGCTCTCGAAGGCCTCGCGATCGTGGTGAAACTCCCAGCCGTCGAGCTCGACGATCAGGCGGGCATCGACGAAGAGCGCGTCGACCAGGTGCCCGGAGACGGACGTGTTGACGAGCGGGCGGGGGAAGCCGAAGCGCTCGCAGAACGCCGTGAACCGATCCTCGAACTCTGAGCGGGTCGGTCCGTCGGTTCGCTCGACGAACGGCGTGAGTAGCTTGGCGCCGGGGTGGGTGGGGAACCGGTCGCGGGCGTCGGCCAGCTGCGAGCGGCTGAGGAACGCTGTGTGGAGGGCGTCGTTGACTGTCCTGATCAGGGTGTGCTCGCGCGCCAGCTCGGGAGCACAGTCGAGGATCGCCCGGGCCGGGCTGGTGACCGGGATCCCGAGATTGCGACGGACGTCTCGTCGGGTCAGCGTGCGCGCGCGGTGAACGTTGATGCCCTTCGGCCTGCGGTCGGTTGTCACTGTGACGTCGAACGTTGTCGGCCAATGTCTGGCGAAGCCCCACAGGGCGAGGGCCGAGCGGTGGCTGAGCACGGCCCCGGGACCGCAGGCCAGGACCGCGGCGGCAGCCCGCTCGTGCGGGGTGCGCGCGGGGGTGCCTACGGAGTAGACGCCACGATGCTCGCGATGCAGTCGACCGATTCGCAGTCGGTAGGCGATCGCTTCCGCTCCGAGGCCCAGGTCAAGGAGTTGAGCCCTGGTGATGTTGCGCTCCTGCCGGACTGCTCGGGCAACGATGGCTGCATCGAGCGGCAGCGGCTCATCCACGGCGAGGACCGTGGGGAAGCGGCTCATCCACGGCGAGGATCGTCGGGCAGCGGCTCATCCACGGCGAGGACCGTGGGGGATTTCTGTGCACTGTGAACAGTTATCGCCCAACACCCGATCCAGGATGGCGCTGGGCTGGAGCCGGCTCCCGGGATGTTGCGAACTTTTGACGTATTCTCGGGTACCTAGACACGAACTTCAGGAGCGCCGACACATATGGCCATCGCGACCCCGTACAGCGAGAAGACCGACGAGCAGAAGGCGATCTGCGAGATGGTCCACCAGTTCGCCGATGAGCAGATCATCCCGAACGCCGAGCACTACGACCATGAGGACGAGTTCCCGGAGCCGATCGTCGAGCAGATGAAGGAGCTCGGGCTGTTCGGGGTGATGATCCCCGAGGAGTACGGGGGGATGGGCCTGGACCTGACCACCTACGCGATGATCGTCGAGGAGCTCTCGCGCGGCTGGATCAGCATCTCCGGCATCGTCAACACCCACTTCATCGGCTCATACCTGCTGATGAAGTTCGGCACCGAGGAGCAGAAGCAGAAGTACCTGCCGAAGATGGCCACCGGTGAGATTCGCGCGGCGTTCAGCCTGTCCGAGCCCGAGGTGGGCTCCGACGTCCAGGGAATCAAGTGCAGCGCGAAGAAGGTCGACGACACGCACTACGAGATCAACGGTCAGAAGATGTGGGTCACCAACGGCCTGCTCTCCACGCTCGTGTTCACACTGGTCAAGACCGACCCCAGCGCCGAGCCCAAGTACAAGGGCATGACCTGCTTCGTCTGCGAGAAAGAGCCGGGCGTCTCCGAGAACACCGGTGACTACAAGGGATTCAACGTTCCGCCGAAGATCAAGAAGATGGGTTACAAGGGCGTCGAGTCGACCGAGCTGGTCTTCGACGGATACCGGACTCCGGCCGACTCCATCCTGGGCGGCGAGGAGGCCGGCCTCGGTCAGGGCTTCATCCAGATGATGGACGCGCTCGAGCTCGGCCGCGTCAACGTCGCCGCTCGCGGCGTGGGCATCGCCCAGCGGGCGCTGGAACTGGCCCTCCGGTACTCGCAGGAGCGCAAGACCTTCGGCAAGCCGATCGCCCAGCACCAGGCGATCCAGTTCAAGCTGGCCGACATGGCCACCCAGGTCGATGCGGCGCGACTGCTGACCCATCGGGCCGCGCGGCTGAAGGATGCCGGCGAGCGCTCGGACATCGAGGCGGGGATGGCCAAGCTCTTCGCCTCCGAGGCTGGTCGCTTCTGCGTCGAGGAGTCCTTCCGCATCCACGGGGGCTACGGCTACTCCAAGGAGTACGAGATCGAGCGGCTCTACCGCGACGCGCCGCTCCTGCTGATCGGCGAGGGGACGAGCGAGATCCAGCGCATGGTGATCGGACGCAAGCTCCTGCAGCGCCACAAGATCTGATCGCCCGGGGGCGATCATCTCGGAACGCGCAGTTAGACTGAGGGTCTGTCCTCGCCCACGAACACCAAGTCCCTGATCGAGACCGCGGTGACACGGTTTCTGGACGAGGTGCCGTCACTCCAGCCGCTGAAGCTGGTCGTCGGGCTCGAGCTTCACGGCGGACGAGACGTCCAGCTTTACCGGGTCGAGCTGCCGGGGCCGCAGGTGACCAAGACGATCCCCAGCGACGCGAAGGTCAACCTGTCGATCAACCGGGCCAGCTTCAACACGCTGGCCACGCGCGGGCACATCCGCGACTGGCGGGCCGCGTTCGAGAAGGGCGAAGCCAAGGCCACCGGGATCGAGCAGGTCCTGCGGTTGATCGTCAACGTGGTCGAGAAGCAGGAAGAGCGCTCGCGCACGCGCCGGGCCAAAGCCCACTAGCCGCACCAGCGCCGACCCATCTGCGCCTGCGCCTCCCCGGGCCGGCGCCCACCCGCGGGCGCGCGCCCACCCGCAGGGCCGGTGCTCACCCGCGGGCCTGGCGCCCAAGCGCGGCGCCAGCGCCCAGCAGCCGCCTCAGCGGCCGGCGGCCAGAGCCTCGGCCTCGGAGAGCTGCGCCTCGACCAGCCTCAGCCCCGAGTCCCAGAATCCGGGATCGGCCAGATCGATCCCGATGATCGACCCGAGCTCCTCGGGACTGCGTGAGCCGCCGGCGGCGAGCAGCTCGAGATAGCTGGGGACGAACGACTCGCCCAGCTCCCGGTAGCGCCCGTAGGCGGAAAGCGCGAGCAGCTGTCCGTAGGCGTAGGCGTAGACGTACCCGGGCGTGTTGATGAAATGCGGCACGTAGGACCACCACATCCGGTACCCCTCGGTGATCTCCACCGAGTCGCCGAACAGCTCGGCCTGGGTCTCCACCCAGGTCTCGCAGATCCGATCGCTGGAGAGCTCGCCCTCCGCCCGCCGGCGCGTGTGCACCAGGTGCTCGAAGCGGTTCATCGCCATCTGCCTGAACACGGTGGCGATCGCGCCGTCGATCCGGTCGGCGAGGAGGCTCAGGCGGGTGTCGTCGTCGCGGGCCTCGTCGAGCATCCGCCCGAACACGAGAGCCTCGCCGAACACCGATGCGGTCTCGGCGAGCGTGAGCGGCGTGGACTGGTGGAAGATGCCCTGGGGCTGGGCCAGCGCGGCGTGCAGGCCGTGGCCGAGCTCGTGGGCCATCGTCAGCACGTCACGGCGGCGAGCGGTGAAGTTCAGCATCACGTACGGGTGGACGCTCGGGACCGTGTAGGCGCAGAAAGCGCCGCCGCGCTTGTGCGGCCGCACCGGCGCGTCGATCCAGTGCTCCTCAAAGAAGCGCTGAGCGATCCGTCCCGCCTCAGGCGCGAAGGACGTGTAGGTGTCGAGCACCAGGTTCCGGCTCTCGGCGAACGAGTACGTTGACTCGACCGGCAGCACGGGCGCGGCGCGATCGTAGTCGGCAAGCCGATCGATTCCGAGCAGCTTGGCCTTCAGCGAATACCAGCGCTGGGGGATGTCGAAGCGTCGACGGACCGCCTCGATCAGCGCCATCACCGATTTGTCGGAGGCCTCGTTGGCCAGGTTGCGCGCGGCCAGCCAGTGCGGATAGTGGCGCAGGCGATCATCGATTGCCTTGTCGTGCAGAAGGGTGTTGTAGATGAACGCCCGCGTGCGCAGGCCCGGCTCCAGCGAGCCGGAGACCGCCTCGGCGGCCGCGCGGCGCTCGTCCCGCACCGGACCCTGCAGCCGGCTCAGGGCGATCTCGAGGGACACCTGGTCGCCGTCGAGAGGGACGCGCAGCGCGGAGGTGAGCTCGCCGAACAGTCGGCCCCAGGCGCTCTGGCTGGAGAGCGACTTCTCGGCCAGGATCTTCTCCTCGGGCTCGGTCAGCAGGTGCGGCCGGTAGCGCCGGGCGCTGCGCAGGTGGTGGCGGCAGAAGTCGAGATCCTCGGCGGCGAGCAGCGCGTCGGCCGTCTCATCATCGATCGCCGCCCATTCGAGCTCGAAGAACAGGAGCTTGGTCTCGGTCTCGGTGGCGCGCTCCTGCATCCGCTGGAGCAACGCGCCGCGGGCCGGGTCGGCGGTGTCGGTGGAGAACTGCAGCGATGCGTACGAGGCAGCCCGGCCGATCAGCTCGCTGACGGCGGCGAGCTCCTGCATCGCCTCGCGAAGGCCGGCGGCATCGAGCTCGGCGACCTTGCCCGCGTAGCGGTCGGCGAACGCCTGTGCCCGCTCGCTCGCTTCGCCCAGCTGGCGGTCGACTCCGCGCTCGCCCTCGCCGTCGACCAGGGGCGAGAGATCCCACTCGGTCTTGAGCAGCTCGGGATCGGCCAGGAGCTCGGTCGTGGTTGACATCGAGCGAGAGGTTAGCGGCGGCCACATAAGGCCGGATCAAGCGGGCCTGTCAGCTTGTAGACAGCGATCGGCTGGCCGCTCGCCTGCTGGCGATAGACGAGCCGCGCGGCCGGATCGGACGCGGTCCACGCCCCCTCGGGTGAGAAGTGCAGCGGCTTCGGATGCCAGGGATCACGCGCCGGGGTGGTGACGAGATAGCGGAAGTGACCGGCGTTGACCGTGGTCCGCCAGCGCCGGCAGCTGGCGATCGGGGTGAAGGAGCCGTGCGGCCCGGACGCCGCGATGTACTGCACACGGTTGGAGTCGGTGGCGCCGAACAACGGGTAGGAGAAGAACCCGCCAAAAGTGCCGACGATGCCGATCCGGGCATGGCGGGTGTTCCGGAATCGCGCCCAGACGTGGGCTAGCGAGGAGACCCCCGGGTTGAACTGATAGCGCCCGCGGAGGTAGTGGCGCTGCCAGCCGTAGCCGGCTGCGGCGCCCGCGAGGACCAAGCCGGACACGAGCGCGGCCGTCAGCGCCCGCCCGGGCAGCCGAGCTGCCGTCGTCCGCCCGGGCGGCCGAGCTGCCGTCGTCCGCTCGGCGCGGTGGCGGCCGATCAGCACGGCGACGGCCCCGAGGACGCCGACCGCCAGGCCCACGAGCACCACCCCGAGGGTATGCCGAGCGGGCCACAGGCGGCCCTGGGCCACGGTGGCCACAGCCACGGCCACGAGCGCGGTCGCGGTCAGCGCCCGTCGCCGCCGGCCCGCAAGCCCCCAGGCCAGCGGGAGGATCGTCAGCGAGAGCACCAGCGGCGGGGCCGCGTAGCGCAGGTTGAAGGCGAAGCCGGTCGGATGCCCGCGCGGCCCGGCCGCGGTCTCCGGAGTAATCAGATAGGCCGCCAACGACGCGAGCGCGACCAGTCCCAACACCCTCCGTCGCTCGCCGCCGAACAGGCACAGCAGCGGCCCGGCCAGCGTCGCGGCGAGCACCGCCGGCCACCACGGCCCCAGACCGGCCTTCAGTCCGGGCCCGAACACGCTCGTCCAGGTATGGGAGCTGAACAGGTAGTGGGCTACGGAGAATCCGGTGTGCTGCTGGAGCGGGCGGGCGGGCGCCGCCAGACCGGGCAGGCTCAGCCACGGCAGCGGGTTGCCGACGGCGATCAGGTTGCGCACGTACCAGAAGCCGCCGGCGACGAACGCTGGGACGATCCATCGCACGGCGACCGACCCGCGGCGTCCGCGGGGAGCCAGCCAGATCACCCCGAGGGTCAGCGCCACCACGGGCGCGAGCAGAGTCAGCTTGACCCCCACGGCGAGCCCGGCCGCGACGGCGGCGAGGATCGGCGCGTCGGACAGCAGCGCGACCGCCGCGAGCAGGAAGAACACCCCGACGATGTCGTTGGCGGCGCTGCCGGCCTGCGAGAGCGTCATCATCGGCGTGGCCAGGGCGAGCGCCGCACCGAGCAAGGTGATCGAGCCGATCCCGTGCGGGCGCCCGACGCAGTAGGCCGCGAGCAGGACCAGGCCGAGCCACAACAGATTGAACGCGGGGGAGAGGGTGTCGTGGCCGAGCAGCACGATGCCGAGCCCGTGGTAGAGCTCGGCCGTCGCGGGATAGAACGGCGTCAGGTACTCGACGTCGGTGAACCGCAGCGGCGTGATGTGTCCGGTCTGCGCGAACCAGGCGGCCCACGGCAGGTGGTACCAGAGCGAGTCGAACGTGCGGATGCCCACGTCGTAGGACTGGAACGTCGGACCCGCCCACTCGGCGGCCAGGGCGCCACCGGCGAGCAGGATCACCCCGACGGAGGCGGCGGCCCACCCGGACCGATGCCCACTGGCCGGCGCGGGCGCGGCGGGCCCGCTGACTGCCGGAGCCCGGCCCGCCGGCGCGGCGGGCCGACCGACTGCCGGAGGCCGCATACGCCAGCCGGCGATCCCGGTCAAGGCCGAGCCCACGACGATCGGTCCCAGCCGGAACCAGCCGACCGTGCCCAGCAGCTCGAGGATCGCGGTCAGCAGGGCCAGGCCGATCACGGCCTCGGCCAGGCGGGCCGTGGCGCCGGTCAGCTCGGTCAGATACCGCCGCCGCAGGCTGACGGCCGCCACCGCCAGCGACCCCGAGACGATGATCAGCGCCCCGGCGCCCAGTCCGTAACGGCCGATGCCGTCCCCGTTCACGCGCGGCCGATCCGATCCACCGGCAGCGCTCTGGACGGACCAGGGCGCTCGGCTACGCTTGCGCGGCAACCCATGAAGGCGCGAAGACTAAGTGTGATTGCCCTGCTCGCGCTCCTGGCCGGATGCGGAGGAGGCGGCGACAAGGTGCCTGACCTGTCCGGGCTGCCGCTGGTCTCCGGCGCGCGCATCATCCAGCAGGTGCGCCAATGCGACCGCGGCGCGAACGCGTTCTGCGCGCTCGAGCTCGTCGTGGTCGCTCCGCGCTACCACACCTCGCTCGATCTCCTGAACGATGAACACGCGCGCCTGCAGTCGCTCGGCTGGTCCAGTGCCAACTCGGAGATCGGCGAGGAGCGCACCCTCGATTCGCCGGGGCACAAGCTGCGGGTCACCTTCGCGACGGCCTACGGCGACCTCACGGGGATCGATTTCGCCTGGATTCATCGTTCCCGGAAGACCGCGCTCGCGCTCTCGCATGCGGCGTTCGCCCGCTCCCCGACGCTCTCGATGATGCTCGAGTACAGCGCCTCGTAGCGGGTCAGGTCCGCGGCGACAGCGCCAGCCGCGACCCGGTCCCGACGCCGAGGGCGGTGCGGCCTCCCAACAGGTCATGGAGATCGGCGCCGACCAGCTCGCGGCGCCAGCCGGCCAGCGTACGCACCTCGGGCTCGGGGTCCGAGCGCCGGGCCGCCGCGACGATCTGCTCGAGCTCGCTGCGCGACGCGATCAGCTCGTAGGCCAGGCCGGCCTCCATCGCCCGGGCGCGCAGCAGCGCCTCGGCCAGCGCGATCAGGGGGGCGTCCCCGGGCTCCGAGCGCCCGCGGCGCTCGTCGCGGGGGATCGGCGGTGCCTCGCGACCACGGGCGATCGCCTCGAGCACGGCGGTACCGCGCCGTTTCACGTTTGAGCGATGGATCCCGCGGATCTGCTCGATCTCGCCCAGGCTGGATGGCTGGCGCTTGGCCAGCTCCACCAGCGCGGGGTCAGCCAGCACAGAGCCGACCGGCCGATCCTCCTCCGAGGCGGTGCGCTCTCGCCAGGCGGCGAGCTCGCGCGCGACCGCGCGCGAGCGCGGGTCCAGCTGGCTGACCCGTGGCAGCCGTTCCCAGACCGTTTCGGGGTCTCGCTCGTCGGTCGCCGTCTCCAGGCGCCGGCACTCCTCCCGCGCCCATTCGAGGCGGTCGCTCGACCCGAGGCGCTGCTTCAGCTCGTCGGCCAGCTCGAGCAGGTGGGCGACGTCCTCGGAGGCGTAGCTCAGCTGCTCGCTGGTCAGCGGCCGCGCGTCCCAGCGGGTGTAACTCGCGGTCTTGCCGACCCGCCGCCCGAGGATCGAGCCGATCAGGTTGCCGTAGCCGGCCTGCGCGCTCTCGCCCGCGAACCCGGCGCTGATCTGGGTATCGAAGATGTTCACCGGCTGGGTGCTCCAGGCCCGTCGGAGGATGGCCGCATCCTGGCGTCCCGCGTGCAGCACGACCTCGACGCCGGGATCGGAGACGAGCGCCGCCAGCGGACTCACGTCGACGTCGGTCAGGGAGTCGATCAGAAGGATCCGGCTGCCGTCCGGGATGTCGGGATCGTCGACGGCTACCTGGACGAGGCACAGCAGCGCGCGGTAGCGCCCCTCGGACATGAACTCGGTGTCGATCCCGAACCGCCCCCGCTGACGGGCCAGCTCGGCCGCCGCGGCGATGTCGGCGGAGCTGGCCAGCGCGATCTCGGATCCGCTCGCCACGTTCACCGCCACGCCCGCATCGTTGCGGCATTCAAAGCGTGCGACCGCGATTGGTAATCCTTGCCACCGATCATCCTCCGCCCCATCCCAGACCCTTTTCCCCGCGCATCCTATGACATCAATCAACCCACAGCGGGGGGCGCAGGCCTGGTCCATGGTTAAACCGACCCCCCTGGTAGGATTTAGATCGATGATTTTCTCCTCGAAGGCCGAATACGGCGTCCGTTTGATGGTCGAGCTGGGGCGCCAGTCCCCCGATCACCCCACGAGTCTGAAGGCGATCGCCGACGCCGAGGGCCTGCCGCTGGCGTACCTCGAGCAGGTCGTGGCGCGGCTGCGCAAGGCCGGGCTGGTGATGAGCGCTCGGGGCGCCCACGGTGGCTACTGGCTCGCCCGGCCGGCGCTGGAGATCTCGATGTACGAGGTCGTCCAGGCGCTCGAGGGCGCCATCGCTCCGATGGAATGCTTCGTCAACGAGCACACCGAGCGCGTCCTGTGCTCGCACGAGCCGGACTCCGGGCGAGGCTGCGCGACGAAGCTGCTCTGGACGCGAGTCCAGGGTGGGATCGTCCGCTCGCTGGAGACGACGACGCTGGCCGAGCTGGTCGAGTTCTCGCGCCGCAACGAGCGCAACCCGACCGAGCGCACGCCGGCCGAGCGCACCCCGACCGCGCGCACTCCGACCGCGCGCGTCTCGACCGCGATCGCCTAGAACCAACGATCGCCTGGAACCACGAAACGAAAGCTGAAGATGGCAGAGCTAGAGATCAAGAATCTTCACGTCACGGCGGGTGAGAAGGAGATCCTGCGCGGCCTGAACCTGACGGTCGGCAAGGGCGAGATCCACGCGCTGATGGGCCCCAACGGCTCCGGCAAGTCGACCCTGGCCAACGCGATCATGGGGCACCCGAACCTCGACGTGACCGAAGGCCAGATCCTGTTCAAGGGCGAGGAAATCACCGAGGAGGACCCCGACGAGCGGGCTCGCAGGGGTCTGTTCCTGGCCTTTCAGTATCCGGTCGCCGTGCCCGGCGTGACCGTGACCAAGTACCTGCGCACAGTGCTCAACGCGCACCGCGAGTCCCGGGGGGAGGATCCGATCCCGTTGCGGGAGTTCCGGGAGACGGTGCAGGCCGCGATGAAGCTGACCAACGTGCCCAGCGACTTCTCCAGCCGGTACCTGAACGACGGCTTCTCGGGCGGGGAGAAGAAGCGGATGGAGATCCTCCAGCTCGCGCTCCAGCGCCCCGAGCTGGCGGTCCTCGACGAGACCGACTCGGGACTGGACATCGACGCCCTCCGGGTGGTCGCGGCGGGAGTCAACGCCGTGGCCGACGGCAGCATGGGCGTGCTGATCATCACGCACTACCAGCGGATCCTCCACCTCGTGCAGCCGAGTCACGTACACGTCATGTACCGCGGCCAGATCGTCAAGGAGGGCGGCCCGGAGCTGGTCGACGAGCTCGAGAGCAAGGGCTACGGCTGGATTACCGACGAGCTCGACCAGGCGGCGTGAGATGAGTACCGTCGCGTCGCTCCGCCGTGACGTCGCCGCCGAGTTCCCGGTGCTGCGCCGCCGGTTCGACGGCCACCGGCTGACCTATCTCGATTCGGGTGCGACCTCACAGACGCCTCAGCCGGTGATCGACGCGATGACGGCGTACTACACCGAGTCGCGCGCGTCGATCCACCGCGGCGTGTACCCGCTCGCCGTCGAGGCGACCGACCTCTACGAGGGCGCGCGCCGGCGGATTGCCCAGTGGCTCGGGTCGACGCCGGAGGAGACGATCTTCACCGCCAACGCGACGGCCGCGATCAACCTGGTGGCCTATACCTGGGGGCGCCACAACGTGCAGCGCGGCGACCTAGTCCTGCTCACGGAGATGGAGCACCACTCCAACATCGTCCCCTGGCAGATCCTCTGCCAGGACCGGGAGGCCGAGCTCGCCTACGTGCCGGTGCGTGACGACGGCCAGCTCGACCTGGACGCGCTCGACGGTCTGCTCGCGCGGGGACCGAAGCTGCTGGCCATCACTCACGTCTCCAACGTGCTCGGCACGATCAACCCGCTTGCCTCGATCGTCCAGCGAGCCCATGAGGCCGGGACGGTGGTGCTGGTCGACGGCGCACAGGCCGTTCCCCAGCTGCCCGTCGATCTGCAGGCGATCGACGCCGACTTCTACGCCTGGACCGGGCACAAGGCCTACGGGCCGACCGGGATCGGGGTGCTGCACGGGCGGCGTTCGCTGCTCGAGGAGATGCCGCCGTTCATCGGCGGCGGCCACATGATCCGGACGGTCGCCGCCAACGAGTCGACCTGGACCGACCTGCCCTGGAAGTTCGAGGCCGGGACCTCTCAGATCGCCGAGGCGATCGGACTGGGCGCCGCGGTCGACTGGATCACCGCCCTGGGGATGCCCCAGATCCGGGCGCATGAGGAGGCGTTGATCGCCGAGGCGCTGGAGCGGCTGGCCGAGGTTCCCGGGATCGTGATCCACGGGCCGTCCGCCGCCGCCGATCGGGGATCGCTGATCTCGTTCGAGCTCGCCGGAGCTCATCCCCACGATGTCGGCGAGATCCTGGGCCGCCAGGCGATCTGCGTGCGGGCGGGGCACCATTGCGCCCAGCCGTTGATGCGCAAGCTCGGCGTCTCGGCCACCACTCGGGCCTCGTTTGCCGTGCACAACAGCAGCGAGGACATCGATGCACTGCTGGACGGGCTGGCCGAGGTCCGCAGGGTAATGCAGCTCTGACCACCATGGACGACCTCTACCGCGAATACATCCTCGACCACTACAAGCACCCCCACAACTGGGGTGAGCTGGAGCAGGCCGACTTCGAGGCCCACGACCTCAACCCGCTGTGTGGCGACGAGCTCAAGGTTCAGCTGGCGATCGACGACGACGGCAAGATCACCGACATCGCCTTCTCAGGCCACGGTTGCGCGATCTCCCAGGCGGCCGCCTCGATGACCTCCGACGAGGTCAAGGGCATGCAGATCGACGACCTCCTGCGGCTCGACCGCTCGTTCGTGCTCGACCTGCTGGGGATCGACATCTCGGCCACCCGGATGAAGTGCGCGCTGCTGTCGCTGAAGGTGCTCAAGAGCGCAGGGCTTGGACACGCCGTCGACTGGGAGCCCGCCACGCCCGAGAACGGCGCCGCGCGCTAGTAATTGTGGGCCGCTGGGGCGGTGGGACGGGGCAGGCCCGTGTCGCCGGCGCGCCGGCGCCCCGGCGCCCCGGCGCGACGGCGATGGCGCGAACCTTGGCGCGAACTGCACGTGTGGCGTGCACTACACGCCAAACCTCTGAACGATGGCGTTTGACTCACCCGCCGACCAGGTGCTCAAGCGGGCTGAATGGCGCGCCGAAGGCTCAGACCGCGGCGCTTACGGCGGGCCGGGCGCTGCAGGTGCGCCGCGCGGCGGCGCAACAACTCCAGCACCTCGGCCGTGGGGGCGAACGGATCGGCGACCGCGGATCCGTCGTGCAGCGAGAGCGCTGCCCGCGGCTCGCCATCGACTTCGGCCAGGAGCCGCGGAGCGGGCGGCACCGCGGGAGCGCTGTCGAGGGCGGCCAGCCGCATCAGCGCGAGCTCGTCGTCGGCGTAGGCCAACCGGATGGTTATCTCGGCGGTGGGGGAGTTCATACGGCCCAATATCGCGCGCGCCCGGCATAAGCGCAAATATGGATTGGCTTGGTTCTGTATAACATTAGGTAATGCTCGATGCCAGGCGTATCCGGGTGCTGTGCGAAGTCGCTCGTCACGGCTCGTTCTCCGCGGCCGCCGAGTCCCTGGGCTACACGCAACCGGCGGTCTCGCGCCAGATCGCCACGCTCGAGGCGGAGGCCGGGGCCACGCTGGTGCGGCGCGTGCCGCAGGGCGCGCTCCTGACCGATGCCGGCCGGCTGCTCGTGGAGCATGGGACGGCGATTCTGGCCCGGCTTGAGGAGGCCGAGGCCGAGCTCCGGGCGCTCCTCGGGCTGGGGGGCGGAAGGCTGCGGCTGGCCTCGTTCGCCTCAGCGGCCTCGTCGATCGTGCCGCTGGCCATCGCCAAGTTCCGCGATCTCTATCCGGCCGTCGAGCTCAGCGCGGCGATGGCCGACCCGGTCGACTCGCTGCCGCGGCTGCGGGCCGGGGAGCTCGATCTGGCCCTCTCACACGACCCGTCGTGGGTGTCGGGCAGCGCCGCCGGCCTCGAGTTCGTGCATCTGTTCGACGACCCGATGTACGTCGCGCTGCCTGCCGGGCATCGGCTCGCCGACGCCGGCCGCCTGCACCTGAGGTGCTTTGCCACCGAGTCGTGGATGCTCGGGACGACCACCACCTGCCCGGATTCGCGACTGTTCCGGCAGGCGTGCCTGGAGGCCGGCTTCGAGCCCCAGATCGCCTTCCAGAACGACGACTATTCCGCGGTCCTCGGCTTCGTCGCCGCCGGCGTAGGCGTCGCGCTGATCCCCGACATGGCGGCACGCGCGGTACGGGAGGACGTGGTCATCCGCGCGCTCGATCCAGCGCCGCCGTCACGGCCGATTCTCGTCGCGCTGTCCGCCGGCTACAGGTCGGCGCCGGTGGTGGCGATGCTGGCGGTACTGGAAGAGGTGGGGGCGGAATGGGTGACGGGGCGCGTGCGGGCCCCCGCTATGCTTCCCTCGTGAAATCCGATCACGCGGCTAGGATATAATTCTCACCGTGCCACAGATCATCGAAGTGTGCTCTTTGAACGAGCTGAAGCCGGGCGAGATGCGCCTGGTCGATGTCGATGATCTCGAGGTTGGCGTGTTCAACTGCGCCGGGGCCGTCTACGCGATCGAGAACCGATGTTCCCATGATGACGGCACGCTGATCGAGGGCGTGCTCGATCAGGAAACGTGCACGATCGAGTGTCCGCGACACGGCTCGCTATTCGATCTGAAGACCGGTAAGCCGAAAACTTTGCCCGCATACGTTCCGGTGGACACCTTCCCGGTGATCATCGATCAGGACATGATCAAGCTGGAGGTGGACTGAAATGGCGACTCCCGAAGCTTTGCCCGTCGAGCCCGTCGATCCCGTGGCCCGGGTGCTGACCACCAACGAGCGACTCGGTCAGATCAACTCCGACTACACCGAGCGCTACGGCTTCCACGACGCCGAGAACTACCTGTACAAGGCCCCAAAGGGGTTGACGCGCGAGCTGGTAGCCAAGATCTCCGAGTTCAAGTCCGAGCCGCAGTGGATGCGCGACTTCCGGCTCAAGGCGCTCGACCATTTCCTGGCTCGTTCGATGCCCACCTGGGGCTCGCCGATGCTGGCCGAGGTGGATTTCGACGACATCCATTACTTCGTTCGCGCCTCCGAGCGGGCCGAGCGCTCGTGGGACGACGTGCCTGAGGACGTGAAGAAGACTTTCGACCGGCTGGGGATCCCGGAGGCCGAGCGCAAGTTCCTCTCGGGCGTGGGCGCCCAGTACGAGTCGGAGGTCGTCTACCACCAGGTCCACGAGGATCTCGAGAAGCAGGGCGTGATCTTCCTGGACATGGACTCGGCCCTGCGCGATCACGAGGACATCGTCCGTGAGTACTTCGCCACGATCATCCCGCCGAACGACAACAAGCTCGCGGCGCTGAACTCGGCGGTCTGGTCGGGCGGCTCGTTCGTATATGTCCCGCCGGGCGTGCACGTCGAGATGCCGCTGCAGGCCTACTTCCGGATCAACACCGAGTCGATGGGCCAGTTCGAGCGGACGCTGATCATCGCCGACGAGGGCTCCTACGTGCATTACGTCGAGGGCTGCACGGCGCCGACCTACAGCTCGGACTCGCTGCACTCCGCCGTGGTCGAGCTGATCGCCAAGCCGGGCGCGAGGATCCGCTACACCACCGTGCAGAACTGGTCGACCAACGTCTTCAACCTGGTCACCAAGCGCGCGGTGGCCGAGACCGACGCGACGGTTGAGTGGGTCGACTGCAATCTCGGCTCTAAGCTGACGATGAAGTACCCCAGCGTCTACCTGATGGGCGAGCGGGCCCACGGGGAGATCCTCTCGATCGCCTTCGCCGGCAAGGGCCAGCACCAGGACGCCGGCGGCAAGATCGTGCACGCGGCCCCGAATACGACCTCGAACATCTTCGCCAAGTCGATCTCCAAGGACGGCGGCCGCGGGTCCTACCGCGGCCTGCTGGAGATCGCCAAGGGCGCCCACGGCTCCAAGTCGAAGGTCGTCTGCGACGCGTTGCTGCTCGACGAGCACTCGCGCTCGGACACCTATCCCACGATCAGAATCGGCGAGGACGATGTCAACGTCGGGCACGAGGCGACCGTCTCGAAGGTCGGCGAGGATCAGCTCTTCTATCTGATGTCCCACGGGATCAACGAGGAGGAGGCCTCGAAGCTGATCGTCAACGGCTTCATCGAGCCGATCACCAAGGAGCTCCCGATGGAGTACGCCGTCGAGATGAACCGGCTGATCGAGCTGCAGATGGAGGGTTCGATTGGCTAGCGCATCAGTCTCGGCCGCTGAGCCCGGATTCCTGACGGCGCGCCGCCAGCGCGCCGCGGCCCTGAGCGAGCAGCTCGCCCTTCCGCAGTTCAAGGGCAAGGCCGGCTGGGAGTTCACCGAGATCTCGGGTCTGGACCTGGACGCGTTCGGCCCGGCCCCGGCCAACGGTGCCGCGCCCGCGTCCGAGCGCCTGTTCGCCGGGCTTCCGGACCCGATCGAGCTGAGCCAGCTCGATGCCGGCCAGAGCACCCTGACCGGACAGCTTCCCGACGGCGTGCTCGTCGCCTCGCTTGAGGAGGCGGCCCAGACCCACCCCGAGCTGGTGCAGCGGTATCTCGGCACGATCGTCGGCGGCGATGACGTCTTCGTGGCGCGTAACGATGCCGGCTTCCGCGGTGGGGCGTTCGTCTACGTGCCCCGCGGCGTGGCGCTGGAGCAGCCGATCCTGCTCACCGCCGTTCAGGGCGCCACCGGGACCGAGCTGCACCGCCGGACGCTGATCGTCGTCGAGGAGGGAGCACAGGCCGAGGTCTGGGAGCAGTACGTGTCCGCCTCCGATGAGGTCGAGGGGCTCTTCAACACCGTCGTCGAGCTGGTCGTGGGCGACAATGCGCGGCTGCGATTCGTCTCCGGTCAGGACTTATCCGAGCGCAGCTGGATCTTCGGCACGCACCGAGCCGAGATCTCGCGCGATGGCCGGCTGGACTGGGTGGCGCTGGGCTTCGGCTCGGCCCGCGGGCGGGTGCGGATGGACACGCGCCTGGGCGGCGAGGGCGCCGATGCCCGAGTCACCGGCGCGTACGCGACCCACCGCCGCCAGCACATCGACTTCGACACCACCCAGGAGCACGCCGCAGCCAACACGACGTCGGATCTGGCCTTCCGGGGTGTCCTCCAGGGCCGGTCCTCGGCGGTCTGGCGAGGCAACATCATCGTCGACCCGGGGGCTCAGAAGACCGACGCCTTCCAGGAGTCGCGCAATCTGCTTCTGTCCAAGCGCGCTCACGCCGACGCGATCCCCGGCCTCGAGATCCAGGCCAATGATGTCCGCTGTACCCACGCCGCGGCGATCGCCCAGGTCGACCCCGAGCAGCTCTTCTACCTGCGCTCTCGCGGGCTACGGGAGCCCGCTGCCAAACGGCTGGTGATCGAGGGCTTCCTCTCCGCGCTGGTCGAGCGCTTTGAGGAGGGGCCCGTACGGGTCGTACTGGCCGACGCACTCGAGCGCCGGCTCGGCCTGATCCTCGACTAGGGTCGGCGGAGGTTTCCCGCGCGGTGGCTCGAGGCAGCATTCCGATGGTCCCCCTCGGTTACGGCAAGTTCGTCCGGGCCGACCGCGTGTACGCCCTGATCCCGCTGGAGGGCCCGCATCGGGGCGACGGGCGGCGCACCCTCGTTCACGTGGAGGGCATCGAGGATCCCATCATCGCCTCGCGGTCGGAGACGGCGATCGCCCGCGATGTGGCGGTCGCGCTCGGCCAGGACACCGGCTCCGGGCGGGCCGAGAACCCGGCCCACCGCGGCCAGGAGTCGCTGTTTTAGATGGCACGCCAGATCGTGCTGTTGCGCGGGATCAACCTGGGGTCGCGTAACCGCGTCGCCATGCCCGAGCTGCGCCGGCGCCTGCAGGATGCCGGCATCGAGGACGTCGCCACCTACGTCCAGAGCGGCAACGTGGTCGTCTCCAGTGACCTGTCCTCCGAGGCACTCGCACGCGAGTGCGAGCGTCTGATCGAGAGCGGCTTCGGGCTGAAGATCGACGTCGTGGCGCGGACGCGGAACGAGCTCGCCGCCGTGGTCAAGCGCAACCCGCTGGGGGATGTCGCCACCGATCCGAAGCGCTATCAGGTCAGCTTTCTCTCCGCCGAGCCCGACCCGGAGGTGATCGACAAGCTGATGGCGCTCCCCGCCGAGAACGAGCGGTTCGCCCACCATGGCCGCGAGTTCTACGCCTGGCATCCGGTCGGGGTCGCCCGTTCGAAGTTGTGGAACACTCTCGCCGGCAAGGGCCTCGGCGTGACCGCGACGGCCCGCAACTGGACAACCGTCACGAAGCTGCTGGAGATGGCAGATGGCCGCTGAGCCGATGCACCCATACGAGATCCTCGACGTCTTCACCGACGCCCCGCTGGACGGCAATCAGCTGGCCGTGTTCACGGAGGGCAGCCGTGTCGACCCCGCCCTGATGCAGCGGACCGCCCGCGAGCTCAACCTGTCCGAAACCGTGTTCGTGCTCCCGCCTGAGGAAGAGGCGGACGTCCGGGTGCGGATCTTCACTCCGATCGCCGAGCTTCCGTTCGCCGGGCATCCCGTGCTGGGCAGCGCCTTTGTCGTGGGGAAGCGGCTGGGGGCCGACCGCGTGCGCCTGCAGACGGGTGCCGGCGTCGTCCCGATCGAGCTCCGCCGCGAGCAGGACGAGATCGTCTTCGGCGAGATGGAACAGCCGATCCCGACGGTCGCTCCGTTCGAGCGCGTCGATCACCTACTGCGGGCGCTTGGCGTGCGCGAGGCGGAGCTCCCTGTCGAGGTATACGACAACGGCCCCCGGCACGTTTACGTGGCTCTGTCCAGCGAGGCTGAGGTGGCCGGGCTGAAGCCCGATTTGAACGCGCTGCTGGAGCTCGGCGCGATCGGCGTGAGCTGCTTTGCCGGCTCGGGCACCGACGTCAAGTCGCGGATGTTCGGTCCCGGGCTCGGAGTCCCCGAGGATCCCGCGACCGGGTCGGCGGCGGGCCCGCTGGCACTGCATCTCGCTCGACACGGCCGGATCGAGTTCGGCGAACGCATCGTGATCCGGCAGGGCGCCGAGATTGCCCGCCCATCGGTGCTGCATGCCTGCGCCGAGGGATCCCTCGAGAGGATCGAGCGCGTGGTCGTCGGGGGCTCCGCCGTCGTCGTGGCTCGCGGTCAATACCGGCTGCACTAGCCAGTGCCGGCCCTTGTGGGCCGGGCCGGCGCGGTGAGATACTCGTGGTACTGCGATAGCTGAGTCACTCCCGGAGGTGAGCTCATGTCAGAGCCGGCCAACGTCCTTGTCGTCGCCCACCAGACCGCGGCGACGCCACCGTTGCTCGACGCGGTCCGCGAGCGCGCGCAACGCAGTTCGGCCAAGTTCCATCTCGTCGTGCCCAGGCAGCCGCACGGGATCGACCGGCTCGCCAATCCGCACGCCGGCGGGAAGGACGAGGCGCAGGATGTGCTGAAGGCGGCTTTGCCGGCGCTCTCCGACGCCGCCGGGACAAAGGTGACGGGCAGCGTCGGCGACTCCGAGCCGCTGATGGCGATTCAGGACGCGATCAGCCTTGGGCAGTACGACGAGATCATCGTCTCGACGCTGCCGCTGGGCGTCTCGCGCTGGCTGAAGCTCGACCTCGTCAGCAAGGCCCGAGGCTTGGGCCTGCCGGTCACACACGTGGCGGCGAGCAAGACCGAGGCGGTAGCGGCGGGAGCTAGCTGAGCCCCACGTCGGCTCGCGCGCCCGGCCCGGTGGGAGGATGCAATAGGCTGCCGCCGAAGTGAAGCTCGCAACTTTTCTGGCCTCCGGTCGGGACGAGCCGATGGCCGGGGAGGTCGTTGGCGAGGACCGGGTGATCGCCTTCGCCGACGGGCGCTCGGTCCTCGACGTCTTGGCAGGCCGAGCTGAAGGACGCGCTGACGGGGACTCGTTTGCGCTGAGCGAGGTCACGCTGCTCGCGCCGATCCGGTCTCCCAGGACGATCTACGGGATCGGCCTCAACTACGCCGCGCATGTCGCCGAGACCGGCGCCACGGCGCCGGAGACACCGATCGTGTTCGTCAAGGTGGCCGGGTCGGTCGCGCCGCCGGGCGGCCCGGTCCGCTGCCCGGAGGTGGTGCGGCGGCTCGACTACGAGGGTGAGCTGACGATCGTCATCGGCGCGGGGGGATCGATCGCGGGCTATTGCGTCGCCGACGACGTGACCGCCCGCGACCTCCAGGGCCGCGAGCCGCAGTGGACGCGGGCCAAGGGCGCCGACACCTTCTGCCCGTTCGGCCCCTGGGTGACAACGGCGGACGAGGTCCCGGATCCGGGCAACCTGCGGCTGCGCACGTGGGTGAACGGCGAACTGCGGCAGGACAGCTCGACCTCGGACCTGATCTTCGGCTGTGATCACCTGGTGGCGTTCATCGCGGAAACGTGCACGCTGCAACCGGGCGACCTGATCCTCACCGGCACCCCCAATGGGGTCGGCCAGGCGCTCGACCCGCCCCGGTTCCTCCAGCCCGGCGACGTGGTCAAGATCGAAATTGACCGATTGGGTGTGATTCAGCACGACGTGGGGTAGTAGCGGCCCGAGGATGAGACGGCTGCCATGCTGAGACTGCACCCGAGCACGATCGACTACGTGATCCTGGGGATCTACTTCGTAGTCGTGCTGGGGATCGGGTTCGTGGCCCGGCTGGCGATCAAGACGGATCTCGACTTCTTCCTCTCGGGCCGATCGCTGCCGGCCTGGATCACCGGTCTGGCATTCATCGCCGCCAACCTCGGCGCGCTGGAGATCCTCGGCCAAGCCGCCAACGGGGCCCAGTACGGCGTGGCCGCGGTTCACTACTACTGGCTCGGCGCCGTGCCCGCGATGGTGTTCCTCGGCATCGTGATGATGCCTTTCTATTACGGCGCGAAGGTCCGCTCGGTGCCCGAGTACCTCCGGCTGCGTTTCAACGAGGCGACGCATGCGTTCAATGCGGGGACGTTCGCGTTGGCCACGGTGCTGATCTCGGGCGTGAACCTGTTCGCGCTGGCCCTGATCATCCACCTGATGCTCGGCTGGTCGGTGGCGGTGGCGATCCTGGTCGCCGCGGCCCTGGTGCTGGTCTACATCACGCTGGGCGGGCTGACCTCGGCGATCTACAACGAGGTCCTCCAGTTCTTCGTGATCGTGGCCGCCCTGTTCCCGCTCACCCTGGTGGCGCTCCACTCGATCGGGGGGATCAACGGGCTCAAGCACCGGGTTCGCGCGTTTCCCAAGCTGGGCGAGCACGCGCTGCACGCGTGGCAGGGGCTCGGCATCCACCACGTCACCAACCCGCTCGGGTCCGACTGGGTCGGGCTGGTGTTCGGGCTCGGATTCGTGCTCGGTTTCGGCTACTGGACTACCAATTTCGCCGAGGTCCAGCGGGCGCTGTCGGCCAGCAACATGTCGGCGGCCCGCCGCACGCCGCTGATCGGCGCGTTCCCGAAGATCTTCCTGCCGGCGATCATCATCCTGCCGGGGCTGATCGCGGCGGTCACCGTCAAGGGCCTCGGGGGGTCGAGCACGGCGCTGCAGTACAACACGGCGATCCCGCATCTGATCGGAAACTTCCTCCCCGAGGGGATGCTGGGCATCGCGGTGACCGGGCTGGTGGCGGCGTTCATGGCCGGGGTGGCGGCGAACGTGACCGCGTTCAACACGGTGGTCACCTACGACCTCGTGCAGGCCTACTTCGCCAAGGACCGCGATCCCGCGTTCTACCTGCGCACCGGCCGGATCGTGACGATCGTCGGCGTGCTGGTGTCGGTGGCCACGGCGTTCATCGCCAAGGGCTACTCGAACATCATGAACTACATCCAGACGCTGTTCTCGATCTTCAACGCGCCCCTGTTCGCGACCTTCATCATCGCCATGGTCTGGCGCCGGGCGACGGCCTGGGGCGGGTTCTTCAGCCTGGTGGCCGGCACCGCAGCCGCCTACATCGTCAACCGTCTGGCCGCCTACCACACGATCTTCCACTTCGGCTCGCCCCTGAGCGCGAGCTTCTGGCAAGCGATCATCGCGTTCATCGCCGACGCGGTGGTGATGGTCGCCGTCTCCCTGGTCACCAAGCCGAAACCAGCCGAGGAGTTGCGCGGGCTGGTCTGGGGGCTGACCCGGGCCGATGACCCCGACGCGGTGCTCGACGATCGAGACGCGGCCTGGTGGCGCTCGCCGGCGCTCCTCGGCGGCATCGCGATCGCCCTTGTCATCATCCTGAACATCATCTTCATCTAGCCTGGAGCTCGAGTGGCCAAAGACGAACCCGTATTCGGTGTCCCCGGGACCTCCTCCAAGGGAGAGCCGGTCCCGCCAACCGGGGCCAGCGAGGAGGAGGAGGCACGCGCCGCCCGCGCGGCCAACCGCTTCGACGTGCGCCGGCTGATCGGCGGCCTGTTCGTGGTCTACGCCGTGATCCTGATCGCTCTCGGGGTCGCCGGCTCGCACAACGTCAAGCACAAGGCCGCCGGTATCAACGTCGATCTCTGGTCCGGTCTCGGCATGCTCGTGTTCGGCGTGCTGATGATCACCTGGGCGCTCACGCGCCCGACCGTGCCGGAGCCGCCCGAGACTCGCGGCGAGGGCTCAGGGCGGATCCGCCGCGCCCCCGCGACCTGAGCCCACGCCACGGGTGGGCCCACCCCACGGGTGGGGCCGCGGTGAAACATCTAATGACCGGCGACGACGCGCCCGGTGTCGTCCACCGCCAGGCATAGCCCGGCGGGCGCGCAGTCGACGTTGTCGAGCCCGTTGATGTCGATCATCCGCCGCGGGCTCCAGGAGCGGGCGCGGAGGGGGTGGCTGGAGCTGACCACGGCGCCGCTCGGATCGATCGCCACGCAGGCGCCCCGCGCGGTGCAGGAAACTCCCTCGAGCCCGGCGCTGTCGACCACGTCGCCGAGGTTCCAGGTGCGCCCGCCGCCGGCCGGTCTCCGCGTCGTCACGGTCCTCCCGGCCGCGTCCACGGCGACGCACAGCGAGATCGACGGGCACGAGATGTCGAAGGTGGCCTGATGGTCGATCCGCCCGGGGCCGCGCCACGCGCGCACGCCGGCGCCGGCCGACGGCTTGGTCGAGGTCAGGACCTTCCCATTCTCGCTGAGGATCACGCAGAGCGTCTCCGACGGGCAGGCGACGCTCTTGAGGATGTCGTGGGCGTCGACCCGCCCGGCGTGCCAGGCTCCCCGGCCACCCCCCGGACGGGTGCTGGTGGCAACCCATCCGTTTGTGTAGGCCACCACGCATAGTCGTACGGTCGCGCACGAGATGCTGCTCAGCGCGTTGCCCGGAGCGATCTTGGCCGCGCGCCATGCGTGCCGTCCGCCGCGTGGATGGGTCGTGGTCAGAACCTGGCCTTTCGCGTCCACGGCAGCACAGAAATGCGTCGACGGGCACGAGACGTCAGTCAGCATGTAGCGGCGATCGATGTTCGCGGGGGCGCTCCACTGCGCCGCGCCGCCTCGGGGGTGCGCCGAGGTCACCGCGTTTCCGTCGTCGTCGACCACGACGCACAGCTTCGCGGACGGGCAGGAGGCGCTGAAGAGGATGTTGAAACCCTCGACGTCGGCCGGCGCCGTCCAGGCGTTCGAGACTGGACTGAGCGAGGCCAGCACATTGCCGTTGGCGTCGAAGGCGAGACACAGGGCGACCGACTGGCAGCTGATGCCGTCGATGTCCTTGGTGTCGATCTTGGCCGGGAGTGACCACGCGATCGAGCCGGCCGCGGGGTTGCCCGAGACGAGCGCCCGCCCGCGGTCGTCGACGGCGACGCAGAGCACGGTCGACGGACAGGAGATGCCGTTGACGCTGCGGTTGTTGTCGATCTTGAACGGCGCGCTCCAGGCCGCCGCGCCGCCGGTCGGGTCGGCCGAGGCGAGCGCGCTGCCGTTCGTATCCACCGCGACGCACAGGTTCGCGGCCGGGCACGACACGCCGTTTATGACATCGGTCGGATCGATGTTGGTCGGAGCGCTCCAGGTCCCGCTGGCGGGATCCGCCGAGGTCACGATGTTGCCAGCGGCGTCGAAGGCCACGCACAACGCGTTCGATTGGCACGTGAGTCCGGCCAGTCCGTTGGGATCGATCCCGACTGGAACAGTCCAGGCAGCGCTCCCGCCTTCGGGCGCGCGCGACGTCAGCACGCTCCCGTTGGCGTCCACCGCGATGCACAGGCTCACCGACGGGCAGGAGACGCCCTCCAGGATCCGGCCGGCGTCGATCGAGCTCGGCGCACTCCACGCGGCCGCGCCCCCGCCCGGATTGAGCGAGCTCAGCACCCGACCGGCGTCGTCCACGGCCACGCACAAGCTGACCGAGGGGCACGAGACCTCGTTCAGGCTATGGCCTGGATCGATCTTGACCGCCTGGCTCCAGGCCCGCGCTCCGCCCGAGGGGTTCGTGGTGCTGAGCACGTCTCCGCCCCCGTCGACGGCGACGCACAACTGCGCAGCGGGGCAGGCGACCGAGGTCAGCAGGCCATGGTGCGCGTAGGGAGTCTGGTGATCGACCAGCACCGGGGCGCTCCAGGACAATGCCGACGCCGCCGGCGTCGCGCACGCGAAAACTCCCAGCGCAAACGCCAGGACGCCGAGGGCTCGTGCGGCCGGGGCCCTGAGCAGAACTAGTCCAGGGTCGCCGTGACGCTGATGTCCACCGCGCCGAGCGCACGGGAGACCGGGCAGTTCTTGCCGGCGTCGGTCGCGGCCTGGATGAACCCTTCGGCGTCCAGGCCGGGCACACGGCCCGAGACGGTGAGATCCGAGGTGGTGACCGTTGGCGCTCCCTCGCGCTCGTCGAGCGTCACCTTCGCGCTGACCTCGAGGTGCTCTGGCGGGTTGCCGGCTTCGGTCAGCCCGTGAGCCAGCGCCATCGAGAAGCAGGAAGCGTGCGCCGCGGCGATCAGTTCCTCGGGGCTCGTCTTGCCGTCCGATCGCTCGGTGCGGGATGCCCAGGTGACCGCCAGATGGTCGAGCGCGCCGCTGGCCCCCACCACCACGCCTCTGCCGTGGGCAAGATCCCCATCCCAACTGCAGGTCGCCGTCCGCTCTGCCATTGCCATCGTTCCTACCTCCTGCCGGTTGTGACTCAGTGACTTTCGATCATGCGGTCGATCAGCCCGTACTCGACCGCTTCGTGGGCCTTGAAGAAACGATCCCGCTCCATGTCGTGGTGGACCTCTTCGAAGGTCCGGCCGGTGTGCTCAGCGTAGATCTCGTCGATCCTCCTGCGGATGTTGAGGATCTCTCGGGCGTGGATCTCGATGTCCGTCGATTGGCCCTCGAAGCCGGCCGAGGGCTGGTGGATCAGGATCCGGCTGTTGGGCAGGGCGAAGCGCTTGCCCTTCGCGCCCGCGGTCAAGAGCAGCGAGCCCATCGACATCGCGATGCCGATGCAGATCGTCTGTATCTGCGGCTTGATGAACTGCATCGTGTCGTAGATCGCCAGGCCTGAGTAGATCGATCCGCCCGGGCAGTTGATGTAGATCGAGATGTCCTTGTCGGGGTCCTGGGACTCCAGGTGCAGAAGCTGAGCGACGATCAGATTCGCGACCATGTCGTCGATCGGCGAGCCGAGAAAGACGATTCGCTCGTTCAGGAGTCGGCTGTAGATGTCGAACTCGCGCTCGCCCCGGGCGGTTCGCTCGATCACCATCGGTATCAGTGGCATAGCCTAACCCTACGGCACGAGGACGCCGCGTCCCCCCTGACGGCCCGTTTGCCTCTACCGTCGCGGGCCGCCACCCGCTAGCTTCTTCGGCGATGGTTCCGCTGAACATCCCCAACGTCCTGACGGTGATCCGGATCCTGCTCGTGCCGGTGCTGGTCGTCGCGCTACTCGACAAGACCGGCGGGGGGGACCTGCTGGCGGCGATCGTGTTCGCCGTCGCCTCGTTGACCGACGCCATCGATGGGCGTCTCGCTCGGTCGCGCAACGCGGTGACCACGTTCGGCAAGCTGATGGACCCGATCGCCGACAAGCTGCTGGTGATGGCCGCGCTGATCGCGTTGGTGTCGCTGAACCGGCTCGAGGCGTGGGTGGCGATGGTGATCATCGCCCGCGAGTTCGCCGTCACCGTGCTGCGCGTGGCGGCCGGGACCCAGCAGGGCGTCGTGATCTCGGCGAGCACGTTCGGCAAGCTGAAGACCATCGTCCAGGTGGCGATGGTGATGGTTCTGATCGCCGTGCACGGCCGTCCCGTGTGGGTCGACCTGCTGGTCTACGCGACGGTGCTGATCACGGTGCTGTCCGGCGCGGACTACTTCTTCGGAATCTCGCGTCGTCGCGTCCAGTCAAACGCGTCCGTCTGACGCGAGATTCCGCGGCGTCCCTCAAGACGTCGCGTCGAGCCAGGCGCGGCGGCTCGTGTGAACCGCCGAGAGCTCGCCGGTGGCGAGCTCCTGCCGGATCTCGCCGATCGTCCCGAACCGCTCGGCGACGACGTTGTGCTGGTGGATCGTCTCGAGGTTCTCCTGGCGCGCGGAGACGAACGCACGATCATCGAGGGCCGGAAACGCCTCGATCGCACCCTTGACCATCTCGCGGACGCAGTCCTCGACGAACCGTGGGCGGCGATGAGCCTTTTCGACCACGTGGGCCTCGTCGGAGCGCTTCATCAGCTCGTAGATCTCCGAGGACATCGATGACTCGACGATCTGGAGCAAGGTCGAGGCGTCGATCTCGTCGTTGCACAATTCCGTGCAGCCGATCTGCAGCGTTCCGAGTCCACGCTGATTGTGCGTCGCCACCGGAACCGCGGCGATGATCCGCTCGATCTCCCCCGTGCTGAAGCCATCCGCCTCCAGCCGCTTGCGGGCCGAAGCGGCGACCAGCTCCTGCGCGCACGGGCAGGCCGTCATGCCCTGCGCCGTGACTCCGATCAGTCGCCGCGTTCCCAGCGCGGTGGAGATCGCCGAGCCGTGCAGCGTGTAGAGCTCCTGGGTCAGGATGCCCGAGACCGGCGCGGGCTTGTGCTCCGGAAAGCGCGCCTGCATCGTGACCTCGGCGCGGCGGGCGCCCTGGCGCGATCGCACCAGCTCTGCGATCCGCTCGGCCAGCGTCTCCGCCTTGAAGGCGGCCTCACCGAGGACGACCTGGCCGATCGTCTCGTTGACCACCTCTTCGAAGCGCGACATGTGGGCGCCCTTCTGGTCGGGGCCAAGCTCGACGACGCACTCGAAGCGCGCCGAGAACAACTGCTCGGAGCCGTTATGCCGAATCCGGATGACCTTTTCGACGCCCGTGACGCCGACCCGGGAAAGGCTGAGCTGGACGGCCGGGCGCTGGGCCTGGACGTCAAGCGTCGGTAGCGCTGTAGAAGGGTGACTGGGCATACGGCTCGCTTAAAGAGTAGAGCGAGGACGATCCGTGGCCTCTCAGCGGGGCATTTTTAGGGTTCGCGCCGAGCGGCCAATGTTGAACCTGACCCGGATTGTGGTATGACTCCGCCGGTCTCGAATGAGGAGAAGAGACATGGAGAGGGAGTCACCGAAGCGGGTGTGCTCGAAGCGCCGTCTGGGAGGAGAGCTCAGGGGCTGTGAGCGATAAAACGATTGTGCTGTTGAGTGACGAGGCTCCAATCGCCGAATTGGAGGATCTCCGTCCGCTGATCGCCGAGGGGCAGGAGAGGGGCTTCCTGACCTTCAGTCAGATCGCCGACTGCCTCGACGAGGCCGAGGTGACCAAGGAGCAGATCCAAGAGCTGCACGCGTATCTCGACGAGCACGGCATCGATGTCGTGGAGTCAGACGGCCGGCCGGCCAAGTCCGAGGCGAGCAGCGTCGAGGCGAACGCGGCCCAGGCGGCCGAGCCTACCCCGGAGCAGCGCAAGAAGGTGGAGGTCGACCTCACGGTCGAGCCGAGCCTCGATTCGCTGCGCCTATATCTGCGCTCGATCGGCAAGGTGAACCTGCTCACCGCCGAGCAGGAGGTGCTCCTGGCCCGGCGCATCGAGCGCGGCGACATGCTCGCCAAGCAGCAGATGATCGAGGCCAACCTGCGCCTGGTGGTTTCGATCGCCAAGAGCTATCTCGGTCGCGGGCTGACGTTTCTCGATCTGATCCAGGAGGGCTCGATGGGCCTGATCCGCGCGGTCGAGAAGTTCGACTACCGCCGCGGCTACAAGTTCTCGACGTACGCCACCTGGTGGATCCGCCAGGCCGTGACCCGGGCGATCGCCGACAAGGGCCGGACGATCCGGATTCCGGTCCACATGGTCGAGAAGCTCAACAAGGTCGTCCACGTCGAGCGCCAGCTCGTCCAGCAGCTCGGCCGTGAACCCACCCCGGCGGAGATCGCCAAGGAGCTCGACACGACCGTCCGCGAGGTGCGTGACGTCCTGCGGATGGCCCAGCAGCCGATCTCGCTGGAGAAGCCGATCGGCGAGGAGGACGAATCCGAGCTCGGTGACTTCGTCGAGGACCAGACGGCCGAGTCGCCGTTCGAGCTGGCCGCCGAGCACCTGCGTCGGGAGAACCTGCGCCGTGCGCTGGCCGCCCTGCCCGAGCGCGAGCGCGAGGTGATCGAGATGCGCTTCGGCCTGACCGGCGAGCGTCCCTACACCCTCGAGGAGGTCGGGCGGGCGTTCAACGTGACCCGCGAGCGCATCCGTCAGATCGAGAACCACACGCTCAAGAAGCTCGAGGCGCTGCCCGAGGCGCAGCGCCTCAGGGACGCCTCGTAGAGCTAAACTGCCCCGCCCCGGCGGGATTCCCGAGCGGTCAAAGGGGACGGACTGTAAATCCGTTGGCTCAGCCTTCGCAGGTTCGAATCCTGCTCCCGCCATGCGTGTTTTGCGATCGCCTTTAGCGGAGGAATGATCGGCCTCTCTATCCTCGGGCTCGATGCTTCCCGACCAGCAGGATTCGATCGCGGCCCTCGAACAGGCGGACCACGATCTCCAGAACGGCTCCCGTCTCCGGAGCGCTGCCACGTCCCTCGACACCCAGCCGAGGCTGCTCGCCGCGGCTCGCCGGCTGCGTCGGCGGCTGCCCGGTGACGAGCGCTTCGGCGATCCGCTCTCGACCGCCGGCCTCGGGGCCGCGCAGGTGGTCGCGCGCAACGTCTCCGCGCTGGTGCCCGAGCGGGAGAGCTTTCTGGGCGAGATCAGCCTGGCCGGGCTGCAGCTCTGGCAGTCGCTGTCGGAGGCTACCGGCCGGGGGCGCGGGGATCTGGAGCTGGCGCTCCTGTTCACCGACCTGGTCGGGTTCTCCGGGTGGGCGCTGCAGGCCGGTGACGCCGCCGCTCTCGAGTTGCTGCGGGAGGTCGGGATCGCGGTGGAGGCCGCCGTGCTCGGACATCAGGGCAGGATCGTCAAGCGTCTGGGCGACGGGCTGATGGCCACATTCGTTTCGGCTCAGGACGCGGTCGACGCCGCCCTCGATGCGCAGGCGGCGATCCGCGAGGTCAACGTGGGCGGATATCGCCCGCGAATGCGGGCGGGCGTGCACTGGGGCCGGCCCCGGCAGATCGGCGGCGACTACCTGGGAATCGACGTCAACATCGCTGCCCGGGTCGGCGACGCCGCCAAGGCCGGTCAGGTCCTCGCCTCGGACCCCGTGCTGATGCGCATCGACGCCGACGAGCTCCGCGTCGGACGGCAGAAGCGGCTCCGGGCCGAAGGCGCTCCGCGCGACATGCACGTTGCAGCGCTCTCGCGCCCATAGCCGTCTCACGCCCCGCTCGGCGGTCTCGCGCCCAGAGCCGTCTCAGACGCCCCGCTCTGACCTGCCTCTGCAGCTTTTCTTGCAGGCCGGCTGGGACGCCGCCGGATAGTGATGCCCCTGTTACCGTGGCCCGGCCCCCGCTGACGCCGCAGCGGGCAGACCGCTGTCCGTCGGCCCCCGTCGTCCGGCAGCCTTCCTCGATGCAGACTCTCAGAAGGCCATTCCGACACGCTGCCTGGCTCCTTCTCTTCTGTGCGACGTTAACGCTCGTGCGATCTGTCCCGCCGGCCGCCGACGCCGCCGGTGTGAGCCAGCTTCAGCAGCGCATCAGCGCCGGGCAGAACCGGATCTCGAGCCTCGCGGGCGCCCTCGGCGCGGCGAGCGCGCAGCTCGGCCAGCTCAATTCGAGCATCGCCGGACTGCAAAGCCGGATCAGCAGGATCCAAGCCGACCTGAACGCCAAGCGGGCCGAGCTGCTGGCGTTGCGCAAGGCGCTGGCGGTGGCGCGCACCAGACTGGCGCGGCTCGAGGCGTTCGAGGCCCGGGCGGAGACCGTACTCTCGCGACAATTGGTGAACTCCTACGAGTCGCCCCGCCCCGACATCGTCAGCGTGGTCCTCGAGGCCCAGGGGTTTCCCGATCTGCTCGAGCGCCTGTCCTACGCGCGGCTGATCCGCAAGCAGGATGCCCGTGTGGTCTCGCAGGTCCGCTCGGCCCGTCGTGCCGTCGCGGCTGCGGCCACTCGGCTCGGCGGACTCGAGGTGCGTCAGCAGACCCTGACCGCGCAGGTGCTCGCCCGGCGTAACCAGCTCGCGGCGGCCGAGGTCAGCCTCGTCCGCCGTCGTCTCGCCGTGGCCCAGAGTCGGCAGGCCAGGGCCGGCCAGCTGAGCGGGGCCCGGGCGCAGGTCGTCTCGCTTCGAAGGCAGCTGGGGGAGCTCCAGGCCGCTCAGGCGGCGCGGGCGGCGCGGGCCGCCGCCCCGCCCCAGCCCACCGGCGCCTCCGGGTCGTCGGGGTCCGGTCCGGCGCAGTCCGGTTCCGCGGGATCGTCCGGTTCGGGTGGGGCGCCGCAGGTGTCCAGCGGGGGCGGCTTCACCTTTCCACTTCCCAAGGGCTCGGCCTCACCGCCGGCCACTTGGAGCGAGGACCAGGGCGTCGACATCTCAGCGCCCGCCAACACACCCGAGGTGGCGGTGTGCTCCGGCACGATCGTGCTGCACGGGATCGGCGGCTTCGGCCCGTGGGCGCCCGTCCTGCACTGCGACAGCTCCCTCGGTGGCTATGGCTACGTCTACTACGGCCACGCCGGTCCGGCCGACCAGCTCCCGGTGGGCGCGCATGTCGGCGCCGGGCAGACGATGAGCTCGATCGGCCCGGGCATCGTCGGCATCTCGACCGGCCCACACCTGGAAATCGGCTTCGCCGACTCCAGCGGAAGTCCCGTGCCCGGCAGCGCCTCGACGATGATGTCGCTGCTGCACAGCTCCTACGGCGGATAGCTTTCGAGTCCCCGCGGGCTGCGCGTCGATCAAGCCGCCCGCACGATACCCTCTGGCCACCGCCCTCTTAGCTCAGCTGGTAGAGCACTTCCATGGTAAGGAAGGGGTCATCGGTTCGAGTCCGATAGAGGGCTCTCTTTTTTTGCCTGGAAACAGGTGGTTTCTCCGCTCCGTGGGGATGCCGTAAGAAGTGTTGGCGGGCTTTGTGGGGCGTCCCTGGGGGCCTCAGCTGCTGCAGGTAAGAGTGATGAGGCCGGTACAGTTTCCAGCACCGGAACAGCACGGGGCGAGTCCGAGCACACAGACGCCGCCCGCGGCGACGCAGTTTGCCGGTACGCACGTCTTCGCGCCGGCTGAGGTGTGGTAGCAGAAGCCAGAGCAGCATTTGGCATCAGCCGCCTTCACTCCGGGCCCTGCCCCGCACGATTGGTCTGCCTGACCGTTCGCGATACACGACGCGGCTGCCGCAGCCCGAATCGACCACGACCGAGTAGATCAGTGGCGCGGCGAACGCGCACCTCCGACCGTGGCCACTCGCTTCACCTCTTGCCGGCGCGAGTACGCCTCCCCGAGCGCGGAGCGATCGTCCAGCAGCCCACATGCCTGTAGCTCCTCGAGCGCCTGCTTCACCCCGGCCGCCGGACGTCCCAGAGCCTGAGCGATCTCCGCTGGCGAGCCGCGCCCGTCGCAGCGCTCCCAGACCGAGGCGGCGACGGCGGTCAGGCAGTGCCCCATCTGATTGTCCAGGTCGTAGACCACGATCTCGCCGTCGACTCGTTCGGTTACGACTCCGTCGGTCCGGGCCTTCGGTAGTTCGTGCACAGCTTCCGTTCCTTGGAGAGAGGCACCATCCCGCCACCAGTCGCCAACTCCCGACAGAACTTCAGGCTAGACGATCGCTAAGAAAATTATTACAAATGGACGGACTCGGCGTACTCGTTACCAGCGTGTAGTGTTTTGGTGGTGAGCAGCAAACGTGAAGCGTCGGCGATCGCGTGGAGCTGACGGAGCCGACCGCGAGGGTCGACCGTGGTCCCCAACCTGGGAATCGCCGGGCCGCTCCCGGCGACCTCGAGCTAGTGCAGACGTTTCTCAACAGTCGCTGGGATCTGACCAGTCAAAACGAAGAGGAACTTGTAAGCCCCGGCGCAGTCAGCACATGGCTCGTCGAACACGGGCTATTCGATCGCCGGCACGCGCTGACCGAGCCAGATCGCCGCCGAGTGCTTGAGGTGCGGGAGGGGCTTCGAGAAATGCTGTTCGTCAACAACGGCGCCCTCGAGGATCCCGAAGTCGTGGCGCGACTGAACCGGGCGCTGCGCGCGCCGCGAATCTACGTCCAGCTCGCGGTTGCCGATGCTCCGGAATTCAAGCCACAGCCTCGGGATCTTGACGGCGCGCTGGCACTGATCGCGACGATCGTCGCGCTGTCGCAGCTCGATGGGAGCTGGTCACGGATGAAGGCGTGCCGCGGCCGCGATTGCGGATGGGCGTTCTACGACCACAGCCGCAACCAGGCCAGCAGTTGGTGCGCGATGTCGGTGTGCGGCTCACGCGCCAAAGTGCGCACGTATCGCGAGCGACGACGCGCCCCGGGGACCTGACCGGAATGGGAGAAGTCCGATGAACGCACACGATCTGCGAGAGACCCCACGAGGGTCGCGCATCAGGCCGATCACGTCGCGCCACGCGGCCCCTGTGATCGCCGGGCTGCTGACCAGCCTGGCCCTCGTTGGTTGTGGCGCGTCCTCGCGCTCGTCGGCGACGTCTACGAAGGCCACGGCGACGTCCACGAAGGCCGCGGCGCGGCCAAAGCTGCCGCCCGTGTGCGCGCCGGCCGCAGGCGCGGTGATCGCTCACGATGCCGGGGTCGGTGTCGGCGTGCTCACGGCCCGAGCGACGATGGGGAGCAACGCAGAGCCGGAGTGTCATTTCCGTAGTCCGAAGGTGTCCGTGGTGGTCAACATCGATTCGTCGCCGCAGCCTTATCAGCGGTTGGAGCGGACGATCGTGGAGGACGGGCAGCAGTTCAGTACGGACCGGAGCTTCACGCCGCCTGTGACGGTGCCGAAGCTCGGGTTGGACGCGGCATGGGTGCCTGACCAGTCGAAGCTGCTGACGACCGATGGGAGGAATCTGCTCACCATCACGGTGGCGGGGCGGGGGGAGAAGCGGGCGCGGCAGATCGCGCTCGCCACGCTCGTTGCGCGCCGGTACCTCGGCAAGCCCATCCCGAAAAGCGCTGTTCCGACCGGCGAGGCGTGAGCACCTTCCAGAGCCTGGCCGAGAGCCGCGGATGTGACACCTCCGTTAGGCTGAGCACCCGTGATCCGCTAGGCCCATGCGATTCGCGATCTCCATCCCGCAGTACGCCGTCGAGGGCCGGTTCGACGCTGCCGCCTTCCGCGCACACCTACGCCGCGTCGAGGAGCTCGGGCTGTTCGAGAGTGCCTGGACGCAGGAGCAGGTGATCGGTGCGGCCGGCAGCCTCGCGCCGCTGCAAACGCTGACCTATGTCGCGGCGTGCACCGAGCAGCTGCGGCTGGGTTGCGCGGTGTTCGTGCTCCCGCTGCACAACCCCCTGCACCTGGCCAAAGCGATCAGCTCGCTGGACTGCCTCAGCCACGGCCGAGTCGAAGTGGGTGTCGCGACCGGCGGCCGCGGGCGTCCGTTCGAGGCCTTCGGCGTCGATCCGGACAGGCCCGTTGCCCGCTTCAACGAGGCCCTGGCACTGATGAAGGCGTGCTGGACGGAGCACGAGATCAACTTTGATGGCCGGTTATGGAACCTCCAAGGCGCCTCGATGGAGCCCAAGCCGGTGCAGAAGCCCCACCCACCAGTCTGGTTCGGTGGCAGCGCGCCGGCGGGGATGCGCCGCGCCGTCCGGCACGGAGACGGGTTCATCGGCGCCGGCTCCCAGACAACGGCTCAGTTCGCCGAACAGGTCAAGGTGGTGAGAGAGGAGCTGAGCGCGCAGCGTCGTGAACCCGACACGTTCCGGATCGGCAAGCGCGTATACGTCCACGTCGAGGACGATGCGGTGCGCGCACGCCAGCACCTCGAGGACGCGCTCACGCGACACTACGGTCGGGGCGGCTGGTCGGGACGCATCCTCGCGGGGCCGGCCGAGGCGTGCACCGCCGGCATTCGCGAAGTGGCGAACGCCGGCGCGGAGCTGATTTTGCTGAACCCGCTCATCGACGACGCACACCAGCTCGAGCGACTCTCCGCCGAGGTGATACCGGCGCTCGGCTGAGCTTGCGTCGAGCGGCCGCACGGTCCGGCCGCCCTGCCATCGGCGTGGGGCGGGCGGCGCGCGGCGTGCGGCGTGCGGTGTGCGGCGTGCGGCGTGCGGCGAGTCCTGGGCTAGCGCGGTTGGAGATGGATCGGCAGGCCGTCGCCAGGGACGGGTCCCGTGGCGATGACCATCGGTGGCTCGTAACCGGGCGGGATCGTCCAGGAGAACCGCAGCAGCATTTGGTGGAGGATCGATTTGACCTCCATGCCGCCGAAGTGAAGGCCGATGCATTTGTGCACGTGGCCACCGAATGGGATCCACGCGAACTTGTGCGACTGGTCCTCCCTGCGCTCTGTGGAGAATCGCTCGGGATCGAAGCGGTCGGGATCTGACCACCAGGGCGTCATCCGCTGCGTGGGATAGAGGCCGAGCGCGATCAGCGTTCCCTCGGGAACGTATCGGCCTTGGATCGAGGTGTCGGAGATCGTCTTGCGGAACAACTGGCCGACGGGAGCGAACATCCGCAGCGTCTCCTTCATGACCATGTCCATCGCCACGAGCGTCTCGAGATCGTCGTAGTCGAGCACCGGCTTGTCGAGGGCCAGCGATTCCTCGCGTAGTCGATGCTGCCAAGCGGGATGTTTGGCGAGGAAGTACGCCATCATCGAGAGTGTCGCTGTGCTCGTGTCGTGGGCGGCCATCAGCACGAAGATCATGTGGTTGACGACGTCCTCGTCTGAGAACCGTTCGCCGTCCTCGCCTTCGGCGCGGCAGAGCACGCTGAACAGGTCCTGGCCGTCGCTGTGGCGCTTGGCAGGGAGCTCCGCCTCGAAGTACTCCTCCAGCGACCGGCGACCGACGAGGCCGCGATGCCATAGCCCGCCCGGCATGTCCGCTCGTACCACGGCCGAGCCGCCGTGGACGGCGTCGACGAACGACCTGTTGAGCCGATCCGCTCGCGGTCCGAGCTCCGCGCCGACGAACACGTCGGTGGCTAAATCGAGCGTCAGCTGCTTGACGCGCGTGTACAGGGGGAAACCCGCCCCGGGTTGCCACCGGGCCAGCCCGCGATCGATGCTTGGATTCAGCGCGGCGAGGTACTCGATCAGGCGCTCGCGTTTGAATGCCTGCTGCATGATCCTGCGATGGTGACGGTGCTCGTCGAAGTCCATCAGCATCACGCCGCGCTTGAAGAACGGCCCGATCACGTAGTCCCAGCCCTCACGATTCGAGAACGCTCGGTCCCGGTTCGCCAGGACCTCCTCGATTGCGTCCGGTCCCACCGCCACGACCATCCGGGTGGCGAACCCGCCGACCCAGCTGACCGGTCCGAATCGCTGTCGCTGATGGCGCGCGAATCCGAGCATGTCGCCCAGGAGACTGAATGTATGACCGACCAACGGCGGCCCGTGCTCCCCCACCACCGGCATCAGCCCGCTGCCCGAGGGTGGAGCCGCCAGCTCCTGCGTCCGCGATGGGACGCGCCGGCTGACGGCCGCCGCGGCGCCCTGTGCACGGATCGCGAGTGTCGTCGGCACGCAGTCTCCAATCGGTTCGACTATCTGCTCATCCAGAAGTATGCGGGCGATCGTCCCGGCGCGCGGCCGAGGTTTGGCGTTGACTGCACGCCACACGTGCACTTCGCGCCAAACTTCGCTCGACGGCGCCCGCGCTTCGCACTCGCGATGCCGCCCGGGTGACGCGACGCTCGCACTCGCGATGGCGCCAGAGGTGGCCGCCGAGCGCGGCGTGGGGGTGACGAGCGGACTTCGCTGCACCGACGGGCCAATAACTGCGAGCATGGCGCGATGGCATTCGAGGTCGGAAGCCGGGTCGTGGCCCCGCAGAACAAGCGCCGCCTGATGGACGGCGGCACGGGCCCGATGCAGCGCCCGCGCCATGGCGTGATCGAGGAGGTGTTGCGCGGCGAGCCGGCCCCGCGGTACCGGATCCGCTGGGACGAAGGCGGGCAGAGCGTCTACGCGCCGACGGATCGCGGCCTGTACGCCGAAGACGACGCGGCGGCCGGCTGAGTTCTGCCCTGGCGTGGGTAGCTAGGGCCCGATGGCCAAGCTCATTCTGGGGCCGCTGCTTCGCTACGTCGGCACCGACGAGGCGACGGTCTGGGTGGAGACCGACGCTCGGTGCGAGGTGGAGGTTCTCGACCACCGGGCGTCGACCTTCCAGGTCGGCGGCCGGCACTACGCGATCGTGATCGTCAGGGGCCTGACGCCTGGGACGGGCACCGAATACGACGTCAGGCTGGACGGCGAGCCCGTGTGGCCGCCGTCGGTCTCCGCGTTTCCGCCCTGCCGGATCCAGACGTTGCCGACCGCGGGTCCGGTGACTGTCGCGTTCGGATCCTGCCGCGTCACCGCGCCGCAGGAGCCTCCCTATACGCTGGGCCCGGACGAGGACGAGAAGGGCGTCGGCCTCGACGCGCTCTATGCGCTGGCGTTGCGACTGAGAGAACAGGATCCGGCCGCGTGGCCGCGCCTGCTGCTGTTGATCGGCGATCAGGTGTATGCCGACGAGGTCTCGCCGCAAACGCTGGAGTTCATCCGCGCCCGTCGCGACGTCGGCGTCGAGCCGGGCGAGGAGGTGCTCGACTGCGAGGAGTACACCTGGCTCTATCAGGAGGCGTGGTCGCCGCCGGCCCTGCGATGGCTGCTCTCGACGATCCCGACCGCGATGATCTTCGACGATCACGATGTGCGTGACGATTGGAACATCTCGGAGTCCTGGGTGCAGGACATGCGAGCCAAGGGTTGGTGGTCGGAGCGGATCGTCGGCGCCCTGTCGACCTATTGGATCTACCAGCATCTTGGCAACCTCTCGCCGGCCGAGCTGGAGGCAGATCCGCTCTACGCGCGAGTGCTCGAGGCGGAGGACGCGAAGTCGATCCTGAGTGAGTTCGCGATCGCGGCGGAGCGCGAGGGCGGAGGGAGTCTGTGGAGCTTCTCCCGGCAACTGGCCGGCACACGGCTGGTGGTGCTCGACGGCCGGGAGGGGCGGGTGCTCAGCGGCGGCCGCCGGGAGGTTCTGGACGAGAGCGAGTGGCGCTGGTTGGAGGGGGAACTGACCGGCGAGTTTGACCACGTCCTGATCGCCAGCACGTTGCCGGTGCTCCTGGCCCCGACGCTTCACTACGTCGAGGCGTGGAACGAGGCGGTCTGTGACGGCAGGTGGGGACGGACGGCGGCGGGGCTCGCGGAGAAGCTCCGACGGGCGATCGACCTCGAACACTGGGCGGCCTTCCAGAGCTCGTTTCACCGGATGATCGACCTGATCATTCAGGTCGGCTCAGGTCGTCGCGGGCCGCCTCCGGCCTCGATCGTCCTGCTGGGGGGCGACGTGCACCAGGCATATCTCGAGTCGGTCGGCTTCAGAGCCTCTAGTCAGGTCGAGAGCGCGGTCTACCAGGCGGTGTGCTCGCCGATTCGAAATCAGCTGGGCAGGCGCGAGCGGCGGATGCTCACTATTGCCCGGCGATCTCGGATCGTCGGCTGGCTGGCCCGGCGGCTGGCTCACGCCGCCGGCGTCCGGGATCCCGACGCGCGCTGGCGGGTTCTGCAGGCTCCGACCTTCGACAACCAGCTGGGCTGGCTGGACATAGACGGCCGGTCGCTGGGGCTGACGATCGAGGCCGTCCGGGCCGGACCGGAGCCGCAGCTCGAGGTCACGCTGCAGCGGCGGCTTGCGGACCCCTGTTCTGGGGCAGGCGCCAGCGGGTAGGCAGATAATGGCGCGTATATGCAAGAGCTCCTGACATCAATCGCCGGCCCGTCATGGATCGCCCGATAGCCGCGGCGCCCGAGGGCCCCGTGACGGTCTCCCCCGGGTCACCGGACACCGCCGCCTCGGACCGGGACGTCCGGGCGCTGGTGGGCGAGCTGGCGGCGATCGTCGGCGAGAAGTGGGTCTACGTGCACGAGCACCAGCTGCGGACCTACGAATCCGACGGCCTGCTCCAGTACCAGGCGATCCCCGCGGCGGCGGTGCTGCCCGGCTCCGCCGAAGAGGTCGCTCGCGTGGTCGGCGCCTGCGCGCGAGCCGGCGTGCCATGGGTGGCCCGCGGGGCGGGATCGGGACTGTCCGGGCGGCGCCCTCCCGATCGCCGACGGCATCCTGATCGTGCTCTCGCGCATGAAGCGGATCCTGGAGATCGACCTGGACAACCACCGGGTCTGCGTGGAACCCGGAGTCACGAATGCCTCCGTCTCCGCCGCGGTGGCGCCGGCATTCTTCTATCCACCTGACCCGTCGAGCCAGATCGTCTGCTCGATCGGCGGCAACGTCGCGGAGAACTCAGGCGGCGCGCACTGCTTCAAGTACGGCTTCACCAGCAACTACGTGACCGGCCTCGAGCTCGTGCTACCCGACGGCGAGCTGGTGCAGATCGGCGGCAAGGCGCTCGACCCCCCCGGCTACGACCTGCTCGGCGCGTTCGTCGGATCCGAGGGCACGCTCGGGGTGGCGACGAAGGTGTGGCTGCGGATCGTGCCCTCGCCGGAGACCACGAAGACGCTCGTCGCCTTCTTCGACTGCACGAGCGAGGCCGGCGAGGCTGTGTCCGAGATCGTGCAGCGGGGGATCGTGCCGGCAGCGATCGAGATGATGGACGAGAAGGCGATCGAGGCCGCCGAGGCGATGGCCAAGGCCGGTTTCCCAGTTGGACGCAAGGCGGTGCTGCTGGTCGAGCTGGACGGCGCCGAGCGCGAGTGCGAGGCGCGCTTCGACGAGGTCCTTTCCGTGTGCGAGGAATGCGGCTCCGATGACGTTCGCGTGGCCCGGGACCGCGGCCGAGCGAGACCGGTTCTGGAAGGCGCGCAAGGCGGCGTTCCCGGCCATGGGGCGCATCAGCCCAAACTACTTCGTCCAGGACGGGGTGATCCCCCGGACCAAGCTGCCCGAGGTGCTCGAGCGAATCGAGGAGCTCGGGCGCGAATACGGGCTGATCGTGGCCAACGTATTCCATGCCGGAGACGGCAACCTGCACCCGCTGGTCTGCTTCGACTCCGCGATCGAAGGCCAGGCCGAGTCGGCCGAGGAGCTATCGGGCAAGATCCTCGAGGCGTGCCTGGAGGCGGGCGGCTCGATCACCGGAGAGCACGGCGTCGGGGTCGACAAGAAGAAGCACATGCCCAAGATGTTCGGCGAGTCCGACCTCGACTGCTTCCAGCGCCTGCGCTGCGCGTTCGATCCCGAGGGTCTGGCCAATCCGACCAAGGTCATGCCGACTCCTCGCCTGTGCGGCGAGGTCCCCGGGCCATACCGCCAGCACCCGCTCGAGGCCGCCGGACTGGCGGAACGGTTCTGAGCGCGATGGACCAGGGCAGCCAGGCGGTCGAGCGCCCCGGCTCGATCGACGAAGCCGCGAAGCTCCTGCGCGAGCTCGGGGAAGCCGGCCGCGCGGTCCGCGTCCGCGGCGGCGGCACCAAGCTCGCCTGGGGCGCGCCCGGCCCGACGCCGGCCGTGAGCTCGAAACCGCCGGTCTGGACCAGATCATCGAGCACAACGTCGGGGACTTCACCGCCGTGCTGCAAGCCGGCGTCCCGCTCGCACACGGCGCAGGCGACCAGTTCGCCGACGCGGGTCAGATGCTCGCGCTCGACCCGCCGCTCGGAGCCGAGCCGTCGCTCGCCGCGAGCGACGGTCGGCGGCGTCGTGGCCACCGCCGACTCGGGGCCGCTGCGCCACCGTTATCGGCGGAGTTCGCGACCTCGTCCTCGGGGTCACGGTCGTGCTGTCCGACGGGACGGTGGCCAAGGCCGGCGGTCGCGTGATCAAGAACGTCGCCGGCTATGACCTGGGCAAGCTGTTCGCCGGCTCGCTAGGGAACGCTCGGGCTGATCGCCATCCGTGGCGGTGCGACTGCATCCGCTGCGCCGACACGACCGCGACGGCCCGGGCCGTCAGCGCCGAACCCGGCACGGCTTGCCGCGGCGCCGTGGCCCGGCTGGCCGCGCTGCCGCTGGAAGCCGACTGCCTCGACGTCGCCTGGGACGGCGGAAGCGGCGAGGTGCTCGTGCGGTTCGGCGGCACCACCGCCGCCGACGCTGGCCGAGGTCACCAGCGGCCGGCTGCGCGAGCTCGGACTCGAGGACGCCGAGGTGATCGATGACGATGACGCGATCTGGGCTCGCCAGCGCGACGCCCAGCGCAAGCCCTGAGGGCGCGGTGATCAAGGTGGCCGGGGCTGATCGGCCACGCTGGCGACCGTCCTACGCGCCGCCGAGGAGGCCCGCGCGACCGTCGTCTCGCGCGCCGCGCTCGGTCTGGCCTGGGTGGCGCTCGCCGGCAGCGATGATCTCGGCGACGCGCGTCGAAGCGCTGCGCGCCGCCGCTCCCGGACGCCACGCTGACCGTCCTTGACGGCGCCGCAGGCGGTCGCGCGAGCCGCTGGCCGGCGCCCGGCGCCGGCCGCGCTCGGCGGTGATGGAGCGCATCAAGGCGCGATTTGACCCGGCGCACATCTGTCCGCCCGGCGCCTTCGTCGGGGGGATCTGATGGCCGGCGCGCTGGGATCGAACCCGCGCCCCCGAGCTGCGACCTGATCCGCGACTGCGTGCACTGCGGTTTCTGCCTGACGACCTGCCCGAGCTACGCCGTGTTCGAGGACGAGATGGACTCGCCGCGCGGCCGGATCCTGCTCATGCGCGTCGGGCACGAGGAGGGCGAGGCGATCTCGGAGGCGATGACCACGCACTTCGATCGCTGCCTGGGCTGCATGGCCTGCGTGACCGCCTGCCCGTCCGGCGTGCAGTACGACCGCCTGATCGAGCGCGTGCGGCCGCAGGTCGAGCGCCACGGCGACCGCACCTGGCGTGAGCGCGCGCTCAAGGCGGCGATCTTCGGCGTGTTCACCCACCCCGGGCGCCTGCGCGCACTGGCGCCGTTGCATGGCGCTGCAGGATCGCCTCGGCCTGCGCGACGCCTCGGCGACGCGCCTCCCGTTCCTGCGCCTGGCCCCGCGCGCTCGGCCCGGGACGCGATCGCGCCGCCTTCCCGAGGTCACTCCGGCGGTCGGCGAGCAAGCGCGGGCACCGTCGCGTTCATGCAGGGCTGCGTCCAGCGGGTCCTGTTCGGCGACGTCAACGCCGCCACCGTGCGCGTGCTCGCCGCCGAGGGCTTCGAGGTCCATGCCCCGCGCCGGCCGCGCTGCTGCGGGGCGCTGCAGTTCCACTCCGGCGAGTCGAGGAGCCCGCGCGCGCACGCTGGCCGAGCAGACCGTCGCGGCCTACGAGGGCTATGACGCGGTCCTGACCAACGTGGCCGGCTGCGGCTCGGCCATGAAGGACTACGGGCACCTGTTCGAGGGCGACGAGCGGATGGCGGCCTTCTCGGAGCAAGGTGCCGCGACGTCCACGAGTTCCTGGCCGAGCACGAGCCGCGCGCGACGCGCCAGCCGCTGCCGATGCGGGTGGCCTACCACGATGCCTGCCACCTCGCCCACGCCCAGCACGTCCGCGCCCAGCCCCGCGAGCTGCTCGCCGGCATTCCCGGGCTCGAGCTGCTCGAGCCGCGCGAGTGGGAGCTGTGCTGCGGGTCGGCGGGCATCTACAACCTGACGCAGCCCGACGGCCGCGGCCGAACTGGGCCGCCGCAAGGCGGAGAACCTGCGCGCCACCGGCGCCGAGGCGATCGCGGCCGCCAACCCGGGATGCGCGATCCAGATCGCGCGCCTACCTGGAGACGCCCGATCTATCACCCCATGACCTTGCTCGACCACTCGATCCGAGGGAGCCGCCCATGAGCCTGCAGACCGCCCCGCCGCCCGCCGAGCGCACCGAGGAGATCCTCTCCGACGGACGCGCTGGCCTTCGTCGAGAGTCTGCACAGCCGCTTCGGCGCAGCCGCCGCTCCGAGCTGCTGGCCGGCGCGCGAGCAGCGCGGCACGCCCGCGCGGCTTCCTCGACGAGACGCGTGAGATCCGCGAGGACGACTGGCAGGTGGCGCCGGTGCGCGACGACTACGCGGACCGACGCGTGGAGATCACCGGGCCCGACCGACCGCAAGCTGGTCATCAACGCGCTGAACTCAGGGGCCAAGGGTTTCATGGCCGACTTCGAGGACGCCAACTCGCCCACGTGGCGCAACCAGGTCGAGGGGCACGTCAACCTGATCGACGCGATCGAGGGCACGATCACCTACGAGGGCGCCGACGGCCGCCACTACGAGCTCGTCGAGGAGCCGGCCACGCTGCTCGTGCGCCCTCGCGGCTGGCACCTGCCCGAGAAGCACGTCAAGGTCGACGGCGAGCCGGTCGGCCGGCGGCGCTGGTCGACTTCGGGCTGTTCGCCTTTCACTGCGCCCATCGGCTGCACGAGCGCGACAAGGGGCTCTACCTCTACCTGCCCAAGCTGGAGCACCACCTCGAGGCGCGGCTGTGGAACGACGTGCTCACCTTCGCCGAGGACGAGCTCGGCGTCCCGCGCGGCACGATGCGCGCCACGGTGCTGATCGAGACGCTGCCGGCGGCGTTTCAGATGGAGGAGATCCTCTACGAGCTGCGCGAGCACTCCTACGGGCTCAACGCCGGCCGCTGGGACTACATCTTCTCGATGATCAAGTGCTTCCGCGACGACCCGGAGTTCGTGCTCCCGGACCGCACCGACGTGACGATGACCGTGCCGTTCATGCGCGCCTACACCGAGCTGCTGGTCAAGACCTGCCACGCGCGCGGGCGCGTTCGCCATGGGCGGGATGGCCGCGCTGATCCCCTCGCGCAAGGACGCGGAGGCCAACGAGCGGGCGATCGACGCGGTGCGAGCGGACAAGCAGCGCGAGGCGCAGGCCGGCTTTGACGGCACCTGGGTCGCGCATCCCGACGTCGTGCCGCGCGGCCAAGGAGGAGTTCGACGAGGTGCTCGGCGAGAAGCCGAACCAGATCGAGCGTCGGCGCGACGATGTCATCGGTCGACGCCCGCGCAGCTGCTCGACGCCGCCGCGACGCCGGGCGAGATCACCGAGGAGGGCCTGCGCAACGACGTCAGCGTCGGCTTTCAGTACATCTCGTTCTGGCTCGGCGGCCGCGGCGCGGCGGGCATCAACAACCTGATGGAGGACGCCGCGACGGCGGAGATCTCGCGTTCGCAGATCTGGCAGTGGATCCGCCACGGCAAGTTCACCCGCGAGCACGTGCTGCGAGGTGCTCGACGCAGGAAATGGACCGCATCCACGAAGAAGTCGGCGACGAGGTGTGGGAGAAGGGCCGGCCGAGGACACGCGCGCAGGTGTTCGAACGGGTCGCCCTCGGCGAGGACTTCCCCGCGTTCCTGACGCTCATCGCCTATGAGCTGATCGACTAGGAGCGGGGCGGCGCCCGCGCCTCACGGGGCGGCCCCGCGCCTCACGGAGCGGCCGCCCCGCGCCTCAGAGTCGCTTGCGCCGGGCCTGCCGGTTCTGAAAGGATGCGCGGCCATGCATGGGGTGCGTCCGCGGCGTCGCCGCAGAAAGAGGTCGAGATGAAGCGCATGTCGCTCACGCTGGGGATCGCGGTGATGGCCGCGTTCACTGTCCTGTTGCCGGCGGCTGCGGGAGCCAAGATCACCGGGCTACTCCAGCGAAATCCCAACCCGGCCGTGGCGCCGCAGGTCGTGGCGCCGCAGAGCCAGAGTCCCGCGCAAGCCTCGCCGTTTGACCGGCTGGCGCCGGTGACCGGCGCGAGCTGGGCCGGAATCTCCGATTCCAGCGTGACTCCGCCGGATACCAATGGCGCGATCGGGCCGACCAGGTACGTCGAGATCATCAACCTCAAGCTCGGGATCTACTCGCGCACCGGCGCGCTGGTGTCTTCCTCGACGTTGCAGGCGCTGACCGGGCACAGCCAGTTCAACCTGTCCGATCCGATGGTGCTCTGGGACCCGAATACGCAGCGCTTCTACTACAACGTGTGGGACTCGGTCAACCAGACGATGGCCTGGGGCTTCAGCAAGAGCAACAGCCCGGCGGCGATCCCGTCGAGCTTCTGCAACTACACGGCCAGCTTCGGCTACACCCGCTCCGAGCTTCCCGACTATCCCAAGCTCGGCCAGTCGAACGGCTTCCTGATGATCGGCGTCAACCACTATCCGTCGGCGTCCGCCCCTCGCTCTGACCGCTCCGACCTGCTCTGGATCGACAAGCCGCAGGGCAGCGCCGCGATCACCACGTGCCCGGCCGCGAGCTCGTTCCTGGCCGGCAGGTTCTCGAACCTGCGCAACGCGAACGGAACGCAGGCGTTCACGCCGGTCCCGGCGATCCAGGACGACGGGTCGTCGACCGGCTGGGTGACCACCAGCACCGATATCGAGTGCCCGCCCACTTGCGGATCGGGAACTCAGATCACGGTGCACACGCTCACGCCGAGCGCGAGCAATCCGAAGGTGGCGACGCTGAACGTGACGGGTCGGTCGATCACGGTGCCGGCCTACGCCTCGCCGGTGACGAAGGTGCCTCAGAAGGGCTCCACCCGGGTGCTGGATCCGCTCGACGGGCGGCTCGAGCACGCCGTGGCCGCGATCGACCCCGGCATCAACAAGGAGGTCATCTGGACCGGTCAAAACGTCAACAGCACCGGTAACCGCACGGAGTTCAGGTGGTACGAGATCTTGCCAACGCCGTTGGCGACGCCGACGCTCGTGTCCTCCGGGGTTGTCAAGAGCCCAACGCTGTACGTGTTCAACGGCGCCCTGGCGCCGGATCGCACGGTCAACCCGTCGGGGGCTGCTCACGGCAACTCGATCGTGATCGGCTTCAGCACATCCTCGTCGGCCACCCTCCCCGCCGACCAGATGGTGTCGAAGATCGGCGCCGGTGCGTTGTCGCCGTTCACTCTGGTCCATCAGTCGACCACGGCGGACAACGATTTCAGCTGCACGCCGGGACCCTGTCGCTGGGGCGACTACGGCGGAGCCACGTCCGACCCGGCCCAGAGCCTGACGGCGCTGCACGGCGAGGCATGGTTCACCAACGAGGCGGTTACGGCCAGCTCCAACACGACGTGGAACTGGGAGGGGAAGCCGTAGCGGTGCGTCGATGGGTGCCGGCTCAGGCACCCATGGTCCTCGACAGGCCACAGGTGGCGCTCGCCGGTAGGCGGGCGCCACCCTGATGGACAACCGGGAGATTGCCGACCGGCTGGAGGCGCTGGCGGCGTTGCTCGAGCTTGCCGAGGCCAACCCGTACACGGTCCGCGCCTACCGTCGGGCGGCCGAAACCACCCGCGCTGCCGCGCTCTCCGTCGACGAGCTAGTCCGGTCTGGGCGTGCCCGTGAGCTGCGCGGGATCGGCCCGAGCATCGAGGCCCGACTGCGCGAGCTGGTCCAGACCGGTGAGATCGCCGAGCTGGCGGCGCTCGAGCGCGAGCTGGCTCCAGATCTTGTGGGGCTCGGGCGCTACCTCGGGCTGAGCGCGAAGCGCTCGATGCAGATCGCGCGGTCGCTGGGCGTCCGCACCGCGGAGGAGCTTCGCGAGGCGGCCGCGGCCGGCCGGCTGCAGAGCGTGCCCGGTATCGGCCCCAAGACGGAGGCGGACCTGCTCGAGACGCTCGCCCGCGAGGCGGAGCCGGGTCCGCGGCAGGGGATCCTGCTGAGCCACGGCTGGGAGCTGCTCGGCGGCGTCGCGGCGGCGCTAGAGGGCGAGGTGGCCGGCGATGTGCGCCGCTGGCGGGACTCGTGCGAGGCGCTGGCGGTCGTCTGCTCCGCGCGCGACCCCGCGCCCGTGCTGGCGCGCTTCGCCGGGCTCCCGCAGATCGTGACGGTGATCGAGCAGGGCGATCGGCGGGCGGTGGGCGTGACGATGGAGGGTGTGCCGGTCGAGCTCGCGGTCGCCGAGCCCGAGCGATACGGGACAGCGTTCGTGCGCGCCACCGGCTCCCGCTCGTACGTGGCGGGACTCGAGCCGCTCCCCGACGCGCCCGACGAGCCGGCGGTCTACCGGGCACTCGGGATCCCCTGGTGTCCCCCGGAGCTGCGCGAGGAGCCCTTTCAGGGCCGGCCGCCGAAGCTGCTGGAGCCGAAGCAGATCCGCGGCGACCTGCACAGTCATTCGACCTGGTCGGATGGACGGGCGAGCGTGGAGGAGATGGCGCGCGCCGGGCAGCTTCGCGGGTACGACTATCTCGCGATCTGCGATCACACGCCCGCCGTGGGCGCGGTCAAGGGACTTACCTCGGACGAGGTCCTGCGCCAGGGCGAGGAGATCGCCACCGTCAACGAGCTGGTGGCGCCGTTTCGCGTGCTGCGCGGAATCGAGTGCGACATCCTCCCCGACGGGCGGCTCGACCTTCCCGATCACACCTTGGCCGAGCTCGAATGGGTACAGGCCAGCGTACACGGGGGACAGCGGATGCCGCGGCGCGAGATGACGAAGCGGGTGGAGGAGGCGCTTCGCAACCCGTACGTGCGCTGCCTGAGCCATCCGAAGGGCCGGTACATCAACCGGCGGCCGGAGAACGCCCTGGATCTGGAGCGAATCTTCGAGGTCGCGCTAACGCACGGAGTTGCGCTCGAGGTCAACGGCCTCCCCAACCGCCTCGACCTGAGCGGCGAGCACGTGCGGGACGCATTGCGGGCCGGGGTGCGGATCGTCTGCTCAACCGACGCCCACTCGGTGCGCGGGCTCGGGAACATGGCGCTTTCGGTCGCGACCGCGCGCCGGGGTTGGGCGACGGCCGCGCACGTCCTCAACACCCGGCCGCTATCCGCGATCCTCAGCAGGTCGGGGGAATGAGCGCTTCGTAGCGAGCCATGGCCTGCCCGATCTGCAGTCGCTGGACGAGGTCGTCCACCCAGGCCCGCGACGGGCGTCAGAGAGTCTCGGCGATCATCGCGGCGGCACGAGCGGCTCCGTCGCCGCCGACCGGGCGGTAGTCGATCTCCCGTCCGATCTCCTCGGCGATGGCCGCCGCGATCGCGTCCGGCGGTGATCGATCGAAGTCCATCCGCCGCCCCGCCCGATGGCGCTCGAGCCGATGGTGGACATGGAGGTTCTGCTCGAAGTGGCGGGCCAGGGGGAAGTAGATGAATGGCCGCCGGCTCGCGGTCAGCTCCATCGTGGTGGCGAGACCGCCCTGCACGATCGCCAGATCGCAGGCGGCGAGGTGCCGGTAGAGATCCGGCATGTAAGGGCGAACTTCGAGACCGTCCGCGGCCGGAAGGTCGAGACCGTCCGCGGCCGGAAGGGTGGCCGGATCGATCCGCGGACCGGCCACGACGATCATCCGCAGCCCCGGGACGAGACGCTTCGCCGCGGGGAAGCTGGCGATCACGCGGCGCAGGAGCGGCGCGCCGACGCCCGAGCCGCCCACGGTGACGATGCAGACTCGCTCGTTGCGGCCGTAGCCGAGCGCTGCCCGCAGGGCCCCCCGGTCGCCCATCGCGGCTGGGTCGAAGCCCGTGATGTAACCGCTGAAACTGAAATGCTCCTCGGTCCATTCGCGGATGGAGGGGAGCCCGGAGCCGAAGCTGCCAGGCACGATGTCATCCGGCTCACCGACGAAGATCGACCGGTCACGTACCTGCGGACTGCGCGCGATCTGCTCGATCATCTCGGCGTTGTAGTCGGCGGTCAGGAGGGCTTCGGGCTCGCCGCCCTCGGGCATCGGCAGCCAGCCGACGAAGTCGGTCAGCCAGACATAGGGTGCCGTCTTGCAGTCCGGGTTCTCGTGCAGGAAGTAGTCGAGCTCCCAGGCCTCGTCGCCGATCCAGAGGTCGTAGGGCTCGTCCCGCACGACGTCGTGAAAGACCATGAAGTTCGACAGCAGGATCTCGTCCATCCGCCGGAAGGCGGAGAACACGGGCAGCTCGTGTCCGGATGCCTCGGACTGGAGGTGAGCTGACTCGTTGGCGAGCGCCGCGCTGGCCGGATGAATCCGCTCGTCGCGCGCCCGGAGCAACGCGGTGACGGGGTGCTGGGCGAGCCAGTCGACCTGGAGGTCGGGATGCAGCCGACGCAGCTCGTCGACGATCGCGATGTCACGCCGGGCGTGCCCCAGTCCGATCGGCGAGGAGATGTAAAGGGCTCGCCTGGGTCGCGGCCGACCCGTCCGCCGTCGCGGTGCCGGCGGAGGCGGACATATGAAATCGCGCAGCAGCAGGTTCACCTGAACCGGCTCGCGCCCCATCGGCAGATGGCCCGCCCCCTCGAGCGTGACGAGCTCCCCGGCGGTTGCCTCGGCCAGCGCCCGCCCCTGGGCGTAGGGCCGGATCAGGTCGCGATCGCCGTGGAGCACGAGGGTCGGGCAGCGCACGCGGGCGCAGGTGTCACGCAGCGGTTCGCCGCGGCCGAGGCCGATCCCGCGGGTGGCATCGGCCAGTGCTTCTGGGGATATCTGAAGCCCCCAGCCGACGCAGTCCTCGATCTGCTTGGTCGAGTGGGGCTCGTTGAAGCACTTCGCGAAGAAGAACTCGAGAAAATCGCGCTGGTCCTTACGCCAGTAGTGGGTGTTGTATTTCGCCCACCCCTGCTCGGTCTCGAGTGGCTCGTCGAGCGGGTAGACATCCCGCTCGGGATGGTTGGGAGCGAGTCCGACCGAGGGCGCGATGTAGACGACTCCGGTGACGCGGTCCGGGTGGTCGGCGGCCAGGACGGTGGCCCACAGGGCTCCGCAGGATGCTGCCACCAGGGTCGCTTTGACGGCCTGATTGGCATCCATCACGGCGAGCGCGTCGGCGGCGAACTCGTCCCAGCTGTACGCCTCGGCCCCGGTGGGGCGGTCCGAACGACCGGTGCCGCGGCCGTCGAAGGTGAGCACTTGGCAGTGACGGGCCAGGTACGGGATCTGGAGCTTCCAGAACCGCGATGGGACGACCGACCACGACGGGAGGAGCATCGCGGTCCTTTCGCCCTCGCCGTAGCGCTCCCAGAAGACGCGCACGCCGTCGCGCTCGACGTAGCCCTCCGCGTCCGGGTAGCGCGCGCGGGTCTGCTCGACCGCGACCGCGCCATCCACCGCACCCCCGACGGCGCCCGCGAGTCCGGCCTGACTCGCGGGCGCCGCCCCCGGCTGAGCGCTCGTCGTCACGGACGCGCTTCGAAGACCGCGTTGAACGGCGTCTCCGCGACCCGGCGGAAGCGCGTGAACCCGCCGGCCTCCACGACGTCGCGGATCCTCGCCTCGCCCGCCTGCGCGCCCAGCGCGAGCCCGACCTCCTGAGACAGCGACGCCGGCGTGCACAGGAGCGTCGAGAACGCGTAGTAGGCGCGTCCCACCGGATTGAGGTTGTCCTCCACACGATCGCCGGCCTGCGGCTCGACGATCATCCACGTGCCGTCGGGCTTCAGCGTCTCACGGACGTGTCGCGCGGCCCCGACCGGGTCGCCCATATCGTGGAGGCAGTCGAACATCGTCACGAGGTCGTAGTCGGTGCCACTGTACGCCGCCGCGGAGGCGGTTTGGAAACTGACCCGGTCCCCGACCGCGGCCTCCTGCGCCCGCCGGCGCGCAGTCTCGATCGAGCCATCGTGATAGTCCCAGCCGACAAAGGTCGAGTGGGGGAATGCCTCGGCCATCAGGAGCGTGGAGGAGCCGTGCCCACAACCGACGTCGGCCACCGTGCCACCGCGCTTGAGTCGATCGACCACTCCCTCCAGCGCCGGCAGCCATTCCGCGGTCAGGTGCGCGTTGTACCCGGGGCGGAAGAAGCGCTCGCACCCGTCGTGGACGTCGTGCCCGTGCTCGTGCCACCCGACTCCCTCACCGCTACGAGCGGCCTCGACGATCCGGGGTGAGTCGAGCACCGAGCCCACGGCGATCTGGAAGAACCCCGGCAGGTAGGCCGGGCTGTCGGAATCGGTGAAGGCGACGGTCTGCTCGGGGGGCAGCGTGTAGCGGCCGCCGTCCGGGTCGTAGGTGACGTAGCCGCCCGCTGCCTGGGCGTTGCACCACTCGCGAACGTAGCGCTCGGCGGTGCCGGTGCGCTTGGCCAGCTCTCCGGGCGTGAGGCCGCCGCTTCCGGCCAGCGCGCGGTACAGCCCAAGCCTGTCGCCCATCACGACCAGCGCCGCGTTCAGGGTCGCGCCGACTTCCTCGACGGCGCGAAAAACGAACTGCATCAGCTTGTCCCCATCGACCTCGACGGGTTGCTCGGTTGTGCTCACGGTGCTCCTCCTGGTTGGTTGCGGCGAGCCTACGTCGGGGGTGGCCAGGATCGCCTCAGGGGGGCCACCTAGTCTTCGGCGAGCCTGTCGAAACCGACCACCTAGAATCGGGCAATGCTGCTCGGTCGCGAGCTGGAGCGGCGGGAAATCGACCGCGCGCTGGCGCGGGCTCGCTCGGGCGTGAGCGCCACGCTGGCGCTGGTGGGCGAGCCGGGGATCGGAAAGACCGCACTGCTGGAGGAGGCCGCCACACACGCCGGCGGGATGCGGCTGCTGCGGGCGCGGGGGATCGAGTCGGAGGCGCAGATCCCGTTCGCATCACTGCTGGAGCTGATCCGCCCCGCTCTGGTCCTGCTCGACCGGATTCCCGAGCCGCAGGCGGCCGCCCTCGAGGGCGCCCTGGCCCTGGCGCCGGGGCTGGCTCAGGAGCGGTTCGCCGTTGGCGCGGCGACGCTCAGCCTGCTGGCGGCCTACGCCGAACAGGGACCGGTCGCGGTGCTGGTCGACGACGCGCACTGGCTCGACGGCTCCAGCGCGCAGGCGTTGCTGTTTGCTTTCCGCCGCCTGCTGGCCGATCCGATCGCGGTGCTGATCGCGGTGCGCGAGGGTGAGCCGTCGCTGCTCGACGGGGCGGATCTGCCGAGCCTGCGGATCGGAGGTCTGAGCCGCGAGGAGGCGGCGGTCCTCGTTGGCGGACTGGCTCCCGCGGCGGCGGAGCGGCTGCACGGGGCAACGGCCGGTAACCCGCTGGCGCTGCTCGAGCTCGCCGCCGACGCGCACGACCTCGCGCTCGCCCCCGAAGGGGCCGCGATTCTCCTGCCGGCGAAGATCTCGCGCGCGTTCCTGCGGCGGGTCGGCCGGCTGGACGACGACACCCGGAGCGCTCTGATCCTGGCGGCGACCAGCGACAGCGGTGACCTGTCGATGCTCGAGCGCGCCGCGGCTGCACTCGGGATCGACCTATCGTCGCTGGCCGCGGCCGAGAGCGCTGGGCTGGTGACGCTCGGCGCCGGTTCGGTCGAGTTCCGCCATCCGCTGGCGCGTTCGGCGATCTACGCGGATGCACCCGCCGCCGCGCGGCGCGATGCCCACCGCGCGCTGGCGGCGTCCCTACCTGACCGCGACGCCGATCGCCGCGCCTGGCACATCGCCGCCGCCGCCGTCGGCGCCGACGAGCCGGCGTCGGCGGCCCTCGAGCAGGCGGGCGTCCGCGGGCGTGAGCGCAGCGCGTACGCGACCGCGGCCGCGGCGTTCGAGCGAGCCGCGCGGCTGACCTCGGACGCCGAGCGTCGCGGGCGGCTGCTGCTGGAGGCCGCTGAGGCGGGATGGAACGCGGGTCTGGCTGATCGCGCGGTCTCGCTGCTCGACGAGGCCCGCGAATGCACGCGCGAGGAGCCGGTGCTGACCGCGCTCGATCACCTGGCCGGCCACATTGCGACCCGTCGTGGGCCGATCATGCGTGGCCACGCGATCCTGATGGCGGCCGCCCAGCGGGCGGATCCCGAGCGCGCCGTGGAGATGCTGTCCGACGCCGCCACCGCCTGTTTCTACGCGGGCAAGCCGCGGGAAATGCTGCTGCTGGCCGAGCGTGCCCGAGCCGGTCTGCCCGAGCACCCTTCGTCCCGCGCCCGCTTCCTGGCGGCCAGCGTGCTCGGGATGGCGAGGATTTTCGGCGGCGACGCCGCGGCCGGGGCGGAGGCGCTTCGTGAAGCGGTGGCGCTGGCCGAGGGCTCGGCCGAGCTGCGCGACGATCTTGCCCTGCTGCCCTGGCTGGGACTCGGGCCGATCTTCCTGCGCGAGGCCGGTGCCGGGCGCTCATTGCTGGAGCATGCGCTGAGGGCGGCGCGTGCGCGCGCGGCTGTGGGGGCGCTTCCTTTCGTGCTGAACCTGATCGCTCGTGACCAGGCCACCAGCGATCGCTGGGCGATCGCAGAGGCGACGTATCGAGAAGCCATCGATCGGGCGCGCGAGAGCGGTCAGCAGACCGCGCTCACCTTCGCTCTGGCCGGCCTGGCTTGGCTGCAGGCGCGCCGCGGGCGCGAGCAGGAATGCCGGGCGTTGGCCGGCGAGGCAATGAACCGCTGCCCGGAGCTGGGGACCCGGATGCACGAAATTTGGGCGATGGCGGCGCTGGGCGAGCTCGAGCTCGCTCTCGGCGCGCCCGCCCTGGCCGTCGAGCACTTCGAGCGTCAGAGCCGGCTGCTGTCAGAGCTGGCGATAACCGACGTCGACCTCTCCCCGGCGGCGGAACTCGTCGACGTCTACCTCCGGCTTGAGCGCCGCGATGAGGCGGAGGAGGTTGCCGGCATGTTGATGGTCGCCGCGAGGGCCAAGGGACAGCCCTGGTCGCTGGCTCGTGCGCTGCGCTGCCAGGGGCTGCTCGCGGATGAGGGCGACCTGGCCCCACATTTCGAGCAGGCGCTCCACCACCATGCGCAGACCCCCGATGCATTCGAGGCCGCGCGCACGCGGCTGGCCTACGGTGAGCGGCTGCGCCGAGCCCAGAACCGCATTCTGGCCCGCGAGCAGCTTCGCGTCGCGGCCGACGCGTTCGAGCGCCTGGACGCGCGCCCGTGGGCCGATCGGGCTCGGTCCGAGCTCGCGGCGACCGGCGAGACCCTGCGGCGAAGAGACCCGAGCACAATCGACGAGCTGACACCGCAGGAACTGCAGATCGCGCTGCTGCTCGGCGGCGGCAAGACCACGCGAGAGACCGCGGCCGCGTTGTTCCTCAGCCCCAAGACCGTCGAGTACCACCTGCGTCACGTCTACCAGAAGCTCGCCATCCATTCTCGCGAAGAGCTGACCGCGGTGCTTGCCGCGCAACCGCCCGAGCTCCTGGCCCACCCGGCTCCGGCGCTGACCTGAGAAGGAATCTCGGGTGCCCGCGGAGGTGCGCCCTAACATCTGCGTTCGTGAACCGCCCCCTGGCGCGGCTGGCCAGTCCCCTCCCGCGATCGGCAGTCAATAGGGTCAAGCACGGCCTGGGGCTCGGTGCCGCTCCGAGCCTGAGCGCGCTGGCCCTTCTGTGGGGCACCGACAAGGCGCCCGGGCAGCACGGCTACACACGACATTACGCTCGTCACCTGCGGCGGCGAAGGAGGTCGGTGGAGTGCGTACTCGAGGTCGGGATTGGTGACGGGCTCGATCCGGAAGCCGGAGGTAACTCGCTGCGAATGTGGAGAAACTATTTCCCCCACGCGGTCATCTACGGGCTCGACCTTTACGAGAAACGGCTGGGCCCCGCGGCACGGCTGATAGCCCTGCGAGCTGATCAATCGGACCCGGATGCACTGCGTCGGGCGATCACCGGGTGTCCCCCGTTCGACCTCGTCGTCGACGACGGCAGCCACGTCGGTTCACACATCATCAGCACCTTCGAGGTGCTGTTCCCGCGGGTCAAGCCGGGAGGGTATTACGCCATCGAAGACTTGGAGACCGCCTATCAGCCGGCCTATGGCGGTGGCCCCGCGGGCGCACCCGACACTGCGGCAGCTCTGACCAAGGCGCTGATCGACGATGTCAACGTCGGGCCGCGGCCGGTGGCCGCAGTCCACGCCTATCCCGGCCTGATCCTGATCGAGAAAGCCGTCCGGTGACGCGCGGGCGAACCATTCGCTGCGCGCTGCAGACCAATTTTCGAAACGATTGGGCGGCGGCGGTGACATTGGCGTGCCCCGGTCTGGAGTTCGTCACGTTGAGCCCGGCGGCGCTTGGTCTGCCCGATGCTCCGAACCCGTTCGGGCTCCCCGAGCACGATCAAGCCGACGTGATCCTGCTCACCAGCTATTGGCGTAACTGGCTGCAGTTGCACCATCCCGATGACACCGGTCGCGTCATGCGTGTGCTGGGGAAAAGTGCAGGGGCCATCGTCGGCCTGGACGGGACCGACTACTTCGAGCTGGGGTTTGCCCCGGGGTGGCTCGAGAACGTCTCGACGGTCATCAAGTTCCAGGGGGTCTTTCGCGACCGGGACCTCTACAACTACGACGTCGGGCCATGGCATCCCGGCGCGATCTGGTCAGCCAAGCTGCGCCCCAAGCCGTTGCGCTACCGGGGCGAGGATCTCGACAAGGTGAGGCTCTCGGTGCCGTGCTTGATCATGGACCTGCCCGGATTGCTGCGCAGCGCGCGCGGATACGAGGCCGGAGCCGCAGGCACGACGGGCCGCCGCATGTCGAGCACCCAGCGGCGTATGCGCGGCGTCGCTGAGGAGGGGTTCTCGGCCGCGATCCGGGTCGCCCCGACGCGCAGGCGCCCGTTCGAGGTTCATTGCCTGGCGTCGCTGACCCACATCCAGCGCCTGGAGGCGGTCCGCCGGCTCGATGGCTTGTCGGGGACCCAGGGGATCGATCGGGTCCCGCCTACCGTGGCCGGCATCGAGGACGAATTCGTCCGCGCCACGGCTGCCGACTCGCGCCGGGCGCTCCTCGACGAAGCCGCCCCGTACCTGCGTCCGCGCCTGGGGAGGGTGCGCTACCTCCACGACATGTGTCGTCATCGCGTCGTCGTGGCACCAACCGGCTACGGCGAGCTCGGTCAGCGCCACGCCTGGGCGTTGCGGACCGGGGCGGCGCTGGTCTGCCAGGAACTGACGCACGTCGAGATGATGTACTCGTTCCGGGATCGGGAGAACGTCGCTTTCTGCCGTCCTGACCTTGCCGATCTCCAGGAAGTCGTGCGGGAGCTCCTGCACGATGAAGCCCTGCGGGGGCGGATAGCCCGCGAGGGTCGCCGATCCTTCGCCGCCTGGGCCGGACAGTGGCGATCCCACCTCGAGACGGGCATCGCGGCCCCGATCCGCGAGTCGCTGGGCGGTGACCGGTACTAGTGGTCGGTCTCAGGCGCCTGGCCCACCGGGCCATCGCGGCAGCGGTATCCGGTTTCAACCGCAACCCCTGGACCAGCGAGGCGCTCGAGCTGATGCCGCGGCGGGCCGGTCCGCTCTACGACCATGACGGCCTGCGCACGGCTCACAACCACACGTTCACGCAGGCGCCGGAGTTTCAAAGCGCGTACCGGCGAGCGGTACGAGCGGCGGGATGGGACTACGAGATCCATTGGCGCGTGCACGTGATCCTGTGGGCCGCCCGCACGGCTTGGCCGCTGCCCGGCGCCTTTGTCGAGTGCGGCACCGGTCGCGGTTTCATGGCGTCGGCAATCTGCGAGCACCTCGGATGGGACGAGCGGCCGTTCTTCCTGTTCGACACGTTCGAACCGGGGTCGGTCAGGCCGGACAGCGGCGAGCGCGACCTGACCCGGTCGCCGTACTACGCCGATGGCCCGGACGGCGTGCGGGAGAACTTCCGGGAGTGGCCGGGGGTGCAGTTGGTGCTCGGCGCCGTGCCGGCGAGTCTCGCCGGCGTCGATCTCGGCTCCGTCGCGTTCCTCCACATCGACATGAACGACCCGGCTCCGGAGAGCGCCGCGCTCCGCCACTTCTGGCCGCTCCTCGCTCCCGGTGGGGTGATCGTCCTCGACGATTACGCCTATCGGGGCTTCGAGGACTCCCATCGCTCCGCTGACCGCGTAGCGGCGGACCTCGGCTTCTCGATCCTCTCGCTACCCACCGGACAGGGGCTGGTCATCAAGCCCCCGAGCGTCAGCTGACCGAGCGAATAAAGGGCGGCTTCTGCAGTTAAGCCCCGAGATTGCCGATAACAGGCCCGAGGCGTCCACTCCGCGGAGCGATGCCCCTTCCGTAGCTTGCTTTTGCGCCGCTCCAGCCCCTGGTGGCGTCACTGACGGGAAACCGCACACCGACGTCTGGAGCAGGATGCAAGGCGAGCACCAGGATCTGATCACCGGAGGAGCAGGATTCATCGGATCCCACCTGGCCGAGGAGCTCCTCGGGCGCGGCCACCGCGTGCACGTACTCGACGACCTCTCGACGGGCCAGCTCGGCAATATCGACCACCTGCAGGGCCACCCGGGCTTCTCGCTGACGATCGGCTCCTGCGCGGACAGCCCGCTCGTGGCCGGACTAGTCGATCGGGCCGACACCATCTACCACCTCGCTGCCGCCGTGGGCGTGCAACTGGTCGTCGAGAGCCCGGTGCGGACGATCGAGACGAACGTGCATTGCACCGAGGTCGTGCTCTCGCACGCGGTCAAGCAGCGTCGAGCTGTGCTGATCGCGTCGACCAGCGAGGTCTACGGCAAGTCCTCCGTCGTGCCGTTCCGGGAGAGCGGCGACCTCGTATTCGGCGCCACATCCAAGGGTCGCTGGTCTTATGCCTGCTCAAAGGCGATCGACGAGTTCCTCGCGCTCGCCTACCACCGCGAACGCGGGCTTCCCACAGTGGTAGCTCGCCTGTTCAACACGGTCGGGCCCCGGCAGACCGGCCGCCACGGAATGGTGCTGCCGACGCTGGTCGGGCAGGCGCTCGCGGAGAAGCCGCTGACGGTGTTCGGCGACGGTACTCAGCGGCGCTGCTTCTGCCACGTCAATGACGTCGTGCGGGCACTGGCGGATCTGATGCAACGCGACGAACACCACGGGGAGGTGTTCAACGTCGGATCGACCGAGGAGGTGACGATGCTCCAGCTCGCCCGCCGCATCAGGGCGCTGAGCGGATCGAGCTCCGACATCGTCACGATCCCGTACGCCGAGGCCTACGAAGACGGCTTCGAGGACGTGATCCGGCGGGTTCCCGACACGACGAAGATCCAGGCGGCGATCGGCTGGCAGGCGACGCGCAGCCTGACCCAGATTCTGACCGACGTGATCGACCATGCGCAGTCCGCGGTCCCGGCCCGACTGGTGGCGCAACCGTCGTGAAGATGCTCATCACCGGAGGCGCGGGGTTCATCGGATCCCATCTGGCCGGAAGCCTGGCCGCGCTCGGACACGACGTGAGGATCCTTGACAACTTCTCCACCGGTCGGCGATCGAACCTCGAATCGCTCGCCTCCGACGTCGAGGTGGTCGAAGGGGACATCCAGAGCTACGAACGAGCGTCGAGGGCGGTCCGCGGCCGGGAGGTCGTCTTTCATCTCGCGGCGCTGCCGTCCGTCCCGCGATCCGTGCAGGACCCACTGACCAGCCACGCCTCCAACGTGACCGGTCTTCTCAATGTGATGCTGGCCGCACGTGACGCCGGGATTCGACGCGTCGTGTACGCCTCGTCCTCATCGGTATACGGAGCCGACCCGACGCTACCCAAGCGCGAGGACATGACTCCGTTGCCGATCTCTCCCTACGCCGTTGCGAAGCTCGCCGGTGAGGGTTACTGCCGCGCCTTCGGCGAGGTATACGGCCTACAGACGGTGGCGATCCGTTACTTCAACGTGTTCGGCCCGCGGCAGGACCCGCGATCGCAGTACGCGGCGGTGGTTCCGAATTTCATCAGCGCCCTACTGCGCGGTGAGCCTCCCGTGATCCACGGCGACGGCGAGCAGTCGCGTGACTTCACCTACGTCGAGAACATCGTCAACGCCAACCTGCTCGCGCTCGACGCGGAGCGCGCGGCGGGGCACGTTTACAACGTGGCCTGTGGCGAGGCGATCAGCGTCAACGGGCTGGTGGCCGAGCTGCGCGAGCAGCTCGGCAGCGACGTCGCGCCCGTCTACCTTCCGGCCCGCGCCGGCGACGTACGGCACTCCCTGGCGGACATCTCCGCCGCCCGCCGCGACCTCGACTACCGGCCGACCGTCCTCCTCCGGGAGGGCCTGAGCCGCACGATCGCGCACATCCGCGAGGAAGTGACGACGGACGATGGAAGGTTGCTGACGCGGTGAGCGCCTGGGTCCTGATCCCGCTTGCCCTGGTCCTGGCCGCCCTCGTGGCCGAGCGCTGCGCCCTGGTGGCGATGGTCGTGGCCCGGCGCACGGGGTTCGTCGATCGACCCCTGGGATACAAGGCCCATGCGGTCGCGACTCCACATCTGGGTGGCGCCGCCGTGCTCGCCGCCCTCCTGGTCACGGTCGTTCCGATCGCCGGGATCGGCGCCCGATTTGCGGGCATTCTGGTGGGCGCGACGGTACTGTGGACGATCGGGACAATCGACGACCGCGTCAACCTGCCGCCGCAATGGCGAGTGCTCGCCGAGGCGGCCGTGGGCATGATCGTGTGGTCGGCCGGCCTCGGCTTCACGGCGTTCGGGTCGGACGCCCTCAATCTCGGGCTCACCATCCTGTGCGTCGTCGCGATCGTCAACGCGTTCAACCTGATGGACAACATCGATGGCGCGTGTGCCGTGGTGGCCGGGATCTCGGCCGGGGGGATTGCGGTCGCCGCCCTCGTCGGCGGTGACGTTGCGCTGGGGATCATGGCGGTCGCGGTCGCAGGCGCCTGCATCGGATTCCTGCGTCACAATCTGGCCCGGCCCGCCCGGATCTTCCTCGGCGACGGGGGCAGCATGCCGCTGGGCTTTCTGGTCGCCGCCCTGGCCATGGCGCTGGTCCGGGGCCACCGCTTCGGCGGAGGGGAGCTGTGCGGGTGCTGCCTGCTCGCCGGTTTGCCCATCCTCGATACTGCGCTGGTGGTGATCTCGCGGCTTCGGCGGCGGGTCAACGTGCTCACCGGAGGCCTGGACCACCTCACCCACCGGCTGCTCCCCAGATTCCGGAGCCCGACTCACGTCGTGGCCGTACTCGGCGCGGTCCAGGCGACGCTCGTTGCCCTGGCCGTGGTCGCCGATCGGATCGGCGCGGACGCCTGGCTCGCTACCGGCACAGCCGCAGCGGTGATGGGTGGGCTCGCGCTGTACGCGCTGGAGTGGCCGTGGGCCGCGCCGATGATCCGCCCCGAGATCAGCCAGACGTGACGGAGCCGTGACCGGCGCCGCCGTACCGACGCGCGTGGTTCGCATCATCGCGCGCCTGAACATCGGTGGTCCGGCCATCCAGGCGATCTCGCTCACGCGATTGCTGGAGCCGCTGCACTACGCGACGATCCTCGTGCGTGGGACCGAGGACGCCAGCGAGGGCACGATGGATCCGCTCGCCCACCGCCTCGGGGTCCGACCGCGCCGTGTCGCTTCTCTGCGCAGGGCTCCGGGCTGGCACGACCTCCGCGCGCTGGGGGCGCTGGTCCGGATCATCGCGCGCGAGCGCCCGCAGATCGTTCACACCCATGCGGCCAAGGCCGGCACGCTCGGACGGATTGCGGCGATCCTGGCGCCGGGCCGATCCGGCCGGGTTCTCGTGCACACGTTTCATGGGCATTCCCTGCGCGGCTACTTCTCCCCTCGGACCAATCGCTTCTACCTGAGCGTCGAGCGCCTTCTGGCCCGCCGTACCACGCGATTGATCGCGGTCTCCGAGGAGGTGCGCGATGATCTCGTGTCGCTGGGGGTCGCACCGCTCCAGCGCTTCGAGGTGATTGCCGTGGGCTTCGATCTCTCGCCGTTCAGCCCCTCGGCCGATGACCGGGGGCGCCGCAGAGCACGGCTCAGGGCCGAGCTGGGAATCCCGGCCGATCTCCAACTGATCACGATCGTGGCGCGTCTAGTCCAGATCAAGCGGGTCGACCGCTTTCTGCGGATCGCGCGCCAGCTCGCCGACCGGGCGGACGTCCACTTTCTGATCGTGGGAGACGGCGAGCTGCGCGAGGGGCTGCACGCCTCTTCGGAAGCCCGCGCTCTGGCGGGCCGGGTGACCTGGGCCGGCTTCAGAGCCGATATGCCCGACGTCTACTTTGCCAGCGACGTCGTGGTTCTCACCTCTGACAACGAGGGGACGCCGGTGAGCCTGATCGAAGCCCTGGCCGCCGGGGTGCCGGTGGTGAGCGCCCGCGTCGGAGGCGTCCCGAGCGTGGTGCGCAACGGACAGACGGGACTGACGGAGGCGGCGCAGGACGAGGATCGACTCGGACGGGCGGTCGGCCGCCTGCTGGATCAACCCGAGCTCGCCGCGCGGCTGTCGAGCCAGGGTCGTGAGCACGCGCTGGGACACTTTTCGATCGACACGCTGGTCAGCCGGACCGACCGGCTCTACCGCGAGCTGCTGACCGGCGCGGGTCGCTGAGCCCATGTGCGGGATCGCCGGTGCCGTCGACCCAGCCGGAGGCTCGCTGAGCGCGACCATCGACGCGCAGCTGGCCTGCCAGCACCATCGTGGCCCCGACGCCGCCGGCGCATTCGCTCGCGGCCGCGGCGCCGTGGCCCAGAACCGTCTGGCCGTCATCGACCTGGAACTCGGTGATCCTCCGATCACCAGCGAGGACGGGGAGATTGGCGCCGTGCTGAACGGCGAGATCTACAACTTCCGTGAGTTGCGGGTCGGGCTGGTGTCCGACGGCCACCGGTTCAGCACCGGCGGCGACACCGAAGTGATCGTGCACCTCGCCGAACGGCGGTCCGCGGTGGAACTGGCCCGGAGCCTGGATGGCATGTTCGCTTTCGCGGTCTGGGATGCGCGACGCGAGCGCCTGATCCTCGGTCGCGATCCGTTCGGCAAGAAGCCTCTGCATTACTGGTCCTCCGGCGGACAGCTGGTGTTCGCCAGCGAGATCAAGGGGGTCCTGGCCAGCCCGGTGGTGCCGCGGCAGCTCGACCCGGCGGCGATCCCCGCCTACCTGACCTTCGGCTACGTGCCCTCGCCGGGCACGTTCTTCGCCGGCATCCGAAGCGTTCCGCCCGGGCACGTCCTGACCTTTGAGCCGGGAGGCGAGCCGGTGCTCGAGCGCTACCACGCGCCGGAGCGCCGGCGGCCGGGCGCGACCGGCCCGGAGCCGTCGCTGGACGAGGCGGCAGGCGAGGTTGGGCGGCTGCTAGAGGCCGCGGTCCAGCGGCGACTGATCGCCGACGTCCCGGTCGGGGCCTTCCTCAGCGGGGGGATCGACTCGAGCGCGATCGTGGCGATGATGGCCAGGCTCACCGACCGCCCGGTGGCGACCTTCACGATCGGATTCGACGATCGTCAGGGGTACGACGAGCGCCCGTACGCGCGGGCTGTGGCCCAGCGGTTTGCCACCGAACATCACGAGTTCGTCGTCCGGCCGAACGCCGTCGACCTGGTCGAGACGCTGGTCTGGCACCACGACCAGCCGTTCGGCGACTCCAGCGCGGTGCCCACGTATCTCCTCAGCCAACTGACGCGAGAGCACGTCACCGTGGCTCTGTGCGGCGACGGCGGCGACGAGCTGTTCGCCGGCTACGAGCGTTTCGCCGCCGCCCTGGCGATCGGCCGCTATCGGACGGTCCCGGGTGGACTGCGGTCGCTGGGGCGCGGCGCGCTCGCCCGTCTGCCCGCGAGCGCGGCGCGCGGACGAGTGGGCAACCTCCGGCGCTTTGCCGACGTGGCCGAGCAGGGTATGCCGGCGGCCTACCTGCACTGGCTCAGCTTCGTCGACGAGCCCACCCGCTCGCGGCTGCTCGAGGATCCCGACCGATCGGCGCACGACGAGTACGAGGCTGCCTGGCGAGCGACGGGCGGCTCATGTGAGCTCGATCGGCTGCTCGCGCTCAACCTCCGCACGTACCTCGTCGATGATCTGCTGGTCAAGGCCGACCGCATGAGCATGGCCCATGGGCTCGAGGTTCGCTCACCGTTTCTCGACGCCGAGCTCGCGGCCTACGCGGTTCAGTTGCCGCCCCGACTGAAGCTGCGCGGCATGTCACTCAAGCGCGTGCTGAAGCGTGCCATGCGGGACGAGCTGCCCGCGGAGATCCTGCGCCGGAAAAAGCGTGGCTTCGGCGTGCCCCTCGACCGCTGGTTCCGCGAGGACCTCCGCGCCTACGTCGACCACATGCTCGGGTCTCGGGACGCGCGCGTGCGCCGGCACCTCCGGGGCGAGGCGATCGACGCGCTGATCGCCGAGCACGCCGGCGGCGACCGTAACCGGGGGGGAGCGCTGTGGACGCTGCTGACGCTCGAGGTGTTTCTCAGAAAGCAGGACTGGTGAACGACGCCGGCAATGGGCGGACGCCCGACGTGTCGGTCACGCTCGTGCTCTACAACTCCGACGACCATCTGCGCGCGTGCCTGGCGGCGCTGCGGGCCGAGCTGGCCTCGGGCCGCGCGGAGCTGTTGGCCGTCGACAACGCGTCGCCCGATCAGAGCGCGAGCATCGCTTTGGCGGCGGTACCGCGATCCGGGATGATCACCTCCGCGGTGAACCGTGGGTTCGCCGGGGCCGCCAACCTCGCGTGGCCGTCGGTCAGGGCGCGCTATTGGCTGCTGCTCAATCCAGACGTGGTGCTCGATCCGGGCGCCCTCGAGGAGCTGATCCGGTGGATGGACGAGCACGCCGATGTCGCCATCGCCAGCCCTTGGCTCAGGGACGCCGACAGCGCCGAGCCGGCCTACCCAGGCCGCGCGTTTCCGTCCGTATCGCACGTGCTGATCGAGTTGCTCCGCCTGCACCGCCTGCTGCCGGCGGGTCGGCGCGGGAACCTCCTGCAGGGCTCATACGTGAGGCTGAGCACGCCGGTGACCGTCGACCCGGACTGGGTCCCGGGCGCGGCGATGATGGTTCGTCGGAGCGCGGTTGACGCGGTCGGAGCGCTGGACGAGTCGTTCTTTCTCTACGGCGAGGACCTGGAGTGGTGCTCGAGGATGCGCCGCGCCGGTTGGAGGATCGCCACGTGCCCATCCGCGGTGGCGACGCATCACGCCAGCGCGAGCAGTCGCCGGACCTGGCCCGAGGACGAGGTCGAAGCCCGGATCGCGGCGGGCGTGGCCGAGGCGTGCCGGAAGCGGCGGGGAAGCCGCTACGCGCGGCTCTACGCGCTGGTCACCGTGCTGGCGCTGAGCCTCGAGGGCTTGCACCCGGGGCGCACTCGGGCGCAGCGAACCCGCGCGGCGGCCGCGCGCCGCGGTTGGCTACGGACGTTGAGGCGCGCGTGCTGGTCAGCCTGATCATCAGCACGTACAACCGCCGGGCGGCGCTGGAGCAGACGCTCGCCGCCCTGGCCAGGCAGGACGTGCCGGCCGACTGTTACGAGGTGGTGGTGATCGACGACGGGTCGACGGACGGGACGTCCGAGCTGCTCTCGCGGATCCGCGTCCCGTACACGCTGCGCTCGCAGCGCCTACCGCTGAACCGCGGGATCTCGGCCGGTCGCAACGCCGGACTGCGCGCAGCGCGGGGGCGGTATGTGATCCTGCTGAGCGACGATCTGCTGGTCGGCGAGGACTTCATCGGTGCTCACGTGGCGGCGCTGCAGCGGTTCCCGGGGGCCTGGGTGGTGGGCGGCTTCAGCCAGCTGCCGAGTCTCACCGATGAGCCGTTCGGCCGGTTCCTCGACGGTCTCGAGCGCAGCTTTCAGACCGCCCGGACCGGATCGCCGGTCGCGCCGGGCGTGTTCGAGCTGCACGCTCCGACCGCCCGCAACCTGTCGCTGCTACGCGCGGACCTGGATCGCGTCGGCCTGTTCGATGAGCGCTTTCTGGTCACCTGCGAGGACCAGGATCTCGCCCAGCGCGCGTCGGAGCTGGGAATCCGCTTCCTCTACGACTCGGCGATCCAGTGCGTCCACAACGACCAGGCGGCCGACCTGCATCGCTACTGCCGCTTTCAGGAGCGCGGGACAATCGATACGGTCCGCCTATGCCGCAAGTACCCGGCGCTGCACGGCGGCGCGCCGGTGGCGGTCGTCAACGGTCCTATGCGGCGCTCGGACGGACCGGGGCTGGTTGCCAAGAAGCTGGTCAAGTCGCTGTTGGCCCGGCCATGGGCGACCACGGTGCTCGAGCGTCTGATCGGCATCGCAAAGCACTTTCGCTTGCCCGACCGGGCGCTGTTCGCGGCCTACCGCACGCTGATTGGGATCTACACGTTCCGGGGCTGGCGCGCCGGGTTGCGTGAAAGCCCCTAGCTCCCGCCGCGGAACCCGCGAAAGATGTGCACACCGACCACGCCCGAATACAGCCGCGCCATCGTCCGCTCGCCGAGGGCAAGACGTTCCAGCGCGTGAACTGTCGCATGCAGCAGCCTGATCAGCGGCGGCGTGGCCAGAGCCAGTTTCGTCAGCTTCTTGGCGGTCACGGCCACCGGTTCCCCGAAGCCGATCGGGCCGTTGACCGCGGCGAACTCCCGGCCCCGCTCGGAGTCCGGGTGCTTACGGGAGAGCACCGCCATCGTCTGGGCGCTGCGCTGCTCGCGCAGGCAGAACTGCTCGAGCGTGATCGTCTGGTCGTTGTGCAGGAGCCGGATGCCGTCGTCGCGGATCAGCCGGCATCCGGAACGCGTGGCCCGCAGCGAGAACTCTCGGTCCTCGACCCCGGCGAATGGAAACTCCTCGTCGAATCCGCCCAGGTCCCAGAACAGCTCACGCGAGAGCGCCAGGTTGCATGCCGCCAGCGCCTGGACCTCCCAGCGGTTCGGATCGAGCTGCCGCCCGTCAGGGGCGCCGCGGAACCCGCGGTCGAGGGCAATGCGGTAACGGCCGAACGGCGTCCGTCCGAGCGCCGTGAGCGTGCCGGTGGCGAACTCCCAGTTGCCGCCGGCCAGCCCGTCTCCATAGTGCCGGCGGAGCTCGAGGTGGTCGCGAACGTGGGAGGGTTCGACGACGATGTCGTCGTCGAGAAGGATCAGCAGCTCGCCGCCGGCGACCCGGGCGCCGTGGTTTCGGGCGCTGGCCACCCCGCCGCGGGACTCGGTCACGTAGCGAACCGGGATCGAGGACCCGGCGTGCCGGCGCACCACCTCCTCGGTCGCGGGATCACCGGCGTTGTCGACGACGATCACCTCACACAGAGCGGACGAGTGCTCTACGGCAAGCACTGCGTCGAGCGTGGTCCTCAGCGCGTCGGGGCGGCGAAACGTCGGGATCACGAAGCTGACGCTCGTCCGCGGCATGCCTGAATCGTAGGATCTCCCGGCGAGTGCGCGATTCGAGTGCCTACGAGTGGCGTCGGTTCACCGAATGCAACATGTGCGGGACCAGCGTCGCCCGGGCGCGGAGTCTCGGTCGCCGCCTTGACCATCACCAGGGATGGCGTCCGGCGCGGAAGCCCGGTGGCCTGTCCGCCACCGTGCAGCGCTGCGGAGCCTGCGGGCTGGTCTTCGCCAACCCGATGCCGCTCCCGCTCGACCTCGACCACCACTACGGAATCGCGGCGGAGGAGTATTGGCCGGAGAGCGAGCTCGTCGGCAACGATGGGTACTTCGCCGATCAGATCCTCCAGTTCCGCCGGCTCTATCCGCGGCGCGATCGGCTCACCGCGCTCGACATCGGCGCCGGAGCTGGGAAGGCGATGGCCAGCCTGGAGGCGGCCGGATTCACGACCTTCGGCCTCGAGCCCTCGGCCAGCTTTCGCCGGCACGCCATCTCCGTGAGCGGGATCGCGGCCGAGCGGCTGTCGCTCGGCGGGATAGCGGACGCGACATTTCCCGAGGGCGAATTCGACCTGGTGACGTTTGGTGCCGTCCTGGAGCACGTGCCCGATCCGGCGTCAGCGATCCTCAGCGCGCTGCGATGGGCGCGGCCGGGTGGGCTGATTCACATCGAAGTGCCCTCATCGGATTGGCTGATGGCGCGGCTGGTGGACTTCGCCTATCGGATCCAGCGGCTCGATCGCACCTGTCACCTCAGTCCGCTGCACATTCCGTTCCACCTGTTCGAGTTCACGCCGAGGTCGTTCGAGCGTCACGCTCTTCGCGCGGGCTACAAGATCGCCGCCTGTCGCCGGCATGTCGGGCAGACGTATGCGCCGGGCTGCGCGGATCGCTTCCTGGTTCCGCTGATGAAGGCGACCGGCACCGGCCTGCAGCTCGAGCTGTGGCTGCGCAAACCCTAGGACCGCGCCCTGAAGTGACGGTGATCGGGGTCGCCATGAGCCTCGACCTCGAAGTCCGCCAAAAGTCCGAACACCTCCTCGCACGCGGATTCGCCGTGCAGCTCGCCGACGATCATCCGCACCCGTGGCAAGCCGCGGAAGCCACGGAGGATCGCCGCCTCGGCCCCTTCCACATCGATCTTGATCAGATCCAGATCCGTCACACCAAGGCGCTCGAGCGCTCGATCGAGCGTCACCGACTCGACGCTTACCGATTCGCCCGAGCCGTTGGACGAAAAAGACGACAACCAGGACTGCCGGCGGGGAAAGAAGGCGATGCGGCCATCGCATTCCCCGATCGCCCAGGGCAGGACCGTCACATCGGCCAGCTGAGCGACATTCTCCGCCAGCCTCAGGAACGTCGCCGGATCGGGCTCGAAGCCATAGATCCGAGACTTCGGGTAGGAGGCGCGCAGGCGAAGGATGCTCACGCCGATGTGACTGCCGAGATCAAATATCGTGCCCGGTGACGGCAGTCCGAGGTCGTCGTACTCGCCGAGCGCGAGCACCTCGTTCAGGACGTCGAAATCACTGGCCGGTCCGACCGTCCAGCTCACGTCCTGACCGGCCTCCCGGAGCCGGACCCGCCGCCATCGGTCGCGCAGCCAGGGCGCCCGGTCCCGGACCGGCGCCATGAAGGCCGCGGCCATCACGTGAGCCCGGGCGAGCGGCGTCGTCGATCGCTTCGCCAGCGCCGTGGCAAGGCAGAACCGATAGCGGATCGTGCCGACCGGCGCTTCGATCACCCAAGTTCGGAGCCCGCCCAACCCCGCGCCCAGCCCAACTACCGGCATGCCAGCACCCACAGCGATGGCCACTTGATCTCCGGTGCCCAACGCTCGACGTCGCCCGTCCCGTGACCGAGGCGATCCCACCACGTTCCCGTGATGCACAGGCGCGGCATCCGGGCGAGTACGGCAGCGGCCAGATGTTCTGTCATCCACTGACGCTCGCGTCGCTGATGCCAAACCTCGACGTCGGGAAAGCCGGCTTCGCGCATCAGCTCGATGAAGTCGGGGAGCAGGTACTCGCGCACGTGGTGTGGATTGGGCGGAGGGCTGGTGTTGGGTGACGTCGCTGCCCGGTTTGGGCTCGAGATCAGCACCAGGCCGCCGCCCCTGACCACTCGCCGTAGCTCAGCGGCGAAACCACGGTCATCCCGAATGTGCTCGAGCGTCTCGAAGCTGACGGCGGCGTCGAAGCGGTCATCGCCGAACGGCAGCGGCGGGATGTCGGCCAGCTCGAACTCCCCGTCGGGCACGCGTGCGCGAGCACCGGCGAGGGCGTCGTCGTCGCGGTCCACCCCTACTACCTCGCCATGGGCGGCCAAGAGGGCGCTGCCGTGTCCGGTCCCGCAGGCCACATCGAGGATCCGGCCGGTCACCAGCGAGGCGGCCCAGACGTAGCGGGCCCGGTGTTCCTCCTCGTTGTGATTGTGCACCGTCTCGCCGACGTCGATGCGCTCGGGCCAGCGCTCTTGCACGGATGCAGTCTACCGGCGGCCAGGTGTGCGTCGCGGCCGTCAGTATGGTTGTTGTCCGATGGCGAGCGGCCGGTCAGAGGTCGTCCAGGACGTCCAGCAAGAACCGGGTGCAATCGCGCTCTGGCGAGACGACGACCTGGAGCTCCGGATCGAACCGGTCAAGAGCCGGATCCGTCTGGGCAACATCGCGGTGATTTTCCCCGTGGTCAGGGTGCTCGCCGTGCGCGACTTCAAGGCCAAGTTCAAGCAGTCACTGCTGGGCCCGGTCTGGATTTTCCTCCAGCCGCTGGCGCTGCTCGCGGCATTCCTGGTCGGCTTCCACTCCGTGGCCGCGGTCGGAACCGCGGGTGTGCCCTACGTCGTGTTCGTGCTGGCGGCGCTCGGCGCCTGGACGTATTTTCAGGCCTCGCTGAGCATGGGGGCGGTGAGCCTGGTGACCAACGCGCAGCTGATGCAGAGAACCGCCTGCCCCCGGCTCGCCTTCCCGATCGCGTCGTTGATCGCAAACCTGCCGTCGGCGGCGGTGCCGCTGTTCTCGGGCCTGGCCGCCGCCGCGCTGACCGGGAATCTCTCACCCCGGGTCCTGTTGTTGCCGATCGGACTGGTTTGGCTGATCGCGGTCACGGCGGGAACGGTGGCGTTGATCTCATCGCTCGCCGTCCGCTACCGCGACCTGATGGCGGTGCTGCCACTGATTCTCCAGGTCGGGGTGTTCTTCTCGCCGATCGGCTATCAGGCCGCGGATCTTCCCGGCGCGGCTCAGCTCTGGCTCGGCCTGAACCCGCTGGCGGGGGTGATGGAGATCTGGCGCTGGATGATCCTGCCGATCGGTGCGCCGAACGCCGGTCTGGTCGCCATCTCCGCCCTGGTCACCGTCGTGTTGGTGTTGGGGGGATGGTTCGTCTTCACCCGCTCGGAGCCGACGATGGCCGATGTCGTGTGAGTACTCCAAGGACCGTAGTCGAGTCTGCCGCCGCCCGCCCTGAGCGGCCGGTGATCGAGGCACACCATCTGAGCAAGGTCTACCGCCTCGGCGAGCACCGGAGCCTGGGAGCCACGCTGGCCGCGCTGACCGGGGAGCCCCGCCGGCAGCACACCCTGCTCGCCCTCAATGACGTGTCCTTCTCGGTCGCGCGGGGAGAGTGCTTCGGGATCGTCGGGATCAACGGCTCGGGCAAGTCGACGCTGCTTCAGGTGATCTCGCAGATCACGCTGCCCACCGACGGCTACGCGATCGTGCGCGGCCGCGTGCTGCCCCTGCTCGCGGTGGGAACCGGGTTTCATCCTGAACTGACCGGCCGTGAGAACGTCGTGCTGTTCGGCACGGTGCTCGGCTTCCCCCGCCGGGCGATCGTCGAGCGGATGGACGAGATCGTCGACTACTCCGAGATCGGGCTGCAGATCGACACCCCGCTCAAACGCTACTCGTCGGGCATGCAGGCGCGATTGTCCTTCGCGGTGGCGATGATGTTCCCGGCGGCGATCTCGATCTTCGACGAGGTCCTGGCCGTCACCGACGACGAGTTCACGCGGCGCTGCCTCAAATCGATCGAGGGCGTCGTGGCGGATCACCGGACCGTCATCTTCGTGAGCCACGACGCCAGCCTGGTCCGCAGGCTCTGCACCCGCGTGATGTGGCTCGAGCGCGGTGAGGTCCGCATGCTCGGGCCTACCGCCGAGGTGATGGATGCCTACCACGGCGCCCACGCGTAGCTGGCCGACGTCGGGTCTGGAGGCGTGCCCGGCCTGCCCGGCCTGCGGCGCGACCGCAAGGTCGCCGTGGTTCGCCGATCTCGCCGACCGGTTGTACGGATGTGCGCCGGGTCTGTGGACGTCGTACCGCTGCGCCCGCTGCGGAGCGGCCTACCTCGATCCGCGTCCCACTCGCGAGACGATCGGGCAGGCATACGATGGCTATTACACGCACGCGGCGCCGACGCCGCCCGACACGCAGCCGGCTGGGAGTTGGAGACGGGCGCTGCGCCACGGCTATCTGAATCGACGCTTCGGCCTTTCGCTCTCCGGTGCCTCCTCGTTAGGCCCGGTGCTCGTCCCGCTGGTCCCGGGCCTGGCGGCGCGCCAGCGGCGATGGGCGCGGCTGGCGCGGCCGCGTGACCGGGCAACGCTGCTGGATGTCGGCAGCGGCTCGGGCGCGGCGGTGGCTCATTTCCGGGACCTCGGCTGGGATGCGGTCGGCATCGACGTCGACCCCGCCGCCGTCAGCGCCGCGCAACGCTCCGACCTGCCGGTAACCGAGGCCGAGATCACCGCGCTCGCCGGCTCCGCTCGCTTCGACGCGATCACCATGAGCCACAGCATCGAGCACCTTCACCATCCCGGACAGGCACTGACGGCCGCTCATCGCCTGCTGGGGCCGGCGGGCGTGCTGCAGCTGATCACGCCGAACGCGAGCTCATGGGGACGCCGCGTCTACGGGAGCGATTGGCTCGGGTTGGACCCGCCTCGCCATCTCGTCGTTTTCACCCCGCGGGCGATCACGCTCGCGCTGGGCGAGGCCGGATTTGGGTCGATCCGGTTCCATCGGGCCTATCGAGAACCGGCCTGGTACTTCCAGGCCAGCGAGGCGCTACGCCGGGGAAGACCATGGACCGAGCACGGCAAGCCACGACCGCTGGCGCGGCTGGTGCTCGCGCTCTCGCGGCTGTGCGCCTCGGCGCTGCCGCGACTCGGCGAGGAGCTCGTGGTGACGGCGCGCAAGTCGGTCAGTTCGCCGCCCTGAGCCACTCGCCGTAGAGCTGCTGGTAGCGGAGGGCCATCCGTTGCGCGGTGAACCCCCCGACCTGGGCACGCGCCGAGGCGCCCATCTGGGGCCAGCTCGAGCGCAGCTCCAGCAGCCGGCGCAGCCCCTGGGCCAGCGCACCAGCGTCGCTGCCGGATGTCAACAGCCCGCTCCTGGGCGCCTCGATCACCTCGGGGGCGACCCCGACCGGAGTGCTCAGCACCGGAAGGCCCATCGCCATCGCCTCGATGATCACCATCCCGAACGACTCGGCGACGGCGGGATGGACGAAGGCGTCGAACGCCGCCAACACCTCGGGAATGTCGCTGCGCTGACCGGTGAGCAGGATGCGATCGCCGATTCCCAGCGACGCCGCGCGCGCCGCCAGCGGCTGCGGGTCGCCGGCCCCGACGATCACCAGCCGGGCCTCGGGGGTGGCCGCGAGCGCAGCGCCGAACGCCTCGATCAGAGCCAGATGGTTCTTGAGTCGATAGATCCGGCCGATCGTTCCGAACACGATCTGACCGTCCAGGCCAAGCTCGCGGCGAACCCGCCGACCGTCGCGTACGCCGGGGTCCAGTCGAGCCAGATCGAACCCGTGGTGGACGATCTCGATCTTGTCCTCGCGCACGCCGGTGTGACGCACCAGCGTCCGGGCCACGTCGCGGGTGGGCGCGATGATGTGATCGCACAGCGCCGTGCAGGCGCGCTCGGGCCACAGCAGGCGCCGGCCGTGATAGGGCAACTCGTGTGAATGGTGGGCGGTCATCACCGTGACGGGGGTGCCGGCCAGGCGACCGGCCATCAGTCCCACCAGCGAAGCGTCGACCAGGTGCGTCTGGAGAACCTGGGCGCGACGGCGGCGCAGCAGCCGGGTGAGGCGCGCCAAGGCGGCGGGATAGGCGGAACGATCGCGTGCGCCGAGCGCGAACGTGGCAACCCCGAGCGATGCCATCTCCTCCTGGAGCTCGCCGGCTGGACCCAGGCATCCCACGGCCAGCTGAGGTCGCGCCAAGCCGCCCTCGATCAGGGTCCGGAAGTAGGGATGTGGCCCGGCGTCGCTGATCACGTGCACCACCGACTGCACTGCGCTGGCCTCGATCTGCTCCACTGAGTCACCAAGCATGACGATTTCGACCCCGCCGCCGACCGTGAGCGCGGTGATTCCCGTTCATAACGGGGCCGCCTATGTGGCCGAGGCGATCGAAAGCGTGTTGTCGCAGTCCCACGCCGTGATCGAGTGTCTGGTCATCGACGATGGTTCCACCGATGCGACGCGTGAGGTCGTCGGTGGGTTCGGCCCGGCCGTGACCTACCTTGGGCAACCTCGGGGCGGCGTGTCAAGCGCGCGCAACCGCGGGGCTCGCCTGGCCCGCGGCGAGCTCGTCGCGTTCCTCGACCACGACGACGCCTGGCTGCCCGACAAGCTCGCGCTCCAGATCGAGACGCTGCAACGTGAGCGGGCGACCATGGTGCTGTGCGGGGTGGAGATGGTCGACGCCGCCGGGACGCCGCTGGGCGACTTCAAGCGATTGGGCGCGCGCTCGGACCTCGTGTCCGGGATGCTCCTGTTCGACGGCACGGAGACGGTGTCGTGCAGCTCCACCGGGCTGATCCGGCGTGATGAGCTGCTGGCCATGGGCGGCTTTGATCCCGCGCTCGCGATGTCGGCGGACTGGGACCTGCTCCTGCGGATGCTGCTCGAGGGCCGGGTCGACTACGTCGATCAACCGCTCGTGCGCTATCGCGTGCACGAGGCGAACATGAGCCGCCGCGTGGGGGCGATGGAGCGGGACATGAGCCGTGCCTTCGCCAAGGCGTTCTCCCATCCACAACTGCCGCCCGCGCTACGCGGCTCCCGCGGGCTCGCCTACAGCCGCCTGTATCGAATGCTGTCGGGCTCCTATCGCGACCGCGGCGAATCCATGAACGCTGGCAGGACCCTGGCGATCGCGCTGCGCCATCGTCCGGCGCTGGCCCTCGAGCTGATCAAGCGACCGCCGCGCCGGAGACGCGCGTGAGGAGACGCGCGAGCGCCCTGGTGAAGTCCGCCCGGGGTCATCCGGCGCTGAACGTTCCCCTCACCACGCTGCTGCGCGCCGGATTGCGCGGTCTGGGACGGGAGTCGCCGTGGCTGGTCAAGCATCTGCCGCGGAGCGGAATGGTCAGCGTGCGGCTGCCGAACCACGAGCGGCTGAGGCTCTGGTCCCGCGGCGACGATTGGATCTCCACGCAGATCTTCTGGCGCGGCCTACAGGGTTATGAACCGGAGACCGTCCCAATCTTCTTCGCCCTGGCGCAGCGGGCTGCGGTTGTTGTGGACGTGGGCGCGTACGTCGGCTACTTCACGGTCATGGCGGCGCTGGCCAATCGAACCGCTCGGGTGATCGCGCTCGAGCCGTTCCCCGCGACGTTCGAGCGCTTGCTACGGAACGTCAGCCTGAACTCGGCGGCCAACGCTGTTTGCCGAAACGTCGCAGCCGGAGCGTCGGCGGGTTCGGCCGAGCTACACCACATGTCGGGCGGGATGTCGATGGCGGCGTCGCTGGAGCCGGCGCACCTCGCCCCGTGGGAGCACGTGACCACCTCCGTGCCGGTCGTCCGCCTCGATCAGCTGCTGAGCGAGCTCGGAGTCCGCCGTGTCGATCTGATCAAGATCGACGCGGAGGCGACCGAGGTAGACGTTTTGGAGGGAGCGGTCTCGGTCTTGCACCGCGATCACCCGGACATCGTCTGCGAGGTGCTGAGCGCGGAGAGCGGGAGGCGGGTAACCGAGCTGCTGGCACCGCTGGGTTACCGCTTCTTCGAGTTGCAGCTCGATGGACCTCGCCGGCGCGAGACGATCGTGCCGGGACCGGGCGGCAATTACCTGTTCACGACGCGCCGGTAGACCGCGTCGTAGCGGGGGATCCCGACCCGCTGCAGCGAGAGCTCGCGGTCGGCCAGCGAGCGGCAGCGCTTGGCCGTACGGGGGTCGGCGATCAGGCGTGCGACCTGTGCCAGTCCCTGGCGATAGGCGAACGGGGCGTGCTCGTGGATCACTGCGGCCACCTCGGGGGTGAGCAGACTGTCGAGGTCCCCGACTCCGGCGGTGCTGAGGATCGGCAGGCCGGCGGCCAGGTATTCCCCGATCTTGGTCGGCGACGAGGCCATCTTCGAGGGCGACGGCTCGATGAAGCTGATGGCGAAGTCGCAAGCCGACAGGTAGGCGCCGACCTGGTCGTGCGGCGCCGAGGTGATCGTGTATTCGCCGGGCCCCACGCCCAATCGCTGCAGCTGCACCCGGATCGCTTCCGGATCCGACTGGGTGAGGATCAGGAAGTGGAGCCCGGGGAGTTGCTCGCGCGCCACCGTGAAGCACTCCGCCATCTCGCGCTCGAGGTACCAGCCGCCGAACTTGCCCAGGTACACCATCACCGGGCCGACCCCGAGCCCGAGCCTCGCCTTTGTCCGGGCGCGGGTTCCCGGTTCCACGCCGAGCGCATCGATGTCCGCGCAGCACGGGATCACGGTGACCGGCGCTCCCCGCCGGCCGTCGAAGAGCAAGCGGCGGACGCGTTCGGTGAGGACGACGATCGCGGCGGCGCGGCGGATCGCCGCCCGTTCGACGGCCTTGGTCAACCGGAACGGCACCCCGTCCTGGACCCAGCGTCCGGCGTCGACGTATTCCTCGGCCATCAGTCCGCGGATGTCGAAGATCAGCGCCGGGTGCCGCGGCCAGGCGAGGCGGCGGGCCATCAGGCCCATCGCGGCCGGCACGTGTGCGCGCGCGTGGAGCGCTTCGAGCCGGTGGCGGCGGACCAGCAGGCTGGCGTAGACCGCGCCGGCCAGCGTGTCGTAGACGGTGGCCGGGAGCGAGGGCCGCTTGTGGTAGCGGAGCCCATGCCAGGCGATCCCTTCGGCGGCCAGGCTCCGGCGCCATCGCCGCCGCCGACGCGGGGTCAGCCGCCCGGTCTCGAAGGTCAGCAGATGGATGCGGTGGCCGGCGCGCGCGAGCCCGCGCAGATAACCGACCACCTGGGTCTGAACCAGCGGATCCTCCAACGACAGGTAGCACACATACAGTGCGCCCAGACGCGTGCGTTCGCTCATCGTCTACGACAGCGCCGATCGAACCGCGGCGACGATCCTCTCTGCATTGGCCTGCAACGTGTAACGGCGGTGTGCCGCCTGTGCGCCGAATCTCCCGACCCGCTCGCGCAGCTCCGGATCAGCGATCAGCCGCTCCAGCACGGTTGTCCACTCGCGCTCGTCGCGAGCCAGGAAGCCACTCCGTCCGTCCTCGATGATCAGTGGGTTGGAGCCCAGCGGCGTGGCCACCGGCGGGATTCCCAGGGCCATGTACTGGATCAGCTTGAGATAGAACTTGTGCGGCGCCCACGGAGTGAGCGGCAGCGGCAGCAGGCCGATGTCCAGGCGCCGGAGATCCTCGACCTCGGTCTCGGCTCGCCACGGGATTGCCTCGTGGCCGACCTCCGGCATCCCGAAATCGTCGGCGCCGATGAGTCTCAGCCGAACGTCGTCACGCCGGCTGAGCGCGCGCAGCGGCGACCGAATCAGCTGCAGGTTTGCGGCAGTGCTCGCGCTGCCGGTCCAACCGATGCACACCCCGTTGCGCGGCGCTGTCGGCGGCTCCCACCCGGTGTAGAGGTCGGCGTCGACCACGCTGGGGATCTCCCACACGTTTGCGTTGTGGCGGCGGGCGAATGAGCAGTTGCTGGGGGAATTCGCGATCACCGTGCGACTGATGCGACACAGGGTCTTGACCTTGCCGAAACACTTGAGGTAGGACAGCGCTCCGTTCGACGGGCTCCGGTAGGGGATGTAGAGCGGGTCGTCGAGCAGATAGATCAGCGGGGTCCCGCGCGCCACCCAGCGCTCGATCAGCGCCGGTCCGATCAGCGTCGCCTCACGGTTCACCAGGACCGCGTCGTACTCCGAGGCGCGGCCGGCCTGCGCGAGCTGCCGCGCGTAGGAGCGAGCCATCTCGAGCCCCTTCTCCGCGGCGCGTCCGTCGAGGTACAGGATCTCGTGCAGTCGATCGGTCTCGAACACCGCGTAGTCGAACTCGATGCCGGCATCCCGCAGCACGCGCTCCCACAGTTCAAAGCTCGAGCGCGGGCCGGCGACCGTCCCGTAGGGGTAGGGAGTGAGAACGAGGACGCGCATGCCGGACAGGGAACACGCTAGGCGATCGCCGCGCCGCGTGGAGACCGGCGAGCGCCGGCATGGAACTATGCTCGCCGCATGGAGGCGCGCGTGACCGTCGTGATCCCGGTCTGGGACGCGTACGTGGGTGAGGGGCTGCTTGAGGCGGTCGACAGCGCCACACGTCAGTCGATCCCGCTCGAGCTGATCGTCGTCGACAACGCGTCGCGCGTTGCGCTGCCGCCGATCCCGGGCGCCGTGGTCGTGCGTATGCCGGCGCGTGGCTCCACGGGCGCGGCCCGCAACGCGGCGCTGGGGCGGGTGCGAACACCGTACGTGGTCTTCCTCGACGCGGACGACCTGCTGCTCGACGGCGCGCTAGCCGCCCTGGTCGACGGACTCGAGCGGTCGGGGAGCCACTCCGCCTACACGCTGTCGATCCTCGACGGACCGAGCGGCGAGCGGCACCGGTCGCCGCGGCGCGCCGCTCAGGTCCTGGCCCGGCTTCCTCGAGCCTTTGCCCTGGCCAACACGATCTGGTCGCTGTTCCCGACTCAGGGCGCCACGATCATGCGGGTCCGCGACGCGCGGGACTGCGGCGGCTACGCCGACCGTAGCCACGGTGAGGACTGGGTGCTGGGGACGTCGCTTGCCTTCCGGGGGAGGATCTCGTTCGACGCGCGCCCCGGTCTCCTCTACAGGTCCCGGGAGGACTCGCCCGGCGTGGCTCCGCTCGGCCGGGGCGTGCTGCTCGATAACGCGCGGGCGATCCGCGACCGCGTCCGCGAGGATCCGGGGATTCCGAGCTGGGTCCGGCGGCTCTTGCCGGTGATCGGGTTGGCCCAGTGGTGCGCCGCTCGGATCGCGCATCCGCTGTATCGCTCGGCGCGCACCGCCCTGGGCGGCGATCGTCCGCGCTGATGATCGCGCGCGCCGATCAGTCATCGCGCGCGCCGATCAGCCGCGTGGCTCAGCGACCCTTGCGAAGTCGCTTTCCGATCGAGCGCCGAAGCGAGGACGCCCCCGGCCGAGCCGCGGCGGCATCGGTGGCCGGTTGGACGGTTGACGGTTTCGCGCCGTTGGTCCCCGTCGGCTGAAGCGCCACGACCGGCATGACGGGCTCCGTGGGCTCGAGCGAGACGACGGACGTGGGCTCGGGCGACGCGACGGGCGTGGGTTCGAGCGACGCGACGGGCGTGGGCTCGACCGACGCGACGGGCGTGGGCTCGAGCGGCGCGAGTGCTTCTGGCGGTCCGGTCGGCTCGTGACGGCCACGGCGTCCCCGTCGTCGCTTCCGGTCACTGCCGGTGCCGGCCTTGGCCGCGTAGTACTTCTCGCCGCCGTAGCCATAGGTCACCGAACTGGTGCCCGTCGCCACGACTCCCATCACCGCGCCGTGAGCGGAGGTGATCACCTTCTGCAGCCGGCGCACGGCGGATCTCGAGCTTCGGTTCATGCGGACGATCATCACGATTCCGGTCGCCGCCTGGATCAGCGGGAGTGAATCGCTGACGGCAAGCGTGGCGGCCGTGTCGACGATCACCAGATCAGCCTGTTGCTCTAGCTCGGTCAGCAGCGCGCGCATCTCGGGGGAACTGATCAGGGCAGAGGGATTGGCCGGATGGGGGCCGGCCGGGAGCACGAGCAGGCGGCCCCCGGCGGGCGCACCGACGGGATGCTCGATCAGCGACTCGGCCAACTCACGATCGTGATTCAGCACGGCACCGAGGCCCTCGACGGTCGGGATGCCGAGCCGCGTCGACACCTGCGGACGCCGCAGGTCGGCATCGACCAGAATCGCTCGGCCGCCGGCGCGGGCCACCGCGATGGCCAGACCGATGGCCACCGTGGTCTTTCCGTCCTCGGGCCCTGGACTGACGATCACCACGCTCGACAGCGGACGATCGACGTTGTAATAGGTGAGCCCGGCACGCAGGGTCTGAAACGCCTCGACGTTGCGTGGCTCGAGATACTTCTCGGGCGAGAAGGCCCCGCGGCCAATCGTGCCCAGCAGCGGCGTTTCTGTGAAGCGCTCGAGGTCTTCCGGTGCTCGCAGGCGGCGGTCGCTGTTCTCCGCCAGCAGCACCGCGCCGATGCCGAGCAGCAGCGCGATCACGAAGGCAAGCTCCACCGCGCGTCGCGTATTCGGTCCCACCGGAGCGGCCGATGCGACGGCGGGGTCGATCACCTGCGGGCCGACCGCGTTTGAGCGGCGCAGCGCTTTCAGCTGGGCGATTTGCTGCGAGAGCGCACCGCGGGCAACCTGGTCCGAGCCGCGAGTCCCGGCCAGCTGAGCGTCGAGCACCCGAAGCTGCGCCTTGATGCTCTGGTTCGCCCGTGCCGCCTGATCGCCTCCGAGCGCGTCGGCGAACGCGGTGGCGATCGCCGCGGCCCGGGCCGGGCTGTGGTCCTGGGCGACGATGGTCAGAAAGCCGGTGGCGGTGTCGGCGGTGGCGCTGACTTCGCCCAGCAGCGCCCCGGCGCTCGAGAGCGGTTGCTTCAGCTGACGGGCGGCCAGACTGGCGACGGCGTCGGTCGTGACCAGTCGAGCTACGGCCTGAGGGTTATCGCTCACGCTCGAGAGGTCCGACGAGCCGACCGCCAGCGAGGAGCCACTCGCGTCGAGCAGCGTGCTCGACTGGTAGATCTTCGGCTTGCCGCGCTCGAGCAGGTACGCGCCGACGGGGATCAGCACGACAAAAGCCAGAAACAAAAGCTTCCAGCGCCACAGGATCCTCAGGTAAGTTCTGAAGTCCTGCTGGCCCGTTGACTCGGAGGCCATACCGTTCATTGTGATCGCTCGCGCGGCTCCATGGCCGGTGCTACGCGGGGAGCAACGTCGGAGGGAGGGCATCGGGCGCGAGTTCAGCCGGCTCGAACGGTGGCGTCGCAGCCTCGGAGCGGGCGCTGAGTACGCGCTCGCGCAGCACCGCCAGCATGGCCGCGCCCAACACCACGAGATGGCTGCGGTAACGGAATCCGGTGCCCGCGTTGCCGGCGCTGAGCGAGTAGGCGACCAGCAGGAACAGAAACGGGTACACGAAGGGGGCGACCACCGCGAGCGCCGAGGCGCGGGCGAGCCACGCGTAGCGAAGTAACAGCAGGAAGCCGGCGAGCGCGACCAGCGTACCCACGGCGCCCAGCTGCTGGCTCGGGTTCTGCAGCTGCCACAGATAGGGCCTGGTGATCAGGTCCGAGATGCGCCGCGGCAGACCCGTGATAACCGCGCCACGAGTAGAGAAATTCACCGTCTCGAGCGCGAGATTGTCCGAGTTGGAGGCTCCGTTGGCGGCGACGGCCTGGGTTCCGGTGGTGAAGTTCTGGGCCTGCTGGAGCGTCTGCAGGCTCTTGTTGGAGGTGATCGTCACCAAGCTGGGAGTGGCCAGGAAGACGGCGATCGCCACCCCGTAGACCACTGGCATCGCCCGTGTCGGTCGATCCAACCGTCGCAACGCGGCGTGCAGCAACAACACCGCCGAGGCGCTGACCAGGAACCATCCCGCGTACGCTCGCGTCTCGATCGCGATCAGGTCGCCGAGCGCGACCAGCAGCCCTCCGTTCAGATCGAGCCGACGCCACACCTTCGTTCCGCCGAAGACCACCAGACCACTGGCCAGCAGCATCAGCGGCTCTTTGTGCAGAGCGCTGTTGAAGAACAGGTTCGATGGTTCGAACGCCAGCAGCCACGCCGCCAGCCGCGCCGCCCCCGGCCCGGCGAGATCGTGAACCGCCGCGATCACCAACACGATGCCCAGCATGGCGATCCCGATCTGGGTAACCCTGAGTGACGTGTCACTCAGGTGGCCGAGCTTGAGTTGCACGGCGAACACGACGGTCTGCAACTGATATGGCCCGTGAGGAAGGAAACCTCGACCCCAGGGTGTGCCGGCCAGTATGTGGGCGACGCGGAGGAATGTTTCCTCGTCGCCACCGCGCAGCTGACTCTGCAGGCCGGTCGCGCCAATACCGGCTACCGCGAAGAGCCGCAGGCTCACGCCGATGAAGATCGGGGCACCGATCTGGAGGTCCGGTCGGCGGCGCCGCAGGCGCCTGATCACGAACACCAGGATGTATGACACCACGAGCGCTGTCACGATCAGGCCCTCGGCACTCCGCAGCGTGGCGTCGGACATCTGGTCCCAGGCTACTCTTGACGCTGTGACGCGACCGGAAGCCGGAGACGCGGAGTCACGGCTACAGGTCCGGGCCGGCCGACTCCGGGTCGACGCCGGGACCGCCGAGGTGTTGCGGCACTTTGAGCTGGCGGGCGTGGAGGCAGTGCTGCTCAAGGGTCCTTCGATTGCGCGATGGCTCTACGCCGAAGGCGAGCCCCGCCCGTACCTGGATTGCGATCTGCTGATCGCGCGGGCGTCCGGCGAGGCGGCCGCGCGAGCGCTCCAATCCCTTGGCTACCGGCGGTCCTTCGACGATCGGGGCATGCCTACCTGGTGGCGTGAGCACGCCGGCGTTTGGGTGCGGGACGCCGATGGAATGACCGTAGACCTGCACACAGCACTCCCCGGCATCGGCGTGGACCCGGAGGGCGCCTGGCGCGCACTCTCGCGCGCTCCGTATACCGCTGAGCTGACCGTTGCCGGTTACCCCGCCCGGACGCTCGCGCTGCCGGCCCGCGCGCTGCACGTCGCGTTGCACGCCGCACAGCATGGAGTGGGCTGGACGCGTCCGATCGTCGATCTCGAGCGCGCGCTGGCGCGGGGCGATGACCAGCTCTGGATCGCGGCCGCGGGGCTGGCCGAGCAGCTCAGGGCCACCGATGCCTTCGCCACCGGGCTGCGACTCTGCCCGGCCGGCGCCGCGCTGGCGGATCGGCTCGCGCTAAGCAGCGAACGCTCGGTCGACGCGGAGTTGCGCGCCGCGTCCGCGCCGCCGCTCGCGCTGGGCTTCGAGCAGCTGGCCCGGGCCGGCAGTAATCGGGCCCGGCTCTCGATCATGTGGCGCAAGCTGGTGCCCCCGGCAGAATTTGTCCGCCACTGGGATCCGCGCGCCGCGGATGGTCGGTTGGCGCTGTTACGGGCCTACCTGTGGCGTCCGCTGTGGTTACTGTGTCGCGCGCCGCGGGGACTGGCGGCTTGGCGTCGGGCACGCCGGTCGAGTCGGAACCGTGCGGGAGCGCCGCGTAGCCGGTAAAGCCTACGTCGTGCAGAACAGGATGACACAGCCTCCCGAGCAGCAGTTCCCGAAGACGAGGCAACCAAGGCCAGGGAGCGTGCAGTTCGATGCCACGCAGATCTTGTTGTGAGAACCGGTCTGATAGCAGGTGCCCGAGCAGCAACGGGCATCGGTTGCCTTTGCTCCGACGCCTGCGCCACAGGAGACTGTCTCCGCGTTGCCATTCGTGATGCACGCGGATGCCGCCGCCGCGGCGTGCGGGATCACGACCGAATAGATCAGCGGCGCCATCAGGGCGGCCCCGCCGACCCGTGCGAACTTCACCGCCGCCTCGCGGCGCGAGTAACCGCCCTCGACTGCGGGCCAGTCTTCCAGCAGCCCGGATTCGCGCAGCTCATCGATCGCTCGCTCCACGACGGTCGGTTCCAGCGTCAGCGCCGCGGCGATCTCCGCGGGGAAAAGAGAGCCGTCGCAACGATCCCAGACCGATGCCGCGGTGGCCGACAGGCAGTGCCCCATCTGGCTCTGGTGGTCATAGACGACCAACTCGTCACCGACGCGTTCGGCTACGACACCTTCGGTCCTGGCCTGCGGTCGGATCTGCATGGTGTCCTGACAATTGACCTACGGACGAATGCGACCCCCTCGGCCGCGCCCTGCTCATCAGTGACTCTACTGGTACTAGCACTCCGCCTCGCGGGTCGTTTCTCCCGGGTCGTTTCGGCGCTGGCTCAGGCGTGGCAGCGCGTCGGGGTGCGTGGCGGCCCCGGGATGTGCAATCGGAATTTGACGAACGAGCGCAATGAGGGGGTGGGCCATCGCCTCGCGGGGGGGCGTGCTACATAACCCGGACATAGTGCGTGTTATGTCGCACCCTCCTGTGCCGGTGGGGGTCGCAACCACGTTCGGCGCCGGTCGACCGTCGCTGATCAGGCCTGATGGACGACGAGCGGAGCTGGCGCGGTCGCCGAGCGGATCAGCGCCTCGATCGCCGGGACGCCCTCGGCCGGCGATCCGGCGATCGTGCCGTCGGAGCCGATCAGGACTCCCGAGGGGGTGGCCCGGAGCGCGTAGAGATTGAACAACTCATCCCCGGTCTGGCCCAGGACGAGGCTGAGCCCGTGCTCCGCGCTCAGGCGCTCGACCTCGGCGGGCTCACCGGCGAACATGGCCGGCAGGCTGAGACTGTCGGCCAAGGAGGCCTGCCACCCGGCCAGGGTGGGGAGCATCTGCAGACAAGGACCGCAGTTGGTGCTGAGGAAGATCAGCACCGCGGGCCGCGGCGGCTCCATCAGCTCAGCCAGCGTCCCGGCCTCGCCGCGTACCGGTGTCAGAGTGAAGGCGGGGGCCGCGGAGCCGCGGGGCAGACCCGGGGGCCCAGCGGGCCCGATGAGGGCGTCCAGATCGTGCCGCAGCCGGCGACGCTCCCCCCACAGCTGAGCGATGACCAGCGCCAGCACAGCCGCCAGGATCGAGACCGCCACCAGCGCGAGCTGATCTCCGTTCAGACTCCGGACTCCACCGCCCAGACTTGGCCCGGTTCCCGCCGCCACGATCACCACCGCGGCGATAGCCAAAACGAGATTGCGGATCAGCGTCGATCGCCCGGCGGGCTCGGAGTGGAGCTGGCCGAAGCAGTGACAGTCGGGGGCCCGCCCCTGTGCCATCGCCCGCGCGACCCCTCCGGCGAACACCGCCAGGAGCAGGAAGGCACCCACCGCGCCCCAACGGGCCGAGGGGCGGATCAGCAGGGCGGCGGCGACGGTCAGCTCGGCGACCGGCAGCAACCAGACTGCGACGCGGCCCGGCCGAGACGGTACTCCGAAGCCTTCCAGCGCCCTCCGGAAGCCGTTCCGATCCAGGAGCTTGCCGACTGCCGCGATCAGAAACACCACGAAAAGCAAACACCGAAGTGTCAGGAGCAACGCGTCCACGTAACCATCATAGGTTTCCCGACACCTGCTCCCCGCGTGTTAATCACCCGCTTTCGGGTGTGTTGTAACCGCCCCGGCGCGCTCTAACATCGTCCGCCGATGCGCGCATGGAAGCGATCGTCGCCGCGCCCGATCACCTTCGAGGCGTTCGGCGTACCGGTGGAGGTTGTGCTCGGCGAGACCGGATACGAGGCGGAGCTGGAGCAGCTTCTCCCGCCCGGCTGGACACATTCCGAGCTGGACGGGTCGGCCGGCCGTTTTGGGTTGCGCCGGACCGGAACCGACAGTTATGAAGTCAGGATCGGAGACGAACCGTGGCTGGAGCACGCCTCGCGTGACGTGGCGCTGGGGATGCTCGACGCGCAGATTCGCCTTCACGTTGCTGCCCATTCTCGCGACTGGATCTTCGTGCACGCCGGCGTCGTGGCGTGGGGCGGCAAAGCGTTGGTGATCCCCGGCGAGAGCTTCTCGGGCAAGACCACGCTGGTGGTCGCGCTGGTGCAGGCCGGGGCGACCTACTACTCAGACGAATACGCCGTTCTGGACGGCGAGGGCCGGGTGCACCCCTACCCCCGGCGCCTGTCCATCCGCGGCGAGGGCGGTGCCACCGCGCGAAAGCGCCCGGTCGACGAGCTCGGCGGTGTGGCGGCGCAGGCCAGCGCCGAGCTGGCCGCGGTCGCCGTTACTCGATACCGGCCCGGAACGCGGTGGCAGCCCACACGTCTATCGCCGGGCGAGGGGATGCTGGCGCTGCTGGCCAACACGGTTCCGGCTCAGGAGCGCCCCCGGGAGTCGTTGCGGGTGTTGAGCCGGGCGGTGAGTGGGGCTACGGTGCTCGAGGGCGACCGTGGCGAGGCGAAGCCAACCGCGGCGTCACTGCTGCGGGATCTCGCCGTCCTCGCTTCCGTCGGCTGATGCTCTTGATCTCCTCGGCCGCGCCGCGCCGGCGCGTCGCGGCGTGGTCGGTCCGCCACGCCACCGCGCTCGTGCCGGGGCTGGTCGCCGTCGCGGTCATGCTGGTCTGGGCCGCGCACGACGGAGGCTACGACGCGGACACCTGGTACTGGGGTGCCCTGCTGATGCTCGGGCTCCTGATTGCAACCGTCCTCGCGCTGGGAATCGAGCGGCTGCGCGCGCCGCGCGCCGTGCTCGTGGCGCTGGCGGCGTTCGGTTTGTACGTCGCCTGGTCGTTTCTGTCGATCGCCTGGGCGCAGTCGCCCGGCCAAGCTCTCGAAGGCAGCAACCGGGCGCTGCTGTACCTGCTCGTGTTCACGGAGCTGGCGGTACTTCCCTGGACCGTGGAGGCGGCGCTGGTCGCGCTGGTGGCGTTCGTCGCCGGCGTGGGGGTTATCGCGATCGTGATCCTGGCTCGCCTGGGGGCCGGGCATCACCTCGGTCAGCTGGTGCTCGAAGGCCGGCTCGCGTCTCCGACGGGATACTTCAATGCGAACGCGGCGCTGTTCACCACGGCCGCCCTGACGGCGATCGCGCTGGCCGCGCTGCGAGAGCTCCCCGCGCTCCTGCGAGGCGGGCTAATCGCGATCGCCTGCGCCGGCCTGCAACTCGCGGTGCTGGGCCAGAGCCGAGGCTGGCTGTTCACGCTGCCGCTGGTCGTTGTCGCGGCGCTCGCCCTGCAGCGTGACCGACTCCGCGTCGCCGCGGCCGCCGTGATTCCCGTCATCGCCACATTGGCTGCCCGTCCGTGGCTGCTGGATGTATTCCACAGCGCCCCCGGGCCGGCGCTCGGCCACGCGGCAACGCGGGTGGGGCACAGAGGGTTGCTGCTCTGCGCCGGCGCGTTCCTGCTGGGGGCGTCGATTGCCAAGGCCGAGACGATGCGGGTTCCGCGTCCGCTATCCCCGCGCGTACGGCGGGGCCTGGGCGCCGCGGTGACCGCACTCGCGCTGGCCGCGGGCTCGATCGGCGTCGTGTCGGCGACCCACGGGCACCCGGTCCGCTTCCTGCAGCGCCAGTGGCACGGCTTCACGGCCAAGTCGACGCCGCTTCAGGCCGCGTCGCATTTCGGCGCGGTCGGGGACGCCCGCAGCGACTTCTGGCGGGTCTCGGTGGATGCGGTGTCCTCCCATCCGGTCGGAGGGCTCGGTCAGGACAACTTCGCCGACTACTACGTCAGTCGTGGGCGCTCCGGCGAGGAACCGAGCTGGACCCACAGCCTCGAGCTGAGGTTGCTCGTGCACACCGGCATCGTGGGCTTGGCGCTGTTCGCCGTGTTCCTCGCCGCCGCGCTGACCGCGCCCCGCGGCTGGCGCCGCCGCGCTGGCGGCGCCGTGGGCGCTAGGGGCGCGGCCGGCGAGGGGCTCGCTCGGACGCCTGGCGCGGGGCTCGCTCGGGCCGTGGCGGGCGCGGCGCTGGTTCCGCTCGCAGTCTGGCTGATCCACGGATCGGTCGACTGGTTCTGGGAGCTGCCCGCGCTGGCCGGGCCGGCGCTCGGATTCCTGGCGGTCGCTGGTGCGCTCGGGCGCGATCAACCGGTGCGCGTCGTGCCCAAGCCCCACAGGCGGCTCCCGCGCGGTCTGACCGCGGCAGCGGTGGCCGCGGCAGCGGCGGCCTGCATAGCGGCCGTCGCCGTGCTGGGTTTGCCGTACCTCGCGGTGCGCGAGATCTCACGCGCCACCGACATCCAGCGACAGGATCCGCTCGCGGCCCTGCACGACTTGAAGCTGGCGGCCAGACTCAACCCGCTGAGCGCCGAGCCGGGTCGGCTGGGTGGTGTCATCGCGCTGCGGTCCGGCCGGTTCGGCGAGGCCGAGCGACGCTTCCGGCAGGCGATCGACCGCGAGCCCGGCGGTTGGTTCTCGTGGCTGGGATTGGGACTCGCGGAGTCCATGCTCGGCGATCGGACGCGGGCGCACCACGACTACGAAGTTGCCGCGTCGATCGACGGCGGGCAGATCCCGGTCGAGCGCGCGCTCGCGCTGGTCTACACCCGGCGGCGGCTCACGCCTGACCAGGCGCTCAAGCTGATCGCGCTGGAGCACTGAACCCCGGGCTACTCAACCGCCGTAGAACATGTAGAGGTAATACGTCGAGTTGTGCCTGCGGCTCGAGCATCTGATCGTGTAGGGAATCATTCTGGTCTGACCGAAGGGCTTGCACCTGAAGCCAGAGCCACCGTGCGCGATCGACCTGGAAGCGGTTGAGCAGGTCAGCATGTGGACATGAAGGCCAATCTGCCGATCCATCCTCGTGCCCTTGCAGGGACGGCCGGCCAGCGATGCGCCAGGCACGGACGGAACGACGGCCAGCATCGTCGAGATCGTGAGCATCAAGCCCAGCTTCTTCATGCCTTTTCTCCCTCTGGCGGATCAAGTGTGAGCTGACTCACACGAACAGGTGTTTGCTTTCGGCCGCTATGGTGTACGTCTAATGTAGGCCGGTTTTCATCGACCGGTATCCGATCAGAACACTTAGGAAGGTTGAGGACAGAATGGCCGAACAGACTCGAACGCAACGTCAGGCAACCGCCCAGAAGGCGGCCGCCACCCGCAAGCGCAACGCCGCCTCGCGGAGCGCTTCGGCTGCCAAGGGATCCGCCACCCGGACCCGTGGCTCGGCGAAGGCCACCGCCCGCGGATCGGCGAAGGTGACCGCTCGCGGCGCCAAGGCGACCGCCCGCAACGCCTCTTCGACGGCACGGCAGGGGTCGAATGTGGTGGCTCGTTCGCTCGACGCCGCCACCGCGCGCGCCGAGGCGACCGCCCGTCAGGCCGAGCGGCTCGTGCTGATCCAGGTCGGCGCGGCCCTCGAGGCCCGCGACACGGTCGTCGACGTGGCCCGCACCTACGCCGACCGCCGCAAGCGCACTCGTTCGCTGAACCGTCTGGAGATCCGCGGGGAGCGCGCACTACGCCGGACTCGCCAGCGCACCGAGCGAGAGGTCAAGGGCGTACGGCGGGACTTCGAGCATCAGCTCGAGGAGCTGAAGACGGACGTCCAGGGCGTCGCCGGCCGGATCAACGGCTCGGCGTAAGCAGGACTCGCAGTAGTCGCAAGCTGACTCGCAGTTGCCGTACGCAGGACTCGCAGTAGCAGTACGCAGGACTCGCAGAAGCCGTACGCAGGACTCGCAGTAGTTGAACATGCGAATCGTCGCTCGCCGCCGCCTGGTTGGTGCGGCGTGCGACGACAGCGCAGCTAGCCTGGCTCACGTGAACGATTACGTGAGCGGGCTGACTGTGCTGCGCTGGGCGCACGGCCCCCGTCCGCTCGGCGGCGACCTCCCGCTCGGGAACGCCTAGTGCTCGTGGCCGTGACCGATCACGCCGCCCAGCGCTTTCGCCAGCGGGTGCGAGGGACGCTGGAGGAGAAGACCGAGGTGGCCTCGCGAGTGGCCCGTGCCCACGCCGCGGGGCGGGTCGAGCCAGGGTCCCGCGGCACCGTGCTGGTGCGCGACCTACAACGTCGGGACCTGGTCTACGTGTGTCGACTCGACGGGCAGGAGCTGGTCGTGGTGACCCTGTGGGAGGACGGCGAGGACGCCGCCGTCCCGAGGAAATTCACGGACGAGCTGCGCCGCGACGACCGTTTCGTCGAGCCCGGTCGACCAAACCCAGACGACGCCTAGTCGATCGAACCCAGACGACGCCTAGATCATTGGGCCCCAGAGCCGCTGGCGCAGGCCTGACGCCCGTGCGACCGGACGCCGCACCCCGGCGCGGATCATCTCCTCCGTGCCCACCACGATCACCTGGTTGCGGGCGCGGGTGACCGCGGTGTAGAGCAGCTCGCGGGTCAGGATCCTCGAGTCAGGCGCCGGAAGCAGAACGGCGGCGGTGTCGAACTGGGAGCCCTGGCTCTTGTGGATGGTCATCGCATAAACAGTCTCGACGGCACTCAACCTCGTGGTGCTGAACGCCACCGTCTCGCCGTGTCGCTCGAAGGCGGCCACGAGCCGCTGCTCGGCGTCTCTGACGATCACGCCGACATCGCCGTTGTAGAGCTGTAGCTCGTAGTCGTTCTCGGTCTGCAGCAAGGGACGGCCGACGTACCAGGGGTCCGAGGCGCTGAACCCGGCGACGGAGCCCTCGAGCCAGGACTCGATCTGCGCGTTCCAGCTCGCGACGCCCTGGGGGCCGCGCCGGTGAGCACAGAGGACCCGGAACGACGCCAGCGCCCGGACGGAGTCTCGGTCCCTGCCCGCCAGCGCAGCTCGCACGACCTCCGATCCGGTGGCCACCGCGGCCTCCCGAACCGGCTCGAGTCGCTCTCGGGCGTCCGGGTCGGCCGCGTCCACGGCGATCCAGCTGACGTCGGATGGCGGATCGGACAGCAACGCGATCGTCGCATCGGCATCGCCGCGCCGGATCGCCTCGGCCAGCCGGGCGATCCCATCGCCGAAACGGTGGACCCGGTCGAGCACGACTATCCCGTCGGCGATCGCCGCCCCCGCCGGCGGATCGAGGCCGGGCACCAGCCGCCCCGTGGCCTCGCCGAGCAGCGTCCGCGTCGCGGCGGTCAGGCGAAGCTCGTCGGCGGCCGGTCCGACGATGTCACCAAGCACGGCGCCCGCCTCGATCGAGGCGAGCTGACCTGGATCGCCAACCAACACGACTCGCGCGTGCGGACGAACGGCCTCGAACAGCCGGGCCATGAGCGACAGCGACACCATCGAGGTCTCATCGACGATGACGAGGTCATGCGGGAGCCGCTGGTTTCGGTCGTGACGGAACCTGCTCTGGCTGTCCGGACGCCAGCCCAGCAGCCGGTGAAGCGTGGATGCGCGGAGCTCCAGCAGCCTTGCGCGGACATCATCCGACACCGGCAGCGTGACCGCCTCGGCGTGGACGGCCTCTTCGAGCCGGGCGGCCGCCTTGCCGGTCGGCGCGGCCAGTGCCACCAGCGGCGGGCGGGTGCCGGCGGCGATGGCCTGTTCTTCCAGCAGCGCGACGATTCGCGCGACCGCCGTCGTCTTGCCCGTGCCGGGCCCGCCGGCCACGACGGCGAGCCGGCGGACGACCGCCGCCGCGGCGGCGAGTGCCTGACGCGAGTCGGTCTGGCCCTCGAATAGCCGCTCGAGCCCGGAGCCCAGCAGGTCGATGTCGAGCGGCCCCGGAGCCGGCTCGCTCGCCGCGCGTAGATCTTCGGCCAGTTGGCGCTCGAGCCGCCAGTAGCGATCGAGATACAGCCACGATCCGACCAGCCGCAGCGGCGCGATCCGTTCGGAGGGCTCGCCCACGGCGACAAGTCCGCTCGCCGTCACCGCGTCGATCCACGCCTCGGGCTCGGGCCACGGAAGCTGGGAGAGGTCAACCGGCTCCTCCGCCTCGACGGCCGCGGTCTCCCGGATCCGCGCGAGATCGACGTGGACGTGGCCGAGCCGGGGCGCCCGGACGGCGAGAGCCAGGGCGAGCAGCACCGAGCTCGAGCCCTCGCCGGCGAGCTCGCCGAGGCGGGTGGCGACGTGGATGTCGGCGGCGGCGAGCACTCCGAGCGCGTTGAACTCGGCCAGCAGCCCATCGAGGCCGAGCACGCGGCGCGGGTCGAAGGGATCCGGCTCGGACGCGACTTGATCCGCGACGCTCACGCAGGCCCTCCGTTGTCGATCAGGTCGCTCAGGGCGGCCACGAGACCGGGCGGCGGACGCCACGCAAACACTCCACACGGCTGGCCGTCGACCAGTGGTGTCTCGGCCCCGAGCATCCCGCGAAGGAACAGGTACGCCACCCCGGCGATGTCGCGGTCCGGCTCGTGCTCGGGCAGCCGCCAGCGGAGATAGCGGTGCAGCGCGACCGCGTAGAGGAGCGCCTGCAGACCGTAGTGACGGCGCTGCATCTCGGCGGCGAGCGCGGCCGGACGATGCTGCCAGGCGGTCAGCGGCTCCTCCGGCGCGGCCAGCCAGTTGGTCTTGTAATCGCAGACCAGAAATCGACGACGCTCCGGGCCGGGCAGGCGCACGACCAGGTCGAGGCTGCCGGTCAGATAGCCGCGCACGCGTTGGCGCAGCGCCGGGTCGGCGAGCCGCTCGGCGTAGCCGGCCAGCGGATCGTCAGCGCCGAGGTACCGGCGCAGGACCGCCCCGATGCCCTCGAGCGTCAGCCATCCGTGGGGATCCTGCCCGCCGGCCAGGGGGAGCTCGAAGCCGAGCTCGTCGAGCCGGTCGGCGCGAGCCACGTCGCAGAGCCGCACGCCGTCGAGCTGCGGACCGAGCGGGGTCCGCAGCGCCGCGGCGAGCCCACTTCGAAGCACGTGGGGGTCGCCGATATCGGTACCGCGCACGGCCCGGACCGAGTCGATCTGCGCGTCGAGTTCCGCCTCGAGATCGGTCGCGGCGAAGTCCGCCGCCTCGAGCACGCTGTGGACGAACGTGCCGACGTCGGCGCCGAACGGCATCTCGGCCAGCAGCGACGCCGCGGCAAGCGGCGAGTCCGGGGGCGGCGCCGGGGCGGGCCGGACCGGCGAGGGCGCGTCGGGCTCGTCGGCCAGCAGCGGCTCTTCAGGTTCGCTGGACACGCGCGGGTCGTGCGCCCCGCCGGTGATGTCGCTGTACGACGTGCGGCGCCAGCGCAGATCGAGGTCCCGCTGGAACGCGGCGGCCGTCAGCGCCCCCGGTCTCGGCAGCCCCTGACTCCACGCGCCGGGGGTGCCCAGCATCGAATCCTCGATGGAGATTCGGCCGGGCGCTTCGGCCGCCACGTCGCCCAGGCGCTCGAGCACGGCCGCGTCGGTGGGCGCGTGAGCACCGTAGGGGGCGATGTTGCCCTGGGCGTCCCGCGCGAACAGCAGCCGCCCAAGGGCGGAATGCTGGCATTCCCACCCGGGCGCCCACCACACGACCGCCTGGTGGCGGGCGCGGGTCAGCGCGACGTAGGCCAGCCGGAGATCCTCGCCGCGCTGCTCGCGGACGAACTGGTTGAAGTGGTCCCGGTAGGCCGGGCCTTCGAGCGAGACGTCGATCCGGCGGGCATCACCGGCCTCTGGGTCGTGGAAGAAGACCGGGGGAGAGCCCCGGGGGATTCTGCTCGCCATCCACAGGAACGGAACGTGCACGATCGGGAACTCGAGCCCCTTGCTCCGGTGGATCGTGAGCACCTGCACGGCCTCGGCGTCGGACTCCAGGCGCCGGCTGCGCTCCTCGTCACCGCTGTCCTCGCGGGCCTCGGCGATCCGGCTGCGCAGCCATGCCGTGAGCGCGCTGGCTCCGAGCCCGGATCCGGCCGCCTCGGCGTGCAGCAGCTGTCCAACGTGACGGAGGTCGGTCAGCCGTCGCTCGCCGTCGAGTTCCGCGAGCAGTCGCTTGGGCAGGCCCTCCAGGGTGTTGATCAGCTCGACCAGCGAGGCGACGCCGCCGGTGCGGAGCACCCGCGCCCAGTCGTGCAGCCGCTGGTGCAAGCGCTCCCAATCGGCTTCGGGGGCGGTTGCGACCCGCTCGGCGCTCCAGCCGAAGAAGCAGGTGAGCGCGGCGGAGTGGGCCCGGGTCGCGGTGCTGGGACGCTCGAGCGCCTCGAGCAGCCGCAGCCACTCGTGGGCCGGCTCGGTCTCGAACACGCTGCCGGCGCCGTTGATGACCGCCGGGACCTCCACCGCGTCGAGAGCCTCGCGGACCAGCGCTGCCTGATGGTTGGTGGCGACGAGGACCGCGATGTGGCCGGGACAGACGCGTTGCCGCGAGCTGTCCGCGCCCGGCGCGCGCGACTCAAGCTCGGCGCCCGAGTCGAGCAGCGCGACGATCTCCTGGGCGACGTCGCGGACGATGTGCTCCCGCGTCGATGAGCGCTCGGCGTAGCCCTTGCTCGTCAGCTTGACGCGATCACGCCTGACGACGCGGAAGCGCAGCGGCGCCGGCACTGTCGCGCCGATCAGGCGCGGCTCGGCGTTGCACGGGGCCGCCTTCACCCGGCGGTATTCGATTCCCTCGTGGCCGAGCCGGGCGTCGGCGAACAGCGCGTCGTAGGCGTCGATCAGCCCCTGATCGCTGCGCCAGTTGACCCGCAACGTCGCCCGCGAGCCAGCCTGCTCCGCCGCCTCGAGGTAGGAATAGACATCGGCGCCACGGAAGGCGTAGATCGCCTGCTTCGGATCGGCGATCAGGATCAGCGCGCGGCCGGGATCGCCGAACGCCAGGCGCATGATGTTCCACTGAACCGGATCGGTGTCCTGGAACTCGTCGACGAGCACGACCTCGAAGCGTGAGCGCAGCTGGGCGGCGACAATTTCTCCGTCGCGTCCCCGCAGTGCGTCGTCGAGCCGGGTCAGGAGGTCGTCGTAGGTGATCACCGCCAGCCCGTGCTTGCGGCGATCGAGCTCTTCGCGCACCTTGTGGGCCAGACGGACCCGGGTCGCCGGCCTGCCGCCGGCGGCCGGGACGATCTCCGCCGCGGGATTGTCGATCGCGAGCCGGGCGATCTCGGCCGCTTGCGCGAACGACAGCGACTCGTCGTTGTGGCGATGGAACTTGCGGACGTACAGGTCGTCGAGCACCTCGTCGCCGAGCTCGCGCAGGTCCTCGACAAAGGCGACGTCGGGCTCGAGGCCGGAGGCGATCCCGAGCCCGGAGAGGACCTCCTGACAGAAGCCGTGGGTGGTCGCGATCGTCGCCGCGTCGAAGTCGGCGACGGCCCGCGCCAGACGGTCACGCCGCGCCTTGACCGCCGCGCGATCGCCGTCCGCGAGCAGCTCGATCACCTCGTCGTCGGCGCTCTCGCCGACGCCGGCCAGGACGCGATCGAGACCGTCCCGGACGCTGATCAGGCGGCTGCGGACCCGCTCGCGTAGCTCGCCGGTGGCCATCCGCGTGAACGTCACGAGCAGCATCCGCTCCAGCGGGATACCCTCGGCCACGTAGCGGGCAGCCAGCGCCGCGATCGTGTAGGTCTTACCCGTGCCGGCGCTCGCCTCGAGCACCCAGATCCCCTGCGGCAGCGGCCCACGGACGTCGAACTCCCGCGCGTCGAAGCTCGCCGCGACGCTCACGACAGCGCCTCGAACTCGAGCAACCCGTCCCACATCCGATGGGCGAGGCGGCCGAATCGGGTCGTCTCGCTCGGATCCCAACCTGCGCCGTGCTCGGTCGATCCGGGTGGCTCGCGCATGACCCGATCGAGCGTGACCTTGCCGCCGAGCACGAGCTGGTGCTCGGGCTCCGCGTCCTCGCCGTCGAAGTTGAAGTCCGTCGTCCAGGCCTTGCCGGCCGCCGCGACGGGGTCGGCGCCAGACGCACTCGCCTCGGCATATGCCGCCGAGGCGCCGCAGAACAGGGGCAACGGCTCGCGCATCCCGCGCTCGTAGAGGTCGAGCACGGCCGTGAGCTGCTCGCTTGCGACCTCACGACGTTCTCCAGGGGTCTCGCCGAGGGGACGGATTCGCTGGATCCCAACGCCGTCGCCGCCGACACGCCCGACCGTGACAGCCGTAAACGCATGCTCGGGCGCAGCGAGCGTCAGCGCCAGCAGCCTGACCCAGGCGGCGATCCGGTGTTTGGCCGCCAGCCGCGAGTAGCCGCCGCTGATCAGCGTCTCGCCGCTGACGTCGGGAACGGTGCCGGTCAGTGTCCGCGAGTCCGGGAGCTCGATGTGGACGTCGGCCGGCCGACGCGGTACTTCGATCAGCTCGGTGATCACGGCGAAGATCGACTCGGCCATTGCGTAGACCTTGGTCAGGACCGGGCGGCCGAGCTCGCCCGGCGGCAGGTCGCCGCGGGCGATCGCGGCGAGCCAGGCCGAGCGGCCGTCGATCCCGGCCAGGCGCGCGTCAAGGATCTTCTGGCCGACGTCCCATCGCTCCAGTCCGTCGAGTTCCACGCGCAGGTCGTCCTCGAGCTCGTCGGAGTAGTCGCCCAGGCCGACGGACAGCCGCCGGCGGAGGAACGCCTTCACCGGATGTCGGACGAACCGCAGCAGATCCTCGAGCTCGAACGTGGCCGCGCGGGGGTGGAGCGGCGGGAGCGGGGCCGTCAGGAAGGCCCGGCGCTCGCTGCGCGGCGCCGTGCTGGCGCGAGCTCCCTCGAGCGTGACGCGGTCAAAGCTCCAGGTCGTGTCGCGCACCAGCGCCCCGGGAGTGAAGTTGCGAGGGTCGAACGGCTGCAACGGATGGCGCACCAGGACCTGATCGCGAGCCGTGCCCGCGGCGGTACTGACGGTGGCTTCGGCGACGTCGAGCAACTCGCCCACGGGTACCGCCGGCGGCTGCACCGCGTTGGTCCGCTCGTCGTTTCCGGAGTAGGTCACGATCAGTTGCTCACCGGCCGCCATCAGGGCATCGAGCAGCAGCTGCCGATCCTCGCTGCGGGGGTCGCGTTCGCCCACCAGCGGGGCCTCGAGCATCACGTCGTCCCCATCGCGCGGGGCCTTGCGCGGGAACGCGCCGTCGTCGAGTCCCAGCAGGCAGACGATCCGGTGGGGCACGGAGCGCATCGGCACCAGCGTGCACACGGTCAGATGGCCGGTCCGGAAGTTCGCGCGGGTCGGGCGTCCCTGCAGGCGCTCGGCCAGCAACGCGCGAACCTCGATGGTGCTGAGCGCCGTCCCCGAGCCCGCCGCCTCGTCGACGAGGTCGTCGAGGATCCGTTGCAGCTGGGCCCGCTGCCAGCTGTCCCGCGGTGAGGTCGCGGTCAACGAGTCGGCCGCGAAGGCGATCGACCGCGCCCACGCCGCCACCGGCTGAGCATTCGAGAGCCCGTCAAGCGCGCGCCCGAGCCGGGCGATCAGCTCGATCAAGCGCCCGGCGAGGTCGATCGAACCGCTATCGACATCGTCGAGTGGCAGCACGCGGCACATCAGACGCTGCTCGTCCTCGGTCATCGTCACGCCGAGCAGCAGCCGATCGAGCCCGGTCCGCCAGGTGCCGTTGGCGACACCGGCGAGCTTGAAAGGGGCACGGTGTTCGGCGTCGAGGCCCCAGCGGATGCCGGCGTCGGCGACCCAGCCCTGGATCCTCGAGACGGAGTCGTCGTCGAGCCGGAACCGGCGCCGGATCGGCTCGCGGTCGGCGAGGTCGAGCACCTCGGAGGCGGTCACACGCCGCCCGGAGAGCTCCAGCAGCTCCGATATGACGCCCAGCAGCGGGTTGGTCTGCCGCAACGAGCGGTCGGCCAGACGCACTCGCAGGTCGGGGTCTTCGGCCCGGGGGAGCGGGGCGTGGACACCGACCCCGCCCTCGAGAATTCGCGCCAGCGAATTCTCGCCAGCGCCGAAGGCGCCCTCGAGAATTCGCGCCAGCGAATTCTCGCCAGGGCCGAAGGCCCCGTTGCCGATCCCGAAGGTGGCGTGGATCAGTGGCGCGAAGGTCTCGATGTCCGGGCACATGACGATCACATCACGCGGCTCCAGCGTCTCGTCTGCGGCGAGGGCGTGAAGGATTGCGGTGCGGACCACCTCGACTTGGCGGGCCCGTCCGTGGCACGCATGCACCTGCAGGCTGCGGTCGTCCGCCGCGAGCAGGGGACGGAGCTCGGGGGCATCGGGGAGCGGCGGTCCGGGCGGGCGGCGGTCGGCGCGAACGTCGGCCTGCAGGCGGGCTAGCAGCGTGGCCGGCGCGTCAGGGCGCTGCGCGGCAGGCCGGGATTCGCCGCGGCCGCCCACCACCAGCTGCAACTCGCGGGCGTCCCGTCCCCACGAGCGGAGCAGCGGGTTGGTGGGCAGCTCGGCCGTGGGGTCCGCGCTGCGGCGAGGCACAGCGGAGGCGATGGCATCGAGCGCGGCGATGCTGTCCCACAGTGCCGGGGAGGGGTGGAGCAACATCAGATTCACGTCGCGCTCGGCGGCGAGCGCCTGCAGCACGTTCACGTAGCCGGCGGGGAGGCGCGTGATGCCGAATAGCGAGACGCGCTCGGGGAGGCGTAGCAGCGCGGGGTGGCGACGGAGTGCCTCGCACGCGGTGGCCAGCCGCTCAGCCGGGTTGGGGGTCCCGATCCGGCCGTTCAGCCGGCGCCACAGCTCAGCCTGCCACGAGGCCGAGGAAGGAGCGGCCTCGAGTCCGCGGCTCCAGGCCAGGACCATCTCCGGACGCTGCAACGCGTATCGCGAGAACAGCTCCGCCAGGTGCCGAACCGTGCTCAACCGCCTCGCTCGACGGTGCGGCTCCGGCGGTTCGACGCCGTGGCCGAGGTAGGCGGCGAGGCTGGCCGCCCACGCTTCGTCGAGCGAGGTCTCGACGACCTCGAGCAGCGGCCACACCGACCGCTCCGGCCGCCACGGGTCGTCCCCCGGGTCGATCCCGGACGCGAGGGCCACCGCATCGCCGATCAGCTGATGAGGGGACGGAAAGTCGATGTTGGCGCAGACGCCGTCCTCGCGCCCGGGCCTCGCTCCCAGGCGAGCGGACAGCCGCTGAGTCAGCCAGCGCTCCATCCCGCGAGCTGGGACGGACACGACCTCGGCGCCGAACGGGTCGGACAGCGGGACCAGCAGCAGGTCGCCGAGGGCATCGGCGAGACCATCGGCGCGGTCAGAACGGTGGACGAAGAGCACAACGCCCAATTGTTGCGTGCAGCCCACCCGTCTCGAAGAGGCCTAGGACTAATTGCCAATGGAAACCGGGCTGCGGTGAGAGGACGATGAGTCTCGAGCAATCGCTCACTGCGAACGAGGAGCACCAATGACAGACGCACCGACAGCGAGCCAGAAGATCACCGAAGCGGTCATGTCGTGGCCCGGCGTGGAGTCGGGTTACGGTCGCCGCGGGGAATTCGCGTTCAAGCTCGGGGCCAAGGAGATCGGGCATCTCCATGGCGACCATGCCGCGCACTTCTTCTTCCCGCGGGACGTGTTCGACGAGTTGTTCGCCGCGGGACGAGTCGTCCATCACCCGGTGTTCCCGGACCGGCACGGCCCGGCCGCGCGGCGGATCGACAACCGGGACGATGTCGACGATGTGATCGAGCTGATGCGGCTGAACTACGACCGCGTAGCCGCCGCATCAGCAGCTCGATCAGCCGCCTGAAGGCGCCTACGGGCGCGCCTCCAGCACGAGGTTGAACGGGGTCTCGGCCGCGCGGCGCACCCTGGTGAAGCCGCCCTGCATCACGACCTCGCTGAGGCGCGCCTCGCCGGCCTGTGCCCCCAGCGCGAGCCCGACCTCCTGGTCGCGTGAGGCCGGCGTGCAGACCAGCGTCGAGGCTCCGTAGAAGATCCGGCCCACCGGATTCAGGTTCTCCTCCAGCCGGTCGCCCGCGTAGGGCTCGACGATCATCCAGGTCCCCTCCGGCGCGAGTGCCCCGAGGACGTGACCGGCGGCGCCGACCGGATCGCCCATGTCATGCAGGCAGTCGAACATGCAGACCAGGTCGTACTCCGCGCCCGGGAAGTCCTTGGCGGCGGCGACTTCGAAGCTGACCCGGTCGGCACATCCGGCTTCCTGCGCCGCCGCCCGGGCCGACTCGATCGACTCCTCGTGGTAGTCGAACCCGACGAACCTCGAGCGCGGGAACGCCTCGGCCATGATCAGCGTCGACGCGCCGTGCCCGCAGCCGACGTCGGCCACCATGGCCCCCGCCTCGAGCTTGCCCTCGGCCTGCTCGAGCGACGGGATCCACGACGAGATCAGGTTCGCGGTGTAGCCGGGCCGGAAGAACCGCTCGGTCCCCGCGAACAGGTCGTGATTGTGCTCGTGCCAGCCGACGCCCGCGCCGCTGCGGAACGCCTCGGTGATCTTCGGCTCGTCCTTGATCAGCGCGGTGGCGAGCTGGAATGCCCCAGGGACGAACGCCGGGCTGCCCTCCTGGGCCAGCGCGAAGGCCTGCTCGGGCGTGAGCCTGAACTCGCGGCGGGCGGCGTCGTAGGTGACATAGCCACCGGCCGCTTGATTCGACAGCCATTCGCGCACGTAGCGCGGTTCGGTACCGGTCCGGCCGGCCAGCTCCTCGGGACTGACCGGCTGCCCGTCGCCCATGGCGCGGTACAGGCCGAGCCGGTCACCGATCACGACCAGCGCCGCTGACAGCGCGGCGCCGAGGTCGGCCACGAATCCGCCCATGAACTGATCGAGCTTCTGCTGATCGATCGGCTGAGTGGTGGTTGACATGTTTGGCTCCTTTCTGTGTCGGCGTCGGCTCAGCGCTCGTCCCAGGCCTGGACGATCGTCTGGCGCTCGATCAGACCGCCGTCGAGCTCCAGGACTGTCGCGCAGAGGACGTTGGTCCCGTCCGAGTAGCGGCAGGATTCGGTGAATGCCGCCCCGGATTCGTCGCGCACGGAGTGCTGGACCTCGTGGGTCATCTCGCGCTGGCAGATATCGCGCAGCCAGGCGCCGATCTCCTCGGCCCCGTTCAGGACCCGTGGCGATCCGGGCTGCGTGATCCGGTCGGCGATGGTGACGGTGGCCGCCGGCGCGTACATGGCCAGCTGCGTCTCGGCATCGCGCTCGGCGATCGCCCGTCCGAGTGCGGCCAGGTCGAATCCGGCGCTGGTGGTGCCGGCTGCGGTGGTGGTGCTCATCTTGAATCCTCCTCGGGGTGTGGTGGTTGACCTGAGGCGCAGTTTCTGCAGCGGTCGTGGCGCGAACGTCAAAGGGGCGTCAAAGCTCGGCCCCGGTAGGCTTGACGTGCGGTGCTGCGCGTGCGCGTGCTCGGTGGACTGGAAGTCGAACTCGACGGGGTGGTGATCCCGTCGAGACCTTCGCAGCGGCCGTGGGCGTTGCTGGCCTACCTGTCGGCCGCCCCCGGGACGGTGTCCCGGTCCGAGCTGGCCAACTGCTTCTGGCCCGACGTGCTGGACACGAGCGCGCGGGCCAGCCTGCGCTCGGCGCTGTGGGCGCTGCGACGCGAGCTGGGCGACTGGCTCGTCGTCGACGGGGATCGGGTCGGGCTGCGGGAGGCCGAGGGGCTGTGGGTCGACGCCCGCGAGTTCGAGGCGCTCGCCGACGCCGGCCACCTCGAGCCGGCGCTCGAGCTCTGCCGCGGCGCGATGCTCGATGGCCTGCAGGATGAATGGGCGCTGCTGGCCCGCCAACGTCAGCGTGAGCGCGAGGTCGCCCTGCTCGAGCGGCTGGCCGGCCAGTGCGAGGGCCGCGGCGAAGCGCGGGCCGCGTTGGATTGGACGCGTCGGCAAGCCGAGCGCGATCCCCTCGACGAGGAGGTGGCGCGACGACTGATGACCCGTCTGGCCGCCGCCGGCGATCGGGCCGGGGCTGTGCGGTGCTACCGGGCGCTGGCCGATCGGCTGCGCCGGGAGCTCGGCGTCGCGCCGTCGCCGGCCACGCGCGAGCTGATGTCGGAACTGGTGCTCGAGCCATCCGGCGCACCTCCCGAGGAGCGCCCCCCGACCCCCCGCTCGGCCCCCGGCCCGACGTCCCTGCCACTGATCGGTCGCCAGGCCGAGATGTCCGAGCTGGAGGCGATCTGGCGCGCCGCCGAGCAGGGCTCCGGAAGTGCGATCGCGATCCGCGGCGAAGCCGGGATCGGCAAGACCCGGCTCGTCGCCGAGCTGCGCGAGCGCGTTCGGCGGAGGGGTGGGTGGTCCGCCGCGGGGGCGGCGCTCGATCTGGGCGGCGCCGCTCCCCTGAGCCTGTGGGCCGAGCTGATCCGCGAGTTGCTCCCGGTGCTCGCGGCGCCACCACTCCAGGACGCCTGGCCGGATGACCTCGCCGCCCTGGCCAACGAGCTGCCCGCGCACTTCGGTCGCAGGGACACCGCGCCGGTCCGGGTCGCCCCCGATCTCGAGCGGGCGCGCCTGTTCGAGGGCGTCGTCTCGCTGATCGCCTGGGCCGCCGGGCAGCGGCCGCTGCTGATCGTGCTCGAGGACATCCACGCCGCCGACCGCCCGAGCCTGGAGCTGGCCGGCTATGTCGCCCGCCGGCTCACCGCCCTGCCCGTGGTCATGGTGGTGACGCGCCGGGAGCTACCGCACAGCGGTGACGCGGACCGCCTCGAGCAGGCTCTCCGCGGGCGCGAGGTCCTGGGCTGCGAGCTGTCGCTGGCGCTCCTCGGGCGCGATCGGGTCGAGGAGATCGCGCGCGAGGCGGCCGCTCTGAGCGACGATCAGGCCGGACGGGTGGCCGACCTGGCCGAGGGCAACCCGCTGCTGGCCGTCGAGTCGGCTCGCGCGCTGGCCGCCGGCACCGAGGAGATCGCGCCCAGCCTGCGCGGATCGGTGCGCGGAACGCTGCTGGATCTGGTCGGGGAGGTGCGCCGGTTGGTCGAGCTGGCGGCGATCGCCGCCCGTCCGATCGAACCCGCCGAGCTCGATCAGCTCGAGTTCCGGGAGCCCGAGGAGAGCGCGTCGGCGGCGATCGAGACGGGATTGCTGATCGCGATGCAACGGGGGCTCGGCTTCCGACACGCGCTGCTGCGCGAGGCCGCCTACGCCGAGATCGCCGAGCCGCGCCGCCGCGGATTGCACCATCGCTGGGCCCAGGCGCTGGTGGCCAGCGAGCGGGCCGGCGGCAGCGGCCGCCCGGCCGAGGTCGCGCGGCATCTCCGGCTCGCGGGACGGGATTCCGATGCGGTCGCGCAGCTGGCGCGGGCCGCCGTCGACGCGCGGGCCGTCGCGGCGCTCGACCAGGCGGTCGAGTACCTGCTGGAGGCGACGTCGATCGCGCCGGACCGAGACGACCTGCTGCTCGAGCTCGGCCAGCTCGAGGCTTGGCGCGGGGACCCTGAGCGCGCCCGGATGGCGTTCGACGCAGCCGACGCCGTGCTCGCCGACGCTCCCGCGTTGTCGCGCGCCCGCGCCCTGCTGATGCGCTCGCGCGCCCACCACGGACCAATCTGCGCGCCGCGCGTGGTCTCGGCCAGCTGCTCCTCGGCGCTAGAGCTGCTCGACGCGGCCCGCGAGCCGGCCGAGCCCGAGCGGCGGGAGGCACTTGCGGCGGCGGCCTGGGCGGAGTCACTGGACGGCAGCCTGGAGCGCGCCGAGCGCCTGCTCGGCGAGCTCGGCGCCGCCACCACGGGCACCGATCTCGAGACCTACAACATCTCCCACGCCCGCACGTTCCTGCTCCTCCGGCGTGGCAGGGCCGCCGAGTCGTGCGCCGCGTCGATCACCGCCGGAGAGGCGATCGAGCGGGCGGGTCGATTCGACCTCGCCTACGGGTGCTGGTCGGAGGCGGCCGGCGCCGCGGCCGCGGGCGGCGAGTACGAGCGTGCCCTGGAGCTGATCGACCGGGGCATCGTCGCGCTCAGGGGCAGGGGCCTGCAGAGCCTCGAGGTCCATCTGCTCAGCGCCAGGTCGTTCATCCTGATCCGACTCGGCCGTTACGCCGAGGCGCGTGCCGCCAGCCTGGCCGGCCACGACATCGCCGACCGGCTCGGTGCCTCGGCGCTGAGGGCGATGGCCACCCACGATCTCGGCCGGGTCGCGCTCGAGGAGGGCAGCTGCGAGGAGGCGATCACGCTCCTATCCGATGCGCTGGCGGAGCCGGCCCCGATCAGCCGCCCGCTGACCCGCCTGGCCCTGGCCGAGGCCTGTGCCCGATGTGGAGATCCGGCGCGGGCGCAGGCGGAGCTCCGGGCCGCTGTGCTGGAGCCGGTGCGCCCGAGCGACTTCCCCGAGTCGCTGGTGCCGCGGCTCGCGCGGGTCCAGGGCCTGGTCGCGGGCGCGCGCGGAGATCATGCCGAGGCGCTGCGCCGCCTGCGGGAGTCGCAGGCGGGCTGGGAGCGGCTGCTGGCGCGGGGCAGCCGCGCCGACATCATGGCCACCGTCCTGGCCGACCTCGGCCGACCTGTTGTCGGACTCGTGGAGCCCGAGCGCGAGCTGGCCCGCGTGCGCGCCGACCTGGCCGACGTGGAGAACCCCAGCGGGGAGGAACGCGATGCCATCGTTCAATGACGTCACAAACTCCCAGGCGCCACCAGAAGAGGTGTGGAAGCTCCTGTACGACCCGGCTCGCTTTCCGGAGTGGTGGGCGGGCATCGGAACGGTCGAGCTCGGCGCCGAGGGCCGGGCCGACGGCGAGTACACGATGTATCCCGACGGCTATCCGGATTTCCCCATGGGTCAGCTTCTGAGAACGGAGCGCGACGAGCGCCGGGTCACGGTCTCCTGTCTGGTCTCGGACCTTCGATTTGAGTGGCGGCTGGAACCGCTGGGGGAGGGCACGCGGATCGCCGTCGAGGTCGAGATCCCGGAGGCGGAGGCCCACCGGCTGAAGGCTCAGCGCGAGACGATCAGCGCGTCGTTGCGCAAACTGGCGGAGCTAGCCGGCGCCTGAGCTCTGGGCTCGTGTCGGATCAGGCTGGCGAACCATCGGTCCTGCTCGCGCCACCCGCGGCGCACGACCAGGCCGCTGTCGCGCGCGAGCGAATGGATGTCCGGCGCGGCCACCCGCGCCCAGGGGAACCATGCACTGATCCCGTGGGTGGTCTCCAACCGTGCGCGGGTTTGGACGCTCGGCGTGGTTGGGGGCTCGAGCTCGACCAGCAGCTCGCCGCCGGTGGCCAACAGCCCGCGTACCCGGCTCAGGAGCCGGGTCGGCTCGCCGCCGATACCGATGTTGCCGTCGAGCAGTAGCGCGCTGCGCCACGTCCCGGCTCCCGGCAGCTCGTCGAAGATCGAGCCGACGATCGCCCGTCCGCCGCCGCCGCGTGCGAGCTCGACGGCGATCGGCGAGAGGTCGACGCCGAGCGCGAACACGCCTCGGCGGGCCAGCGCGTGCAGATGACGTCCCGGGCCACAGCCGACGTCGAGGACCGGGCCTCGCAGCGAGCGCACGATCTGCTCGTCGGTGGCGTCGGCGGGGTTGGTGTAGCGCGTGAGGGCGATCGGAACGATCGTCCCGTCGTCCAGCCGAGCCCGGGCCTGCATCCAGGGCTCCGAGGCCGAACGCAGGCCGTCGGCGTAGAGCAGCAGCGGGCTCGTCATGCGATCGCCGCCAACGCCGCGGCGAACCGGGAGCCCGGGGTCTCACGCGCCACCGCGCGAGCGTCCTCGATCGTGTCGACGTCTCGCAGACGCCGCTGCTCGTGAATCCGCAAACCGAGCCCTTGCAGCCGCGAGCGCTGGCTGGCCAGGGTGGTTGGCAAGCTCATCGGCACGCCGGTGAAGGCGGCGCGGGTTCCGTTGTGCAGTCCCACGCTCCAGTACCCCCCGTCGCACGCGGGGCCGAGCACGGCGTCGATCGTGGTGCAAGCCAGGGCGGCCAGACCCTCGAGCAGCAACTCGGTGGTCAGCTGCGGGGTGTCCATGCCCACGAGCAGCGCCGGACCCATCACATCCTCGAAGGCACTGGCCAGGCGCTCATCGAGGCCGGCGCCGCGCTGGGGGATCACCTCGATCCCCGGGTAGCGCCAGCGACCGGCATCGCCGTCGAGCACGAGCACCTTACGGGCGGCCGGCGTGCGCGCGATCACCTCGAGGGTGTCCCGCAGCGACGCCTCGGCCAGCGCTGCCGCTTGATCGGGTGAGCACGGAGGACATAGCCGCGTCTTACAGCGGCCCGGCAGCGGATCCTTGGCCATCACCATCAGGGCGACGTCATCCATGTCAGCCCAACGTAGGCAGCGGCCGGTCCCAGCGCAATTACGGAAAAAGAAAGCGTTGCCGGCTCAGCCGACGGCGCGCAGGGGCGCGCGGGCGAACTCGGCCATGCCGGCGGCGAAGTCCTCGCGGGCGCGGAAGCCCAGCTCGAGCTCGGCGAGTCGCGCCGATGCGAACACATGCCGAACGTCGCCCAGCCGGAATTCGCCGGTGATAACCGGGCGCGGGGCCATCGGCCCGCCGGCGTCGGCCAGGGCCTCGGCCATCTCGAGCACGCTGCGCGGCCGCCCGCTGGCGATGTTGAAGGCGCCGGGCGCGGGGTGCTCGCGGGTCAGCGCCAGCAGGTTCGCCTGGGCGACGTCGCGCACGTGGACGAAGTCGCGCAGCTGGCCCCCGTCCTCGTAGACCCGCGGAGGCGCTCCGGCGGCGAGCGAGCTGGCGAAGATCGCGGCCACGCCGGCATAGGGCGTGTCGCGCGGCATCCGCGGCCCGTAGACGTTGTGATAGCGCAGGGCGGTCACGGGCACGCCCGTCTCACGGCCGAAGCTGAAGCACAGGTGCTCTTGGTGGAGCTTGGTCGCGGCATAGACGCTGCGGGGCTCCAGCCTCGCCGACTCGGGGATCGCGCTCGGCGCCAAAGGCTCGTGGCAGTCCGGGCAGCGAACCTCGAAGTTGCCCGCCACCAGGTCGGTGACTGCGCGGGGTGCGGGCGTGACGAGCCGATGGGTGGTGCACTCGTAGCGGCCCTCGCCGTAGACGACCATGCTGCTGGCCAGCACGAGCCGGCCCTGAAAGCCATGCGCGGCGAGTCGGCCCAACAGGACCGCGGTGCCGAGATCGTTGTGGTGAACGTAATCGGCGATGTCCAGCATGCCCTGGCCGAGCCCGACCATCGACGCGTGGTGGCACACCGCCTCGACGTCCTGCAGCGCGTCATCGAGCGCGGCGGCGTCGGTCACGTCGAGGAGCCGGAACTCCGCCCGGGGGTTCAGATAGTCCGGCGGGCAGCCGTGTGCGGCGGGCAGCAGGGCGTCGATCACGCGGACCGGCAGGCCGGCGGCGACCAGCGAGTCGACAACGTGCGAGCCGATGAACCCGGCTCCGCCGGTGACGAGGATCATCGCCCGCTGACGCTACGACATCTCGCCTCGCCCTCAGGCGGCGGCGCGCCGCAGTTTCGCGTCCCGTAAGGGTCGGTCGCCAAGCTCCGGACGATGATCGAGGTGATCCTGCCGGTGCTCGACGAAGCCCAGGCGCTGCCGGGCGTGCTGTCGGCGATGCCCGCCGGCTTCGTGCCGATCGTCGTGGACAACGGCTCCTCCGACGGCTCGGCCCAGGTGGCGGCGCGGCTCGGAGCCCGCGTGATCAGCGAGCCGCGACGGGGCTTCGGCGCGGCTTGCTTCACGGGGCTGCAGGCCGCCGGCACCGAGCTCGTCTGCTTCATGGATTGCGACGGCTCGCTGCACCCCGGTGAGCTGGCGTCGGTGGTGGCTCCGGTCGAGGCCGGGAACGCGGATCTGTGCCTCGGGGCGCGGCGGCCCGAGGCCGGAGCCTGGCCGCTGCACGCGCGCGCGGCCAATCGGCTGCTGGCCGCGGAGCTGCGCCGTCGCTGGCGGGTCCCTCTCACGGACGTCGGGCCGATGCGCTGCGCCGGCCGCGAGCCGCTGCTCGCGCTGGCGCTGCAGGACCGGGCGTTCGGCTGGCCGCTGGAGATGGTGCTGCGCGCGGCCGCGGCCGGATGGCGCCTGAGCGAAGTGCCGGTGACCTACAGCGCCCGGGACGGCGGGCGCTCGAAGGTGAGCGGCAGCGTTCGGGGTACATGGCGCGCTACGCGCGAGATGGGTGCGCTGCTGCGGGACGACGTGGCCTGATTCGGCGCCACGTGGCCTGGTTCGGCGCTCACTCGTCGGCGAGTTCGGCGGGGGCCATCGCGCCGAAGCCGAGCACGACGAAGGCGACGAGGCAGAACACGCCGATTGCGTGGGCCCAGGCGGCATCGGCGACCGTCAGCAGGCCAAAGCCGGCGATCAGGCCGGCGGCGGCGCCGCGGGCGAGTAGGCCGGGGCGCAGAGCGGAGGCGATCGCGCCGCCGCCGGCCGCGGGGCCGGGGGCGGAAGGGGAATGGTCGAGGTGCCCGCCGAGGACGAGCCGGAACAAGAGGGCGAGCGACGGGAACAGGATTGCGCCGCCGGCCAGCACGGCGACGATCACCAACACGAGCGTGTCATGGGGCGCGGCCGCCTGGGCGATGGTCAGGCCGGGCAGCAGGGTGGGCTGCTGGGCCAGCGCCCAGCCGGCGATGATCGCGGTGACGGCGAGCGCCGCCGTGTAGCGAGCGAGCTCGAAGCGACTGCGCCATACCAGCCCCAGCGCTGCCGTCCCGGCGAGCACGGAGACGAGCAGGCCCGGCAGCCCCGGACCGGAGATGAGGTGGTGATAGAGCCGGTGCGCGTCGGAGTGCAGCACGGCGAGCCCCCCGATCGCGATCAGGCCGGCCAATGCCCCCGCGAGCAGCGCCCGGGCGCGAAACCTGCGCACGAGATGCTCCTGGCCGAGGCGAGCCGCGTCGGCCGAGAGGAACACGGCGGCGATGTAGGCCGCCGAGACGACGGCGAGCAGCCCGATCAGAATCGAGGTCGGCCCGGTCCAGCTCGAGAACAGATGACCGGTGGCGTTGCCCACCGGCACGCGGCGCGAGGCGATCCCGCCGACCGCCGCGCCGAGGGCGAACGGCGTCAGCAGCGAGGAGATCGAGAACACCTGGTCGGCACGGCGGGCCTCGGCCGGCGTGCGCGTGCCCGAGCGCACCGCGTAGGCGGCGCCGCGCAGGACGATCCCGATTCCGGCCAGGAACAGCGGCACTGAGAGGGTCGAGGCGATTGAGCCGAAAGCAGTCGGATACGCGGTCCAGAGCACGGTGAGGACGAAGATCAGCCACACGTGGTTGGCCTCCCAGACCGGGGCCATCGAGTCGTGGGCGTGATCGCGCAGGCGCTCGGCGTCGGGGCCGCGGCCCGCCGTCAGCTGCCACATGCCGGCGCCGAAGTCCGCTCCCGCCAGCACCGTGTACAGGGCCAGGCCGGCCAGGATGAAGATCATCGGGATGTCGTACAGGTGCATCGCGCTAGGCCCCGGCGATATCGGTGACGGCGGTGGCCGGGGTCGACGGCTCGAGCGGGGCCTGCGCGAGACGGCGCAGGATCCAGACCACGGCGATCGCCACGCCGAGGTAGACCGTGGCCAGGGCGGCGTAGCCGATCGGCAGGCCGCCGGCGCCGGTGACCGCCTGGCTGGTGCGCATAACCCCGTAGACGACCCACGGCTGGCGCCCGACCTCGGTGGTCACCCAACCGGCGATCAGGGCGACCAGCGAGGCCGGCCCGGCCAGCGCCACCGCGCGGTAGAACCAGGGCGAGTCCGGCAGCCGCCCGCGGCGCAGGCGCACGAACACGAACGCGGCGCCGAGCAGGGCGAGCAGGGTGCCGATCCCCACCATCGACTGAAACGCCACGCGCACGACGTTCTCCGGCGGGCGGTCCGAGGCGGGGACGGTGTCGAGTCCCCTGACCGTGGCGTTGGGGTCATGGAAGGCGAGCAGCGACAGGAGCTTGGGGATCCTGATCCCGTACTTGACCTGGCCGTCGGTGTACCAGCCGAGGACGTGGATCGGTGCGCCCTTGGTGGTCCGGGGCAGCCCCTCGAGCGCAGCCAGCTTGACCGGTTGGTAGTGGGCGACCTCACGCCCGGCCCAGTCTCCGACCAGCACCTGAACCGGCGAGGCCAGAGCCGCGATCGTCAGCGGAATTGCCAGGGCGGTGCGCTCGTAGCGGGTGGGCGGGCGGGAGTTGCGCAGCCGTCCCACCGCGTAGGGGGCGGCGACCAGGAAGCCGGTGACGATGTAGCCGGCTACGTACATGTGGGTCAGCTCGTGCCACAGGAACGGGTTGCCGAACAACGCGCCCAGCGGGTGCACGTCGACCGCCCGGCCCCCGGCCAGCCGAAAGCCGGACGGGTGGTTCATCCAGGCGTTGACGGCGACCACCATCAGCGAGCCGGTGAACCCGGCGATCACCACCGGGATTCCGCTGAGCAGGTGGGCGCGCGGCGAGAGCCGTTCCCAGCCATAGACGTAGATCCCGATGAAGATCGCCTCCAGGAAGAACGAGAAGCCCTCGATCGCGAAGCCGAGTCCGAACACCGAGCCGAACGTGGCGGTGAAGTTCGGCCACAGCAGGCCCATCTCGAAGCTCAAAATCGTGCCGGTGATCACCCCGACGGCGAACAGCGCGACCATGATCTTGGTCCAGCGCCGGGCCAGCGTCAGGTAGAGCCGATCGCCGGTGCGCCGGTAGCGCCACTCGACGAACAGGACCATGGCCGGAAAGGCGATTCCGAAGCACACCAGCGGGATGTGCACGGCGAACGACAGCGCCTGCATCTGCCTCGCCTCGAGCAGATATCCCTGGTGAGCCGGGGCTAACGACAGCGCCGCAGCGACCATGGCCACCACGATACGCCGCGCTCAGGCGGTGTGTCTGCGCAGCTCCTCGCGGGCGATCGTCCGCTTGTGGATCTCGTCGGGGCCATCGGCCAACCGCAGGGTGCGCAGGTGCGCGTACATCATGGCCAGCGGGAAGTCGTCGGACATGCCCCCACCGCCATGGACCTGGATCGCGCGGTCGACGACCTTGAGCGCCACGTTCGGCGCCGCGACCTTGATCGCGGAGATCTCCGTCCGCGCATGCTTGTTGCCGACCGTGTCCATCAGCCACGCCGCCTTCATGGTCAGCAGCCGGGCCATCTCGATCTCGATCCGGGACTCCGCGATCCAGTCCTGGATGTTGGCTCGCTCGCTCAGCGGGCTGCCGAAGGTCACGCGCGAGGCGGCCCGCGTGCACATCAGCTCGAGTGCGCGCTCGGCGGCGCCCAGCGCCCGCATGCAGTGATGAATGCGGCCGGGACCGAGTCGGGCCTGGGAGATCAGGAAGCCGTCGCCCTCGTTGGCGATCAGGTTGGTGGCGGGCACGCGAACGTCATCGAAGATGACCTCGGCGTGTCCTTCCGGATCGACGTAGCCGAACACCGGGAGGTTGCGGGCGATCGTCACTCCCGGGGTGTCACGCGGGACCAGGACCATCGACTGCTGGCGGTAGCGCGGGCCGTCCGGGTCGGTCTTGCCCATCACGATCATGATCCGGCAGCGCTCGCGCATCGAGCCGGAGATCCACCACTTGCGGCCGTTTAGGACGTATTCGTCTCCTTCGCGCTCGATCCGCAGCTGCACGTTGGTGGCGTCGGAGCTGGCCACCGCGGGTTCGGTCATGGCGAAGGCAGAGCGGATTTCCCCATCGAGCAGCGGCCGCAGCCAGGCTTCCTGCTGCTCCTTCGTGCCGAACAGCGTCAGCACCTCCATGTTGCCCGTGTCCGGCGCCGAGCAGTTGCACGGCTCCGATCCGATCGAGCTGCGGCCCATGATCTCGGCCAGCGGGGCGTACTCGATGTTGCTGAGCCCCGGCGCCGACGGATCGGCTCCGCTGTGGGGAAGGAACAGGTTCCACAGGCCCTGGTCGCGGGCCGCGTCCTTGAGCTCCTCCATCACCGGCGGGTGGAAGTGGGGGTCGCCGGACTCGGCGATCTGCTCGTGATAGACGCGCTCCGCCGGATACACATGGGCGTCCATGAAGGCGAGCAGGCGCTCGCGCAGTTCCTGGCACCGGGCGGTCAATTCGAATTCCATCTACGTCCTCTCCTTGTCTGCGTGCGAGCGCGCCGATCCATGAGTTCGACTAGTTTGTCGCGTCGTGGAGCTCGAGGGCCGTCATGTGGTGGTGACCGGCGCCGGCAGCGGCATCGGCCGCGCGCTGGCGCGGCGGTTTGCCGCCGAGGGGGCGCGCGCGGTGGTGGTGGCCGATCTCAATGCTCCCGCCGCGCAGGCGGTGGCCGACGAGATCGGCGGGCTGGCGGTCCCCACCGACGTGGGCATCGAGGCCGAGATCAAGGCGCTGATCGAGCAAGCCGTGGAGGCCAACGGGCCGATCGACCTGTTCTTCTCCAACGCCGGCGTGCCCGGTCCCGGCGGAGGCCCCGAGGCCTCCGACGAGGAGTGGCAGAAGACCTGGGAGATCAACGTGATGGCCCACGTCTGGGCAGCGCGGGCGCTACTGCCAGGGATGGTGCAGCGAGGCGAGGGCTACCTGGTCAGCACCGCGTCGGCGGCCGGGCTCCTGACCCAGGTCTCCGCGGCCGCCTACTCGGTGACCAAGGCGGCGGCGGTCTCCCTGGCGGAATGGCTGGCGGTCACCTACGGAGACGCGGGGCTCAAGGTCTCGGTTCTCTGCCCGCAGGGTGTCCGCACGCCGATGCTCGACCTGGCGCTGGAGGACCCGATCGGGGCGGCCCCGTTGGTGGCCGGAGGGTTGCTCGACCCCGAGGAGGTCGCGGAGGCCGTGGTCACGGGGATCCGCGAGGAGCGCCTGCTGATCCTCCCGCACCCCGTGGTGGCCGACCACATGGCGCTGAAGGCGACCCAGCCAGACCGCTGGGTCAAGGGCATGCGCCGGCTGGTCCGGGAGGCAAAAAGCGCGGCTGGGTCCTAACGCCGGGGCGCCTTGGTGCGGTCCCCTGCAGAAACTCCCGAATAGCGGAGGAACTGCACTCTGGCTCAGCTTTCGGGCGGGGCGGGCGGCTTGCGCAGGCCGATCGGGGCGGCGAGTACGGCGTCCGGGATTCCGAAGGCGTCGACGATTGGTCCGGCCTGCTGGCGGACCTCGTTGCAGAGGCGGTTGACCTCGCGCGTGATCGCCTTGGTTCGCGGGGAGGACAGGCGCCCGTGCTCCTGGAAGAAGCCCTTGTCCGCCTCGAGGTTGTAGAGCGCGTAAAGGTCGCAGAGAAGGCTCAGCACGGTCTGGACGGACTCGTCCTGGCAGGCGTCGACGGCCCGGGAGAACGCCTCGAGCAGCACGGTGTCCATGTGCGCACGGGCGGCGTTGGCGGCGTGGTCCTGCACGGCGCGGAACACCTCGAAGGGGTCGTAGCCCTCGTCTAGGCCGCGCCTGAAGCGCTGGGCGACGGACGCCGTGATGTGGCCCTCGCGCCAGCGGAACAGGTCGAGTTCGTACTCGCGGTCGAGCAGGTGCCCGTCCTCGTCGTTCCGGGTGACCGCGTCGCCGATGACCTGGACGATCTTGCGGGCGAACAGCCGCTCGACGATGGTCTCCGCGGCCTGGCCGGCCACGAAGGTCACCAGCTCCCGGGGGGCGAGGTCGCCGAAGTGGTCCTTGTAATCGGTCAGCAGACCCCTGGCGGCCAGCAGCATCAGCACCGTGTTGTCGCCCTCGAAGGTGGTGAAGATGTCGCTGTCGGCCTTCAGCGAGGCGAACCGGTTGACCGACATGTACCCGGCCCCGCCGCAGCACTCGCGGCAGGTCTGGATCGTCTCGGTCGCATGCCAGCTGGCTGTCGCCTTCATCCCGGCGGCCAGCGACTCGAGCTCGCGACGCTCGCGCTCGGAGGGCTCCGCCGTGCTGAACACCTCGTGGAAGCGGTGAGCGAGCTCGGCCTGGGCGAAGTGCAGCGCGAACGTCTTGGCCAGCAGCGGCATCAACCGTCGCTGGTGTGTGCGGTACTCGAGGATCGGCACGTCGTCCTCGCCGGCGGGCCCGAATTGACGACGGCGCAGCCCGTACCGCGTGGCGATGGTGAGGGCGCTCTTGGTTGTGCTGACCGAGGCGCCGGAGATGCACACGCGGCCCTGAACCAGCGTGCCCAGCATCGTGAAGAAGCGCTTGTTGGCGTTCTCGATCGGACTGGTGTACTCGCCCCGCTCATCGACGTCGCCGTAGCGGTTTAGGAGCGCGTCACGCGGAACCCGGACCTGGTCGAACCAGATCCGGCCGTTGTCGACGCCGTTCATGCCCAACTTCTCGCCCGAGTCCTCGATCCGGACGCCGTCGAGGATATGGCCGTCGTCGTCGCGCAGCGGCACCACCAGCGCGTGCACGCCGTGGGACTCGCCGCCGACGATCAGCTGCGCGAACACGGCGGCCATTCGCCCGTGGCAGGCGGCGTTGCCGATGTACTCCTTGTACGCCTCTGCGTCGGGGGTGTGGATCACGAACTCGTCGCGGTCGGGGTCGTAGGTGGCGGTCGTGTGCAGGTGCTGGACGTCCGAGCCGTGGCCGGCCTCGGTCATGGCGAAGCATCCGGGCAGCTCGAGCGAGGCGATCGCCCGCAGGTAGCGCTCGTGGTGGCGGCGCGTCCCGAGCTGTTGCACCGCGCCGCCCCAGAGGCCGAACTGGACCCCGAACTTGACCAGCAGCGAGAGATCGCCGAAGCCGAGCGTCTCGAAGGCGGCGACATTGGCCCCGAAGTCGTCCTGGCCGCCGTACTCGGCGGGAAACCCGGGCGCCGTGAGTCCCTCATGCGCGAGCTGCCTGGCCCACTCGAGCACCCGCTCGCGGTACTCGGCGGTGGGCAGCGCGATCACCGGCGCGAACTCGGGCCGAGAGAGCACGTCCTTGATCTGGCGGCGGAGATCGGCGTAGGGCCCGTCGAGCAGCCGCTGCAGGACGGCGGGATCGAAGGTTTCGGCCGCGGTCGTCGAAGCGGTCACGCGGCCAAGCATATGCACGGGGCTCAGCGCTTGTGACCGAAGTGCAGCAAGTCGTGAAAGTGCCGCGAGAACGCGCCGAAGTCGCTGTGACGGGTGATGTAGAGATTGGTGACGCCGAGTACGACCACGAACGTCCCGGCCAGCAGAGCCAGGCCGGAGAGCACAACAGGCCAGCGCCGCTGCAGGAATTGCCGACCGCGGGCCAGGATCGGAAGCGCATGGTCGCCGGCCACCCACAGCGTGGCGACGATCAGGAGCAGCGGGAGGATGAAGCAGAGGTTGAACAGCAGCAGCAGGACAAGCTGACGCCCCGGGCCGAGGCCCGAGCCGACGATCGCGGCGATCACGGCGAAATACGGGAAGGCGGTCGGGAGCTCGACGGCGGTGATCGTCGCGCCGAGCAGCGCGCTCGATCGTCCCTCCGCGTTGACGTCCGGGGGATCGCGCTGGGAGAGCGACTCCCGCTTGCGCCAGAGCAGCAGGCCGGCGAGGATCATCGCGACGCCCACCACGATCTCGATGATGCTCTTCGCGGTGTGGTGGGGGCGCGGGACCAGCGAGAGCACCAGCTGCCCCGGGCCGAGCGCGACCGCTGCACCGCCGGCCAGGTAGACCAGGAACACGCCAAGCGTGAACTCGGCGACCCGCTCGCGCGGGCGATCGCCGGAGGCCAGATACAGCGCCGGGGCGATCGTCGTGGGGTTGAGCGAGTCGGCAAGCCCGATCGATACGACGAGGCCGATCAGGCGGAGCATGCGGCAATTGTGCTGATAGTCATCTTGATCAGGTTTCCTGCCCCGCGGGTGCCCCGTGTACACGCCCCGGCATTAGGGGCTCTTACGCGAAGGGCGCCCTTACGCGGAGGGCGCTGTTAACGCGAAGGGCGCTGTTACGCGAACAGCAGCTCGTCGCCCTCGTCATCGCCGACCGGCCGCTCACAGCTCGGGCACCACCAGCGCGTCTCCATCGGGGTGCCGCAGACGGCGTGGCGGGGAGCGTGAGCCCCCTCGGCGTTGCGGGCCCCCCAGCCGGCCAGCAGCCGGAGCGCGCCGGCCAGCTCCTGGCCCGCCGCGCTCAGCTCGTAGACAAATCTGGGCGGCCGCTCGGAATAGGGCCGCGCGATCACCAGCGCGTTGCGCTCGAGCTGTCGCAGTCTCTGGGTGAGGACGTTGGGGGCGATCCCCTCGACCGTCTGCTGGAGCTCGCCGAAGCGGAGTGGTCCGTCGAGCAGCGCAGCCACCATCAGCAGCGTCCAGCGGTCCCCGACCTCGGTCAGCGCCTCGGCCAGCGGCGAGCCGGCCGGTTCGGCTGCCTGGGTCTCGGGTGGATTCGTCATCGCTCGATGAATCGTAGGGCCGACCTGGTACGGTACTTACTTGCATGTCGCAAGTAACAACGCATTCGAGGAACAGATGACCCTGCTTGAAGAGATGGAAGCCTCCGTACAGACCGCGGCGGAGCGCACCGGGCCCGCGGTCGTTGGCCTGGGCCGGGGCTGGGGCGTCGGCTCCGGCGTGGTGATCGCGACGGATCAGGTGCTGACCAACGCCCACAACCTTCGCCACGACGAGGTGACGGTGACCTTCGCCGACGGACGCCGAGAGCCCGGCCGCGTCGCGGGGTCAGATCCGGACATCGACGTGGCCGTGATCGCGGTCCCCACCGGCGAGATCTCGCCGCTGGAGTTCGCCGCAGACGGTGAGGAGGTGCCGATTGGTCGCGCGATCCTGGCGCTCGGTAACCCGGGCGGTCGTGGCCTGCGGGTCACCCCGGGGTTCGTCTCCTCGACGGCGCGCAGCTTCCGCGGACCGCGCGGACGCCGCATCGCCGGAGCGATCGAGCACACGGCACCGCTGCCGAGGGGCTCCTCCGGCGGCCCGCTGATCGACGCCGGAGGTCGCCTGCTGGGAATCAACACCGTCCGGGTTGACGGCGGCCTGATCCTGGCGATCCCCACCGACAGTGCGCTGCGCCAGCGGATCGAGGCGCTGGGACGCGGCGAGACGCCATCGCGAGCGCAGCTCGGAGTGGCGATCGCCCCGCCGCGGGTTGCGCGCCGGCTGCGACGTGCGGTCGGGCTCCCGGAGCGTGACGGCGTGCTCGTACGGGCCGTCGAGGACGAGAGCCCGGCGCAGGCGGCCGGCCTCGAGCGGGGCGACCTGATCGTCGCCGCGGGCGAGAGGCAGATCGACCGAGTCGACGTCCTGTATGAGGCCCTCGACGAGGCTCGGGTCTCGGGTCAGCTCGAGCTCACGATCCTGCGCGGACTCGACGAGCGGACCGTAACGGTCAGCCTGTAGGAGGCCGGACGATGAGCGCTGTTGCCCCGGGATTGGGTGAACCGGTGAGCGAGGATCGCGAGGCGCAGGCGCTCGACGCCTACTCGCGCGTCGTGGTCGATGTGGCCGAGCGGCTCGCCCCGTCGGTGGCCAACCTGCGGGTGACGCGACGCGGGCGCGGCGGCCAGGTTCCGGTCGGCGCCGGCAGCGCGGTGGCGCTGACGCCCGATGGCTTCCTGCTCACCTCGGCGCATGTCGTCGCGGGTCCCGGCAGCCGGACGACACGAGCGCCTCGGGACTCTGAGCGCGAGCGTGCGAGCGATGCCGAGCGCGAGAACTCGGGGGGACGGGCGTCGTTCGTCGACGGGCGTGAGCTCAGCTTCCGCGTGATCGGACTCGATCGGCTCTCGGATCTGGCGGTGCTTCGGGCGGACGAGGGCGACCTGGTCCCGGCGGCCCTGGGCGATGCCGAGCACCTGAGGGTCGGCCAGCTCGTGGTGGCGATCGGCAACCCCAACGGGTTCGCCGGATCGGTCACCGCCGGGGTCGTCTCGGCGCTCGGGCGCTCGCTGCCGGCGCGGGCGGGGCGGACAGTTCGGTTCATCGACAACGTGATCCAGACCGACGCGGCGCTCAACCCCGGAAACTCGGGTGGGGCGCTCGTCGACAGCTCCGCCCGCGTGGTGGGGATCAACACCGCCGTGGCCGGCGTCGGACTCGGCCTGGCCGTCCCGATCAACGACGCCACCCGCCAGATCATCGGTGCGCTGATGCACGACGGCCGCGTCCGCCGCGCCTACGTCGGCATTGCCGGCGGGCCGCGCCCGTTGCCGCCCCAGGCCCGAATCCGGCTCGGCCGCGAGGGTGGCGTCGAGGTGGTCGAGGTGGTACCGGACGGTCCCGCCGCTCGCGCGGGGATGCGGGCCGAGGACCTGATCGTGGAGATCGACGAGACCCCGATCGAGCGGGTCGAGGACGTACAGCGGCTGATGGGCGCCGGCGCGATCGGCCGACCCGTCGCGATCCGGGTGCTGCGAGGCGAGCGGTGGCTCGACCTCGAGGTCTCGCCCGTGGAACTGGCGCAGTAGCTACACTGGCTTGCTGCGCCGGCGGCGTTGCTAAACGCGCCGGAACCCGGCAGTCGAGACCTTCATCAACCCCGTAGGGGAACGCGTAAATGGCCCGTGGAGATGTCCGGATCGCCGCCACTCTTGCTTGTGAAGAGTGCAAGCGCCGGAATTACCAGACTAATAAGAGCAAGCGCAACAACCCGGAACGGCTGCAGTTGCGCAAGTACTGCCGGTGGTGCAGGTGCCACACCGCGCACCGCGAGACGCGCTAGCCGCCCGGTAGCAGAGCCCGTGGCGCGCAATCGCAAACGAGCGAAGGACCGGCGTGCGCGCCGCCCCCAAGGGGCGTCCGTGTCTCGCCCGGGTCTGTCGAGCACGGGGTTGAATGCCGGCGCGCTGGATGCCGACGCGCGGGACAGCGTGACGCCCGAGCCGCTGGAGGACGCCACCCCCGATCCGCTCGAGCACGCCGCCCAGCCGGATGACTCGCCCGCCGCCCAATCAGGCGAGGCTGGACGCCGAGCGGGCGAGTCGGGCGAGGCCGAGCTGGCCGAGGCGCAGCTGGCGCTGGGCCGCCCAGAGCTGGCGCCAGAGGCCGGGGGCGAGGACGAGGCCGAGTCAGAAGACGAATTCGAGCTCGAGGCGGAGGAGGCCGCGGAGGCCTTCGAAGACCATCGGGCGGCATCCGGTCTTTCCGAGTCCCTGGTCGGGGGCGGAGGTCGGCCGGTGCGACGGCGAAGGGGGGCTTCGGCCGGCGGCGACGACGGTGACGGCGGTGATGGCGTCGGCGACGCGGCCGAGGTCCCGGTTCCGGCTGGTCGGCAGAACATCGTCGGCCGCCTCGTACACTTCGTGCAAGGAAGCTGGCGCGAGCTGCAACGGGTACAGTGGCCAGATCGCCGTCAGGTGATGCAGGCCACGGGGGTCGTGATCGGGTTCGTCATCGTCGCCGGTGTGTACCTCGGCGTAGCAGACTTCCTCGCCGGAAAGCTTGTCAACTTCATCCTCAAGTAGCTGTCTTAGCCCACGAGAAATCATGTTCCGCTGGTATGTCGTAAACACATATTCGGGCCACGAAAACAAGGTCAAGCACAACCTGGAGCACCGGGTGGTGTCGCTTGGCCAGCAACGTGCCGTGCGCCAGATCGTCGTCCCGACGGAATCGGTGTCCGAGATGAAGGACAACCAGAAGATCACCGTCGAGAAGCGGACGATGCCCGGCTACGTGCTGGTCAACATGGACCTGAATGAGGATTCCTGGTCGCTGGTCAAGGGCACGCCCGGGGTGACCGGCTTCGTGGGCGCGTCCAACGAGCCGGTGCCGCTGACCCAAGCCGAGGTCGACCGCCTGCTCCACCAGGAGAAGGCCGAGCGCCCGCGCAGCCGCGCCCAGTTCTCGATCGGCGAATCGATCAAGGTGATCTCCGGCCCGCTGTCGGACTTCTCCGGTGAAATATCCGAAGTCAACGAGGATGCTCAGCGCCTCAAGGTGCTGGTGTCGATCTTCGGCCGCGAGACGCCGGTCGAGGTCGGCTTCGACCAAGTCAAGAAGATCTAGAGATGGCCAAAAAGGTTCTAACCCAAATCAAACTGCAAGCGGTCGGCGGCCAGGCGAGCCCCGCGCCGCCCGTCGGTCCTGCGCTCGGTCAGCACGGCGTCAACATCATGGAGTTCGTCAAGGCGTTCAACGCCCAGACGCAGTCGAACCTCGGCACCGTGATCCCCGTCGTGATCACCGTCTACGAGGACCGTTCGTTCACCTTCATCACCAAGAGCCCGCCGGCCGCGGTCCTGATCAAGCAGGCCCTGTCGCTCGAGAAGGGCTCGGCCGAGCCACACCGGGACAAGGTGGCGAGGATCACTCAGGCTCAGCTCGAGGCGATCGCCGAGACCAAGATGAAGGATCTAAACGCCAACGACATTGCCGCAGCTGCCAAAATCATCGCCGGAACCGCCCGCTCGATGGGCGTGGACGTGGTTTAGATGGCCAAGCACGGCAAGACATACTCCGACGCCAAGCAGCGCTTCGACCGCGAGCGCGAGTACGCGCCCGCCGAGGCGATCGCGCTGGCCAAGCAGTTGTCCCGAGTCAAGTTCAACGAGTCGGTCGAAGTGCACGTCCGCACCGGCCTGAACGTGCGTCACGCCGACGAGCAGCTCCGCGGCACGGTCGCGCTGCCCAACGGCGTAGGCAAGGACGTCAAGATCGCCGTCTTCGCCCAGGGCGACAAGGCCCGCGAGGCCGAGGAGGCGGGCGCCGACATCGTGGGTGCCGAAGACCTGGCCAAGCAGATCCAGGAGGGATTCGACGACTTCGACGTGGCGATCGCAACCCCGGACCTGATGCCGGTCGTCGGCCGGCTCGGCCGGATCCTCGGTCCCGCCGGGAAGATGCCGAACCCCAAGGTCGGCACGGTCACGATGGACGTGGCCAGGGCGGTGCAGGAGTCGAAGGCCGGCAAGGTCGAGTACCGCACCGACCGCAACGCGATCGTCCACCTGGTGATCGGCAAGCGCGACTTCGAGGAGCAGAGCCTGCTCGAGAACTACGCCGCCGTGATCGAGGAGCTGATCCGGGCCAAGCCGTCCGCGGCGAAGGGGCGGTACATCCGCACGATCACCTTCGCCACGACGATGGGACCGGGCATCAAGGTCGACCCCTCGCGAACCCGTGACATCGTCGAGGAGCCTGCGGCCGCCTAGACTGCAACTGTTTATTCAGAGAGACGAAGCCCGAGACCTCCGGCGGCATTCTGCGCGTGAGACCGGGGCAGGCGGAGCCTCGAAGCAACCGGTCCGTTTGACCGCTTGCCATCGACGCCCGCCGACGAGCGGGCGTTTTGCTTGAGAGGACCATGAACCGAGACCAAAAAGCAGCAGTCGTAGACGAGATCGCCGAGCAGATCGGCGCGTCCGAGGCGATCTTCGCGGTCGACTACCGCGGGCTGACCGTCGCCCAGGCGGCCGATCTGCGGGAGAAGCTCCGCGACGCGGACGCTCGCCTGCGCGTGGTCAAGAACTCCCTGTCCGAGCGCGCCGCCGACAAGGCCGGGGCCTCGGAGCTGCGGCCGATGCTGGAGGGCCCGACCGCGCTGGCGCTCGTGCGAGGCGACGTGGCGCTCGCGGCCAAGGCGCTCAACGATGCCGCCCGCGCGCTGGGCATCCTCGAGTTCAAGGGAGGCATGCTCGGCGGCTCGGTGCTCAGCGCCGACGACGTCCGCTCGATCGCGCGCCTTCCCTCTCGCGACACCCTGTACGCGCAGCTCGTCGGCACGATCGCCTCGCCGCTGACCGGCCTGGTGCGCGGACTGAACGCCCTGATCCAGGGGTTGGCCATCCAGCTGCAGGCGATCGCGGACCAGGGTTTGGTCACGGGGACGGCGCCGGCTCCTGCGGACACCGCGGCTCCGGCTGAGGCTCCGGCTGAGGCCGAGGCGGCTCCGGCTGAGGCCGAGGCCGTTCCGGCCGAGGCGGCGACGGAGCCCGTAACCGAAGGAACCGCGCAAGGTGAGACGGCTGCGGCAGTGCCCGAGGCTGCTCCGGAGCCCGAGGCGCCAGCTGCCCCAGAGCCCGGGCCCGAGGCGCCCACGTCGGCCGAGCCCGAGCCGGAAGCCGCCACTGCGGTGGCGGCGCCCGACGCCGCGGAGCCGGACGCCGCGGAGCCCGAGGCGGCGGCGCCCGACGCCGCGGAGCCCGAGGCGACATCAACTGAATCTGAACACCCTGAAGGCGAGGCCGCGTCGGACGCGGAACCGTCCGACGCATAAGGAGGAACCATGCCTACTACTGAAGAGTGGATCGACGAACTCAAGGGAATCTCCGTGCTGGAGCTCTCCGAGCGCATCAAGGCGCTCGAGGAGGCCTTCGGCGTCTCGGCCCAAGCGGCCGTGATGGCCGGCCCGGCGCAGGGAGCCGGTGACGGCGCCGCGCCCGAGGTCGAGGAGCAGACCGCGTTCGACGTGATCCTGACCGGCCCGGGCGAGAAGAAGATCCAGGTCATCAAGGTCGTCCGCGCGGCTACCGGACTGGGTCTGAAGGAGGCCAAGGCGCTCGTCGACGAGGCCCCCAAGCCGGTCAAGGAGGGCATCGAGAAGGCCGAGGCCGAGAAGCTCAAGGCCGACATCGAAGAGGCCGGGGGCACCGTCGAACTGAAGTAGTCGTGATCGGCCGGTGGCGGGCCTGACAAATGTCACGCCCGCCCGGCCGCCAGTTGCCCTACCCTCCTTGTCCTACTGCCGAGCTCGGCGTTTGGCCGAGCATGGACTGTGCTCCGAGGGCGAGCTGTGGATTCGAACACGGGGAAGCTGGACCCATATCTACCGCGGGTGCTCCTTCAGCGTCTTGCGTCGGACCCTGAAGCGCTCGTCCAGACGCTCGACGGCACCGTCGTTTTCGTCGACATCTCCGGGTTCACGCGGTTGTCGGAGCGACTCGCCCGGTTCGGCAAGGAGGGCGCCGAACACCTCACCGACACGATCAACTCCTGCTTCTCGGCGCTGCTGGCCGACGCGTACGCCAACGGCGGGTCGCTGCTGAAGTTCGGGGGGGACGCGCTGCTGCTCTGGTTCGAGGGGCTCGGCCACCCGAACCGGGCCTGCTCCTCGGCCGTGGCGATGCGCCGTACGTTGCGGTCGGTCGGCCGAATCCGCGCCGGCTCGGGAAACATCGTGCTGCGGATGTCGGTCGGCGTGCACAGCGGCGCCTACGACACCTTCCTGGTCGGCGGCTCGCATCGCGAGTACGTGATCGCCGGACCCGCCGCCACCGAGGTGGTGATGATGGAGGGTGCCGCATCGGCTGGTCAGATCCTGCTCAGCCCGGCGACCGCGGCGCTACTGCCGGACCGCTGCCTCGGCGAGGCGCTGGGGCCGGGCGTGTTGCTGGCCCGGGCCCCGGCGCTACGTTATCCCGCCCCCGCCGAACCTCCGGCCCGGCCGACCGACGCGCTGATCGCTGAATGCCTGTCGACCGAGGTCCGCGCGCACGCACTCACCGGTTCGGAGCTCCCTGAGCACCGGACAGCGACCGTCGCCTTCGTTCAGTTCGGGGGGACCGACGAGTTGATTGCGGCCAAGGGCGCCGCGGCCGCGGCGCAGGCGCTCGACGAGCTGATGCGGATCGTCCAAGATGCGACGGATCGCTACAACGTGTGCCTGCTCGGCTCCGATGTCGCGGGCGCCGGCGGCAAGCTGCTGCTGTCCGCGGGAGCGCCGCGAGTCCTAGGCGACGACGAGGAGCGGATGCTGCTGGCGCTGCGTCAGGTGATCGACGCGCGGCCCTCGCTGCCGGTTCGGATCGGCGTCAACCGCGGGCATGTGTTCGCCGGGGAGATCGGGCCGCACTACCGCCGCACCTACACGGTCATGGGGGACGCCGTCAACCTGGGCGCGCGACTGATGGCGAAGGCCCCCTGGGGGCAGATCTACGCGACCGGCGGCGTGCTCGATCGCTCCCAGACCAAGTTCCAGCTTGGTGCGGTCGAGCCGTTCATGGTCAAGGGGAAGATCCATCCCGTGCATGCATCCGAGGTCGGCGGCGCCCTGCGGCGGGCCTCCGGCGATGCGGCGCCGGTGCGGATCCCCCTGATCGGTCGTGACCGCGAGATGGAGATCCTGCGCGGCGCGGTGGCGCGAGCGAGCGAGGGCGCCGGCGCCATCATCGAGATCGTGGGGGAGACAGGGTCGGGCAAGTCGCGCTTGCTGGCGGAAACCCGCCGGGCCGGGCCGGAGATGCGGTTCGTGCACGCGACCTGTGAGGCATTCACGGCGGGGGTTCCCTACATCGCCTGGCGCGACCCCCTCCGGCAATTGCTCGATCTCACATGGGAGGACTCGGATGAGGTCGTGCTCGAGCGTCTCGAGCTCGTGCTCGAGCGCGATCAGCCCGATCTGCTGCCGTGGCTCCCCCTGCTGGCGATCGCACTATCGGCGCAGGCGCCCAGCACCCCCGAAGTCGATCACCTCTCGACCGAGTTCCGCGCGGCGAAGCTCCACGAGGTGGTCTTGCAGTTCATCGAGCCGGCCCTGGCAATGCCGACGCTCGTGCAGATCGAGCACGCGCATCTGATGGACGAGGCCTCCTCCGCGCTGCTGCGCGCCCTGTCCGGCAAGCTCGGGGAAACGTCGTGGCTGGTGCTGGTCACCCGGCGTGACGTTTCCGGCGGCTTCACGGCGGCGCCGGGAACCGGCCACAGACTAGATCTCGGACCGCTGTCCTACGAGGACGCGGTCGCGCTCGCGGAGGCTACGCCGGAGGCGGAGCTGGTTCCGCCGCACATGCTCGAGATGGCCGTCGAACGCGCTGGAGGCAGTCCCGAGTTCCTGCTCGATCTGCTAGCCGCTGCGGCCAGCGGCACGGAAACGCTGCCCGACAGCATCGACTCGGCGGCCAGCGCCCGGATCGACGCGCTCGATCCCGGAGACCGCGAGCTCGTGCGCCGAGCGGCGGTGCTGGGACTCAGTTTCCACTCGGGCCGGCTGCGCGACGTCCAGGAGCCCCACGCTCTCGAGGTCGATGAGCCGATCTGGCAGCGGCTGCAGGGCATCTTCGCGCGGGACCCCGACGGGCACGTGCGGTTCAAGCGACCCGCGCTGCGCGAAGTGGCCTATGACGCACTGCCGTTCCGGTTGCGGCGGCGCCTGCACCAGCAGGTTGCGCAGGCGCTGGAGGAGGAGAGCGGTCACGACGTCGATGCCGATCCCGCGATCCTGTCGCTGCATTTCATGGTCGCCGGCGACTACAAGCGGGCCTGGAAGTACGCGCGCGAGGGCGCCGAGCGGGCTCGCGACCGGTACGCCCATGCCGACGCGGCCAGGCTCTACCGGCGTGCGATCGAGGCGGGTCGCCTCGACGGGGCCTCGACGCCCGAGCTGGCCGCCGCCTGGGAGGCGCTGGGCGACATGCTGCAGCGGACCGGAGAGCTGACCGCGGCCACCCAGGCCTTCACGCGCGCCCGATCGCTGGTGGGCGGCGATCCGCTGGCCCAGGCCCGGCTCCTGCATCGCCATACCCTGATCGCTCGTCGGGCCGAACGGCTCAGCGGGGCGGTTCGCTGGGCCCGGCGCGGGCTGCGCAACCTGGAGAATGCCGACGACCCGGAGGCTCGCGGCCTACGGGCCCAGCTACTGGGCAGCCTGGCCTATACCAAGGAGCGTCAGGGCCGCTACGAGGAGGCCGAGTCGCTTTGCCGGATGGCGATTCTCGAGGCCGAGGCGGTCGGGGAGCAGCGCGCGCTCGCGTATGCGTGCTACATCCTGGATCTGGTGCTGTTCGAGTCCGGCCGCGAGGAGGAGGCGATCCACTCCGTCCGCGCGCTGGAGATCTACGCGAGCCTCGGAGACCTGGAGCAGCAGGCCAACGTCCTTAACAACCTCGGCGGCTTCGCCTACCTGCGCTGGGAATGGGACGACGCGATCGAGTTCTATCGCCTGGCCGCCGAGCATCGGGAACGGGCCGGCGACCCCGCCGAGGTGGCCACCGTGCACTGCAACATCGGCGAGATCCTCTGCGACCGCGGCCGCTACGACGAGGCGGCGAAGCACTTCCGGCGCGCCCACCGGCTGTGGCTGGCCACCGAGGATCGGGGCTCGGTCGGATACGGCGCCGCGCTGCTCGGCCGCCTCGAGGTGAGGGCGGGCCGCCACGACGACGGCCTCGCGCTGCTGCGGGACGCCACCGAGTCGTTGCACCGGTTCGGCGACCGCAGCTATGCGGAGTTCGCCGACGCGCTGCTGGCCGAGGCCGAGGCGATCGGCGGGGATGCTGACCGGGCTCTGACCATCGCCGGCAAGCTGCTGGCCGGCGCCGATCGCCTGACCCCGTTGCTGGAGCGGGTCAGGGGGATCGCCCTGGCCCGGATCGGCGAGCTCGACCGGGCGCAGGACGCACTGACCGCCTCGCTGGCAGCGGCCCGCGAACGTGAGGCCCTCTATGACATGGCGGCGTCGCTCGACGCGATCGAGCGGCTGGACAGCGACCCGGCTCGCGCCCGCGAGCGTGACGCGATCCTCGCGCGCCTGCAGATCGAGTCCCTACCCGAGCTTCCGATCGAGCCGTCCCCCGATCTGCCGAGCGGCAGGCCCGAGGCACTCGCGGTCTAGCTCGGCGAGGCCGGCGTCACGGCGATCGCCAGCTCCGGGACCCGTTTAGCTCGGGCAGAAAACGGGGGCGGTCGCCTGCCGGCGGCCGCCCCCGTTGATCTACGTCAGGTCCGGCTCAGCCGGTGAACTTGGGATCGCCCTGCGGCGCGTTGACGGTCACCTGGACCGCCGGCGGGTCGGTGGGCTGCTGGACCGTCACGATCGACACGACGCACGGCGGGGGATTGGTCTGGCCCGGCTCGCCCGGCACGGTGCAGAACGGCAGCGTGCCCTCGAACTCGTTCCCGTTGGCCGGGTTCTGGACCGCCGGGTTCCCGTTCGAATCGAGGAACGGCAGCGTGGACCCGAAGCAGGTGTCGCTCAGGTCGTAGGTGTAGCCGATGGTCGTCGGATGGACCGTGTAGACCAGCGTCGACGTGCGAGCCGTGACGTTCCAGGTGACGATCTGCCCGAAGCTGCCGTTCGTCTGCTGGCAGAGCAGCGGGGCGGCGGTCGGATCCGGGAGGACGACCGTCAGCAGGTCGGCCTGGGCGCCTGGCTGGGCCGTGACCTGCGAATCGGTCGCCAGCGCCGTCGGTGATGCGCCGGCAGACAGAGTCGGCGAGCTGCAGGGTGAGCCCGGGCTACACGGCACGACCGCGGCTTGCTGCGCCACGGTCACGGATGGATCCGGGCCGGTGTTGATGAACGTCCCGGTTGATCCCGATGCCTTGGTGGTCCACTTATAGGCACCGGGCGTGGTGGGCGCCGTCGCGGTGATCGGGATGCTCACCGAAGCCCCGGGGCGCAGCAGCCCCGAGAGCGTGACCTCGTTACCCGTGCGTGAGACCGTGAAGGACGCAGGCGACGGAACGCCGACGCTGGTGACCGTGAAGCCGGTCGCGGCCTTGACCGATAGCTTCTTGATCTCCGCGGTTGAAGCCTTGTTGGTGAACGTGACGGTGAACGTCGAGCTCGAGCCGGCTTGTGCGACGTTTGGCGTGATCGACGCCGAGTAGGGGTTCGCGACCGCCGAGGCCACCTGCGGAACGAGCGCGAGACCCGTCGTGGCAAGGGCGATGACCAACCCGATAGTGGCCGCGCGCGGGCGCGCATTCCGTGCCTTGGACGAGAACGCGGCAAGCTTCGTCGCGGTGGACTGCGCTAACCGTGGTGCGCGCAGGCGTGCTGAGAACATGCGAAACCCTCCGATTAATGGGCGGCGGCGAACGAGTGCCCCTCAGCTCGCCGTCCTTTTCAGCGCACAGAGTACCGGGACACGACCGGATCGCAGACAACACGCCGGAATTCCGCTCCTGCGCTGTCGTCGGCAGCGCCATCCCCGGAGCTGTCGCTACCAGAAGCTCCGCAAACCACACCATTGCTTTTGACTTCTGATGGCCGTACTATGCGCGCCACGAGGGCAATGCCGCCGTCAACCGGGGTGGTCGAAATGGAGTCTAAGCACTCAACGCATCCGCGAGGACGGCGTAGTCTGGCCGCACCCGTCCGGGCTGCATTCCTGGCGCTGGCGGCCACGGCGCTCGTGCTAGCGCTCGTGTCCCCGCTCGCTCGGGCTGGTTCGACCGCCAGCGGAGGACCACAGCCCGCCCGAGGCTCGGGGGCGACCTCAGGACCGTCAGCAGCTACGGCCCATCCCTTCGCGATATCTGCCTCTGCGGGCAACGCCCTGTCGTCAGCGTTCGCGGTCACCGACTTGAACAACGGCTCGACGGCAACCGCGATGGCTCAATCGCTGGCCGGGAGCGGTGTGAGCGTCTCGAACGTCGCCTACACGGGTGACAATCGCGCTGGGGGCATGTTCACCGGTGGCACCAGCAGCATCGGCTTCGACTCGGGCATCGTGCTCGACACGGGCAAGGTGCAGACGTACTCGACCGACTCAGCATGCTCACAGGGTGTCGAGGGGCCGAATACCTGCTACGAGGCCATCGGGTCAAACCCCGCGGGCCCGTCCGGCACGGACAACTCTACGGATTTCGGCCTTCCGGGAGATTCGAACCTCGACACCCTCACGGGCAGCTCGACCCAGGACGCAGCGGTCCTGCAGTTCGACTTCGTCCCACAACAATCGACCGTGCAGTTCAGCTATGTCTTCTCCTCCGAGGAGTACAGCGACTACGCCAACACGGGGTTCAACGACGTGTTCGGCTTCTTTGTGAACAATCAGAACTGTGCGCTCGTGCCGAGCACGAGTCAACCGGTTTCGGTCAACACGATCAACAACGGGAATGACCAGTCGGGCGGCGACACGACCGCGCATAACCCGCAGTACTTCCGCGACAACGTCCAGCCGTCGCCAAGTATCGACTCTCAGATGGACGGCCTCACGACTGTCCTGACCTGCACGGCGAGCGTGACCGCGGGACAGACAAACCACATGAAGCTGGCCATCGCAGACACATCCGACGGCGCACTTGACTCCGCCGTCTTCCTCCAGGCCGGGAGCCTGATCAGCGGGACGGCGGTCAACACGTCGCTGTCGGGCGGCGGCCAGTCGGGCGCGACGATCACGGTCCCGTTGTCCACCGCCGTCACCGACTCCGCCACGCTGAGCGGGGCCAATGCCGCGACAGCTACTGGAACGGTCAACTACAAGGTTTACTCCGACGCAGCGTGCACGACCCAGTTCGCCGACGCCGGGACCAAGACGATCACCGGCGGCACGGTCCCGGACTCCGACCCCATCACGTTCAGCACGGCGGGCACCTACTACTGGCAGGCGTCCTACAGCGGCGATACCAACAACAACGCATCGACTAGCCTGTGTGGCAGCGAGACAGTCACCGCTGTCGGCCCGCCGACGGCGACGATCACGACGCCTCCCAACAACGCGACCTATACGCAGGGACAGGTTGTAAACGCGAGCTATAGCTGCGCGGAAGCCCCCGGGGGACCGGGACTTCTCACCACGGGCGGTTGTGTCGGCACGGTCCCCAACGGAAGTCCGATCGACACGTCGACCACTGGTCCGCACACATTCACGGTGACAGCCAATAGCCAGGATGGGCAGAGCGGAATGGCGACGAGCAACTACACCGTCACGCCGGCCTCGAACCCCGCCACCGCGCTCAAGTTCGCTACGCAGCCAACCAACGCGAAGGTCGGCCAAGTGATCTCGGGCACCGCTTACAGTCCCACGGGGCCGCCGGTAACGGTCGACGTCGTCGATTCCATGGGGAACATCGTCACCGGCTCAAGCGCCCCGGTGACCCTCTCACTCAAAAGCAACCCGACGGGCGCGACCCTCGGCGGCACCACCACGGTCAACGCCGTTAACGGCGTCGCCACCTTCAATAATCTGACCGTGAACAAGGCCGGCCTCGGCGATACGCTCACGGCCACGAGCCCGGGGCTGACGTCGGCGACCTCGTCGCCGTTCGACGTCAACAACGTGGTCGTGACGTGCTCAGAGAACGTGAACTGCGCCGGCGCCGTCAGCAACACGAGCATCAACGTGTCGGTGACTGCCGGGTTCAATCCGAACGCGTCGGACGCCGGTACGCTCGCCGTATCGCTGAATGCCGGGCCCGAGCTCGCCTGCGCTGGGTACCAAGCGCAAGGGGTCGGCTGGATCTATTTCAACGCCTCCGCGACCACCCGGACGAAGACAATCGTCTACAGCATCATGAACCCGAAAGGGCACCCGCTCAGCGCGTTCCAGCTGTGCTACGGGGCCCCGTACCAGTTCAAGACGCGGTCCGGGGCACCGGCGACGCGAACGGTATGGTCCACCGGCACAGTGGAGTACGTCGGCCTGCTGCCGAACTGCCCGACCCAGGGCACGATCACCGGCCCGTGCATCAAGAGTCGCGTGGCGCACACGCATCCGGCGAGTGTCGCTCTCACCGCGTTCGTTCCCGCCGGCCTACCGGGCGATCCGCGCGTCCACGGCTGATCGGCTGACCGCCGCGGCTCACACGGCGGTCAGATAATCCGTGTCCATGGCGGGTGTCGGCAGGTGGACGATCCTGGTGCGCTCGAGCATCGCCACCAGTTCCTGCGAGCGTGCGGGATCCGGCGGCCCCAGCACGTCGAGCGCCTGAAGGGCGGCGGCGATGTCGTATCCCGACCGGTGCTGCCGAGCGGCCTCCAGCGAGGCGGCGAACTCGAGCTCGGCCTCGCGGACCCGTCCCAGGCGCTGGTAGGCGAAACCGCGCACCCGCCGGATCAGTGCCGTATTGCGATACGGGGAGCTCAGAACCCCGTCGGCGAGCTCGAGGGCACGCGCCGCGTGCCCGCCGAAGAGCTCCGCCTCGGCGAGCAGCGCTACCGCAAGGTTGGCATCGGCGTCCAAGCGCATACTGGCCAACTCGCTGAACGCCTCGCGGATCAAGGCCACTCCGTTGTCCTGGCGCGACGCCCGCACCTCCAAGCGCCCGAGCAGGAGTTTGACCCAGGCGACCCCCTGCTCGTCGCCGGTGGAGCGCCAGATCCGGATCGCCCGCCGCAGGTACTCGGCGGCGTCGGCGAGGTGCCCCTGATCGGAGAGGATCTCGCCGATGTTGCAGTCGGTGTAGGCGGCATCGGCGACATTTCCCGCTCGCACGCTGCAGGCCCCCGCCTGCTGGTAGAGGTCGATCGCCTCGTCCCAATTGCCCTCGAAGTGAGCGAACGCGCCGAGGTTGTTCAGCACCCGCGACTCCTTCTCAGGATCGCCCAGACGCCGGTAGATCTCGAGGGCGCGCGGTGAGTAGGTGGCCTCGGCGGGGCGGTCGGTCTGGATCAGCGAGTAATCGAGGATGTAACACGCGTGCGCGAGCGCGCGAAGCTCGCCCGTCGCCTCGGCGTCGTCGATGGCGCTGCGAGACAGCGAGGCCGCCTCGTTCAAGCGTCCCTGTCGCATCCGGATCCCGGCCAGCACCGACCCCAGGCGAGCCCGCCAGGCCTGTGCGTCCTGCGGCTCGAGCCGCTCGAGCGCACGCAGTCCGCGATTGACCCACCGCACCGCGGCCGTCAGGCCGCCCCGTCTTTCCGCGACCCGAGCATGGCGATAGAGGAGCCGAACCTCGTCGAGCGGGGACCGGTCGCCAAACAGCCGCCGCGCCACCGAGAAGGCCTCGGCGGCAGCTTTCGGCTCACCGGTGCGACGCAGCGCCAGCCCGAGGCGCTCCCACACCGCGGCCAGCTGTTCGGGCTCGATTCCCGAGCCCCACCCGGCGTCGATCGCCCTCCGGTAGAGCCGCGCGGCGTCGCCGTGGGAAAATCGGCTGGTGGCACGCTCGGCCCCGAGCCGCGCGTACTCGAACGCCCGAGCGTTGTCGCCCGCGCGGATGAAGTGCAGCGACAGGACCGCGGGGTCGGCGTCGGCGTCTCGTCCCAGCTCCTGCTCCAAACTGGCCGCTACGGCCGCATGCAACGCACGGCGCGTCCGGAACGGGAGACCCTCGTAGGCGGCCTCACGGAGAGCCGGACGTTTGAACCGGACGTGGCCATCCGGGTCGCGCGCGAACACGGACCCCAGCCGTGTCCAAGTGGCCGTGTCGGGCTCGGGCTCATCGTCCTCGAGCACATCGCGCAGACGTCCGGAGTGGAAGCTGAGACCGAGGACGGCAGCGCGGCGCACGAGCGCGCGATCGCCCGGGTCGAGCGCGTCGATGCGGGCAGTTGCCGCCGCGTCCACGCTGTCGGGTAGTGACTCCGAACCGCCGGCCGCGGCCGCCAGCAGGTCGAGCAGAAATTCAGGGCTCCCCCCTGAGCGCTCGACCGCGAGCTGCACCACGTACGGAGGGACCACTTCGGCTTCGGGACTAGCCTCGGCAAGCCTCACCGTCTCCTCTGGCGTGAGCGGGCCGAGTTCGAGCCTGACGTGATCCCCGTCCGGGGCGACGAACCCTCCGCCATCCACGTCGCGGCGTGTCACCACCACGGCCCAGGCGGTGGAGTCGATTCTCTTGGCCAGGGCGGACAGCAGTGCGGCGGAGGCTTCGTCCATCACATGCGCGTGTTCGATCTCTACAAGGGTCGGAATTTCGAAGGCTGGCGCGAGGAACTGCAAGACGACCTCGTGGAGCGTGGCCACGCGAGCGCCCGGGGCCAACTGCTGCACCTCGGGAGTGGGGGGCGCATCAGCATCGATGGCGATCGCCAGCAGCGGCAGCCAGGGCAGGAGATCCGGATGCTGCGCCTCGAGCTCGCCGCGCAGGCGCGTGAGCACCACCTCATCCGAATCTTCCCAGCTCAGGTCGAGGAGCTGCCGCAGGGGGTCGCGCCAGCCGACGTATGAGGTCTCCTGTGTATAGGTCTCACACGTGGTGTGCACGAAGCGAAGCTCCGACGCCATCTCGCGCACCTCGCTCAGCAGCCGCGACTTCCCGCTTCCAGTTTCGCCGACGATCTCCACCAGGGTGCCCATTCCGGCCTCGGCTCGGGCAACCGCCTGACGAAGCGCCGCCACCTCCTGCTCGCGACCCACCAGCGGCAGAACGCCTTTGGCATTTTGGGCATGCACGGCCCGGCAGGCCGGTCCGACGTCCCAAGCTTCGACGGGCTGAGACTTGCCCTTGACTGAGAAGGGCTCGAGCTCAGTCGTCTCGAATTGCGTTCGCGACCGGTCGAGCACGCCGCGGGTCGCATAGATCCTCCCCGGAGGCGCCTTGGCCATGAGCCGCGCGGCGAGGTTGACGGTATCTCCCATGACCGTGTAGGTACGGCGATAGGGAGGGCCGATCTCACCGGCAAACACAGGGCCCCGATTGACGCCGATTTTCACCGGAAGGGGCAGTTCGGCGTCGACGATCTGCCTGAGCGCCAGCAGCATGCGCTCCTCGTCATCTCCCACCGCGCAGGGAGCACCCGCCGAGAAGATCAACTTGCCACCACCGCCCGTAACGTCTGAGCCGAGGAAACACACGCGATAGCGGTCCGCGGCGTCTTGGGCGACCCGCACGAGCCGATCGAGCGCCATGGCGGCCGCCTCGGGCCCGGCCTCCACGATCGTTTCGTCCAGCTTGCCGAATTGAAGAAACGCGATCGTCGCCGTTCGGTGCTCCGGCGCGGCCGGTGCGGCGCGCACGTGAGCGCGGATCTCCGTGGACAGGCACTTCGCCACGGCGTCGTCGCCGGGGCGGCCCGGTGTCTCGACCGGCGGCGGATAGGTGACCTCTGGCGCACGGGCAAGCACCACCCCGGGCCCGCTCGCGGCCCCGCGGCAGCGCTCGGGAAGCCGATTGGCCGTGGCGGCACTGACCAGGATCTGACCGGGATCGGCCAGCGCCTCCATCCCGACCACCTCACTTGCCGCTGGTCCGCCGAGGACGTACTCACGATGCGAGCCGCCGACCAGAAACAGCTGGTAATCGCCGCTGTGGACGCCCACAGACATCCGGAGGGTGACCTCCGAGCGCCCAGCGCGGATCCGGCCGACCTGTCGTAGCGTGCGTCGCATCGCCACCGCTGCCGTGCACGCGCGCTCGGGATGGTGTTCCCCCCCAAACCACACGAGGAGGGCGTCGCCGCCGAATTTCAGCAGGGCGCCCCCCGCGGCGTAGGCATCGGCCAGCAGTGCCGTGAAGCAAGTATTGATGGCATCGGTGAGGTGCTCAGCACCCTCCTTGCCGCTGCGCGCGAGACGTTCGGAAAGCTTGGTGAAGCCGGAGATGTCGACGAACACGACGGTGGCGTCGAGCGTCTCCACGGGCATGTCGGGCGCCGTCTCCAGGCGCCCCAGCAGCATCCTTGGGACGTACCGATCGTACGTCCCCGTGCTGGCTTCTATGCGTTGCGGCAAAGACTCGCCCCCAAGCAAAGCCATTAGAACGGGCCCGAGACGGCTCGCCTCGGCCCCTAGTCTACCGCCGTTCATGCCCGCGCCGCCGCGCCACGGCCAGCAACGCGAGGCTCTGAATTCCGGCTTCCCAGGGCGCCGGGTGCGGTCGCGCCGGCGACCGCACCCGGAGTGAATGACCGGCGACGCTCAGCCGGTGAACTTGGGGTCGCCCTGCGGGGCGCTGACCGTCACGGTGACGATCGGAGCGTCGTCCTCATCGGGATGGGCCGAGTCCCCGTCGTTGTCGCTGTCAAACGGCGTGGTGACGATCGACTGCACGCACGGCGGCGGGTTGGTCACCGGGCCGCTCTCCGTGTAGGTCGAGCAGAACGGCAGCGTTCCCTCCCACTCGTTTCCGTTGGCCGGGTTCTGCGCCGCTCCGGGGAACTGTTGCGTCGATCCGAAGCACGTATCGCCGAGGTCGTAGGTGTAGTTGGGATCGGTCGGATGGACCGTGTAGGTGAGCGTCGAAGTGCGGCTGGTCACGTTCCACGTGACGATCTGCCCGAACGTGCCGTTGGTCTGCTGGCAGAGCATCCGGGCCGCCGTCGGATCGGGCAGGACAACGCTCAGTACGTCGGCCTGCGGTCCGGACTGAGCGGTGACCTGGGCGTCGGTGGCCAAGGCGGTGGGAGACGCCCCCGCCGAAAGCGTGGGCGAGATGCACGGCGTATTGGGGTTGCAGACCACGACCGCGGCTGCGGTGGCCACGGTCACCGATGGATCGGGCCCGACGCGCGTGAACGGACCAAGCGCCCCCGACGAGCTCGTGACCCAGGTGTAGCCACCGGGCGAGGCTGCGGCCTTCGCGGTGATCGGGACGCTGATAGATGACCCCGGCAGCACGGTCCCCGACGAGAGGGTGATCGTGTTGCCCGATCGCGATGCCGTCCAGGACGACGGCGATGGTGCGCCGACGCTGATGACGGTGAAGGCGCTCGGGACCGTGATCGTGGCGGACTTCATCCCGATCAGGCTGCCGATCGGCGACCTGTTGGTGATGGTGACCGTGTAGGTCGTGGTCGAGCCCGTCTTCGCCACGGTCGGCGAGATCGTCGCGGAGTAGGTCCGGCCCGCGGCCGAAGCCGCCTGCGGAGCCAGCATCAGCGCCGGAGTGGCCAGGCCGACCAGTACTCCGATCGCGGCCGCGCGCCAGCGCAGACCACGTGGTTTCCTCAAGGACGCGTACAGCCTCGCCGTGGCGAGCCGCGCGAGCCTTGATGCACGCGTGCGTGCGTCAGACATGTGAAGCCTCCCGGTTTTTGTTTCGGCGGCGGATGCGAGCCCCGGCCCGTCCGCCCCCGCTGCGCCGCCAGCTTATCCCCTGGGACCGGAAAGCGGTGTGACAATTGCCTCGATCTCGCTCGGGGATTTGCCACGCGAGCGATTTCCCCGTAAACTGCCCGCGTCAGCCGATAGTCGTAGCCGCCCATTTGCACGGCGCCGCGCCACATACGCGGTGATCCCGGGGCGGGGTCCGTGAGAGCTGGACGGTCCTGCACAGGGCGTCATTGCCGTGTGCTATTTTTGTTGGTCGCGTGCATGAGAGCTCCCCGGCTCTCGGCAGCGCAACTTTTCTCTCGTCTCGAACCGCCCGAGGAGTCGCCGTCTTGGCAACCGCTCACGCCCCCCGGACGCGCCGCAGTTTCGCGCGCCTGAACAAGGTCCTTGAAGTCCCCAACCTGATCGATATCCAGCGCAAGTCGTTCGCCTGGCTGACCGACCCCGACGGCGGTGGCCTACGCGAGACGATCGACGACATCTCGCCGATCGAGGACTACACCGGCAACCTCGCCGTCCAGTTCGGCGAGTTCACGTTCGACGAGCCGATCGCGAACCTGGAGCAGTGCCGTGAGAAGGACCTGACCTATGCCCGGCCGCTGACGGTGACCGTGGCGTTCATCAACCGGGAGACGGGCGAGATCCGAGAGCAGTCGGTGTTCATGGGCGACTTCCCATGGATGACCGAGCGCGGCACGTTCATCATCAACGGCACCGAGCGCGTGGTCGTCACGCAGCTCGTGCGCTCGCCGGGCGCGTATGTGATGGAGCCGAAGGACCGCGAGAAGCAGGTCTTCATCGCCAACCTGATGCCCGCGCGCGGGTCGTGGCTCGAACTGGAGATCGACAAGAAGGGTCGCGTCTACGTCCGGATCGACCGCAAGCGCAAGCTCCCGGTGAGCGTGCTGCTGCGGGCGATGGGCTACTCGTCGGACGAGGAGATCCTCAGCCTGTTCGACAACTCGCTCTACATCCGGCAGACCCTCGACGCCGACGCCGAGGCCACGCGCACCGAAGAGGGCGCGCTGATCGAGCTGTTCAAGAAGCAGCGCCCGGGTGAGCCGCCGTCGATCGACGCGGCCAAGTCGCTGCTGCACCAGCTGTTCTTCGATCCCAAGCGCTACGACCTGACGCGGGTCGGCCGCTACAAGCTGAACTCGCGGCTCGGACTCGAGATCGACCTCGAGACCCGGACGCTGACTCACGACGACATCATCGCTTTGGTCAAGGAGCTCGTCTCCCTGCCCAAGTGGCTCGGCATGCCCGAGGAGCCGGGTGACGAGATCAAGGATTTCGCCGCCGAGGCGATCTCGATGCCGCGGGAGCCGATCCAGGATCACCTCGACGAGTACGAGCACTTCGGCAACCGCCGGCTGCGGACCGTTGGCGAGCTGATCCAGGAGGCCTTCCGGATCGGCCTCTACCGGATGGAGCGCGTCGTGCGCGAGCGCCTGACCACCGAGGACGCCGACACGATCACCCCGCAGACGATCGTGAACATCCGCCCGGTGGTGGCCGCGCTGAAGGAGTTCTTCGGCTCCAGCCAGCTCTCTCAGTTCATGGACCAGACCAACTCGCTGTCCGGCCTGACCCACCGCAGAAGGCTCTCCGCCCTCGGCGCCGGCGGTCTGACCCGCGAGCGCGCGCCGATCGAGGTGCGAGACGTGCACCCGACCCACTACGGCCGGATGTGCCCGATCGAGACGCCGGAAGGCCCGAACATCGGCCTGATGGGCTCGCTCTCGTCCTATGCCGAGATCTCCGAGCATGGGTTCGTCACCACGCCGTATCGCGTGGTCAAGGACGGCCGGGTCACCGACGAGATCGTCCGGATCGACGCGACCCAGGAAGAGGAGCGCATCATCGCCCAGGCGAACGCGCCCCTGGACGAGAACGGCCGCCTGATCGGCGACGACATCATCTGCCGCACCCAGGCGGGTCAGTACGTGACCGTTTCGGCCGATGACGTCGACTTGATCGACGTCTCCCCGGAGCAGATCTGGTCCGTCGCCACGGCGATGATCCCGTTCCTCGAGCACGACGACGCCAACCGCGCCCTGATGGGCTCGAACATGCAGCGTCAGGCCGTGCCCCTGCTGGTCACCGACGCGCCGCTGGTCGGAACCGGAATGGAGCGCCGCGCAGCCATCGACACGGGCGACGTGGTGCTGGCCAAGAACGCCGGCACCGTCGCATACGTCGATGCCGAGCAGATCGGGATCGAGGCGAGCGACGGCAGCCATGACGAGTACGAGCTGCAGAAGTTCATGCGCTCCAACCAGGGCACGCTGATCCACCAGAAGCCGATCGTCTCGGTCGGCACGACGGTGGAGGCCGGCGAGGTGCTGGCCGACGGCTCGGCCACCGACATGGGCGAGATGGCGCTGGGTAAGAACCTGATGGTCGCCTTCATGTCCTGGGAGGGCTACAACTTCGAGGACGCGATCATCCTGTCCAAGCGCTTGGTCCAGGACGACGAGCTCACCTCGATCCACATCGAGGAGTACGAGATCGACGCTCGCACGACGAAGCTCGGCGACGAGGAGATCACCCGTGACATCCCGAACCGTTCGGAGGAGTCACTGCGCAACCTCGACGACCGCGGGATCGTTCGGATCGGGGCCGAGGTGGCCTCGGGCGACCTGCTCGTCGGCAAGGTCACGCCGAAGGGCGAGACCGAGCTGACCGCCGAGGAGAAGCTGATCCGCGCGATCTTCAAGGAGAAGGCGCGCGAGGTCCGCGACACCTCGCTCAAGGTCCCGCACGGCGAGGGCGGCGTCGTGATCGACGTCAAGACCTTCAGCCGCGACGAGGGCGACGATCTGCCGCCCGGAGTCAACGACCTGGTCCGCGTGTTCGTGGCCAAGAAGCGCAAGATCGCCGAGGGCGACAAGCTGGCCGGCCGTCACGGCAACAAGGGCGTCATCTCCAAGATCGTCGATGTCCAGGACATGCCGTTCCTGGAGGACGGGACGCAGGTCGACGTGATCCTCAACCCGCTCGGCGTGCCGAGCCGGATGAACCTCGGGCAGATCCTCGAGACGCACCTCGGTTGGGCCGCGGCTCAGGGGTGGTACGACGACGGCTCCGAGGCCCACAAGCAGGCCTCAAACGGCGGACGCCGCCCCGATGGCGGGGTCGGGAAGGTCTACGTGGCCACGCCGGTCTTCGACGGGGCCACTGTGGCTGACGTCGACGAGGCCCTGGTCCGCTGGCAGGACGAGCACACCGGCAAGATCCGGATGGACGTGGACAAGAGCCGGCGGGACGGTGAGCAGGCGTCGGGCAAGATGACGCTGTTCAACGGTCGCACCGGCGAGCCGTTCGAGCAGCAGGTGACGGTCGGCTACATGTACATCCTGAAGCTGCTGCACCTCGTCGACGACAAGATCCACGCCCGCTCGACCGGCCCGTACTCGCTTGTCACCCAGCAGCCGCTGGGCGGTAAGGCGCAGTTCGGCGGTCAGCGCTTCGGCGAGATGGAGGTCTGGGCGCTCGAGGCCTACGGCGCCGCCTACACCCTGCAGGAGATGCTGACGATCAAGTCCGACGACACGGTCGGCCGCGTGAAGGCCTACGAGGCGATCGTCAAGGGCGAGAACATCGCCGAGCCGTCGATCCCCGAGTCGTTCAAGGTCCTGCTCAAGGAGATGCAGTCGCTGGCGCTCGACGTCAACGTCGTCTCCGAGGAGGGCGAGCGCGCCGAGATGCGCGAGGAGGACGACGACCTGCTGCGGGCGGCCGAGGAGCTCGGCATCGACCTGAGCGGCGTGCGATCCACCGACGGCGTCGACGGCGCCGCGGACGAGGCGGTCGAGCACGAAGGCGAGACGGTCGAGGCCTCCGAGGAGGAAGCCGAGACCGAGGACCCGGATCTGGTTCCCGGCGAGGACCTCGTCGAGGACGACTTCGAGTCGGTCGCCGATCCGATGCTCGAGGCCGACGTCGGAGCCGGCGAAGCCGACGGCGTTGCCGAGTCGCCCTGAGGGCGACGCTGAATCGCCCAGAGGGCGATTCAGTCGGGAGATCGCCCGGGGGGCGATCTCCCAGGAGTACTCCGCCACCCGCCTCCCGTCGCCCGCGCACTTAGTTTTCAAGAGAAAGCACACGCATGATTGACATCAATAACTTCGACGCCATAGAGATCGGCCTCGCCTCCTCCAAGCAGATCCGCTCGTGGAGCTCGGGTGAGGTAACGAAGCCGGAGACCATCAACTACAGGACGCTCAAGCCCGAGAAGGATGGCCTCTTCTGCGAGCGCATCTTCGGTCCGACCAAGGACTGGGAGTGCTACTGCGGCAAGTACAAGCGCGTCCGCTACAAGGGCATCGTCTGCGAGCGCTGCGGCGTGGAAGTGACCCGCTCGAAGGTTCGCCGTGAGCGCATGGGCCACATCGACCTCGCCGCTCCCGTCTCCCACATCTGGTTCTTCAAGGGCGTGCCGAGCCGGATCGGCTACCTGCTCGACATGGCTCCCAAGGAGCTCGAGAAGGTCCTCTACTTCGCCGCCTCGATGGTCACCTGGGTCGACGACGAGGCTCGCGCGCGTGACGTGGAGTCGCTCGAGGGCGACGTGCTCAAGGTGCTGGACGCCTACGCGGCCGAGAAGGAAGAGCGCGTCCTTGAGCTCAAGGAGTCCCTGGCCCGCCGCGAGGCGCACCTGGAGACCGGCAAGACCGGCCGTGACTTCTCCGATGAGGACCACCTGTGGGCGGAGACGCTCGAGGTGAACATCGCCAAGCTCTCCGACGAGGAGCGCGAGAAGATGCTCAAGGAGCTCCGCAAGAGCTTCCAGGCCGACATCGATGACACCGAGGCCTACATCGAGGACGCCGCCGAGCGCATGCGTCAGGTGTGGGAGCTGTTCAAGACGATGAAGGCCAAGGACGTCGTCAATGACGAGACGCTGTTCCGCGAGCTCAAGGACCGGTTCGGCTCACCGTTCGGGTTCGGCGAGTACTTCCGCGGCGGCATGGGCGCCGAGGCAGTCCGCGATCTGCTCCAGCAGGTCGATCTCGAGGCCGAGGCCGAGGATCTCCAGGACCAGGTCAAGACCGCCAAAGGTCAGAAGCAGGCCCGCGCGGTCAAGCGGCTGAAGGTCGTCTCCGCGTTCATGAACTCGGGCAACAAGCCGGAGATGATGATCCTGGAGGCGGTTCCGGTGATCCCGCCGGAGCTGCGTCCGATGGTCCAGCTCGACGGTGGCCGTTTCGCCACCTCGGACCTGAACGACCTCTACCGCCGCGTGATCAACCGGAACAACCGGCTCAAGCGACTGCTCGACCTCGGCGCTCCGGAGATCATCGTCAACAACGAGAAGCGGATGCTGCAGGAGGCCGTCGACGCGCTGTTCGACAACGGCCGCCGCGGACGCCCGGTGACGGGCCCCGGCAATCGGCCGCTGAAGTCGCTGAGCGACATGCTCAAGGGCAAGCAGGGGCGGTTCCGTCAGAACCTGCTCGGCAAGCGCGTTGACTATTCCGGCCGTTCCGTGATCGTGTCCGGACCATCGCTGCGCCTGCATCAGTGCGGGCTGCCGAAGCTGATGGCCCTCGAGCTGTTCAAGCCGTTCATCATGGCCCGCCTCGTCGAGCGCAAGTCCGCGCAGAACATCAAGGCGGCCAAGAAGATGGTCGACTCGATGATCCCCGAGGTCTGGGACGTGCTCGAGGAGGTCATCCACGAGCATCCGGTGCTGCTCAACCGGGCGCCGACGCTCCACCGCCTCGGAATTCAGGCGTTCGAGCCGGTGCTGGTCGAGGGCAAGGCGATCCAGGTGCACCCGCTCGTCTGCCACGCCTTCAACGCCGACTTCGACGGCGACCAGATGGCCGTGCACCTGCCCCTCTCGGCGGAGGCCCAGGCCGAGGCACGGATCCTGATGCTCTCGGCCAACAACATCCTGTCGCCGGCTCATGGCGCGCCGCTGGCGACGCCTACGCAGGACATGGTGCTCGGCGCCTATTACCTGACCTACGGTCCGGACGAGACGGCGCTGGCCCAGATCGATCCCGCCACGCATGACCCCAAGCCGCACGTGTACCGGACGGCTCAGGAGGCGGAGTGGTCCTACGAGCACGGCGTCACCAAGCTCCACGATCTGGCGGAGTTCCGTCACGTCGGGCGCGAGGGCGGCCACCTGCTGACCACGGTCGGCCGGATCATCTACAACGACAGCATCGAGCGGGCGCTGGCCGAGGCGCTGGGCGACCAGTTCGACCCCGGCACGTACGAGTTCATCAACCGGTCGATGAAGAAGAAGGACACGACCAAGCTGGTCGACGACCTCGTGCAGGCCTACGGGGCGCCCTCGATCTCGCAGGTGCTCGACGCGTTCAAGGACATCGGCTTCCACTACGCCACCCAGGCGGGAGTGACGATCTCCAAGAACGACGTGCAGGTGCCGCCGTCAAAGCCGGAGATCCTGGCTCGCTATGACAAGCGACTGCTGGACATCGAGGCCCAGTACGCCGACGGCGAGATGGACCAGGAGGAGCGCCACGACGCGGTCACCACGCTGTGGGATGAGGCCACCAACGAGGTGGCCAAGGCCATGACGAAGAACCTCGACGAGCTCAACCCGATCTTCATGATGGCCAACTCGGGTGCTCGTGGCTCCTTCCAGCAGATCCGCCAGCTGGCGGGGATGCGCGGTCTTATGGCCAACCCGAAGGGGGAGATCATCGAGCGGCCGATCAAGGCCAACTTCATGGAAGGCCTCGACGTGCTCGAGTACTTCATCTCGACCCACGGCGCGCGCAAGGGCCTAGCCGACACGGCGCTGCGGACCGCGGACTCCGGGTACCTCACCCGGCGTCTGGTGGACGTGGCCCAGGACGTGATCATCCGCGGCGAGGACTGCGGCACCGAGGAGTTCATCGAGATGCCGGTGTTCAAGCTCGAGGTGGACCCCGAGACGCGGCTGCTGCGGCCGACCCCGGAGCCCAACGACAACCTGATCGGGCGGATCGCGGCGGCGGAGCTCGCCACCAAGCGCGGCCGGGTGATCGTGCAGAAGGGCGCCGAGATCGACCGGGCGGAGTTCGCCGACCTGGTCGAGACCTGGACCGAGGACACCGAGAAGGGCCAGGTGGTCACGCTCCCGGTGCGCTCCGTGCTCAAGTGCGAGGCGCCGACCGGCATCTGCCAGGCCTGTTACGGCAGGGCGATGGCCACGGGCAAGCTGGCTCAGATCGGCGACGCGGTGGGCATCGTGGCCGCCCAGTCGATCGGCGAGCCGGGCACCCAGCTGACCATGCGTACGTTCCACACCGGCGGCGTCGCCGGCGCGGACATCACGCACGGCCTGCCGCGTGTCGTGGAGCTGTTTGAGGCGCGCAAGCCCAAGGGCCTCGCCAAGATCTCCGAGGTCGGCGGCGTCGTGTCGATTCCGGAGAGCGACAAGGCGATCACCGTCGTCGTCACCGACGACGCCGGCGAGGAGCACCGCAACACGTTCCCGCGGCGGACCCTGCTGTTCGTCGAATCCGGGCAGCGGATCGAGCCGGGTACGCAGCTCAACGAGGGCTCGCTGTACCCGCACGAGCTGTTGGCCATCCGGGGACGGACTGAGACCGAGCTGTACTTCGTGCGCGAGGTCCAGGAGGTCTACAAGTCCCAGGGCGTGGACATCAACGACAAGCACATCGAGCTGATCGTGCGCCAGATGATGAAGAAGGTCAGGGTCGACCAGAAGGGCGACACCGACCTCCTGCCCGGTCAGTTCGTCGATCGCCAGGAATACGCACGGATCAACCGCGCGGTGATGGACGCGGGCGGCGAGCCGGCGCAGTCCGAGGAGATCATCCTCGGGATCACCAAGGCGTCGCTGAACACCGACTCCTTCCTGTCGGCGGCGTCCTTCCAGGAGACGACGAAGGTGCTCACCGACGCCGCGCTGGAGGGCAAGATCGATCGCCTCAACGGGCTCAAGGAGAACGTGATCATCGGCAAGCTGATCCCGGCCGCCACCGGTCTGAAGCGCTACCGGCGGATCGAGATCGAGCCGTCCGAGCCGCTCCCCCGCGGGATCGACGAGGTCGGACTGCTCGACCACGACGACCTCGTGGCCGAGCTGGGCCTGACCGATGGCGAGTCGCTGACCGGCTTCGGTGGGCTCGAGCCGGATCTCTCCGACCTCGAGGACATCGGCAACGGCGGAGGATCGTCGTCACTGGGCTTCGTCGAGGAGCTCGCGGACCTCGACCTCCCGCGGGACGACGACGGCGACGGTAACTCAGACGACAAGTAGCACGGGGTGATGGTCCGGGCCGCCGGCCAGTTTGGACGGCGGCCCGGAGCCCCGCTTGCCCTGGCGATCTATCTGGTCGCCGCACTGATCCTCCTCGGCGCGCCGCTGCTGCACCATCCGACGCGCGACTGTCTCTGCATCGTCGGGACCCCGGGATAACGTGCTCGTGCTCCCGATCGGGTCCAGCGTCGGGTAGATGGAAAAGACCTTGTAGGGGAGGCCGAGCGCTTCATCAAGGCCGAAGGGATCACCGTCGCCGTCCTGTCGGCGAACGGCGCTGGGCTCTCGGTGTGGCCAGGGATCCTGACCGGACTGGGCTGGCACGGGGTCCTGCGGGACGGCGCCATCGTGTTCAGGCCCTAGGCTGACGGGACACCTCCCAAGCCGAGAGGAGTCCGATGAGCCACCCCAACATCATTCCCGCCATCCGCTACCGCGACGCCGACACCGCGCTCGACTGGCTCCAGCACGCGTTCGGGGCCGAGCCGAAGGAAGTTCATCGCGACAACGGGAGGATCATGCACGCCGAAGTCCGGATCGGTGAGGGCATGCTGATGTTCGGCCAGCACGACGACGCCGGTTGGATGGAGGGCCACGCCCCCGACGCCCTGGCTTCGACGATCAGCCTGTACGTCGTCGTCCCCGATCCCGACGCGCTGCACGATCGCGCGCGACAGGCCGGAGCCAAGGTCGTCCGCGAGCTGGTGGACACGCCCTACGGATCGCGGGAGTTCAGCGTGCGCGACGTGGAGGGCAACCTGTGGTCGTTCGGGACATACGATCCGTACGCGGGTAACGGAGCCTGAGCGGCGGCTTGGCGAGCGCGATCGCGGCCGCCCGGCGAGCGCGACGCGGCCGCCCGGCGAGCGCGATCGCGTTTGAGCGCCCACCGTCGATTCAGATGAACGCCGGCGTTTCCAGGTCGGGTAAAATCGGTGAATCTGGATTCACCGTTGACCGAGGAGACGCACGTGGACCTGAACGACACGCCGGAGCAGGCCGCCTTCCGCGATAAGGCGCGCGCCTGGCTGCAAGCCAACAAGGACGCGGCGCCGGCAGCTTCGGGGTCCTCCGAGGACACGGAATACATCGGCGCGCGCCGGGCCTGGCAGCGCAAGCTGGCCGAGGCCGGCCTGGCCGGAGTCACCTGGCCGCAGGAGTACGGCGGTCAGGGGCTGGGGCCGATCGAGCAGGTCACGGTCAACCAGGAGCTGGGCCGCGCCGATGTGCCCGGGATCCTCGACGTGATCGGCATCGGCATGCTCGGCCCGTGCCTGATCGCCCACGGGACAGAGGAGCAGAAGGGCCGCTACCTCGGCCCGATGCTGCACGGCGATGAGGTCTGGTGCCAGTTGTTCTCCGAGCCCGCCGCCGGCTCTGACCTGGCCGCGATCCAGACCCGCGCTCGCCAGGGCGACGACGAGACCTGGACGCTGAACGGCCAGAAGGTGTGGACCACCAATGCCCAGTTCGCCTCCTTCGGCCTGCTGCTTGCCCGCACCGACCCCGATGTCCCCAAGCACAAGGGCCTGACGATGTTCATCGTGCCGATGGACGCGCCGGGCGTGACGATCCGCGGGCTGCGGCAGATCTCCGGAGAAGCCGAATTCAACGAGGTGTTCTTCGACGACCTCGTGGTTGGCCCCGAGAACGTGGTCGGCGGTGTTGGGAACGGCTGGGGCACCGCGCTGACTGTGCTGATGTTCGAGCGGCTGACGATCGGCACGGGCTCGGACCGCTTCGGCTCCTCGGCCGATCTGACCAAGACGATCGCCGCCGATCCGCAGGCACGCCGGGACCCGGCGGTGCGCCACCAGCTCGGCGAGATCCTGACCGAGCTGCTGGCCGTGCGCTACAACGGATATCGCGCGCTGAGCCTGCTGGCCAAGGGACAGATCCCGGGCCCCGAGGCCGGGCTGGCCAAGGTCACCCTGGTCAACGCCGGAATCAAGGCGGCCGACCTGGGCGCGGATCTGCTTGGCCCCGACGCGCTCGAGCCGAGCACCGGTTTCAGCTATCTGATCTCGTTCCTGCCCGGCCTGAAATCGGCCGGCGGCACCGAGCAGATCCTCAAGAACACAATCGGCGAGCGGGTGCTCGGGCTGCCGCCCGAGCCGCGGCTGGACAAGGGCGTCCCGTTCAGCGAGCTGCGCTCGATCGAGAAACAGACGGTGGCCTCGGGTCGTTCCGACGGCGCCAGGTCATCCCAGGCAGAGGGAGCGACCCGATGAACTTCGCGCTCACCGATGAGCAGGAACTGCTGCGCGAGTCCGCCCGCGGTGCGCTTTCGCGGCACAAGACGATCGAGGCGGCCCGCGAGGCGCTCGAGGACCCCTCCGCGCTGCCCGATCTGTGGCCGCTGGCGGTCAACGCCGGTTGGCCCGGACTGCTGATCGGCGAGCGGCATGGCGGCGCCGAGCTCGGCGCCTTCGATGCGCTGCTGGTCGCCGAGGAATGCGGCCGGGTGCTGGCCAGCGTGCCGCTGCTCGGGCTGCTCCCGGCGACGGCGATTCTCGACGCGGCCGACGACGAGTCGTTGCCGGCGGTGGCCGCCGGCGAGCTCCGGCCCGTGTACGTGCCGGCGCGACCGCCCAGCGAGCTCGAGCCCTCCTGGACCGTGCAACAGCATTCGGGCCTCGCCCGCGCGGAGGCCCCCGCGGCCAGCATCGAGGGTGACGAGGTGGTATTCGACGGTGAGGTCGCCTTCGTGCCCGACGCTCCGGGCGCCGACCTGCTGGTCGCGGTCGGAGTCTCTTCCGACGGCGCGCCCGTGGCCGCCGCGTTCCCGGCCGGGAACGAGGGCGTGAGCGTGGAGACGACGATGCGTTACGACGCCACGCGCTCGCTCGGCCACGTCAGCTTCGCCGGCGCCCGCGGTCGACGACTCGACGTCGACATCGACGTGCTCGGCGATGCCTGGTATCTGGCCCAGGCGCTGATCGCCGCGGAGTCGCTCGGCGCCGGGCAGACCTGCCTGGAGGTCAGCGTCGCCTACGCCAAGGAGCGATTCACCTTCGGTCGCGCGATCGGGTCCTATCAGTCGATCAAGCACGAGCTGACCGAGATCCTGCGCCAGCTCGAGAACTCGCGCGGCCTGCAGTACTACGCCGGCTGGGCACGCGAGTCCAAGCCCGAGGAGTTCGCCCTCGCGGCCAGTGCCGCCCGAGCCTGCGCCGGCCATGCCCTGGATCAGGCCACGCGCTCGATGATCAACGTGCACGGCGGCATCGGCGCGACCTGGGAGCACGACGCGCCGCTGTTCTTCCGCCGGGCCCAGCTGTCGCGGCGGCTGCTGGCCGGCACCGACGACGCGGTTGACCGGGTCACCGAGGAGTCGCTGGCCACGATCTGAGTCCGGCATCGCGAGAACCGCGATCTGAGTCCGGCATGGCGAGAACCGCGATCTGAGTCCGGCATGGCGAGAACCGCGATCTGAGTCCGGCATGGCGAGAACGCGACCGAGCGGGCACATCGAGGAGGGGTTCGAGCCGGTCGGGCGGCTGTTCGCCAGCCTGCTCCGATCACCGGATCGGGGTGGCGCATCGTTCGTGGTCCGGATCCAGGATCGGGTCCTGGTCGACATCTGGGGCGGCTTCGCCGACCCGGTGGCCGCCCGTCCGTGGACGCGCGACTCGCTGGGGCTTTCGTTCTCCACCGGCAAGGGCGTCGCGGCGACGGTGATCCACCGTCTCGCGGATCGGGGGCTGCTGTCCTACGACGAGCCCGTCGCCGCCTACTGGCCGCAGTTCGCCGCCTCGGGCAAGGGCGCGATCACGGTGCGTCAGCTGCTCGCCCATCAGGCCGGGCTCGATGCGCTGGCGCCAATCGCTCACGGCGCCACCGAACTGCTCGATCATCTCGGGGCGGAGCGGCGGCTGGCCGCCCAAGCCCCGCGCACCCAGCCGGGAACTCCCGCTTACCACGCGATCACCTACGGCTGGCTGCTGGCCGGCCTGGCCCGGGCGGTCACCGGCCAGGGGATGAACGAGCTGGTCCAGGCGGAGATCGGCGAACCACTGGCGATCGACGGGCTCGGGTTCGGCCGGCCCCGGACCGGGCTCGAGCGAGTGCCGAGCGTGGTCGGCTCGCTGGGCCGGCTGGCCGGGCTGGGACCGCTCGGACTACGTCTGCTGCCGGCCTGGATACCAGGGCGCAGCGTCCTGGGCGCCCTCTACGTGCCAGGAATGGAGTCGATCTTCCGCGGCCCGGTGCCCCGCGTGCTGGACACCGAGATGCCCTCCGCGGGCGGCATGTTCACCGCCGAATCGCTGGCCGCGCTGTACGCGGCTCTGGCCGGCGGCGGGGTCCTCGGCGGCCGCCGACTGCTCGGCGCCGAGACCGCCCGCAGCCTGCGGCGGGTTCAGACTCGGGCGCTGGACCGCAACCTGATGGCCCCGATGCTCTGGCGCCTCGGCTATCACCAGGCGTTCATCCCGGGAGTCCGGCTGCCCCGGGCATTCGGCCACTACGGCTACGGCGGATCGGGCGCCTGGGGGGATCCGGACACCGGGATGTCGGCCGCCTACGTGACCAACCGGGTCTCACCGGTCACCGCGCCGCTGGGTGACCTGCAGATCATGCGCCTGAGCCGGGCGGCGGTGATCTGCGCCCGGCGCGTGGGCGCGGTCGGCTCGCAGGTCGACATCACCCCGGTAACGGAGCCGGAGGTGCAGGACGCGGCGTAGCGGTCTGGGGCGCGCGCGCCCGCCCGCCGCCGCGGGCTGCCTCTCTTGAAATGTGAATCCCGATTCACTAGGCTGGATGAACGTGGATTCACGTGCTGTCGCGAGAGGAGAATCGATGGCCACGACCGATGTCAGCAACCCCGCCCGCGAGGTCCGCAATCAGGCCTCGTCGCTGCAGCCGATCAACTTGTTCGAGGTCGACCTGGCCTTGCGGGAGGGGCTCGAGCGGGAAGGTGGCGGCTGGGGTGTGGACCGAGCGCACGAGACCGGAGCGGTGGCCGGGAGCGTTGCCGCGCTCGAGCATGGGCGCCGGGCCGAGCGCAACGAGCCCGTGCTGCGAACGCACGATCGCTACGGCAACCGGATCGATCAGGTCGAGCTCGATCCCTCGTGGCACTGGCTGCTGAGGGGCGCGGTCGAGCGCGGGATTGCCGGATTGCCATGGCGTGAGCCGCGACCGGGTGCGCACGTTGTCCGCGGGGCGATGTTCGCCCTATGGGGCAACGTCAACGACGGCGTCATGTGCCCCGTCTCGATGACGTATGCCGCGGTGCCGGCGCTGCGGGACGGCGCGCCGGAGCTCGCCGCCGAGTGGGAGGCGCGCTTGACCAAGCCCGACTACGACTCCGGCGCGCTCGCCGGCATGGCCATGACCGAGCGCCAGGGCGGATCCGACGTCCGGGCCAACCTGACCCGGGCGGAGCCGGCCGGCGGAGGCGAGTACGAGCTTCACGGCCACAAGTGGTTCTGCTCGTATCCGCCCTGCGACGTGTTCCTTGTGCTGGCTCAGGCTCCCCACGGTCTCTCGTGTTTTTTGGTCGAGCGCGGCCCGGGGATGGAATTCCAGCGTCTCAAGGACAAGCTGGGCACGCGCTCGCTGCCCTCCTCGGAGGTCGAGTTCACCGGTATCCGCGGGCGCCTGGTCGGGGAAGAGGGCCGAGGCGTTCCGGCGATCATCCGGATGGTCAACCACACCCGCCTTGACTGCCTGCTCGGCGCCACCGCGGGCTACCGCCGCGGGACGGTGGAGGCGATTCACCACGCCCGCGAGCGCTCGACCTTCGGCGCTCACCTGGTCGACCATCCGGCGATGCGCAACGTGCTGGCCGACCTGGCGATCGAATCCGAGGCGGCCACGGTGACCGCGATGCGGGTGGCCCGGTCCTACGATGAGAGCTCACAAGCGGCGTTCCGGCGGTTCGCCACCGCGGTGATGAAGTACTGGATGTGCAAGCGGGCGCCTGCCCATGCCGCCGAGGCGCTCGAGTGCCTGGGCGGCAACGGCTACGTGGAGGATTCCGGCATGCCGCTGCTCTATCGGGGCGCGCCGCTGGGGTCGATCTGGGAGGGCTCGGGCAACGTCGCCGCGCTGGACGTGCTGCGGGCCATGATCAAGGAACCGGAGGGCCTCCCGGCATTCCTGGCCGAATGCGAGCTCGCCGCGGGGGCCGACGTGCGCCTCGATGCCCACCTCGCCCGGGTGCGCGAACGGAGCACCGCTGTGTTCGGCTCCGACCAGCAGAGTGCTGAGGAGCGCCTGTACGACAGCCAGTTCCAGGCCCGGTCGCTGGTCGAGGATCTCGCCCTTACGCTCCAAGCCTCCCTGCTCGTGCGCCACGCCCCACCCGCGGTGGCGGACGCGTTCTGCGCCGCTCGGCTCGGCGGCGAGGGCGGGCGGGTGTTCGGGACGCTCCCCGCCGGGGTCGATGCGAAGGCCATCATCGACCGCGCGCTGCCGGTCTGAGGGGTGGCCGCCGTCGAGTACGAGGTGGCCGACCGGGTGGCGCGGCTGACGCTGAACCGCCCGGAGCGTGGGAACGGCATCACCCGGGCGCTGGTCACGGAGCTGGAGCGGGCGGTCGAGCGAGCCGACTTGGATCCCGATGTACACGTGCTCCTGCTCTCCGGCCGCGGCAAGGGCTTCTGCGGCGGATATGACCTGGTCGAGTCGGCCGAGGGCGGGGCGAGCAACGTCGCCCCCTCGAGTTCGCCTGACCGCGAACTCGAGGACCGGGACCCAGGCGCCCAGGCCCCGCCGGGATCGGCGCTGGACCCGCGGGTGATGATGGCCAATCACGACCCCGGCGGCGTGTGGGACCCGATGATCGACTACGCGATGATGAGCCGCAACGTCCGCGCGTTCATGTCGCTGTTTCACTGCAGCAAGCCGGTCATCTGCAAGGTTCACGGTTTCTGTGTGGCCGGTGGGACGGACATGGCGCTGTGTTCGGATCTGCTGGTGATCGCCGCGGACGCCAAGATCGGCTATCCGCCGGCCCGGGTCTGGGGCTCGCCCACCACTTCGCTGTGGGCTTATCGGCTGGGCGGCCAGCGGGCCAAGCGACTGTTGTTCACCGGCGATTCGCTCTCGGGTGCCGAGGCGGTCGAGTGGGGCCTGGCCATCGAGGCTCCGCCCGCAGACGAGCTCGATCAGCGCACCGACGCGCTGGTCGAGCGGATCGCCCGCATGCCGGTGAACCAGCTGCAGATGATGAAGCTGCTGGTCAACCAGTCGCTCTACTCGCAGGGTCTGCATGCGACGCAGGTGCTGGGGACCGTGTTCGACGGGATCACCCGGCACACCAAGGAGGGCTACGCGTTCCAGCAGCGGGCGGCGGAGGCCGGCTTCCGGCAGGCGGTGCGCGAGCGCGACGAGCCTTTCGGAGACCACGGCGCGTCGACCTACAAAGGAGCCCCGGCGGATCAGGGTTCGACTGGCGAGCACTCCCAATGACAGCACTGGCTCCCACCCGCGAGCGGCTGCTCAGCGCGGCGCAGAAGCTGATCGAGGAGGATGGCTACGGCGCCGCAACGGTGATCGCCATCGCCGAGCGGGCCGGCGTCGCCGCCGGCACGCTGTACCGGCATTTCGCATCCAAGGAGGAGCTGTTCGTCGAGCTCTTCCGGTCCGTGTGTGACCGGGAGGTCAGGGCGATGCAGACCGCCGCGGCCGCGATGCAGCCGGATTCCTCGCGGGTAGACCGGCTCGAGCGGGTGCTCCTGACCTTCGCCGAACGAGCGCTGCGCCGTCCCCGGCTGGCCTGGGCGCTGATCGCCGAGCCGGTCGACCCGCTGGTTGACGCCGAGCGCCTCGCCTACCGCGAGCGTTACCGCGAGCTCACGGCGCAGGCGCTGCGCGAGGCGATCGCCGCCGGGGAGCTGCCCGAGCAGGACGTCGAGTTGACCGCGGCAGCGCTGGTCGGAGGGTGCGGCGAGGCGCTGGTCGGACCGCTGGCGCCGGTGGCGGGCGCCCGGCCGGACTCGCAGGACCTGCTGCTCGCTCTGGGCACGTTCGTGCGGCGCGCCGTTGGAGCCGTGGAGCCGGTTCGCGCCGAGTCTCCGGGGGTGGATCGATGACGGAAGCCGTCCGGATCGAACGGGACGGGCCGGTGTTCACGGTCCTGCTCTCGCGCCCCGAGCGGCGCAATGCCGTGGACCGGCCCACGGCTGCTGCGCTGGCCGAGGCGTTCGGAGAATTCGAGTCAGATCCGGACGCGTCGGTGGCGGTGCTGCACGGCGAGGGCGGCGTGTTCTGTGCCGGGGCGGATCTGAAGGCGATCGGGGAAGACCGGGGCAACCGGGTCGTGCCCGACGGTGACGGGCCGATGGGGCCCACGCGGATGCGCCTGGGCAAGCCGGTGATCGCGGCGATCGCCGGCCACGCGGTGGCCGGCGGGCTCGAGCTGGCGCTGTGGTGCGACCTGCGCGTGGCGGAAGCGGACGCGGTGCTGGGGGTGTTCTGCCGGCGCTGGGGCGTGCCGCTGATCGATGGCGGCACGGTCCGACTGCCCCGGCTGATCGGCGCGAGCCACGCGATGGATCTCGTGCTCACCGGGCGCCCGGTCGGCGCCGAGGAGGCGCTGCGGATCGGGCTGGTGAACCGGGTCGTGGCTGCCGGCGGGAGCCGGGCCGCCGCCGAGGAGCTGGCCCGAGAGCTCGCCGGTTTCCCCCAGACGTGCCTGCGCGAGGATCGGTTGTCGCTACTGGAGCAGGAGGGTCTGAGCGAACCGGGCGCGCTGGCCAACGAGTTTGAGCGAGGCCTGCGGTCGCTGGCCGAGGTCCAGGCCGGACTGGAGCGCTTCCGCGCGGGCGCCGGCCGGCACGGCGCATTCGACTAGAGCTCGCCGGCCCATCGCAGCAGCGACTCGACCTGGGCCTCCGTCAACCCGACTGCCGGGTCGGTGCTCACCAGCAATGTCGGAGCGGAGCGCTCGGCGGCCCAGGCCGCGCAACTCGCGTCGAAAGCATCGTCGAGCCAGGCCAGCGGGCGCAGCGGCCCGGCGTATCGGTCGATCGCCTCGAGCTTCCAGTGGGCGCGCAGCGGCCCGGCCGCGGAGACGAAGGTTAGATACGGAAGCGGCCCGGGTAGATCGAGTTCCCGTGGGAGATACTCATTCGCCTTCTCCTCCCACCCGCTGCACCACACCGGCTCAAAGGCGTCGGACAGCCGGCGAATCTGCGCTCCGGCCGAGGCGGAGAGGAAATGAATAACTCCGTCTACGGACCGGAAGTGCCCGGCGGGCGGTTGCGCGGAGTCAAAGCCGAACAGCGAGATGACCCCGTCGATATCGATCAGGAGCAGGGGTTTGTTGAGGTTCATTTAAGCTCGGCGAGATCTTCGGACTCGTTTACGCCCCTCTTAGGCGAGAGGTCCATGTTGGAGGGCGTGCCTCGCCTGCGTCACGCCCGCCCGTCTTTGGTGTACGTTTGGCTAGCGGGTTCAAGACGGGCCGCGACGATGCCGACTACCAGCTTGAGGCATCGTCCAGCTTCGCCCCTCTCCGCGCCCCTCCTTTGATGACTCCACTCTTCGGCATCCTGCTCGCGCTCGCCTGCGCGCTCGCCACCAACGTCGGCTTCCTGTACAAGCATCGTGGTGCCTGCGCTGCGCCGGCCGTCAATGTGCGCCGGCCGTTCCGCACGGCTCGGTCGCTGTTCGCCTCGCCGCTGTTCGCGATCGGCATGGTGATCGCCGCCGGCGCCTGGGCGTTCCACGTGGCGGCGATGGCGGTCGCGCCCCTGTCGACGGTCCAGACGGTCCTGGCTGGTGGCGTGGTGCTGCTCGCGGTGATGGCGGAACGGACACTCGGCGTTTCCATCGGACGCCGGCAATGGCTCGGCCTCTCGCTCACCGCCGGTGGCCTGATGCTGCTCGGCCTGACGCTCCCGGCCGCCCACGGAGCGCACTCACACTTCTCGGTTCCCGGCATGATCGCCTTCGAAGCCGGTCTGATCGGGGCGGGGACGCTGCTGATCATGGGCCCGCGGATCGGAGCGCCGAAGCACCACCACGGGTTCATGCTCGGCGCCGCGGCTGGGATTCTGTTCGGAGTATCCGACGTCTCGATCAAGGCCCTGTCCGGACTGATCTCCAGCGCGGGTGTGGCCGGGCTTCTCTCCCCCTGGACGCTGGTCACCGTCGCCGCCTCGATCGCCGCCTTCTACGCCTCGGCCAAGGGGCTGCAAGATGGGGACGCGGTACCGGTGATCGCGGTGACCAGCACCGCGGCCAACGTCTCCGGGATCGTTGGCGGAATCCTCGTGTTCGGCGATCCGCTCGCGGGCAATCCCGTCGCGCTGATCGTCCAGTGCCTCGCCTTCGTGCTGGTGATCGTGGCCGCCTGGCTGATGCCGGGACCGGTCCGCGCCGGGCGCGTCGCCACGGCTTAGACACGCGTCGCCACGGCTTAGACAGCGTCGCCACGGCTTAGAGGGCGTGTGTCGCCTAGGCGCCGGCGCTCCCGGCCAGCAGGACCGTGGCCACCTGCTCTGGGTCGTCGTAGGTGGGCACGTGCCCGCAACCCCGTAACGTGACCATCCGCGCCGCGGGGATCTGCCGGGCCGCACGCGCCGCCTGACGGGGCAGGAGCAGACGGTCTCGCTGACCCCAGGCGATCGTGACGGGAACGCCGATCGCCCCGCCGTCGGCAAAGCGCTCGGCGGTGACCGCCTCGAGCGTCTGATCGAACCACGGAGCGCCTGCGAGCGCGCGGATCGTGTCGGCGGCCTCGTCCGGTCGGATCCGGTTTGGTCGAGCGACGAGGTGGCTGAAGGCGAGCATGCGGGCGCCCGGGAGGGCCAGCAGCTTGTCGGCGCGGGGGGCTGCGAGCCGCGCCGCGCGGACCGAGGCCATCAGCGAAAACCGCGCGAAGGCCGCCTCGCGCCGATTCCAGAATCCGGCCGGGGAGAGGCCCGTGACCGAGGCGGCGCGCCCGCGCTTGGCCAGCTCGAGGGCGATCTGACCGCCCAGCGAGTTGCCGGCGACGTGCGGTCGCTCCAGCCCGAGCTCGTCGAGGAACCGCGCTACCAGGCGGGTGAGCGACTCGACCCCCGGGCGCGTATCGGGCGGCGGCGCAGGGGATCCTCCGAAGCCGGGCAGGTCGATCGCGACAACTTCGCGAGAGGGGGCGAGCCGCTCCAGCACCCGGTCCCAGACCTGCCAGCGGCTGCCGATCCCGTGAATCAGGACCAGCGGCGCGCCGCCCCCGACCCGATGATGGTTGAGCGCCACGCGGCAACATTATTGAACCCAGTCGGCCAACAGCTAGAGTCCATTGCTGCCGGGCTGGACAAGCGAGCATGGCGTCGGCTGAGCTACGGTTGTACAAAACGGCAAAGCCCGGTGTGAGGGAGAGAAAATGGCCAGCACAGAAGCCGCGATCCAAACCGAAAAAGCCACGCTCCAGGAGCTCGCGCGACGGCACCTGTGGATGCACTTCACGCGGATGGGGGCCTACGACGATCACGAGATTCCGATCATCGTGCGCGGGGAGGGCTGCTACGTCTACGACGAGCACGACAACCGCTACCTCGACGGGCTCTCGGCGCTGTTCTGCGTGAACATCGGACACGGGCGCGCCGACATCGCCCAGGCCGGCGCGGATCAGGCCAAGGAGCTCGGCTTCTTCACCAACTGGTCCTACGCCCACCCGCGGGCGATCGAGCTCGCCGCGCGGATCGCCTCGCTGGCGCCGGGCGACCTCAACCGCGTGTTCTTTACCAGCGGCGGCAGCGAGGCAGTCGAGTCGGCGCTGAAGCTCTCCCGCCAGTACCACAAGCTGCGCGGAAAGCCGAATAAGACCAAGGTGATCGCGCGGCAGATCGCCTACCACGGGACCAGCCTGGGCGCGCTTTCGGCCACCGGCATCACCGCGCTGCGTGAGCCGTTTGAGCCACTCACGCCCGGCGGCTGCCACGTCCCCAACACCAACACCTATCGGCTGGCGCCCGGAATCACGGAGGCGTCCCTGGCCGAGGCGATCGCCGCACGGATCGAGTTCGAGGGCCCCGACACGGTCGGCGCGGTGATCCTCGAGCCGGTTCAGAACGCCGGTGGATGCTTCGTCCCCCCGGAGGGCTACTTCCAGCGTGTGCGCGAGATCTGCGACGAGTACGACGTGCTGATGATCTCCGATGAGGTGATCTGCGCCTGGGGTCGGCTCGGCGAGTGGTTCGGCGCGTCGCGCTTCGGCTACGAGCCCGACTTGATCACGACGGCCAAGGGACTGACCAGCGCCTACGCCCCGATGGGCGCGGTGATCGTCTCGGACCGAGTAGCCGCTCCTTTCCTGGAGGGCAGCAACAGCTTCGTCCACGGGTTCACGTTCGGCGGGCATCCGATCTGCGCCGCGGTGGCCATGGCCAACCTCGACGCGTTCGAGCAGGAAGGCGTGATCGAGAACGTCAGAACCAACGAGTCGGCGTTCAGGGCCATGCTGGACTCGCTGCGCGACCTCCCGATCGTCGGCGATGTCCGCGGCGCGGGCTACTTCCAGGCGATCGAGTTGGTCAAGGACAAGGACACCCAGGCATCGTTCTCTAGCCAGGAGTCCGAGACGCTGCTGCGCGGCTTCCTCTCGGGTGAGCTCTACCGACGCGGACTGATCTGCCGGGCCGACGATCGCGGGGATCCCGTGATCCAGCTGTCCCCGCCGCTGATCGCCGGTCCGCAGCAGTTCGAGGAGATCGAGGCGGTCCTGCGGCCGGTCCTCACCGAGGCCGGGGAGCGCATGGGTGCGGGTCGAGGAACAACGGGAGCGGAACGCGGGCCATCACAGCCGCGCCGCGATCCGCGCTGAGCACATGGGATGCTGACCGTCCGCGACTTGCTGGCCGACCTTCGGGTTCGGGTCTTGGCCGGCGAGGGCGGGCTCGAGCTGCCCGTCCGCTGGGTCCACATCTCCGAGCTGCTGGACCCGACGCCCTGGCTGTCCGGCGGCGAAGTGCTGCTGACGACGGGAATGCAGCTGGAGACCCCCGAGCGTCAACGTGAGTTCGTCAACCGCCTGGCCGAGCATCAGCTGGCGGGACTGGGGTTCGGGACCGGGTTCGGCCACGACGCGGTGCCCGAAGCCCTGCTCGAGGTTGCAGCCGAGCGCGAGTTCCCCGTGTTCGAGGTGCCCTACGAGCTGCCGTTCATCGCGATCACCGAGGCGGCGTTCACACAGCTGGTCAACGAGCAGTACGCGATCCTCCGCCGCGCCCTGGTGGCGCAGGAGCGCCTCGAGCGAATCGTGCTCTCCGAGCGCGGGCTGGAGGCGCTGGCCGGAGCGCTGGCGACGCTGATCGGCGCGGCGGTGTTCGTTTTCGATCCCCGCGGCGAACTGCTCGTCCAGCATGCTTTCCGACGGGCCTTGTCGAACGAGCAGCTCGCCTCGTTGCAGGTCGAGCTGCGCGAGCGCGCCCGCCGGCGCGACGCGCGGACGTTCATGCCCGGTGACGAGGAGCCGAGCCGGAGCTTGGCCCTTCCGGTCGCCGCCGATGGTTCGCCGAGCGGCTCCGACGGTCAGGCTCGGGCTCCCGAGGCCTGGCTGGTTGCGATCAAGGACAGCGGGCCGCTCTCGGACTTCGACCGCCTCACCCTCCGGCAGGCCGTGACGATCGTCGCGCTCGAGCTGCTGAGATCGCGGGTGGCCGGCGACACCGAGCGCAGACTCGCCGGTGACGTGCTCGCCGCCGTGGTCAGCGGCGAGCTGGCCGGCACGGAGCTGAGCCGCCGGCTCGAGCCGTTTGGCCTGTCCGAGCGGATCGCGGTGATGGTCTTCACGCGCCCGGGCAACGGGCGGGGTTCCCCCCATCCGGCCGAGGCGGCGCTGTCCGGCGCGTTGCGCGAGGACGCAGCCCCGGGGCTGGTCGCCTCCGCCGGCTCGCTGACCTGCGCACTGGTGGCCGGGATCGAGGACGATCAGCTGTTCGCGCTGGCCGAGCGGGTGGCCGGCCGGCTCTCGGCCGAGCTCGATGCCGAGGTGTCGGTCGGGGTGGGCCGATCGGTCGCCGGCGCCGAGGCTCGGCGGAGCTTCCACGAGGCACGTTGCACGCTGGAGGCGTTGACGCTCCGGACAAACGGCAATGGATCCGAACCCCAGCCGCTCCCGAAGGTGGCGACCTACAAGGACCTGGGCACTTTCCAGCTGCTGCTCTCGTTGCAGGACGACGAGGCGCTGAAGCTGTTCTGCGACTCGATCCTCGGCCCGATCGAGGCGAGCGAGGGGCACTACGGAGGTGAGCTGATGCGCTCGCTGGAGGCGTTCATCGAAGAGAACGGGCAGTGGGAGCGGGCGGCGCGGAGGCTCTATTGCCACCGCCACACGCTGCGCTATCGGATCCGGCGGGTCGAGGAGCTGACCGGCCGCAACCTGGGCAGCGCACGGGATCGAATCGAGTTCTGGCTGGCACTGCGCGGAAGGGAGTTGGTTTCATGAAGGTGGGGGTGCCGACCGAGATCAAGCCGGACGAGTACCGGGTCGCGCTGACCCCAGCCGGGGTCCGGGAGCTTGTCGACGCCGGCCACGCGGTGGACGTGCAAAGCGGCGCCGGGCTCGGCTCGGCCATCACCGACGATCAGTACGTCGCGCAGGGGGCCCGGATCGTGCCCGATGCCGACGCGGTGTTCGCCGAGTCCGAGCTGATCGTCAAGGTCAAGGAGCCCCAACCACCGGAGGTCGGCCGGCTGCAGTCGCACCACACCCTCTTCACCTACCTGCACCTCGCGGCCGACGCGGAGCTGACCAAGGGCCTGATGGACTCCGGGGCGACCTGCATCGCCTACGAAACCGTGGAGGACGCGCGGGGCCGGCTGCCGCTGCTGGCGCCGATGTCCGAGGTCGCGGGCAAGATCGCCACCCAGGCCGGCGCTTTCATGTTGGAAAAGCCGCTGGGCGGGCGCGGGATCCTGCTCGGAGGCGTTCCCGGCGTCGCCGCCGCCAACGTGATGGTGATCGGTGGCGGGGTGGTGGGGATGAACGCCGCCTTCATCGCGCTGGGCATGGAGGCCACGGTCTACGTGTTCGATCGCAGCATCGACCGGCTGCGCGAGCTGGACATCGCCTTCGGGGGCCGAGCCGACACCTGCTTCGCCTCGACATTGTCGATCGAAGAGCGGCTGCCCGATGTCGACCTGGTGATCGGGGCCGTGCTCGTCCACGGGGCCCGGGCGCCGCGGGTCATCACTCGCGCCCAGCTCGCGCTGATGAAGCCGCAGTCCGTGCTGGTCGACGTCTCGATCGACCAGGGCGGCTGTTTCGAGACCTCGCGTCCGACCACCCACTCGGAGCCCACCTACGAGGTCGACGGGATCACCCACTATTGCGTGACGAACATGCCGGGCGCGGTCCCGATCACCTCGACCTACGCGCTGACCAACGCGACCATGCCCTACGTGCTCACGATCGCCTCCGCGGGCCTGGAGGGCGCAATCGCCACCACTCCCGGGCTGAAGCTGGGGGTCAACGTGGCCAAGGGCCAGGTCACCTACGCCCCCGTTGCGGGTGCCCTAGGCCTTCCGCACCGGCCGGTGGACGAGGTGCTGGGCCGATAGCCACCCTGCTAGTGTTGCCCACCTCATGCCGACCACCAGCCAGCTGATCCGCAAGGGTCGCACCGCACCGAAGAAGAAGCTTGCCACGCCGGGTCTCAAGTCCGGCAAGGGCCGCAAGAAGAAGGTCGCCGCCCCGCAGCGTCGCGGCGTCTGCACGCGCGTCTACACGACTACGCCGAAGAAGCCGAACTCGGCCCTGCGCAAGGTCGCCCGTGTCCGTCTCACCAACGGCATGGAGGTCGGCGCCTACATTCCCGGCGAGGGCCACAACCTGCAGGAGCACTCGGTCGTGCTGGTCCGTGGTGGCCGCGTCAAGGACCTTCCCGGATTCCGCTACAAGGTGATCCGCGGGACGCTCGACGCCGCCGGCGTGGGCGACCGCAAGAAGGCTCGCTCGCAGTACGGCGTCAAGGCAAAGTAGGCCAGCCACCATGCCCCGCCGCGCAGCCGCCCAACTCAGGCCGATCGATCCCGATCCGGTTCACCGCAACCGCCTCGTTCAGCAGGTCATCAACAAGGTGATGCTGGACGGCAAGAAGTCGGTGGCCGAGAAGATCGTCTACGACGCTCTGGCCACCCTCGGCGAGCGGACCGGCAAGAACCCGATCGAGCAGCTCGAGGTCAGCATCAAGGCGCTGACCCCGACGCTCGAGGTCCGCTCCCGCCGCGTCGGCGGCGCGACCTATCAGGTGCCGGTCGAGGTTCCGGCCCGCCGCGCCCGCACGCTCGCGGTGCGCTGGCTCGTCCTGTTCGCCCGCCAGCGTCGGGAGAAGACGATGGCGCAACGGCTCGCTCACGAGCTCCTCGACGCGCAGCAGCAGCAGGGCGCGGCGTACAAGCGCAAGGACGACATCTACCGGATGGCGCAGGCGAACAAGGCGTTCGCTCACTACCGCTGGTAGCCGCTTCCCGCCCGGAACAGCGGCGAAGAGAAACGCGAGGGCCGCCCACCACACGGGACCGGGGGCTGCGGTGGGACAACCCCCGCGTCTGCAGATCGTATCCCCTGGGCGCCCCGAGCGAGACGATCGCGAGGGGTTGTGTCAGCACGCTAACCGTGCGCTAACCCGCTCGCCGTCGGGGGGATTCGCGGCTCAGGAGGACCTCGATGCCGGCGACGAATTGGGCGCATCCGCGCCGCGTCGGACCGGCGGGACCGGCGGGACCGGCGGACCGAGCATGAGAAATCCGCACACGCTCGAGATCACCACCAGGACCGCCCCCAGCGTCTCCAGGTAGAGGCCGGCGCTCGGGGTTGCGGTGGCCGTGGCGTAGTGGCCGCCGGCCGTGGCGACGAGCCCGCTCTTGTGCGCGTCGGGGAGGTCGCCGAGCAGGCCGATCAGGAGCGCGAGTACGCCGAGCACCCCGATCGCCAGGAGCGCCGGCCGGCTCCCGACCCGCCACACGCCGAGCGCGAGAAAGGCCACCAGGAGCGCGACGGGCACGAGCGCATAGGCATGGTGCGATCCCGCGCCGATCGCGTGCGACGGCGTCTGGGCGGCCGCCGTCTTGAGCTCGAACAGCGTGGTGAACTCGGACACGAGCAACAGCAGCGCCCCGAGCAGCGCGGCGGCGACGATTCCGGCCGAGACCAGGCGCCCCGAGCCAGGTTGCGGGCGCCCAGAGTCGGCGGCGGTGTCGCGCGAGCTCACGTGGCTGCTTCGCGGCCATTGCGAGTTGGCCTGGCGGCCAACATCGCGGTGCCGTCAGGGGCCAACATCGCGGTGCCGTCGGGGGCCGATTTCGGGGTCCCTGATCCGACTCCAAATGCCCGCGAAGCTGACACGGCCTCTGCTATATTCGGTACTCGCCTCGGGTCGATGGGCGCTTGTCTGTGCTCGCGACCGAGGGCGGAGGATCCACACCATGGAGACGCCGACCTACTAGTCAACCGCCCCGCGCCGACACCTGCGACGTGAACGGGCCCCCTGGGCCCTTTTTCATGTCCGCAACCGGCAAACGGCAGAAGCTCAGAAGAAATGCCTCGCAAGTTCACACTCCAAAAGACTCGCAACATCGGGATCATGGCGCACATCGACGCCGGTAAGACGACGACGACCGAGCGCATCCTCTATTACACAGGTCGCACCTACAAGATGGGTGAGGTCCACGAGGGCGCCGCCGTGATGGATTGGATGGAGCAGGAGCAGGAGCGGGGGATCACGATCACCTCGGCGGCCACCACCTGCGAGTGGGCGGGCCACCGGATCAACATCATCGACACTCCTGGGCACGTCGACTTCACGGTGGAGGTCGAGCGGTCGCTGCGCGTGCTCGACGGCGCGATCGCCCTGTTCGACTCGGTCGCCGGCGTCGAGCCGCAGTCCGAGACGGTCTGGCGTCAGGCGGACAAGTACCACGTGCCGCGGATCGCCTACATCAACAAGATGGATCGGATCGGCGCGGACTTCGAGCGAGGCATCCAGACGATGGTCGACCGCCTCGGCGCCCACCCGGTGCCGATCCAGCTGCCGATCGGCGCGGAGTCGGACTTCCTGGGGATCATCGACCTGGTCCAGAACAAGGCGATCGTCTACAAGGACGAACTCGGCAAGGAGGTCGACGTGATCGACATCCCGGCCGAGTACGCCGACGCGGCCGCGGCGGCGCGCGAGCGGCTGCTCGATGAGATCTCGCACTACGACGACGAGCTGGTCGAGATGATCCTGGAGGAGCAGGAGATCCCGGTCGAAAAGGTCAAGGCGGCGATCCGCAAGGCCACGCTCGAGATCAAGCTGACCCCGGTGCTGTGCGGCTCGAGCTTCAAGAACAAGGGCGTGCAGGCACTGCTCGACGCGGTCATCGACTACCTTCCGAGCCCGCTCGACGTGCCGCCGATCGAGGGGATCGAGCCCGACAAGGCCGCCGAGAACGGGGGCCGCCCGGCCGTCCGCCACGCCTCCGACGAGGAGCCGTTCGCCGCGCTGGTCCACAAGATCATGGCCGACCCCTACGTCGGCAAGCTCACCTATTTCCGCGTGTACTCCGGGCGGCTGACCGCCGGCTCGCGTGTGCTCAACGTCACCACCGGCAAGACCGAGCGGGTCGGCCGGATCCTGATGATGCACGCGAACGAGCGCGAGGAGCTCCAAGAGGTCTACGCCGGCGACATCGCCGCTGCGGTCGGGATCAAGCAGGTCGTGACCGGCGACACGCTGGCCGCCCCCGATCGGCCGATCAAGCTGGAGACGATCGTCTTCCCCGAGCCGGTGATCAAGGTGGCGATCGAGCCGAAGACCAAGATCGACCAGGAGAAGATGTCGACCGCGCTGGCCCGCCTGGCCGAGGAGGATCCGACCTTCCAGGTCCGCACCAACGAGGAGACCGGTCAGACGGAGATCTCTGGAATGGGCGAGCTGCACCTCGAGGTGCTGGTCGACCGGATGCTGCGCGAGTACAAGGTCGACGCCAACGTAGGACGGCCGCAGGTCTCCTATCGTGAGACGATCCGCGGCACCGCCGAGAAGGTCGAGGGCCGGTTCGTCCGCCAGACCGGCGGCTCGGGCCAGTACGGCATCGTCTACATCAACATCGAGCCGGCTCCGGGCGAGGGTTTCGACTTCGTCAACAAGATCCGGGGCGGGTCGATCCCGACCGAGTTCATCCCGGCGGTGGAGAAGGGCGTCGAGGAGGCGATGGGCAACGGCCCGCGGGCCGGATATCCCGTCGTCGACGTCCGGGTGACGCTCACCGATGGCAAGTACCACGACACCGACTCTTCGGAGATCGCGTTCAAGATCGCTGGCTCGCTCGCGGCCAAGGCCGCGCTACAGCGGGCCAAGCCGGTGCTGCTCGAGCCGGTGTTCGCCGTCGAGGTCGTGACGCCCGAGGAGTACATGGGCGACGTGATCGGCGATCTGAGCCGCCGTCGCGGTCAGATCGGCGGGATGGAGCAGCGCGGCAACGCGCAGGTGATCGCGGCGACTGTCCCGCTAGCCGAGATGTTCGGCTACGCGACCGACGTCAGGTCAACCACGCAGGGCCGGGCGACCTACACGATGCAGTTCGAGCGCTACGAAGAGGTTCCGCCGAACATCGCCGAGGGCCTGGGCGACCAACAGGCGGCGTAGCCGTACCTAGCAGCATGATCGGATGGAAGTCCGATAGATTTTCGAAGTTCGTCCTAATTACGAACGAAACCACTGAAACACGAAGGAGCACACGAAAGTGGCGAAGGCCAAGTTTGAGCGCGACAAGCCCCATGTCAACGTCGGCACCATCGGTCACATCGACCATGGCAAGACGACGCTGACCGCGGCCATCACCAAAGTGCTCCACGACAATTTCGGAGGCGGCACCCAGGTGCGGTCGTTCGACTCGATCGACAACGCCCCGGAGGAAAAGGCGCGCGGCATCACGATCGCGACCTCGCACGTCGAGTACGAGACGGCCAACCGGCATTACGCCCACGTTGACTGTCCCGGTCACGCGGACTATGTAAAGAACATGATCACCGGAGCAGCGCAGATGGATGGCGCGATCCTGGTCGTCTCCGCGGCCGACGGGGCGATGCCCCAGACGCGCGAGCACATCCTGCTCGCTCGCCAGGTCGGCGTGCCCTACATCGTCGTCTTCCTCAACAAGGCGGACATGGTCGATGACCCGGAGCTGCTCGAGCTCGTCGAGGTCGAGATCCGCGACCTGCTGTCCGAGTACGAGTTCCCCGGTGACGACATCCCGTTCGTGATCGGCTCGGCGCTGAAGGCGCTCGAGGGGGACAAGGAGTACGAGGGCAAGATCCTCGAGCTCGCCGAGGCGCTCGATACCTATATCCCCGAGCCGGTTCGCGATCTGGACAAGCCGTTCCTGATGCCGGTCGAGGACGTCTTCTCGATCACCGGCCGCGGGACCGTGGCCACCGGACGGATCGAGCAGGGCATCATCAAGACCGGCGAGACCGTCGAGATCGTGGGCATCAAGGCCACGACCACGACCGTGGTCACCGGCGTCGAGATGTTCAAGAAGATCCTCGACGAGGGTCGCGCCGGCGACAACGTGGGTTGTCTGCTGCGCGGTACCAAGCGCGAGGACATCGAGCGCGGCCAGGTGCTGTGCAAGCCGGGCTCGATTACCCCACATACCAAGTTCAAGGCCGAGGTCTACGTCCTCAAGAAGGAGGAGGGCGGCCGTCACACGCCGTTCTTCACGGGCTACCGGCCGCAGTTCTACTTCCGCACGACCGACGTCACCGGCGTGGCCAACCTGCCCGAGGGCACGGAGATGGTGATGCCCGGTGACAACGTCCAGATGGAGATCGAGCTGATTCAGCCGATCGCCATGGATCAGGGTCTGCGGTTCGCGATCCGCGAGGGCGGCCGTACGGTCGGCTCGGGGGTCGTCACCGAAGTTGTGCAATGAGCTAAAGCTCATTGCATTGGGAGTTGGCCTGGCGGCCAGCTCCCGGGGCCGGCTAAAACGCCAGCCCCGAGCATAATCCGACAGATACGACCTTAAGGGTGGGCCTCGTGGCTCGGGGCTCGCCCTTCAACGTGAGAAGAAACAGAAACACTTAGTCGTGGCAACCATCGCCCAGAACAAGATCCGCATTCGCCTGAAGTCCTACGACCACACGGCGATCGAGACGGCGGCCAAGGAGATCGTCGAGACGGCCACGCGCACGGGCGCGACCGTCTCGGGTCCCGTGCCGCTTCCGACGGAGAAAAACGTCTACTGCGTGATCCGCTCGCCGTTCAAGGACAAAGACTCGCGCGAGCACTTCGAGATCCGCACGCACAAGCGACTGATCGATATCCATCAGCCGACGCCCAAGACGGTCGACTCGCTCCAGCGCCTCGATCATCTGCCGGCCGGCGTGGATATCGAGATCCGCCTGGCCTCATAGCAGCCATGGCCGTGATCCTCGCCAAGAAGCTCGGAATGACGCAGCGCTTCCTCGACGACGGGCGGGTCGAGCGCGTGACCGTGCTCGAGGCGGGGCCGTGTCCCGTCACCGCGATCCGGACCGTGGAACGTGACGGGTACGAGGCGGTCCAGCTCGCCTTCGGCGCGTGCAAGGAGAAGGTCCTGACCCGCGCCGAGCTCGGCCATCTGAAGAAGGCCGATGCCTCCGCGCACCGTCACCTGGTCGAGTTCCGCGACGCCGCCGGCGAGTTGCTCGTGGGGGAGAGGGTCACCGTCGACTCATTCGCCCCCGGCGAGCAGGTCAAGGTCTCCGGCAAGTCCAAGGGCAAGGGCTTCCAGGGCACGATCAAGCGCCACAATTTCGCCTCCGGGCCGAAGTCCCACGGCTCCCACAACGTGCGCGCGCCGGGCTCGATCGGCGCCTCCGCCACGCCTTCGCGCGTGTTCAAGGGCATGAAAGGCCCGGGACGAATGGGCGGCGGCCGGATCACCCAGCGTGGCCTCACCGTCGTTGAGGTCATCCCGGCGCAGAACCTGCTGCTGCTCCGAGGGGCGGTTCCCGGACCCAAGGGCGGGACCGTGGAGGTGCGCAGCGATGGCTAGAACGGCTTCCGTGCTCGGCGGCGGGACGGTCACGCTGGACGAGACCACCTTTGGGGCGCGCTTCAACATGCCCCTGGTCCACGAGTCGGTCCGGGCCGAGCTGAACGCCCGGCGCCGCGGCACCGCGTCGACCAAGACCCGCGGCGAGGTCCGCGGCGGCGGCGCCAAGCCCTGGCGCCAGAAGGGAACCGGCCGGGCGCGCGCCGGATCCTCACGCTCGCCGATCTGGACCGGCGGCGGCACCGTGTTCGGCCCCTCGCCACGCCATTACATCGGCAAGGTGAACAGAAAGGCGCGGCGGGCCGCGCTGCGCAGCGCGCTGTCGGTGCACGCCGAGCGCGAGTCGATCGCGATCTTCGATGCATCCGACTTCTCCGGGCCCTCCACCAAGCAGGCGGCCGGCCTGCTGGCCGATTGGGGCGCCCGAGTGCCCGCGCTGGTGCTGCTGGGTACCGACGAGGCCTCCGCGGGGCTGTCCTTCCGGAACATCGCGCGCGTCGTGGTGATGCCGGTCGAGGATGCCGGCGTGGCCGACGTGATCGGCGCCGCGGCGCTGCTGGTATCCAAGGCGGCGCTGCCGGAGCTGGTGGCCCGCGCCTCCGGGTCCCATTCCTCCGAGACCGGGGAGGAAAAGGCCTGATGGATCCCAGCCAGGTGATCATCCGCCCGGTCGTCTCCGAGAAGACCTACGTGCTGGCCGAGATGGGCAAGTACACCTTCCGCGTCCACGACAAGGCTCACAAGACGCAGATCCGCCAGGCGATCGAGCAGCTGTTCGACGTCAAGGTGGTCGAGGTCAGGACCGCCTCGGTGAAGAGCAAGCCCAAGCGCCGCGGGCAGACCGCGGGGCGCACGCGGCAGTGGAAGAAGGCGATCGTCCAGGTCCGCGAGGGCGACACGATCCCGATCTTCCAAGGACTCGAGGGAGCTGAGTGATGCTTTCGCAGAACACAAGCACTCGGGTCCCGGACTATGAGGGGGCGGAGTAGATGGCGATTCGTAAGCCCAAGCCGACATCACCGGGTCGCCGGTTCGTGACATATCCGGATTTCGCCGAGGTCACTCGGTCCGAGCCTGAGAAGTCGCTGACCGAGGGCCTGAAGAAGTCCGGCGGGCGCAACTCGTACGGCCGCAAGACCTCGCGCCATCGCGGCGGCGGGGCCAAGCGCCTGTACCGGATGATCGACTTCAAGCGGCTCAAGGACGGCATCCCGGCGAAGGTCGCCCACATCGAGTACGACCCCAACCGCTCCGCCTACATCGCCCTGCTGCACTACGCCGACGGCGAGAAGCGCTACATCCTGGCCCCGCAGCGGCTCCGGGTCGGCGCGATCGTCGAGTCAGGGCCGGGCGCGGACATCCGGGTCGGCAACAGCCTGCCGCTCTCGAACATGCCCCCAGGCACGGTGGTGCACAACGTCGAGCTCGTCCCGGGCCGGGGCGGCCAGCTGGGCCGCGCGGCCGGGATCGGGATCCAGCTGCTGGCCAAGGAAGGCGGCTACGTGACGTTGCGCCTCCCCTCGGGCGAGATGCGCCTGGTGCGGGCCGAATGCCGCGCGACGGTCGGAACGATCGGCAACTCCGATCACCAGAACGTGAAGATTGGCAAGGCAGGGCGAAAGCGCCACATGGGCGTCCGCCCGCAGACCCGCGGAACCGCGATGAACCCCGTCGACCATCCCCACGGTGGCGGCGAGGGCTCGACCACGCCCGGTCGTCACCCTGTGACGCCGTGGGGCGTGCCGACCCTGGGGTATCGCACCCGCAAGAAGGGCAAGCAGTCTGACCAGTACATCGTGCGCGGCCGGAGAAGAGGTAAGAAGCGTTGAGTCGTTCGAGCAAGAAGGGCCCATGGGTACAGGAGCGCCTGATGGCGCGGATCGAGGCGATGAACGCCTCCGGTGAGAAGCGGATGCTGAAGACGTGGTCCCGTACCTCGACGATCTTCCCCGACATGGTCGGGCACACGATCGCCGTGCACGACGGCCGCCGGCACGTGCCGGTGTTCATCTCCGAGTCGATGGTCGGGCACAAACTGGGGGAGTTCGCTCCCACTCGGCTCTATCGCGGGCATGCCTCGACGGGTAAAAGACGATGAGTGAAGACGAGAAGCCGCGAGACGACGAGCTCGAAACGCCGGCATCGGAGGACACCTCCACCGCCGAGGCAGACGACTCGAAGGCCTCGTCGGCGGAGGTGACCTCCGCGGCCGGGGCTGCTGATGCGCCCGAGCCCGAGGCCCCTGCGGAGGAAGAAGAGGTGGAGCCGGCGGTCGCTCAGGAGAAAGCGCCGGAGCCCGAAGCCGCAGCAGAGGACGAAGTAGAAGCCGCTGCTGAGGATGACGTTGAAGCCGCAGCAGAAGATGAAGATGAAGCCGCTGCTGAGGATGAGGACGAGGACTCTGACACTGACTCTGAAGCTGGCGCGGCCGCGCCGGCCCGTGCCCGAAGGTTGCGCCGGCCGCGGCGTGGTGCGGGCGATAAGGCCGAGCCGGCGGCGGACAAGCCCGCCAAGCCGGCGCCGGCTCAGCGCAAGGCCAAGCGGGATCCGAACCTGCCGATCCCGGTGGTCCGGGCGCAGGCCAAGTACGTCCGCTCCTCCTCGCGCAAGGCGCGGCTTGTCTGCGACAACATCCGCGGGAAGTCAGTGGAGGACGCGCGAGCTATCCTGGCTCTCACGCCGCGGGCGATCGCACGCGACTGGAGCAAGCTGCTCGAGTCGGCCGTCGCGAACGCCGAGCACAATCACGAGCTCGTCGGCGAGGACCTGTACGTCAAGGCAGTCCACGCCGACGAGGGTCCGACCATCAAGCGGTTCCAGCCGCGCGCCATGGGGCGCGCGACCAAGATCCGCAAGCGCACCAGCCACCTGACGATCTTGCTCACGCCGAAGGACTAATCAATGGGTCAAAAAGTTCATCCCGAGTCGATCCGCGTGGGCTACATCCACGATTGGAAGTCGAACTGGTTCAACGAGAAGAACTTCGCCGATTACCTGCACGAGGACACGCAGATCCGCGAGCACATCGTGCGGCGACTCTCGCACGCCGGCCTGTCCGACATCACGATCCGCAAGAACGCGAACGAGGTCGAGGTCAACATCCACACCGCGCGGCCGGGAATCGTGATCGGCAAGTCCGGTTCCGAGGTCGACCAGCTGCGACGTGACCTGCATCGGATCACGGGCAAGCAGGTCAAGGTCAACATCCTGGAGATCAAGCGTCCCGAGCTCGACGCTCGCCTGGTCGCCCAGTCGATCGCCGAGCAGCTGCAGAACCGCGTGGCCTTCCGCCGCGCGATGAAGCGCGCGCTGACCAGCGCGATGCGCTCGGGCGCCAAGGGCGTCAAGGTCCAGGTCTCGGGCCGTCTGGGTGGCGCCGAAATGGCGCGGACCGAGGGCTACTCCGATGGTCGCGTCCCGCTGCACACGCTGCGCGCCGACATCGACTACGGCTTCCACGAGGCGCGGACGACCTTCGGGCGGATCGGCGTCAAGTGCTGGATCAACAAGGGCGAGATCATGCCTGAGGGCTACACCGGCGCCGATCTGACGATCATGGACGAGCCGGCGCCGCAGGCGCCCGAGCGCGGCGGCCGTGATGGCCGCGCCGGCGGCCGAGACGGCCGTGGGCGTGGCGGCGGCCGCGGAGGTCCGGGTGGCCAGGGCGCGGGTGGTCCGGGCGGCGGTCGCGGACGCGGCGGCGGTGCCGGCGGACCCGGTGGTGCCGGCGGCGGTGGCCGTGGCGGCGGACCCGGCGGCGGACGCGGACGCGGCGGGGGTCCCGGCGGCGGCGGTGGCGGTTTTGGTGGCGGGCGCGGCCCCGGCGGTGGTGGCGGCGGCGGCCGCGGTCCCGGCGGTGGCGGCGGCGGTCGTGGTCCCGGTGGTCCGGGCGGCGGCCGTGGTCCCGGCGGCGGTGGCGGTGGCGGCCGTGGTCCCGGTGGTCCGGGCGGCGGCTCCGGTGGCGGTCGTGGTCGCCCACCCGGTGGCGGCGGCGGTGGCGCCCCCAGGACCGGAGGAGGTAGCTGATGCTGTCCCCGAAGCGGGTCAAGCATCGCAAGCAGCACCGTGGACGTCGCGCCGGGCTCTCGCGCGGCCAGGTCAGGGTGCAATTCGGCGAGTACGGGCTCAAGGCGATGGACGCCGGCTGGCTCACGAACCGCCAGATCGAGGCTGCCCGTATCGCCATGACCCGCAAGATCAAGCGTGGCGGGAAGGTCTGGATCAACGTGTATCCGGACAAGCCCTTCACCAAGAAGCCGGCTGAGACCCGGATGGGCTCCGGCAAGGGCTCGCCGGAAGGCTGGGTCGCCGTGGTCAAGCCCGGCCGCGTGATGTTCGAGCTCGCCGGAGTGCCGGAACCGCTCGCTCGTGAGGCGATGCGCCTGGCCGGTCACAAGCTTCCCGTGCGGACCAAGTTCGTGATGCGGGAGGACGGTTAGCATGAAGGCGCTCGAACTCCGGGACATGACCGAGCAGGAGCTGCTGGAGCACATCCAGACCGCGCGCCGCGAGCACTTCGGGCTGCGCTTCCAGCACGCCACCGGCGAGCTGGACAACACCGCCGGCCTGAGACGCGCCAAGCGTGAGATCGCCCGTGCGCTGACCGTCGCGCATGAGCGCGGAATCGAGATTCGGAGTTGATGACGAGCATGGCTGAGGACGAAAAAATCGACACGGCGCCGGAGTCCGCGGACGCCGCAACCGAGGCTCCGGCCGAGCCCGCGACGCCGGAGACCGTGACGCCAGAGCCCGCGGCGGTGGCGCCGGAGCCCGCTGAGCAAGCGCCGGCGGCGCCGGAGCCCGCTGAGCAAGCGCCGGCGGCGGCGGAGCCCGCTGCGCAGGCGCCGGCGGAGGTTCTGGCCCCGAAGGAGCGCAAGCAGCGCAGCCGGGCGGGTAAGGCCGCGAAGACGCCGGCTCGCGCACCGAGCACTCCTGAGGAGCGCCAAGCGCAGCGCGTCGCCGAGCGCCGCGGCAAGGCGAGCGCCCGTCGCACCGAACGGCAGCGGGCTCGGGCCAAGACCAAGGCCGCCGCGAGCGACCGCACCGAGACCCCGCCCCGCGAGCATCAGCCCGGCGTACAGAAGACGCGTCAGGGCGTGGTTGTGTCCGATCGCGCCGACAAGACGATCACCGTCCGGATCGACGTCGCCCGCCGGCACCGCCGCTACTCCAAGATCGTGCGCACCTCGAATACGCTCCACGCGCACGACGAGAGCAACGACGCCCACATCGGCGACGTGGTCGTCGTCCGCGAGTCCCGCCCGTTGTCTCGCAGCAAGCGCTGGCGGCTGGTGCAAGTGGTCGAGAGGGCGAAGTAGGTTGATCCAGAACGAGACCAGGCTTCGGGTGGCCGACAACACCGGCGCCCGCGAGATCCTCGTGATCCGCGTCCGCGGCGGGTCCCGACGCCGCTACGCCGGCGTCGGCGACGTGATCGTGGCCACCGTCAAACAGGCGTCCCCCCAGGGCTCGGTGAAGAAGGGCGAGGTGGTGACCGCCGTCGTCGTGCGGACGAAGAAGTCCTATGGCCGTGAGGACGGGACCTACATCGGCTTCGACGAGAACGCGGCGGTGCTGATCGACGCACAGAACAATCCGCGCGGAACGCGTATCTTCGGTCCGGTGGCCCGCGAACTGCGTGAACGCAACTTCATGAAGATCGTCTCCCTCGCCCCGGAGGTTCTGTAGCGATGCCGGCACGGATCAAGACGGACGACGAGGTGATCGTGATCGGTGGCAAGGACCGCGGCAAGCGCGGCAAGGTGCTCCGCGTCGACCCGAAGAAGGACCGGGTGATCGTCGAGGGCCTGAACATGGTCAAACGCCACCAGAAGCCCTCGCAGGCAGGCGCCGGACCGCAGCAGGCGGGCGGCGTGATCGCCAAGGAGGGACCGATCCACCTCAGTAATGTGATGTTGATCGACCCCAAGGACGGCAAGCCCACCCGGGTCCGCAGCGAGCTCGTCGACGGCAAGCGCCTGCGGGTCTCCAAGCGCAGCGGAGCGAGGCTCGACTGATGTCCGGCGCGAGACTCAAGGCCCGCTACAACGAGGAGATCCGCCCGATGCTGATCGAGCGGTTCGGCTATTCGACGCCGATGGAGGCTCCGCGCGTCGTCAAGGTCACCGTCAACATGGGCGTCGGCGAGGCCAAGCAGGACTCCAAGATGCTCGATGCCGCCGCTCTCCAGCTCGGCACGATCACCGGGCAGAAGCCGAACATCCGGCGCGCGCGGAAATCGATCGCGCAGTTCAAGCTGCGCGAGGGGATGGCCGTGGGCGTCGCGGTCACGCTGCGCGGCGAGCGCGCCTACGAATTCCTGGATCGGCTGATGTCGATCGCGATCCCCCGGATCCGGGACTTCCGGGGCCTTAATTCACGCTCGTTCGACGGGCGCGGCAACTACTCGATGGGCGTGCGCGAGCAGATCATCTTCCCTGAGGTCGACTACGACGAGGTAGACCAGGTCCGCGGCCTCGACATCACGATCACCACCACGGCGGCAGGCAATGTCGAGGCGTTCGCGCTGCTCGAGGCGCTGGGGATGCCGTTTTCGAAGGAGAATCGGCCGGGCTGGCTGCAAAACGCCCCCGAGCTGGTCGCAACCACTTAGAGGAGCCAATGGCCAAGACTTCGCAACGCGTCCGGCAGAGCCGGACGCCCAAGTTCAAGACTCGCGGGTACACGCGGTGCCGTCGCTGCGGGCGCGCCCGCGCGGTGTACCGGAAGTTCGGCGTCTGCCGGATCTGCCTGCGCGAGCTCGCGCACAACGGATACATCCCCGGCATGACGAAGTCGAGCTGGTGATCAGCCGATGCCGATGACAGACCCGATCGCGGACTTCCTCACCCGCCTGCGCAACGCAGCCAAGGCGCAGCATCACGATGTCGTGATCCCCTCCTCCAAGCTCAAGCGCGAGCTCGCGCGGATCCTCAAGGAGCAGGGCTACATCGAGACGTATGACATCCAACCGCCGAGTGCCGAGGCGCCAGGCGAGCGGATCGTCGTCACGCTCAAGTACACCAACGAGCGGAGGCCGGTGATCTCGGGGATCCAGCGGGTTTCCCGGCCCGGTCAGCGCACCTACGTCGACCACGCGCACATCCCGCGGATCGACGGCGGCATGGGCACTTCCATCATCTCCACCTCTCGCGGAGTTATGACCGGCCACGAGGCCCGAAAGCTGGGCGTCGGCGGCGAGGTCGTGGCGAAGATCTGGTAACCGAGCATGTCCAGGATCGGCAAACAACCCATTCCCGTCCCGGCCGGCGTGCAGATCGCGATCGAGCCGGAGCTGGTGACCGTGAACGGTCCCAAGGGCGAGCTGTCCGAGCGCGTGCACCGCGACATCAACGTCGAGCGCGTGGACGAGCAGATCATCGTCACCCGCCCAACGGACCGAGGCGAGCACCGCGCGCTGCACGGTCTCACCCGCACGCTCGTGGCCAACATGGTGCTGGGCGTCACCGACGGGTTCGAGAAGCGCCTGGAGATCCAGGGCGTCGGCTACCGCGCGGCGCTGCGCGGGCGCGACCTGGAGCTGGCCCTCGGCTACTCCCATCCGGTGTCCGTGAAGGCGCCGGACGGGATCGAGTTCGAGGTGCCCCAGCCCACGCGGATCGTCGTCCGCGGCGCCTCCAAGCAGCAGGTCGGGGAGATCGCCGCCTTCATCCGCAAGCAGCGTAAGCCCGAGCCCTACAAGGGCAAGGGGATCAGGTACGAGGGCGAATACGTCGCCCGGAAGGTTGGTAAGCGAGCGTGAGCGTTAAGACCAAGCCGGCGGTCCGGCTGCGGCGCCGTCGGCGCGTTCGGGCGAAGGTCCGCGGCAGCGCCGAGCGCCCGCGGATCTCGGTGTTCCGTTCCAACAGGGGAATCTTCGCCCAGCTGATCGACGACGATGCGGGTCGTACGCTTGCGGCGGTCAACTGGACCGAGACCGAGCTGCGCGATCTTGCGCCGATGGACCAGGCCAAGCGGGCCGGGGGACTCCTGGCCGAGCGGGCCAAGGCCGCCGGCGTCCAGAGCGCGGTCTTCGATCGCGGCGGATACCAATACCACGGGCGCGTCAGGGCGCTCGCCGAAGGCGCCCGCGAGGGCGGCCTTGCCTTCTGACACCGTGACCGGCGAGTCGCGAGAGTCGCTACTCTGGACCACTGATGCCCACACGTGATCGCACCATTTCCGCCGCCGGACTCGACCTGCAGGAGCGCGTCGTCGAGATCAACCGCGTGGCCAAGGTCGTCAAGGGCGGCCGGCGGTTCTCCTTCACCGCGCTGGTCGTGGTCGGCGACGAGCGCGAGGTCGTGGGGATCGGTTACGGGAAGGCCAACGAGGTCCCCGTGGCGATCCAGAAGGGCGTCGAGCGGGCGAAGAAGAATCTCTATCGCGTACCCAAGCACGGCTCGACGATCACCCATCAGACGACCGGGATCTTCGGCGCCGGGCGCGTCTTCCTGAAGCCGGCGGCTCCCGGTACCGGGGTCATCGCGGGCGGCGGCGTGCGCGCGGTGCTCGAGCTGGCGGGGATTCACGACATCCTCTCCAAGAGCCTCGGCTCGCAGAACCCGATCAACCTCGTCAAGGCGACGATGGCCGGACTCGAGTCGCTGCGCACGCCCGAGGAGGTGGCCGAGCTGCGCGGACTGTCGGTCAATCAGGTCCTCGGGCTCAGCTCGGAGGAAAGCGACGGGTCGGCTACTTTGGCCGCCAACGGCGCCGAGCCCAGGGCCTCCGAGTCAGCGGACGAGGCGCCGGCCGCGCCCGGCGAAGCCGTGGCATCGGACGAGCCGGACTTGGCCACCGAACCGGCCGCCGAGGGATCATGAGCACCGTGGCGATCACGCAGCGCAAGTCGCGCAACGGTGCCAACAAGCGACAGCTCGACACGCTCCGCTCACTCGGTCTGCGCCGGATCGGCCAGACGGTTGAGCATTCGGATTCGCCCCAGGTCCGGGGCATGATCTACAAGGTCCGCCACCTGGTCGAGGTGCACGAGTCGTGAGCGCCACGGAAGACACCGCTCCGGACGAGCCGATCGGGCTCCACAACCTCAAACCGGCCCCCGGCTCGCGCAAGGCCCGCAAGCGCGTCGGCCGCGGCGAAGGTTCGGGTACCGGCAAGACCTCCGGTCGCGGACAGAAGGGCTACGGCTCACGGTCGGGCGCCAAGGACAGAGCACGGTTCGAGGGCGGCCAGAACCCGATTCACATGCGGATGCGCAAGCTGCGCGGCCCGCACATGAAGAAGTCGATGCCGTTCGAGCCATTCCGTACGCACACCCAGCCGGTCAGCCTGGCCGACCTCGAGGCCCGCTTCGAGGCGGGCGCGGCCGTCACTCTGGAGGCGATCGTCGCCGCCGGACTGGCGCGACGCAAGGGCGTGCCCGTCAAGGTGCTGGGGGGCGGCGAACTGACCAAGGCGCTGACCGTCCACGCCCATGGCTTCAGCAAGACGGCGCGGGAGCGGATCGAGGCGGCCGGCGGCACCTGTCAGGTGATCGCGACCGCTGCGCCGTCTTCCGAGACGGCCGCGGCGACGGAAGCCTGAGGCCAGCGCCATGATCTCCACGATCCTCGGAGCGTTCAGGGTCGGAGATATCCGCAAGAAGATCCTGTTCACGGCGCTGGCGCTCGCCCTCTACCGGCTCGGGACGCACATCCCGGCGCCGGGAATCAGCTCCGCCGCTGCGAACCAGATTCAGAAGAGCCTCGGCGGCAGCGGAATCTTCGGGCTGCTCAACCTGTTCTCAGGCGGCGGGCTGGGGCGCATCGCCATTTTCGCGCTCGGGATCATGCCGTACATCACGGCCTCGATCATCCTCCAGCTGCTGCAGGTGGTGGTTCCCTCGCTGGAGAAGCTGTCGAAGGAGGGCGAGGTTGGCCAGGCGCGGATCACCCAGTACACGCGGTATCTGACCGTGGGCCTCGCGTTCGCCCAGTCGATCGGCTACGTGTTCCTGTTCCGGAGCTTCGAGAAGCAAGCCGGTCAGACGCTGATCACCAACTTCACCCTGGGCAAGGTGTTCCTGATCGTGATCTCGCTGACCGCCGGCACCGTGCTGCTGATGTGGATCGGCGAGCTGGTCACCCAGCGCGGGATCGGCAACGGGATCTCGCTGTTGATCTTCGCCAGCATCGTCGCCCGGATCCCGAGCGGCATCAACTCGTGGTGGACCAACCCCGACCAGGTGTTCAAGGTGATCATGCCCTTCATCGCGATCGGCATCGTCGCCTCGGTGGTGTTCGTGCAGGAGGGGCAGCGGCGGATCCCGGTCCAGTACGCCAAGCGCGTGATCGGTCGCAGGATGACGCAGGGCGGCCAGACCTACCTGCCGCTGCGCGTCAACATGGCCGGCGTCATCCCCGTCATCTTCGCCGCCAGCGTGATGGCGATCCCGCCGACCATCGGGCAGCTGCTGGGACAGAACCGGAGGGGCTTCGGCACCGATCTGGCCAACTTCTTCAGCCCCCAGGGCTGGCACTACGTGGTCGGCGAGAGCATCATGATCATCTTGTTCACCTACTTCTACACCGCGGTGACCTTCAACCCGGTGGACCAGGCGGAGAACCTCCGAAAATACGGCGGCTTCATTCCTGGCGTCCGACCAGGTAAGCCCACGGCCGAGTTTCTCGACCGCATCCTGGCTCGCCTGACGTTCCCAGGAGCACTGTTCCTGGCCGCGATCGCCGCCCTGCCGACCGTTCTGATCAATCAGACCAACGCCAACTTCTTCTTCGGTGGCACCTCGATCCTGATCGTCATCGGCGTAGCCCTCGACACGATGAAGCAGCTCGAGGCGCAGCTCATGATGCGGAACTACGCGGGTTTTCTCAAATAAGGGCTCGTTTTTCCGGGACGGCGTAGTTCCGTCGGGAGTTTTTGCAGAAACCCCTCGGGAGGGCTGTCGGGGCCGCCGAGTCTTGCAGGGCTTCCGCAATAACTCCCAGCGCAGTCGAGGTCGCGTCGATCAGGCGGCCAGGGCGCGGGCGAGCTCGTGGCGGGTGTCGATCTCGAGCTTGCGGTAGACGTTGCGCAGGTGGAACTCGACGGTCTTGGGCGTTACGAACAGCGCCTGTGAGATCTCGCGGTTGGTGCGCCCGGTGGCCGCGAGCTCGGCGACGCGCCGCTCGCTCGGGGTGAGCGACTCCGGCCCGCTCAGCAGCAGCTCGCGACGGGGACGGGCGCCGCTGGCGGCAAGCTCCGTGCGGGCGCGCTCGTAGAGGGCCAGGGCGCCCCCGCGGCGGGCGAGGTCGGCGGCGGTCTGGAGGGGCTCGCGGGCCCGCGCGCGGTGATTGGACCGGCGCAGCGCCGCCCCGAGGTCGACCAGTGCCCTGATGGTCTCCAACCGCACGGGCTGACGCAGCCCAAGGTCGGCGGCCGCGCGCAGCAGCCCCAGCCCGTCCGGGCCGCCTTGGATGATCCCCAGTACGCGCAGGGCGCGAATCCGCGAGTGCAGAACCGCGCTGCGATCGGCTGCCCGGGCGTCCGCCCGAGCGAACCTGAGCGCCTGTTCGCGATCTCCGAGTGCGAGGGCAGCCTGCGCGGCCACCGACCTCCAGGGTCGATCGCCGACCAGCCACCCGCCGGGACCGATCGCGTCGCGCGCCGCGAGCGCGTCGTCCAGGGCTTCCCGGGGACGGCCCTGGGCCAGGCGAAGCTCGGCCCGCGCGTAGAGGCAGTGAACATCCTCGAGGTCCTCCACCGCCTCGGACGACGAGCCGGAGAGCAGCGCGCCCGGCTCATGTCCACGCGGGCGACTGCTGAGCAGCGCGTCCTCGGCCTGCTCGAGGGCGTAGCCGGACAGCAGCGCCTCCTCCGCCTGCTGGAGCTCCCCGGTCTCGATCAGCGCGAGGCAGTAGCTCGCGACGGCCGAGCGGGCGCCGAGACGCCAGCCCTCGTTGCGGGCGTCGAGCGCGAGCTCTAGCGCGACGATCGCCTCGCTGACGTTGCCCTGACCGAGCAGCGGCAGACCGCGCAGGTAGCTGATCGTGGCGCGCGCCATCGGGGAGGAGCGGCGCAGCGCGTCACGGTCGGCGGCGTCGACGAACTCGAGGGCCCGCTCGAAGTGCCCGGCGATCCTCTGAGCCGCCACCGGCAGGCACCAGGCGATCCCCTCCGAGGTCTCTGCCTCGAGCAGTCGGCCGTCGTCCCAGCTGCGGTCGGCCAGCTCGGCTATCCGATCGGCCGGCGCCCCGGCCCAGGCGTCGTGGACCGCCGCCTGGGCGAGCAGCAGCCGCTCCGCCTGCGGATCGGAGTCGCCGCCGATCTGACGGCGGAGCTCCGCGGAGCGCTTGACCGCGTCCGCGCGGCGCGGGGGCACCAGCGCAGCGGCCACCACGAACCCGGTCTGCAGAGCGGCGTCGAGCGCGCGAAGCGGGCCCGCGCTGCGGTCCGGCGGAAGCTGGTCCAGCGCCTTGGCGTAGACCGTGGCGGCGGCATCGTGCCGGGCCTGCCAGACCAACGAATGGCCGCAGGCCAGCGCGAGCTCGCCCCGACGTTGCGGATCGCCGGCCTGCTCGGCGGCCGCGGCGAGGCTCTCGGGCGCCGCCGGATCGCCGATCGTCGCCTGCGCGCGTCCGAGCTCGGCCAGGATCTCGGAGCGCACTGCCCGCCGCGGGGGCTCGTCCATCGCGCGCTGCAGGTAGCGGGCAGCGGTCGCCGCGGAGCCCCGCTGTCCGGCCTCCGTCGCCGCCGCGCGAAGTTGATCGATCACCCACTGGCTCCCCTCGGCGCGACCGAGCAGGAGATGCGCGGCCACCCGCTCGGCCCCCTGGCCGTCGGCGTGCTCCAGACGGGCGGCGGCCAGGTGCTGGCTGGCGCGCTCGGACGCCGGAATGTCTCGCTGGATCGCGTTGCAGACGAGTGGATGGACGAAGCGCAGGGGCTCGCGGGCGAGCAGGACCTCGGCCGCGCCCAGGCGGTCGGCCGCCGCCGCGGCCCCATCCGTGTCGAGCCCGGCGAGCGCGGCGGCGTGTCTCAGCGGCACATCGTTGCCGAGCACGGCGACGGCGCGGGCGAGCGCCACGGCGTCCGGTCCAAGCCGGCCTACCCGGACCCGGAGCGAGCGGGTTACCGCGTCCGGGGCCAGCCCGATCGCCCGCCGGGCCAGTTGATCACCGGACAAGCCGGGCACCGTGTCCAGCGCGCCCAGCAGCTCGTTCACGTAGAAGGGGTTGCCCGTCGTCACTTCGAGGCAGGCGCGCGCGAGCGCGTCGTTGGCGCGCAATCCCAGCCGGCGGCGGGCCAGCGTCAGCACAGCGTCCTCGCCGAGCGGCGCGATTCGCTCCACCCGCACCCGCGGATGAGCGGCGATCCGGTCCACGGCCGCACTCGACTCCGCGGCGACGCTCGGTCGGCCGGACATCACGATCGCCACCCGCAGATCCGCTATCCGCTGCAACGCGTAGGCGATGAACTGCAGCGAGGCCTCATCGGCCCAGTGGAGGTCGTCGATCGCCACCAGGACCGGCTGGGTCTGTGCGGCGTCGCTGATCATCGAGAAGAGCGCGTGCGACATCGGAGGATCGTTTGGCACGCCGGGGGCGCTGGGGTCCACGCCGAGGCCGGCGAGGCGTCGGATCCGCTCGGGCGCCCGCTCGAGCACGGCGCGGCGCCTGATCTCGGGCAGGTCGGACAGCAGCGAGACCAGGAGCTGCGCGGCGAGCCCGAAGGTGACGCTGCGTTCGAGCTCGGAGCCGGCGGCCCGCAGCACCCGCATGTCAGATGAGCGCGCGCGGTCGAGGGCCGCCTCGTGGAGCCGCGTCTTGCCCAGTCCGGCGTGTCCTTCGATCAGCAGCCCCCGACCGCTGCCGACGTGGGCGGCGTCGAGGATCTCGGCAATGGTTCTGAGCGCAGACTCACGCTCGAGCAGCCCTGAACTGCCCCGAGCACTTCTCCCGCGCCTGTCACGCATGTTGCTGACCGTCACCGCAGAGATCAGATACCCCGGAAGTCGGAGTTTCTATCCTGGCCTGGACTGCGCCTCACTCAGTCGCGGACCCTAAGTCTGGGGTGCCACCCTGGTGCGAAACCGGCCGATCGCCCGCATGCTTTCACCCATGGCTGCCGACACCATCGACCTCGGGTGCGTGGGTCGATCGGCAACCGGGCCAACCGGATCCCCGGAGTTTCTCAGAGGGAACGGGTTGGGGGCACAGCAACGCAGGCCCAGGGCGTCCGCACGGGGGCGAGCGGACGCCAATGGGCCCGCCGCGTAGCTGGGGGGCCAGTAGGGGGCATCCACCGTGATCTGGGAGCCGGCCAGATGGGCCGGCTCCCAGAACGGGTGCTCGAGGCGCGCGACGACTCGTCGCGCCGCGGATCGCCGACCGGCAGGCGGTACATCCTCTGACCAGGGAGGGTTGGTCAGGTTTACGCAGCCTCTATAAAACGGTAAGGTACGCCCCCTCAGGGGCCACAAAGGGCAAATTGCAGCGCCGGGGCTGGTACGACAAACGCGAGGGGGTTGGCAAGCAAGGTTATTTGACTTGATGGTCCACCGTTTGGTCAATTCAGATGCTTCTAGGAGGCAGTCGTACTAATGAGAAAGTTCTATGCAGTCCTCGCCGCGGCCGCGCTGCTGGTCGCCGGCAGCGCGTTTGGCATCACGACGGCGGGCGCGAAGAGCAGCGCCAAGAGCGCTGTGAAGGCACACGCCGCGGCCGGAAAGCGCGGCCCGCGCGGTTTCAAGGGCCCCCGCGGCCCGAGGGGCTTCACCGGCCCGCAGGGCCCGCGCGGCTTCACCGGGGCGACCGGCGCCACGGGTCCGCAGGGTCCCGCTGGCACGTCTGGCTCGGGCGGAAGCCTGAGTAACTTCAGCCGCCTGGTTCCGTTCAACGGGACGCTGAGCGTCACGATCGGCTCGTTCACGGTCGAAGAGGTGGCCGGGAACAACTTCTGCAACGACATCCTGGTCATCGACAACTCCCCGTTCAACGCGGAAGTCTCCGTGATCGGCGGCGGCGCCCAAACGTCGGGTCCGGGCGACTTCGTTCCGTTGGCCTCGGCTGGACAGGCTGACGTTTCCCTGGGTGGCTTCGGCGCCGGGGACCTGGACACGTTCAGCGCCGTCACCGTCAACGGCGGCAGCAACGTCACCGGAACCGTCGGTGCGATCACGCTGGGCAACGGCTGCCTGACCACGGGCTCCGTCTCGGGCTCGTAGGCTCTGAAGTACCAGCAGTCGCAGTTAGTTGGGGGGCCGGGTCTACGGACCCGGCCCCAGATTTTCCATTCCGTCGTCCCAGGAGTACCACGTGTCGAGTAAGTCGCTGTACCGCTGCGCCGCTGTCGTCGCGCTGATCGCCGGAGTGTTGATCATGGGCGGATGCGGCTCGAGCCACTCGTCCTCCTCGGCCACCAAGGCGGCATCCGGCTCCGCCTCGACTTCGACGCCGTCCGGCACCACGTCCTCGCCGCCGACCGGGAAGGCGTCCAAGCACGGGGCTTCGACGTCGTCCGGCACGCAATCCTCGCCGGCCGGTCCCGCATCCACCGGATCCGGCGCCGCGTCAACCGGGTCGGGCACGCCGTCGGCGGCGGGTCCGCTGTGCCCCGGTGGTGCGACGGCGTGCGTTTCGCAGAGCCCTTCCGCCAGCGTCGTCGGGCCCAAGGTGGTCAGCGTCAACCTGGTCCAGTCGATGACGCGGACCAATCCGAAGCTGAAGCAGGTCAACCTCACCTGCCGCCCCACGCAGAGCTACCCGGTCATCTGCCCGTTATCGGCGATGTTGACGGCTAAGAACAAGACCCTGTCGGTCAAGGGCGAGGTGAGGGTGATGGGCGTCGACACCGCGACCCACACGTACGCCTACTCGGTCTTCTACGCGCCCGTGCCGGGCCACTGACGCGCGCCCGATCCCGCGTAGGGGGTCCCGGGCGATACAGTGACCACCCTGTGTCCGAGCTCAATCTCATCCTGTTCGGGCCGCCCGGCGCCGGCAAGGGCACCCAGGCCGAGCGGCTGCAAGGCGACTTCCGGCTGCCCTTCATCTCGACGGGCGAAATGCTGCGCGCAAACGTCAAGGACGGGACCGACCTGGGCAAGCAGGCGCAGGAGTACATGGACGCCGGGGATCTGGTCCCGGATGACCTGATCGTGGCGATGGCCGCGGCCCGGCTGGAAGAGGACGACGCCCGCGACGGGTTCATTCTCGATGGGTTTCCCCGGACGATCGAGCAAGCTCAGGCCCTGGACCAGCAGCTGGAGGAGCTCGGGCGGAGGGTGACGGCGGCGCTGCTGATCGATGTGCCAGACGAGGAGGTCGTACGTCGCATCTCCGGCCGACGCGTCTGCGTGAAGGCGGGGCACAACTACCACGTCGAGAACGACCCCCCCAAGCGCGAGGGGGTCTGCGATCAGGACGGCTCGCGGCTGATTCAGCGGGACGACGACAAGCCGGATGTGATCAAGAACCGCCTCGCCGTCTACGCCGAGAAGACCGCGCCGCTGATCGACTTCTACGACGAGCAGGGACTCATGAGGCGGATCGACGGAACCCGCAGCCCTACCGAGGTGCACGACCACATCCGCGCGGTGATCGCCACCCTCAGGCTCGAAGAAGACGTATAGAACGCGCGCGGCGAAGGATCTGGTGAGCGAACGTGATCATCAAGAAGAGCCCTGATGAGATCGAGCGGATGGCGGCGGCGGGGGCCATTTTGGTCAAGACGATGAACCTGCTCGCGGGGAAGATCCGTCCCGGCGTGAGCACCCGCGATCTCGACCGGGCGGCGGAGAAGTTCATCCGCTCCCAGGGGGCCGAGCCGGCCTTCAAGGGCTACCGTGGCTTCCCCGGCTCGATCTGCGCCTCGCCGAACTCGATGATCGTCCACGGGATCCCCGGCCCCTACGAGCTCGCGCGCGGCGACATCCTGTCGGTCGACATCGGTGTGATCCGTGACGGCTGGGTCGCCGACGCCGCCCGGACGTTCCCGGTCGGCCCGGTCACGCCGATCGCCACCAAGCTGCTGAAGGTGACCGAGGAGTCGCTGCACCTGGCGGTGGCGCAGTGTCGGGTCGGCAATCGTCTCGGCGACGTCTCGCATGCCATCCAGCAGCACGTTGAGGCCGCTGGATTCTCGATCGTCCGCACACTGGTCGGGCACGGGATCGGCCGCAGCATGCACGAGGACCCGCAGATCCCCAACTATGGCCAGCCGGGGACCGGCGTGCCGCTGGAGGAGGGGATGGTGCTGGCGGTGGAGCCGATGGTCAATGCGGGCCGGCACGCCGTCAGGATGGGCGACGACCATTGGGCGATCTACTCCCAGGACGGCTCGCTGGCGGCCCATTTCGAGTTCACGATCGCGATCACCGCCGAGGGCCCCCGGATCCTCACCCCCTGGCACGAAGCCTCGGGCCGCGTCGCGGCCTGATCCACCCAGGCTCCGCGGGGAGGATCGGCCGATTGCCGGCCGCCGGGGCGGTGCACCTGGGTGCTAATATCCCCCGTTGCGTTCGTAGCCGGGAAGATTTTTTCTCGCTGCGTCTCGCCCCTCAGCGCGGTAGCGGGGACCGTACCGGTCGCCAGAGCCGCCCTGGTGGCAACCACCCAAGAGATCACTCACGACGAGAGCGAAACGACGTGAAAGTCAGACCGTCGGTCAAGCCGATGTGCGAAAAATGCAAGATCATCCGCCGGAACGGCCGCGTGCTCGTGATCTGCTCCAATCCGCGTCATAAGCAGCGGCAGGGCTAGGCCATGGCGCGAATCTCCGGGGTCAACATCCCGCTCAACAAGCGTGTCGAGATCGGCCTGACGTACATCTACGGGATCGGGCGCTCTCAGTCGAACAAGCTGCTCGAGGAGGTGGGTGTCGAGCCCGACCGCAAGGTCCGCGATTTGACCGAAGAAGAGGTCGTGAAGCTGCGTGACCTGATCGACAGTTCGCTCACCGTCGAGGGTGACCTGCGCCGCGAGCGCTCGCAGAACATCAAACGGCTGCAGGAGATCGGTTGCTACCGAGGCATGCGCCACCGTCGCGGCCTGCCGGTCCGCGGCCAGAAGACCAAGACCAACGCGCGCACCCGCAAAGGCCCCAAGCGTATGCAGGTGGCCGGTAAGAAGAAGGCAACCAAGAAGTGAGTCCAGCTCCGAGAAGGCCTCAGCGTGGCCGCCGCCGGGTTCGCAAGAACATCCCGATCGGCCAGGCCCATATCAAGACATCCTTCAACAACACGATCGTGTCGCTCACCGATCGTGAGGGCAACGTGATCGCGTGGGAGTCCGCCGGCGGCGCCGGTTTCAAGGGCTCGCGCAAGTCGACCCCGTTCGCCGCCCAGGTGACCGCCGACGCGGCCGCGCGCAAGGGCATCGAGCACGGCCTGCAGAAGGTGGAGGTATTCGTCAAGGGCCCGGGCTCCGGGCGTGAGACGGCGATCCGCTCGCTCCAGGCCGCCGGCCTGGAGGTGACCGGCGTCAAGGACGTAACTCCCCAGGCGCACAACGGCTGCCGACCCCGGAAGCGGAGGCGCGTCTAATGGCCCGTGATACCGGACCCCAGTGCAAGCAGTGCCGGCGCGAGGGACAGAAGCTGTTCCTGAAGGGCGAGCGCTGCCTGACCGACAAGTGCGGCGTCGAGCGTCGCTCCTACCCGCCGGGAGATCACGGCCGGGGACGCCAGAAGCAGAGCGAGTACCGCGTCCAGTTGCGCGAGAAGCAGAAGGCCAAGCGCTACTACGGCGTGCTCGAGAAGCAGTTCCGGATTTACTACGACAAGGCTTCCCGGCAGGGCGGCATCACCGGCGAGAACCTGCTGCGGATGCTCGAGTGCCGCTTCGACAACGTCCTCGTACGGCTCGGCTTCGCCGCATCGCGGCGCCAGGCCAGGCAGCTGATCCTCCACGGCCACTGGACCGTGAACGGCCGCCGCGTGAACATTCCCAGTTACCAGATGCGGGACAACGATGTGATCGCCATCCACACGCGTTCAAAGGCCGACCAGGTCATCCGCGACGCGACCGAGCTGACCGGCCAGGTGCCGGCGTGGCTCCAGGCCGATCACGACTCGCTGACGGCGAAGGTGCTCCGCAAGCCCGAACGGCGAGAGATCGCCGCGCCGGTGCAGGAGCAGCTGATCGTCGAGCTGTACTCGAAGTAGACCCCGACTTTGCCCCGCGCGGCCGATGGCTCGCGTGGCGATTACAGCCGCCTGGGCGGCGGCAGGCAACCACGACGTTAGGACCCCCGATGCTTGACTTCCAAGTCCCCCGAATCTCCAGCGAGTCCGTCGACGACAACCGCGGGTCGTTCACGATCGAGCCGCTCGATCGTGGCTTCGGCTACACCTTCGGCAACTCGCTGCGCCGCGTGCTGCTGTCCTCGCTCGCCGGCGCCGCGGTGACCAGCGTCCGGATCGAGGGGGTCGCGCACGAGTTCTCGACCATCCGCGGGGTCAAGGAGGACGTGACCGACATCGTCCTGAACCTCAAGGGCATCGTCTGCCGGATGCACTCCGACGCGACGGAAATCGAAGCGCCCCTGGTGGTCACCGGACCGGGGGACATCACCGCCAAGGACATCGACCTGCCCTCGGGCGTCGAGATCCTCAACCCGGACGCGCACATCGCCACCCTGGAGAAGAAGACCAAGCTCGAGGTCTACCTGACCATCGGCCGCGGTCGCGGCTACCGGCCCGCCGAGGAGAACAAGTCTCCCGACCAGCCGATCGGCGTGATCCCGATCGACTCGATCTTCTCGCCGGTGCGGCGGGTCGCCTACAACGTCGAGCAGGCTCGCGTCGGCCAGAAGACCGACTTCGACAAGCTCACGCTGGACATCGAGACCGACGGTTCGATCGATCCGCACGCGGCGCTGCGCGAGGCCGCCGAGATCCTGATCTCGCAGCTGGCCATCTTCACCGATGCCGACCGCGTGGTCGAGCTGCGCGAGGCAACATCGCCAGGCGCGCTCGAGCCGGGTCTTGTCGGTGGTGGCGTCGGCGGCGGAAACGCGCGCACGCCCAACGCGATGGACGACATCCTGATCGAGGAGCTCGAGCTCGGCGTGCGGTCCTACAACTGCCTCAAGCGCGCCGGGATCCAGACGGTGGGAGATCTGGTGGCCAAGACCGAGGGCGAGCTCAACGCGATCCCCAACTTCGGCAAGAAGTCGATCGACGAAGTGATCGAGACCCTGCACGCGCGGGGCCTCGGCCTACGCGATGGCTAAGGTACGCTAGCCCGCAGCCATGCGCCATCAACGCAACCGATACCAGCTGAGCCGTAGCGCGTCGCACCGCAAGTCGCTGCTGATGAACTTGAGTAAAGAGGTCATCGAGCACGAGCGGATCAAGACGACGGAGACGAAGGCCAAGGCGGTCAAGCCCGAGGTCGAGAAGCTGATCACGCTGGCCAAGCGTGGCGACCTTCATGCCCGGCGACAGGCGCTCTCGGCGCTCGGCCAGGACAAGTTCGCCGTGTACAAGCTGTTCGAGGAGATCGCCCCGCGCTACACGGAGCGTCCGGGCGGGTACACGCGGATCCTGAAGCTCGGCCCGCGCCGTTCGGACTCGACCGAGATGGTCTTCTTGGAGCTCGTCTAGGGCCGCCGCGCTGGGCGCTGGGCGGTGGTGAGCGAGAGTCGGGAGCCGGATCCGGTCACCCGGCTCGTGCTGGAGTACGACGGGAGCCGGTTCGCGGGCTGGGCGCGCCAGCCGGGTGCGCGCACGGTGCAGGCCGAGGTCGAGCGGGCGCTGGCGACCGTGCTGCGGCGTCCGTCGGTGGACCTGAGCGTGGCGGGCCGGACCGACGCCGGCGTGCACGCGCGGGGTCAGGTGGCCAGCTACGTCGGTGAGCCCGCCCGAGTCGGCGGGGTCAACGCGCTGCTGCCCGATGACGTCGCGGTGCTCGGCTGCACGGCCGCCCCGGCCGGGTTCGATGCCCGCCTTGACGCGACCAGCCGCGCCTACTGCTACCGCGTGCTGGCCCGCCGCGAGCGCAGCGCATTCGAGCACGGCCGGGCCCTGCTCTGGCCCCACCGGGTCGATCCCGCGCGGTTACAGGAATGCGCGGCGGCGGTGGTGGGGCGCCACGACTTCACCGCGTTCACGCCCACCGAGACCCACCATGTGCGGTTCTCCCGCGACGTGTTCACCGCGTTCTGGGAGGTGGGGCGCCGCGGGGAGCTGCTCGAATTCTGGATCGAGGCGGACTCGTTCATGCGCCACATGAACCGTGTGCTGGTGGGGACGATGCTCGACGTCGGGCGCGGCCGGCGCTCGGTGGACCAGTTCGCCAGCCTGTTGTCCGGAGCACCCCGGGCCCAGGCCGGCACGACGGCGCCCGCCCACGGGCTGTATCTGGCTGGCGTCGGCTACGACGACCAGCGTGTGCTCCGGCCCACGAACTAGGATCAATACCGGTGCATGTTCTGCTCACCAACGACGACGGGATCGAGGCGGCGGGGCTTCAGGCCCTGCGGCGGGCGCTGCTCGAGCTGCCCGAGATCAAGCTGGCCGTGATCGCGCCCGACGGGAATCGCTCGGCGATGGCGCGCTCGATCACCACCCGACGGCCGCTGTGGGTCGAGGAGATCGACTTCGGCGACGGCACGGTCGGCTACGCCACCGACGGGACGCCGGTCGACTGCGTCAGGCTGGCCCGGCTCGGCCTGGTCGACGACTTCGACGCGAACATCGTCGTGTCCGGGATCAACCACGGATCGAACCTTGGCGATGACATCACCTACTCGGGCACGGTGGCGGCGGCGCTGGAGGCGATCGTGCTCGGTATCCCGGGCATCGCCGTCTCGCAGCAGTCGGGCGCGCTGGAGCTCGACTTCCGCCAGGGCCAGGCGTACGACTTCGGGGTCGCGGCATCTTTCACGGCGCGGCTGGTGGCCGAGCTCGACAGCGTGCCCCTGCCCACCGGCACGCTGCTGAACGTGAACGTGCCCGGGTCCGCCCCGGACGGCGTCGAGGTGGCGCGGCTCGGCAAGCGCGTGTACAAGGACGAGCTGGCCCTGATCGACGAGGGCGCCGGCGGACGTCGCCTGTACCGGATCTACGGCGACGCCAGCTACGAGCGCGACGAGATCGGGACCGACCTGGCCGCGGTGGCCAATGGCAAGATCGCGATCACGCCGCTGCACTTCGATCTGACCGCGCACGAGGGGCTGAGCGCGCTGGCGCGTCACGACCTGGCGCGGCTGATCATCCCGGCCGCGCGGGAGCTCTAACCGTGGGCGGGGCCTCGGATCCGGCCGCCCGTGCGGCCGAGCTGCGACGGGCGCTCGAGCATCACGGCTACCGCTACTACGTGCTCGACGATCCCGAGATCGGCGACGACGCCTACGACGCGCTGATCGACGAGCTGCGCGCGATCGAGGCCGCCCATCCGGAGCTCGTGACCCCGGACTCGCCCACGCAGCGGGTCGGCGGGACGCCGGTCAGCGATCTGGAGAAGGTCAGACATCCCCAGCGGATGCTCTCGCTGGCCAACGCCCGCTCCGCCGAGGAGCTCCGCGCGTGGATCCAGCGGATGCGCAACCACCTCGCCCGCGAGGGAATCGAGGATCCGGACTTCGAGTTCGTGGCCGAGCCGAAGATCGACGGGCTGGCGATCTCGCTGCTGTACCGGGACGGGGTGTTCGAGCGCGGGGCCACGCGCGGCGATGGGGAGATCGGCGAGGACGTCACCCACAACCTAAGGACGATGCCGATGATCCCGCTGCGGCTGGACATGGACGATCCGCCGCCGTTGATCGAGGTGCGAGGCGAGGTCTACATGTCGCTGCCGGACTTCGCCGCGCTCAACGAGCGCCGAGCGCAGGCGGGCTTGTCCACGTTCATGAATCCTCGGAATTCGGCCGCGGGCACGATTCGCCAGCTCGATCCGAAGCTCGCCGCCGATCGCCCGCTGTCGTTCTGGGCCTACCAGGTCGGGGCCACCGAGGGGATCTCGTTCAGCACCCATTACGAGGCGCTGGAATGGCTGCGCGAGCACCGCTTCCCAGTGCATCCGGACGTCAAGAAGCTTCGCTCCGAGGACGAAGTGGTGGCCCAGTGCCGGGCCTGGGAGCAGCGGCGTGGATCCCTCGAGTTCGAGATCGACGGGGTTGTGGTCAAGGTCAACGCCGCCGAGTTACAGCGGCGGCTCGGCGTAGTGGGTCGCGAGCCCCGCTGGGCGATTGCCTGGAAGTTCCCGCCGACCACCGCGGTCACGCAGCTGCGGGACATCGGTTGGAACCCGGGAAAGTTCGGCGATCTCCACCCGTACGCGATGCTCGAACCCGTCCGGGTCGGCGGCGTGACGATCAAGCTGGCCACGCTGCACAACGAGGAGGACCTTGCCCGCAAGGACATCCGCGTGGGCGAGGAGGTGATCGTGCTCCGGGCCGGGGACGTGATTCCCCAGGTGATCTCGCCGGCGCCGCACGTGGCCGAGCGCGAGGACCGCCCGCCGGCACCACGTCCGCCAGAGCGCTGCCCGGTCTGCGATACGCCCACCATCAAGCCGGAGGAGTCGGTCTTCACCCGCTGCCCGAACCGGGACTGTCCCGGCCGGCGGTGGCAGCTGCTCAAGCACTTCGTCGGGGCGATGGACATCGACGGCCTGGGGGAGAAGCAGGTGAGCCTGTTCATGGAGCTCGGCTGGGTCCGCACCGCTGCCGACTTCTACCGGCTGGAGGCGGAGAAGATCGCCGAGCAGAGCGGCTTCGGCGAGGTGTCGGCCGGAAAGCTGGTCGCCGCGATCGAGGACTCAAAGCGCCAGCCGTTCGGACGCGTGCTCTATGCCCTGGGGATCGAGGAGGTCGGGTACGTCACCGGGCGCAACCTGGCCCAGCAGTTCCGCACGATCGAGGCGCTGCTGGCCGCGGGACCAGAGGAGATCGAGCAGACCCCGGGGGTGGGCCCCAAGATGTCGCTGACGATCCACGAGCAACTCGCCGATCCGCTGATGCGTTCGCTGATCGAGGACCTGAGGCGCGAGGGGCTGACCTTCGAGGAGGAGGGGCCGCCTCCGGGCGAGGGGTCACTGGCGGGCCAGACCCTGGTGCTCACCGGCACGCTGCCGAATCTAACTCGCGAGCAGGCGACCGAGATGATCATCGCCGCCGGGGGGAAGGTCACCGGCTCCGTGTCCCGCAAGACCGCCTATCTGGTGGCCGGCGAGAGCCCGGGGTCGAAGCTCGCCCAAGCCGAGCGGCTCGACGTGCCGGTGCTCGACGAGGACGGGCTGCGCGAGCTGCTGGCCTGATCCGGGCGGCGAGCGCCGCTCGGGCGGGAGGGTGTGCGCCGTGTCGGGCGGCGAGTTCCGGGAGGGGGTCTTGGTATGAGACTTCTACATATTGCGCCTAACGTCCCACCACCTCCGGGCGCGGGCTTGACTTAGGGGTGTTGGTAGGAACCGTCCGCATACGGACCAGAACATCCCAACGCCCTCCCGGCAGGAGGCGGACCAAGGATGCCGCGACGTCCCGCAGCAGAACCCCCTCCCTCACCTTCATCGCTGCAGTTGACGTTCGAGCTGTGTCACCCGATCGACTAGCCGTTGTAGGCAGCCAGCGCCTCGGCCATCGCGTTCTGGATCGGATGCGCGGCGCTCGGGTCGACGGCGTTCATCAGGAACGCAAAGGCCAGCGTGTGTCCGTCGCGGGCGGTGCAGTAGCCGACCAGGTTGGACACGGCCGAGAGGGTCCCGGTCTTACCGCGGCACTTTCCCTGGGCGACTGTGCCGTTCATCTGGCTGGCCAGCGTGCCCGTCTTGCCGGCGATGGCCAGGGAGTTCACGAAATCGGGGTTGGAGGCCATCCCGGCGAGCAGGAGCTCGATCTCGATCGGGCTCGAGTGATCGTTGTAGGAGAGGCCTGAACCGTCGTCGAGCGAGGGGTGGATGCCGAAGCTCGTGGCGAGCTGAGCCTTGACCACGCCGACGCCTGCAGCGGTGGTGCCCGCGTGGGCGAAGCGGGCGCCCAGGCCCTTCAGCAGCATCTCGGCGAAGAAGTTGTCCGAGGGCGCGTTGGTCAGCTTGATCAGGGTGGCGATGCGGGGCGAGTGAACCAGCGTCAGCAGCTGGGCTCCTGGCGGGGTCGCGCCGGTATAGATCCGCGTGGAGGTGGGGACGTGGACGTGGGCGGCGCGGAGGGCGCCGGCGAACGCGCCGGCGCTGAACCGCGCCGGACGGCGCTGGAAGGAGCTGCCCTGCTGGTCGGCGAATCCACGATCGTAGATCAGCCCGCTGAGCTGGCCTTCCACGTAGGAGTTGACGGCGTAGCCGGTGGCCGGGGTGCCGCGCCGGGAATCGAAGTAGGACTCGTCCCCGACGATCGCGCCTTGCACCGAGCGGATTCCGGTCGAGCGGACGAGGTTCGTGACGAGGCGCTGCATCGTGGCGCCGGTGCCGTAGGCGAACTTGTCATAGCTGGAGGAGCCGAAGGTCGGGTCGCCTCCGCCGCGCAGGTAGAGCTTCCCGTTCCACACGCCGCCGGCGGCGAGCTGCCCGACCCCGTAGACCGAGGTGACGAGGTTAGCGTCGGGGCCGAAGCGCAGGAGCGCCGTCGCGGTCGTGTAGAGCTTCTCCACGGAGGCCGGCAGTCGCGGCTTCGATGCGGCGGAGGAGAACAGGGCGCGGCCGGTTGCGAGATCGACCACATAGGCGCCGCTCGAGTGTCCGGCGAGCTTCATGCCCTTGGTCAGCGCGCGCTTGAGCGTGCGTGCGGCGCGGGCGTGCGGGCCCGGGCTGGCGTCCGCGCCGGGAAGGCCGATGGCGAGAATCAGGGCAATCGCCGCGGTCGTGAGACGCAAAGCTCGCATCATGCGATGTAACCGGCGAGCGAGCCAAAAGCTGCGCGGGGGCGGCGCGCCGGCCGCGGCCTACAATCGCGGACCGATGGGCAAGGTCGTCAAGCTCGACACCACCGGGGGCGAGCGCTCCGCATCACGTGACTCGCCGGCGCGTCGCCGGCGCCAGCGATCGCGCTCGGCGCTGGTCCTCGGGGGCGGTGGGTTCACCGGCGGGGTATACGAGATCGGCGCCCTCCGAGCGCTCGATCTGCTGTCGGTGAACCGGACGGTGAATCAGTTCGACGTCTATGTCGGCACCAGCGCGGGCTCGCTGGTCGCCGCCGCCGTAGCCAACGGCGTCACGCCCGAGGAGATGATGCGGGTGATCGTCCAGCAGGTCCCGACGCCGTTTCCGGATGCGCGCATCAACTCGCTGCTGAAGCCCAACTACTCGGAGTTCCTGAGCAAGGGCCTGCTGCTTCCGTGGCGGGTCGTGCTGCTGTTGCGGACGCTGGTCAGGGACCTCCGGCAGATCTCGGCCGTGGATATCGCCGTCGGGCTGGCCGACGCGCTGCCCTCCGGCCTCTACAGCGCCGAGGGAATCGAGCGCTACGTGCAGGCGATCCTCTCCGATCCGGACCGCAGCGACGACTTCCGGCTGCTCGACGGCGATCTGTACATCGCCTCGACCGATCTCGACACCTGCGAGCGGATCGTGCTCGGCGCCCAGGGCTGGGAGGACGTGCCGATCTCCCGGGCGGTCGCCGCGTCCAGCGCCCTGCCGATGATCTACAAGCCGGTCAAGGTCAAGGGTCGCGAACTGATCGACGGCGGAGTGCTGTCGACGACCAACCTCGACATCGCCGTGGAGGCCGGCGCCAAGTTCATCGTGGTCGTCAATCCGCTCGTCCCGTACGTCAACGACTTCGAGAAGCGGATCCCCACGCTGGCCGGTCCCCGCGCCCGTCGGGTCTCTGACATGGGCTTTCCGCACATCGGCTATCAGGCGTTCAAGCTGCTGGCCTACCAGCGGCTGCACGAGATGGCCAGGCGCTGGGAGGAGCGCTACCCGGGCGTCGACATCATCCTGATCGAGCCGGAGCCCAACGACGAGCTGATGTTCCAGACGAGCATCATGAACTACACCTCGCGGGTCGATATCGCGCGGCACGGGTTCCAGTCGGTGACGCTCAAGCTCGCCCACGATTACCCGCGGTTCAAGCGAATCTGCGCGCGTCACGGGATCGATATCTCGGCCACCCGGGTGCGGAAAGTGGTCAAGCACTTTGAGTCCGAACGCGAGAAGACGCGCGCCTGGCGGAAGATCCTCGAACAGACGACGTCGACCCTGCTGCGTCAATCGGCGCAGGAATGACTCCGCCTCGCCTCGGGCCCCGAGCGAGTTGCTCTGACTCGGCCTGCGAGCGAACTCACCACGCCTTCAGGCCGCAAACGAACTTCGCCCCGCCTCAGCGGCGTCGACCACTCCGCGTTGCGCCGCCGGCCCTGCGCCGGCGGCCGAACAGCTCCAGCTAAGCGCTGGCTACCTGGATATTGCCCATCTGCGCCGGTGGCTCGCGCAGACTGGAGAGGAAAAGAGTCTTGTCGATCTTCCCATTGAAGATCGGGACGCCCAACTCAACACACTTGACGATCACGTCTCGGCGGTCTAGGCCGGCTTCCCGTGCAAGCTCGGTGGGCGTCAGGTGATTAGCCATTGGTTCCTCTTGCCTCCTTTGCCGTTCACTACATGAGCACAAGTATGCCGGTTCGCGCGGACGGGCTCAAACAGAATTTCGTTTACTGACGGGGGTCTGCGGCGATTCTGAGGAGAATGGTTGGAAAAGCAGCCAATAAACGCTACAGTTCACCCGGTCCGGTAGGGAAGAAACCCGGGGGAAATTGACTGGTCATGTCATTGGCGCTACGCGTGACCCAACCTGCACCAGAAAGCAGCGAGCAGGAACTCGTTGCCGCGGTCAGACGGGGCGACGATCGAGCTTTTGAGGAGCTCTATGCCCGCTATCGGAGCCGGATCGGCTCCTACATCTTCGGCATGGTCGGGGACCATGGCCGGGCCGAGGACATCGTCCAGGAGGTGTTCATCTCGGCGCTGCGGCGGCTCCGCGAGAACGAGCGGACGATCATCTTCAAGCCCTGGATCTATGAGATCGCCAAAAACGCCTGCATCGACGAGTTCCGGCGCACGCGGCGCATTCACGAGGTTCCGCTCGAGACGGACGACGACCGTGAATTCCCCGTCGCGGCGATGCCCTCGACTAGCCCTACGCCCGACGCGGCGGTCGAGTCCAAGCAGCGTCTGACCGACCTCCGCGGTGCCTTCCGCGGCTTGTCGGAGAGCCATCACCGGATTCTCGTCCTGCGCGAGCTCGAAGGCCTCTCCTACAACCAGATCGGCGATCGCCTCGGCATGAGCAAGCCGGTCGTCGAGAGCACCCTGTTCCGCGCCCGTCGGCGTCTGGGGGAGGAGTTTGAGGAACTGGAGAGCGGCCGCCGGTGCCAGCGCGTTCAGTCGCTGATCGCCTCGGCCGGAGAGCGCCCACTGCGCTCGCTGGGGATACGCGAGCGCCGCCAGTTCGCGCGGCACGTGGCCCACTGCGAGCCGTGCCTGCGCCAGGCGCGAGAGGCCAGCGTCGACGAGTCGCTCTACCGCGCCCCGAACCTGCTGGGCAGGATGGCCCTGCTGGCGCCCCTGCCGTGGGTGCGGTCGCTGGTGCTCTACCTCGATCCCGCTCGCCCCGGATCTGGAGTCGGCCGCGCGATTGCCGCCGCAATCGTGGTCGCCGGTGCCGGTGCCGGCGGAGGCCTGATGTCGGACATGACCGGACACGCCGGGCGTCCGCCCGACGCGGTCCTGGCCGCCCCGCTTCCGCCAGTCGGCGTAGCTGCGCCGCGGTCATCGGCAATTCCGGCGATGTCGGTTTCGCCGCCGGCGGCGGGCTCCCGGGCGATCCAGGCGGCAAGCGCGGCCGGCGTCGTCAAGGCCCGCGCCACGCACTCGCCCGCCTCGCCTTCGCCCGCCTCCGGGAGCGCGCATCGCGCGTCTCCGGGCTCCGCTCAAAGCCAGACTCGGGGCCATCCGACCGGGTTGCCGCCAAGTGGAGCTACCGCTGGAGGTCCCCGACTGGGCGCGGGTACGCCGGCTGGCCTCGGCTCGGGGGGCTCGACAACGAGTCAACCCGCTGGCGGGACTGCGCAGCCCGGAGCTGCCGCTGGCGCCGTCGGCGGAGGAGCGCCCTCGGGCGCGGCTCCCGGTGCCGGACTCGCGCAGACCGGTTCCGGGGTGCTCGGCGTGGTGCAACAAGGCCTCGGTTCGCTGCCAGTGAAGCCGCCGTCGCTGCCCGGCGGCACAGCGATCGGGTCGACGCAGATCCCCTCTCTGCCGAGCCTCCCGTTGAACGCAGGCGGCTCGGGCGCGGGTGCGTCCGGCGCGACGTCCTCGCCCTCTGGTCCGGCCCAGCCCTCGTCCGGCGGAGCGACATCCACCACGTCCCAATCGCCGGCGGGGACGACAAACGGAGCCGGCCAGGCGCTGCCGATCCTCGGGCTGTCGCGGTCGGCTTAGCCGCGCCGAACTCAGTCGTCGCTCACCGCTCTCTTCACCAGCGCTCCGATCTTCTTCTCTTCGGCGGCGGTCAGCCCCGTCAGCGCGAACGAGGTCGGCCACATGGCGCCTTCGTCGAGGTTCGCCTTGTCGCTGAAGCCGAGCGTCGCGTACCTCGATTTGAACTTCTGCCCGCTTTGGAAGAAGCAGACGACCTTGCCGTCCTTGGCATACGCGGGCATCCCATACCAGGTTCTCGCCGAGAGGGCTGGAGCGCTGGCTTTGACGATGGCGTGAAGCCGCTCGGCCATGGCGCGATCCCTCTCCGGCATCTCGGCGATCTTCGCGAGCACATCGCTTTCCCCGTCCGCCTCGCCCGCACGCGGGCCGCGGCGCGCGGCCGTCTTCAGCTCTTGGGCGCGCTCCTTCATCGCGGCGCGTTCCTCGTCCGTGAATCCCTTGGACGCCTTACCGTTGGCTCGCTTGGCCGACTGTGGGGCGGCTTTCTTTGGGCTCATTGGGGCCTCCTCGTGCTGTTCAGGGGCTCGGCTCACGGATCCTGCATCAGGCCAAGGACGTTGCCGTCAGGGTCGGTGAAGGTGGCGACCAGGCGGCCGCCACCGACATCGTGCGCGGCCTCCTTCACGGTGGCCCCGGCGGCAGTCACCTCGGCCAGCTTCGCCTCGATGTCCGGCACCTGCCAGTAGGCCACCGGGGAGGTCAGGCCCTGCGGTCCGCCGCCCGGGACCAGCCCGATGTGCTGGCCCTCGGACTCGAAGCCGACGTAGTAGTCGGCGTCGGCCTGCGGCGGTGTGCCGAGCAGTGCGGCGTACACCGCCTTGGCCGCCGCGAGGTCTGACACGGGATGCAGCACGATCTTGATCCCCTGGGTGGACGAGCCGGTCATGGTCGCTCCCTTCTGTCGCGGGTCATCATCGACCCGATCTGTGGACTGGCGTTGAGTGAACCACTAATTATGGTACCTCACTATGATGGTGGCAGTCAATCATTGTAATCGTCAAGAGAACGTGAGAAGCTTGAGCGATGACAGGATCTTTCTCGGCCGGCATCGAGGTGGCCGAATTCGCCGGCCAGCTCTTCTTCCGGCTATGGCGTGCCTCGCACACGCGAACCGCGGAGAAGCTGGGGTCAATTGGCCTCACGCCCGCGCTGTTTGCGCTGCTCAACGTGCTCGGCGCCCGTGAAGGAGCCATCCAGCAGCACCTGAGCTCCGACATGGGCATCGATCCAAGCGCCATGGTCAAGCTGATCAACGAGCTCGAAAGCGCGGGCCTGGCCGAGCGTCGACGGCGTCCGGGCGATCGCCGCGCGTGGGAGGTCACGATCACCTCGAGGGGTCGGCGCACGCTCGAGCGGGCCCGACGGCTCGTGGCGCAGGTCGAGGACGAGGTGTTAGGCGGGCTCCCCGCCGCGGATCGCCGTCAGCTGCTGGCGCTGCTTCGCCAAGCGCTCGTCTCAGCCCCTCCCCAACCTCCGTGGCGCCCCGAGGAAGGAGATTGAACGTCGGACTTGCCTGACTCTGACGGCCAGAGAGCCTGGCCGAGAAAGCGAACCCCACGTTCGCTTTCTCGGCCAGGCTCGGGGTCTGTTCGAAGTCGTGGGCGGGGTCTAAACTGAGCTATCCAATTGGGGGGCTGCTGTGAGGTCTGGGCCGGCTCTCGAAAATCTCGTCGCATCGATCTGCGTCGCGAGCGAAGCAGGTGTCTGCGAGACCGATTGGCGGGGGTTGATTCATGGCCATGGCCGGCGGCGCGGACGCTTTTCGGCGTGCCGTTGGGGCTCAGCGCGCGGTCGGGCCTTCGGGTGGCTTCTGCCCCGAGCATGGAGCGCCCAGCCCGAGCCGCACGCGCTGTTCGCGACCGCTCGACTTGACGATTAGCAAGTAACAACCCACCGCCTGAACCCAAAACCCGCCAGGGTAGGCGAGCCAGCCAGAGCGAGTCTGCGACGGCCTCGCGCATCCGCGGACAATCACCGCCTGGTGTGGCTGCGCCGGTCCGTTCGCCCAGCCGATCCAAAGTCGCTCCCTGCGTGGGACCAACAGCGAGAACGTGGAGTCGGCTCTGATCAGCAGCCCGGTCTTCGCGAACAGACGGGGCTCCGGAGGGACATCGTGCGTACGCGCGGTTTGGAGCGCTCGCGACTGCGGGCTGGTGGGCAGGCCCACCACGTGCAGCACGATGCTGTAGTCACGCGGCAGGCTGGTGTCGATGAAGTCTGCGCAGCGCAGGAGTTGGGTCGCGGCCGGTACGACCGTCTTTGCCTCCACAGCTGCGGCGGCTGTCGAGGACGCCGTCGTCCCGCTTCCGGTATTGGACGATCCGCCACGGCCGCCACAACCGCCCAGAACCAACGTAGCCGCGATCACGGCGGCGCTCGAACGTCGCATCACGTCGAGGAGCCTACGCCGAGCGCGGTCCCCCCGGGGCTCCTTCACATGACGCTGTGTCGAGCCCACCACCGGAACTCCGGTTCCGCGCTTAGGGGGAAGTCGCACCGCGCCGCAGGTGCTTGTCGCAGCGGCAAAGCGGCGCTCATCTCGTGGCCTCCTGTACACAGCCGGCGATGCCGTCGGTGATCAAAGCGGAATTCTGCTCGCTCGCCAGTGACGATCTGAAAGACTCGCGCCGTCAACTGCAAGAGGAGAGCTGATGCCCGAAGCCAAAGACGTGATCCTGAAGCACATCGCCGCGGTCAACGACCGTGATAGCGGCGCTGATCCGTGGGCCGACGATGCCGAGCTCGTAGCGCCAGGCGGCCAGGCCAGCGGCCGCGACAACGTCATTAGCTTCTTGGGCGTGTTCACCGAAGCGTTCCCGGACCTCCGCCTTCAGCTCATGCAGCTCCTCACCGACGGGCCAGCCGCGGCGGCCGAAGGGACCCTCTCGGGCACCCATGATGGCGTGCTCCACACCCCCAGCGGCGATGTCGCGCCGACAGGACGCGCCGTTGAGCTTCGGTGGGCGGCGGTCTACGTCACCGACGGCGACACTCTGAAGTCCGAGCACCTGTTCTTCGACCAGATGGACTTTCTCGGCCAGCTCGGTCTCCTCCCCGGTTAGCGAACGCCTCTCTGTACTTCTCGGCGGCACCTAGCGCCTGCCCTGTGCGGCGCTCAAAGGGGTAGCTGGCGGCAAGGTCCTGAAGCTTGATTTCGCCGCCGAGCCGGATCTAGGGTTCGCGTTAGACACCGGACCGAAAGGGGCCACTGTGAGCACCACCGAGAACCGCGCTGGACTGCGAGCCGCATGGCTTGTAGTCCCGTACGGTGTCCGTACACTATGGGCATGCGTACCCAACGACTCGAGCTCCGACTCACCGACGAAGAGCGGACGATCGACCAGGCCGCCGCCGCGGCGGTCGGCGAGTCGCTGAGCGACTTCTTCCGGCGGGCTGCCGCGAACCGCGCAGCCGACATCCTCGCCGACCAGCGAACGATCGCGCTCACCGAGGACGAAGCGATCCGCTTCCTCGACGCGCTCGAGACCGTCGACGATCACACCGTCGCGCGCCTCGCGGATCTCCACGCCAGGACGTGAGCGCACCAGCGGCGGCCACCGAGCGCTACGACCCCGCCCGTCATGACGCGTCGAAGTTCCAGTCCGGGAACGAAGCGCTCGACCGCTGGCTGATCCGCTACGCAGGACGGAGCGAGCGCCGCGACGCAGCCCGCACCTTCGTCATCGCCGACGCCGGTGTCGTGATCGGCTACTACGCGCTGCTCGCCGGCGAGCTCGACCACCACCAAGCGAGCGAGCAAACCCGCAAGGGCATGTCGCGCCACTACCCCATCCCCGTAGCGATCCTCGCGCGACTCGCCGTCGACCACCGCCACCAGCATCGCGGGCTCGGCGCGAGCCTGCTGCGCGACGCGCTGCGAAGGGTCACGCTCGCGTCCGAGCAGCTCGCCGTCCGCGCCGTGATCGTCCACGCCATCGACGAGCCCGCCACGCGCTTCTACGAGCATTTCGGGTTCCGGTCCTTGAGCGCCACCCCGCACACCCTGATGGTCACGCTCGCCGAACTGCGCGCCGCCGGCTACCCATGACGTCGCCCGATCGACGGCACGCCAACCCCCGGCGACGCAGCCCCGGCGCCACCAGCAACACCGCGGCGGGCAAAGCTGGCATCCGAGGCCGCGCCGCGCATCGTGAAGCGGACGCGGTGCTGCGCGGCCTGCCTCGCCACCCTGGACCGGGGATGGTCCTAGGTTTCCGAGGTCCGGGATCAGCCAGCAGCGGCTGGAGCGGGTCCGAGGCCGTTGAGCATCAGCTCGATTTGGCGGTCCGCGATCCGGTCCCAAGGATTGTCGGATGCCGCGACGAGTGCCGGGTCGGTGCCGGGCAGCGGCCGGGAGAGCATCGAGGTGGCGATGATCAGGTCCTCGGGCGTCAGGTCGTCTCGCAGTTCCCCGGCCGCTTGGCCGCGCTCGATCAGGGACCGCAGGATGGTGCGAACGTCGGCCTGGAGCTGCCGCGGTCCCGTTACCTTTGAGGTAAGCGGACGTTTTGCGTCCGGTTCAACAATATCGGAGGGTACGTGGACAACGCAGTCAAGGCAGAGCCTGCTGATGACCTGGAGCGCGGCTTGGCGGTCGCGCGTTCCGACGACCCGGAGCTCATGCACCTCGCGGTCGTCGGCGACACCTAAGCTATGCGGGATCGGGAGGCTGACTCTTTCGCCGCGGCGCTGCCGAGCGGGGGGGCGTAGAGCGCATGTGCTGTCGCACGGGCTCGAGGAGGTTGGCCAGGGACTTGACGTCCGCGCTCGATAGCGGCTCGAACAGCATTCGCTGGACGACCGCGATATGGCCGGGGAACACCTCCGCAAGCCGTTGGCGGCCGGCGTCGGTGATCGAGACGGTGATCCCGCGCTCGTCGTCCTCAGCGGTGGCTCGGGTGACGAGACCGGCCTTCTCGAGCAGCCCCGCTTGGTAGGTCAGCGCGCTGCGGCTGTAGACGACCCCGTCGGCGAGGTCGGTCATCCGCGCGCTACCGGTGGGCGAGTCACCGAGCGTCGCGAGGAGCTGGAACTGCACATAGCTCAGCCCGCCGGCATCGCGGAGTTGCTGTTCGACCTGGTGGCGCAGCAGCCCCACGACCTCGATCAGCGCGAAGTACGCGCCGAGCTGGGTGGGGTCAAGAGATTGCGGTTGATCAGGCATGGCAAAAGGCTACTTGCTTTGAATTCAAAGCAGTGCTACTTTTTAGGGCAGATGATTCAAATTTGAAGCAACGAAGTCTATCCACTGACGAAATGAGGCTCCCAATGAGGGCAGTGCGTTTTCACGAATTCGGTGACCCAGGCGTCCTTCGCTACGAGGACGTCGATCAACCCACCCCCGGCGGCGACGAGGTGCTGGTCAGGGTCGCGGCATCCGGGTTCAACGCGGTCGACGCAGGCATCCGTGGCGGGTACCTGCAGGGCCCGTTCCCAGTCGAGCTTCCGCACACCCCTGGGGTTGAGGTCTCGGGCACGATCGAGGCGGTCGGCGAGGGTGTCGAGCAGTTCAAGGTCGCCGACAACGTCATCGCGTTCCTGCCGATGACCGCCGACGGCTCCGCCGCCCAGTATGTGATCGCGCCGGCCGAGGCGCTGGCGATCGCGCCGACGAGCATCCCGCTAGAGGACGCGGCCGCGCTGCCGATGATCGGCCTGACCGCCTGGCAGGCCCTGTTTGACGACGCGGGTCTGAAGGCCGGGCAGCGGGTGCTGATCAACGGTGCAGGTGGCGGGGTCGGCAGCTACGCCGTGCAGTTCGCCAAGGACGCCGGCGCCCATGTGATCGCGGTCGCGAGCGCGCGCAGCATCGACCGGGTCAAGGCTGCCGGCGCCGACGAGGTCATCGACCACGGCACCGCCCTAGTGACGGTCAGCGAGCCGGTCGACGTGTTGCTGAACCTCGCAGGCATCACTGCCGAGGAACTGAACGCGCTCGCCGCCCACGTCGATGACGGCGGTGCCGTGGTCAACAGCGTGCCGATGATCCCGACCCCGTCAGACGAGACGCGGAGTGTCCGTGGGATCGGGGTGTTCGTCCGCAGCGACGCGCAGCAACTCGCCCACCTCGTTGAGCTGGTCGACGGCGGCCGGTTGCACGTTGACGTGACCGAACGCGTGCCGCTCACCGACCTCGCGGCGCTTCACGCCCGCTCTGAGTCTGGCGAGGTGTCGGGCAAGGCAATCGTCGTCCCCTGACCCGAGGACGTAACCACCACCGACTATCGCGCGGCCGCCGATGACGGCGCGCAAATCCAGATGCGCTGGTACGCAAAGAACGGCTCCACACCCTCGGTGCGCTTAGCCTCGGGCAGGTTTCGCATTTGCGAGGATCGCACGCGTCCTTCACATCAGACCTGGAGTTTCAGACATGCCCACACTGCCCTGGACCGTTTGTCGCTACCAGCCGCAAGACGGTGACTCGCTGCACGTGCTCACTTCGACACTGCCGCTTCAGAGCTACCGCGACGTACCTCGGTTTCTGAGATGGACGCTGAAGATCCGAAAGCAGCTCGCGAACGCCGAGGGCGCGGCTGGCTACAGCTTGGACGCCCGCCTGCTGCGGAAGACGTTCTACACCCTGTCTGCGTGGTCCAGCGCGGAGACCATGAACACGTTCGTCCACAGCGGCCACCATGCCAGCATGCTCACGGATATGGCTGGCCGCCTCGGCCAACCAGAGTTCGTTGAATCAACAGCGACTCCCGCTGACCTACCGCTGGATTGGGGCGCTGCGAAGCAGCGACTCGCAATCGAACGTACCCGGGGCGAGTAACGAGTACAACGCGCGGAAAGCAAGAAAAAACCCCGCATTGCGGGGCTTTTATCGGGGCGCCCGGATTTGAACCGGGGACCTCACCGACCCGAACGGTGCGCGCTACCAGGCTGCGCCACGCCCCGATGGGGCCAGTATTCCACAGCCACCCCCGGGCGAGCGGACCGGCTACGTCTCTGCGCGACGGTCGGCGCGGGTCCGGCGGCGTTCCTCGCGCAGGCGCCGGCGCTCCTCTCGCGGCGGGCGTAACTTCAGCGGCTCGCCGCGGCTGCGGCGCAGGATCAGGAACGCGATCGTGCCCCACATCGCCGGGATCCAGAGCGCGATCGCGTGGTATACGACGGTGGCAGCGGTGACCAGCGTCGCGTTTGTGCCGTAGAGGACGAACATCCCGACGATGCTGCCGTCGAGGATCCCGATGCTGCCCGGGATCGGGAGGATGTTGGATAAGTAGCCGATCTGGTAGGCGAGCACGATCGTCGCCAGCGGCGGAACGTGACCGGCCGCCGCGAAGCACGCGGCGAGCACGCCGATGTCGAACCACAGGAAGCCGACGGCGCCGAGCAGCCGCCAGTCCCGCGAGCGAATCATCCGTTCGGTGTGTCGGATGGTCAGGGCGATCTCCCTGAGCGCCCCGCGCATGCGACCGGGTCCCGACAGGTCGACGTAGCGCTCGCTGATCCGGGGCAGCGCCAGGAAGAACACCAGCGTGATCGTGCCAACCGCGGCCGGGACGAGGCTCAGCAGTGGGTTGTGGGGCCCGCTTAGCAGCCCGGTCCACAGGCCCAACCCGGCCAATACGAGCGTGATCACGTTGACGGCGCTGGTCAGGAGGAACAGCACGGCGGAGAGCTCGGCGACCCGCCCGGGCGGTCCTCCGCGCTCGACCAAGAGGAGCGCCCCGATCGCCACGCTGCCCGCGCCCCCGAGCGAGACCGCGGCTCCGAACGCGAGCTCGCTCAGGGCGACGCGGGCGCCGAAGCGAATCGGCGCTCGATCGAAGACCTGCAGGAAGGCCAGGACGTAGCCCAGGCAGGAGAGAATCTCGAGCACGACCGCGACGATCAGCCACGGGACCTTCATCTCCGTGACCTGGTCGGCCACCCCGTGCAGACCGGGAACCGCCAGCAGCAGGCCGGCCACCAGGGCGACCAGCACGGCGAGCGAGATCAGGCCCCGCCAGAGGTTCCGTCCGGCCTGCTCCTCCTCTCGCTCGAGCTCGGCCAGCAGCGGAGTCTCGGGTTCGGTGGCCACAGTTGAGTATGCAATCACGTCGCCGCTGATTGCCCTTCCCCGGCCGGATCGGCCGTGACATGCTGGTGGGGTGACGCGGATCGAGCTTGCCGAGCACGGGATCGTGGGCATCCGCGCGGCCAATCCGGGGCCGTTCAGCCTGAGCGGCACCAACTCGTGGGTGGTCGGCCGCGATCCGGCCTGGCTGGTCGATCCGGGTCCGGCGCTGCCCGAGCACGTGGCCGCCCTCACCGACGAGATCGAGCGGCGCGGCGGGCTGGGCGCGATCCTGCTGACTCACGACCACTTCGATCATTCCGAGGCGGTGCCGGCCATCCGCGAACGCTTCCCCGACGCACCGCTGGGGGCGGCCCGGGGAGCGGTTGACGTCCAGCTGCGAGACGGCGGCGAGCTCGGGCCGCTGCGAGCCGTGCCCACGCCGGGTCACGCGCCAGACCATCTCGCGTTCGTGACCGGCCGGGCGGCGCTGACGGGAGATGCCGTCCTCGGCGAGGGGAGCGTCTTCGTCGCGCCCGATCCGGGAGCGCTGTCGGGCTATCTGGCCGCGCTGGCGCGACTGCGTGGGCTGGATCTGACGGTCCTCTGCCCCGGCCACGGGCCGGTGGTCCGCGCCCCGGCCGCCAAGCTCGACGAGTACGTGGCGCATCGGCAGGATCGCGAGCGCCGGCTGCTGGCCGCTCTGCAGGCCGGCAAGCGCAGCGTGGACGAGCTGCTCGACGACGCCTGGTCAGACGTGCCCGCAGCCATGCGCCCGGCGGCCGCGGTCACTCTCGCTGCCCATCTCGACAAGCTCGAGGAGGAGGGGAGGCTGCCGGCCGGCGTCGAGCGCCCGGGTGGCTGGGAGGAGCTGCTACGGGCGGCCGGAGGCTCTGGTGGCCGCGGCGATCCGGCGCCGGGCGAGCTCCATCGCGGCGGTTAAGGGCGTCGCGCCGATCGCGGCCGCGTCGTCGAAGATCTCGCGCAAGGTGTCGGCGATGCCGCGGACTCGAGCCCGAGCCGCCACGGGGTCATAGCCCTCGAGCTCCTGTGCGATGTTGATCAGTCCCCCGGCGTTGACGACGAAGTCTGGGGCCCAGAGGATCCCGCGGGCCGCCAGCAGGTCGGCGATGCGTTCGTCGGCGAGCTGGTTATTGGCGGCGCCGGCGACGATCCGGCAGCGCAGCATCGGCACCGTCTGATCGTCAAGGATCCCTCCGAGCGCGCAGGGCGCGAGCACGTCGACATCCGCCTCCAGCGCCCGGTCAGGCGGGATCCAGCGGGCCGAGAGCTCATCCGCGAGCTTGCGTTTGCTCTCGTCGAGATCGGCGAGCAGCAGGCTGGCTCCGGCCTTCGCGCAGCGTTTGGCCACGCGCGAGCCGACATGGCCGAGGCCGGTCACGCAGATCGTTCGCCCGCGCAGCGAGTCCGAGCCGGTCACCCGCTCGCAGCACGCGCGGATCGCCGCCTCGACGCCGAGCGCCGTGAACGGGCTCGGATCGCCAGAACCCCCACGCCGGCGGGCCAGGCCGGCCACGCTGCGGGTTCTCGTGGCGATCACGCTCATGTCGCGGCTGGAGGTGCCGACGTCCTCGGCCGTGATGTAGCGCCCGCCGAGCGCTTGCACCGTATCGGCGAAGTCCAGCAGCGCGGCGTGCCGGCGTTCGGCGGGCGGGGCGCCGGTGTGTGGAAGGACGATCACGCCCTTGCCGCCGCCGAGGGGGAGATCGGCCACGGCGGCTTTGTAGGTCATCGCGCGGGACAGCCGCAGCGCGTCGCGCAGCGCGGCCCGCGAGTCGTCGTAGCTCCACATCCGACAGCCGCCGAGGGACGGTCCCCGCACGGTCGAGTGAATCGCCACGATCGTGTAGATCCCGGATCTCTGGCCACGACGGAGGAGGACCTCCTCGTGATCCAGCTTTTCGAGGTAGCGGTCGATCGTCGGCTCTAGCGGCTCGAGCTCGGGGTGGGCCCGCCCGCAGTTGATGCGCTGGTGGTGGAGCTGGGCCCCGCGCCGCCGGTCGAGCTCGAGCCGGCGCTCGAGCTGGAGGCGATCGGCTGCGTGCCGGTCCCAAGCGCGGTGCCCGACGTGGATCCGCCCGAACCCGTGCCGCTCGAGGCCGGGGAGCCGGTGCTCGTCCCGGTCACGTTGCTGTTCGCCGAGGAGACGGGGCTGCCGTCGGGTGCGACGGCGCCGGGAGCAGTCCCGTCAGTGATGGGGCCCGTTATCTCCCCGGGGACGGTTCCGTCCACCGGAGTCGGCGCGCCGGCACCGGTGGAGTAGGGGGGCATACCGAAGGTTCCCTGGTCGAGGCTCGCGGGCACGGTCTGCGCGGTGCGGCTGTTCCGCGCCGTGCGCGGATGTCCGCGACGATGGGCCGGCGCCGCCGCCGGCGCCGCGGCCACTGCCGCGGTGCTAGCCACGCCGACGGGGCCGGAAGCCACCTTGACCGCGGTTCCGGTGGTGGACGAAGTACGGTCGGTGGCGGGCGTGAGCTTGGCGGCTCGCGTCGGTACGGCGTGGTGTCGCGCATGGTGCTTGACCGGCACGGCGATCGAGTTCGCCAAGCCGACCGCGCCGCCGGCTGCGATCACGGTGGCGGCGAGCAGCGTCGCGACATGGGTGGCGCCCGTGGCGATCAGGCCGCCGGCGGTGAGCACGCCTCCGGTGCCCGCGGCTCCGCCGGCGAGGGCGGCGCCGCTCCCGGCCGCGGCGCTGCCGCTCGCGCCGGCGCCTCCGCCGATCCCCAGAATCTGGGCCAGCATCCCGGCCGGTCCGAGCGCGGGGACCAGCGCCGCAAACTGGCGGCTCTGCCCGCGGACCTCGCCGCGGAACTCCCGACAGCCCTCGCAGTCCCTCAGATGGCGGCGCACGGTACCGCTCGGTCGCACCCCGCGGTCGTAGGCCAGCACGAGCTCCTCGTGGATCGACGAGCAGGCGGTCTCGCGGGCTTCGAGCGCCTTCGCCAGCCCGATCCGGGCTCGGACGAGCAGCGACTTGACAGCCGGGACCGAAACGCACAGCGCGGCGGCGAGCTCCGCATAGCTCATGCCGCTGAGCTCGCGCATCAGCAACGCGGAGCGCTGCTGGTCCGGCAGCCGGCGCACGTCCTCGATCAGACGCCTCAGCGTCTCGCGCTGCTCGGCCTCGGCGATCGGGTCGCAGGACGGTCCGCGCGAGGTCTCGATCACATCGTGGCTGGGCAGGGGCGGGCGGCGAAGCTCATCGATGCAGCGGTTGTGAGCGACCCGGTACAGCCAGGCCCGCAGCGCAAGCTCCCGGTTGCTGGCTCGCAGGCTCGCGTAGGCGCGAACGAATACGTCCTGGAGCGCGTCCTCGGCGTCCTGACGAGAGCCGGGCAACATCTGACGTGTGTAGGCGAACAGACGCTGGCGGTAGCGATCGTGGATCACCCGGAACGCCTCGTCGTTGCCGCCCCGGAACAGGGCGACGAGCTGGTCGTCCGAGCGCAGGCGCAGCAACGGAAGCCCGATCGATACCCGGTGTCGAGCGAGTCCAGCCGGTGCTTGGAGAGCGGAAGCTTCCACTGGAACCCTCAGAGCACTCTAACGGGCGATCCGGGGGAAAGTTCTCCCGATTCTCAAGCTAACGACACCATCACGTGCTTGACCTCGGTGTAGTCCTCGAGGGCATACATGCTCAGGTCCTTGCCGTACCCGGACTGCTTGAAGCCACCGTGGGGCATCTCGGAGGCCAGCGGGATGTGGTCGTTGATCCAGACGCAGCCGAATCGCAGCGCGTTTGAGACCCTCATCGCCCGGCCGATATCGCGCGTCCATACGGACGACGCGAGGCCGTACGGGGTCCCGTTGGCCCAGGCGATCGCCTCCTCCTCGTCGGAGAACGGCTGCACGGTGATCACCGGGCCGAAGATCTCGCGCTGGATCATCTCGTCGTCCTGGCGGAGGCCGGCGACGACGGTCGGCTCCAGGAAGAAGCCGGGGCGATCGGGCTGCCGGCCGCCGGTGGTGATCTCCGCGTAGTCGGGCCGGCGCGCCAAGAATCCCTCGACGCGCTCGCGCTGGCGGGCAGAGTTGAGCGGACCGAGCGTCGTCTCGGCCGATCGCGTATCGCCCATCACCTGACCCTGCGCCTGCTCGGCCAGGCCTCCGACCACGTCGTCGTAGATCTTGGCGCTGGCCAGCACGCGGGTCGCCGCGGTGCAATCCTGCCCGGCGTTGTAGTAGCCGGTTCCGGCGATCGTCTCCATCGCGGTGGCCATGTCGGCGTCGTCGAAGATGACGACGGGGGCCTTCCCGCCGAGCTCGAGGTGGACCCGCTTGAGCGAATCGGCAGCGTTGCGAGCGATCCACTTGCCGGTCTCGACGGACCCGGTCAGCGAGACCATGTCCACCTCGGGGTGTGTGACCAGCGCCTGCCCGGCGGGGTCGCCGTGACCGGTGATCACGTTGAGCACGCCGGGAGGCAGGATCTCGGCCGCCAGCTCACCCAGCTTGAGCGTGCTCAGCGGAGTCGTCTCGGCCGGCTTGAGCACGATCGTGTTCCCGGCTGCGAGGGCGGGCCCGATCTTCCAGATCGCCATCAGCAAGGGGTAGTTCCAGGGGGCGATCTGGCCGATCACGCCGATTGGCTCGCGGCGGATGATCGAGGTGTAGCCACTGACATATTCGCCGGCGGCACGACCCTCGAGGCAGCGCGCGGCGCCGGCGAAGAAGCGGAGGTTGTCGACCATGAACGGAATCTCGTCGGCGCGGAACGCCTCGATCGGCTTGCCCGCGTTGTCGGATTCGAGCTCGGAGATCGCATCCGCGTTGGCCTCGATCGAGTCGGCCAGCTTCAGCAGGGCCAGCGCGCGCTCGCCGGGGGTGCTGGTGGACCAGCCGGGAAACGCCCGCCGCGCGGCGGTCACCGCGTTGTCGACATCCGCCCCGGTCGACACCGGGGCGTGAGCGATCACATCGCCGGTCGCCGGATTGAGGATCGGCTCGGTTTCGCCGTCCGCGGGAGCCACGGACTCGGCGTTGATCAGGTTGTGGAGCGTGGGTACCGTGGTCGTCATATCGAGCAAACTACCACCGCCCTGACGGGACGGCCAGGAGCATCTCGGCACGCGGCGTTCTACGGTGCGGCGGCCAGCGAATCGCGAGCCTGCTCGGTCGACGGCAACCAGCGCGGCCAGCGAATCGCGATCCTGCTCGGTCGACGGGTAAGCAGCGCTACCCTCGGTTCACCGTGATCGACCCTGCCTCCGGCATTGGAATTCCGGTGGCGTTCGGAGCGGGACTGATCTCGTTCCTCTCGCCATGTGTCCTGCCGCTCGTGCCCGGCTACATCTCCGCGGTGGCGGGGGTCGCGCCGGACGAGATCAAGCCGCGGCGGGTGATCGGCCCGAGTCTGGCCTTCGTGGCCAGCTTCTCGGCGATCTTCATCGCGCTCGGCCTGCTCGGGCAGCAGGCGCTGCACGGCACGCTGACCGGCCCGACCGCCCTGAAGGTCTCCGGTGTGGTGATCATCCTGATGGGGGTCCTGTTCATGCTCGCGCCCTTCATCCCACGGCTCGCACGCGAATGGCACATGGCGGGGCTGATGGAACGCGCCGGCCGTGGCGGCCCCGTGCTCACGGGAGCGGCGTTTGCGCTCGCGTGGACACCGTGCACCGGACCGACACTCGGCGCGATCGTGACCGCCGCCGGCACCTCGGGCTCGGCCGCGCACGGCGCGATCCTGCTCGTCGTCTACTGCGCCGGCCTCGGTGTGCCGTTCCTGATCACGGGGCTCGCGTTCGGGGCGGTGACGTCCGCCCTGACCGTGGTCAAGCGCCACTACCCGGTCGTGATCGTCGCCGGCGGCGCCGTGCTGATCGGGATGGGCGTGCTCGTCTACACCGGCGAGTTCACCCAGCTCAACATCACCGTCAACCATTGGCTGCAGACGCTCGGTCTGCCGGATCTCAACTCGAGCACGTAGCGGGAGTCGTGCGCCGCCGGAGTAGGCTGCGCCCCGGCGATGAGCCCGTCGATCCCGATCCCGCCCCACGACGTCCCGCTCACCGGTACCTCGGCGTTCCCGCTGATCGCCGATTACGCGTTCCTGTCGGACTGTCACACCGGAGCGCTGGTCGCCTCCGACGGAAGTATCGAGTGGATGTGCATCCCGCGCTTCGACGCCCCCAGCATCTTCGGTTCGCTGCTCGACCGCCGCGCCGGGTCCTTCCGGGTGGGGCCCTACGGCCTGGTCGTCCCGCATTCGGTTCGGTACGTGCCGGGGACGATGATCGTCGAGACGACGTGGATGTGCCCGTCCGGCTGGATCGTGGTGCGCGACGGCCTGACGATCGGCCCGTGGCACGACCAGCATGCCGACGAGACCTCGCACACACGACCGCCGACCGACCACGACGCCGACCACATGCTGGTCCGGGTGATCGAATGTCTTCAGGGCCAGGTACAGGTGGAGGCGGTCTGCGAGCCGCTGTTCCAGTATGGGCGTAATCCGGCGAGCTGGGGGATGCTCGCCGATGACTGGAGCACCGCCGAGGCGACCGACGGCGAGACGACGATCCGGCTGAAGTCCGATCTGCGGATCGGGATCGAGGGGAGCCGAGCCCGCGCCCGGCACACGCTGATCGAGGGCGAGCGGCGCTATGTCGCGCTGGGCTGGAGGCACGGGATCGAGGGTCCGCAGGACGGCGAGGACGCCCAGGGCCGCCTTGATGCCACCACCCACTACTGGCGCACCTGGCTGGCCGGCGGGCGCTTCCCCGACCACCGCTGGCGCACGCACCTGAACCGCTCCGCGCTGACGCTCAAGGGCCTGACCTATGCCCCGACCGGCGCGACGGTGGCCGCCGCCACCACGTCGCTGCCGGAGACGGTCGGAGGGGAGCGCAACTGGGACTACCGATACTGCTGGATGCGGGACGCCACCTTCACGCTCTGGGGGCTGCACGCCCTCGGGTTCGACTGGGAGGCCGACGACTTCATGCAGTTCGTGGCCGATCTCGAGCGGGGCGAGGGCGGCGCGTTGCAGATCATGTACGGCCTCGGTGGTGAGCGGGACCTCCGCGAGCAGGAGCTCGACCATCTCAGCGGCTACGACGGCTCGGTGCCGGTCCGGATCGGCAACGGCGCCTACAACCAGCACCAGAACGACGTGTTCGGCGCGGTGCTGGACTCGGTCTACCTGCACACGAAGATGGGCGGCCACATCCCTCAGCGCCTGTGGTCGCTGATCAAGGATCAGGTGGAGTGCGCCCTGGCAGTCTGGGACAAGCCGGACCAGGGCATCTGGGAGGCCCGCGGCGAGCCCAAGCATTACGTCTCCTCCAAGCTGATGTGCTGGGTGGCGGCGGACCGCGGCGCGCGGCTGGCCGGGCTCGAGGGCGCCCACGATCTCGCCGGCACGTGGCAGGCCGCGGCGGACGAGATCCGCGCCGACGTTCTCGCCCGTGGCGTGTCGGAGCGCGGCGTCTTTCGCCAGCACTACGACACCGACGCCCTCGACGCCTCGACCCTGCTGATTCCGCTCGTTCGCTTCCTGCCGGCCGACGACGTGCGGGTGCGGACGACCGTGCTGGCGATCGCCGATGAGCTGCAGGACGGCGGCCTCGTCCTGCGTTACCGGGTCGAAGAGACCGACGACGGCCTGCACGGCGAGGAGGGAACCTTTTTGATCTGCTCCTTCTGGCTGGTCTCGGCGCTGTCGGAGATCGGCGAGAAGGCGCGCGCATCCTCGATGTGCGCGCGGCTGCTCAATCACGCCTCGCCGCTCGGTCTTTACGCCGAGGAGCTCGAGGCGAGCTCGGGGCGGCACCTGGGCAATTACCCTCAGGCCTTCACCCACCTCGCGCTGATCAACGCGGTGATGCACGTGATCAGCGACGAGGAGGCCGGCCAGTGAGACGGACCGCCCAGGAAACGCTCCTCAGCGGATCAAACGCTCACTCTCCATAGCCCGGCTCGCCCGGCAGCACGATCCGCGCTGTCTCTCCGGAGAGCAGCACCTGCGGCTGCACCGGCACCACGTCGCGGCCGCGGGCGTGCTCGAGCAGGGCATCTGCCGAGTCGAACCCGGACAGCTGCTCGAGCTGCTTGACCGTCGGAAAAACCAGGAACAGTTCGCCGCTCCGGCCCGCCTCGAGCGCCGCCGTCGGCCGGTACCAGCGGACGTCGACCACCTCGTTGCCGTCGACGACCGGGTTGGCGTCGGCCGGGGCGGGGGCGAGGTAGAACCAGGTGTCGAAGCGGGTCTTCACCTGGGCCGGGGTGATCCAGCGGGCGAACGGAACCAGCCGGCCGGGCTCGGAGATCGTGACGCCTGCCTCCTCGGCCAGCTCGCGGATGGCGGCGCCCCGGAGGGCCTGCTGCCCCGCGCCCTCCTCCGGGTTGACCGAGCCGCCCGGGAACACCCAGGCGCCCCCCATGAAGCGGGCGGCGGGGTTGCGCCGAACCAGCAGCACCTCGAGCGCCTCGCTGCCGCCGCGCAGCAGGATCACGGTGGCCGCCGGGCGCGGCACGGTCTCCTCGCCGAGGTTGAGCTCCTCGCCGGGAGCGGGGCGTTCGCTGTCCATTTGCCCGACCCTATCGCGCCGCAACGATGCACTACCCTTCCCGCGCATGAAGTGGATGTGTGAATCCTGCGGCTTCATCTACGATCCCGAGGAGGGCGACCCGGACGGCGGCATCCCGCCGGGCACCAACTTCGACGACATCCCGGACACGTGGTTCTGTCCGGTGTGCGGCGCGCGAAAGCGCGACTTCACCCCCTACGAAGACTGAGGCGGCCACGGCCACGCGGGCCGGACTGCGAGAGACCGGTCAGGCGGCCACGGCCACGCGGGCCGGACTGCGAGAGACCGGTCAGGCGGCCACGGCCACGCGGCCCGAGACCTCGGCGATCGCCGCGGCGGTCACCGCGACCAGCCGGTGCAGGTCCGCCTCGGAGATGGTCAGGGCCGGCATCAGCACGATCACGTCTCCGAGGGGGCGGATCAACGCTCCGCGCCGGCGGGCAGCCAGCGTCACGCGGTGCCCGAGTCGCTCGTGGGCCGGGCGCCCGAGCAGCTCGATCCCGACCATGAAGCCGCGGTGGCGCACCTCGGCGACTCCGGGCAGCACCGCCACCCGCTGATCGAGCAGTCGTCCGAGCAGTTCGATCTTGGGCGCCAAGCGCTCGAGCGTGCGCTCGCGCTCGAAGATCTCCAGGGTCGCGATGCCCGCGGCACAGGCCAGCGGGTTGCCCGTGTACGTATGTCCGTGGAAGAAGGTCCGGAACTCGTCGAAGGCGCCGAGGAACCCCTCGTAGATCCGTTCGGTGGTGACGGTCGCCGCGAGGGGGAGGTAGCCCCCGGTCAGACCCTTGCCGAGGCACAGCAGGTCGGGGGTGACGCCCTCGTGCTGGCAGGCGAACATCTCACCGGTGCGGCCGAAGCCGGTCGCGACCTCGTCGCAGATCAGCAGGACGCCGTGGGCGTCGCAGAGCTCTCGCACCGCTCGCAGGTATCCGTCGGGCTGCATGAGCATTCCGGCCGCGCCCTGGACCAGCGGTTCCACGATCACCGCGGCGACGCGGTCCCCGTGCTGGGTCAGCAGTTCGGCCAGGTGCCCGGCATCGCCGGAGCGCGCGGGACAGGCGTCGAACAGGAGCGGGCGGTACAGCGAGTGGAACATGTCGATGCCGCCGACCGAGACCGCCCCGAGCGTGTCGCCGTGGTACCCGTTCTCCAGGCAGATGAAGCCGGTCCGCTGCGTCTCGCCGCGCTGGGCCCACCATTGGAAGGTCATCTTCAGGGCGATCTCGACGGCGGTCGACCCGCTGTCGGAGTAGAACACCCGGCTCATTCCTGGCGGGGTCAAGGCGAGCAGTTTCTCGGCCAGTTCGATCGCCGGCTGATGCGAGAGCCCGAGCAGGGTCGAGTGGGCCACCCGTCCGAGCTGGGCCTGGATCGCCGCGTCGATGTCCGGGTGCCGGTGCCCATGGACGTTGCACCACAGCGAGGAGACGCCGTCGATGTAGGCGTGGCCATCGGTGTCATAGAGGTTGGTGCCCTCGGCGTGATCGATGACGATCGGAACCCCGTCCTCGCCCCAGCCGAGCTGCTGGGTGAACGGATGCCAGAGGTGCCGTCGGTCGGCCTCGATCAGATCTTCGCTCGCGCGCATGGCCGGCACGCTAGCTCGTCCAGCGGTCGGAATCGCCCGCCTGCGAAGGCGTTCTCTGGCAGCCTAGGCGGGTGTTCAGAGCTCTTCGGCGGGGAAGCCTGTACGGGCCACGCGCGCTAATCGCCGTCCTGGTGCTCGTCCTCGCCGGCGCTGCGGTGACGCTGACGCTCGTGCTGGGGCAGTCGCAGAGCGCGGCGCCGCGGACGGTGATGTCGATCTTCCAGGACGACCGCCTGCTGCTGTACTCGAAGAGCCCGGTGGTCCAGGGCACGCTCGACACCCTGAAGGCGCTCGGGGTCGACCGTCTACGGATTACCGTCACCTGGGCGTACATCGCTCCCGACCCCACCTCGCGCAAGCGGCCGGCCCGATTCGACGCGACCAACCCGGCCGACTATCGCCCCGAGGGCTGGGCGCCATATGACCGCATCGTCGGGCTGGCCGCCCAGCGGGGGATCGCCGTCGATTTCGACGTGACGGTTCCGGGGCCGCTGTGGGCGATGGCGGCGCATCCGCCGAACGCGCACTACGCGGCCAACTACCGGGCCGCGCCGAAGGCGTTCCAGCAGTTTGTCAGCGCCGCCGGCAAGCGTTACAGCGGGCACTACCAGGCGCCGCCGTTCCCCGGGGCAAAGCCGACCACGCTCCCGCGGGTCAGCTTCTGGACGATCTGGAACGAGCCCAACCAGCCGGGCTGGCTGGCGCCGCAGTGGCGTCGTGTCGCCGGCCGGCGCGTCCAGGACTCCTCGCGGCTGTACCGGGCCTACGTGGACGGGGCGTTCTCGGCGCTCGAGGCGACCGGCCACCGACCGGCCACCGACACGATCCTGATCGGCGAACTGGCCCCGGAGGGCTGTTCGCTGGATCTACCCGGGGCCTGCCACTATCCCCGCCCGGAGCGGCCGATCCCTCCGATCCCCTTCCTCCAGACCCTGTACTGCGTCGACTCGAGCTACCGACCGCTCACCGGAGCGCCGGCCGCCGCTCAGCACTGCCCGCCGGGCGGTGATCGCCGGGCGTTCGTGAAGGCTCATCCCGCGCTGTTCGCCGCCAGTGGCTTCGCCCACCATCCGTACTCGCTGTTCCTGGCGCCGGACAAGCCACTCGCGGATCCGGAGTACGTGCCGCTGTCCAATCTCGGTCGTCTGGAAACCGCGCTCGATCGCCTGTACGGGATCTACGGGGTGCACCGCCAGCTGCCCCTCTATCTCACCGAGTACGGCTACGAGAGTCGTCCGCCCGACCCTTTCCGTGGTGTTCCACTGGCCGCGCAGGCGGCCTACCTCGACCAGGCCGAGTACCTGGCCTGGAAGGATCCACGCGTCAAGGCGCTCTCGCAGTTCCTGCTGATCGACGCCGCGCCGAACACGCTGCACCCCGTGGGCAGCCCAGGCTACTGGTCGAGCTTCCAGACCGGACTCGAGTTCCTCAATGGCGGGCACAAGCCGTCGCTGGGCGCCTATGGCCTGCCGATCTTCCTGCCCGACCCGGTGATCGCCCCCGGCGGCAGCACACTCGTGTGGGGCATGCTGCGGCGGGCCGCCAACGCCGGCTCGCAGGCGGCGCGGATCGAGTGGCGCCCGCGCGGGGGGCGCTTCCGGCCGGTGCAGAGCGTCAGCACCAAGGACCCGGACGGATTCTTCGAGGTCTCGGTGAAGGTCCCGGCCCCCGGCGCGGTCCGGATCGCCTGGACATCGCCCGGCGGTCAGGTGTTTCACAGCCGCGCCGCGCCGGTGCGGGCCGGACCAGGCTGAGCGCCGGCTCAGGCCGAGGACCGGTCCCGGCGCGAGCGCCGGCTCAGGCCGAGGACCGGTCCCGCCGCGAGCGCCGGGCTCAGGCCGAGGACCGGCGCCGGCCGGAGCGCCGCCAGTCGGCGAACTCGGCCAAGATCGCGCTGAGACGGTAGCCCGCCTCGCCGACACCATGGCGCCATGCGGCGGCCCAAGCCGGATCCCACCCGCCGGCGGCGGCGAGGCCGAAGGCCGCCGCGACGAGCCCGGCCACGAGCGCGATCAGGCCCATCAAGACGATCGGCGCCGGGAGACCGGATCCGGTGGCCGCGGTCAACGGCCCCAGCCGCTGACCTCCGGACGCCGAGGCCCCGTCGCCGCCGCCCGGCGGGAGCGAACTGCCCGGACCGCCGGCGCTGGCGGCACTGGCGGCGCCACCCGCACCACCGGAGCCGCCGCACTGCCCGCTGGCTCGCGCGGCCAGCGCGGCGTCGATCGAATTGCTGAAGTCGGCGAAATACTGGGCGTCGTAGGTGTCCTCTTCCTTGATCGCCGCCGACAGCTCGTGGCTGGAGAACTGGCAGGCCGGCACAGCCCCATGACGCTGGTAGGCGCTCAGCACGTCGTGATAGGCGTTGGCGTGAGCCACGGATGGCAACCCGAGCAACGCGAGCAGGATGAGATACAGGATGACGCGGCGGCTCACGACCGTGAAGTTAGCTCATGACCCACGAACGCTCAGAACCAGTCCTCGAGCGGCAGCGTGGCGCCCGCTTCGGTCAGCAGCTCTGGGGTGCCGCGCGCGATCGGGGCCAGCGTCGCCACGCCGACCTGGCCGAGCCGGGCGATCGTCTCGCGGTTGCTGCGCTCGATCAGCCCCGCCTCGGCCGGCCACGGGCTCAGCACCACGGCGGCGACCCGCAGGCCGGCCGCCCGGGCCGCCTCGAGCGTGAGCAGCGTGTGGTTGATCGTGCCCAGACCCGGGCGGGCGGCGATCACCAGCGGGAGCCCGAGCTCGCCGGCGAACGCGCGGACGTCGTAGCCCGCGGCCAGCGGCACGAGTAATCCGCCCACTCCCTCCACGATCAGCGCATCGCAGTCCGCGGCGGCCAGGCGGGCCGCCCGGAGCAGCTGCGCCGGCGCGATCGGGCGTCCGGCCAGCTCGGCGGCGAGGTGGGGCGAGACCGCCGGGCCGAAGCGGAGCTCGGTGACCTGGCTCGGCGTGCTCGCGGCGGCGGCGGCCAGCAGCTCGTGGTCCGGGGGCCAGTCCGGATCGGGCGGCTCGTCCAGCCCCGTGATCACCGGTTTGAGCGCTCGCACTCGGACGCCGCGAGCGCGCAGGGCGGCCAGGATCGCGCCGGCCAACACGGTCTTGCCGACACCGGTATCGGTGCCGGTCACGAAGCATCCGCGCATCGATGACTGGCTCGTCGTCGGCCGCGCTCAGGCGGCGCGCACTTCGAAGTCAACCGCGGTCGGCGCCGCGCGCGAGCGTGGTTCGAAGCCGGCGGCGCGCGCGGACTGGGCGAGCACCCGGGCGGCTGCGCGCAGCTCCTCCTCGCGATGGGAGGCCATCACCGCCAGTCGCAGCCGTGAGGTCATCGGCGGCACGGTGGGCGGCCGGATCGCCTGGGCGAAGACGCCTCGAGCCAGGGCCGCCTCACAGATCTCCATCGTCAGGTCGGGCTCGCCGATGATCAGCGGCAGGATCTGAGTCCGGGAGCCGCGGACGTCGAAGCCCTCGAGCGCCAGCCCCGCCCGCAGCGCGGAGGCGTTGGCCGACAGCTTGGCCACCAGCCGCGGGCGTTCCTCGACCAGCTCCAACGCCGCGAGCGCGGCCGCCACCGCGGGTGGAGAGGGGGCGGTCGAGAAGATGAAGGTCCGGGCCACGTTGACCAGGTAACGCGCCATCGCGCTGTCGCAGGCCGCGAACGCGCCGTAGGAGCCGAGCGCCTTGCCCAGCGTGCCGACGATCACGTCGATCTCGTCCTCGAGACCGGCCTCGGCGACGGCGCCGCGCCCATCCGGCCCGAGCGCGCCGGTCGCGTGAGCCTCGTCGACGACGACCCGCAAGTGGTGGCGGCGGGCGAGCTCGACGATCTCCTCCAGCGGCGCCACGTCGCCGTCCATCGAGAAGACGGTGTCGGTGACGATCAGGGCCCCGCGGCGCTCGGCCTGGAGGATGCCCCATCTGAGGTGCTCGAGATCGCGGTGGCGGTAGACGAACACCTCGGCCCGGGAGAGCCGGCAGCCGTCGATGATCGAGGCGTGGTTGAGCTCGTCGGAGAAGACGACATCGCCCGCCCGGGCCAGGGCTCCGATCACCCCCAGGTTGGCGAGATAGCCGGATCCGAACAGCAGCGCCACCTCCTGGCGCTTGAACGCGGCGATTCTCTCCTCGAGCCGGCGGTGGATCGTCATCGTGCCGGAGACCAGACGCGATGCGCCCGCGCCGACCCCCCAGCGCCCAGCCGCATCGGCGGCGGCGGCGCGCAGCTTCGGGTGATCGGCCAGCCCGAGATAGTTGTTGGAGCACAGCATCATCACCGGCTTGCCGTCGAGCAGCACATGGGGTCCCTGCGGACCGCTGACCAGACGCGTGCGCCGGTGCAGTCCAAGCGATCTCAATTCGTCAAGTCGTGCCTCGATCTCGATCATCGGACGTTCTCCATGCTCACGCCGCCTGGTCGCGACGGGCATTCCGGGCCCCGTCTGGGCGGGGAGGGACCACGCTCTTGGCGTGGAAGCGCAGCTGCGTCGACGGGTCCCAGAGCCGGACCGAGAGACCCGGGACTGGATCGCCCAGGGCCTCGCCGACCAGATCGGGCGTTTCGACGCCGCGTTCCGGGGACTCGCCTTCCAGCCAGCCCGTGCGGTTGTCCGGGCGCGGGTTGGCCCCGTTGTCGGCCTGCCGGGCGACATTCAGCCCCAGCTCGTCGAACATCGCCCGGTCCTCGTCGGGCGTGTTGCCGAGCGTGGTCAGGAAGTTTCCCATCATCACGCCGTTGAGTCCGGCCTTGATCGCGGTGCGCTGAAGCTCGCCGAGGTTCTCGACCCGGCCGCCGCACAGGCGGAACAGCGCCTCGGGCAACACCAGCCGGAAGATCGCGATCCACTTGACGACCTCCCACGGGTCCATCAGCTCGCGGTCGCCGAACTTGGTTCCGGGGCGGGGATTGAGCAGGTTGATGGGCACGCTGGTGGGATTGATCTCGGCCAGCTGGAAGGCCATCTCGACGCGCTGGGCGCGCGTTTCGCCGAGGTTCAGGATTCCGCCCACGCACGTCTCCAGCCCCGCCTCGCGCACGGCGTCGATCGTGCGCAGGCGACCTTCGTAGCGCACCGTCGTCGAGACTTCGGGGTAGTAGGACTCGGCCGTCTCCACGTTGTGATGGACCCGCTGAATCCCCGCCGCCTTCAGCGCCTTGGCCCGATCGACGGACATGTGGCCGATCGAGGCGCAGCGCTTGAGGTTGGTGTGCTGGGCGACCAGTCGCGCCCCCGCGAGCACCTTCTCGAAGTCGCGCCGCGATAGGCCTTGTCCCTGGGTGACCATGCAGAAGCGGTGCGCGCCCGCCGCCTCGGCCGCGCGGGCATGCTCGAGGATCTGCTCGGCGTCCATCATCGCGTGCATCGGGGTGTCGGCCTCGGCGTACCGTGACTGGGCGCAGAAGCCGCAGTCCTCGGCGCAGCCGCCGGATTTGGCGTTGACCAGCGAACACATGTCGGTCGAGTCGGCAAAGCGCTCGATTCGGGCTTCCCAGGCGCGCTGGACCAGCGCCTCGATCTGAACAGGATCCTCGAGTTCACCGAGGCGCACGGCCTCCTCGCGGGTGATCAGCGGCGGCATCGACCGAGAAGATATGCGCCTCCCCGGACGGTTCGGCGCCCCCGCGGTCAGCGACCTTGCCAACGCGGGGGGCGCTTCTCGGCGAAGGCGCGGACGCCCTCGCGGAAGTCCTCGGAGGAGAAGCAGCGGCGGCGGAGCTCGATCAGCTCGAGCTCGACCGCGGGGTCGAGACTCGCGCGCGCGTCAAGGACGGCGCGGATCACCCGCTTGTTGCCGAGCTGGGCCAGCGGCGCGTTCCCGGCGAGCTCCTCGGCGAGCGAGAGCGCCTCGGCGGCCAGCCGGTCGGACTCGACCAGCCGGTTGACCAGACCCCAGGCGGCTGCCGTGGGGGCATCGATCCGACCGCCGAGCAGGAACAGCTCGCGGGTGCGGGCGGCGCCGATCGTGTCGATGAACTTGCGGATCCCGGTGTGCGAGTAGACAAGGCCGAGCTTCGCCGGCGGCATCCCGAGCTTGATCGCCGGGGAGGCGATCCGCAGGTCGCAGGCCAGCGCGAGCTCGAGTCCTCCGCCGATCGTGTGTCCATTGAGAGCGGCCAGGGTCGGGTAGGGGTAGGCCTCGATCGCGTCGATCGCCGCGGCGAACGGATGCGCGATCAGCTTCTCGGCCTCGTCGGCAAAGGCATTCGGTCCCCACCCACCCAGGTCGCCGATGTCATAGCCGGCCGAGAAGGTGTCCCGCTCGCCGGTGATCAGGACGCAGCGGAAGTCGAGCTGCGGGAGCGTCGCGGCGAACGCGTCCAGGATCGCGTTGTCCAGCGCGCCGCGCTTGCCCGGATTGGAGATGGTCAGCCGCGCGACGCCGTCCGCCGGCTCGTCGACCAGCAGACGGCCGGGGTCTCCGGGGGCGGCGCCGGCGTCGGCGTCCTGCCCGCTATTCGAGGACAACGAGCGTGTCGCCCTCTGATACCGACTGCCCTTCGGCGCAGCGGATCTCCTTCACGACCCCCGGATCCTCGGCCTCGACCGGCATCTCCATCTTCATCGACTCGAGGATCACCACGGTGTCACCCTCCTCGATGCTGTCGCCGACCTCGACCTCGATCTTCCAGACGGTGCCCGTGATGTGGGCTTCGACGTCGGACAACTGGACCTCCCGAAGCTCGTGTGGATGCCCAAGAATAATGCCGTCATGGTCGGCGGAGCGCGCGACCGCGCCGACGCAGCTCGGAAGCCAGCAGCGCCCCGAGCGGACGGCTGGAGGCGACCTCGTAGCGGCGCGGCTCGTCCGGTCGCTTCTGAGCCCATCCATACCACGCGTCCTCTCGGATGAACCGCGTGAACGACGGATGCTGCTTGACGATCAGCTCGAACACGGCCAGCAGGTGCGGCTCGGTCCGCTCGCTCTCCGACAGTGGGCCGAGCGGCTTGCCCTCGCCCTCCGGGGCGATCCAGGGGTTGCTCTCATAGGTCCACTCGAGATCGTCCATCAGGAGCCAACCGTCGGGACGCAGCAGCTTCTCGATCAGCACCACGGCGAGACCGTCGACGTTGAAGTTCTTGCACCCGTCGAGGTAGCAGAAGTCATAACGCGGCTCACAGTTACCAGAGTCATCGCTGGCCGCCTCGATCTCCTCCTTGAGAAACCAGTTGTAGGAACTGTGGCGGCGAACGATCGTGACCCGGTGAGCGAGTCCCGCCCGCCCCAGCACCTCGGCGGGGGAGGGGTCATACCGCGCCCCGCCGTGATCGACGGTGACGATGTGGCCGCTGCCGTTGGCCTCCATCGCGGCGGCGATGTATGCGGTCGAGACGGCGTGCGCGGTCCCGAGCTCGAGCGCCCGCTCGGGCCGGGTGCGTCTGATGTGATCGAATACGCGGCGGCCGAGGACCGGCGTCATGAACGGGATGCCGTCCACCGCTGCCGCGACCTCGGCGAACTCCATCGCGGGATCTTGGCATGGATTCGCGGTATTTCCGGCTTCCGTCCGGCGCGTCGGCTTGACTGGCGATCCTCAGGAGGGTTGGATCCTGCGCGAGGAGAGACATGACCGATCCGAGCATCTTCATCAGCTCGTGTTCACGGCGAGACATCGTGCGGCGGCGGATGAGCAGGAGCGTGCTCCCGCTGCAGGCGCTGCTGGCCGTGTTCGTGTTGGCCGCGGCGTTCGGCGCGTTCGTCGTCGGGCACGGCGGGATCTAGGGATCGCCGACTGACCAACTGCGCGCGCTTGACCCGCGTCCGCGCAAGCGAAGGCGTTACGCTCACTATTCGATGGGGCCAGAGGGCGAATCCTTCGATCTTGATCTCGTCGCCGCGTCGTTGCGTGCCGACACGAGCGACCTTGGTGCGTTCGTCGAGGGACTGGCCACAAAGCTCGAAGATCTCCTGCCCGGTCGAGTCCGTGTGCAGCGCGGTCGTCGCGGATTCATGGGCCCGAAGGTGGTGCAGCTGATCGCCGTCGAGCTGGGCAAGACCCGCCTCGAGTTGCTGCGTAGCGATCGCGACCGGATCGAGACGAGGTGGGCGCGGGTGTCAGGCGGGATCGCGCTGAAGACCGAGCCGATCGAGATCGACGGCTGGATGGCGATCCTTGGAGAGGCTCTTGCCGCCGAGGCCGGCCGCAGCGAACGAACCCGCCAGGCGCTGGAACGCCTGCTGATCAACTAGTTAGGAGGGCAAGAACCCATGGGCTTCTTCAACCGAGACGACGACGCAGCCGAGCAACCGGCGCAGGATGCGTCCTCGCAAGCGGCGGCCGTCGAGAACGTGGCCACCGAGCAGGGACCGGCGGCGGCCGCCTATCAGGCGGGTTCGCTGGCCGGAATCCCGGAATCGGGACGGGCGCGGATCGAGCGGATGAAGCAGGACGTCGCGCGTGGGTTCTTCACCAGCGACCTTTCGATCAATGAGTTCCTGATGGTCAAGCAGGCCGGGTTCGAGCCGCTGGGGATGGTTCTAGGCAGCTCGATCTACCACATCGGCTTTCAGCAGGCCAGCTGGAGTCAGAACCAGGAGATGGCGGTCCTCACCCAGGCGATGTACCACGCCCGCGAGCTGGCGATGACGCGGATGGAGGAGGAGGCCGACCAGCTCGGGGCCGACGGGATCGTCGGGGTCCGCCTGGACATCGGACGCTACGAGTGGGGCGCAGAGATGGCCGAGTTCATAGCAGTCGGCACGGCCGTCAAGCACAAGGGCGGCGAGCTCCACCGCGCCCCCAACGGCCGGCCGTTCACCTCCGATTTGTCGGGCCAGGAGTTCTCGACGCTGTTGCGCTCGGGCTACCGGCCGGTCGGCATGGTGATGGGCAACTGCGTCTACCACGTGGCGCATCAGGGCATGCGGGCCGCCTGGAAGCAGATCGGCCGCAACCAGGAGATGACGACCTACACCCAGGCGCTGTACGAGGCCCGCGAGCTGGCGATGGGCCGGATGCAGAGCGAGGCCGAGGAGCTGCAGGCCAACGGCATCGTGGGCACGCGGATCGTCCAGGGCAGCCACGGCTGGGGCTCGCACGTGATCGAGTTCTTCGCCATCGGCAACGGCGTGGTCCCGATCAGCGACGAACACCAGATCGAGCAGCCGGCGCTCGTGCTCCCGCTTAGCGGGTAGACCAACGCCGTGCCATGAGCACCGACGTCGAACTCAAGCCACAGGTCTACAAGGACCCGCGCCCGGCCGAGGTCTTCGAGCCGTTTCACCGGCGCGTGCGTGACCATCCGCCGGAGTGGATCTACGAAGTGGTTCGATTCGTCACGATGATGAACGCGCTGATCACCTTCCGCGCGCGCGGCTACGGCTCGGAGAACGTGCCCAACGGTCCGGTGATCTTCGCGCCGAATCACGGCTCGTTCATGGATCACTTCTTCACCGGCGCGTTCGTGCGCAAGCACCTCCAGTTCATGGCCAAGTCACAAATGTTCGGCTCCGGTCCGCTGAGCTGGATCTACAGCCACGGCGGCGTCTTCCCGGTACGCCGCGGGCACGCGGACGAGGATGCGTTCATCACCGCGTTCGCCGTCCTGAACCGAGGTGGCTCGGTGGCGATGTACTGCGAGGGCGGTCGCACCCGGACTGGCAAGATGGCGGAAGAGGCGAAGCCCGGGATCGGGCGGCTGGCGCTGGAGTCCGGCGTGCCGATCGTGCCGGTGGCCATCCGCGGCTCCCATCAGGTGCGCAACTGGAAGCGGTTGCGATTTCCCAAGGTGATCGTCAAGTACGGCAAGCCATTCCGGTTCGACCCGGTGTCCGACACGACCCGCGAGCAGCAGCAGCAGGCGGCGGATCTGATCCTGAAGCGGATCAAGACCATGCACGCCGAGCTCTCGCAGCGATGAGCCGCCGCGCGGCGGTCGCGGCGGAGGCCTTCGAGGCCGTCAGCTCACGCGCGCCCGACGAGGTGGAGGTGGTCGGGATCGAGGACGGCGTCGACCTCGCCGGCTTCGACTTCGTGGTGCCGGCGGCGGGCGATCGCCGGATCCTCGATGTGCTCTCGGGTCTCGACCGGCTCGAGGTGCTGCAGGTCATGTCCGCGGGAACCGATTGGATCGAGCGCGAAGTCCCGGAGCAGGCGATCCTGTGCAGCGCCCGCGGAGCCCGTGACGCGCCGGTCGCGGAGTGGGTCCTGGCCGCGCTGCTCGGCGCAACCTCGGGCCTGCTCGAGTGCGCGCGGCAGCGGGCCTGGCACAAGCGGCATCTCACCGACCTCGCCGGCTGGACCGTGCTGGTGGTGGGGATGGGGTCGATCGGCCGACTTGTCGCGTCGAGGCTCCGCGCGTTCGGCACCGAGGTGATCGGGGTGGGCTCCCACGCCCACGACGACCTGCACGGGGTGGAGGAGCTCCCCGAGCTCCTGCCCCGCGCTGACGCCGTCGTCGTGCTCACTCCGCTGACCGACGCCACCCGCGGCCTGATCGGCGCCCGCGAGCTGTCGGCGATGGCCGACGGGGCCGTGCTCGTCAACGCCGCACGCGGTCCGATCGTCGACGCCGAAGCGCTGCTCGCCGAGGTGCAGGACGGGCGGCTGCGCGCGGTCCTGGACGTCACCGATCCCGAGCCGCTGCCGGACGAGCATCCCCTCTGGCGGGCAGCCGGCGTGCTCTCGATCACGCCTCACATCGCCGGCGACTCGCCGGCGGGGAACGCCGCCGCGGCGGCGCTGGCCGGCGAGCAGCTCGTCCGTTGGTGCGCGGGGGAGGAGCTCCGGAACGTGGTGCGCCGGGGGCCGCTGCGCTGAGCGGGGCGGCCGCGGCAGGGCGCGGCGCGGCGGGGCGCGCGGTGCGGGCGGCGGGGCGCGGCGAAGGCGGGGCGCGAGCGCTGGGTCAGGCCGTGACGATCGCCGCGGCCGGACCGAGCTCGAGCTCCTCGATCGCCTGCTCGCGCATCTTGTACTTCTGGATCTTGCCGGTGACCGTCATCGGGAATCCGTCCACGAACTTGACGTAGCGCGGAATTTTGTAGCGGGCGATCTGGCCGCGGCAGAACTCGCGCACCGCCTCTTCGGTCAGCGCGGCGTCACGGCGTTGCACCACCCAGGCCATCAGCTCCTCGCCGTAGCGCTGGTCCGGGACGCCGATGACCTGTACGTCGGCGATGCCCGGATGGGTGTAGAGGAACTCCTCGATCTCCCGCGGGTACACGTTCTCGCCACCGCGGATGATCATGTCCTTGATCCGGCCGACGATCCGCACGTAACCGTCCTCGTCCATCGTGGCGAGGTCGCCGCTGTGCATCCACCCCGCGGAGTCGATCGCCTCGGCGGTGCGCTCGGGCTCGTCCCAGTACCCGCGCATGACGGCGTAGCCGCGGGCCAGGAATTCGCCCGGCTCGCCGAAGGGTTGGATTCGGCCGTCGGCCGGATCGACGATCTTGATCTCCGTGTGCGGCATCACCTGGCCGACCGTGCCGCAGCGGTGCTCAAGCGTGTCATCGACCCGGACCTGGGTGGTCACCGGCGAGGTCTCGGTCATGCCGAAGGCGATCGAGATCTCCTCGATCCCCATCTCGCTCGACACCTGCTTCATCACCTCGACTGGGCACGGCGAGCCGGCCATGATGCCGGTCCGCAGCGCGTCGAGATCGTAATGGCCGAAGTCTGGATGCGAGAGCTCGGCGATGAACATGGTCGGAACGCCGAACAGGCTCGTGCAGCGCTCCTCGGAGCAGGCTCGAAGGGTGGCCTCGGGATCGAAGGCCTCGGCGGGGTAGACCATGCAGGCGCCGTGGCTGGTGGCCCCGAGGTTCCCCATCACCATGCCGAAGCAGTGGTAGAGCGGCACAGGAAGGCACACGCGGTCGGCCTCGGTGTACCGGAGCATGCCGGCGACGAACAGGCCGTTGTTCAGGATGTTGTGATGAGTGAGCGTCGCCCCCTTGGGGAACCCCGTCGTCCCGCTCGTGTACTGGATGTTGATCGGATCATCGAAGTCGAGTTCGGCCATCCGCGCCCGCAGCGCATCGGCGTCGAGTGGCGCATCCGCGAGCTCCTCCCAGTCCTCGGAGCCGAAGAACACCACGCGCTCGAGGTTGGGCAGGCCCGGCCGGACGTCCTGGACCATCTCCACGAAGCTCGAGTCCTTGTAATCCGGCGCCGCGAACAGCCAGCGGCAGCCCGACTGCTTGATCGCGAACGCGAGCTCGCTCTTGCGGTAGGACGGATTGAGGTTGACCAGGATCACCCCGAGCTTGGCGCTCGCGTACTGGACCAGCGGCCACTCCGCCCGGTTCCCGCTCCAGATACCGACCCGGTCGCCCTGGCCGAGGCCCGCGGCGAGCATCCCGGAAGCGACGGCGTCGACCGCCGCGTTGAATTTGCCGTAGCTGTACCGAAGCCCCTGGTGACAGGACACGAGCGCGTCGCAGTCAGGCACGCGCGCCGCCGTTCGCTCGAGGTTGTGGCCGATCGTCTCTCCCAGCAGCGGGCGCTCCGCGACGCCATTTGCATACGACAACATGGTTCTCTCTCTTTCCTCGTGCGCAGGGATCAGGCTATCCACTTTGGTCGTGGGCGTCGTCGCCTTTCCTACGCGCTTCTTAGCCCTCTCTCATCGGGTTGATACGGGCCGCCGTCACGCTCCGCGCCATGACCCCCATCAATCAGACCAACCAGAGCCCCGCCGCGCGGAAGCGGGCGCGGCGGACTCGGCTGCTGCGCCGACGCGTGATCTCGGGAGCGCTCGCGCTGTTCGTCGCGAGCTGGCTGCTGATCGCCGTGGTGCTCGCCTCGGGACACGATCCCGCACTCGCCGCGCGGAAGGCAACGACGACCGCGGCCACGTCGACCGCGACTACTACACCCACCGCGAGCACGCCGACCACGACCACGGCGACCACGACCACGCCGGCGACTACAACGACGGCGAGCGCGCCGACAACCACAACGAGCTCGGGAACGAGCACCACCACCAGCGGCAGCTCGTCCGGGTCCGGAGTCACCGGCGTGACCACGCAGCAGTCGTGATCGCCGAGCGCACAGCGTCCGTCTCTGAGTGCTCGGCCAGGTTCGCCTGCTTCGGCTCCGAATGCGCGGTCCTGATCACCGGGCGCAGGGATGACGCGGCGGACGCCGTGGCTCGCTGCCGGCGGGAGCTGCTGCACTGGCATGAGCAGTTCTCACGCTTCCGGCCCGAGAGTGAGATCTCCCGTCTGAACCACGACCCGCGTGAGTCCGTGCCGGTGTCCCCGTTGATGCGCCGGGTGCTCCAAGCCGCGGTTCGGGCGGCCAACGACACCGGTGGGCTGGTAGATCCCACGCTGGTGGACGAGATCGAGCACGCGGGGTACGCGGCCCACTTCGCGGGCTCCGGCGTTCCGCTACGGCAGGCCCTCCGGCTGGCGCCGGCGCGCCGCCCCGGTCGCCCCCGAACCCGCGCGGCCTTCGGCGGGGTGCAGGTGCAACGGCGAACCGGCACGGTGACGCGCCCAGTGGGGGTGCGGCTTGACCCGGGCGGAATCGCCAAGGGAGTGTTCGCCGACGAGCTGGCCGCCGGCCTGCGCTCCTTCGACGCGTTCGTGATCGACTGCGCCGGGGACCTGCGAGTCGGCGGAGCGCTGGCGGTCCCGCGGCCGGTGCACGTGGCCAGTCCGTTCGACGAGTCGGTGCTGCACACGTTTGCCCTTTCCGCGGCCGGGGTGGCCACCAGCGGCATCGGCCGCCGGAGCTGGATGCGCGACGGGCGCCCGGCCCATCACCTGCTGGATCCGGCCACCGGCGCACCCGCCTTCACCGGCGTCGTCCAAGTGACGGCGCTGGCCCCGAGCGCCACCGAGGCCGAGGCGCTCAGCAAGGCGGCGCTGCTCAGCGGTCCTGACGACGCCGCCGGCTGGCTGCCCCACGGCGGCGTGGTCGTGCTCGACGACGGCAGCCATCGCGTGGTCGAGCCCACGTAGCCCGGGGCGGCCGGCCCTGGCGCTGCTCTCGCTGGTCTCGCTGCTCTCGCTGCGGCCGGCTCACACCGTCTCTTGCGCCCACGGCACGATCACGGCGTCTTCCAGGGGGGAATCACGGGCCACGACGTATTCGGCCGGCTCGGTGTCCGAGACGTTCTCGAGCAGGTGCGTTTCGCGCGGGGGGACGTAGACGAGGTCTCGGGGCTCGAGCGTCAGCTCCTGCTCGAGCCGGTCCCCCCAGCGCACCCGCATCCTCCCGGCGAGCATGTAGACGGCGCTCTCGCAACCCTCGTGGTAATGGGGGCGTGAGCTGGCCCCCGGCGGGACCCGGAACACGGCCATGTAGATGTTGCTAGCGCCGGCGGTCGTCTGGGAGATCTCCGCGCCGCCGACGACGCCGCGCTGGACCTCCCGATCCGGACCGGGTTTGATCACCTTCATCGAGCCGCCCTCATGGCCCGAGTCTACATCTGCTCCCGCGGTGCAACCTCGATCTGCAAGGGGGGCTGCGCCGCTGCGTCATGATCGACCTGGAGCGTGGTGTGACCGATTCCGAACTGCTCCTGGACCAGCTGCTGCAGCTTGCGCCGCAGCTCGTGGCAGTCGTATCCGGCCCCGACGACGACGTGAGCCGACAGCGCCGGGAACCCGGATGTCACCTCCCACACGTGCAGGTCGTGAACCTCGACCACATGCGGGTGGGCGGCCAGGGCGTGCCCGATGCGGTCCGGGTCGACGCCCTCCGGCGCGGCTTCCATGAACACCAGCGCCGACGCCTTCAGCAGCCCGTAGGACGCGTACAGCATCAGCCCGGCGATCAGCAGGGAGGCGATCGGGTCGGCGCGCCGGAAGCCGGTGGCCAGGATCACGATCGCCGCCGCCGCGGTGGCGATGAACCCGTAGAGGTCGGTGAGGATATGCCGGTAGGAGCCCTCGAGATTGAGACTCCGCTTGTGGGCCGTCTCCCCGCCGCCGCCGCCGCTGCCGCCACCGCCGCGCCCGCTGGCGCCGCTGAGGATCCGCGCGGCCATTAGGTTGACCACGATCCCGGCGAGGGCGACCACGAGCACGGGGACGCCCGCGACGTGGGGCGGGGAGACCAGCCGGGTGATCGCGCCGTAGACGATCAGCAATCCCAGCACCAGCAGCGTGATCCCGTTGGCCTGAGCGCTGAGGATCTCCGCTCGCCCGAGACCGTAGGTCATCGCGCCGTGGGCCGGGCGCGCGGCCAGTCGCGCCGCCGTGAGCGAGATCGCCAGCGCGGCGGCGTCGGTGAGCATGTGGCCGGCGTCGGAGAGCAAAGCCAGCGACGAGGCCAGCACGCCGACGGTCAACTCGACCGCCATGAATCCAAGGATCAGCGCCAGCGCGGCCTTGAGCGCTCCGCGGTCAGCTTCCCGGCCGTGAACGTGGCCATGCCCGCGCCGGCCACCGTGAGCGTGCTCGTCGCCGTGCCCGTGCGGGTCGCCGTGCCCGTGCTGGTCGTCCTGCCCGTGCGGGTCGCCGTGAGTGTGTACGTGATCCATGCTCGGATCGTAGAACCGACCGGGGCATCGGGGGCGAGCGGCGGTTCCCGTCCAGCAGGCGTTTCCGCGGAAACGTTTTTCGCAGGAAGTAGCTAGTTGACCGATGGATCCGGTGGCATCCGCGCCACCAGGGCGTAGCTCCCGCCCTTGCGGACGAGCACTCGCCCCCAGAGCTCCGCCGGGGCGGCCGAGAACGCGTCCTCGCGCAGGGCCGACTCCAGGATCCAGTCGCCGCGCTCGAGCTCGGAGTCGAGCTGCCCGGGTCCCCAGCCGGCGTGACCGACGAACGCGCGCCCCTCACGCACGGCGACATCGAGGTCATCGATCCCGTCCCCGATTGCCAGCACGCCGACGTCGTCGAACGCGATCAGCGCCGCCTCGTCGGGATCCTCGAAGCGCGCGAGCACGATCACCGCGGACGCCTGCACGGGGCCGCCGACGAACACGTCCTCTCCCGGCTCCACCAGCGTCGCGAGCTCTGGCACCGCCTCGGCCACAGTCGTCTCCGAGGGGCGGTTCAGCACGAGGCCGAAAGCGCCCTCGTCTGAGTGCTCGATCACCAGCACGACTGCCCGGAAGAAGTGCGGGTCCAGGAGCGTGGGCCCGGCGATCAGCAGCTGTCCCCGGGCCGACTCCATCAGCTGACCACCGCGTCGTCGGCGACGATGGTCCTCAGATTCGGCTGGGCATCTGCAGCGAGGTCTCGCCGCCCTCCTCGCCCATGCCGCCGACAGGCCCCGACTCGTGTTCGGCGTCCTCGCTCCCGGCTCCGCGCAGTCGGCGCTCGGCCTCGCCGGCCAGCCGCATCGCCTCGGCCGTGCGCGAGCCCTCCTCGAGGTCGAGCCCGGCCAGCTCGGCGATCGCCTCGAACAGCTCCATCTCCCGGCAGATCCGTGGGTCGACGGTGCTGCCCAAGAGCTGAACGTAGAAGCTGTCGTCCTGGCGCCACACCAGGATCTTTGCACCGGTGCTCGCTCGGAGCGTTACTTTCATCTGTCCGCCCTCCTGCAGGCTCGTGGCCTGTGCCCCTAGCGGCCTCGCCCCTCGCGAGACCATCCTTGCCGTAACCATAGCCTCGCGGCGTCTCTCGCGCACGGCCGAAGCGCGCTCAGAGCCCGAGGAACTGCGCTCAGAGCCCGAGCGAGCGCCCCAGGATCTCCTTCATGATCTCGTCGGTGCCGCCGCCGATCGGTCCGAGCCGGGCGTCGCGGGCCGCGCGCTCGACCTCGTACTCGACCATGTAGCCGGCCCCGCCGTGAATCTGCAGGCAGTCGTCCATGACCTCAAAGGCCGCCCGTTGCGTGGCCAGCTTGGCGATCGTGACCTCGCGGACGGCATCTTCACCGGCCACGTATCGGCGCAGCGCCGCGTATGTCACGTCGCGCCCGGCCTCGATTCGCAGCGCGATCTCGGCCAGCTTGTGGCGGATCGCCTGGTGCTTGCCGATCGCCCGGCCGAAAGCCTTGCGTTCGGCCGCGAACCTCAGCGTCTTCTCGAAAACCACCTGCATCGCCCCGACCGCGCCGAGCGCCATCAGCAGCCGCTCCCACTGGAAGTTGGCCATGATCAGATAGAAGCCCGAGTTCTCCTCGCCGAGCAGGTTCTCCTCGGGCACGAACACGTTGTCGAAATTGATCAGCGCGGTGTCCGACGCGTGCCAGCCCATCTTCTCGATCGCGCTGGACTCAACGCCCTCGCCCCGCTCGACGATCAGGAAGGAGATCCCGTGGTGGCCGCCCTCGCCCGTGGTCTTGACGGCGGTGACGATCACGTCGGCCCGCACGCCGCCGGTGATGAACATCTTCGCCCCGTTGAGGACGTAGCCGCCGTCGACCTTCCGCGCGGCAGTGCGGATCGCGGCGACGTCAGACCCGGTGTCCGGCTCGGTGATCGCCAGCGCAGCGATCAGCTCGCCCCGGATACCGGGCACCAGGTAGCGCTGCTTCTGCTCCTCGGTGCCGAACTTCCAGATCGGCGGCAGCGCGATCCCGCCGTGGGCACCGATTCCGGCCGCCACTCCGCCAGAGCCGCAGCGCGCCAGCTCCTCGACGAACACCGCGTCGGCCACCGGGTCGGCGTCGCCGCCGTACTCGGCGGGGAACTTGAGGCCGATATAGCCGAGCTCGGCCAGCCGGGCGAAGATCTCGCTCGGGAACCAGCGGGCCTCCTCCCACTCGTCGGCGTGGGGGTATAGCTCGGTCTCGACGAAGCGCCGGACGGCGGTGCGGAACTCCTCGTGCTCGGGGGTGAACGGGGGGATCGGGCGACGCTCGGAGCTCCCTCCGGCCCCTGCCTTCTCCGACAGCGAGGTGGCGCTCACGCGTGGCTCAGAACCCGTAGGAGCGGCCGATCACGTCGAGCATGATCTCGTCGGTGCCGGCCCCGATCCGGTTCAACCGCAGGTCGCGCCACGAGCGCTCGATCCCGTACTCCTTCATGTAGCCGGCGCCGCCGTGGATCTGGATGCACTCGTCGGCCACCTCGACCGAGATCCGGGCGGCGTAGAGCTTCGCCATGCTGATCTCGCGGACCGGGTACTCGCCGTTCTGAAAGCGCCAGGCGGTGGTGTAGACCATCTGCCGTGCGGTCTCGATCTTGGTGGCCATCTCCGCGAACTTGTGCCGGATCACCTGGAAGTTGCCGATCGGGCGGCCGAACGCCTTGCGGTCCTTGGCGTATTGAATGGTCTTGTCGAACACGTGCTGGGCTCCGGCCACAGAGCCGGCGGCCCCGATCAGGCGCTCGCCCTGGAGCTCCCACATGATGTGGTAGAAGCCCTTGCCGACCTGTCCCAGCACCGCCGAGGCGGGCACGCGGACATCCTGGAAGGCCAGCAGCGCGGTGTCGGAGGCGTGCATCCCGAGCTTCTCCAGGCGCTTCTCCCGGGTCACTCCCGGCGCGTCCATCGGCACCAGGAACAAGGTGAACCCGTCGTATCCCGCGTCAGTGTCGGTCTTCGTGACCAGCACGATCACGTGAGCGCGATGGCCGTTGGTGATGTACGTCTTGGAGCCGTTGATCACGTACTCATCGCCGTCCCTGACCGCGCGGGTCTTGATGCCGCCGACGTCGGAGCCGGCGTCGGGCTCCGTGATCCCCAGGCTGAGGATCGTCGTGCCCTTGATCGCCGGCACGACCCATTCCTGCTTCTGCTCCTCGGTGCCGAAGGCCAGGATCGGCGGCATCGCCATGTCGGTCTGCACGGCCAGTCCCATCGCGAACCCGCCGGAGTTCGAGTGGGCGATCTCCTCGGCCAGCACCAGCGCTGAGTAGTAGTCCCCGCCCTGCCCGCCGTACTCGGTCGGCTTGTCGAGGCCGAGGAAGCCGAGCTCGCCCATCCGCTCGAACGCCCAGTTCGGCCAGGTCGTCTCCTCCCACTCCTCGGCGTGGGGCTGCAGCTCCTTGATCACGAACCGGCGGATCGACTCCCGCAGCTGCTCGTGCTCGTCGTTGAAGATGAAGTGCTTGCGCTGGCTGGCGAAGTCGGGCTTGATGACGTCGGCGGTGGCCATGGTGGATCTCCTCTGTCGGCGGACAGTAGACAGTAGAGCTTCCTACTTTCTACTTCTACCTGCCCTTCCACTCGGGGGCCCGTTTCTCGAAGAACGCCTTCACGCCTTCCTGGATGTCCTCCGTGGCGAACGCGATCGTGAGGTGCGCCCGGAGAAAGTCGAGCGCGTCGGCGAAGGCCATGTCCTGCTGGCGGAACATCGCGTCCTTGCCGAGGCGGATCATCACCGGGGACTTCGCCGCGAGCTTCTCGGCCCAATCGCGTACCGCGTCATCGAACTGCTCGGCCGCCACGACGCGGTTGACGATCCCGATCCGCTCCGCCTCCTGCGCCGAGACCTGCTCACCCAGCAGCAACAGCTCATTGGTCTTCTTGCGCCCCACGTTGCGGTAGATCAGGGCCATGATCATGAAGGGGAACACCCCCACGTTGATCTCGGGCGTGCCGAACCGGGCGCCCTCCTTGGCCACGATCAGGTCACAGGCCAGCGCGAGCCCGAGCGCTCCGGCCAGCACGTGCCCGTTGGCCGCGCACAGGGAGGGCTTGCCCAGCTCGCCCAGCAGCCGGAAGACCGCCGGGAACCGGTCCGTGGCGAAGTGCTTGAGGACCAGCGGCTGATCGGCGGCGAAGCCGGCCAGGTTGCCACCGCTCGAGAACACCTTCTCGTGGGTCGAGGTCAGGACCACGCAGCGGACGGCGGGATCGTCCCGGGCGACGGTGAGCGCGGCGAGCAGGTCGCCGAGCAGCTCATCGGAGAGCGCGTTGCGCGTGTCCGGCTGGTCGAGGGCGATCGTGGCCACGCCGGAATCGGCGAGGTCATAGCGGAGCGTCGAGTAGGGCATGGCGGGAAGCCTAGGGCCACGAGCCGGCGCCTGAGCGTAGACTCCGAGCGGCGAAGTAGTGAGTAGCACTTCTCACTTCTCGCTTGGCCATCCGAGCCCGATCATGACCACCGACGCCCTGCCCACCAGCCTGCTGCGCCCGTTGGCCGAGGATCTGCGCGCCCGGCGGGAGCAGATCAAGCTCGGCGGCGGCGACGGAGAAGATCGAGGCCCAGCACGCCAAGGACAAGCTGACCGCGCGCGAGCGCCTGGATCTGCTGATCGACGCGGGCACCTTCGTCGAGCTGGGACTGCACGGGCGCCCGCACTTCTCGCAGCGGGCGATGGACGGCAAGGAGGCCCCCGCCGATGGCGTGATCACCGGTTACGGCAAGCTCGACGGCCGCCTCGTCGCCGTCGCCGCCTATGACTTCACGGTGATGGCCGGCTCGATGGGGATGACCGGCGAGCTCAAGGTCACGCGCCTGCGCGAGCTCGCGCTGAGCAAGCGGATCCCGCTGATCTGGCTGCTGGACTCGGCCGGGGCCCGGATCCAGGAGGCGGTCGGCTCGCTGTTCGCCGGCAGCGGGCACCTGTTCCGCGAGGAGGTGGTGATGAGCGGCGTAATCCCCCAGATCGCCGCACTGATGGGGCCATGCGCGGCCGGGACCGCCTACATCCCAGGCCTGGCGGATTTCGTCCCGATGGTGCGTGGCCGGGGCTCGATGGCGCTGGCCGGGCCGCACCTGGTGCGGGCGGCGATCGGCGAGGACGTCACCCAGGAGCAGCTCGGCGGGTCGCGCGTGCACTGCCGCAAATCGGGCGTGGGCGACCTCGAGGTGGCCTCGGACGAGGACTGCATCGCCGCGATCAAGACGTACCTGAGCTTCTTCCCCCAGAACTGCGAGGAGGCCCCGCCCGTACGCGAATGCGCCGATCCGGTGCTCCGCGCCGACGAGGAGCTGCTCGACGTACTGCCGGAATCCAACCGCAAGCCCTACGACATGTACGACGTCATCCGCCGGATCGTCGACGACGGCGAGTACTTCGACCTCAAGCCCCAGTTCGCCAAGACCGTGATCACCTGCCTGGCTCGGTTCGGCGGCCGCCCGGCCGGGATCGTGGCCAATCAGCCGCGGCACCTGGGCGGGATCCTCGACAACGACTCGGCCGACAAGGCCGCGCGCTTCATCAACCTCTGCAACGCCTACGGAATCCCGCTGGTGTTCCTGATGGATGTCCCGGGCTTCATGGTCGGGACCAAGGTCGAGGAGGCGGGGATCATCCGTCACGGGGCGAAGATGCTCTACGCCACGGCCAACGCCACGGTGCCGAAGATCACCGTGGTCCTGCGCAAGGCCTATGGCGCCGGCTACTACGTGATGTGCGGCCGTGCCTACGAGCCCGATCTGATCGTGGCCTGGCCGTCGGCCGAGATCAGCGTGATGGGCGCCGAGGGCGCGGTGGAGATCATCTTCCGCCGGCAGGTCGAGGCCTCGGACGATCCCGAGGCGACCAAGCGGGAGCTGATCGAGAACTACAGAAAGATCATCGACGTCTACGTCGCCGCCGGTAACGACATGATCGACGACGTGATCGATCCGCGCGAAACGCGCGCGGCGATCTGCCGCGGGCTGGAGATGGCCGCGAGCAAGCACGTCGAGCGGCCGTGGAAGAAATCCGGAGTGGTGCCGGTATGAGGGAAGTTCGCTGGCGCGAACTCCCTTCGGAGATTTGCCAGAGGCAAATCTCCCCGGAGGAACTATGAGCGTGGAACACCCCGTCGTCATCACCTGCTCGATCTCGGGCTCGATCGCCAACCGCGAGCAGTGTCCGGCGATCCCGTACTCGCCGCAGGAGTACGCCGCCGAGGCGCGGCGGATCGTCGACGAGGGCGGCGTGCACATCCACATCCACGCGCGCAAGCCCGACGGGACCCCGTCCTACGAGATCGAGGACTTTGCCGCCATCTCCGAGGCGATCCGGGCCGAGGTCGGCGACGCGGCGATCGTCAACTTCTCCACCGGCACGGTCGGCGTTTCGGTCCAGAAGCGGATCGCCTACCTGGAGGCCTGCCGTCCCGAGGTGGCCGCCCTGAACATGGGCTCGATGAACTACGCCAAGTACTCGCGCAAGCGCAAGGACTTCGTGTTCAAGTTCGTCTTCCAGAACCCGTTCGACGAGATCATCGAGCTGCTGGAGGCGATGCGCCGACTGGAGATCAAGCCAGAGCACGAGTGCTTCGACCTCGGTCACGTCGGTTCGCTGGCGCCGCTCGTCGACATGGGCCTGCTAGAGGCGCCGCTGCACGCCGATTTCGTGATGGGCGTCGTCGGAGGGGTGCCGCCCACGGCTCGGAACCTCGCGGCGATGGCCGACAACCTGCCGCTGGTCGGACCCGGCAACCATCACTGGGGCGTAATCGGGATCGGGCGCGCGCAATGGATGCTGGTCGCCGCGGCGCTCACGCTGGGCGGCTCGATCCGGGTCGGCCTGGAGGACAACTTCTATCTGCCCGACGGCACGATGGCGCGCTCCAACGGGGACCTGATCGCCAAGGCGAGACAGCTGACCGAGGACCTCGGCCGCCGTCCGGCGAGCGTCGAGGAGGCGCGGGCGCTGCTCGGCATTCCCGGCCGCCGGGCGTCGGCATCGGCGCCGGCCCCGCTCACATGAGCCCCGGCTCGTCGATGGCATGACCGCGTCCGCCGGCAGCCGGCTCAAGATGAGCGAGCTCGCCGAGCTCTCCGGCGTCAGCGCGGGCACGATCAAGCACTACCTGCGCGAGGGGCTGCTCGGCGACGACGATCGAGTCGTGCGGACGAGCCGCAACATGGCCTACTACCCGCCCGAGTTCGTCGAGCGGATCCAGCTGATCAAGCGCCTCCAGGAGGAGCGCTTCATGCCGCTGCGGGTGATCCGAGAGCTGATGTCCGAGGATCCCGATCGCGCCCGACGGCTGATCGAGCTCGAGGACCGGATCATCGAGCGGGCGATCGAGGCGCAGGAGCGCGGCCGGACCTCGCGCGCCAACGTGCGCGAGACCTACGATCTCCCGCAGAACGTGCTCGACCGCCTGGAGGAGATCGGAGTTCTCTCCCCGTCCGCGCGCGGCTACGACGCCGACGACATCGAGATCATCGCCGCGATCTCGCGCTTTCGCGCCGGCGGCTACGAGGAGGCGCTGGGCTTCACGGTGTACGACACGCTGCGCTATCGCGAAGCGCTCGCGCCGCTGGTCGACGAGGAGGTCCGGATACTGCTGGATCGGCTGGCCGGCCAGGTCAGTGCCGACCGCGCCGTCGAGATCATCGCCTCCGGGGCCCAGCCGCTGCGGGACCTGATCGGGGCGGTGCACTCGAAGCTGCTGATCGAGGCGCTGCGCCGCCAGCGCGACGGCACGGGGCCTCACCACCAGACGTCGTGATCCTCCATCACGCCGTAGGCCTCGGCCAGCTCGGTTCCGTCGGAGAGCCGGCCGGCGAAGGTCCCGAAGGGCTGGCGGTACGCGCTGCGGAGCAGCAGCCGGTTCTCGTGGCGCTCCCGTGTCGCCTCGGCTTTGAACTCGAGGCCGCCGACTCGGCTCAGGTCGGGGGCGAAGGGCTGCGGCGCGACCTCGCGTGGCACGCCGTCAATCCACACGGTGCGCTCGCTGGCCGAGGGCGGGTCGTTGACCCCTTCGACGAGGTTCCAGGCCAGCGCGTGGCCGTCGTTCGACGTGCCGACTCCGGCTGACCAGCGCCATTGCGTATGGCGCTGGTAGTACGCCGCGGTGTCGTCGATCACGGCGCGCGCCTGGATGATTCTGGGCCGGCCCTCGATCGTGACGGTTCCGTGGGCGGCGATCCCGCCCTGCTTGCGGGTCCAGCCGTAGCTGCCGCCGCTGCGACATACGCTCTCGATCCCGCGCGACTCGGTGAGCGTGAGATCGATCTCGACCGCGCGGTCGGTGACCCGGAGGCGGCCGGGCTCGAGGCTCACCGGCCCGCGACCGATGACCGTGCGCTCGTAGAGCCGTTGATCGGCGCGGTCCCACACCGCCCAGAAGGCCTGGCGCACCGGGCCGACCCTGACCGCGGCGGCGCACAGCATCAACTCCGGGCCGAACACGCCGACGTAGCGCCAGGCCTTCAGTGGTCGTAATCCCTGCCGGGCCGGCATGGGGCCCGGGGGCAGCGCCAGCCGGTTGATCGCGGGCTGGCGCGCGTCGCCAAAGGTGCCGCGATAGGGGAGGCCGTCGTTGGCGTCGTTGGGGGCGGGCATGCGCTAATTCTCCCGGCGGCCCGGTCCGGGTCCGAGCCTGGTCGGATTTCCTCCCGATACGGGAGGTTTTTCAGCCAGGCTCTGGCCCAAGCACGCGGAGCAGTGGAAAACCATCCTCGCGGCGCTCGTTATCCTCCTGACTGACCGGTCAATCAGAGAAAGAGGTCGTCCACAGTGCGCGCCGGCGCCGTCCAACTCAACTCGACCGAGGACATCGATCGTAACCTGGCCACCGCCGATCGGTTGGTCCGAGAGGCGGTCTCGCGCGGCGCCGAGCTGGTGGTGCTGCCCGAAAAGTGGAACGTGCTCGGGCGGCCGGAGCAGATGGAGGCGGCCGCCGAGCCGCTGGACGGCCGCTCCATCGGGTGGGCCCGGGCGATCGCCGCCCAGCTCGGGATCGACCTCGTGGCCGGCTCGATCGTCGAGCGGCGCGAAGGGCAGACGAAGACCTCTAACACCAGCGTCCACATCGATCGCGCTGGAGAGCTGCGGGCGGTCTACCGCAAGATCCACATGTTCGACGTCGAGGTCGACGGGGTGCGCTACGCGGAGTCCGAGCGCGAGCAGGCCGGCGACGAGATCGTGGTCAGCGAGCTTGCCGACGGAACCGGTCTGGGGATGAGCATCTGCTACGACGTCCGCTTCCCCGAGCTCTATCGCGCGCTCGTCGAGACCGGCGCCGAGGTGCTGACGATCCCGAGCGCCTTCACGCTGGCCACCACGCGCGATCACTGGGAGGTCCTGCTGCGCGCCCGGGCCATCGAGAGCCAGTGCTTCGTGGTGGCGGCCAACCAGATCGGCACGTCTCCACCGGGCAACCGCTCCGGCGGCCGGTCGCTGATCGTTGATCCGTGGGGACTGGTGCTGGCGACCGCCGCGGATACCGAGACGGCGATCGTCGCCGACCTCGACCCGGCGCTGCAGCGAGACATCCGCACGCGGCTGCCGGTTCTCCGGCATCGCCGTCGCGACGTGTACGAGCCGGCGCCCGGGGCCGCACCCTAAATGGCCACGGCCGCGGTCGACAAGCGCCGGGTGATCCTCGACGCCGCCGTGCGAGTCTTCGCGCGGCAGGGCTTTCACACCTGCCGCGTGTCGGACATCGCCGACGAGGCGGGGGTTGCCTATGGCCTCGTCTATCACTACTTCTCCTCAAAGGACGAGATCCTCGACACGCTCTTCCTCGAGCGCTGGGATGTGATGCTGGGCGCGATCGCCGAGACGGACGCGCTGCCGATCTCGCCCCGAGCCAAGCTCCAAGCGATCGCCTCCTTCATCGTCGAGTCCTACCGCCACGACCCGGACTTGATGAAGGTGATCATCGTCGAGGTGACCCGCGCCGCCAACACGTTCGGTCGCACGCATCTGGTCAAGATCAGGGATGCCTATGGGCAGATCGCGGCGATCGTCGCGCGCGCGCAGGAGCAGGGGATCTTCCGGACCGAGATCACGCCGGAGTTCGCCGCGCTGGCCTTCTACGGCTCCATCGAGCAGGTGCTGACCGGCTGGATCTTCGACGGCGTGGTCCTCGATGACGCGCAGCTCGAGCGGGCCAAGGCGCTGATCGTGGACACGATCTGTGGGGGTCTGGAGCCGTCGGGGCAGGCGCGCACCGGGGCGACCCCCAAGTCTGATTGAATCCTGCCGATGAAGGAGAGCCCGCTGGTCAAGCGACTGATGTGGTCCGGACTGCTCGCCGGGACCGGGGCGGTGGCAAGTGTCGCCTCGGCTAAGGCAGCAACGTTGATCTGGAAGCGCATGTTCGGCGAAGATCCGCCCGAGTGACCGATCAGCCCAACGAAGAAGAGTCCGGCAAGCCGGCTTCGGACCCGACCGAAGACCTCTCGGCTACGCCTCCGGCAGCTTCTTGGATGCCTCCTAGCGGGCCGCCCGGCCCTGAGCCACCCGCGGACGAGCCAGCTCCGTCACCCTCGCACGAGCCAGCTCCGCCACCCGCGGACAAGTCAGCTCCGCCACCGGTGACCGAGACGATGGCGCATGTCCCGGCGGACCCGCCGCCTGGTCCCCCGCCCGAGCCGGCCCCGCTCCAGCCGGCCGCGCCCGAGCCGGCCGCGCCCGAGCCTCCGTCGGCCTGGCTGACCGCGGGACCGGGGACGCCGGCCGCCGCCGAGCCGGTGCCGCCGGCTCCGGGCGCGCCTGCGCCGCCCGTGCCGCCCGCGCCGGAATCAATCGCCTTCCCCCCGCCCGAGCCGACCCCGCCGGAGGGGGTTGGACCGTCCGGGCCGCCCGAGCCGACCACGCCGGAAGCCGTTGGGCCGTCCGAGCCGACCCCGCCGGAAGCGATTGGGCCGCCCGAGCCGGCCGTTCCGCCCGCGTCCGAGCCTCCCGCTCCGCCCGAGCCACCCTCACCGCTGCTCCCCGAGCCCCCGGCCTCGCTCCCGCCCGAGCCTCCGGCCTTGCTCGCGCCCGAGCCCCCGGCCTCGCTCGCGCCCGAGCCCCCGGCCTCGCTCGCATCCGAGCCCCCGGCCTCGCTCGCATCCGAGCCCCCGGCCTCGCTCGCATCCGAGCCCCCGGCCTCGCCCACCAACTTGCCGCCGATGCCCCCGCCACCGTCGCCACCGGCCGCCCCGAACGGATCGGGAGTCGTGCCCGTCGATCGTCCCGAGATCATGATCGGCGCGGCTTTTGCCGGCGGCTTCCTGTTCGCTCAGATCCTCAAGCGCCTTGCCCGGTAGCAACGGACAGCAAGACAGCCTGGCCGCGGCGCTGACCGAGGTCTCCGAGCGCATGACCGCGCTCGTGCACGACGAGATCGAGCTGGCCAAGGCCGAGATGACCGAGAAGGTCTCCAGCATCGCTCGGGGGGCGGCAGCGGTGGCGGCCGGCGCCGTGTTCGGCGTGTTCGCCGTCGTATTCCTGCTGCTGACCCTCGCCTGGGCGATCAACGATGCCACCAACAGCCTCTGGCTGGGCTTCCTGATCGTGCTGATCGTGCTACTGGCCCTGACCGGCGGCGCGTTCATGTTCGCGTGGCGCAAGCTCAAGGTGGGCGCGCCGAAGCCGACGATGGCGATCGACGAGGCCAAGAAGATCCGCGCCACGGTGACCGCCAAATCGGAGGTCGAGCGCTGATGCCGGCGCGCACGCCGGAGGAGATCCGCGCCTCGATTGAGCACAACCGCCAGGAGCTGGGGAGTTCGCTGCAGAAACTGCGTGGCGAGGTCGAGCAGCTGACCGACTGGCGCGCCCAGCTGCGCGCCCATCAGGATCAGCTCGTGTTGGGCGCCGCCGCGGCCGGCTTCGTGCTCGGCGGTGGGATCGCGGGATTCGGCGGGCTGGTTTTCGGCCGCCGCCGCCGCAAGCGCCGCCGCCAGCTCAGCGGTTAGAAGCGCCGGTTCAGAGCAGGGTGCTCGGGATGCCCCCGGCGCCGAGCAGCCCTGGGCCGACGTGCGTGCCGATCACGGGCCCGATCTCCGAGATCACCTGGGGCTCGCAGCCGAAGATCTCGGTGCCCCGAGCGGCCAGCTCGTGCGCCTCCCGGGGCGCCTGGATGTGCTGCACCATCCACGCGTCGGCGCCATCCTGTTGGCGCGAGCGGAGCAGATCGACCATCTTCTCGAAGGCGCGCTTCGAGGTCCTGACCCGCTCAACCGGGGTGATCTCGGACTTGACGGTGAGGATCGGCTTGATCCGCAGCGCCGATCCCAGCCAAGCCTGCGCGCCGGCGATCCGGCCGCCGCGGCGCAGGTACTCGAGCGTGTCGATCGCAAACCACATCTTCAGCTCGGCGCGTGCCTTCATCGTTCGCTGCACCACGGCTTGCGCATCCGCGCCCGAGCTGGCGGCCGCGGCCGCCGCGAGCACGACCAGGCCCTGACCGCCGCACGCGCTCTCCGAGTCGATCACGTGCACGCGCGAGGCTCGCTCGCCCAGAGAATCGCGGGCCTGCTCGGCCGAGCGGACGGTGCCCGACATGCCGCCGGCCAGATGAACTGAGACGATCTCGCTGCCACCGTCCAGCAGCGGCTCGTAGACGGCGAGGAAGTCGCCGATCGACGGCTGCGAGGTAGTCGGCAGCGCCGAGACATCGCGTAGCTGGGCGTAGTACTCGTCGTAGTCGGTGATCTCGCTCTCACGCCGGGTCTGATTTCCCGAATGGACGTAGAGGCTGACCTCGTGGATACCGCGCTCGGCCACCAAATCGGCCGGCAGGTAATGGCAGGTGTCCGAGACGATGGCTACGGGCATGACGGCGGCACCCTAGCAGCGGCCCGGCACCTCTACACTGCGCGCGCTCCAACGCTCACGGTAACCGTCCAAATTGTCTCGCACGCTTCTCACCGGCGCGACCGGCTTCATCGGATCACACGTCTGCCGCCTGCTCGTGGAGCGGGGCGATGAGGTCACGGCGACCATCCGCCCGAGCTCGAGAACGCAGGACCTCGATCGCCTCGGCGTCCGCAAGGTGCATGCGGATATCTGCGACCGCCGGGCGGTCCGGCGGGCGATGCAGGGGGTCGAGCGCGTTTTCCACCTCGCCGGCACCACCCGGCTGGCGATCGAGCGTGAGCGCGCCTTCGCGATCAACGTCGAGGGGACGAGGATCGTGTTGGAGGAGGCGCTGCGCGCTGGGGTGGAGCGAGCCGTCCTGACCTCCTCGATAGCGGCGATCGGCCCGGCGAAACCGGGGCGTACCGCCGATGAGTCGAACGTCTGGGACGCCGGTCGCTACGGGCTCGCCTACGTGGACTCCAAGCACGAGGCCGAGGTGACGGCCTTGCGGATGGTCGCGCGCGGCCTCCCGCTGGTGATCGTCAATCCCGCGCTGGTGATGGGCGCCGGCGACTATGGTCGCTCCTCGACGACACTGGTCCGCCGCTTCATGCGCCGCCAGATTCCCGCCTACGTTGACGGGACGCTCAACGTCGTCGGCGTCGAGGACGTCGCTCGCGGGCACCTGCTGGCGGAGGAGCGCGGCAACGTCGGCGAGCGCTACATCCTCGGCAACCGGAATTTCACCTTCGACCGGCTGTTCGCCGATCTGGGACGGCTCTCCGGAATCGAGCCTCCCGCGCTGAAGCTCCCGCTGTCCCTGGCGCTCGCGTTGGCAGACGCGGGCCAACGCGTTCCGGGATTGACGATGCCCTCACGGACGGCGATACGCGGAGCGTCGCTGCGCTGGGCGTTCAGCAACAAGAAGGCGAAGCGGGATCTGAAATGGGTGCCCTCGCCGCATGAGGACTGCCTGGAGGCGACCATCGCGTGGTATCGGGAGATCGACCGCGACCGGCTGGCGTCAGCGGGGACGCGGCAGCCGATCGGGCTGCGCCTGACCTCGAGTGTCCTGCGCGCGCTGGGGCGCTAGGCGCGCCCGAGCGGCTGCGCGCGCTGGGGCGCTAGGCGCGTCCGAGCGGCTGCGGCGCTCCGTGCTAAGCGCGCCCAGCACGGGAGCAGGGCCTATCGTCCACACCGATGGCCATCCTCTACCGCTGCACCACCCCGACGAACTGGCTGTGCCCGTGCGGCAAGGTCGCGCGCGCGCTGAAGCGCGACGACATTCCGTTCGAGCAGGTGGTGGTGCCCCAGCGCCGCTCCCGCCGGCCCGAGGTGGAGGCGCTGACAGATCAGCGCAGAGTGCCCGTGCTGATCATCGACGGCGATCCGATCTGCGACTCGCGGCGGATCATTGAGCACCTGGAGTACCGGCGAGAGCTGGCGTCACCACGATCTTGAGCGCCTCCCCGCTGCGCTGCAGGCGCAGCGCGCGGCCGGTGTCCCGTAGGGCCATTCGGTGGCTGATCAGCGCGCTCACGTCGACCCGGCCGGTGGCGATCAGCTCGAGCGCGGCGCGCATCTCGCGCCCGGACGCGGAATAGCTGGCGGTCACGGTCAGCTCGCGCAGAAACAGGGCGGAGCCGTCGATCATCGACGGGCCGCCCGGGGCGGGGGGCGCGTAGAGGCAGAGGGTGCCACCGGGGGCCAGCGCCGCGGCCGCGTCGGCGATCGCCTGCGGTGCCGGCGTGCACACCATCGCCACGTCGACCAGTTCGTTGCCGTGACGCTCGGCTCCCCAGCGCTCGGCCTGAGCCAGACGGTCCGCCCGTGGCTCACGGACCCACACGGCCTCGACTCCGCGCTCGTGCGCGGCGGCGATCTGGAGCTGGCCGTTGACCCCGGCCCCTGCGACCAGCAGGCTGTCGCCGGCGCGCAGGCCGGCTCGATCCTGGGAGCGCAGCACGCAGGCCAGCGGCTCGATCAGCGTCGCGGCTACCGCGTCAAGGCTCTCAGGCAGCACCAGCAGCTCGTCGACCAGCTCGGGGGACAGGCGGACGCGCTCGGCGAATCCTCCCGGATCCAGCGATACCGCCCGAAAGTGCTCGCACATCGTCTCGTGTCCGCGGCGGCAGCGGCGGCACTCTCCGCATGGAGCGTGGTGATGGAGCACGACCCGATCGCCCAGCGCGACCGAGCCCACACCCGGGCCGACCGCGGTGACGACGCCCGTCGGCTCATGCCCGAGGACAGCGGGGAGGCGGCCGGCCACATACCAGTCGATCACGTCGGTCGCGCAGACCCCGCAGGCAGTAACGTCGCAGACGACCTCGCCATCGCCGGGCACCGGGTCCGCGGCGTCCTCGAACCGGACGTCATCAGGGCCGAACGACCGGGCGACCTTCATCGGCGGGACGACTTGGAGACCGTCATCCCGGCAGCAGCGCGGCGATCGTCTCGGCGTGCACCGGTCGGGCGACGCCGCGCTCGGTGACCAGCGCGCTGACCAGGCCGGCTGGCGTGACGTCGAACGCCGGGTTGCGGCAGGGCGTCCCGGCCGGCGTGAGCTCGGCGCCGTGGAGGCTGCGGACCTCGTCCTCGGCGCGCTCCTCGATCTCGATCTGGTCGCCGGAGAGGCAACCGGCGTCGATCGTCGAGGTGGGTCCAACGACGACGAATTCGATCCCGGCTGCGGCTGCGGCCAGCGCCAGCGGGTAGGTGCCGACCTTGTTGGCCACGTCTCCGTTGGCGGCGACGCGGTCACAGCCGACGATCACGGCGTCGACAGCTCCCCGCGCGATCAGCCCGGCCGCCGCCGAGTCGACGATCAGCTCGTGGGGGATGCCGAGCTTCGCCAACTCGTACACGGTCAGTCTGGCGCCCTGCAGGAGCGGGCGCGACTCCGTGGCGATCACGCCCTCCAGCTGCCCGCGGGCGGCCAGCTCGGCCACCACGGCGAGCCCCGTTCCACGGCCCGGGGCCGCCAGCGCCCCGGTGTTGCAGTGGGTCATGACTCGCTTGACGTGCGGGAGCAGGTCGGCTCCGAGGGTGGCCAGGCCGTCGCTGGCGGCGATCTCGCGCTGGTGGATGGCTCGCGCCTCGGCCAGCGCCGCCGCGGCGATCTCGGGCGCCGGCGCGGCGAGGGCCGCATCGTGGACGCGCTGGACCGCCCAGGCCAGGTTGACCGCGGTCGGACGCGCGGCCCGCAGGCACGCGCAGGCCCGCTCGAGCCCTGCCGGTGTCGGATCGAGCCGCAGCTCGAGCGCCACGCCATAGCCGGCGGCCACGCCGATCAGCGGCGCTCCGCGGATCGCCAGTCGCCGGATCGCCTCGGCCACCTCGGCCGCGCTGCGGAGGGTCAGCTCGTGCTCGCGCCAGGGGAGCCGGGTCTGATCCAGCGCCCTCAGCGCGCCCTCGTCGAAGTGGACGGCCACGACCGCGCCGGTGCTCAGAAGGTTGGTCGTGGCCATCGGTCGACGCTGCTCACCGACGAGGCGGCTCGCCTTCCGCGTCTCCGACTGGACGCTAGGGCCGCGTCTCCGGTTGGACGCTAGAGCCGGTTCTCGATCGAGAGCGGCGCCTGCATCGGATCGGCCTCCGGCGACGCAGCGGGTGCGGGCTCGAGCCCGAGCACCTGATGCAGCTCGCCGGACTCATACATCTCGCTGACGATGTCGCAGCCACCCACGAGCTCACCGTCCACGAACAGCTGCGGAATGGTGGGCCAGCCCGAGATCGCCGAGAGCTCTTGGCGGATCCGCGGATCAGGCAGGATGTCGACGGCCGCAAACGGCTTGTCGAGCGATTGCAGGATGGCGACCGTACGGGCCGAGAATCCGCAGGCGGGCTGCTCGGGGTTGCCCTTCATGAAGAGCAGGACGGGGTTCTCGGCGATCGCGCCCTGGATCGCTTCGCGCATGGGGTTGGTGGCTTGGTCGCTCATCGGGCTTCCTCCGTTGCCGACACTTGGGTCTTGATTGAGAGTGCGTGGATGCGGTCGCCGAGCTCCGAGCCGAACACGTCGTAGACGAGCTTGTGCTGGGCGATTCGGCTCAGGCCACTGAACGCGTCCGCGGAGACGACGGCAGCGAAGTGGTGGCCGTCGCCGGTCACCTGGGCGTTCGCGCCGGGTATTCCGGCCTCTATCCGCATCTTCAGCTCCTCGGGAGTCGCGCTCACATTACTTAGGGTAGCGGTCTGCCCCGCGCCGCTATACTTCGTAAAGCAATGATTACCGTTACCGACAAAGGTGCCGAGAAGGTCCGCGAGTTCCTGGCCGGCCAGGTGGCCGTAGCCGAGACCGCCGGGCTGCGGGTGGGCGTCCGCGGCGGCGGGTGCTCGGGCTTCCAGTACGCCCTGGCCTTCGATGAGCAGCGCGACGGCGACAGCGTGTTCGAGGACAAGGGTATCCGCCTCCTCGTCGATCGTCCGAGCCTGCCTTACGTGCGGGGCTCCGTGATCGACTTCGTCGACGGCCTCCAAGGCGCCGGATTCAAAGTCGAGAACCCCAACGTGATCGCCGCCTGCGGCTGCGGCTCCTCGTTCCGCGTAGCGGACGAAGAGCAGGTCTCCGCGGTCTAGGTTCGTTCGTCTCGCGACCGGGGGCTCGGCCAAGGGGCCGAGGGACCGGTCGGTGGCTACGTCTGCGGGCTCGGGCGGGGTCGCGTCAGTCCGGCGTGATGTCCAGCGAGCGCCAGAGGAAGCGCGAAGCCAGCGTGCGATAGGGCCGCCACGGCTCGGCGAGTGCTTCCATTTCCGGCGCGGCCGGCAGCTGGTCGAGACCGTAGGCCACCATCACCGCCTTGCGGATCCCCAGGTCCCCGACGGGCAGGATGTCTGGTCGCTCCAGGTGGAACATCAGGAACATGTGGGCGCTCCAGAGTCCGATCCCCTTGACGGCGACGAGCTCGGCGATCACTTCGTCGTCGGGCAGGTCGTGGAGTCGTTCGAGCTCGAGCGATCCGTCGATCACGTGCTCGGCCAGCGAGCGCAGGTACCTGACCTTGGCGTGTGAGAGACCGGCGGCGGCGCGAAGCTCCTCCGGGTTGTCGGCCAGTACCTCCTGGGGCGTTGGAGTGCGTCCTCCAAACCGGTCGGTCAGGCGGTTATAGATCGCGCGGGCGGCTCTGGTCGAAAGCTGCTGCCCGACGATCGAGCGCACCAGCGCTCCGTAGTGGTCCGCCGGTCGGCCTGCGCGCGCGTCTCCCAGGGCATCGACTCCCACCTGGTCGATGAGCGCGCGCATCACCGGGTCGGACGCGCGCAGATGGGCAACCGGATCCTCGACCGCCCGCCGGCTGGGCCTCGGACTGGCCGCCGGACGAGGGCTCACCGCGCGGCGGCTTCGGCGATCGCCAGCGAGTCGCCGTCGAGAGCGCCGAGGGCTCGCTCGACCGATGCGGAGACGCAGGTGAAGGTCGGAGTGTCGCGGAGCGTGTAGGCGCTGGACTCGGTGGTGCGCAGCTTCTGGACCAGGTCGAGGAAGTCGGCGGGGTTGTCGGTTTCGAACGCCACGACGAACTCCTGATCGTCAAGGCCGAACGAGTAGCTGGTGTTCAGGTCGACCGAGGGGAACTGGCGGCCGACCTTGATGTGCTCCTGCATGATCCGCCAGCGCTCGTCCGGGGGGAGGGCGTACCAGCTTCGCGTCTTCACGAATGGGTAGACGAACAGGTACTTGCCGTGGGCAGGTCGAACTTCTAGGCGCGACTCGTCCGAATACTCGGACGGCTTGGTCATCGCCAGGAAGGAGTAAGGAATCGTGCACCACTTCATCAGGCCGCTCTGGCCGAGGATCACGTGGAACTCGTGAATCCGATCGAGGTTCTGGGCTTGACTGAGCAGCATCAAGTCGGCGTCTCCGCGCGTGCCCACCAGCGAGAACGCGCGCAGCAGGTGACCGTCGGCGAAGTCCTCGCACGCGGCCAGGAACTCCTGCTTGTCGGCCGAGCGCTGGTCCCGGGCGCAGCGGCGCCAGGCGGGGTCGACCTTGAGGAACGTGTACTTGACGAAGTGGCGTGTCGGCATGCCTGGCCCGATGATACGCCGCCTCCTGCGCCAGATAGGATGTAGGACATGCGCATCGCGCTCGTTTCGCCGTACTCGTGGACGTATCCAGGCGGCGTCACGAGGCACATTGAGGCCCTGGCCGAGCACTTCATCGAGGAGGGGCACTACGTCCGCGTGCTGGCGCCGTCGGACCCTCCCGATCGCCTATCCTCGGCGCTCCACCGTGGCGCCAAGCCGCAGCCGCTCCAGGCGCCTGATTATCTGATCTCGCTAGGGCGGACCGTCGGCTTCAAGGCCAACGGGGCCGTGTCGAACCTGTCGATCACTCCCTTCGGCGTGGCGACGATGCAGCACGAGCTGCGGACCGGCGGCTATGACGTCGTTCACGTCCACGAACCGATCGCTCCCCTCGCCGGTTGGGTCGCCGTCGACTCGATCCGGCTGCCCCTGGTCGGGACCTTCCACTCCTACTCGCCCAAGCGCGTGCCCAACGGGATCGCCAACCTGATCGGCGCCCGCCGGATGCTCAACCACCTGCACGTGCGGATCGCCGTCTCCGAGGCGGCGGCGTGGACCGGTAAGCGCTGGTTTGGTGGTCACTACAAGGTGATCCCCAATGGCGTGCACGTCGACCTCGAGCGAGCCGCCCGCGCCGCCGAGCCGCCCGCCGACCCGTGCGACGAGCTCCGGATCGTGTTCGTCGGCCAGGCAGTCGAGCGCAAGGGCCTGCCGCTGCTGCTGCGCGCATTCGAGGCGCTGCGTGAGCAGGTTCCCACCGAGCTGACGGTGATCGGCCCGTCGCCGGAGGAACTGGCGCCACTGATGGTTGATGCCCGCGGAATTCGGGTGCTGGGCAAGGTCGACGACCAGGCCAAGCGCCGCGAGCTCGAGCGAGCCGACGTGCTGTGCGCTCCCTCGCTCGGCGGCGAGAGCTTCGGGATGGTCCTGACCGAGGCGTTTGCCGCCGGTACGCCGGTGGTCGCCTCGGACATCGCCGGCTATCGCGACGTCGTGCGCGACGGAGTCGACGGGGTGCTGGTCCCCCCGGCTGACGCGCAGGCGCTCGCCGTGACCCTGCGTGACCTCTATGACGAGCCGGAGCGGCGCGCGCTGCTGGCGCGCAACGCCGTCGCCGACGTCGAGAGGTTCGCCTGGCCGCGCGTGGCCGGGGAGGTCATGGAGGCCTACGAGGAGGCGATCGCGATCCCGGCATCCGAGTCCGCGCTGACCCGCGCGGCCGTCCGGGTCGGGGCTCGCTCCGCCGACCTCAAGCCCCACGTCCCCGCCCGCCGCCTGGAGAGCCTCGAGCCGAAGGCCGAAGGCGCTCGCCACTCCGCGCTGGTGCTGCTCCGCCGCCTGGCCTTGGTCGCGGTCTCGCTCGGCGGCGTGGTGCTCGGCGTGCTCGCGTTGCGGTCGATCGGCCTGCACAAGATCTGGAGCGCGCTGATCAACTCGAGCCCGTCGCTGGTCGTGCTCGGGCTGGCGATCATGTGCGGCGCGATGGTGATGCGGGCCTTCTCCTGGCACGCGATCCTGCAGGCGGCGCTGCCTCGGTCCCGGGTGCGGCTATCCGACGCGATGCAGGGAACGTTCATAGGGGTCCTGATGTCCTCCACGCTGCCGGCCCGGCTCGGCGAGCCCTCGCGGGCGCTGGTGGTGGCCCGGCGGACCGGACGTCCCGGGAGAACCTGCCGGTGGTACTCGGCACGCTGGTCTCCCAGACACTGCTCAACCTGATCGCCCTGGCCGTGCTCGGCGCCGTGATGTTCTCCTCCGTCGACCTGTTCAGCGGTCACCAGACGGCGCTGCTGGTCGCGGCGATCGCGCCGCTGGCGCTGCTGGTGGCGGTGCTGCTGATGCCGATCGTGCTCAAGTTCGGCCCTGGCGGATCCCGCTCGTCGCGTGTGTTCGTGGCGCTGGCTCAGGCCCGCAAGGCGATGACCCGGGTGCGCGCCGGGCTGACCGTGTTCCGCCGCCCGCGCCTCGGGGCGATCGCCACGTTCTCGCAGTTGGCGGCGTGGGGACTTCAGTGGCTGTCCTGCTACATCCTGCTCGACGCGCTCGGGCTCGAGCACCGGGCCGGGATCGCCGCCGCCGCCGCGGTTCTGTTCGCGGTCAACATCACCGCCGTGCTGCCCGCTACCCCGGCGAACCTCGGCGTGTTCCAGGCCGCGTGTGCGGCAGTGCTGCACTCCGGCTGGCACATCGGCTACGGCGATGGCGTGGCTTACGGAGTGATCCTGCAGGCGGTCGAGGTCTCCACCGCCGTCCTGATGGGGATGCCCGCGCTGCTCAAGGAGGGGATGTCCTGGCGCGAGGTTCGCCTCCGGGCGATGCACTCCACGCCGGTCAAGCTGCCGGCGCGTTCGGGCCGGAGCGGCACCCGCCGCGGCGAAGCCGTCAAGGCTGAGAGTTAGTTCGAGCGGATAGCCGGCATCGGAGCTCGTGCCGCGCTAGCGACCGGCTCGGGCCGCCGGACTCTGGCGACCGGCGCGGGCCGCCCGCCGGACGATCCGTGTCGCGGTCAGGGGCCGGCGCAAGCCGTCGACCGGCCGCTCGTCGTGCGCACGCGCGGCCTGGATCTCGGCCAGCAGCCCCTCCCGGAACTGCGCGATCCCGAACCGCGCGGCGTTGCTCGTGCAGGCCGAGACATCGACTGCCGCGTCGTCGAACCTCAGCACGGCCCGCGCCAGCTCTGAAGCGCCCCCCGACCACAAGCAACCGGTGACCCCGTCGGCGATCGTCTCCAGGGCCCCGCCTCCGCGGCGCGCGATCACGGGGCGCCCTGCGGCCTGACTCTCGACCGCGGCGATGCCGAACTCCTCGACCGCGGTGATGATCAATGCTCGCGCCCCCTGCATGATCTCGGCCACCTCGTAGTCGGGCACTCGCCCCCGGAACTCAATCGTCGGTCCGGCGGCATGCTTGAGGTACCGGTACGCGGGCCCGTCTCCGACCACGATCAGCGGCAGGCACAGCTTGTTGAACGCCGCGACCGCGATCTCGATCTGCTTGTGGGGCATCAGCTCGGAGACGACCGCGTAGTAATCGCCCACCGGGCCGGGCGAAAACCGTTCCGTCTCGACCGGCGGATAGACGACGTTCGCCTCGCGCCCGAAGTAGGACCGAATCCGCTCCCGGGTGGCGTGCGAGTTCGCGACGTACCGATCCGTTCGCTGCGCCGTGGCCCAGTCCCACTGGCGCCAGCGCTGAAACGCGCCGCGCAAAAAGGCGCGGCTAACCGGGCTGCGACGCCTGGCCAGCGTCTGGTCGAACTGGTTCCAGGCATAGCGGAACGGGTTGTGGCAGTAGCTGACGTGGACGGTGCCTTGATCGCACAGAACGCCGTGCGCCCAGGCGGAAGAGCTCGACACCACGAGGTCGTACCCCGAGAGATCGAGCGACTCGATCGCGGCCGGGTAGAGGGGCAGGAGCGCGCGGAACGTCTGGGCGGTTGGTCTCAGCAGCTGCAGGAACGATGTCTGGACCTCCCGCCCGGCGAAGCGGCCCTCGGTGCCGCCCTCGCTGAACACGGCCGTGTAGATGGGCGCTTCCGGCCACATCCGGCACAGCTCCAGAAAGACCCGTTCGGCGCCGCGCAGGTCGACCAGGAAGTCGTGGACGAGCGCGACGCGGGGAGCTGCCGACGGTGGCTCGGAGGACGTCCTCACGCCGCTAGTCTATGCCTCCCGATCCGGCGCCCGACACGATCCTGTAACCCGGCTCGGCCTTACCGCCCATGATAAACTCAATTACTGCCTGTGCCGGTCAGCGCTTCGGGGTGGCGTGGGCGACGGGTGTCCGAGAGGCGGGAGGCGCCGCTCGATTTGAAATGTCAGATATCAGGGACACACCGTGCGTTGGCGCGGCGGAGCGTGCTCAATAGTCCCGTAATCGAGGACGCGCCGTCACGACGGCTCGCCCATGACGAGGACCCGATTCAGGGCAACGGCACGCGAGTCAGCTCGGGTCCCGCGGCGACTGCGTTGGCGCGCGCGGAAGCCACGCCTCCACACGTCCTCCAGGTGTTCCAGCCAGAGACCGGCGGGGTCAGGCAGTACGCCATCAACCTGACCGAGGGGCTGCTGGCGAGGGGATGGCGCGTGAGCGTGGCCTGTCCCGCTCGGGCCGGCGTGTTCGAGCGTCTCGGCGCGGCGGGCGCCAACGTCCTGCCGTTGGAGATCGAGCGGTCTCCGCGAGCCTGGCACGACACGCGGGCGGTCCTGAGGCTCGCGCGCTGGTGCCGCGAGCATAACGTCGCTGTGGTCCACGGCCACAGCACCAAGGCGAGCCTGCTCGCCGCCATGGCCGCCCGCCAGGCCGGCGTGCCGTCGGTCTACACGCCCCACGGATGGGCGTTCCAGATGCGCGTGCACCCCGCGCTGCGAGCGGCGTATGCGCTGTTCGAGCGTCAGCTGGCTCATCGGTGCCACGCCGCTGTCTTTGCCGTATCGGCGTCCGAGCGGGCGGCCGCGGAGCGTTGGCGGGTGGCTCCGCGCGGACGGATCCAGGTGATCCGGACAGGCCTGCCGGCCAGCGACCTGACGATCACCAGAGCGGTCGCGCGTCGCGAGCTGGGTCTGCCGGACGATGCCACGGTCGCCGTCTGGGTCGGCCGCGTGGGAGCGGGGAAGCGGCCTCAGGATCTGGCCGAGCTCGCCCACCGTGTCAAGCCGTCCGTGACGATCGTCGCGCTTTGCGAAGGCCTGCACGGGACGGCGCTCGCCGAGGAGTTGCGAGCCGCGGGGGTGGTTCTGGCCCCTCCGGCGTGCGAACCTCCGACGGTGTATGCGGCCGCCGACCTCGCGCTCATGACCTCCGACTGGGAGAGCTTCCCACTGGTTGTGCTCGAGGCGATGTCGGCGACGCTCCCAGTCGTCGGATACGCCGTCGGTGGCATTCCGGAGCAGATCCATGCCGGCCGAACCGGATATCTCGTGCAGCGAGGCGACATGGAGACAATGTCCGAATGCGTGCTCGCGCTCGCCGACAATCCCGTCGTCCGCGAGCGCATGGGCGAAGCTGGGCGCCTGCGAGCGACCAGCTTGTTCGATCCCGCCTCGATGCTCGAACGGACGATGCAGGCGTACCTCGACGTCGTGGGCCCGGTACGGACCGAACCGAGCGCCGCCAGCCGATGACTCCGACCCTCTCATCGGCCCGCTGATGGGCCGCTTCGCTCCACAGGTGAAGGACGGTGAACAACCAGGTTCGGCGGACCGGTCGGCCGGGGAGCGGTTGGCTTGGCGAGCAACCGGCGATCAGCCCTCGGCAGCTTCCGGCCGAGAGGCAGATCGCTTGGGGGGCGCCAGCTCCGCTGTGGCTTCGGAGCGTCCGATCCGCTACGAGGGCGTCCTGCTCGGCGTGTGGGACTTCGCGGCGCTCTTGGTTGCCTTCACGGCCACGAACGCGTTCGGAGGGGGGACGCGTGGGGCGAGCGCAAAGCTGCTCGTCGCGCTATTCGGCCTCGGCGTGCTGAGCGCAAAGGGCGCTTTCCGCCGCACATCGTGGCTGCGCCAGCATCCAATCGACCTCATGCGAGCGCTCCTGGCCGCCTCGACCATGATCGGATGGGTAACCGCCCTGGTCACGCTCGGGTTGGGTCGTCGAGCCCATTTCGGGCCGTTGCTCATCACGTGGGTCGCTCTGCCGATCGCGTGGTTCCTCGGCCGTCGCATCGCCGCGTTCGCGCGCAGCGCTCGGCCCGAGCGAATTCTGATCGTCGGCAACGGCGTCGTGGCCCGCCGGGTCCAGGAGCTCTCGCGCCGTCCGCGCAGCGCCAGCCTGGTCGTCGGCTGCCTGGACGACGGCGTCCCGGTCCCCAGCCGCGAGGACGCGGGGGCCGCACCGCGGCTCGACGACGGGCTCGCCGTCGCCACGCCCGACGATCCTCCGATTCTCGGCGGGATCGAGCAGCTCCCACAGGTGCTCGCGGCGCACGCGATCGACCGGGTGGTGGTGGCGTTCAGCTCCCGGCGGGACTACGAAACGCTCGATGTCCTGCGCAGCTGCACCACCTACGGCGGCGCCGTGGACATCGTCCCTCGATTCTTTGACTTCGTCGGTCCGGAGGCACTGACCTATCGCGCCGACGGACTCGCGTTCGTGAGCGTTCCGGGGCGCCAGATGGGTCGGGGATCTCGCTTGCTCAAGCGCTCGATCGACATCGCCGGTTCGGGGATCCTGCTGGTGACACTGTCTCCGCTGCTGCTGATCATCGCCGCCGCGATCGTGCTGGACAGCGGGCGGCCGGTCCTGTTTCGCCAACGTCGAATCGGCATGCACGGAGCGCCGTTCTCGATCGTCAAATTCCGCACCCTGCGGCCGCCGGACCTCCCCGCACGTGAAGGCGTCGGGCTCGAGCTGACGCGGAGATCGATCGGACTGCACGTGGAGGAGGCAAAGCGAGAAGCCGCGCGACGCGCGACGCGCATCGGCGCTTTTCTGCGGAAGACGAGCCTCGACGAGCTGCCGCAGCTGTTCAACGTGATCGTGGGTGACATGAGCCTGGTCGGCCCACGACCTCTTTCTCCGCTGGAGGACGCGGTCCTCGATGGCTGGGAGTCGCTCCGGCGCGACGTGCGGCCAGGCATCACCGGGCTGTGGCAGGTCCGCGACCGGAGCGACACCACCTGGGAGAGCCGGGTGAACCTGGATTACGCCGAGGTCCGCCACTGGTCGCTCTCCGCCGATCTTCACGTCCTGGCCGATACCGTGCGAGCCGTATTGCGTCGGAGGGAACCCGAGTGAGCACGGCGAATGAAGAGCCCGTCACCTGGCGTGCAGGGCGGATCGAGCCGGCCCCCGACCCGGAGAAAGCGGGCAGACCCATCGGACAAATCGGTGTCAGAGCGGCGGCGGTCTGCCTCGCGTTGTCGGTGGTCATCGGCCTGGTCGCGTACGTCGTCGGCAAGGCGCTGCCCTCGACCTACCAGTCCTATGGACTGATCAGGGTCGCGCTCCCATCGCAGCAGGGCGTGATCGATCCGGTGGTCACCGCCGCCAACGACATCGCCTCCCAGTACGCGCAGCTCGCCTCGTCGCGGCCGGTTGAGAAACTCGTCGCGAGCCGGCTGGGGGTCAGCCCGCAGAGTCTCGACGGGAAGATCATCGGCAGCACGGTCGGCGCGCAGAACCTCGTGCAGGTCACGGCCACCGCAGGTTCGCGGAAAACCGCAGTGGCCAGGGCGGCTGCCGCGTCAGATTCGCTAAGGGTCTACATCACCAATCTCAACGCTCAGGCGGGCTCGCAGTATGTGGCCGGCGTCAACGGAGGCCTGAGGTCGATCGATCGGAGCCTGAGCCAGCTCACGGGCCGGCTCCGGAAGGACAAGGGGGCCGCTCTGACGGCCGATACGACGGCGATCCAGACGCTGACCAGCCAGCGGGATCAGCTGGTGGGGCAGGTCGCCCGCGACGCGGCCAGCAATGAGCCGAGCCTGCAGGTCGTGAACGCCTCGACCGGTCCGACCGTGACCTCCCCCAAGCCCAAGCTGTACGCGCTGGTGGCCTTCATCGTCGCGTTGCTTGTGACCGGGAGGGCGGCATTTGTCCTGAGCAGGCGCAGGGGTGCCTGAGGGGCTATCGCTCAGGCACGAAGGGGTTCCTGCGACGTCCGGCCCCTCGGGCATGCAGTGGGCGGTGTTCGGGCTCGGTTGCCTGCTCGCCGTGCTCGCCGCCTCAGGCGTCTTCGCCTCGGCGCTCTTCACTCAGCCGACCACGATCAAGTACGCCACGACCGTCGTTGCCGCCGTCCTGGTGGCCCTGCTGGCTCTGGCACGAGCGCCGCTGAAGCTCCTGGTCGGGGTCGCGATCGTCGTCGCGCCGATCGACTTCGTCACCACCTTTGACGACCTTCAGGTGACGCCGCTGCTGGCGGTCGATCTGCTGGCCGTCCTGGTCTGGCTGCCCCGGCCGAGGTTCAGGGGCGGATCGGCGCTCCGCTCGATGACGGCGGTCTTCGTCGTGCTGCTGGTCCCCGCGCTCGCCGGGGCCTCCGCGGTGGGGACGTGGACACTCTGGATCGCGCTCACCGTCGTGACCGGGTGCCTGACCTTCGTGGTCGCGCGGGAGCCCGGGGGCGCGGCGTTCGTCGCCACGATGCTGGCGCTGAGCGCGCTCGTGCAGGGCGCTCTGGCCATCTGGGAGTTTCGATCAGGCCAGCAATTGAACCTGTACCGGTCCTCGGGCATCGTGGCGAACAGCGCGGAGTACTTCTTCACCTACGGTCGGCTGGCCCGGCCGGCCGGCGCCCTGCCCGATCCCATCGCCCTGGGCCAGGTCCTGGCGCTGTGCATCCCGATGATGGTCGCGCTGGCGGCCAGCATGCGCCGCTGGCAGCATTCGATCGCCGTGCTCGCCGCCACCGGCGTGGTGGCCATCGCGCTGCTCCTGTCGCTTTCGCGCATGAGCCTGGTCGGAGCCGCAGGAGGGCTGGTGGTCGTGCTGGCGCTGCTCCCGCGTCGTCACCTGCCGGCCACGCTGATCGGCGTGGTGGCGATGGTGGGGGTGGCGGTGGCGCTCAGCTTGGGCCTGGCCGGAAATTCGCTCAGCCGGCGGCTCGACTCGATCATCCATCCGACCTCTGCCCATGTCTATACCGCCCCGGGAGATCTGACCCGGCTGCGCATCTGGGGCGCCGCGCTCAAGACGGCGGACGCGAACCTGGTGGCCGGTGTTGGACTGGGCAACATCACGAAGCACCTGCCCGCCTACGGCGTGCCGGTGACGCCGGCCGCGCACGCGCACAACACCTACCTTCAGTTCTTCGCCGAAGGCGGGGTGCTCGGCTTGCTGGCCGTGCTCGGACTCCTCGCCGCGAGCGTGATCGACCTTGCCCGCGGTTTTGCGGCGCATCGAACCTGGGTGGCCGGGGCGGCGGGCGCGCTGGTGGCCACGCTGCTCACCTGGATAACCGACGTTGAGGTGCGGTACGTGCAGGTGAGCGCGATGGTCGCGATCCTGCTCGGCCTGATCGCGGCGTTGGCGGTCAAGGAGCGGCGTTCGCCCGCATGACCCGATCGGGGCCCGGGGGACCTCCCACGCTGGCGATCCTCTCCCCGTCGCGGGAGGACGCCGGCGCCGAGCGTTACCTGCGCGTTGTCGCCCGCGCCGCCGTGGGGCGGGGCTGGCGGGTGCACGCCGCCTTCCCGGCGCTCGAGGCGACCGCCGCGCTGCGTGACGATCTCGACACCTGGGGGGTGATCTCTCATCCGCTCCCGATCGGCGGCAGGCAGGCGCTTGGCTTCTTGGAGGCGCTTCGCCTGACCGTGGCCGAGGCGTTGGTCACCGTCCGTCTCCTGCGGCGCATGGGCGCCGACATGGTTCTCGTCGTGCTTCCGCACCCGGATCAGGCCCCCGGCCTCGTGCTCACCGCCGCGCTTTATCCGGGGCGTGCGCTGGCCAGCGTCCAGGTGGTGCCATCCGGATTGAGCTTCACCAGGGGGCGGCGACTCCTCTACCGCGCCGCCCGCGTGCTCGGCCAGCAGTGGGTGGCGTTGTCGGCGGACAATCAGCGCCGGCTCGCCGACGCTCTGGGCTGGAGCGATCCGGCGATCCGAGTGATCTACAACGGCGTCGACGAGGACGGTGGCTTCTCCGGGGACCGCGCCGAGGCGCGCACGCGTGTGCGCGAGGAACTTGGGCTGCCACCGCAGGCGAAGCTGCTCCTCGCCGTGGGCAGGCTCAACCATCAGAAGGGTCACGATCTGATCGCCGAGTCGGTCCCGGTCGTGACGGCCGATCATCCCGACGCGTACTGGGTCTGGGCGGGCGACGGTCCCGACCGGAGCCGTCTCGCCGAGCGGTTGGACCGCGCCGGGGCGGGCGAGCGGGTTGTGATGCTCGGCCAGCGCGGCGATGTTCCGCGGCTGCTAGCCGCGGCCGACCTGCTCGTCTTCCCGAGCCGCTACGAAGGCGCCCCCTTCGCTTTGCTGGAGGCCATGCTCTGTGAGCTGCCCGTGCTGGTCAGCGACGCCGGACCCGTGCCCGAGTTCGTGCGCGACGGGATCGACGGCCGCGTCGTGCCCGCGGAGGATTCACTCGCGCTGGCCGCCGGGACCTCGTGGGCGCTTTCGCACCCCGACGAGATGACCGCCATGGCGGCATCGGCCCGGCGGCGCGTGCTGGCCGAGTTCTCGCGCGAGGCGATGACCGATCAGACCTTGGCGCTGTTGCTGCCTTCGTAGGCGTCCAGGCAGCGCTCGGCCACGTGATCCCAGGTGAAGCGCTCGCGGATCGTCTCGACCGCGCGGGACGACATGGCGTGCCACCGCGGCGATGGCTCCAGCAGCTCCGCGATTCGGTCTCCGAGCTCGGCACTGTCGCCCGGGGTGACCAGGTAACCGGTCTGGCCATCGTCGAGGACCTCGGGAATGCCGCCGACCCGGGACGCCACGACCGGAGTTCCACAGGCCATCGCTTCGAGCACGACGAGCCCGAGCAGTTCGGTCCAGGGATGTGACCGGCCGCGACTGTCGCGGTAAACGGATGGAAGCACCGCGACCCGGGAGCGCCGGTATGCCTCCACGATCTCCTCATCGCTGGCGTGTTCGTGGAACACCACATCCTTTCCCGCGGCCAGCCGCCCGAGCTCGGCCCGATAGGCGGCGTCGTATGGCCGGCCGAAAATCCTGACCCGTGTGCGGTCATCGACCGCGCGGAGCAGCACGTCGATGCCCTTGTGGGGCAGCAGCCGGCCGACGTAGACGACCTGACGTTCCCGCCCGCCGGAGTCGGGACGGAAGCGGGTGATGTCGACGCCTCCGTGCACGGGTGGCGTGGTCCGCTCGGCCAGCTGGGGGAAGAACCCGGCGGAGAATTCCGAGACCGGGAGGAACCGGGTCACGAGCTGGTCAAGCGAGAAACGATCGGCGTAGTCGTAGGACGACCCACCGAGGTCGGTGCAGAAGACCGGCCGGCGGGCGCCCCGGCCGAGCACGAGGCAGAGATTCGTCACGACCGAGTGGTACTGATGGGCGTGGAGCTTGCGGGTCAGTCCGACATACACCGGCAGGCGCTCGGACAGCGGGTTCACGCTCCCGCCCTTCCAGAGCATCCGGATCGGGAGCTGGCAGACGTCGAGGTCGCCCGAGCGGTACCGCTTCGCCCGTCGTCCGAATACGACCAGCCGCGTCGAGACGCGCCGGCTCATCGCGCCGGCGAGAGCCAGCGGATAGCGCTCCCCGCCCCCCCATAGGCCGTCGGCCCCGAAGGCGGCGGGGGAGACGTGCGTGACCTCAACGAGCTTCATCGGCCGACACTGAGCATATGCGTCGCGTCGTCCGGAACTTGGCTCCCGACCCTACGCGCGGGTACCATAACCCGGTCCATCACATCGGCGCCTCGAGCGGGGCCCAAGCAGAGCGAGGTTTCAGATGCCGAGCCGACCTGACCGAGCAGTCCCAAGCCGTCTCCGACGGACGGCGTTCATCGCTTTTGCCGCTACCGGGGCTGCTTCGCTGCTCGGCTCCGCGGCGTTCGCATCCGGTCATCGGACCGTGGTCTTCCTGGCCAGCAATAACGCGCCGGACGTGACCCCGGAGATGTGCATGGCGAGCCAGGGATGCGGGTCTCAGGTCACTGCGCCGGTCACGCTGAAGGCCGGCCAGGGCTACGCGATCAGGGTGACCGGGACGGTCAGTCCGTGGAGCTATTGGCACGAACCATGCGGCAAGCCGGAACCGCGGGCGGAGTTCCCGACCCCCGGCGCCGTGACGCCGACCGGCGATGATGCGCAGTTCCGCTTCGCGATTCATCTGCACTGTCACCGGTCGATCCCGTTCACGATGCCGCTGTTCCAGATCAATCTCGGCAGCGGATGGTTTCACCCGATAGCCGTGGGCAATCCCTCCAAGCCGTCGGGCAACCGGGGCAAAGTCCAGCACCCTTACACCTTCCGGGTGCTCGGAGAGGGCGTCGAGCCGCAATTCCGTTACGTCGACTATCACCCCAGCGACGACAACGGGCAATTCAAGATCGTGATCACCAAGGCGCCATAGCCGGGCCGCCTCGAGCTCCGTGCTCGGCGCCGGTAGCCGAGCGCGGATCATATGCACGATGAAGGGGTGAGCGGGACGAGCCAGAGTTCGCGCCCGGCGGCGTCGCAGGTCTTCGCCTCCGTGCTTGACCTGGTCGGACGACTCGGCCTGGTGACGGTGCTGGGGACGATCAGCACCCTCCTGATCACGCGTCTGCTCGGCCCTACGGGCTACGGAAGCTACGCCTCTGCGATCGCCACGGCGGCAATCCTGGGCGCGGCGGCTGATTTCGGCTTCAGCGTCATGCTCAGCCGAGACTCCGTCGGTTCCCCGGCGATGCACAGGCCGATGCTTCGCACGGCGTACGAGGTGGCGACCGCGTGGTCGACCGCGCTGAGCCTGGTGCTCGTGGGGCTCGCCTTCAGCGCGGGGATACACACCGATCGAGGAATCGTGCTCCTCGTGCTGGCCCCGAGCATGGTGTTCAACGGGCTCAACCCGGCGCGCGCCTTCCTCATCATCAGACGCCAGACGCGGCTTCTGGTCCTGATCGACGTGCTGATCATGGCCGCGCAGGTGACCGCCTCGGTATCGGTGGCCGCCGCCGGTCTAGGGCCGATCGCGGTAGGGGCGACCGTGAGCGCCGGCTCTATCATCGGCAATCTCGTCGTCTCGCTGGCACTGAACCGCCGACTCGAGCGGGGCGGAGAGGAACGGTTCAGCCGCCGCCTGCTAGTGCGGCGTTCGGTTCCGCTGGGGTTCGCATCGATCATGACGCGGATCTACCTGACGATCGATCTCGTCCTGCTCGGCTGGCTGGTCAGCGGTCCCCGGCTCGGGCAGTACGCGGCAGCGGCCAAGGTGGTGAGCGTGCTCGCCGGGCTGGCCGGGACAGTCATGACCGGCGCGCTCCCAACCCTTGCGGCCAAGGCCGCGCATCGCGGCGAGCTCGAGGATCTGGCCGGGCGGATCTGGCACTGGCTGGTCGTGGCCCCGCTCCCGCTGTTTGTCGCGCTGGCGCTGTTTGCCGACCCCCTGGTGACGCTCGCCCTCGGCCACAAGTACGCGGGCGCCGCCGGGCTGTTGCGGGTGCTCGCGCTTGCCGGTGCCATCAGCGTGCTCAGCAACCTCACCGGCAATCTGATGATCGTGTACGGCAGGAACCGGGCGATGCTGGTCCAGAACGGCCTGGCGATCGTCCTCAACATCGCCGGCAACCTCATCCTGATCCCACGCGTCGGTGTGATCGCGGCGGCGTGGATGACGGTCGCCACGGAAGCGTTCGTATGTCTCGGGTCGATCTACTCGCTGCGCGGCCGGGTCAGCTTCCTGGCCGTGCGACGCGTGAGCGCAGGTCCGATCGTCGCGATGGTCGTGGCCAGCGCGATCGCCCTGACGCTGCACCGAATGCCGCTGGTCGCCGCTCCGGTGGCGGCGGCGGTGTTCCTCGCTCTGCTCAGGGCGCTGCGAGCGTGGCCGGCGGAGTTTCGCCTCGGTCGCGGGCCGTCGACGAGCTGAGCCCGGACCCGACGGGTGCTTTCAGCGGCAGGTCCTGGCGTTCGCAGCTTTCGCGCAGCCTTCGAAGCTGGCCGCCACCCGTGCGTAGGCCGAGAGAACGGGGAGGGGCTGGAACACTTGTCCGGGCTGCCATTTGACCAAGCCCGAGTACTGGAAGGTGGGTGAGTTCCCGAACAACGCCTGAGGCACGTACGCGGAGGCCCACGTGTACCAGAATGCTCTCGCGATGCCATCCGGACGGCTGCCTGCGACCCGCTTGTAGTAGGCGCTGAGACGCTTGGCCTGGCCCTGCGGCGTGGTCTCGAAGCCCGCATATTGCGATCGCGGGATGCGTCCGACAGCGGCATTCCAGGTCAGCTCGGTCACCCAGATCGGCTTCGAGCCATCGTGGTTGGCGCGCATCACCGCGCGCACGAGGCTGACGATCTTGACGGACCGGCTGACGCTCGCGCTGACGCTCGGAGAGTTCGTGAACGCGTTGACGGCCAGGATGTCGAAGTACCGCCGGAACCCGGCCCGATACAGAGCGCGCGCCTCGGCCCACTGTGTGAGCGTGGTCGCGTTCAGGCTGACCAACGCGCCGGAGACCACCTTGGCTCCGTGGTCGGCATTGTGGACCGCTCGATAGGCGGCCCTCAGCAGCGCCGTATAGGTCGACGGCCAGGGCGCGGATCTCCAGTCGTAATTCGTGCCCTCGGGCTCGTTCCAGATCTGCCAAGCCCGGATCGGAACGCGGCGGATCGTCGGGTTGGCGCCCCAGAACGAGCCGTGCGGGCCATAGCGCCGCACGAGCTGGGTCACGAATGCGCCGTAGTCGCTCGACTTCCGTGGCGCGTACTCGTTCCACGCCGCGCTCGGATGACTTGATGCCCAGCGGGGGGTGAATTCAACGATCGGGAGCAGTTGCAGGCCGTGGCTGGCCGCGGCCCGCACGATCGCGTCGCTCACGGACCAGTTGTACGTCCCCGGCACGGTCTCCGTGGCCTCCCAATTGAAGTTGGTCCGGACCGACTCGACTCCGGATCTGGCCATCGATGCCATCTGTGCATCGAGCGCGGACGGGGTGGTGTTGAGCGCCACCTGTGGGTCCATCACGGTCCCGAAAAACCCGAACGGCACGCGCCTATGGGCTGCCGAAGCCGGAGCCGCCGTGACCAGCAACGCGGTCAAGGCGACGACGGCCGCGGCTCGGAGCCGCCTCAGGATCTCAGTGTGCGCGAGGGCGATGGCGGGCGACGATACCGGACCGGTGCCGTCCACCGCGCCGATGGTGGCGCGTCGCGTGGTGATGCCTTGGCTGGTGCCGCCGCTTGCTCGATGTCTGGCGCCGGACATGGGCAGAAACCGGTGCTCCAACCCGATTACCGGCGAGCGCGATGACGGCGATGTCGTTGCCGAGCGCTCGCCGGTAGACCTCGCTGTAGGCGTTCCAGGGCTGGGTATAGCTGGCTTCGATCGCGGCCAGCTCGGGAGCGATCCGGGTAACAAGGTCCGATCGGCCCCCATCGAGCCCGAGGACGGTGAAGGCGGAGGTCATGAACGGTACCTTGCGGCTGAGTTCGGTATGCCGCGTGCCTCCGCTGGTATCGAGCATCCAGCTCGAGTCGACCCGGGGCAGCAGGACGTTGACCAGGAGGTTGGCCAGGCGCAGCGCGCGAGGGTCGCCCGAGAGGAGGTACAGCCGGCTGGCCACATCGAGCTGGAGTTCCGTGTACTCAGCATCGAATCCGGTGCCGCCCGCCCCGATCTCGGCGAGGTAGCCGGCTCCATCCGATCCATCCGCGTGGTTCGGCGCGTTGACCACAACCAAGCCGCATCCCGGCCAACGGCTCTGAGGCGGGCTCAACGTGAAGGTCCAGGCCTGCTCGTAGGCGGTGTGGAACGCTTCGTTGCCGGTGGCGTTCCAGGCGAGGTAGAAGAGCTCGACGATCCCGAGGTTGATGTTGCCGTTCGTGTACCAGGTGACATTTCCGTTGCGGATCAGATACGTGGCGACGGCGGCGAGCGAGCGTTGCCAGCGACCCCGTCGGGCCGGATCGAGCACGCTCGAGAGCTCCTTGTATGTGTTGCCCATCTCGAGCGAGAAGAAGATCGTGGCGATTCCGTCGGGCTGGCTGTCACCGGCGGGCGGACTGAAGCTGCCATCGGGGTTCTGGCGCGTGGCGATCGCGGTGTCGATCGTGCCCTCGGCCGCCTGGAGCAGGGAGGGTCTCGATTCGCCCGTGAGCATGTACGCCGTCGCGGCCGCCGTGGCCGGACCGCCGTTGTTGCAGGCCCAGCAGACCGTGTTCGTGCTGTGCCAGATCCCGTTGCCGTACGGACCCAGGGGCCCGGCGTACGCGCCGACCTGCGCGGTCAGGAAGCTGACCGATTGACCGGCCGGAGACAGGGTGTTGGCGCTGGCGGCGCCGGCCCCGAGGAAGGCGGCGGCGCCGGCGCCGAGGAAGGCGGCTGCGCCGGCGAGAAGGGCGATCGCGAGCGATCGGGCGCGGGAGGTCACACGTTTGGACTCGACAATCGCGCCGGCACGCTTGACGGACCGATCCGCCCATAGACGAACGTCGTCCCAGCGGCAACCTCAGGACGGCCGGGAGGAGAGCAGGCCCGCGAGCGTCCGCGCCTGCCCTGGCAGGTCGGCGTAGGCCTCGACGAACGCGCGGCCGCGGCGCCCGAGCTCACGGCGCAGCGCGGCGCTGGCGACGAGCTCACGCAGCGCGGCCTCCCACTCCTCCGGCGTGCTGGCGAGCAGCCCCGCGCCGGAGGACGTCAGGAGCTCGCGGTTGACCCCGACGGGACTCGCGACCACGGGCAGACCCGACGCCATGTACTCGAGCAGCTTGAAGCCCGCCTTCGCGCGCGTGTACGGCGTGTCGGGTAGCGGCATGATGCCGATCGCGAAGCGCCCGAACAGCGACGTCGCCTCCTCGGCGCGCCAGCGGTGGAAGCCCGTCGCCGGCCGCCACGGCACGGAGGAGACGACCTCCAGCCGCGCCACGCGTTCGCGCTCGAGACGATCGAATACTGGACCGAGCGGATTGAGAAACTTGATGCCGCCGACGGTGCCGGTCCAGCCGATCACGACCGGCTGCTCGTCGCTGTGAGGCACGAGCGTGTACCGGGAGGGATCCGGTACCGTCGGCAGCACGATCGGCTCGACGGCCCGCTCCGGCAGCATCTCGGCCAATGCCTGCGTGGAGACGACGATCGCGTCGGCGCGCCGCAGAAGTCGCAGCGTCTGCTGAGGCCCCCAGAGCCAGTGGACGACCGCTCCCCTGCGTTCAAACCCAGGACGCGGCGCGAACACCGCATCGTCGAGATCGAAGACCACGCGCCCGCCGAATCGTTCTACCGGTGCAACGATCGCGCCTGGCCCGAGCACGTACAGGCCACGCTGGACGAGCAGCGCGTCGTAGCTGTCCACCGCTCTGCGCACCTGAAGTGCGCGACGCAGATACCGCCGGCCGTGACCGGCGAAGTGGCGCGCTTGGCCGATCCGGCCGGGATCTCGGCGGACGCTGTCCCCGGGGCTCAGCAGGTCGACCGTGCGGAAGTAGGTGCGCAGCCGGGGCAGATGCTGAAGCGCGCGGTGGCGCGTTGAGGCGCTCCAGCCATCCATCTCGGTGAGGACGGCCACTCGGGCGTCTTGTAGATTCCCTTCGGGCATCCGCGGAATGTGTGGAATAGCTTGCGTAATCGGCAGCGACCTACCCGCGGAGACTGTAAGGCGTGCCGCGCGCGACGTGATGCGCCACCGGGGCCCCGATGACGCCGGGTCCTTCACCGCCCCCGGGGTGTGGCTGGGGCACCGCCGCCTGTCGATCATCGATGTGAGCGATCGAGGGCATCAGCCACTCGAGGATCCCGACACCGGCGCCGTCCTGATCTTCAACGGTGAGATCTTCAATTACCTCGAGCTGCGGAAGCAGCTGGAGGCCCACGGCCACCGCTTCCGCAGCCACTCCGACACCGAGGTGCTCCTACGCGCCTACGTGCACTGGGGGCATGACTGCGTAGGGCGCTTGAACGGCATGTGGGCGTTCGTGATCTGGGACCCGCGCGAGCGCAGCGCGTTCTTCAGCCGGGACCGCTTCGGGATCAAGCCGCTGTTCTTCGCCCACGTCGGGGGCGACCTGGCGCTGGCCTCCGAGCCCAAGGCGCTTCTCGCGCTATATCCACAGCTGCGTCGTCCCGACGCGGAAGCGATCGGGCGGCTGTTGGCCGAGAAGCGCATGTACGTCGACGGGCGCAGCTTCTACACGGGGATCTCGGCCTTTCCCGCCGCGCATTCGGGCACCTTCGCACCGGGCGACAGCGGTCCAGCCGTCGAGCGCTACTGGGACTTTCCGCGCGCCGGGGGGGCCGGGACCGTCGGCTGGCCCGAGGCCCAACGGCAATTCGAGCAGCTGTTCGACAGCTCGGTCGCGCTGCGGCTGCGCAGCGACGTCCCGCTCGCGCTGACGCTCTCCGGGGGGCTCGACTCGACCGCGATCCTGCACGCGACGTCCCGCGGGCTGGGACCACGGGCCGCGGTGAGGGCGTACACCTCGGTATACGAGGAGCTCGGTCCGGACGGGAGCCCGATCGACGAGCGGGTCAGCGCCAGGCTGGCGCTGGCGCCTTACGCCGGGAGCATTCTGCGTGAGATCGCTGCGCCGGTCGACGACCTGCTCACGGTGCTGCGCCAGATCGTCTGGCACATGGACGGTCCGGGGTTCTCGCCCGCGGTCTTCCCGGTGTGGCGCATCATGCGGGCCGTGCGCGCCGATGGGGTCAAGGTCGTGCTGGAGGGGCAGGGGGCGGACGAGATGCTGGGCGGCTACGCCTCGCACCTGGCCGCGGCGATCCTCGACGCGCTGGCGACCGGTCTCCGACAGCGCAGCGCATCCGCGCTCGGCCAGGCGGCTCGCGCGGCGCGTACCATTCCGGGGGCCTTCTCCTTGCGCCGCGTCCTCGGCGACATGGTCGCCGAGCTGGTGGCGCCGGCTCGCCGCTGGGATCAGCGCCGCAGCACCGTTCTGCAGGCGCTGCGGCCCGAGCTGCTGCCGCTGGAGCGCCCGCGGGCGCCGGCAGGATGCGACGGCCGGAGCCGGCTCGAGCGGCGCCTGCTGAGCGATTTCTGCCTCGACCTGCTGCCGGCGTTCCTGCACTACGGAGATGCGATCAGCATGGCGCACTCGGTCGAAAGCCGGCTGCCGTTCCTCGACCACCGGCTGGTCGAGCTCTGCTTCCGCCTCCCGGCCGACCACAAAGTTCGGGACGGCAGCACGAAAGCGATCCTCAGGGCCTACCTGTGCCACGCCGGGCAGGAGCAGATTGCCGGCGTCCGCCGCAAGCGGGGCTACCCGACCCCGTCGAGCAAATGGCTCGCCGGTGACGACGGCGCGGTGCTGCGCGACGTGCTGCTCGACCCGGGCGCCCGGACCCGGGACTACGTCGAGCGGCCCGCGCTCGAGCGGCTGATCGCCCGGCACGCGGGCGGCATGCTCGCGGCCGGCGACGTGCTCTTCGGCCTGCTCTGCACCGAGCTGTGGCTCGAGACGTGCGCGGGTGCGGCTAGCGCAAACAGCTTTCGGGGCTGACCTTGCGGTGGCACCCCTCGATCGCCAGCGCTCCGCGGGTGAATGCGCCGAGCGCAGGCTTTGGCTTCAGGACTCCGCCTACGTCCTTGACCAGGCCGGCGAACCGGAACGCGTCGGATGATCCACCGGGGGACTCGTCGCCCATCCACGTGTACCAGTAGAAGCCCATCAGGCCCAACTTCGACCGGTTCTGCTCGAGCAGCGGTATCACCTGCGCCAGTCGCTGCGCCTGTTGAGCCTCGGTCGTGCTGACCCCGAACTGCGGTGGCGCCTTCCCCTGCGAGGATGGCCAGGTGACCTCGGTCACGAGGATTGGCTTGGCGGCGTCCCCGAACCGGTCCATCACCGCCCTGGCCCGTTGCAGGATCGTGATCACGCCGGCTGGATGCGCGGTGTACGGATGGATCGCGACAATGTCGAACAGCCGCCGGGCGCCCGGTACGCGGTAGATGCTGTCGAGGTACTCCCAGGAGGTGTCGGCCAGACCGGCCAGCACGACCTTCGCACCGGGATCGGCGGCTTTCAGCGCCGCACGCGAGCTCGCCAGCAGTCTCACGTAGCTCGGCGCGAAGGGCTGCTCGGACCAGTAGCTCACGAAGTGCGGCTCGTTCCCTATCTGCCACATGCGGATCGGGACCTTCGGGGTGTCCGGATGGGTCCTCCAAAACGTCCCGTTGGGTCCGTAGCGCTGGACCAGCGCAGTGAGGAACGCGACGTAGGGACCAGGGTTTTTCGGTGGCGAGGCGGGGTCGCCCGGGCGTTGTGCGTCCCAGCTGGGCGTGTACTCGATGACGGGGAGGACGGACAGCCCCTTTGCCGCGGCTGCGCCGACGAGGCGGTCGAGAGCTGCCAAGCGGGTGGGAACCCCGCCGAGCGTCTGGAAGTGACCGCGGTCGGCGACGGGCACGTCGGCTGGACTCCGGTACGGCTGGAGCTGGGTCCAGTCGACCGCGACTCGGAGGCTCTCGACTCCGCTCCTGGCGGCCGTATCGAGTTGCTGGGGCAGGTCGACCTTGGCGCCGAGCGTGGGACCGTCGAACATCGCTCCGACGAGCTCCCCGGAGACAGGACGCGTTTTCGTGGCCGCGCGCGCGTGCGCGGCCTGACGCGTTTTGGTGGCCGACGACCCAGTCAGGGCGATCGCGATCCCCGCGAGGACGACGATGCAGATCGCGGTGGCGGCAAGCAGTCGGCGGCGCATCGCGCGAGTTTAGGGGTGGACGGGAAAGGCCCCACCGCACGACGCCGACGAGCGCCGTCCACTGCTTCAGGATCTACAGTGGCTCGTCGTGCGCGTCGGGGTCATCCACAATCTCACGCGTGGTGGCGCTCACCGGAGGCTCAGCGAGCAGATCCGGAGATTCGATGCCGAGGTGGTCGAAGTGTGCCTGTCCACCGCAACCCCGATCCGCGCGGATGCGCACGTGATCGAGTTCCACCCCGCGGCGCCGCGCGTTCCCCGCGCGATGCGCGCCCCGCTCCGATACGCGGACTTCGTCGCCCTGCTCAGAGCCTGGCAGCGTGCCGCCGCTCGGGTTCGCGCTCTCGGTGTTGGGGTGGTGTACGCGAACCCGTGTCGCTACCTGCAGGCACCGGCCGCGCTCCTAGGTCACCTGCCGCCGTCGCTGTACTTCTGCGATGAAGCCCGTCGGGTCGACGCCGAGCCGGCGGCCGCCGCCTCACGCAACCCGACCACCCGGCCCGTGTACGCCCTCATGTACGCCGGGGAGCGACGCGCCGATCGGCGCGCTGTGGCCAGGGCCACGAGCGTGGTTACGAACTCGTGCTTCAGCGCGAGCCAGATACAGACTGTCTACGGCCGGCTGGCGCAGGTGATCCCGATGGGGGTCCCGGCCGCATGCCTGTCCGCGCAGCCGCTCCCTCCGACCCATGTCCTTTCGGTCGGCACGCTGATCCCGAGCAAGCGACATGACATCGCGATCGCGGCCGCCGCCCAGGCGAAGCGCGCATGGCCCGTGGTCGTCGTCGCCCCACGCTCCGACACGCAGGAGGCGCGGAGACTCCAGGCGATCGCCCACGACGCGCGCGTCGTGCTGGACGTGCGCGTCGGAATCTCCGACCGTGAGCTGGCCGAGACCTACGCAGCCGCCCACGCGACTGTCTACATGGCGGAACGGGAGCCGTTCGGCCTCGCCTCGCTGGAGGCGCAGGCCGCCGGGTCGCCGGTGATCGTCTCCGATGACGGCGGACTGCCCGAGACGGTTGGGAACGGCCAGGGGGGATGGCCGGTCCCTCGCGATGCCGCCGCCGTGGCCGCCAAGCTCGACTACCTGGATCAGCCGGGCGTACGCGACGCGGTCTCCGCCAGCGCGAGAGCCCACGGCGCCCACGCCAGTTGGACGCAGTCCGCGCAGGCGGTGCAGGCGATCCTGGCCCAGCTGACGATCGCCTAGTCGACGATGCCGGTCGTGATCTGCTCCAAGAGCACGTGGTCGCCCAGCATTCGACGGGAGCACGCGGTCGCGCACAGCGCGGCAGCCGATGGCCACCACGTGACGTTCGTCGAGCGGGCGCTCGACGCGCGCGCGCTCTTCGCGCCCGGCTCGCGCCGTATCTGGATGCAGCAGCTGCGCTCGCGCCCGATCGCGATCGAGGAGCACATCCGGGTCGTGAGTCAGTCGACCGTCCTACCCGGGCATCGCTCGCCAGTCGCCCAGCGCTTGGACGCGATCCGGCTCAGGACCGCCCTTGGGCGAATGCCGGAGATCGAAGTCAGCGTGGTCGTCGCGACGGCGCCCTGGCAATGGCCGGCGATCGCGGCGGCACCCGCGGCGCGCCGGGTATTCGACTGCGCGGACGACTGGCGCTCGCTGCTGGCCCATCGGTCCAACGGTCTCGACGCGCTCTACCGGCGCATCGCGGGCGAAGCCGACGCGGTCGTGGTTGCCTCGCCAGACCTCGTCCCGGCGTTCGCGGGCCGCCGCGTCGCGGTCGTTCGCAACGGCGCGAGCAGCGCCCTCATCGACGCACGGCCGAGTCCGCTTCCCGATGAGCGTCTCATGGTCTACGCGGGAACCCTGTCCGAGCGCTTTGACACGCCGTTCCTGCTCTCGGCGCTCGAGCAGCTTCCGGACTGGTCGGTCGAGCTCTACGGCCAGTGCCAGTACCGCGGCCACGGCGGCGCGCCCAGCCCCGAGCTCAGCGCCGCACTGGGGACGGGCCGGGTTCGCTGGCATGGTCCGGTCGAGCGCTCCGGCCTCGCGCGCGTGCTCGACCGGGCGCGGGTGCTGATCGCGCCGCACCGAAGCCCGCTGACCCGAGGCCAGGACTCGATGAAGCTCTACGACTATGCGACGCGCGAACGCCCCATCGTCTGCACTCCCGGCGCGCTCGGCGACTGGAGCCACGTCGCGGGTGCCGGCGTTCTGCAAGCGGCGACGCCGGCCGAGTTCGCTCGGCTCGTCAGCGGTGGCGCGGATCTCGAACCGAGCGCCGCGGCGGCCCGGCGAGCATGGGTCGCACGCAACAGCTGGGACTCCCGCTGGCCCGCCTGGTCCGAGGCCGCGCTCGGCTCAACCCGGCCCCGTGGGCACACACCGTGAGAGTCATACTCGTCGGCAACACGATCGCGCCCGACGCCGTCGGCGGGCTTCCGCGGTACGTCCGAGAGCTGGCCGGTGCCCTGGTCAGGAAAGGCTGCGAAACGGTCGTGCTCGCCAAGCGCGTCGACCCCGGTTCCCCGCAGGTGGAGGACGCTCCCGACGGAGTGCGGATCGTGCGCCACGCGATGGCCGCTAAGAGCAACCCGCTCTTCGGGCCTGCGTATCCCCTCGTGGCTGCGCGGGCGGTGCACCGCGCCGTGCGAGCTGCCTACGGTCCGGACACCGTGATCCATGCGCACTTTCCGATCCCGGCCCTCGCCTTGACGGGGCCGGGACCCCCTTTCCTGTACACCTTTCACGCTCCGCTCTGGAGGGAGCTACTCGATGAACGCCAGGACACGTACGCGCTGCCGAGGCCACTCCAGCGGGGCGCTGTGGCGACCGTCCGCCAAGCGGAGCGATTCGTGGTCCGGCGGGCGAGCCGGACCTTCGTGCTCAGCGAGTTCATGCGGGGCGAGCTGACCCGATTGAGCGCCGACGTCGGCGAGCGGGCGCAGTTGTTGGGAGGCGGCGTCGACATCGACAGGTTCTCCCCCGACCCGCAGGTGGCGCGCGCCGCGGGCGACTCGCCGTTGCTGTTCACGGCTCGGCGCCTTACCCCGCGCACCGGCGTCGACCGTCTCGTGATGGCGATGCCCGCGATCCTCAGGGAGCATCCCGAGACGAGGCTGGCGGTGGCCGGTACGGGCGGGATGGCTGCCGAGCTGAGCGAGCTCGCAGCGGCGCTCGGGGTGGCGGGGAAGATCAGTTTCCTGGGGCACGTGTCCGACGAATCGCTGATCGAGTGGTACCGCCGCGCGACTCTCGTCGTGATGCCGACGCTGAGACTCGAAGGCTTCGGGCTCACCACCGCGGAGGCGCTCTCGTGCGGGACCCCTGTCGTCGGCACGCCGGTCGGAGCGACGCCCGAGTTGCTCAGCCCGATCGATCCGGCGCTCCTCACGCGCGACAGCACTGCTCAGGGTCTGGCCGACACGGTGAACAGGTTCCTCGCCGACCCCGCGCGCTTGGCTTCGATCAGCGCCCAGGCGCGAGCCCGAGTAGCTCCGGCGATGGGCTGGGACGCGGTCGCGAGAAGGTATCTCGGGGTGTACGAGACCGTCCGCGACGAATACGGCGTTAGGCGCCCGCCATGGCCGGTTCGTCTTCTCCGGACCCGTCCTTGACGAAGACGGGGTCGGCGTCCGGCAGCGTGGCGACGCGGCTGGGGTCGCGCTCGGTGCCCGCGATCACGTCGTCGGACGCCTGCTTCGCCGTCTTGGGCAGGAACCCCGATTTCGTTCCGAAGTACACGGCCTGCGGGTGGTGGGCCACGATCGCCAGGGTCGACTGCTCGGGCTCGACCGCGTAGCCGCCGGAGAGCCGCAGGCCGATCGACGGCGCGTCGAGCAGGCGGAACACCTTCTCGTGCTCGGACTGCTCGGGGCAGGCGGGATAGCCCCAGGAGTACCGCCGGCCCTGGGTGGGCTCGATCCCGAGACCGTGACGGACGCGGGAGTGCAGCCACTCGGCCATCCCCTCGGCCGTCTGCACACCGAGCCCGTGCACGAACAGCTGCTCGGCGAATTCGCCCTCCGCCTCCAGGCGGGCCATCAGCTCGGTGACCTCCTCGCCGGCGGTGACCGCCTGCAGCGCGACGACGTCGACCGCTTCGGGGTGGTCCGGGTCGTACTCACGGTAGAAGTCGGCTAGGCAGATCCGGTCGTGTCGCGGCTGGCGCGGGAACACGAGGCGCTCCAACTCGACTGGGTGGGCGGGGTCGAAGTCCTCGGGATCCCACACGATCAGCTCGTTGCCCTCCGAGTTGCACGGGAAGTAGCCGAGCACTGCCCGCGGACGGAGGTAGGTCTGCTCGCGCCACATCCGCTCGAGCCGGGGCTGGAAGTCGTCACGGAGCAGCTCGCGCCAGGCTTCGCCCTTGACCCCGCGCCCACCCCAGTGCAGCTTGAACAGCACGTGGGTGTCGAGGTGGTGGTAGACCTGATGCAGCGGCACGTCGATCTCACGCACGCCCCAGAACGGGGGAGTCGGGATCGGGTTGTCTGTCCGCACCGCGCTGCGGACCGAGGAGTCGGTGACCGGCGGCGCGTCGTCCGGCGGGGCCTCCGGCTGGTCACGCAGCGTTTGCGCCGCGCTCCGCGTGGCCTCGATCAGGGCTTCGCGCGCCTCCGGCTCGATCAGCTGATCCATCTTGGCCAGACCCTCGAACGCGTCCTTGCAGAAGAACACGCCCGGCTCGTAGACGTCGTCCGACTCGGGCCCGCGGGGATAGAGGATCCGCAGGCCGAAGTTCCGGTTGATCGCGGCGCCGCCGATCAGCACCGGGAACTCGAGGCCGCGCTCGTGCAGCTCCTGCACGCAGGCCGGCATCTGCTTGGAGGTCGAGACGAGCAGCGCGCTCAGGCCGATGGCGGTGGCGTCGTGCTCGACGGCGGCGTCGAGGATGGTGGAGATCGGCACCTGCTTGCCGAGGTCGATCACCGTGTAGCCGTTGTTGGTGAGGATCGTGTTGACCAACGATTTGCCGATGTCGTGCACGTCGCCGAACACTGTGGCCAGCACCACGGTGCCCTTGGTGTAGCCCTCGAGCTTGTCGAGGTAGAGCTCGAGGCGGGCCACCGCGCGCTTCATCACCTCGGCTGACTGCAGCACGAAAGGCAGGATCAGCTCACCCGCCCCGAACTTGTCGCCGACCTCCTTCATCGCCGGCAGGAGCACCGTGTTGAGGGTCGGCACCGCGCCGATCTTCTCGTTGCAGCGGTCGATCCAGTCCTCGACCCCCTCGCGCTTGCGCCGCAGGATGTGGAAATGCAGCGCCTCTTCGGGCTCCATCCCCTCGGTCGGGTCGGCCTTTTCGTCGGCCGCCTCGGACGTGCCCTTCGATTCGAAGTGGCCGATGAACCGCTCGAGCGCATCCTCGCGCCGGTTGAACACGAGGTCGTCGGCCAGCTCGCGCTCGGCCTCGACGATCTCGGCATACGGGGTGATGTGGTTGGGGTTCACCATCGCCAGGTCGAGGCCGGCCTGCACGCAGTGGTGCAGGAACACGCTGTTGAGAACGCTGCGCGCGGGCACTCCCACGCCGAAGGACACGTTGGAGACCCCGAGCGATGTCTTCACGCCGGGGATCTCGGCCTTGATCCGGCGGATCCCCTCGATCGTCTCGACCGCGCTGGGGCGCCACTCCTCATCGCCGGTGGTCAGGGTGAAGGTCAGGCAGTCGAAGATCAGCAACTCGGGATCCAGTCCGTGCTCGTCGCAGCACAGGTCTCGGATCCGCTGGGCGATCTCGAGCTTGCGCTCCGCGGTCTTGGCCATCCCGACCTCGTCGATGGTCAGCGCGATCAGTCCCGCGCCGTGCGCCCTCGCCAGCGGCACGACGCGGTCGAGCTTGTCGCGGCCGGCCTCGAGGTTGACCGAGTTGACGATCGCCCGTCCGGGGATCTGCTGCAGCGCCGTCTCGATCACGTCGGGCTCGGTCGAGTCGATCTGGATCGGAGCGGGCTGGGTCAAGGAGATCCGCTTGACCACCTGGCGCATCTGCTCGCCCTCGTCCTGGCGCTCGGTCAGGGCCACGCAGACGTCGAGCACATGCGCGCCGCCGGTGACCTGATCTTCGGCGATCGTCTCCAGCGAGTCGTAGTCGTTGGCCAGCAGCAGCTCCTTGGCCCGGCGCGAGCCCTGCGAGTTGACCCGCTCCCCCACCAGCGTGGGGCGGGGGTCCTGGACCAGCGGCGTGGCGGCGATCATCGAGCTCATGTGCGGTGGCCGCCGCGCGGGCCGCGGCCGCGCTTTGCGGTCGCCCACGCGCTCGACCAGCGCGCGAATGTGATCGGGCGTGGTGCCGCAGCAACCGCCGACGATCGAGACGCCGTAGCGGTCGACGAAGTCGCCCAGCGCCTCGGCCAGCGGTCCTGGCTCCTCCGGGAAGATCGTCTCGCCCTTGGGTCCCTGCAGCGGCAGTCCGGCGTTGGGGATGCAGTGGACGGGCAGGGGTGAGTATTCCCCCAGGAACCGGATCGCGTCGCGCATGTCCTCGGGTCCGGTCGAGCAGTTGAGCCCGATCACGTCGATGTCGAGCGCCTCGAGCGTGGCCAGCGCCGCGCTGATGTCGGTGCCCAGCAGCATCTTGCCGCCCTGCGGCAGCAGCGACACGCTGCATTGGATCGGCAGACTCCGATCCTCCAGCTTGAACGCCGCCCGGGCGCCGAACACGGCGGCCTTGACCTCGAGGATGTCCTGCGCGGTCTCGATGATGATCAGATCGGCGCCGCCCTGGACCAGGCCGCGCGACTGCTCGGTGAAGATCTCCATCAGCTCGGCGAAGCTGATCTGCCCCAGCGTCGGGTCATCGCTGGCCGGCAGGAACCCGGTCGGACCGATCGAGCCCGCTACGAACCGTTCCGGCCCGGCTGCGCGCCGCGCGATCTCCGCCGCCTTGATGTTGATCTCGAGCGTGTGGTCCTCCAGCCCCCACTCGGAGAGCTTGAGCCGCGAGGCCTGGAACGTATCGGTCTCGAGCACCTCCGCGCCCGCCTCGAGCATCGAGGCATGGACGCCCTCGATCACATCCGGGCGGTTCAGCACCAGCGCCTCGTGGCAGCGACCGGGCAGCCGGTAGTCCTCCTCGAGGCTGAGGTCGAACTGCTCGAGGGTGGCGCCCATGCCGCCGTCGAAGACGACGACGCGCTCTCGCGTGGCGGCTAGGTAATCGCGCATGACCTCATCCTACCGAACCTTGACACGAGCGTGACAAGGTTGGGGCTCAGCGGCGGCGAGCGCGACGATCAGCGGTGGACGAGGCGGGAGAGCACGACCTGCGAGCGCGTTCGCTGGACCATCCCGTCGCGCTGGAGCTCCATGATCAGTCGCTCGAGGTCGCCGTTGTCGTGGGTGCGCACGCGGGCGATCGCGTCGGCCTCGCCCGTCACGCTCCATGCCTCGACTACCTCGGGGTGCCCGCGCAGGGTCTCGCCTACCGCATCGAGCAGCGTCCCCGGGGCGAAGAACAGCTCGATCAGGGCCTCGGTGTGATCGCCGAGCGCGGAGTGGTCGAGGACCGCGGTGAAGCCGCGCAGCGCCCCGCGCTCACGTAGCCGGTCGACGCGCCGCTTGACCGCCGGCGCGGACAGCGTGACCCGGCGAGCGATGTCGTCGTAGGTGCGCCGCCCGTCCTCGACGAGTAACGCAAGAATCTTGCGGTCAGAAGCGTCCATACGGAGATTTATTGCAGAGAATACATCGCTTTCGGCATCGACAGCCGCCGAAGCCGCGGCTAAGCTGGTCGGCATGACAGCCGCCCGAGTCCTGTTCGACGAGTCCCACAGCGAGGCCTGGACGATCCGCGAGCCGTTGGCCCGCGCGATGCAGCCCGCACATCCGGCCGATTCGTCGCTGGGCCTGGCCGCCGCGGCGCTGGCCGAGCGCGACTTCGCCGTCGCGGTCAACTCCGAGGCGCCGCTGCTGGCCGACACCCTGAGCGACTGCGACGCGCTGGTGATCGCCCATCCGTCCGAACCCGCCTGGGAGCGCACGACCGGCATCGGCTCGCCGCGACTCAGCGGAGATGAGATCGCGGCGATCGAAGCGTTCGTGCGGGCCGGGGGCGGGCTGATCGTGCTCGGCGAGACCGAGCAGGAGAAGTACGGCAACAACCTCAACGAGCTGCTCGCGCGCTTCGGCATCCACCTGGAGAACGACACCGTCCAGGACTACGAGCACAACCTGGGTGCCCCCAGTTGGATCCTGGCCGAACTCGAGTCGGGCGGCCGCGGACGTGGCGGTGACGTGCTGGCCGGTGTCGGCGCCGCTTGCCTGTATCGGGCGACGACCATCTCCACGAGCAACGGCGCGCGTGTCCTCGCTCGCACCCACCCGAGCGCGTCGACGCCGGGAGCGCCCCTGATCGTCTCGGCCGAGCACGGCGCCGGCCGCGTCGTCGTCCTGGGGGACTCGGATCTGTTCGGCGACGACTGCATCGGCGAGCTCGACCATCGCGCGCTTTGGTTGAACATCGCCTATTGGGCGGCCCGCTCGGACCGCTCCGCGGTCTCGGAGGTCGGGGTGGCTCGGGCTTGGGGCGCGCAGGAAGACCCCGAATGGGCGCGCTTGCGCGATCACACCAATGCACTGGCCGAGCTCCAGTCGCCGGACGGCTCGCTGGCCCGGGATTTGCCGGGCGGGCACGTCGAGCAGATCGCAGGCGCGGACGTCGAGCAGGTCGCCGGCGCACACGTCGAGCAGATCGCGGCCGCGCTACGGGCGCTGGCGCTGCGCTTCCCGGACCAGGACACGTATATCGGGCACGCGATCGAGGACCTGAACGGCTGGGTCGCCGGCGGCTTCGGCAAGCCGGACTTCACGCGGGCGCTGGAGTCCTTCCGGCCGGAGCGCAGCCGCGTCGACGGGGCCCGGCAGCTCGTGTTCTTCCCGATGTACAAGCAGAACGGCTCTCGCGATACCTGCTTTGAGGCGCTGATCGTGCGGGTGCCGTGGCCGGACTGGATCGCCGATCTCGAGCGCACCCGCTACGACAACCCCAAGTTCGTGCCGGTCCAGCTGCTGGCCGGCACACGCGGGTACGACAGCGAGTGCGCGGTCCTGTTCCCCGAGACGGTGTCGGTGGCCGGACGCCCGGTCAATAACTTCGGGGGCATCTTCTGCGACCGCGAGGCCGAGCGCCTGCGCCGGGTCGGCGGCGCCGCCGCCGACCTGCTGTCGCTGAACCTGCCTCCCGATTGTGCCCGGATGCTCCAGAGCCCGGACATCTCCGAGCAGGCCTACATCCTCTGGGATCTGATCCACGACCGCACGCACAGCCACGGTGAGCTGCCGTTCGACCCGTTCATGATCCGCCAGCGGGCCCCGTATTGGATGTACGCGCTCGAGGAGCTGCGCTGTGACCTGACCGCGTTCACCGAGGCCCGCGAGCTCGAGCGGCTGGATGAATCGGGAGCCGCCCTTTCAGGCGAGGCTGGACGCCGAGCGGGCGGCAATCCCGATCGATTGGCGTTTGCCCGCTATACGCAGCACGCGATCCTGCTCGACCGGCTGCTCCGCTTCCCGATCACCGGCGCGCGCGTGCGCAACTACGACGGCCTGGGCGGCCAGCTGCTGTTCGCCTACCTGCATCGTCACGGTTACCTCCACTGGGCCGACAACCAGCTGACGATCGAATGGGAGCGCGTCGCCGACGGCGTCGCCGGCCTCCATGCCGAGGTCAGCGAGCTCTACCGGGCCGGGATCGACCGCACCAAGCTGCAGCACTGGGCGGCGGCCCACGACCTCGTCGCCGCCAACGTCGCCCCGGCCAGCCGCTCGCAGTGGATCGCCGCCCGGCGCGACCTCGACGAGGCCGAGGACCCCCGCGGCTACGTCGACCTCGTGCTCGAGGACGAGTTCCCACTCTCGATCTTCTACTCGACACTGAAGGCTAAATGTTCGGTCGCGTAATTCCGAGACCGACCACTAAGCTCGCGGCGTGAACGCTCGCGGGTTCGCCTCGGACAACTCGGCCACGATTCACCCGAAGGTGCTCGAGGCGATCGCCTCGGCCAACGTCGGGCACGCGTTCGGCTACGGCCACGACGAGTACAGCCACAGCGTCGAGTCGCGCATCGCCGCCGAGTTCGGGGGGGCGGCCGACGTGTTCCTGGTGTTCAACGGAACCGGCGCCAACGTGGTCTCGTTGCAGGCCGCCTGTCAGCGCCGGCAGGCGGTGATCTGCGCCGAGACGGCGCACTTGAATGTCGACGAGGGCGGCGCGCCGGAGGCGATCGCCGGGGTCAAGCTGCTCTGCGCGCCCGGCGAGCACGGCAAGCTCACCCCGGAGCGGGTGCAGCACCTGATCGCGCGCGTGGGGGACGAGCACGCCGCGCAGCCGCGGGTCGTCTCGGTTTCCCAAAGCACCGAGCTCGGCACGGTGTACTCGGCGGCCGAGCTCACGGAGCTGGCCGAAGTCGCCCACGGCAACGGACTGCTCTTGCAGATGGATGGCGCACGGCTCAGCAACGCGGCGGCGGCGTTGGACACGACCATGGCGGCGCTGAGCGCAGAGGTGGGCGTCGACGTGCTGTCCTTCGGCGGCACCAAGAACGGGTTGCTGGCCGGCGAGGCGATCGTCGTGCTCGAGCCGGCGCTGGCCGGAGACTTCCCGTTCCTGCGCAAGCAGACGATGCAGCTGGCGTCGAAGATGCGTTTCCTGGCGGCACAGTTCGATGCGCTGCTGACCGACGAGCTGTGGCGCGAGTGCGCGGCACACGCCAACGCGATGGCGGCCCGCCTCGCCGCCGCGGTCGCCGATCTGCCCGGACTCGATATCACCCGGCCGGTACAGACCAACGCCGTGTTCGCGACGCTCCCGGCGGCCGCGACCGTGTCGCTGCTGGAGCGCTTCGCGTTCTACGTCTGGGATGAGTCCGCCGGCGAGGTTCGCTGGATGTGCTCGTGGGACACCACCGAGGATGACGTTGACGCGTTCGCCGCGGCGGTCGCGGAGACGCTGGCCGCGTAGACGCCGACCGCGACACCGCTGAGGCTCAGCGGGCGGTCCAGCCCATGTCCATCGTAACCGGGACGCCGGTGAACGATCGCCCCGCGGGCCCGGCCAGGAACGTCACCACCTCGGCGACCTCGCTCGGTTCGATCAGCTCCTTGATCGCATGGGGGGCGAGGATCACCTGCTCGAGCACCTCATCCTCGCTGAGCCCGTGCGCCTTGGCCTGGTCGGCCAGTTGCCGCTCCACCAGCGGCGTGCGCACGTATCCGGGGCAGACCGCGGTCACGCTGATCCGGTCCTCGGCCCCCTCGAGCGCGAGCGTCCTGACCAGCCCCAGGACGCCGTGCTTGGCCGAGACGTAGGCCGACTTGTAGGGCGAGGCGGCCAGCGCGTGGGCCGAGGCGATCACGATGAAGCGGCCGTGTCCGGATCGGCGCAGGGCCGGCCAGGCGTGCTGGGCCAGAAGGAACGGGCTGGTCAGCAACAGCGCGAGGATCGCCTGCCAGCGCTCGAGCGGGAACTCCTCAATCGGTGCCACGTGCTGCACTCCCGCGTTGGCCACGACCACGTCGAGCCGGCCGAAGCGCTCAAGGGCGGCCTGGACCGCGGCGGCGTTGGCCTCCGGCGAGGTCAGGTCGGCCTGGTGCGGGACGCCCGGACCCTCGGGGTCCGGGTGCAGATCGACGGCCAACACGTCCATGCCGGCCTCTATCAGTCGGGCCGCCACCGCGCGGCCGATGCCGCTGGCGGCGCCGGTGACCAGCGCCGCGCCGCCGTCTAACTCGCTCACGTCGCCCGCCTCCTGCGCGCCGCGGGGGCGCCGAGCTCGCTCACGTCGCCCGCCTCCTGCGCCCCGCGGGGGCGCCGAGCTCGCTCACGTCGCCCGCCTCCTGCGCCCCGCGGGGGCGCCGGCCACGAACGATGTATAGACCTCGCGCAGCGCGGCGCGCTGGCGACCTGACAGGCGCGGGTCCTTGGCGATCGCGTCGAGCACAGCGCTCTCCTCGGGCTCCCCACCCGGCGGGACGATCCCCGCCTGCTCGTAGAGCGCTTCGGCGGAGGACTGCAGCGTTTCGGCGATCGAATCGAGAACCCGCTCCGATGGCGCCCGCAGTCCTCGCTCGATCTGGGACAGATAGGGGTTCGAGATCCCCGCGCGCTCGGCGAATTGCCGCACCGACAGCTCGGCGAGCTCGCGCTGCCGACGGATGATCTCGCCCAGCGCGCTGGGTGGGCTATTGGCCATGCGAGGAGCATAACCACGGCTATGGGAGGATCCTGTCTGTGGGCCGGCTGGACTCCGTCGATCTGACACTCAAGCTCTCCCGTAAGCGGGGACGAAAGCGCCTTAAGCGCGCACAGCGGCGCCTGCTCGCGCTTCGCCTGCAGGCCGGCGGCCAGATCGGGGACGGGCTGGGTCCGCCGCTGGCGATCGTGTTCGAGGGCTGGGACGCGTCGGGCAAGGGCGGCGCGATCCGTCGCCTGACCAAGCCACTGGACCCGCGCCATGTCAGCGTCGCCCAGTTCGCGGCACCGAGCGATCGCGAGAAGCGCCACCACTTCCTCTGGCGGTTCGGCCCTGCGCTTCCGGGGTGGGGTGGGATGACCGTGTTCGATCGCAGTTGGTACGGCCGCGTGCTCGTCGAGCGGGTCGAAGGCTTCGCGACTAAGGCGGAGTGGACTCGCGCCTACGACCAGATCGTCGAGTTCGAGCGCGGGCTCTGCGCCGAGGGGATGGTGCTCGTCAAGTTCTGGATCCATCTCTCCCAGGAGGAGCAACTGCGTCGCTTCCAGGCGCGCGAGAAGAATCCCCTGAAGAGCTGGAAGCTGACCGAGGAGGACTGGCGCAACCGCGAGAAGCGCAGGGCCTACGAGCGGGCGGTGGAGGACATGCTGCGGCACACCGACCACCCCGCCGCGCCCTGGCGCCTGATCGCGGGAGACAGCAAGCGCTATGCGCGGGTGGCGGTGACAGAGGCGGTGATCGCCGCGCTCGAGCAGGGCTTGCGTGACTCCGGCCACGAGCCGATCGCCGAGTAGTCAGAATGCACCCGATGAGCGCTGAGCAGCCGGACACAGCCGAGCGGAAGATGAAGGATGCGGGTCAGCCCGAGGAGGCGATCCGCAACTTCCGTGACGCCGAGGAGCGCCTGCGCAGCGGAGAGTCGGTGCTGCTGGCCAGCGCGGATCTGGAGCCCGCCAGCGACGTGCCCACGGTGGAGGACCTGCCCGGTGCCGACGAAGCCGCGGCGCTGAAGCAATTCGTCATGATCAAGCTCAACGGCGGGCTGGCCACGACGATGGGCCTGCGCGCGCCGAAGTCCCTGCTGGAGGCCCGCGATGGCCACACGTTCCTCGACATCATCGTCGGACAGACGCTGTTCCTGCGTCGCCGCTACGACGTCGGGCTCCCCCTGATCTTGATGAACAGCGAGGCGACGCAGGAAGCCACGATGGCGGCGCTGGCCGAACACGGTGAGCTGAACGATGGCCTGCCGGTCGACTTCCTGCAGAGCATGACGCCCAAGCTCGACGCTGACACGCTGGAACCGGCCAGCTGGCCGAAGGAGCCGTCGCTGGAATGGGTCCCGCCCGGTCACGGCGACGTCTACGGAGCTCTGCGGCGCTCCGGGATGCTCGCCGCGCTGCTGGAGCGCGGCTGCCGCTTCGCCATGATCTCCAACTCGGACAATCTCGGCGCGACGCTCGACCCGCGGATCGCCGCATATGTCGCCGATCAGGAGATCCCGTTCCTGATGGAGGTAATCGAGGGGACAGAGGCCGAGCGCAAAGGCGGCCACATCGCTCGACGGCGCGCCGACGGCCAACTCGTGCTGCGCGAGACCGCGCAGACGCCGCCCGAGGATGAGGACTCCTTCCGCGACTACCGCCACTGGCGCTACTACAACACCAACAACCTCTGGCTCGACCTCCAGGCCCTGTCCGACACGCTGGAGCGCCGAGACGGCATTCTTCCGTTGCCGTTGATCGTCAACCGCAAGACGGTCGATCCGCGCGATTCGTCCTCCACGCCCGTCCTGCAGCTCGAGAGTGCGATGGGCGCCGCGATCGAGAGCTTCTCCGGGTCCCGCCTGCTCTGCGTCCCGCGCACGCGCTTCGTCCCGGTGAAAACCACTGACGACCTGCTCGTGCTGCGCTCCGACGTCTATGCCCTCACGCCGGAGATGCTGGTCGAACCCGTGGCCGAGCGCGACGGCGAGCTGCCCTACGTCGAGCTCGACAAGCAGTTCTATCGCCTGCTTGACGATTTCGATCAGCGCTTTCCCGCCGGTCCCCCGTCGCTGCGAGAGGCCTCGCGACTGGTCGTCCACGGCGACGTCACCTTCGGGCGTGGCGTGACCGTGCGCGGCGCCGTCGACATCGAGACCGACGAGCCGATGACGATCGAGGACGAGACGGTCCTCGGCGAGTAATCGATCGTGCCCGGACAGGAGCTCGAGCGCAAGTTCGTGCTGGGAGCGATCCCCTTCGAGCTCTCCCCATATCCGGCCAGTGAGATTCGGCAGGGCTATCTGTCGATCGATCCGGACGGCTCGGAGGTCCGGGTCCGACGTCGCGGAGAGGGCTGCTCGCTGACCGTCAAGCGGGGTGCCGGCCTGTCTCGCGACGAGGAGGAGCTCGATCTCGACGAGAATGAATTCGGTCGCCTCTGGCCGCTGACCGAGGGCCGGCGGGTGGAGAAGACGCGTTATGAGATCCCGGCCTCCGACGGGCTGCTGATCGAGCTCGACGTCTACGGGGGAGTACTCGAGGGGCTGATCACTGCGGAGATCGAGTTCGGCAGCGAGGCCGACGCCGGGCGCTTTCAGCCGCCCGGGTGGCTCGGCAGGGAGGTGACGGAGGACCCCGCCTACAAGAACCGACGGCTGGCGACCGACGGCTTGCCCGGCTGACGCCGACACGTGCGCGGGGCACTGTGGCGCCCGGGGACGAGTGACCACCAAGTGACCACTAAGCTGCGCTCGCGTGGAGCAGGCACCCACGGCGGAGGACTCGCCGATCACGATCGTCCTGGCCGACGACCACCACGTCGTACGGTCCGGATTGAGGATGCTGCTCGAGGCGGAAGAGGGCTTTGAGGTGGTGGGCGAGGCTGCCAACGTGACCGAGGCGCGGCGACGAGTCAATGCCCACCGCCCCAGCGTCCTGATTCTCGACCTGAACATGCCGGGCGGCTCGAGCCTGACCGCGATCCCGGCCATTGGGGAATCCTTTCCGTGTACACGGATCGTCGTGCTGACCATGCAGAGCGATCCCGCGTTTGCCCGTGAGGCGCTGCGCTCCGGCGCGACCGGCTACGTGCTCAAGGAGGCGGCCGATGCGGAGCTGGTGCAGGCGGTTCGCCTAGCCGCCGAGGGCCGCACCTACCTGAGTCCCGAGCTCGGCGCCCGGCTCGCGGCTGAGCCCGCGCCGCCGGCCGGACCACCGGATGCGCTCAGCGGCCGCGAGGTGGAGGTTCTGAAGCTGATCGCGCTCGGACACACCAACGCCGAGATCGCTGCGCAACTGGTCCTCAGCGTCCGCACGATCGAGTCCCATCGCGCGCACATCCAGCAGAAGACCGGCCGGATGACCCGCGCCGATCTGGTCAGCTACGCGCGGGAGAATGGCCTAATCGCCCTGGGGGGCGATTAGGCTGGGAGAGATCGCCCTGGGGGCGATTCTCCCGCGTGGCTGTGGGATGGGCGCCAGCCGTGGGGGGGCGGATTAGGCTGGGAGAAATCGCCCTGGGGGCGGTTCTCCCGCGTGGCTGTGGGATGGGCGCCTGCCCTGGGGGGCGATTAGGCTGGGAGAAATCGCCCGGGGGGCGATTCTCCCGCGTGGCTGCGGGATGGGGTGTTGGGCCGCTCGCCGCACCGGGGGCGTGCTACATAACACGAACTATTTGCGTGTTATGTAGCACGCCCCCGCCGGCGAGGCCCCCCCGGCTCCTTCCTTGTCGCGGTCGTTCGTCAGATTCGGTCGGCCATCTCAGATTCGGTCGGCCATCTCAGATTCGGTCGGCCATCTCAGATTCGGTCGGCCATCTCAGATTCGGTCGGCCATCTCAGATTCGGTCGGCCATCTCAGATTCGGTCGGCCATCTCAGATCCGGTCGGCCATCTCAGATCCGGCCGCACACCTCAGGGCCGCGGGGCGCCGGGACGCTGCTGCCGCGCCTGAACGAGCGCCGAAACGGCCCACGCGGCGAGGGGCTACTGGTACTAGGGACGGCCGGCGCCGAGGGAGGCCGGGATCTCGTTGTGCTTGGCGCGCAGCTTGGCTGACTTCGGGACGAGCTCTTGGTGAATGCCGCTGCGGGCGAGCACGGCCTGCTGGCGGTTCTTGCTGATCACCCACGACACGTTGGCGGCCCCGTAACGCAGAAGCGCGGTCCAGGTCTGGGTGCCGATCACCCCGTCCGCGGCGAGTCCGTGCGCGGATTGGAAGCGCTTCACCGCCGACAGCGTTCCCGGCCCGAAGTCGCCGTCGACCGCGATCCGCGTCCCGGCGCTGATGAGATGTTCCTGGGCCCACACCACGAGGTCACCCTGAGCGTGCGGCGGAAGGGTGGCGAGGATGCGGTTCGGAGCGAAGCCACGCAGTGACCCGACCGGTCGGGAGGCGGCGTGGAATGCTCCCGAGTTCCCCTCCTGCCAGTCCCACCAGCTCACGCTCGGCGCCCCGTAGGCGCGCGACACTTGGCGAAAGCGGAGGATGTCCCCGGCGGGGGGAGAGTTGTAGATCTGCCCGAGCGGGACGATCGACCGGCCGTACATCCGGTTGAAGGCGTAGGTGTGCGCGAAGACGGTGTCGACGCTGACCCCGATGTCCCGCCAGTACATCTGTGGCGCGTTGTACTGGGCGCCGCCCGGCCCGAGGAACACGGAGTACGGGAAGCCCGGGTGGTAGTCGACATAGGGAAAGCCGGCCAGGGCTAACGGGAAGTTGCGGCCGATCAGCCTGCGCAGGGTGCTCATATACGTCTGCGCCGAGACGTACTTGCCCTCGTACTCGCTTTCCGCGTCGATCATCAGGCAGTCGGCTCCGTTCCTGACCGCGGCCGCGCCGACCTGCGCCTCGCCCACCGGGTTGTTGCCGTAGACGTACTGCCAGGCGCAGACGTTCAGACCGGCGCGGTGGAAGGTGGAGACCATGCTCCGGTTGAACTGCGACCAGGTGCCCGAACCGTCGCCGCTCTTGATCAGCAGCGTGGTCATACCATTCAGGCGGGCGCGGGCGATGATCGAGCCCAGGTTGCCGCCGTTCGAGCTCGAGAGCTCCCAGATCCACATGCCGCGCGCGGCCAGCGGGTTGCCGCGGGCGTTCGCGGCCTGCGCCGACGTGCCCAGCGCCAGGAGCGCGAGGCCCACCAAGAGCAAATTGCGCAGCCGGCGGTGGTCTCCAGCCCGACGACCGCGCTCCACGCAGGGGTCCGTCATACCGCGGGTCACCGTAGCTGAGAACCCGGCGCCTTCCTGCAAGTTGCGGGCCAACCGCCGGGCGACGGTTGGCCCCCGGGAGTGCCCCTGTGCGATCTCGGACCTGCGAGGAGCCGTCGGGCGGGCGACTCCTCACCCGCCGGCCCGGCGACTCGTCACCCGCCGGCCCGGCGACTCGTCACCCGCCGGCCCGGCGACTCGTCACCCGCCGGCCCGGCGACTCGTCACCCGCCGGCCCGGCGACTCCCCACCTAATTCCGCCTATTTGATGAACAGGATCTCGGAGTACTTGGGCAGCGGCCAGAGGTCGTCGGCCACCACCTTCTCGAGCTCGTCGGCGGCCTCGCGCGCGGCGGCCATCGCCGGGATCACCGTGTCGGCCATGTACTTGGCGTGCTCGAGCAGGTCGGAGTGCGGCTGGTTTTCCTCCAGGTTGGCCGACTCGAGCCCCCGGATCGCCTCGATGAACCTGGCCACCAGCGCGTCGCTCTCGGAGACGAGCTCGGACAGCTCGGCGCTCCGCAGCAGCGCGATGTGGCGCGCGGCCGCGGGCAGCAGCATCGTCCGGGCGATGGCTGCCGCCGTCTCGGACTCGATGTTGAGCTTGGTCACGTACTGCTCCAAGAGCACCTCGTAGCGCGACTCGAGCTCCCGCTGCGAAAGCACTCCATAGTTGGAGAACACCGTCTCGGTGTCGTCGGTGATCAGGTACGGAAGCGCGTCGGGGGTGGCGCGCAGGTTCAGCAGTCCCCGCCGCTCGGCCTCGGTGTGCCATTCCTCCGAGTAGTTGTCGCCGCCGAACACGATCTGCTTGTTGGCGGCGTAGCTGCGCTGGACGATCTCCGGCACAGCGGCTTCGAGCGTGGCGCCACCCTGCAGGGCGTCCTCGAGCTCTTCGGAGAGGAAGTCGATCGACTCGGCGACGATCGTGTTCAGCACCGTGTTGGGGAGGGCCAGGGACATGCTCGAGCCGAGCGCCCGGAACTCGAACTTGTTCCCGGTGAAGGCGAACGGGCTCGTGCGGTTGCGGTCGGCGCTGTGCATCGGCAGCGGTGGGAGCACCGGCGTGCCCAGGCCGAGGAACGACCCTGCGGTGGACTCGCCGACCTCGCCGCGCTCGATCGCTCCGAACACCTTCTCGAGCTCGGTGCCGAGGAAGATCGAGATGATCGCGGGCGGGGCCTCGTTGGCGCCCAGCCGATGATCCTGTCCGGGCGAGGCGATCGATGCCCGCAGGAGGCCCTGGTGCTTGTTGACCGCCTGGATCACCGCCGCGCAGAAGAACAGGAACTGCAGGTTCTCGTGCGGCGTGTCGCCCGGCTCGAGCAGGTTCTCGCCGTCATCGGTGCCCATCGACCAGTTGTTGTGCTTGCCGGATCCGTTGACGCCGGCAAACGGCTTCTCGTGAAGCAGGCACACGAGCCCGTAGCGCCGCGCGACGTTCTGCATCACGGACATGGTCAGCTGCTGGTGATCGGAGCCGACGTTCGAGTTCTCGAAGATCGGCGCGATCTCATACTGGTTCGGCGCCACCTCGTTGTGACGTGTCTTCACCGGCACGCCGAGCTTGAACAACTCGCGCTCGCTCTCCAGCATGAAGGCGAGGATCCGCTCCGGAATCGAGCCGAAATAGTGGTCGTCGAGCTCGTGGCCCTTCGGCGGCTTGGCCCCGAACAGCGTCCGGCCGGTGGTGATCAGGTCCGGGCGCTCGAAGTAGTACTGCTCGTCGATCAGGAAGTACTCCTGCTCGGGGCCGACCGTGGTGAACACCCGGCTCGCGGTGTGGCTGCCGAACAGCTGCAGGGCGCGGATCGCCGACTTCGACAGCGCGTCCATCGAGCGCAGCAGCGGGATCTTGGCGTCGAGCGCCTCGCCCGTCCACGACGTGAAGGCGGTGGGGATGCAGAGCAGGGCGCCGTTGGGGTTCTCCAGGATGAAGGCCGGGCTGGTCGGGTCCCAGGCGGTGTACCCCCGGGCCTCGAAGGTCGACCGGATGCCGCCCGTGGGGAAGCTCGAGGCGTCGGGCTCGCCCTGGATCAGCTCCTTGCCGGAGAATTCGGCCAGCGCGGTCCCCTCGCCGGTCGGGCCGTAGAAGCTGTCGTGCTTCTCGGCGGTGGATCCGGTCAGCGGCTGGAACCAGTGCGTGTAATGGGTGGCGCCGTTCTCCAGCGCCCATTCCTTCATGGCCAGGGCAACCGCGTCGGCCAGCGAGGTGTCGAGGGCCTGGCCGCGAGCCAGCGTCTGCTGCAGCTTGCGGAAGACGTCCTTCGGGAGCCGCTGGCGCTGGATCGCCGGGCTGAACACGTTGGCGCCGAACACCTGGTTGTCGGCCACGGTGAGGTCCGGGGCGCCCAGAGCGCCTCCGTTCGGCGCCCACTGCGCGGCAAGGACGTTCTGCTGGCGGATGCGGGGCATGCTTGTAGTCGTTCCTTCCTGTCCGCACCTCGGCGGCGGAGGCGCGCGTGAGTGATCGGTCTCTCGGAGACGAGACGCGAAAGCGTACGGAAGTTCGCCCAGCCGGTCACTATCCCGATGGCCAAAGCGCTCGCGGATTGGTTCGCCGGACGGCCTAGGCTCTCGCCCTCCAGCCGGGCGCGGCCGCCCCTCCGCCTACTTACTCGCGACGACCTGACCCTGGTCGTTGACGAAGGCCTGCTGGGGCGCGTTGTGAATCTTGACGTCGAAGCTGCCGCCCACCCGCCCGCCACCGGCGTTCACGGCCTTGGCTTTGCCGTTCAGTCCGGCGGCGACCTCGTAGCGGATCGCGAAGGCACCGGACTTGACGGCGGTCACGCCCCAGTCGAACGTCGCCGTCTGGCCGGGCTTCAGCGCCCCGAGCGCCCAGGTGTTCGAGTAGGCGGTCACGGCTCCGCCCGGACCGCCCTGGCGGCAGCTGAACTGGCACGGGCCCGGCGGGCGATCGATGATCCAGATCGGCCGCGAGTTGCTGGCCAGGACCTGCGAAGTGCCGGCGACGCTCTGGCCGAAGGCCTGCGCGGCGGTGCGCTGGCGCGAATCCAGCAGCGTAATGGCGATATCCGGGATCGTCTTACGGCCGGTGTTGCGGACCTTGATCACCAGATCCGTGCGCTGCGCCAATCGCTGCGAGGTGGGAAACTTGGCCGAGGAGACCTGCACCTGGAACTTGCCCTTGGTCTCGGCCGCGTCCTGGCGCCCGCCGCCCCCGCATGCCGAGATCAGCAGCGCGGCGGCGCCGGCCGTGGTCACCCAGAAGCTCCTCAATCTCCAGCCGCTCAACGGGTTCGCAACATACCACGCGGGCCCCCGGCCGACGGCGGTTCAGGACCTGCGCCGGTTGTCGGTGGTGTTACGCGAACCCGTACCGTAGGCTTAGCGATTCTGAAGCCGCGTGTGCGCACGCGCGGAGCTGGGAGGAAACGAGATTGATTAGAGCCGTAGCCGATCGAGCGTTCTTGCCCACCAAGAGCGTCCTGGAAGAAGTCGGGAACATGATGATCCTGACCGGCAAGACCCTGGTCTCTGCCGTCAGGCCTCCGTATCCGTACGGCAGCGAGTTCGTGAGCCAGTTCATGTTCGCGCTGCGACTGTGCTGGTTTCCCCTGTTGATCTCGACGATTGCCTTCGGCTACGAGGCGCCGGGGCTGCAGGCGGCCAACTTCCTCGTGCTGTTCGGCGCGCTCGATCGATTGGGCGGATTCTTCGTGTTGGCGTCGATCAGGGAGTTCGCCCCCTTCGTTGACGCGATCGTGCTGGCCGGCGTGGCCGGCACTGCCATCACCGCCGACCTCGGCGCCCGTAAGATCCGCGAGGAGCTCGACGCGCTGCAGGTGCTCGGCGTCGACCCGATCAAGAACCTGGTGGTGCCGCGGTTCCTCGCGCTGATGCTGGTCACCGGCCTGTTCGACATCTATGCGCTCCTGTTCGGCGTCTTCGGCGGGATCCTGGCCACGCTCGTCAACAACGCCCCGCTCGGACCCTTCTGGGCCACGTTCTTCAACAACGCGTCCACCACCGACCTGTGGGGCTCGGTGGTCAAGACGACGCTGTTCGGCGCCATCATCGCCGTGGTCTGCTGTTACAAAGGGATGACTGCGTCCGGAGGCGCCGAGGGGGTGGGGCGCGCAGTCAACCAGGCGGTGGTGATCGCCTTCCTGGGGATCTTCGCGTTCAACTACGTGTTCACGCAGGTGCTGCTGGCCACGCACCCCGAGATCACGACGATCGTCAAATGATCACGGCGCTGAGGATCAGCTGATGGGCGAACTGCTCGCCACCCCTCGCGGCTGGATCGAGTCGTTTGGGGAAATCGTCAAGTTCGGCTCCCGGATGGTCGGGGAGGTTCTGCGCCTGCGCGTGTTCCGCTTCTTTGGGGAGGCGCTGCGCCAGTCCGGGATCCTGATCGTCTCCTCGACCCTGGTGATCTGGGGCCTCGTCTTCATCATCGGACTCCAGTGCGGGATCGAGGGCGCCTACTTCAACCGGTCGGTCGGCGCGCCCGCGTATGCCGGCGTGTTCGCCGCCTGGTGCGATCTGCGCGAGCTCGTCCCGCTCAGCTTCGGGTACATGATGGCAGCGAAGGTCGGTACCGGAATCGTCGCCGAGCTCGGCTCGATGCGGATCTCCGACGAGATCGACGCGCTCGAGGTGATGGGCATCAGCGGTGTCACCTTCCTCTGCGCGACTCGCCTACTGGCGGCGCTGATGGTGCTGCCGTTCGTGTACCTGTGCTCGATCGGGGCCGGCTTCCTCGCCAGCTACCTGGCCGTCGTCCAGCAGATCGGCGACGTCTCCTCGGGCGGATTCTTCCTGATCTTCTGGCAATTCCAGAATCCGCCCGATCTCTTATATAGCCTGATCAAAGCCATGTCCATGGCCGTGATCATCGTGATCGTCGGCTGCTATTACGGTTACAACGCCAGCGGTGGCCCCGTCGGGGTCGGAACCGCGACGGCGAAGTCCATGGTCTTGAACATCGTGGCTGTACATCTCATCGGAATGCTCGGTACGCAGCTCTTCTGGGGCGCCAACCCGAGGGCACCAATCGGAGGCTGACAATGGCGCGTTTCTCACTACCGTTCGGCAAAGGCAAAGAAAAGCAGCCAACGACCCCGTCCTGGAGCCCGCCGCCGTTCAGCCCGCCGCCCGCCGCGGCGCAACCGCCGGCCGAACAGCCGACCACGGAGCAGCCGGCCGAACAGCCCACCACGGTGCAGCCGGTCGCGGACCAGTCGGCAGCCGACCAGCCGGCCGCCGACCAGCCGACCAGCGTGAGCACGCCGGCGCCGGAGTCCAGCAGCCCATGGGCCCCGCCTTCGGCATCGGCCCCGTCGGCGCCCGCAGCGCCGTCCGACGGCGGTAACTGGCTGGCGCCGGATATGCAGGACGCCGCCCCCGCCCAGGATGAGCCCGCCCCGATCCATTGGATGCCGCCCGGCGGCCCGGCCCAGGAGCACAACGGGCAGTCCGATACGGCCCAGCAGTCGCAGGACGCATCTTCGGAGCAGTCGGCCCAGGAGCCGGAGTCGGGGAGCTCCGATACGAGCTCGGAGTCCGACGGCTCGGAGGCCAAGTCGGAGTCAGAGGGCTCGACCGCGCAGTCCGAGGGCTCGACCTCGCAGTCGGAGGGCGCGACGGCGGAGTCAGAGGGCGCGACGGAGGCGGACTCCCAGCGGTCGGACTCGCAGGATTCCCAGGACTCGGATTCGCAGTCCGGCGAGGACGGCTCGGATTGGAAGAAGGAGAAGGAGTCCCAGGGCGATGTGCCGGAGTCGGGGCGGGAGCCGGTGGAGCCGCTGTCCATGCAGGACCGGGAAAACGAGGATGACCAGCTCTCCCGCACCGCGGTCCCACCGATGGAGGACTCCTCGGGCGACTCGGAGGAGGGATCGGATTCAGGCGAGTCGTCCTCGTCGGATTCGGAGAAGGACGAACGCGATCACGAGCCTTCCGGCTCGGAGCAGCGCGAGTCCGATTCGAACGGCGGAAACGGCCACCGTGACGCCGAGGACTTCGACTGGGAGCAGCCGGGCGAGAAGTCAGCCGAGGAGGAGGCCGCCAAGGAGGAGTCGGGCTCGCGCGTGTCCGTCGTCGACGAGAAGCCCGCCCGTCCGGACCCGCCGTCCGGGGCCTCCGAAGAGGAGTACAAGTGGCACACCTACAAGGTGTATCCGTCGGGTCGCCCGGACGCGGTCGAGTTCATCGACACCTATAAGGCGTTCGGGAAGAACCGCATCCTCCGCGGGCTCAACATGGGCCTGCCCGAGGGCATGGTCTCGATGATTCTGGGTCCGTCCGGAACGGGCAAATCGGTCTGCATCAAGCACATGGTCGGCCTGCTCTATCCCGACGAGGGCGACATCCTGGTCCACGGCACGTCGGTTCCGAACATGCCCGATGACGACCTGTTCGACATGCGCAAGAAGTTCGGCCTGCTGTTCCAGGACGGCGCGCTGTTCGGCTCGATGAACCTCTACGACAACGTCGCCTTCCCGCTGCGCCAGCACACGGAGAAGAGCGAGGACGAGATCGACGACATCGTCATGCGCCGGCTGAACGAAGTCGGTCTCGGGAGCGCGCGGGAGAAGTACCCCAACGAGCTCTCGGGCGGGATGCGCAAGCGCGCCGGATTCGCCCGCGCGCTCGTGCTCGAGCCGGACATCGTGCTCTTCGACGAGCCGGACTCCGGCCTGGACCCGGTACGCACCGCCCTCCTCGGCGAGCTGATCCTCGAGATTCACCGCGACATGATGGAAGAGGCGAAGGAGAAGCAGAAGACGCATCTGCCCACCTTCGCTGTGATCACCCACGACATCATGAGCGCCCGCCGCGTGGCGGACTACATCAACGTCCTGTGGAAGGGGCGGATCGTCGAGGCCGGGCCGGCCGAGGACATGCTCAACTCGGAGAACCCGTTCATCCGCCAGTTCCTGGCCGGGGAGTCGCAGGGCCCGCTGACGATGGACTGAGGACGCGAGGCAGTTCGAGCTGCGCCCGCGGTCCTGTGCAGGCGCTAGCCTGACACACCGATGAGGGTGAAGGAGAGGCTCGAGGCGCTGGCGAGGCAGGCCGCTCGCCGGCCCGTGCTCACGGTCGCGATCGTGCTCGCCTTGGCGATCGCCGGCGGCGTGCTGGCGCTCGGGCTGCGGCCATCTGCGGCGACCGACACGTTCGTCTCGCGCTCCTCCTCGACGTTCAAGGCGACCGATCAGGACTACCGCAACTTCGGCGGCGATGCCGTGGTGATCCTGATCCGGGAGTCGCTGCCGAACCTGGTCCAGACCGCCGATCTCGGCGTGGTCAGTGAGCTCGAGGCGTGTTTCGCCGGACAGGTGCTGGTCCCCAGCCAGCAGCTCTCGGCGCTCGAGCCCGCCCCGGCCGGGGCGCTGCAGCCCTACGGCGGCAAGAACGGCCCGTGCGGACAGCTGATGCGAGCCAACGCCGTGCAGGTCGTCTACGGCCCGGGCACGTTCCTGAACCGGGCGGTGGCCGCGGTCAACTCCGGAATCGTCCAGCTCGAGAACTCCGCCAAGCAGGCGGCTGCCGACGCCGGTACCGCCGCCTACCGGAGCGCGATCGCCTCCCACCAGTCCCGGGCCGCCGCGCGCCAGGCCCAGCAGACCGCCCAACAGGCCGAGAGCTCCTCGCAGACGCAGCAGCTCGAGCAGCTGGCGCTGACGTCGGGCATCAGCCTGAACAGCTTCCCGGTGGCCATCGACAACAAGAATTTCATCTCGCAGGTGGTGTTCGACCAGGCGCGCGGGGTCTACCAGCCCAAGGGCCGGTTCGCCTACGTCTTCCCGACCGCCAACTCGGCGCTGATCCAGGTACGGCTGAAGTCGACGCTGAGCACCACCCAGCGCTCGCACGTGATCTCGCTGATCCGTCAGGCGGTGAGGCTGCCGATGTTCCAGCTGAAGAACGGTGGCTCCTACACGGTCAGCGGGGAGCCCGTGGTCGTCAACGACCTCGCGACTCAGATCAGCGATTCGATCGTCGTGCTGCTGATCGCCGCGCTGTTGGTGATGGCCGCGATGCTGCTGATCGTCTTCCGCAGCCGACTACGCCTGCTGCCCCTTGCAGTCGCGCTGATCGCCGCGGGCATCACCTTCGGTCTGACGGCGATCGTGGGCGCCACGCTGACGATGGCCTCGATCGCGGTCCTGCCGATCCTGATCGGCCTGGCCGTCGACTACGCGATCCAGTTCCAATCGCGCGCCCAGGAGGCGCGGCGGGCGCGGCAGGGCGCCAGCGCCGAAGAGGCGGTCGCCGGCGCCGCGGCGAACGGGGCGCCGACGATTGCCGCGGCGGCACTGGCCACGGCCACCGGCTTTCTCGTGTTATTGCTCTCGCCGGTCCCGATGGTCCGTGGCTTCGGCCTGCTGCTCGTGCTCGGCATCGCCATCAGCCTGGTTTGCGCGCTGACCGCCGGGTCCGCCGCCCTCGTCCTGGCCGACCGCGACGGCGGCGCGGCCGGCGCCTCGCTGCGGGGCGCGGCGGAGATCCTGGGCGACGCGGGGCGAGGGGCGGGGGCGATCCTCCACGATGCGGGCGTGTTCGCGCTGCGGCCGCTGCGGCCGCTGCACCGGCTCTCGGCCGGGCGACGCCGGCCTCGCGTCCGACTGCCCGGCTCTGTCGCCGCCGTTCCCGGGTCGGTGCTCGGCGCCGTGGTGCGGCGGCCGGGGCGAGTGCTCGCGATCGGCGCTGTGCTGGCGGTGGTCGGCCTGATCGCCGACACCCAGACCGGCGTGCAATCAGACGTGACAAAGCTCGTCCCGTCGAGCATGCCGGCGCTCCGCGACCTGCGCCAGCTCGAGACCGTCACCGGCGTGTCCGGCGAGATCGACGTCACCGTGCACTCCAGCAACGTCGCCACCAGCAAGACCGTGGGCTGGATGATCAGCTACGAGAATGCGCTCCTGACGCACTTCGGCTACCTCGAGACGACGGGCTGCTCGAAGTCGACGCTGTGCCCGGCCCTGTCGCTGCCGGATCTGTTCGCCTCGGGTGGCCAAAACTCCTCGGCCTCCCTGACCGATGCTTCGATCAAGAGCCTGCTCTCGGCGGTTCCGTCGTACTTCAAGCAGGCGGTGATCACGCCCGACGGTCGGAACGCGACGCTGGCCTTTGGGATCCGGCTGATGCCCCTAGCCAAGCAGCAGCGGGTGATCGACTACATGCGCTCGCAGCTGCGCCCGCCGCCCGGGGTCACTGCCGAGCTGGCCGGGCTGCCCGTGCTCGCCGCCCAGGCCAACGCCGCGCTGTCGTCATCCGGACGGAGGCTGCTGACCCTGCTGGCCGGTCTGCTCGCGGTGGGTTTGGTGCTGCTGGCGGTGTTCCGCCGGCCCCGGCGCGCGCTGGTGCCGCTGATCCCGATCGCCCTCGCGACCGGCTGGTCGGCCCTGATCCTGTACCTGATCGGCATCCCGCTGAACCCGATGTCGGCGACCCTCGGGGCGCTGGTGATCGCCATCTCGACCGAGTTCAGCGTGCTCCTGTCCGAGCGCTTCCGCCAGGAGCGCGCCGGCGCGCTCGATCTCCACGACGCACTGGGGCGCACCTACCGGTCGACTGGAGCCGCCGTGCTGGCCTCGGGGATCACAGCCATCGCCGGGTTCGGTGTGCTGGTGTTCTCCAACATCACGATGCTCCGAGACTTCGGCTTCGTGACGGTGATCGACCTGACCGTCTCGCTCCTCGGCGTGCTGCTGGTACTCCCCGCGGTGCTCGTCCTCTCCGAGCGCGAAGGGCTCGCCCGCAACTCGATCGAGGCGCTCAGGCGAGCGAGCGCGGCCGCGCCCAGGCTGCGGCGCCGCACTCGGGTCGCGTGAGCGACGGGCCGCAGCCTCCGTCGGAGCCGGGGGATGGTCCCGACCTGGTACCGGAGGCGGGGGATGGCCCCGACCTGGTACCGGAGCCGGGGGATGGTCCCGCGCCGGAGGGAGTGCCGGGCCCCGGGGGCGAGGGTCCGGTGCACCGGCTTGACCCGGATCGCGCGATCGCCGCTGCGGGCGGTCTGCCGGCGACGGAGCTGCTCATCGACACGCGTCGATATCAGTGGGCGATCGGGATCTTCGGCCTGGTGCTGGTGATCGCGTTCTCGATCTATCTGTTCGCCACCAACGGGATCAGCTCGGTGGGGATCCCGGCCGGCAAGAACCTGTATCGCTTCGTGGCGCCGCTGGCCACCAGCCAGCTCAACGGCGACGTCAACACGCGCCCCCGTTGCAATCCCTCATCGCCGAATCCGCAGGCGCTGAACGTCTGCGGCGACACCCCGCTCGTGCTCGGCTTCTTCGTCACGGGCTCCGGGGCCTGCAAACGCCAGGTCGACACGCTGCAGAAGGTCTCCCGGCAGTTCCCGGGGATCCAGTTCGCAGCCGTCGCGGTCGACGCCAGCCGCTCGGATGCCGCCGCGCTGGTGCGCTCCCACCACTGGACGATCCCGGTCGCGTTCGACCGCGACGATGCCCTGGGCAAGATCTACGGCGTCGAGATCTGCCCGATGGTCGAGATCGCCGCGCGAGGCGGGCGGGTGATCGACCGCCTGATCGGGGAGAAATGGCTCCAGCCGGAGAATCTTGCGGCGAAGGTGAGGGCGCTGCCCAGCGCCGGCTAGCGTCAGCGCCAGGTCGGTTCCGCACCGGCCCTTAAACTTCCCCCGCTTACGTCGACGCAGGAGGGTTGTCGGTGGAGGAGCTGGACCTGAGAGCAGCCCCGGGCTTCATCGAGTCCCGCGTGCGCGAGGAGTTTCCCGGGCTGCGCCTTGATTGGGTCAGCGTCGACGGTCGGGCGAGCCCCAGCCCGCCGTCCGTGGCCTTGCAGCTCAAGCAGCTGTCGAACCGGTTTCGCGGAGCGGACGTCGTGGCCATGCGGACGCGACCGATCCCGCACGCCTATCGATCGTTCTTCAGGCAGATCGGACTCGACCCGGACACCAACTGGGTGCCCAGCGAGCGGGCGGCGGTCGACCGATTGATGCATGGACAATTCCGCTCAACCGGGCTGATCGAGGACGCGTTGCTGATCGGTCTGGTCGAGACCGGTGTCCCGATCTGGGCGCTCGACGCCGATCTCGTCGACGCCGGTGGGCTGGGAATCCGCACCACGGTGGCCGGGGACCGCCTCGGTACGAGCGAGTTCGGCAACTACCTGCAGCCCGGACAGCTCGCCGTGGCCGACGCGCGATGCGTGCATGGGCTGCTGTTCGACGAGCTCGCTCCGGGGCATGGAGTCAGCCGCGCGAGCACCCGGATCATCCTGTTCGCCGTGAGCGTCCCGGGAGTGCCGTTGATTCACATGGAGGAGGCGCTCTGGCTGACGATCGAGGTGCTGCGGTCAGGATGAGAACGCCGGCTGACAATCGGCGTCCGGCCGGTTTATCTCCTGCTAAGCTCGGCCGTCCAGGAAAGGAGAGTGGGATGGCACTCCTCGATCAGGCGATTGGCACAGACCCGAACCAGTTCCCGTCGTCTCCGGCTGAGGTTGGAGAGGACACCGAGCGCGCGGCGCGCCGGTCGATTCGCGGTCAGATCGCCAAGCTCGAGCGAGACCTCGCCGCCACCTTCGTGACCGCCTTCCCGATGGGGGGCATCGTGATGCCGCCCGCGAGCGGCCCGCAGCAGCCGCGGCTCCTGGACCTGGGCGAACTCGAGCGGGTTCGCGACGAGCTTGCCGAGCGCCTGCGCGATGCGCGCATTTCGATCGCCGCCCGGGCGGACGTCTGGGAGGCCAATCGCGTCCTGCTCGAGCGAATGCTGCTCGAGCCGGGCAAGTACCGCTTCGTCCGGGTGGCCCGCCGTGACGTCGGCGAGCCCGGTTGCGGCGTCTGGCAGGTCAGACCACGCCTCGGTCTGATCGGGATGCTCGCCGGTTGGTGGCACGTCAAGCTCTCCTCCGGCTGTCCGTTAGCCGGGGGCCGCGGATTCGCTCCGCGGCCCGCTCTCACCGCCGCCCTCTAAGCTGAACCGCCGATGCGCGAGTTGCTCCGGACCGGCACCGGCGCTGTGCTGGTGGTACTGATCATGTTCATCGGCAGTCTCGTGCTGTGGCTCGGGACGCCGCTGATGTGGCTGTGGATCGGGTCCCAGATCCAGGGTTCGACCTCGTCCCTGGGCGCGGCGCTGGGGACGATGTTCATCGGCGTGATCGTCACGATCTCGGCGCTGGCGATACTTCTGGCCAGGCTCAGCAATATCTATCGGGCCAACCGGATCGCCCGCGGACTCGACGACCCCGGCCACTTCGTACTCGAGGGTGTGCTCGTGGTCAGCGCCGGCATCACGCTGACGGCATTCGTCGTGTGGTTCTTCCTGTTCGCCGGCGCGAGCCCCGTCCCGATCGGCATCCAACTGTGAGCCGGGCCGGCCCTGCGCCACGCGACGCAGGGCCGGCCACGTTCGATCGCAGGCTCAGACGAGCTCCAGCACTCTCGTCACACACGGGTCGATCTCTTCTACGAGACCCGCGCACGACTTCAGCTGACTGGCGAGTAGTCGCTTCTGCCGATCGGTCAGCTGCCCGATTTGCTTCAGCTCACCGATCTGGTTGCGTTCCAGGAATTTCCTGCACTTGGTGGATCCCCAGCGCCGCTGACTCATCAGCAGATCTACAACCGACCAGCTCCGCACCTCGTTCGGACAGTCGAGGATGACAGTCGCGGCTGACACCTCGCCGTCTGCGATCCGTCGCTTCAGCTCCGCACGCGCGAGCCGGACCTCGTTGGCTCGTCCAAGAGCCCGCAGACGTTGCGGCGGCTCTTCGGTAATCGTGGCGGTTTGCGTCATGTAGCTGTTCTCTCCCTACGTTGCGTCCGCAGGCGGACTCTTTGGGGTTGGGCGTATGCGCCGTCCGTGAGCACTCATCGCTCGCCGCGTCTTCGGAACGGGGAACTGCGCTATCTCTCGTGTGACCGTCGAGCTGTCTTGCCGCCGTTGGTTGCCCCGGAGTCCCGACCACATCCGTTGTGTTGACTCCGCGCCGTCCCGGCCGACCACCGTTTGACTTGGCGGGACGCTACGGAAACCAAACGATCACAGCAAGGACACAACTAGGAAGCATTAGCTCCTAGCGTCTTTTTTCTATCGCCAGACGCTTGTGCGCTTTCGGACAAGCAGTGGCCGGCCGCAGTCAGGCCAGGGACGGCAGCGGGCCGTGCTCGGCTTCGAACGAGCGCTTGACCTGGCCGAAGACCGAGAGCGCACGATCGAGCGTGGCCCGGTCGTGCGTGGCCATGACGCTGGTGCGGAGCAGCGCTCCGGCGGGGGGGACGGCCGGGTGGATCGCGACGTTCACGAACACGCCGGCGTCGTATAGCGCCTTCCACAAAAACACGGCCTTCCAGTCATCGCCCACCACGACCGGCACCACCGGAGTGACGATCTCGGTGCCGTCGGCCAGACGGGTGGGCGCCACCACGCGGAATCCGAGGTCGGTGAGGCCGGCGTGAAGGTAGCGAGCGCTCTCGAGCACCGCCGCGAACAGCTCGCGGCCCTCATCCGAGCGGCAGATCCGCACTGCCGCGAGCGCGGCCCCGACGGCCGCCGGTACGGCCGAGGCGGTGAACATGAACGGCCGCGACTGGATCCGCAGGAACTCGATCACGTCGGCCGGCCCGGCGATCACGCCGCCACAGGAGGCAAGCGACTTCGAGAACGTGGCCATCCGGAGGTCGACGCGGTCCTCGACGCCGAGGAGCTCGGAGGTGCCGGCGCCGCGCGCCCCCAGCACGCCGAGCGCGTGCGCCTCATCGACCATCAGCCGAGCGCCGTAGCGCCCGCACAACTCGGCGATCTCGGGCAGCGGGGCGACGTCGCCCTCCATTGAGAAGACGCCGTCGACCACGACCAGGATTCCGCCGCCGTCGGAACCCGCCCGCTGCAGGCGACGCTCCAGCAGGTCGAGCCGGTTGTGGCGAAAGGCGCGCAGATGCGCGCCGGAGAGAATGCAGCCGTCGAGGATCGAGGCGTGGTCGCCGGAGTCGGCGATCACCGTGTCGCCGGGAGCGAGGATCGTGCCCAGCGCGCCGAGATTGGCCTGGTGACCGGTGGTGAACACGATCGCCGCCTCGGTACCCAACCATTCGGCGAGCTCGCGCTCGAGCTCGAGATGGAGGTCGATCGTGCCGTTCAGGAACCGCGAGCCGGTCAGGCCCGTGCCGTACTTGTTGAGCGCGTCGAGGGCTCCCTGCTTGACCCGCTCGTCGCCGGTGAGGCCGAGATAATTGTTGGAGCCGAGCATGATCCGCGGCTTGCCCTCCATTTCGACCACTGGGAGGGTCGGGCCTTCGAGGACGCGGAAGTACGGGAGCGCGTCGAGCTCGCGCGCGGCTCTCAGCTGCTCGATCCGCTCGTGCTCACGAGCCTTGGCAAAGAGATCGATCGTGGTTGGCATGTAGGTTCCAGGCTGCTATGGCGCTCGAGGTAGCACCCGTCGCGAGCAAGCGCGATCTGAATGTCTTCCTCAAGCTCCCCTGGCGGTTGTATCGTAACGAGCGCAACTGGGTCCCTCCGTTGCTGTTCGAGCGCAAGCGATTCTTCGACCGGCAACGCAACCCGTTCTTCCGACACGCCGAGGCCGAGTACTTCCTCGCCTGGCGCGACGGCCGCGCGGTCGGCCGGATCACCGCCCACGTGGATCGGCACTTCAACGAGTTCCAGAACCACGACTGGGGGATGTTCGGGTTCTTCGAATGCGAGGAGGATCCCGAGGCCGCCGCCGCCCTCCTGTCCGCGGCGGAGCGATGGCTGCGCGAGCGTGAGCGAGACCGGATGGTCGGGCCGATGGACTTCACCACCAACGACGAATGCGGCGTGCTGATCGACGGCCACGAGTTGCTGCCGACGATCCTCACCAACTGGCATCACCGCTACTACCCGGGCCTGATCGAGGCATCGGGCCTCGGCAAGGCCATGGACCTCTACATGTGGGACCTGAAGGTCCAGGAGCGCGACAAGGTCCACCCGTTCATCTGGCAGGCCGCCGCCGAGGTCGAGTCCAAGCACGGGATCATCGTCCGCTCGATGCGCAGGCGGGACATGGAGGCCGAGATCGGCCGCTTCCTCACGGTCTACAACGCCGCCTGGGAGCGCAATTGGGGCTTCGTCCCGCTCACCGAGGCCGAGGTCCGTCAGTACGCCCGGGACCTCAAGCCGATACTCGACGAGAACTGGGCCTTCGTGGCCGAGAAGGATGGGGAGACGGTCGGCGCGGCGCTGTCGCTGCCCGACTACAACGAGGTGCTGATCCACCTCGGAGGTCGGCTGATGCCGTTCGGGTGGGCCAAGGCGCTGTGGTACCGACGCAAGATCGACAGGGTCCGCGTGTTCGCGCTCGGGGTCAAGCCCGAGTACCAGCACACTGGAATCGCGGCGAAGTTCTACGAGCTCCACTACGACTCGGCCGAGCGCACGCCGCAGAAGTCCGGCGAGACGGGTTGGATCCTTGAGACCAACGAGTCGATGAACCGCGCGATGGAGGGAATGGGCGGCAAGATCGTCCGCACCTATCGCGTTTACGAGAAGCTGCTTTGACTTCGCCGCTGCCTTTGTCACCATGCATGATGCGATGAGCGACGAAACCGAATTGCAGGGCGTGGCCGAGGGCGAGGAGCCGGTGGATGCCGGAGCGAGCCTGGACCACGATCGCGCCGCGGTGGGCGAAGCGCCCGCGGAGGCCGTGCAGACAATCGACGCCGCGGTGGGCGAAGGGCCCGCGGAGGCCGAGGAGACAGTCGACGGTCTCCCGGTCCTAGCCGAGGTTCGCACCATCGAGGCCAGGCCGACGGGTCCGATCCCGGCGATGCAAGCCGCCGCGGTGGCCGCGACCGGCTTCGTGGCCGGAGCGTTCGCGATGGCCGTGGCCAAGCGCTACGGCGCGCGCAAGCTGGCCCAGTCGGTGTCCGCGGCGCAGACGCTGCCGAGCGTGCCGACCTCGACGATGCGGCCGGTTCCGCATTGGCCGGTCGGCACGAGCCGGACGTACCTGGTCAACGTGCGCCTGATCGCACGACCCGACGAGTGACCGCGGCCCCCGAAGGCCTCGAGGTCCGGGTCGAGATTCGGACCCGCTGGTGCTATCGACTGCCGCATTTCGCCGGTCTGGACGGGCTGATGCGGGTCCGCGGAGGCGTGCTCCACCGGCTCCTGCATGCGGATGAGTCGCCCGTGGTCGCCCGGGTCGCGCGGCTCGGGCCCGACCGGGTGCTGATCGGGGCACGAGCGAGCGACCGGGCGGCGGCGGAGTGGGGGATCGAGCGGATGCGGCTGGCCCTGGGCTTGGACCAGGATCTGCGACCGTTCCACGAACGCTTCCGCTTCGATCCGCTGATCGGCCGCGCCGTGCGCAGCGATCCCGGCCTGCGCGTGCTCGGGCGCCCCTCGCCGTTCGAGGCGCTTGCGTGGGCCATCTGCGAGCAGCTGATCGAATCCGAGCGAGCCGCCTCGATCCAGCGCCGCCTGATCGCGCGGCTGGGCCGTCGTTGCCCGCAGACCGGGCTGCGGGACTCGCCGAGCGCCGCGGTGATCGCCGGCCAGGCGCCCGCGCTTCTGCGCTCCTTCGATCTTTCAGAGGGCCGGGCCCTCGCCCTGATCGCCGCCGCCCGCGAGGTCGCCGCCGGACGCGTCGATCTCTACGCCGCCGATCACGAGCGCGGCTGGCGCCGCCTGCGCCGGATCCGTGGGATCGGCAGCTGGACGATCCAGTCGCTCGCCATCGGGGGACAGGGGCGACTGGACCAGCTCCCCGCCGGTGACCTCGCCTACCTCAAGCTCGTCGGCCGTCTGACCTCCGCGGACCCGCGCTCGCGGGCCACCGAGGAGGAGGTCGAGGAGTTCTTCGCACCGTATGCACCGTGGAGCGGGCTCGCCGGGGCCTACGCGCTGCGGACGACCTCCAGCTCGACGGTCTCCCACCGAGCCTCGGCCAGTGCACGCCGCAAGGCTTCGGCGCTGTCGTAGCGGTCGGTCAGCCGCTGTCCCTCGCAGCGCACGGTCAGCCGGCTCGGTTGCAGCGGCCACGGGTCGAGCACCACTTGGCCCGGCGCTGCTCCCGGCGTGAGGCGCAGATCCACTTCACCGGATCGGCCCGGCACTCGGTCCGCCTGAGACGGCACCCAGTTCAGGCAGAGCGCCAGCGAGAGGAAGTCCCAGATCCAGACCAGCTGGCTGTTGCGCGCGATCAGCTCCGGTGCCTCGAGCGGATCGGCGCGCAGCGTTTCGATCAGCCGCTCTTGGAAACCGCGCTGCTCGGACAGGAAAGCGCGCACGGACGCGGCATCGGCCGGGGGCATCCCCGCCAGGTCGCGCAGTTCGTAGAGGCGCGTTCCGTGGATCGAGCAGAGCAGGGCCGCGTACCGGCTCTGGCGCACGAGCCGCGGCGGTCCGGTCCGCCAGCACTCGAGGTGCTCCACCAGCGGCATCTCGGTGAACGAGTACGGGAGACCGGTCTCGGGATTGCGGGTCGGCTCGAGGTCCCATCCCGCCATCCCGACATCGTGCTGCTCGGCGGCCAGGCAGACCTCCTCCCAGGGCTCGACGGCGCCGAAGTGCTCGTTGCCCCAGGCTCTGGCCAGCTGGCCCGAGACCCATGCGTGGGAGGGCTGCCCGATCGCCAGCACCCCGTCGGCGTCCGCGCGCAGGAGCACGCTCAGCGCCCCGGGGGCGCGGCGCGACGTGGTGCCGGCACGACACTCGTAAGCTTGTCCGCGCGATGCGCGCGTTCTCCTGCCACCACTGCGGCCAGCTCCTGTTCTTCGAGAACAGCCGGTGCCTGCGATGCTCGCACCCGCAGGGACTGGTGCCCTCGCGCTTGGATCTGGTCGTGCTCGACGAGGCCGAGGGGGCCTCGTTGCGCCGATGCGCGAACGCGTCTCTCGCACGTTGCAACTGGACCGTCGAGGAAGGCGACCCTGAGGCGCTGTGCCGGAGCTGCCGGCTCACGCAGACCCGGCCCAACGACGCGGACCCGGACGGGCTCGAGGAGTTCGCGGTGGCCGAGGCGTGGAAGCGACGGCTGGTCTTCCAGCTGCTCGACCATGGGCTGCCGATCGACGATGACCTGGCCTTCGATCTGCTCTCGAGCCATCGGGCCGCGGTCGTCACCGGCCATGCCGACGGCCTGATCACGCTCGACCTCGCCGAGTCCGACGACGTCAATCGCGAGCAGCGCCGGGCCCAGCTCGACGAGCCCTATCGCACGCTGCTCGGCCATTTTCGTCACGAGATCGGTCATTACTACTGGCCGATCCTAGTTGAGCGCACCGGCGCCCTGGATCGCTGCCGTGAGCTGTTCGGCGACGAGCGCCTCGACTACCAGGAGGCGCTCGAGCGTCACTACCAGGGAGGTCCGCCGGTCGATTGGGGCCAGTCCTATGTGAGCGCATACGCGACGATGCACCCATGGGAGGACTGGGCCGAGACCTTCGCCCACTACCTCCACATTCGCGACACGATCGAGACCGCCGCGGAGTTCGGGATGGTCGTCGCAGGTCCGGTGGTGACGCGCGACCCGTCGCTGATCGCGGCGCCGGCGCCGGAGGTGCTCGAGGGTTCCTTCGCGGCGATCATCCAGAACTGGCTGCCGCTCACCTACGCCCTCAACGCGGTCAACCGAAGCATGGGTCGCGACGACCTGTATCCGTTCACCCTCGCTCCGAAGGTGGTCGAAAAGCTCACCTTCGTGCACGAGCGGGTGCTGGCCGCGCGCGAGCGTGTGCCGGCCGCGTAGCCGTCGCCACGGCTCAGATCCCCTGGCCGGCCAGGAGCTCGTTGGTCGACGCCGCGAGAACCGCGTTGGGATTGGCGATCAGGTGATGGCTCAGCATCCACTCGCCGTAAGCGTTCCATTCCGTGGGGTTCTGATAGCCCCAGGGGTGGTTGCCGGTGGGGAAGAAGACGGGCAGGGTCGCGCGCACGCTGGCCAGCTGAAGTTTCGGGTCCAGGCCGGGGTTCGCCTTGATCAGGGTGTTGACCGCCGCCTGAGGATCGCTCCGCGCCGCCTGGTAGCCGCGGGCCATCGCCTGCACGAACCGGCGGACCAGGCTGGTCTGGTCGACCAGGGTCGCCTTGCGCACGACCAGCACCAGCTCGTCGTAGTTGGGCACCCCGACCTGCTCCATCCGAATGACGTTGGGGTGCTTGCCGCGCTGGGTCAGCTGGATCGCCTCGTAGTTCCAGTATCCGCCGAGCGTCGCGTCGACCTTGCCTGAGATCATCGCCGGCACCAGGTTGAAGCCGACGTTGGTCTCCTTCACCGAGCTGACCGGCACTCCCGCCTGTTGCAGAATCGTCGTCAGGTAGGCGTGCTGGTAGGGGATACCGGCCTCGCCGACCCGCTTGCCACGCAACTGGGCCGGCCTGCGGATGTGCTTGGACCCGAGCGAGATGATCGAGGTCAGCGGCTTCTGCACGAGCGCTCCGATAGAGACCAAGGCGAGGCCCTGATTGCGGGCGAGCATGACCTCGGGCTCGTAGGAGATCGCGGCGTCGACCTTTCCCGCCGCGAGCAGCTTCAGCGGTGCCGACGGATCCGACGGCACCTGGACGTGGACGTCGAGACCGGCCTTGGTGAAGTCGCCGTTCGCCAGCGCGTCGTAGATTCCGACGTGGTCGGCGTTGGGGAAGTAGTCCAGCATCAGCGTGAACGGCTGCGAGCTCCCCGCCTTCCCGGTCAGCGTGTCGTGCTTCTCGCCGCACGCAGCCAGCCCGAGTACGGCGGCGGCGCAGGCGATCAGGGTCACGGCGCGTCTCATCAGATGTTGTCTCCTCTGGGTTGATAAGCCCACGGTAGGGCGAGGCGCTCGGCCACGGTCAGCAGCAGGAACAGCGTGATCGCGAACAGGCACAGGATCACGACGGCGGCGTAAGCGCGTGCGGTCAGCAGCTGCGGGGTTGATATCAGCAGGACGTACCCGAGCCCGGAGTTCGATCCGGCCTGTTCGGCGAACACCGCGCCAATCACCGCTACAGCCACCGCGATTTTCGCCCCGGTAAACACGCCCGGAAGCGCCGCCGGAAGCTCGACGTGCCGGAACGTCGTAGCCCGCGAGGCGTCGAAGGTGCGCATCAGCTTCGGCAGGTCAGGGTCGACGGCGGCAATGCCGGCGAGCGTCGTGACCACGATCGGGAAGAACGAGATGACTGCGATCACGGCTAGCTTGGGCAGGATCCCGAAGCCGAGCCAGAACACGAGCAACGGCGCGAGGATCACGAAAGGAACGGCCTGTGAGGCGACCAGCAGCGGGTACAGGACTTGGCGCAGGGTCGCGGAGAAGTGAATCGCGATCGCCAGCAGGAGACCGGCGATCGCCGCCACCAGCGAACCGAGCAGCACCTCCTTCGCCGTGACCAGGAAGTTGCTCCACAGCAGCGAACGGTCGGTGTACAGCGCGTTGGCCACGTCGTGCGGGGCGGGCAGGATCAGACTGTCGACGCCACCGAGATCGACATACAGCTCCCAGATGCCGATCAGAGCCGCCAGCAGCAGCAGCGCCGGAAGCCCGCGGAGCAGTCGCCACGCCGGCAGGGCTACCGGCCACGCCATCACGGCATCACCCCGAGCGCCTCGAGCGCGCGGGCGCGCAACGCCACCACCGCGGAGTCGGTCCTCCGCCTGGGCCGCGGCGTGTCGATCGTGATCTCGGCCACCGCCTTCCCCGGCCGTTCCGACAACACGATCACGCGGTCGGCGAGGATCACGGCCTCCTCGACGTCGTGGGTGACGAGTACCACGGTGCGAGATTCCTCGGCGAGCACGCGCGCGAGCCAGCCCTGCATCTCGGCGCGGGTGATCGCGTCGAGCGAGGCGAACGGCTCATCGAGCGCGAGCACCGGCTTGCCGGCCAGCAGCGAGCGCAGAAAAGACACGCGCTGGCGCATCCCGCCGGAGAGCTCGGCGGGGCGGCTGCGCTCGAAGCCGGCCAGTCCGAACCGCTCGAGCCACGGGCCGACGATGTCCCGGGCCGCGTCGCGTCCCACCCCGCGCGCCCGCAGGGCCAGCCCGGCGTTGTCGATCGCGCTCAGCCAGGGCAGCAGCAGATCGCGCTGGGGCATCAGCGCCGCGGGCGCCGCCTGCACTGACCCCTGCGTGGGTGTCTGCAGCCCGCAGATCAGCTCGAGCAGCGTCGTCTTGCCGCAGCCGCTCGGGCCCACGACGGCGACGATCTCTCCGGCGCGGGCGCGCAAGGACATCCCGTCCAGCGCCGCGACCGTGCCCCGCTTGGTAACGAACGAGTGGCAGACCGAGGCGACCCGGACGATGTCCGCGTCGTGAACGCCGAGAGGCTCCTTCAGGGGAGCCTCGACCATTGCTCTTGTTGCTCCCTTCGCGGGCATTACCCCACAGGTTCGAAGGGTCAGCGCCGGGTGGGTCTAGGGCGCTATCTCAGCCGGCTTTCCCGCCAGCCCCCCTGTGTTTTCAGACGACTGGCCACATCGTACTAGGCCACGATCGGGCGGGTGAGCGCCTTGACGAACTCCTCGAGCTGATCGGTCCGCCAGCATTCGAAGGCGATGCAGTGCTTCTCGTAGGCCGAGATCACGCTGTCGCCGTAGTTCCAGTAGAGACGCGGCTCGGGATTCAGCCAGAACGTGCGCCCTGCCCTGGCGGTTATCGCGGCGAACACGTCATCGCGCGGGGGCCGTCCGTTGGTGCGCGCGTCGCCGAGCACGATCACCGTGGCCCGCGGATGCAGCTCGTCGGCGATCAGGGCAAGGAACTCGGTCCAGACCCGACCGTAGTCGGTGTAGCCGGAGATATCGGCGACTCCGGCGTCGCGTGAGACGGCCTCCGAGGCGGCACGGAAGTCGCGCTCACGCTCGAATACCTCGGTCACCTCGGAGATCCGCTCGATGAACACGAACGAGCGCAGCTTCCGGAATGCGTCGTGCAGGGCGTGCAGGACGGACAAGAAGAACGTGCTCGCGCTGGTGACGCTGGTGGAGACATCGCAGAGGACGAAGATCTCCGGCCGGCGCGGGCGCCGCGGTCGGTACTTGAGCTCGACGGGAACCCCGCCGGTCTGCAGCGAGGCCCGCATCGTGCGGCGGACGTCGACGTGAGCGTGCCGCTTTCGTCCCTTCAGCTCGTGGCCCTGGGTGGCCAGGCGCCGCTTCAGCTGGGCGACGACGCGGTGCACCGAGGCTAGGTCCTGGATCGGACCGGTGGGCAGCGCGCGGTCGAGCTCGCTCAGCGGCCGCTTGGGGGGCAGGCTCGCCGTGCGCTCGATCAGGCTGCGCTCGAGCTCGCGCCGCAGCTGTTGCTCAAAGCGTCGCAGCTGCTCCCGGGGGAGACCGTCCCGGCGGGGGTCATCCTCGGGCAGGCCAGGCTGTGGCTCGCTGCGCAGGCCGAGGGCGCGGCGGATCCGCTGCACGTCGACGCCGAGCACTCCCGACCCCTCGCCCCGTCCGAACGCGGCGATGGCCAGGCGGGCGAGGTCGCGCAGCGCCGCTTCGGAGCCGTCCCGTAACGCGGCGGCGATCTGCTGGCGCAGCGCTTCCAGGTCGATCGCGTCGGAGGAGAGCTCGCTGTAGCCCTCGGAGACTTCGAGCCGCGAGGCCTGTGCCTCGGCGGCGCGGAAGAAGAAGCGATCGAAGACGAGGTCGAAAACCCGACGGTCCTCCGGCGACTTGGCCAGCGTGGCGGCCAGCGTCTCGCGGAAGTCGGTCGGGTCGACCCAGGGGATCAGGCCGAGCGCCTCAAAGGCGTCGAGCATCTCCGAGGTGCCGACCGCCACGCCCTCCTCGCGCAGGTCCTCGGCGAAGGCCAGGAGCTGCCCGTCGAACGTGCCCGGTTCCTTTTCCGGGATGCCGCGGTAGATCGCTTTGGGGTTGGGCATCGCCGAGCCGGTCAGACCGCGCGGCGTGCTTCGGCGGGTGCTTCGAGCTTTACGCCGACGCGCGCGGCGACCGTGTCGAGATCGGTGCGGTGCTTGACGATCACGCTCATGGTCTGGCGGAAGGTGTCGGCGTCGATGTCCTCGGCGCCGAGCAGCAGGAGCGCTCGGGCCCAGTCGATCGACTCGGCGATGCTCGGCGGCTTCTTCAGGTCGAGCTCGCGCACCTCCTGAACGATCTCGACCAGCTTGCGCGCCACCGTCTCCTTCAGCTCGGGCGAGTGCAGGCGGACGATCTCGAGCTCGTGCTCGAGGTCGGGGTAGTCGAGCCACAGATAGAGGCAGCGGCGCTTCAGCGCCTCGGTGAGCTCGCGGGTGTTGTTCGAGGTCAGTAGCACTACCGGATGCGTCTTCGCCTCGATCCGCCCCAGCTCGGGGATCGAGATCTGGAAGTCGGACAGCAGCTCGAGCAGCATCGCCTCAAACTCCTGGTCGGTCTTGTCGATCTCGTCGATCAGCAGCACCACGGGCTCGGGCGAGGCGATCGCCTCCATCAGCGGGCGGCTGAGCAGGAACTCCTCTCCGAAGATGTCGTCCTGCACGTCGTCCCAACCTGTGCCCCCAGCCTCCGCCTGGATCCGCAGCAGCTGCTTGCGGTAGTTCCACTCGTACATCGCCTTGGCCTCGTCGAGGCCCTCGTAGCACTGAAGGCGCACCAGCTTGCGGTCCAGGAAGCGCGACAGCGCCTTGGCCAGCTCCGTCTTGCCGACGCCGGCCGGCCCTTCGACCAGCACGGGCTTACCCAATTTGGTGGCCAGAAAGGAGACGAGGGCGGCCGATTCACTCGGCAGATAGCCGACTTCCCGGAGCCCGGTCGCGACTTCGGCGATGGATGCGGGTTGCTCGGCCATCCATCAAATATAGGGTTCGGGGGTCGTGCTCTTCGTTCTCGCCGCCCAATCCTCGCACCTGGCCCTGTTCACGTCGGTGATGGCGCTCGGCCTGATCATCGGCATATTCGGCCACATCATGCACTCCCGACCGATGATCCTCACGGGGATCCTGATCATCGGAATCGTCGGCGCGTACTTCTCCTTCGTGCTCCAGCCGTCGAGCGGCTAGTGGTCCCTGGGCAGGACAGCTAGTGGTTCGTCTCTGGACGGACCACTTGGGCCGAATCAGGCGTCCGGGTCCTGATCGAGCCTGATCGTCAGCTGCTCGTCCGGCGGCCGCTTGCGACGCGTGATCCGAGCCGTCGGGGGCTCGGCGGCGTCCGGCGTGTCCTCCGGCGGTTCTGATGCCCGCGCTTGCTGGCGAGTCTCGTCCTCGGATGGTGGCGGCGGTGCCGGTTCCTCCTCGTAGTCGTCGGCGGGTTCGTGCTCGTAGTCGTCGGCGTAGCTCCAGCTGCTGGTCGGCTCGTGGCGCGCGGCATCCGGGTCCTCGACCCAGCCCTCCGGTCGCGCGGTGAGCCATCCGGTGCGCCGGTCGCTGGCGGACCCCGAGTCGGGAGGTCTCGCGGGGTCGGGGCGCTTCGTGGGGTCGGGAGGTCTCGCGGCGTCGGGAGGCCTAGCGGGAGCGGGGCGCCTCGCGCGCCGCGTGGCGTCCTCCGGCTCGGCTCGGGAAGCTGGGGCGGCCGGGCCGGCCGCGACGTCGTCGGCTCGCCCTTCGGCATCGCCGGGGAGCGCCGGCTCAGGGGTATGGGCCGAGCGGATCAGCGAGCCGGTGTAGGTCAGGAACCCGGCGACGGCCAGGGCCACGAAGATGCCCCACTCGATCCCCGATGAACCCAAGGCGACCACGGTCTTCGCGGAATGCGCCGGGCTTGTCGTGCCCTGTTTGTCGAAGATCCGCCAGATCACCAGCACGCAGGTCCAGCCACCGGCGAGCATGATTACCCAGCCGTCGCCCCCGGGCAGGTGGAAGGCGCGCCCCTCTGCTCGCTGGATCAACAGCGTGAGGACACCCAACGCCACCAGGAGCACCGCCGCCTCGACGAACGAGAACGCGCCCCAGCCGGTGACCGACGTCCCCACCGGCTTAGGGCTGTTCGTCGAGACCACCGTCTCCTGGTACCAGGGGAGGAACAGCGTCACGAACAGCCCCAGTGCGGCTCCCGCGGCCAGGCGGCGCTCGTGGGGGAGGACGCGCCAGGCGCGGAGGACTCGCGCGGCGCCCGAGCCGACCGTCCGCGCGGCCGACGCCGCCGTTCGCTCCCCGCTCATCTGGCTAATCCCAGGGTTCGGGCCACCCAGCGATTGTAGGCATCGGGACGGGGCATTTCTGCGGACCGTGCCGCTAGAGAATCGGTATGTCCTGCACGGGTACCGGATCGCTGCGACGCTGCTCGATCCGTTCGAGATACCAGTCGATCAATGCGCGCACGGCGAGCAGAAGCTCGCGCAGGGCCTCGGTCAAGCGGCGCTCGAGATCGTCCGGGATCAGATCGCGGAGCGAGCGCACGATCCCAAAGATTGATTCCAGCTCCGCCTCCCCGGGCGCCTTGGCCGCCTCCCCGGCGCCCTCCGGCGACGCCTCCCAGCCCGCCGGCGGGGCCTTAGGGGCCGGCCCGGGCTCGGCGGCTCGGTCCGCGCCCGCCGCGGCGCGGTCCGCCGCCGCCGCGACTCGGCCGGCAGCGGACCGCGCCGCCTCGGCCAGCAGGCGCTCGGCTGCGTCGGAGGCTCGGCCCAGCCGCGCCTCGAGTCGCCGCAACGCATCCTCGGTGCTCGCCCGCGGCGCATCCTCGGTGCTTGCCCGCGGCGGCTCGTCGCTGCGCCCCGCCTCGGGCGAATCAGGATTCTGGCTGTCGTCCGGCGCCATTGAAGATCACCTCCAGCGAACCTTCCTCGAACTTGGCTCCCGTCGGCTGGAATTCGGCCAGCGCCGCGGGGAGCATGATCGTGCGGCGCTGACCGTCGACGCCGACCACCAGTTCGAGCCCGATCTTCTTCAGCGAGATCGCCCCCTTTTGGGCGAAGGGCAGGGACAGGCGGAGGCTGGCGCCGTGCTCGGAGACGGTCAGCTCCTGCGTGATCGCGTCGTGCAGGACGGCGGCGGGGTCGAGTCCCTCGGCGGTGAACAGCGCTTCAGCCAGGCGATCCAGCATAAGGTCCCCGACCACCTCCTGGTCGAAATAGGGAGCGCGCAGCACGGGCACGGGCGAGAAGGCGGAGCGCACGAGCTCGAGATGCTCCTCCTGCAGCCTGCGCCACCGGTCGAAGTAGTCGCCGACCTGGGCCGGGAACACCCGATTGACCACCACGGCGTCGGTCAGGAAGCCGTACAGGTTGAGGTAGGTGAAAGTGCGCATCGCCTCGCCGATCACCATCTTGTCCGGGTTCATCACCAGTCGAATCGTCGAGTGGGCATGGTCACGGAGGATCTCGTTCATGGCGATCAAGCTCTCCGAGAGTCGCTGGATGTCGGCGAACACGGCATGACTCGGCAACGGAATGTCGAGCAGCGAGCGCGCGATCGGACGCGCCGCCATCAGGATCTGACGCTCGATCGGGAAGACCTTGGCGATCCACCACCGCGCGACGTCCGGGAACGACAGGAGCCGCAGCGTCTCGCCGGTGGGGGCGCAGTCGACGATGATCGCGTCCCAGTCGCCGGATTGGTGCTGAGCCCGCAGCCGAAGCAGTGAGAAGAGCTCATCCATCCCCGGTGGAACGGTGAGCTCCTCGGCCGAGATCCGGTCGACGCCACGCTCGATCAGCAGCTCTCCGAGCCATTCCTGCACCCCCGCCCAGTGCCGCTCCATCTCCTCCTGGGCCTGTACCTCCTGACCCCACAGGCCATCAGCGATCGGGACGGGCTCCGGCCCGATCGGGGCCTCGAACGATTCGGCCAGGCTGTGGGCGGGATCGGTCGACATCACGAGCGTCCGCATCCCTGCTGCGGCACACCGTCGCGCCGTGCTCGCCGCGACCGAGGTCTTCCCGACGCCGCCCTTTCCGGTGTACAGAATCGTCCGCGTACTCATAGCCGCGCGAGTCTACGAGCCCCCCGTGCCGAGGGCTACCTACCCCCAACTCACCGAGCCAATGCTAGATTCGAAACCGGGTTCTGCGCCACTGTCTCAGGAGGAAGTTCAGCGATGCATGATTGGATCAGGGGTCTGCGGGCCGGCATCGGCGTGGTATGCGCCGCGCTCGTCGCGGTCGCGCTCGCGTCTTGCGGGGGTGGCGGCGGCTCCGATTCCGCCTCGAAGCTGCTGAAGCAGACGTTCTCGGGCGAGCACCAGGTCAAGAGCGGGAACCTCGCCTTCACGGTGACGCTCGACCCGACCGGGTCGACCACGCTTACCAGCCCGGTCGTGCTCAGCTTCGGAGGTCCTTTTCAGAGCCTCGGCACCGGCAAGCTGCCCCAATCGAACTTCCAGATCAGCGTCACCGAGCAGGGTCACACCGGCACGATCGGAATCCTCTCCACCGGCACGGCGGGGTTCGTGACGCTGGCCGGCACCAGCTATCGGCTCCCCACGGCGAGCTTCCAGAAGCTGGAGTCGAGTTTCGCTCAGCTCGCCACCTCCTCGGGCTCGAAGCCGGGCTCGAGTGCGCTCACGAAGCTGGGCATCAAGCCGCTGACGTGGCTGAACAACCCCTCCGTCGTGGGCACGGAGAGCGTGGGCGGCGCCAACACCACCCACATCAAGGCCAGCGTCAACGTCGCCGTGCTGCTCGGGGATTTCAGCAGGTTCCTCCAGAAGGCCTCCTCGCTCGGCGTCTCCGGGACCGGAAAGATCCCCAGCGGCCTGACGCCGGCGACCCAGAGCCGCATTGCAGGCGAGGTCCAGAGCCCGCGCTTCGACGTGTGGACGGGGAGTGACGACAAGACGGTGCGCAAGCTCCAGGTCGCGCTCACGCTCCCGGTGACGGGACAGATCTCCTCGCTGCTGGGCGGTCTGCGCTCGGCCCGGGTCGGCCTGTCGATGCAGTACGCCAGCCTCAACCAGCCCCAGACGATCCAGGCCCCGACCAACGTCCGTCCGTACAGCGAGTTCAACGCCAAGCTCCAGTCGTTCGTCAGCTCGATCCAGGGCGGGCTGGCCTCCAGCGCTGCCGGAGCCACAGGCTCCGGCTCGGCGGGGACCACGAGCACGGGCGCCTCCGGGACGGCGGCGGCTCCGCAGAGCTACAGCGCGTGCATCCAGGCGGCCGGCCAGAACGTGGCGGCGATGCAGAAGTGCGCGCCGCTGCTCGGCAGGTAGCCACGCCGAAGGGCGTCGCTACTCCGCGTCCAGTTCCGGTTCGTCCTCTTCGAGGTCGTCGGTCGGCTCATCGACGTCCGCGGGCACGTCGCTGGCGTGGTGCTGCACCTGGAAGCGCTCGAGCAGCTCGTCTCGCCGGTGTTCGTCCACCGGCGTCTCGTCGGTGATCAGGACCCAGTCGGCCCCCTCGAACCCCTCCTGGGTGAAGACCTCGGCGTCCGCATCGGCCGAGTCGTCGACGATGATCAGGACCTCGGTCTGCGGGTTGAAGTAGGTCCCGGGGCGGTTGACCAGGTCTTCCAAATCGAATCGGCGTGGGTCGGCCATCGGCGGCAAATCTAGCGCGCCGGCCATCAGGCCGGATGCAGATCGGCCATCCGGTCGATCGGCCCTGCGCGCAGGCGGATCCCTAGAGCTCTCCCAGACCGCTGATCTGCCGCTCGATCTCGGCGGAGACGTCGAGCGGGGGCTTGCCGAGCCGGACCCGGCGGTAGTTACGCGCGAGCACCATCTCGCGGATCTCCTCGCGTAGATCGGCGTCGATCCGCGGCACGGTCAAACGCTGCAGCTCGCCCTCTACGTCGATCGGCGCCTCGCCGCGGCGCGCCCGCCGCGCGTTGCGCGCCTCCAGCAGCTGGCGGATCTCGTCGTCGCGCTCGACGCTCGCCGCCGCCGAACCCTGCTTTGGCCCGCTCGAGAGCTCGTGATCCATCACCAGCCGGTTCTTGCCGTAGTCATCCCAGGCCCGGCCGTTGAAGATCAGCGCGGCTACGCCGACCACTACCCCCACGCCACAGACGACCCAGATCAGGGTGGCGAACGCGGAATGCACGGGTTAAGTGTTGCGCACCCGTCTGCCGATATCGGAAGTGAATCGAGCACCGACCATGATTGAGCGGTCGGTGCGATCGGGTACCCTTAGCAGCAGACGTTGACTGACTAGTCAATCTGTTTTCTTCAAGGAGAAATCCAAGTGGTTGATTTCACGCTCACCGACGAACAGAAGAGCATGCGCGAGATGGCGCACGAGTTCGCCGAGAAGGAAATCCGGCCCGTCGCCTGGGAGTACGACAAGGAAGGGACCTGGCCCCAGGAGATCATCGAGAAGGCCTGGGAGCTGGGGCTGATGAACAGCCACCTCCCGGCCGAGTACGGAGGCCCCGACCTCGGCTTCCTCGACGGCACCCTGATCGAAGAGGAGATCGCCTGGGGTTGCTCGGGGATCGGCACCTCGCTGTCCTGCAACGGGCTGGCGACCGCCCCGGTGATCCTCGCCGCCTCTGACGAGCTCAAGAAGGATTACCTCGGCCGCCTGAGCGAGGCCCCGCTGCTCGCGTCCTTCTGCCTGACCGAGCCCGACGCCGGCTCCGATGTCTCCGGGATGAAGACGACCGCCGTCCGCAAGGGCGACAAGTGGGTCATCAACGGGTCCAAGTGCTTCATCACCAACGGCGAGTACGCCAACTGGTACACCGTCTACGCGAAGACCGACAAGGACGCCGGCCATCGCGGGATCTCGTGCTTCATCGTTCCGCGCGACGCCGGCGTGATCGTCGACAAGCACGAGGACAAGATGGGGCAGCGCGCCTCCAACACCGCCACGATCACCTTCCCCGAGGTCGAGATCCCGGCCAACCATCTGGTCGGCGAGGAGAACAAGGGCTTCAAGATCGCGATGATGACGCTCGACCGGACCCGCCCGGGCGTGGCGGCGATGGCCGTCGGCGTGGCCCGCGCGGCGATGGAGATGGCCGTCGAGTACTCCAAGGAGCGCATCCAGTTCGGCGTCCCGATCGCGATGCACCAGGCGATCCAGTTCCTGATTGCCGATATGGCGACGAACATTCATCTGTCGCGTCTGGCCACCTGGAACTCGGCGGTGCTGCTCGATCAGGGCAAGCGCAACACGCTCGAGTCCTCGCACGCCAAGCGCTTCGCGGCCGACATGGCGATGCAGGTCACCACGGACGCCGTGCAGGTCTATGGCGGCTACGGCTTCATCAAGGAGTACAAGGTCGAGAAGCTGATGCGCGACGCCAAGATCCTCCAGCTCTACGAGGGCACGGCCCAGATCCAGCGGCTCGTGATCGCCCGCGAGACGCTGCTCCCCCGCGAACGCGAGCGCTCCGCATCCGGCGTCGCCTGAAGCTCGCTGCGGCGGTCATCCGGCTGCCGCATCGAGGAGCCCGCTGCGGCGCACGCGTGGACGCGCGCCGCAAGTTGTGAGAGCGCAGGTGTCAGGCAAGGTCTCGCTCGCGCGGCGTGCCCGCAGCGTGCCCGCGCTGTATCGCAAGCACTTCGCCAACTCCCGTAAGGAGCGGCAGTTCCTCAGCGCGACCTCGTTCTTCTTCACGTTCGCCACCGTCCGGGCGATCACCCACTCGATCCGCGCCGGGATCGGGCCGTTCCGGAACATCGCCCCCGGGGGTCGCCACATCCACCACATGACGTTCGGGATCATCGGGCTGTTACTCGTGGGCTACCTGTGGCTGCTGGAGGTGGGGACGTCCGAGGCGGAGCGCGGTGCCTCCCGGGCCACCTCGATCGTCTACGGATCGGGCGCGGCCCTGACGCTCGACGAGTTCGCGCTATGGCTGAATCTGGCCGACGATTACTGGACCGTGCAGGGTCGCGAGAGCATCGACGCCGTCGTGTTGTTCGGGGCGCTGCTCTCGATGGGGTTGCTCGGCAAGGACTTCCTGCTCGAGCTGGCCCGGCTCGAGCACGACCTGTAGCCCGCGCCGGCGGTAGAGGCAAACCGGCGGGGGACTCGTGCGGCGGGAGCCTGGTCGAAAAAACGGCCTATACGGGAGGTTTTTCGACCAGGCTCGCGGTCCGATCAGCCCTCGGCTCACTCGACCGCGCCGAACGACGAGGCCGGCTCACTCGACCGCGCTGAACTCCCAGATCGCGATCGCCAGCATCACCAGCCCGAGGACCACGATCACCCCGGCCTCGAGCAGCGAGGGGACGTGCCAGCCCCACCAGGTCACGCCCGGGTCGAGCGCGTGCCGCGCCGCCGGCGAGATCGACAGGTGGCTGAACACCAGCCGGCGCATCGGGTCGACGGCGTAGGTGAGCGGGTCCAGCCGGTTGAGCAGGGTCAGCCAGCCGGGCAGTCCGGAGGCCGGGAACAAGGCTCCCGAGATGAAGAACATCGGCATGATGATCATCTGCATGACCCCCATGAACGACTGCATCTGCTTGATCCGGACCGCCACCATCACCCCGAACGCGGTGATCGCGAAGGCCAGCAGGAGTTGCAGTCCGAACACCCCGAGGATCAACAGCGGGTCGTAGGGGACGTGCACCAGGCCGGCCAGGCAGAGCACGACCACGCCCTGGAAGCTGGCGACGGTGGCGCCGCCGAGGCACTTGCCGATCACGATCGAGCTGCGCCGGATCGGCGCGACCATCATCTCCCGCAGGAATCCGAACTCGCGGTCCCAAACGATCGACGCGGCCGAGAACATCGCCGTGAACATCACCGAGATGCAGAGGATCCCCGGGTAGATGAAGGTCTTGAGGTCGACGCCGTGGGTCCCGGCGCTGGAGAGGCGCTGCAGGCCCGAGCCGAGCACGAACAGGAACAGGAGCGGCTGGATCAGCGAGGTCACGATCCGCATGCGGTCGTTGACGAAGCGGATCAGCTCGCGACGCCAGACGATCCTGATCGCCCGCAGCTCCGAGGTCCAGGTGCGCTGGGGGACGCTGACCCGGACGACCTCGATCGGCTCGTCGGGTCCGCCGCGCGTGCCGGTCGGTTCCCCCTGAGTTGTGGCGCTCACCGGCGTCCTCCGGTCATCATCTGCATCATCACCCGGTTGCGATGCTTGGCTTGATCCTCCTCGGCATCGCGAATCGTCGAGCCGGTGTACGACATGAACACGTCGTCCAGGGTCGGCCTGGAGACGCTGACAGAGCGGATCGGCACGCCGAGCTCGGCGAACAGGCGCGGCACGAACTCCTCGCCTTTCGGGACGCCGAACGTGACCGCGCCCTCGGCGATCCTGGCGTCCACGCCGAATCTCTGGGTCAGCGCCGCGATCGCCGCCTCGTCGTCGGAGGTCTGGATCGTCACCCGGTCGGTCCCGACCTGCGCCTTCAGCGTCTCCGGCGCGTCGAGAGCGACGATCTGGCCGTGGTCCATGATCGCGATCCGGTCGCACCACTCGGCCTCGTCCATGTAGTGCGTGGTCATGAAGATGGTGATCTCCTCGCGCTCCTTGAGCTCGCGGATGTAGCTCCAGATCGACCGGCGGGTCTGGGGGTCGAGACCGATCGTCGGCTCGTCGAGAAACAGCACGCGTGGAGAGTGCATCAGGCCGCGCGCGATCTCCAAGCGACGGCGCATCCCGCCGGAGAAGGTCCCGACCGTCCCGTCCTTGCGATCCCACAGGCCGACCATTTGGAGCACCTGGCGCATCCGCGGAGCAACCAGATCCGATTGCACTCCGTAGAGGTCGGCGTGCAGCCGCAGGTTCTGGGCGGCGGTCAGGTAGCCGTCAAGCGTGGGGTCCTGGAATACCAGCCCGATGTTCCGGCGGACGTTGTCGCGCTCACGGACGACGTCGTGACCGGCCACCGTGGCCGAGCCTGAGGTCGGTTTGGCCAGCGTGCAGAGCATGTTGATGGTGGTCGTCTTCCCGGCGCCGTTCGGGCCGAGGAAGCCGAACACCTCTCCGGCCGCGACCTCGAAATCGACCCCGCGGACCGCCTGGAACTCGCCGAAGCTCTTGGTCAGAGCCCGAACCTCGATCGCCGGGGCGTCCGAGCTCGCCGAGCCGTTGCCGCTCTCAATCATCGTTTCCAAACGTTACGCGCTCCGGGTTTCGGTCTCGTCGTCGCCGGCACCGTGCTCGGGCTCCTCGGCCAGGATCCGGTAGAGCGAACGGCGAGCCTCGCTGAGGATCTGTGCGGCCTGGGCCCAATGCTGCTCGTTGCCCTCCTGAGCGACCTGCCAGCCCGCCTTGCCGATCCCGATGATCAGCGAACGCAGCTCGTGGAATGTGTCTGCCTCGGGTCCGTCGCCGCCTTCCCAGGGTGGGGCCGCGCTCTCGCGCGCCTCGACGTGCTCTCGTCCCGCGTCGGTGATCTCGAACACGCGGCCACCGTCGCGCTGCGCCTCACGCACGAACCCCTGATCCTCGAGCTGCGCGAGGGCAGGGTAGACCGAGCCCGGACTGGGCCGCCAGCGGCCGCCGCTGCGCTCCTCGATCGTCTGCATCAGCTGATAGCCGTTGCGAGGCTCCTCCGCGAGCAAGAGCAGCAGCGCCACCCGCACATCGCCCCTTCGCTTGCGCCCGCGGCGACCGCCGAATGGCGCCCCGCCGAATGCAGGCCCGCCGAACGCCGGGCCTCCGAACGCCGGGCCTCCGAACGGGGGGCCTCCGAATGGGGGCGGACCACCCATCCCGCGCATCGCGGCCAGTCGCTCGAAATGGGAATGCATACGTCCTCCTAGACCTGGACTATCTTGATATAGCAACGATATATCGCTACCTTGCCGGTTGTCAAGGAAGTCCACACGGCCCCGGCAGGCACGCGCCGGCGTCAGGACTCGGCTGAGGGTTTCCGGGCGAGCGGGGTCTGCTCGATCGGGACCGGGGCGAGCGGGGTCTGCTCGATCGGGACCGGGCGCCCGGTGAAGAAGCCCTGACTGAAGTCGACTCCCACCGAGCCGAGGAACTCGAGCGTTTGCTGGTCCGGAGTGAACTCGGCCACGGTCAGCTTGCCCAGGCCACGGGCGATCGCGACCACAGCCTCCACCAGCAGGCGGTCGGTGTCGCTGCTCAGGCAGTTGGTGACGAACTCGCCATCGATCTTGAGGAAGTCGAAGGGGAGATGCTTGAGGTAGCGGAAGGAACTGAAGCCCGAGCCGAAGTCGTCGAGCGCGAAGCGGCAGCCGAGCTCGTGCAGGCGCTCGGCGAACTGGCGGGCCGATTGGATGTTGGCGATCACCGCCGTCTCGCTGACCTCGAACACGAGCATCTCCGGGGAGACCGCGCGGCCGCTGAGCAGCTCCGCGATCCAGGTCAGCAGATCGGCGTCGCCGAGCGAGTGGGCGGAGACGTTGACCGAGATGGTTGCCGCGCGACCTGCGGCCGTCGCCCGCTCGAGCAACTCGACGGCGCGCCGGATCACCCAGCGATCGATCCCGCCGATCAGGTGCAAGCGCTCGGCAATGCTGAGGAACTCCGCGGGGAGGATCAACTCCCCGCTCTCGTCGACCATCCGCAGCAACATCTCGTACATCGATGGCCGCCCCGGGCCGAGTGCGACCATGGGCTGGGCCAGCAGGCAAAGGCGCTCCTCGTCCACCGCGGCGCGGATACGGTCGGCCCAGGCCAGGCCCGGACGAATTCGCGGCACGCCGCCGGCCTCGGCGACGTAGAACGAGACGCGATCCTCGCCGGCCTGCTTGGACTCATGCATCGCGATGTTGGCGCGGATCAACGCCTCCTGGCTGGTCAGATCGGCGGAGTCGAACATCATCACGCCGACCGAGGTCAGCAGGTGGCTCGATCCCTCGGCGCCCGGGTCGGACTCCTCGTCATGCAGGAGCGTGCTCAGCGCGATCGCCACGGTCTCCGCCTGTTCGCGCGTCACGTAGGGCAGCAGGATTCCGATCTCGTCGCCACCTAGACGCGCGATCACATCACTGTCGCGGAGCCGCTCCCGCAGCAGCCCGGCCACGCGGACGATCAGTTCCTCGCCGGTCCGATGGCCGAGCGTGTCGTGGATCGAGGTGAACTGGTCGAGATCGAGCGCGAGCAGCGCCCCATGAGTGCCGTATCGCCTGCCGCGCGCGATGTGGCTGTCCAGCTCGCGTTGCAGGCCGCGGTGGTTGAGCAGGCCGGTGAGCGGATCGTGGTCGGCCATGAACTGCAGCTGATCCTCGAACCGCTTGCGGTCGCTGACGTCCTGGATCTGAAGCAGCACATGCTCGGGCTCACCGCGGGCGTCACGCACGACCGCGGCATGCATCGCCGTGGTGATCGGCGCTCCGGCGCTATGCCGCAGCTGCAGCTCGCCGCGGTGGCTGTCGTGATCGCCGGCGATCAACCGGGCCAGAGCCTCGACTTGCTGGGCCGCCGCATCGGGGACGGTCAGCGACGCCAGGTATTCGCCGACCAGATCTCCCTGGTCGTGGCCGGTCATTTGGCAGAGCGCGGAGTTGACCTTGCGCACCCGACCGTCCAGCGCGAGCAGCGCCATGCCGATCGGGGCGTCGTCGAAAGCCCTCCGAAAGCGCTCCTCGCTACGTCGCAGCGCATCCTGGGCGTGCGCGCGGACGGTGACGTCGAGGGTGACGGCCATCCCGCCTTCGACCTCGCCGAGGTCATCGAACAGCGGCACGATGCTCAGCCAGTAGGAGCGACCATTCAGGACCGAGCGGTAATCGAGCGAGACCTCCTCGCCGGCCAGCGCGCGACGGTAGTGACGGGCCAGCACGGCGGCGGTGTCCGGCGGAACGATGTCCTTCAGGCGCAGTCGCTCGGTCGGCTCTGCGTCAAGGCCGGTCTCGCGAAGAGCCGACCCGGTCACGAGCTCGATTCGCAAATCCTTGTCGAACACCACGACCGCGGTCTGCGGAAGGTGTTCGAGCAGCGTCCGGTACCGCCGAGCCATCGCATCGGCGGCGCGCTCGGCGTTCGACATGAGTCCGCTCAAGTGCAGAAGCTCCCTGACCGGGGTATCGGCCTCCCGAGCGCACTGCTTTAGAAGCGGTCAGTCCTCGCGCGGGGAGCCGCCGCCACCGCGCGAGCGCACCCAGTCGGCGACCTGCTGGCCGACGTCGCCAACCTGGGAACCCAGGGTGGTGATGTTGTCGGCGGCCTCCTTGAAGATCGCCTTGAAGCGCTCGGTGTAGAACTCGACGGCGTCGCCGGCGTCCTCGCGGACGTTCTCCGGCTGGTCGCGGGTCGGGTACTCGCCGCGCACGATCCGGTCGTACTCTCCGGACTTGACCCAGTCCATCACCTCTGAGACGCGGCGCACGGCGTTGGAGTGGGTGTTGCCGATCTCGTTGAAGAACCGCCGCATGCGGTCGCTGGGGTCGTTCCAGTTCTGGTACTCCATCGCCTGGGCCAGGAACGCGTCCAGGTTGAGCGCTTCCGCCGGCATCCCGCCCGCCGTCACCATCAGCAGCCGGCAGACGATCCGGGGATCCCGCACGGCGAGCGTCGCCGCCCGGTCGCAGCTGAGCTCGGCGGCCCGGAACCACTCGAGCAGCACGGTCCGCGCGGCCCGAAACGGCAGGCCCATCAACAGCGGCAGGTTGCCGCCGACGCTGAGCAGGATCTGCAGCGCCGTTCCGTAGAGCACGTGGTCGGAGAGCACATGGCCGAATTCGTGGGCGATCAGCGCCCGCTGCTCGCCCGGACCCAGACGCGAGATCAACTGCGCGTCGAGCACGACCATCGGCTTGCCGGAGCCGATTACCAAGCCACCGCCGCGAACGTCCCAATGGACGTAGAGGTCGGGCACATCCCGGATGTCGAGGATCCGAGCCATCGCGGTGTGCGCGGTCCACGTCTCCGGCAGCTGGTGCGGCCCGACCTTCACCGAGTTGCCGAGGTAGAACTGACGCATCGCGCGCTCCAGCCCCCACTCGATCAGCTTGCGCACGACGGTGTCGAGCATCGGGACAGCCTTCAGCGCCGCCGTCGCCGCGCGATCGGCCGGATGCTGGTAGGCCTTGGCCGAGAGATTGGTGTACGGCGTGATGTTGTCCGGCAGGTTGTCGGTCATCGCTGTCTTGCACCCTAGTCCGCGCCGGTTCCGAAGGCGAGGAATAATCGAGAAGATGCGGACGGTCCGGGTCGCGATGATGTTCCCCGCCACGGTGCACGAGGCGGAGTCGTGCTGGTACGACGTCGCCCGCTGGCCGGAGTGGGTGGACGGGCTCGAGCGAATCGTCGCGCTCAGCGGCGACTGGCCAGAGGTCGGCGCCACGGTCAGCTGGGCGTCTGGTCCGGCCGGTCGCGGTTCGGTGATGGAGCGCGTGGTCGCCTACGAGCCGCTGGCCGGGCAGCAGCTCGAGGTGCAGGACGATTCGATCCGGGGCCGCCAGAGCGTGACCTTTGCCCCGGCGGAGGAAGGCGTCGAGGTCACCCTGGCGCTCGAGTACCGGATCACCAAGCGCTCGGTGTTCATGCCGGTGATCGACTTTCTCTTCGTGGGGCGTGCGATGACCGCCTCGCTCAGCACCACCCTCGCGCGCTTCGGCGGCGAGCTGGCCAGCCGAGACTAAGATGACAGGCGCATGTTCGTCTTCAAGGCCGCCGTGGTCGGCGCCGGCACGATGGGCGGAGAGATCGCACAGGCGATCGCCAACGCCGAGATCCCGGTCGTGCTCAAGGACGTCCGGAATGAGTTTGTGCAGGCCGGCCTGGCCAAGGCGCGAGCGCTGTGGCAGAGCCAGGTGGACGCGGGCAAGCTCGAAAGCTCCGAGCTCGAGCGCCGGCTCGGGTTGATCACCGGGGCCACCGATTACGACTCGTTCGGCGATGTCGACTTCGTGATCGAGGCGGTGCCGGAGCGGCTCGACATCAAGCGGGCCGTGTTCGCCGAGCTCGACGAGGTGACCCCCGGTCAGGCGATCCTCGCTTCGAACACATCTGCGCTGTCGATCACCGAGATCGGCGAGGCGACGGGCCGAGCGGACAAGGTGGTCGGCTTTCACTTCTTCTATCCGGCCTCGGTGATGCGGCTGATCGAGGTGGTGGAGGGCGAGTACACCTCGCCGGAGACGGTGCAGGTTGCCAGCAACTTCGCCCAGGCGATCAGGAAGATGCCGATTCGCTGCGGCGAGGCGCCCGGTTTCGTCGTCAACCGGATCCTCAACTCGAGCGCGTCCGAGATCTGGCGCTTCCAGGCCGAGACCGGCGCCGAGATCGCAGAGATCGACAAGCTGGTGGGCGAGTCGGACGCCGCACCGATGGGTCCGTTCTACCTCGCCGACCTGCTCGGACTCGACACCGTGCTGCACGTGGCCGAGTACCTCGAGGAGTCCTACGGCGAGCGCTTCTACGTCCACGAGCAGATGCGCTCCCTGGTTGCCGGCGGCGATCTGGGGGCCAAGACCGGAAAGGGCTTCTATGACCACGGCGGTTGACGGCGCGGAGCTGGTCGATCGCTTCACGCTGAAGGCGCTGGTCGAGAGCTGTCTGGTGCTCGAGGAGGGGGTCGCCTCGATGAAGGACATCGACCTGGGGATGATGGCCGGCGCCGGGATCATCCCGCCGCCGTTCCAGCGGGCCGATCAGGTCGGGCTGGACGCGCTGCTGGCCAGGCTCGAACGCGCGGCCACCCGGTGGGGACCGGGCTTCGAACCTCCGACGATCCTTCGCCGGCTGGTCGCACAGGGACGCCTGGGCGTCAAATCCGGGCAGGGATTCTTCCCCTACGCGCGGCCGGACAAGGGATGGGAGGAGAGCCCGGTCAAGCTCGAGTCGCGTGGCGATACGGCGATCGCCTGGCTTGACCGCCCGCCCGCGAACTCGATCTCCCCTGAGGTCGTCGAGGCGTTGCAGAAGCTCTGGGACGCGGTTCTGGACGGCGGCGAGATCCGCGCCCTCGTGTTCGCCTCGGCCAACCCGATGCTGTTCTGCGCCGGAGCCGACATCAAGGCATTCACCAAGATGGACGCCGTCGCGGGCCGAGATCTGCTCGATGGGATGCACGGGCTTCTGCGCCGGATGGAGACCTCATCGGTGGCGACGATCGCGGCGGTCAACGCGCTCGCCTTCGGCGGTGGCTGCGAACTGGCGATGGCCTGCGACTTCCGGATCGGCGCCGACTCGGCCAGCTTCGGGCAGCCCGAGATCAGCCTCGGCATCATTCCCGGCTTCGGCGGGACCCAGCGGCTGCCGCGGCTGGTCGGCGAGGCGAAGGCGCTCGAGATGAACCTCACCGGCGATCCGATCGCCGCCGAGGAGGCGTACGAGCTGGGGTTGGTCACCCGGCTGGTCGCCGACCACGAGCTGCTGGACATCGCACTGGCGTGGGCGCGCAAGCTCGCCGGACAGGCTCCGCTATCGGTGCAGCAGATCAAGCGGGTGTCCGCGGCCGGCGATCTCGACGCCGGGATCGAGGCGGAGAAGCAGGGCTTCGCCACCTCCTTCGCGTCCGAGGACGCGAAGGAGGGAATCGCGGCGTTCCTGCAGAAGCGCGCCCCGCACTTCAAGGGCGAGTGAGCGCCGAAGCGGACAGCCGAGCCAGTTTCCCGGCCGAGGCCGGGCGTCACGCCGGCGCGGGTACGGGGGCGGCCCGTCTGGCCGGCATGATCCGCGAGGCCGGCTCGGTCGTCGCGCTCACCGGCGCGGGCATCTCGGTGCCGTCCGGCATCCCGGATTTCCGCAGCCCCGGGACCGGTCTGTGGGAGAACGTCGACCCGATGGAAGTCGCCCACATCGACGTCTTCCGCCGCGATCCCGAGCGCTTCTGGCACTTCTACGGCAGCCGCTTTCAGGCGCTCGAGGCCAAGCGGCCGAACCGGGCCCACGAGATCCTCGTCGAGCTCGAGCGCGCTGGCCGCCTTGAGGCGGTGATCACGCAGAACATCGACCGCCTCCACGAGCGCGCCGGCTCCCGGCACCTGATCGAGGTGCACGGGACGATCTCGCACTCGTCCTGTCTGCGCTGCCGGGCCCGTTACGAGCTGGCCGAGGTGCGAGCCCGGCTGGCGTCGGACGTCGGCGGCGTCCCGCGGTGCGATTGCGGCGATCCGCTCAAGCCCGATGTCGTGTTGTTCGGCGAGTACCTGCCGGCCGACGCGCTCGCCCGGGCCGAGGAGCTGGCGCGCGGGGCCGACCTGCTGCTGTGCATCGGCTCCTCGCTGGAGGTCTATCCGGTCGCTCAGCTCCCGTCGGTCACGTTGTCCCGCGGTGGCCGGGTGGCGATCGTGACCCAGGGGACGACGCCGTTCGATGCGGCCGCCGAGGTGCGGCTGAGCGGAGATGTCGTACAGGAGCTCGAGTCGGTCCTGAGCGCGCTTGTCTAGGCGTTGATGACGGCGCGCGCCCGGAGGATCGCCTCGATCCGGCCCAGGGCGAACTCGACGGCCTCACGCGAGTCCGCATCCAGAGGACCGGTTAGGGCCTGCTGAGCGGCCTTGGTTACCGCCTCGCGCAGCCCGCGGAGCTCGTCCAGCCGCTTCGGCAGCATCGGCGCGGTCGGGTCGGTGGCGACCTCCGCGATCGTGGCGTCGAGCGCCACCAGCACCTGCAGCGCGGCCTCGCGGTCGCGTCCGTGGTCGACGTCCAGGCGCGCGCGCAGCGTCAGGTCCTCGCAGGCCAGGGCTCGCTCACGGCCGCCGAGCACGGCGGCCAGGCGAGCCTGGGGGGTGAGCACCCTGGCCCGCCGCTGCCGCTCGCTGCGGAGCTCGAGCTCGACCGCATCGGTCCAGAGGCCGTCGGCGACCTGCTCGCCCCCGCCGTAGCCGATCCGCGCCACCAGTGTGGCCTCGCGCCCGACCGAGTTCAAGTACGGGTCCGCGGTGACCAGGCGGAACGCATGCAGGGCTCGGTTGAGCACGGCGAGGCCTTCGACGAGATAGTCCTCGCCCGCGGCGGAGAGCCAGGTCCGGGCCTGTTCCTGGCTCGCCATCGGCTCGCCGACGTCGATGATCGTGGCCCGGCCGGTACTCACCGGCGCCGGCTCAGGCTCGGGCTCGGCCGGACGTCGCTGTTTGCGCTTGGCCAGTCGACTGCGGCGCTCGGGGGCACCGAGCGTCATGAACACGGCGACGTGGGACGGTGGCGCTTCGGGCGGATCGCCCTGGCGCCGGAGCAGATAACGCCCGTCGGGAGGGCCGAGGGGCCAGGGGTATTCGACCTGGGCGAAGCGAAATAGCGGCGCTATGGCCCGGTCAGTGGCCGTGGGTTTTGACGGCGTACTTGCTGGGGGTGGTGGGGATCGTGGGCTCGGGGATCTGACTGATGCGGTTGATCAGGTCGATCCACTGCCCCGGCTTCAGAATCGTCTTGATCTCCTTGGAGAGCTTCTTGTTCTGGCCGAACAGCGGGGTGTAGGTGACCTGGAGACGGTTCTTGTGGTCGGGGAGCGCGAGCGTGTTGTTCTGCCCCTTGTACGACATCAGGCTGATGATCTGGTTGGGGCGCATCGCGGACTGGAGGGTGAGCAGCCGGCGGATGGTGATGTCGGTGATCGAGCCGGGGCCCTGGTGGCCGAGCAGCGGGATGTTGTTGATCTTGGTGATGTCGACGTTGGTGCCGGTCGCCCCGGCGGCGTCGGTGCCCGTGCTCGCGGTCTGGTTGTGTCCGCACTCCAGGCCGCTGACGTAGGGGTCGAGGCCGGAGGCGGAGAGGAACTCGATCGTGGCGAGGATCCGCCGGTCGATCGAGCCGGCTTGGATGTCGCGTCGTCCGCACGGGTAGATCTGCACGTGCGGGTCGGCCAGGATCCGCTGCTGCAGCTGCTCCTTGGACATCAAGAGGACCTGGCCGACGGTGGGGTTCTTGGCGCCGGGACCGAAGAACGGGTCGACCCCGGCGGCGCGGTATACCGCGGTGGCCTCGAGCAGCTTCCAGCCGTCCAGGATCGGCTTGGGGTCGATCTGGGGGGCGGCCTTCCCCGCCGGCTGGATCATGAAATACAGGTGCGAGGCCGTCGTCTGCGAGGGCGCGGCGATTCGACCGAGGATCGTGCCCGCCACCACGATGGCCCCCGCCTTCAGAGGCTGCAGCGTGTACTGCGTCTTGGCCAGATGCAGGGTGTCGGCGAAGTAGCTGTGGAAGCTGGTGATCTGCGCTGCCACGTTCTGCAGCTGCTGCGCCCCGCCCGCGGCATAGGACGCCGGGCGCGACGGATTGGCGAACAAGCGCTCCTTCACCAACGCCCCACCGCCGGTGGCGGGCGGCGAGCCGGCCGTGGGGGTGATGGACTTCAGCGCGGCGGCGGCGCCCTTGGACCTGGGCGCGGCGGCGCCGCTGGACTTGGTCGCGGGGGCGGCCTTGGCCGGGGCGCTAGCGGCCGCCGGCTTCACCGAGGCGCCGGCCGTTGTGCTCTGCGTGCCCGCGCTGGCCGGCGCGAGGGGAGCGCCGGTGGCCGGCTTGGGGGTCGGGGCCGAGAGCTCCTTCGCGAGGTCGGCGGCGGTGATCCTCACCGGCTTGGGCACCGGATAGCTCTTCGGGATCGACCCGAGATGGGCGTAGGTGAAGATGTTGCCGGTCGCGTCCTGCAACTGCAGATACTTGCCGAGCTTGGCCGACTCGCCCAGCTTGACGACCTTCCCGTCGTTGACCGCGATCACCGGCGAGCCCTGCTTGGCAAAGATCGATGTGCCCTTCGCCCCGGCGGTGGTGCCGATCGGGATCGCCGCGTTCGCGCCCTTCACCCGCCGAGTGGCCAACCGCTCGACCGAATCGTCCGCATACCGGGCCGCCGCCGCCACCGGGAAATGCCCCTGCACCAGGCCGCTGAGCGCGCCGATCAGCTGATCAGGCATTCCGCCGATCAGCTTCGCCCGGAGCAGCACCGATTGCACGTACCAGCCGGCGTGGTTGTAGGCGAACACGGCCTGCCCCAGGTTCTTCGACGCCCCGGCGGCGTGGAGATAGCGGCCGGCCGCGAAGATCGCATCGACGGGGTTGTATGGGTCAGCGACGCCGTCGCCGTTGGCGTCGACGCCCCACCGCTTCCAGGTCGAGGGGAGGAACTGCATCCACCCGACCGCATTCGCGCTGGAGATCGAGAGGTTGCGCCCGTAGTCGGTCTCGATCTCGTTGATCGACGCGAGCACCTGCCATGGCACGTCGTACTCGATTCCCGCCGCCTGGTAGATCGGCAACAGGAACGGCGGAATCCGGAAACTGTCGATGAAGAAGTTCGGGACCCCCAACGGAGCCGGACCCGGCAAAGAAAAGGAGAACGTCGGGTTCCCCGCCGACGGGACCCCGCCGGAACCGCGTAGCGCGGTTGACGGCTTCTTGGCCTTCGCCTTGGCCTTAGTCTGACCAGGAGATTGAGACTTGCTCGACGGCTTCTTGTTACCGGGCTTCTTTGCCTTCGGCTTCTTCTTGGAGCCCGGGTGCTTACGCGAGGACGGGTGCTGCTTCTTGCCTGAACCAGAGGGCGAGGGTGCGCCAGAGCCGGTCGAGGTTCCCGTCGACGTCGTGGTGATGGTGGGGACCGAAACCGATCCGGTCGACCCCGAGCCCGTCGAACCGGTCGTCCCCGTGCCGGTGGAGCCCGACCCCGAGCCGGAGGAGGCACAAGACTCGGTGACGCCGAGTACCGGCAGGTTCACCGGGAGCGAGATCGAGGACAGCGGCGTGCCGGCCGGCACATTCACGTTGAACGACAGCTTGCCGCCGCCGGCTACCGTCACCGTGACCACGCAGGAGTCGGCTTGGGCGACCGGAAGCGCCGCGATCCCCGAAACGGCGAGGACGGACCCGCCGCTCACGAGCGCGACAAGCAGCTTCCGGCTCCTCAACACGTTGGCTTATCTCCTCCCAGCTGGCTCAAGCAGAACGTGCCGCGACGGCCGCGGCGTCGCCCGGACGCTACTGATTGGGTAGGAGGTTTGCAACGCAGAACCGTTCGTGGTCGCGGTCTGTCTTCCGAGGCCGCAGGCCCCGAGGCGCGTGTCAACTGCGTTACCCACATTAACCGCATCGGCCGCGAGCTGCCGAGACTGTAGCCATCGCCGGCACACCTCGGGTGCCCGCGACCGCCTTTCGGGCTGATCTAACCCTCGACTTGAGCTTGAGTTCAGGAGATTGCTCCCGCTTCCGACCCACAGCGCTAGCCTAGCCCGGCGACAGACGGATCGGCGATCAGGAGGCGGACGTAGCCATGAGCGATGAAAAGGGACTGCGGGAACGCGTGACGCGTGGGAGCGAAGAGGCGATCGGCAAGCTCGCGCAGGAGCTCCTCGAGAACCCGATGGTCAGCGGGGCACTGTCGAAGGCATTTGAGACGCGCGAGCGCGCCACGCGCGCGCAGGAGGTCGCGATGGGCGCTCTCAATCTCCCCTCGGCGAGCGACCTCGAGCGGCTCACGCGGCGGCTGCGTGGTGTCTCGCAGCGCCTGGAGGGGATCGAGGACGCACTTGATCGGCTGGAGGATCGAATCGACGGCGTGGATGCGATGAAGAAGCTCGACCAACGCCTCTCCTCGATCGAGGAGACGCTCGCTCGCCTGGAGTCCTCGCTCTCAGCCGGGTCAACCGGCCGCTAGAGCCTCCAACGCCACCCGGCCGACCCGCAGCTCCGCGGCGCGGAGCGCCTGCGCGTCGATCCGCAGGCGGTCGGGCAGAACGCGGTCGGTCACGATCAGCACCGATCCGGCCTCGAACTCCCCGCCGGCAGCCAGCGCGAACAGCGTCGCGGTTTCCATCTCGACAGCGATCGCCCCCGCAGCCGCCCATTCCTGCTCGCGCCGGCCCGGGCCATAGAAGAGATCGGTGGAGACCACGAGGCCTGTGCGCACCGCGCCACCGGCCGCGGCCTGCAGAGCGGCCAGCATCGCGCCGGTCGGTGCCACCCGGTCGGAGCCGGCCAGCACGCGACTGGTTCCGTCTCCGGTCAGCGCCTCCCCCGCGATGACCAGCTCCCCGAGCTCGAGCGACGGATCCAGTCCGCCACACGTGCCGACGCGCAGCAGCCGCTCGGCCCCGAGCTCGATCAGCTCGGAGATCACGATCGCCGCGCTGGGACCGCCCATGCCCGTGCTCTGAATCGTCAGCCCGGCGCCGTCCCGAGCCGTCCCCGAGTAGCCCCACAGGCCGCGATTGTGGTTGAACATCCTCGGGCTCTCGAGCAGCTCCTGCGCGAGCAGCAGCGCGCGTCCCGGGTCTCCGGGGAGGAGAACCCGGTCGGCCAGGGGGGCCGTGGGATGCAGGTGGATGGTCTCGGGCACGGGCCGCAAGATTAGGATCAGTTGACAGAGGGGCGCATGGCGAGTAGACCTACGAGATCAACCAAGGCAACAGGCTGGATCGTGGGCGCGTGGACGGGTAACACCGGGCTCGGGTCCGCGAGGCGCCGCCGGAAACGTGACGAGCGCCTACGGCCGACGCGGCGGGCCGACTCGCCCGCGGGCGACGGGGCCTCGTTCTCCTCGAGGTCCCGCCGCCGAACATTTCTGCCCCAGGCTCCCTTGGATGCCCGGCGGCGAGGCGAGGGTTGAGCGCGCGCGGCCCGGATCCGGATTCCGTGGACCCGATCCTCGAGTCGGCACGTTCCGAGGGGCTGCTCCGCCCAGGCCAGGCGGTCGTGGCGATGTACTCGGGCGGCCAGGACTCGACCTGTCTGCTGGACCTGGCCGTCCGGGTCGCCGGGGTCGAGGTGGTCACGGCGCTGCACGTGAATTACGGCCTGCGCGAGGCAGCCGATGCGGACGCGCGTCACTGCGCCGCGATCTGCGAGCAGCTGGGGGTCGAATTGATCGTGACGCGCCCGTCGGCGCCGGTCATCGGAAATCTGCAGGCCTGGGCGCGCGATCAGCGCTATGGCGCCGCCGGTCAGATCGCGCTCGAGCGCGGAGCCGATGTCGCGGCCGGCCACACGGCCACCGATCAGGTCGAGACGATCCTCTACCGGCTGGCTTCGTCGCCGAGCCGGCGGGCGCTGCTGGGGATGAGCCCGCGGGACGGCCGGCTGATCCGCCCGCTGCTCCAGTTCTCGCGGACGCAGACGGCCGCGTACTGCCGTGCGCGCGGACTGGCTTGGCGCGAGGACGAGAGCAACAGCTCGGATGCCTTCGCGCGCAACCGGATCAGGACCGGCCTGCTCGCCGCGGTCCGCGAGGTCCACCCGGCGGCCGAGCAGAACATCCTGGCGCTGGCCGCGACACTGCGCGAGGAGGCGTCGGTGCTCGACGCGCTCGTCGAAGATCGGCTGGGCGGGCGCAGCGAACTTCCCCTCCAGGAACTCCGGGACCTTGCCCCGGCCCTGCGGGCGCTGGTGATTCAGCGCATGGCCGATCAGACGGTCGGTGGGATCGCCCCCGGAGCCGGCCGGAGGGCAGAGGCCCTGGTGGCGCTGAATCCGGCGGGAACCAGCGAGCTCGATCTCGGAAACGGCCTTCGCGCGGTCAGCGAATACGGGATCCTGCGAATCGAGCGCCGTGCGGCCCCTGGGCCGCAATCGGGGCCGGTGCCCGCGGTCCGGCTGGGAATCCCTGGATCCGTCAGCTTTGCCGGTCGCGAGGTCCGCTGCGAACTCGGCCCGCCGGCGCGGTCCCCGGGGGTGCTCGATCGCGACACGCTCGGCCCCGACCTCGTGGTGCGCTCCTGGCGTCCCGGCGATCGGATGCGGCCACTGGGCCTGAACGGCAGCAAGAGCCTGCAGGACCTGTTCACGGCCCGCCGCGTGCCGCGTGATCTGCGCCGGAGCGTGGCGGTGGTCGAGTCCGGGGGCGAGATCGCCTGGGTGGCCGGCGTGGCCACCGCCGAGCGCTTCAAGGTCACTGCGGAGACTCGCACCGCCGTTCGTCTGACCGTCACCGAACAGTGACCCGGTCACCCGACGCCATCAGCCAGGCCGTCCACTCAGTCTCGCCGCCGGCTGGACGCCCGCCCACAGGGCGCGCGCCCATAGACTAGGCCCGTGCCCGCGACCGACGACGACGCGATCGGGGACATCCTCGTGCCGGCCGACGATCTCGCGCGGCGGGTGGGAGAACTGGCTGCGGAGATCTCGCGCGACTACGCGGGCAAGGACCTGGTTCTGATCGGCGTGCTCAAGGGCGCGGTGTTCTTTCTCTCCGACCTGATGCGCCAGCTCGAGGTGCCCTGCGAAGTCGACTTCATGGCGGTCGCCTCCTACGGGTCGGCGACGAAGTCCTCCGGGGTCGTGCGGATCCTCAAGGACCTCGACGCGGTGATCGAGGATCGCGACGTGCTGATCGTCGAGGACATCGTCGACTCGGGGCTGACCCTGCAATATCTGTTGCGCAATCTGGCCGGTCGAAGCCCTCGCTCACTCGAGGTCTGCGCGCTCCTGATCAAGCCCGAGCGCCGCAAGGTCGAATTACACACGCGCTACGTAGGGTTTGAGATTCCCGACCGGTTCGCGATCGGGTACGGCCTGGACCATGGCGAGCGCTACCGCAACTTGCCGTTCGTGGCGGCGTTGAAGGAGTAGTGCTGATGCGGCAGAAATCCAGCCGGGCGCTCCAGCGAATTCGCCCCGGCGAGTTCTGCAAAGGCTCCGCAGGAGCCCTGCTACGCTTGACCGTTCCCGCTTCCGAGCCGCCGCGCCGAATGCGCGAAACCATTCTATGAGCAGGTTCTTCAAGAGCGCAGCGTTTCCGATTCTGATCGTGGTGGTGCTCGCGTTCTTCGCGCAGAAGCTGATCGGCAGCTCGAGCCACTCCCCGAAGCAGACCTTCGGCAACCTGATCAACCAGCTCGACCACAGGCAGATCCAGAGCCTGTCGCTGCACGAGAAGGACAACACGGCCGACGTCACCACCATCGCCGGCGTCAAGTACACGGTCGGATTCCCCGACAACTACGTCTCGACGATCATCAACGAGGCGAGGACCAATCTGCAGCCGCAGCAGTTCGACATCCAGGGCAAGGCCTCCAACGGCTGGCTCTCGCTGCTGACCTACATCCTGCCCTTCGTGATCTTCATCGGGTTCTGGATCTTCCTGATGAACCAGGTCCAGGGCGGGGGCTCGAAGGTGATGTCGTTCGGCAAGTCGCGAGCCAAGCGGATGTCGGTCGACTCGCCCAAGATCACCTTCCGTGACGTCGCCGGGGTCGACGAGGCGGTCGAGGAGCTGCACGAGATCAAGGAGTTCCTCGAGAACCCCAAGAAATTCCAGGCGCTCGGTGCGCGCATCCCCAAGGGCGTGCTGCTGTACGGACCGCCGGGCACCGGCAAGACCCTGCTCGCCCGCGCCGTGGCCGGCGAGGCGGGCGTGCCGTTCTTCTCGATTTCCGGCTCGGACTTCGTCGAGATGTTCGTCGGCGTGGGCGCCTCGCGCGTGCGTGACCTGTTCGAGCAGGCCAAGCAAAATTCCCCTTGCATCATCTTCATGGACGAGATCGACGCAGTCGGGCGCCATCGCGGCGCCGGCCTCGGCGGCGGCCACGACGAGCGCGAGCAGACGCTCAACCAGCTGCTGGTCGAGATGGACGGCTTCGAGATGAAGGACAACATCATCTTGATCGCCGCCACCAACCGGCCGGACATCCTCGACCCGGCCCTGCTGCGCCCCGGCCGCTTCGACCGCCAGATCGTCGTCGACCGTCCCGACCGCGGCGGCCGGAAGAAGATCCTCGAGGTGCACACCCGGGGCAAGCCGCTGGCCCGGGAGATCGACGTCGACGCGCTGGCCGGGCAGACCCCGGGCTTCACCGGCGCCGACCTGTCGAACCTGGTCAACGAGGCCGCCCTGCTCGCCGCTCGCAACGGCAAGCGCGAGATCACCCAGGTCGAGCTCGAGGAAGGGATCATGCGGGTGATCGCCGGGCCCGAGAAGAAGACCCGCGTGATGTCGGGCAAGGAGCGCAAGATCACCGCCTACCACGAGATGGGCCACGCGATCGTCGGCCACTATCTGCCGAACTCCGATCCGGTCCACAAGATCTCGGTGATCTCCCGAGGCCAGGCCCTCGGCTACACGATCTCCCTCCCCACCGAGGACAAGTTCCTGACCACCCGGGCCGAGCTGCTCGACACGATGGCGATGACGCTGGGCGGTCGCGCCGCGGAGGAGATCATCTTCGACGAGATCACCACCGGCGCCTCCAACGACCTCGAGAAGGTGACGGCCACCGCCAAGCAGATGGTGATGCGCTTTGGGATGTCGGAGAAGCTGGGTCCGCGCGTGTTCGGGCACGACCACGGCATGCCGTTCCTGGGACGCGAGTTCTCCTCCGAGCCCGACTATTCCGACGAGATCGCCCGGGAGATCGATGACGAGATCCGCCGGATCGTCGAGTCGGCCCATGTGCAGGCCACCGACATCCTCAGCACCCACAAGGAGGCGCTGGCCAAGCTGTCCGAGGTTCTGATCAAGCGCGAGACGATCGAGAGCGACCAATTTGTGGCGCTGCTCGCTGGAGGGACCGAGGAAGAGGTCTTCGGCGCCGAGGCCCCGCCCCCGCCCGAGCTTCCGATGCCGCCCGCATCGGCCGAGCGCGCCGGGCGCGAGACCCCGCGCCCGCTCCCCCGCCCGGGCCTCGCCGGCGGCACGGCCGAGTGATTATCTGATCGCCCTGGGGGCGATCAGATAATCACTCGGTTGGAAGTAATCGCCCTGGGGGCGATTCTTCCGCCTAGCGCCTGAAGGTGGTTGCCGCGTGGGCGGCGGCCCAGGGCGCGTCGCCGAGCTGGAAGGCGGCCGTTGACAGTCGCAGCCTGAGCCCGTGACCCGGGGGCGGCAGCGGCACGGAGACCGTCCGGCGCCGCAGAACCAGCTTCTGCGTTGTCGGCTGGCCGGTGGTGGTCCGGCAGCCGTGATGCGAGCACGTCAGCGGCGTGAGGGTCAGCGTCGCCGTGTGCCCCCGCAGAACGGCTCCGAACTGCAGCCCGACGGCCAGACGCTTGCCCTGCGGGGTTGGCTTGCCGAAGCCCAGCGTCGGCTTGCCGGTGACCAGGATGGTCAGGCAGCGCTGATACGGGACGTAGGTGGGGGTCGGCGCCTGCGACGCGCACGCCTGCCAGCTGCCGGCGTGGAGCTTCACGTGCGCGTGCGCGCCGGGTCTCAGCGAGATCGTGTGCGCCCGCGCCCCGTTGGCCCGCCGGAAGCTGACCACCGCCGGCCGCGGCGAGCCGGATCTGAATCTCAGCGTGGAACCGTGAGCGCTGATGCTGCTGGCCGGGTCGGTTCCCGTGGTGGTGAACGACCAGCTGTGGGTGACGCTCAGCCCGGCGAAGCCGACCACGACCTGGGCCTGATAGGTGACGCCGGCCAGCAGCGGCTTGACCGGCACGATGAAACCGCCGGGTGACATGTAGGCCGCGAGCATCGAGACGGACCCGCCCGGGGGGACCGCGGTCCCGTCGATCGTCTTCACGGCTACGCGTCCGGACGCCCCGGTGAGCGTGGCCTGGCTGAGGGTGGCCGGGTTGTCAAGGGGGCTCTGTCCCGGGGCATCGACGAGGACGATCAGGTACGGGCCGGTGCGGGTGCCCGGGGCGAGTCCCACCAGCTGCCCCGGGGTGTAGGGCATTTCGCTGGCGGTCTCGCCGGGATAGATCGTGGCGCCGTCGCCCGGATAGGTGTAGATGGTCGGCGCAGCCGGATCGGGACGGGTCCACCCGGGGAACGTCGTCGTGCAACTGAAGCCGCCGGCATCGGCGCTTCCCAAGGTGAGCAGGCGGGGAGCCAGCAGCTGATCGAGATGCAGCGGCGCATCCTCGTAGGGGTTGCCGGCGATCCAGCCGGAGCCACGGCTGAGGACGGCGTTCTGTCCCGCATAGGCCCCGCCGGACGTGTACCCCGGATTACCCGTCACCTCGGCGTGGGTGAGCAGGTTGTTCTTGGCCATGTACAGGTCGTGGAGCAGGCAGTCGGCCGACAACGTCGGGTCCTCCGTCAGCCCGGCGGGCAGGCCATTGGCGCTGCGCTGCGCGTTCAGGTCGGCGATCGTGATCGCGGCGGTCGCGGCGCGCGCGGGCGCCATCGGCCCGAGGGCGATGATGCCTGAGGCCAGCGCCAGCGCACACGCGGCCAGGCTCAGCCGGCGCCTCACGGGCGGCTCCCGTTCAGCAACGGCAGCGCGGCGACCGAGAAATCGGCGCTGACCGAGCGGATCTCGTCGGGTACGTGGGCGAGGTTGACGTTCGTGGTCAACCCCATCTCGGCGTCGAGCGGCCGGAAGAAGTCGTCGTAATGCGTGGGGACGATCGTGTGTGGGCTCAGCCGACGCAGGATCCGGCGCCAGTAGTCGGGAGTGAAGCCGCGCCCGGCCACCCCCGCCAGGAAGAAGTCAACATCGTGATCGCGGATCGCCTCGTCGATCAGGTTCGCGCTGCCCTGGTGGTAGAAGCTCACCCCGGCGACCTCGATCAGGATCCCCCAGACCTCGCCGCAGCGGTACGCCCCCGGGGTGAGGGCGTCCAGGTGCTCGCAGGTGAGCTCGCCGGCGAACGGCACGGCCAGGCCGAGCACCAGCTTCGAATGGAGGCTGGGAGTGAAGCTGACCGTGTAGGGCCCCAACTCGTAGCGCCGGTACGGCTCTACCTGGACCGCCAGCTCGCCTGCGCCGTGCAGGTGCATCAGCGCGACCAGCGACCGCGAGCCGTAGGCCGGGCAGCCGAAACGCCGGGCAATGGCGGGAGCGTCGACTGCGTGGTCGAAATGCGTGTGCCCGACGAGCACGCCGACGGCGCCCGGGCTGGTCCCGATAAAGCGGTCCAGGCTCACCGGGTTCGGGATCGCCGGCTCGCGCCTGATCAAAGACCGGAGACCCACGCGGGAGACGTACGGGTCGATGTACAGGTCCTGCCCCTCGTAGCTCATCCGGTAGCCGGAGACCCCGAGCCATTCGAGCTCGAGTCCGGTCGGAAGGTCGAGCGGACGCTGCTCGAGCTCACGTAATGCCTCGATGTCATGGCGCTCCTGAGAGCCCTTGGTGGCGACGAAACGCGCGAAGTCGGCCAGGTAACGTGCGGGAGCGAGCATGGAAATCGATCTTACGTGCGTTCTTCGCTAACCGTGGTGGGTCGCAAGCCACGAGCCGGTCTCGCCGTCAGGGCGGTGCGCGTCTGGCTGCCGCTGGGCCTCGCGGTGGCCGGGATCGTGTTGATCGTCCTGGGGCATGCCAGCGTCTCCACCCGACTCGATACCCATTCGCTGCTGGCGGGCACCGGAGTTGTGGTGTTGGGCATCGCGGTCACGGTCTGGATGATCAACTGGATGTTCCGAATGAGCGTCGAGAGCAACCGCGACCGCGACGAGGAGGAGCGCGCCCGCGAGTACTTCGACCGCCACGGCCACTGGCCCGGCGAGGGACCGCCGTGACCGGATTCACGATCATGGGCGTGGTCAACGTCACGCCGGACTCGTTCTCCGACGGCGGCCGCTTCCTCGACCCCGGCGCGGCGATCGCGCACGGACTCAAGCTCGAGCGAGAGGGCGCGCGGATCCTCGACATCGGCGGCGAGTCGACCCGTCCGGGAGCGGAGCCGGTGCCGGAGGCGGAGGAGCTCCGGCGGGTGGTCCCGGTGATCCGAGGGCTGCTCGCAGCCGGGGTCACGGCCCAGATCTCGATCGACACGACCAAGGCGGTCGTCGCCGCGGCGGCGCTCGAGGCCGGCGCGACGATGGTCAACGATGTCACCGGACTGCGAGCCGATCCGGAGCTCGCCGCCCTGGTCGCCGATGCCGACGCCGACGTCTGCCTGATGCACATGCTGGGCGAGCCGCGCACGATGCAGTCCAACCCGCGCTACGGCGACGTCGTCGGGGAGGTCAAGGCGTTCCTGATCGAGCGGATGGCGTTCGCCATCGACCACGGGATCGCCGAGGACCGGATCTGGCTCGACCCGGGTATCGGCTTCGGCAAGACGGGCGAGCACAACCTGGAGCTGCTCCGGCGGCTGCAGGAGATCGCGGCGATCGGCCGGCCCGTGGTGATCGGCACCTCTCGCAAGTCGTTCCTGGGGCGCATCACCGGACGCGAGGTAGACGATCGGCTCGCGGCGACGATCGCCAGCAACGTGATCGCCTTCGAACGAGGCGCCAGCGTGTTCCGCGTTCACGATGTGGCGCCGGTCCGCGATGCGCTGATGGTCGCGGCGGCCGCCGGGCCCACGGCTGCTACGTTCCGCGCGTGAGCGACGAGCCCGAGGAATATCAGGACGAAGACGAGGACGAGGAAGGGCACTCCGAGCCGGAGGTCACGATCGAGATCAGCGGCCTGTCGCTGTACACGCACGTGGGCGTGACCGCGGCGGAGCGCGAGGTCGGACAGCGGCTGCTGCTCGATATCAGGCTCGACGTGGGGGAGTGCGACGCGACGGTGACGGACAGGATCGAGGACACCGTCGACTACGGGCAGGTCTGCGAGACGGTCAACTTCGTCGCCCAGCAGCGCACCTACCGGACGCTCGAGCGGCTCTGCACCGCGGTCGCCGACCGACTCCTCGACAGCTACGAGGCTGGGGCGGTGTGGGTCAAGGCGGCCAAGCCCGAGCCGCCGCTGGCGCTGCCGGTGACCGAGGTCTCGGTTGAGGTCTGGCGCGAGGCCTGAGAGCAACTCCGCAGCTCTTCAGCGCCGATGACAGTCGGATACCTGGGCCTGGGCTCGAACGTCGGGGAGCGGCGTGCGCATCTGCTCGCCGCGACGCGCGCACTCCCGTCTCACGCGGTCGAGGTTCGTGCCTCGTCATCGGTCTACGACACCGAGCCCGTGGGGCTGGTGCTCGACCAACCCGAGTTCCTCAATGCCTGCGTGCGGATCGAGACCGCGCTCGGACCCGAGGAACTGCTCGACGCGTGCAAGGCAGTGGAGCGCGAGGTCGGGCGCGCGGCCGGAGGGATTCGCCACGGCCCTCGGGTGATCGACGTCGACCTACTGCTGCTGGGGAATTTGCGCTATGCCTCCGCCCGGTTGCGCCTGCCCCATGATGAGCTGGACTCCCGGAGGTTCGTGATCGTGCCCCTACTCGAGCTCGATCCCGAGCTGACCCTGCCCGGCGGCGGTCGGCTCGATCGGGCCCTCGCCTCGCTCGGGCCCGGCCAGGACGTTCGGCTGGCCGGTCCGCCCCTGATCTGAGGCCGCGGCTTTAGCTTGCTCTAGAGCGGGCGGATAGGGTTCGGCCATGCTGCTAGTCGTCGATGTCGGGAACACCCAGACGCACTTCGGCGTGTTCAAGCCGGGCGAGAGCACGGTCACCGAGCACTGGCGCTTCGCCACGGTCCGCGAATCCACCCAGGACGAGGTTGGCGCGGCGCTGGCCAACCTGCTCGGGCTGCGGGGGCTCGGCTTCGGGGACATCAACGCCTCGATCGTCTCCTCCACCGTGCCCCAGCTCTCCGAGCAGTGGACGACGATGGCCGACCGCTACCTTGGGCACCAGATGCTGCTGGTCGGGCCGACGATCCGCACCGGCATGCCGATCCGGATGGACAACCCGCACGAGGTCGGCGCGGACCGTCTCGTCAACGCCGTGGCGGCCTACGACCGCGTCCGCGACACGTGCGTGGTGGTCGACTTCGGGACCGCGATCACCTATGACGCCGTCTCGGCGGCGGGCGAATACCTCGGCGGGATCATCACCCCCGGCGCCGAGATCTCGATTGACGCACTCTACGAGCGCGCCGCCAAGCTGCCGAAGGTGGAGCTGGCCGCTCCGCGCTCGCTGATCGGAAAGTCCACAGTCGACGCGATCCGCAGCGGCATCGTCTACGGATTCGCCGGTCAGGTCGAGGGGATCGTTCGCCGACTGCGGGTGGAGCTCGGAGCCTCGACCGCCGTGATCGCCACCGGGGGGCTGGCCGGCGCGCTGGTCCCGTTCGTCCGTGAGACGATCGACGAGGTGGACGACTTTCTCACGCTGATCGGGCTGCGCCTGATCTGGGAGCGCAACCAGGTCCTCGCGTCCTAAACGCTGGGGATCGGCACGTCGGGAGTCCGCGCGGCGGCGATGGCGAGGATCAGGAACGCCATCCGTCGCCGGTCCTCCGGATAGGCGGCGAAAAACTCGTCGTGTGCGTCCATCAGACCGCGGACGGCGGAGAACACGGGAGCGTCGTCGATCTCGGCCGGGACATCGCAGGCCAGCCGGGCCAGCCCGAGCATCTCGGTCCCGTCGCCGCCCCGCATCGAGGTGATCGTCCCGAGTATCAGGAACTCGGACAGGCGATCGAGCAACAGATGCGGAGCCTGCTCGCGCTCGCCGACGGCGGGTCCGACGGGCCGCGGGAGCTCCCGTGCGGCGATCCGCAGAGCTTGCTCGGAGGCGATCGAGCGAATCTGCTCGGGCGACAGGCCGGCCTGGAGCGCCAGCCGGAATTGGATCGCGGCGGACATGCCCGTCGATCCGTAGGGGGCGTCGCTGGCGAACAGGATCTGACCCGGCGGGACGAGCGAGAACAGGGACAGCAGGTCGGCGGGCAGCCACCAGGCGGTGTCGAAGAACAGGTTCGGCACATCGGGAGCAACGCGCCAGATCCACGAGAGGTCGCAGATCCCGGCGTGGGCGAGGATCATCCGGGCGTTCGGGAACTCGCGCGCCAGCACGACCACGTGCTCTCCCAGCGCCGGGATGCCGCGGCCGGCGTGGATCAGCATCGGCAGCGCGCGCTCGTTGACCAGGCCGACGAGCGAGCGGACCTCGGGATGATCGAAGGTGAACTCCTCAGCACGAGGGTGCAGCTTGATCCCGCGCGCACCGGCCTCGAGGCACCGCAGCGCCTCGGCCACGGCTCCGTTGCCCGGCTTCACGCGGCAGAAGGGGACGAGCAGGCCATCGGAGCCGGCCGCCGCCTCCAGCACCATGTCGTTGGCGGGCGGGTAGCCGTCGGGCTCGTGCATGGGGAACACGAACGCGCCTCGGGCCCCGGCACTCCGCAGCCCCTCCAGCAGCTCCGGCGCGCTCTGGCGCATGCCGTCTGGGTCGTTCTCACCGAGGTGAGTGTGCGCGTCGAACAGCTCGACTCCCGGCACAAGCTGCTGCACCACCTCGACCCAAGGATTCAAGATCGCGCCGAGGTCCACGCCCGGATTCGTACCATGAACCGGATGGCAACGTCCCTCACCGACCGCTGGACGCTGGGCGGCGTCAGCATTCCCAACCGGGTGGTGCTGGCCCCGCTGGCCGGGATCGGCAACTGGTTCGTGCGCCTGCAGGCCAAACGCTACGGCGCCGGCCTGGCGGTCTCGGAGATGGTCTCGAGCTTCGCCGTGCACTACGGCAACGAGCGCACCTGCACCGAGCTGCTGCGGATCCACCCTGACGAGCACCCGGTCTCGGTGCAGCTGTTCGGACACGATCCCGACGTGATGGCCTCCGCCGCCGAGCGCGTGGCCGCCGCGGGTGCCGACCTGATCGATCTGAACATGGGCTGTCCGGTCCCGAAGGTGTGCAAGACGGGGGCGGGCGCCGCCCTGCTCGACGATCCCTCTTTGGCCGTGGCGTTGGCGCGCGCGGCGGCGCGCGGCAGCGGGCTGCCGGTCACGGTGAAGCTGCGTACAGGTCTGCGGCCGGGCGACCGTTCCGGGGTGGACCTGGCACGCCGGCTGGCCTACGACGCGGGCGTGGCCGGCCTCAGCATCCATCCTCGCCACGCCTCGCAACGCCACCAGGGCGCCCCCGACTACGAGCTGGCCCGTGCGCTGGTGGACGAGCTGCCGGTGCCGGTGCTGATCTCCGGCGGACTGCACACCGCGCCGCAGGCCCGGGACGCGTTCTCGCGGACGGGGGCGGCAGGTGTCCTGCTGGCCCGCGGGTCGCTGGGCAACCCGTGGCTGTTCTCGCAGCTGTTGGGCGCTCGCGGCGACGACGGCCCGGCTTCGGCGGAGGTCCTGGACGAGCTCGACTGGGTGATCTCGCGAGCCTGCGAGCACCTCGGCCCCGAGCGCGCCTCGCGCTACCTGCGGAAGTTCTACCCCTGGTACATCGAGCGACTGGCCGATGTCCGGGCGCCGCGGGCGGGTACCCGCGCGCTCCAGGCGGCGGTCCAGACCGCGCCCTCGATCGACGCCGCGAGGGCGTTGATCGGCGAGTTCGTCGCCGAAGCGGCGAGCGCGGCCCCGGCCCCGCAGGTCCCGGCCCCGGCCCCGGCCCCGGAGGTTTGTCGCGATTCCGGCGCTGAATTGACCCGCGCCGCCACCCTCGCGTAACGCTTTCGCGCCGGAGACGGATCAGGCCTGAGCCTGGTCGAGAAACTGGCCATATAGGCCAGTTTCTCGACCAGGCTCAGGCCGCGGGGAGTAACGTGGCGGAAGAGAGAGGATGAGGCCCTGGTCATCGATCGGCGCGAGCGCTGCCGTGCTCGCCGCAGCACTCGCGACGGTCGCGTTGTTTTCGGCGCTCGTCTTCCCCGGGGCGGCCGGCGCGGTGGTGCAGCCGTACGGGACCAACGACTCCGGAGGCTTCCGCAACGTCCTGCCGCCCGGCACGAACGGCCTCGTGAACGCGGCCCAGCTCGGTATCTACGAGCTGACCAAGGCGCGGCCGGCGCACAACGACGATCAGCTCGCGATGTACTCCAGCTTGACCACCGCGGTACCGGGCATCCAGCCTGCGCGGATCGGGAACTACTTTAAGGACGCCACCTTCGGCGTGCCGACGGGCGACGTCGGGCCCACCGAGAGCCCCGAGCCGGGCGTCACGATCGTGCGTGACAAGCAGTTCGGCGTTCCGCACATCTACGGCGACACCCGGCCCGCCCTGATGTTCGGGGTCGGCTACGCGACCGCCGAGGACCGGCTCTTCTTCGTCGACGCCCTGCGTCACGCGGGCCAGGGCGACCTGGCGGGCTTCGCGGGCGGGGCGAACGTCTCGATGGACACGAGCGTCTGGGCCAGCGAGCCGTACACCCAGCAGGATCTCACCGCGCAGGTACAGCACATCGCGGCCGGGCCCGACGGCCAGCAGATCCTGTCCGACGCGACCAACTATGTGGCGGGCATCAACGCCTACATCACCGCGGCCAAGAACCCGCTGATGCTCGCCACCAAGATGCCGGCCGAGTACACCGTCCTCGGTCTCACGCCGCAGCCGTTCACGCTCGAGGATCTGGTCTCGATCGCCACGCTGGTCGGCGGGATCTTCGGCAACGGCGGGGGTGACCAGGTCGCCAATGCCGTGCTCTACCAGCAGATGGCGGCGCGCTTCGGCGCAGAGCGCAGCAATGTCGCGGGGTCGCCGCAGTTCGTGAAGCCGGCGGCGAAGCGTAAATCGGGCAAGCGCCACCGGCACCGCGTCCGGCGCGCGAGGGCCGACCACTCAGGCTTCGGCACCTTCCTCAGCTTCGTCGACCCCGCCGATCCCGAGGCGCCCACGACGGTCCGCGGGAAGTCGTTCCCCTATCAGACGCTGGCGCGCCCCAGCCGTAAGACGCTGGCCAAGCTGGCCATGCCCGATCGGGGCTCGGTGCAGTACGTCAACCACGTGGTCGGCGGCTCCGTTCCGGCCGGCGCGGCGGACCGGGCCCGGGTCGCACACCGCGCGGGCGCAGCCAAGTCCACGCCGATCGGCAACGGACTGGGCCCGGCCTCGAACGCCGGCCCAGGCCTGCTCGCCTTCCCCGGGAATATGTCGAACGCGCTGCTGATCAGCGCGAAGCACAGCGCCAGCGGGCACCCGCTCGCGGTGATGGGCCCGCAGGTCTCCTATTTCACCCCCCAGATCCTGATGGAGGAGGACATCCACGGGCCGGGGATCGACGCCGATGGCGCGGCCTTCCCGGGGGTCAATCTCTACGTCGAGCTCGGCCACGGCAGGGACTACGCCTGGTCGGCCACGTCGGCGGGCCAGAACATCATCGACAGCTTCGCGGTTCCGCTCTGCAACCCTGCGGGCGGCAAGCCGGCGCTCAGCTCCGACTATTACCTCCTGCGTGGCCACTGCACCCAGATGGAGACCCTGACCCGGAGCGAGAGTTGGCATCCGAACCTGGCCGACTCGACCCCGGCCGGCTCGGTCACCCTCCAGACCCAGCGCACCGCTTACGGGATCGTGACTGCCCGAGCCACGATCAAGGGGAGACCGATCGCCTACTGCAACCTGCGCTCGACCTACATGCACGAGCTCGATTCGGCGGTCGGCTTCGAGCGCTTCAACGACCCGGCGCGGATGCGCAGCCCGCGCGACTTCTTCAACGCGGCCTACAAGGTCGGCTACACGTTCAACTGGTTCTACAGCGACGACAAGCACATCGCGTACTTCAACTCGGGGCTGAACCCGGTCAGGGCCGCCGGCACCAACCCGCTGTTCCCGACCTACCCGCGGTACGCCTGGCGCGGCTATCACCCGGCCGCGCAGCTCACCCCGAGCAGCCTGTCGGAGCAGCAGACGCCGCAGCGCGCCCATCCGCAAACGATCGATCAGTCCTACCTGACCAGCTGGAACAACAAGCAGGCCCCGGGATACAACGACGCGGCCACCGGTCAGGAGTTCTCCTCGATCTACCGTTCGACGCTGCTCGACAACAACATCAACGGCTACCTCGCGGGCGGGCGGCACAAGCTCAGCCTGGCGGACCTGATCAACGCGATGGGCAATGCGGGGACCCAGGATCTCCGCGGCGTCGAAGTGCTGCCCTACGCGCTGCAGGTCATCGGCCACCCCACCAGCCCGGCGCTCGCCACCGCCGTCGCCGAGCTGCGGGCCTGGGTGGCCAGCGGCGCCCATCGGATCAACCGCGCGCACCCGGGGGCGAGCGGCAACTACGACCAGACCGACGCCGTGCGGATCATGGACGCCTGGTGGCCGCTCCTGGTCAAGGCCGAGTTCTCGCCCGTCCTCGGATCGCCGCTGCTCGACTCGGTGGAGAGCGATTTCGCCATCAACGACGAGCCCGGCCACGGTACCAGCGGTCCGCACCTCGGCTCCTCGTTCGACGTCGGCTTCTACGGGATCGTCCAGAAGGACCTGCGCGCGGCGCTGGGCAAGCGGGTCAGGGGCAAGCTGAACCGGGTGTTCTGCGGCGGTGGGTCGCTCGCCCGTTGCCGAGTCGCACTCGACGCGTCGCTGACCCAGGCGTCGACGGAATCTCCCGCTCAGGTGTACCCCGCCGACGGGGTCTGCAAAGCCGGCGATCAGATGTGCTCGGACTCGATCCAGTTCCGGGCGATCGGCGCGATCACCCAGCCGCTGATCGAGTGGGTCAACCGCCCGACCTTCCAGCAGGCCGACGAGATCCAGGGACACGGGCCCAGGTAGCCGCGGCGGGCCGCGCCGGGGGGAGGTCCTGGGCGAGCGCTACGGTTGACTACCGAGATGAGCGAGGATCACGACACCGAGGAGCTCCTGGAGTCGCAGCGTGATCTCGAGGCCGCCGAGCGCCGGCGCGCCCGGAAGTCCATCGATCAGCAGGAAGCCCGTCAGCACGAACGCCGGGCCGACAAGGCCGGCTATCTGAGCGAGAAGCTCGCGGAGCAGGTCGAGGCGGATAAGGGATCCTGAGGTTCGACGGACGTCGTTCCGGGGTAGCTCCAAAGGGAATCCTCGAAAGGAGCGCCCACATGGGTGATGGAACAATGGATGACGCCAAAGGCCGCGTGAAGGAAGCTGCCGGAGACCTCACCGACGACAACAGCCTGAAGAACGAGGGCAAGGTCGACAAGGCGGTCGGCGGGGCCAAGGACAAGATCGGCGACGCCGGCGACGCCGTCAAGGACGCCGTCAACCCGAAGGACTAGCCCAGCAGCTGCTCGCTCCACGCACCCGGTCCTCGGGTGCGGACGGTAGCGCCGAAGGCCCGCCGACACGGCGGGCCTTCTTTGTCTTCAAAGTCACTGGGTAGTGCGTCTATACTTCCGCCGCCACGCTCGCGGGATGGTGGGTTTCTCGCCCGCTGAGCGGGTTTTTTCTCGTCCAAAAACCGTCTGATACAGGTCCAAGCAATGCCCAAGGACGTCATCCTCACTCCCGAAGGTCTGGTCGGCCTCAAGGCCGAGCTCGAACAGCTGTCGACCACCCGTCGGCGCGAGGTCGCCGCTCGGATCAAGGAGGCGCGTGAATTCGGCGACATCTCCGAGAACGCCGAGTATGACGACGCCAAGAACGAGCAGGCGATGCTCGAGGCGCGGATCGCGCAGCTCGAGGACAAGCTTCGCTCGGCGACGGTGATCGACGCCTCCGACCTCGACACCTCGGTGGTGCGAGTCGGCTCGACCGTCCACGTCGAGGACGACGCCGGCAAGACCACCAAATACACGATCGTCGGCTCGGCCGAGGCCAAGCCCGCCGACTTGAGGCTTTCCAACGAGTCGCCGGTGGGCAAGGCCCTGCTCGGCCGCAAGCGGGGTGACGAGGTGTCCTTTTCCACGCCTCGGGGCGAGCGCCGGCTGAAGATCAAAAAGATCGACGTCGCGTAGAGCGTCGGTGGGCGAGGAGCCCTCAGACCTACTCGCGGCGCGCCGGCAGAAGCTGGCCGGCCTTCGCGCGGCCGGCGTCGAGCCGTTCCCGCATGAGTTCGACGGCGTCGAGTCGATCGCTTCGGTTCGGGCGGCGCACGAGTCGCTGGCCGCGGGGGAGGAGACCGAGGTCTCGCACCGGGTCGCCGGGCGGCTGGCCGCGCGCCGCGGTCAGGGCAAGATGGCCTTCCTCGACCTGGTCGACCGCTCCGGTCGGATCCAGCTCCAGGCGCGGGTCGACGAGCTCGGCGCCGAGGGGATGGAGCAGCTGCTGGGACTCGACCTCGGCGACCTGATCGGCGTCGATGGAATTGCCTTCTGCTCCCGACGGGGTGAGCTCAGCCTGCGGGTCACCCACTACGAGCTCCTGGCCAAATCGCTTCGTCCGCCGCCCGAGAAGCACCACGGGCTGACCGACGTCGAGACGCGATTTCGTCATCGCGAGCTCGACCTGATAGCCAGCGAGGAGGCCCGCGAGCTGTTCATCACCCGGGCTCGGACGATCTCGGCGGTCCGAGCCTACCTCGACCGTGAGGGCTTCATCGAGGTGGAGACCCCGGTCTTGCAGCCGCTCTATGGGGGGGCGGCGGCGCGCCCTTTCACGACCCATCACAACGCTCTCGATCGCGAGCTGTATCTGCGGATCGCGACGGAGCTGTACCTCAAGCGGCTGATCATCGGCGGCCTCGAGCGCGTGTATGAGATCGGCAAGGACTTCCGCAACGAGGGGGTCGACACGACGCACAATCCCGAGTTCACGATGCTCGAGTTCTATGAGGCCTATGCCGACTACCTGGACATCGCCGAGCGATGCGAGCAGCTCGTCGCATTTGTCGCCGAGCGGGTCGGCTACCGGCCCTCCGGCGAGGATGGGATCGACCTGTCGGGCCCTTGGCGGCGGGAGACCCTGGCCGGCGCGATCGAGGCCCGGACCGGGATCGACATCCTCCGCTTCCGAGACCGGGATGCCCTGGCCGCAGAGATGAGCTCGCGCGGGGTGGCCGTGAACCCGGACCATTCCTGGGCGCAGCTGGTCGACGAGCTGCTCTCCAAGCACGTCGAGCCGACTCTGATCCAGCCCACCTTCCTGTTCGACTACCCGGTCGAGCTCTCGCCGCTGGCCAAGCGCCACCGCTCGGAGGAGGGCTTGGTCGAGCGCTTCGAGGCCTACATCGGGGGGATGGAAGTGGCCAACGCGTTCTCGGAGCTCAACGATCCTGACGAGCAGCGCCGGCGCTTTGAGGAGCAGACCCGTTTCGCCAAGGAGGGCGATGAGGAGGCCCAGCCCTACGACGAGGCGTTCGTCCAGGCGCTCGAGCAGGGGATGCCGCCGACCGGCGGGATCGGAGTCGGCATCGATCGGCTGGTGATGATCCTGACCGGGCAGCGCTCGATCCGCGAGGTCGTGCTGTTCCCGGCGATGCGCGACTGATGCCGTGATGCGAGTGTGATCCTGAGCACATCGCCCCCGGCAACCCGGCGGTGGGGGGTGAGGCGCTTGGTAGACTTACGCATGGCCCGAAAAAGAAACCGTTTGATTCATCCAAAGGTCGCTAGCGACCGAATAGATGGGTAGACGGAATCATCGGTGTCCCCTTAGGCGCCCCTGAGTCTTGACGAGTCTGGCAGCGTAGGGAGAAGGATCCAGGAAAACACCCCGACCGACCATCCGCCCGAGTACCGCAAAAAGAGAAGGATCATGTTCGAGCGATTTACAGAGCGAGCCCGCCAGGTGGTCGTCCTGGCGCAGGAAGAAGCGCGGACGCTCAAGCACAATTACATCGGCACCGAGCACATTCTGCTTGGCCTGCTGCGGGAAGAGGAAGGACTCGCCGCCCGCGTGCTCGAGTCGCTCGATATCACGGTTGAGCGCGTGCGCGCCCAGGTCGTCCGGATCGTTGGTTCCGGCGAAGAAGTCACTTCCGGCCAGATCCCCTTCACGCCGAGAGCCAAGAAGGTGCTGGAACTGGCCCTGCGCGAGGCGCTGAGCCTCGGCCACAACTACATCGGCACCGAGCACATCCTGCTCGGCCTGGTCCGCGAGAACGAGGGCGTGGCCGCCCGGATCCTGCTCGACTTCGACGCGGACTCCGAGAAGATCCGCAACGAGGTCATCCGGATGCTGTCGGGGCCCGGTAGTCGCGCCCGCACCAGCGGTGCCGCCGCCCCCGGGAGCGCCGCCGCTCCCGGCGAGGGCAAGAAATCCTCCAAGCTGCTGGACCAGTTCGGTCGCAACCTGACCAAGCTGGCCGCCGAGGGCAAGCTGGATCCGGTCGTCGGTCGGGAGACCGAGATCGAGCGGATCATGCAGATCCTCTCCCGGCGCACCAAGAACAACCCCGTGCTCGTGGGCGAGCCCGGCGTCGGCAAGACCGCCGTGGTCGAAGGTCTGGCCCAGCGGATCACGAACGCCGATGTGCCCGAGCTGCTCAAGGGCAAGCAGATCTACACGCTTGACCTGGCGGCGCTGGTCGCCGGCTCCAAGTACAGAGGGGAATTTGAGGAGCGCCTGAAGAAGGTGATGAAGGAGATCACCCAGCGCGGCGACATCATCCTGTTCATCGACGAGCTGCACAACCTTGTCGGCGCGGGCGCGGCCGAGGGTGCGATCGACGCTGCGTCGATCCTCAAGCCGGCCCTGGCCCGCGGCGAGCTTCAGACCGTGGGCGCGACAACGCTCGAGGAGTACCGCAAGTACCTGGAGCGCGACTCCGCGCTCGAGCGGCGCTTCCAGAAGATCACCGTCGATCAGCCGACGACCGAGGAGACCGTGCAGATCCTCAAGGGCCTGCGCGACCGCTACGAGCAGCACCACAAGGTGAACATCACCGACGAGGCGCTGGAGGCGGCGGCCGACCTGGCCGATCGCTACATCTCCGACCGTTTCCTGCCGGACAAGGCGATCGACCTGATCGACGAGGCCGCGTCACGGATGCGGATCAAGTCGATGACCTCGCCGCCCGTCTACCGCGAGCTCGAGGACGAGATCGAGGAGACGCGGCGCGCCAAGGAGGCGGCGATCGAGGCGCAGGAGTTCGAGAAGGCGGCGAACCTGCGCGACCTCGAGCGCCGGCTGACCCAGCGCAAGCGTGAGCTGGCCGATCAGTGGGAGGCCGGCGAGTCGACCGAGCGCCCGTCGATCGGCGAGGAGGAGATTGCCGACATCGTCTCGATGTGGACCGGCATCCCCGTGTTCAAGCTGACCGAGGCCGAGACGGCCAAGCTGATGCGGATGGAGGAAGAGCTCCACAAGCGAGTGATCGGGCAGCACCCGGCGATCGAGGTCGTCTCCAAGGCGATCCGCCGCTCCCGGGCCGGGCTCAAGGATCCCAAGCGCCCGACCGGTTCGTTCATCTTCCTGGGACCGTCCGGGGTCGGCAAGACCGAGCTCGCTCGGACCCTGGCCGAGTTCCTGTTCGGCGACGAGGACACGATGATCCGGATCGACATGTCCGAGTACATGGAGAAGCACGCCGTCTCGCGGCTCGTCGGCTCGCCTCCGGGCTACATCGGCTACGACGAGGGTGGACAGCTGACCGAGGCCGTACGGCGCAAGCCCTACAGCGTGCTGCTGCTGGACGAGATCGAGAAGGCGCACCCGGATGTGTTCAACATCCTGCTGCAGATCCTCGAGGACGGGCGGCTGACCGATGCACAGGGCCGCACCGTCGACTTCCGCCACTGCATCGTGATCATGACCTCGAACATCGGGGCCTCCGAGATCGCGCGGAACACGCCGCTCGGGTTCGCCGTCTCCGACGACGAAACGGGCATCACGTACGACGACATGAAGAACCGGATCATGGGCGAGCTGAAGAAGGTCTTCCGGCCCGAGTTCCTGAACCGGATCGACGACGTCATCGTGTTCCACAAGCTGGCCAAGGACGAGATCAAGGAGATCGTCGACCTGCTGCTGCGGCGGATCCGCGAGTCGATGGCCGAGCGCGAGCTCCAGCTCGAGCTGACCGACGAGGCCAAGGATCTCCTGGTGGAGAAGGGTTGGGATCCGGCGATGGGCGCACGGCCGCTGCGGCGGGCGATCCAGCGCTACATCGAGGACCCGCTGGCCGACTTCGTCCTGCGCTCGCAGGTGCCGTCGGGTTCGACCGTCCTGGTCGACCCGGCCACGCCCGACGATCCCGAGGGCCGCGAGGTCAAGCTGTCCGTGATCGAGCCGGCGCCTAAGCCGACCCCGGTCGGAGTCGGTGCGGACGGCGGCGGCGATGGCGAGGAAGGCTCCGAGCCGGAGCCGGCCTCCCCTGACGCCCCGCCTGATTCCGAGTAGCCGACACACTCAAACGCATTCCCGGTGCGGCCGCCCTCGTGGCGGCCGCACTGCGTTGTGGTCAGGCGCGCGTGGCGGCCGCGCTGGCGCTGCGTTGTGGCAAGCGCGACCGGCCCAAAGTGTGCCAATCCCGTGACAAACGGCCGGTGCCGTCGGGACCGGGCCCTAATCTGGCCTGGCCATGGCAAGAAGCAATTCAATCTACGTCTGTTCGGCCTGTGCCCACGAGACTGTCCGCTGGGAGGGACGCTGCTCGGGCTGCGGCGAGTGGAACACCATGGTCGAAGAGGCTCGGCGTGAGGTAGCGAATGGCGGCGGTGGGCGCGGGGGGTCGCGAGGCCGGCGGGCGCAGAGCGCGGCGGTGGCGCCGGTCGCGCTCGGAGATGTGGCGGCGATCGAGCACGAGCGCCTGCGCACCGGGATCGGCGAGCTCGACAACGTGCTCGGTGGCGGAATCGTGCCCGGGTCGCTGGTGCTGATCGGGGGAGCGCCGGGCATCGGCAAATCCACGCTCACCACGATGGTGCTGGCCAACCTCGTGGAAGCCGGCCGGCGAACGCTCTACGTCTCGGCGGAGGAGTCCACCGCGCAGATCCGCCTGCGGGCGCAGCGGCTGACCGGCGGACCGCCTGGTGGCGATCCGCTAGCGAGATCGGCTGGCGCCGATCCCGGGAGATCCGCGGGCGCCGATCTCGGGAACGCGGATCCAATGCGGATCCCGGTGATCGCCGAGACCGACCTGGCCACCGTGATCGCCACGCTGGAGCGCGAGCGGCCCGAGGTCTGCGTGATCGACTCGGTCCAAACGCTGCACAGCTCCGATCTCGCCAGTGCGGCGGGATCGGTGGCCCAGGTGCGAGAGGTTGCCGACGAGATCATGCGGGTGGCCAAGGCGCGACGGATCGCGGTGCTGCTGGTCGGGCACGTGACCAAGGACGGAGGGCTGGCGGGGCCGCGGGTGCTCGAGCATCTGGTCGATTGCGTGCTGCAGTTCGAAGGGGAGCGGGAGCGCACCTATCGGACTGTGCGCGCGGTCAAGAATCGATTCGGCTCGACCAACGAGGCGGGGGTGTTCGAGATGCGCGATCACGGGCTGGTCGAGGTGCTCGACGCCTCGGCTCGGTTCGTGGGGGAGGCGACGCGTGCCCCGGGCAGTGTCGTGCTCTGCGCGATCGAGGGCTCGCGGCCGCTGCTGGTGGAGGTCCAGGCGCTGGTCTCGCCCTCCGAGCTGGTCCCACCGCGACGCGTGGTCGCGGGCTTCGACCGCAACCGGCTGGCGCTGGTGCTGGCCGTGCTCGGCCGGCATGCGGGGATCGGGCTGGGGGGAGCCGACGTATTCGTCAACGTGGTCGGCGGTGTGCGGATCGACGAGCCCGGCGCCGATCTCGCCGTGGCCCTGGCGGTGGCCAGCGCCGCCAAGCGGATCGCCCTCACCGGCGCCGGCGGGGCCCCGCTGGCTTGCTTCGGGGAGCTCGGGCTGACCGGCGAGCTGCGCACGGTGGCGCACGGCGATCGCCGCATGGCCGAGGCGGAGAGGTTCGGTCTCTCACCGGTGATCTCGCCCGGCCAGCACAAGACGATTCGCTCCGCGTTGGCCTCAGCGCTCGACCCCCAGCGTTCGCAGGCGGTGGCCGCCTGAGGCGTCCCCCGTCAGCCTCGCCCGACACGGCTGAGGGCCCCGAAGCGACGCCTGTGTAGCTGGCGTCGCCCGCGCCCCAAATTCCCCGCATTGACCGGGGGCCGCACCGGAATCAAGACCGAGTAAAATGAGGCTTCATGGCCTCTCGTTCCGGGGAAGAGCTCAAAGAGGAGCTCGAGTCTCGACAGGAATCCCGGATGGTAAGGGCGCTAGAGATGGTCGCGCCCGGAACCGCGCTGCGGGAGGGGATCGACAACATCGTTCACGCGCACACGGGCGGGCTGATCGTGATCGGTGATGCCGACGAATTGGCGTTCCTCTTCTCGGGCGGGATCAAGCTCGATCTCGACTACTCGCCGGCGCTGCTCTACGAGCTGGCCAAGATGGACGGTGCGATCGTGTTGAGCGTGAACGCGACCAAGATCGCTCACGCCAACGTTCAGCTCACGCCCGACCCGACGATCCACACGATGGAGACCGGCACCCGCCACCGAACGGCTGAGCGCGTGTCGAAGCAGACCGACGCGCTGGTGGTGGCGATCTCCGAGCGGCGCGAGGTCGTGTCGCTGTACGTCGACGGCGTCAAGTACATCCTCGAGGACATTCCGGTCGTGCTGGCCAAGGCCAACCAGGCGCTGGCCACGCTTGACAAGTACCGCAGTCGCCTCGATCAGGTCTCGACTCGCCTGACCGCCCTTGAGTTCGAGGGCGGCGCGACGTTGCACGACACGCTCACCGTGCTCCAGCGGGCCGAGCTGGTCACGCGCATGGCGGTGGAGATCGAGCGCTATATCGTGGAGCTGGGGACCGAGGGGCGGCTGATCGAGATGCAGCTCGACGAGACGATGGTCGGCGTCTCGGCCGACAAGGCTGCGCTCGTGCACGACTATCTCGTCGAGGACTCCGACGACAGCTTCGCCACAGCGTTCGATCACCTCGTGCGCCTGCCCCACCAAGACCTTCTCGACTTCGGTCGCCTGGCTGAGTTGCTGGGCTACGACCGCAAGCTGAACAGCCTCGACTACCCCGTCTCTCCGCGCGGAATCCGCATCCTGGGGCGCATACCACGACTGCCCAAGCTAGTTGTGCAACGGATCGTGTCGGAATTCGGAGGACTCGAGGAGTTGCTCGCCGCCACTGATGGCGAGCTGGAGACCGTCGACGGCGTCGGCGAGATCCGGGCGAAGGACATCCGCGAGGGCCTTCGCCGCCAGCAGGAGATCAACCTCGTTGATCGCTACCTGCAGACGTAGTGCAACGCGTGCGCGGGCCCCTCGCCCCGACCGCCAGACATAGGAGGACACCATCACAGAGCTAACGGAAGAGCACTTGGAGGACCTTGATTCGATCGAGCCCCTGGTGAACATTGAGTTCGAGGTCGGCGACAGCGTTGTGTACCCCCATCACGGGGCTGGAAGGGTGCTGCTCAAGGAGCAGAAGGACGTCCTCGGAGAGCGACGCGAGTACCTCACGATCAAGATCCTGCACAACGACATGACGGTCATGGTCCCGACGGAGAACGCGGCAATCGCCGGACTCCGCCGCGTGATCGACGAGGAGACCGTCAAGAAGGTGCTGGCCGTACTGCAGGACGAGTGCTCTGAAATGCCCAAGAACTGGAACCGGCGGTTCAAGCACAACCGGGACAAGATCAAGACGGGTGACATCTACGAACTGGCCGAGGTCGTTCGCAATCTCGCGATCCGCGAGGCCGAGAAAGGCCTTTCCACCGGCGAGAAGCAGATGTACACACGGGCGAAGAAGATCCTGGCCTCGGAGCTGATGTACGCGCTGGCGATGGACGAGGACGAGGTCGACGAGCACCTCACCTCGCTGCTCACGGAGTCTTCGGTCCGCGACGGCACGGTCGCCGTGGCCGCGAAGTAGGTCCGTCGCAACGACGATGGCGGTCGCGTTGATCGTGGCCGCCGGGCGTGGCGAGCGCCTTGGGTCCGGCCGGCCCAAGGCGCTCGTCACACTTTCCGGCAGGCCGATGGTGGAGTGGAGCGTCGAGACCCTCCGCGCGATGTCCGGAGTGCACCGCATCGTCGTGGCCTGCCCGCCGGATGAGCCGGGGTGCGCACCGCCCGGGACGATCGGCGTTCCCGGCGGGGCGGTGCGCTCGGAGTCAGTCCGGCTTGCGCTGAGCGCGGCCGGAGAGGGAGATCCGGTGATCGTCCACGATGCCGCGCGACCGCTGGCGAGTGCAGCGCTGTTCGAGCGTGCGCTCGCGGCGCTGCAAGACTCCGACGCCGACGCCGTGATCGCCGCGGTTCCGGTCTCGGACACGATCAAGGAGCTCCGGCCGGACGGCCCGGCGGTGGCGCGAACGCTCGACCGCTCCCGACTGTGGGCCGTGCAGACGCCGCAGGTATTTCGCCGTCGCGCGCTGGAGCAGGCGCTGTCCGCGGCGTCGGCGCGGACGCTGGCGGTCGCGACCGACGATGCCTGGTTGATCGAGCAGTCGGGCGGTCTGGTCCACGTGGTGGCGGGCGAGACCGAGAACATCAAGGTCACCACGCCGACGGACCTGCGGATCGCCGAGATGCTCCTCGCCGGCCGCGCCGCCGACGGCTAGGGCCTGCACTAGGCTGAGCGGCGTGGGGCTGATCACCACAGGACTCGGCTACGACTGCCACCGCTTCGCCGAGGGCCGGAAGCTGATCCTTGGCGGCGTCGAGATTCCGTACGAGCGCGGGCTCGTCGGCCACTCCGACGCCGACGTCCTGACCCACGCCGTCATCGATGCCATGCTCGGCGCGGCGGCGCTGGGCGACATCGGCGAGCACTTCCCTGACACCGACGAGCGCTACCGCGACGCGGACTCGATCGCGTTGCTGCACCGAGCCGTGACGCTGCTCGCCGACAGCGGCTTTCGACTTCATCACATCGACGTCACCGTGATGATCGAGCGGCCGAGGCTCGCTCCCGTCCGCGAGCAGATCCGCCAGGTGCTCGCCGGGGCCACGGGCCTGGCGCTCGAGCACGTCAGCGTGAAGGCGACCCGGGGCGAGGGAATGGGTTTCGTCGGACGCGAGGAGGGCGCCGCGGCGCTCGCGATCGCGACGGTGCAGGGGCCGGAGGGTACTCGTGACTGCTAGTCGCGGGCGGCGCGCCGGGCGGCGGAGCGTACTCGTGACTGCTCGTTCTCGGCCTGGCGCTTGAGCTGTTGCAGGCTCCGCCGCAGGTGCGAGGTGACGGTCGGGGCGGCGAGTCGCTCGGCGATCCAGCCGGCTGGACCCGATCCGGCGACGCCGTAGGCCAACCGGAGCTCGATCCTGGTCTGGTCGCCCTGAGCCCGCCGCAGGCGAAAGCGCCCGCGCTGGTCGACGCCGGTGACCGAGTTCCAGGCGAAGTCGAACGGCTCATCCCACTCGACGATCTCGATCAGGCCGCCGACCTCGGCCGACCCGATCCGCAGGAGCATCCGGTACCGCGCTCCGAGGCCGGTGGGCTGCTCGCTGACCACCTCCCACCGGGTCATCCCCGACATGAAGCTCAGCGCGTTGCTCGGGTCCGACGCGATCGCCCAGACACCCTCGATCGGCGCCGCGATCCGCGTTTGTGCGCTGACCATCATCCGATGATCGGGAACCGGCGCTCGGCCGAGAGCGCGTCCAGCGTGTCCTGCATCAGGCGATTCAGGTGGTCGTAGACCTCGTCGACGTCGGGCTCGGGTCCGAACTCGGCACGGAGGTCGATCGCGGGGAGCGTCTCGATCGTGATCTTGGCCGGCAACGGGAGATGTCCGAACATGTCGCCGAGGTTCAGACCCCAGGGGATGGCCAGCGAGATCGGCAGCACCTTCAGGCGGAACATCCGATCGAGCGCCAGCAGCCGGGCCAGGCGCTCGCCGCGGCTGAGGAACAGCGCGGTCTCCTGACCGCCGATCGCCACGACGGGCACGATCGGGGCGTTCTGCTGGAGGGCAAGGCGGATGAAGCCCTTGCGATCATCGAAGTCGACGCGGTTGCGCTCCCAACTCGGGCGATGCACCTCGTAGTCGCCACCGGGGTAGACCAGCAGCACGGCACCGGACTCCAGCGCCTTACGCGCGTTGGCCGGGGACGCGGCCACGGTGCCGAACTTTCGCAGCGATCCGAGCCCGGGCATCGAGAGGACGAGGTTGTGGGCCAGCTGAAAGAAGGCTCGCTCGACCCCGAAGTAGGTGTTGAAGGCCAGCGTGAACACGATCGTGTCGGGGGTCATGTTCCCCCCGGAGTGGTTGCCGACGAGCAGCGCCGGCCCGGTCTCCGGGATGTTGCCGAGACCGCGGACCTCGCCGCGGAACCAGAAGCTGGCCAGCAGCCACATCAGAGGCAGCCGCTCGCGGATGAAATCGGGATCCCGTTCGTCGAGATCCGCGCGGGGAATGCGCCGTTGCGCCTGGCCGGCGATCTCGCGGACCGCGCGGGAGAGCAGCGATCGCGACGGGCGCGCGGGCTCGGGCGAGGGCTCCCGCTCCGGGTCGGCGGTATGGCCGTTGCGGCTTGCGCCGCCGATGACGTCCATCTTCGTCATGGCACGATGTTAGTGCTGTGCCGGGCTCAGGCGGCTTCGGACTCGGCGCTGGGTATTTGCCGCGGGACCCGGGTCTCACGCTCGGCCCGGGCGAAGAACTGCTCGAGCAGCTCGTTGCACTCCTCCGAGCGCTCGACCTGGGGCACGTGTCCGCATTCATCGAGCGTGACCTGCTCGGCCGACGGCAGCCAGCGGGCGACGTGTCGCCCGAACGCGGCCGGAACGAGCGGATCGTGACTGCCCCAGACGAACAGCGCCGGCGGCTCCAGTTCGGCCAGGCGGGGATAGAAGCCGCCGCGCCCGAGCGGCTTCTCCAGGTAGATGTTCCGGGCCGAGGACAGGAACGCGTAGCGAGCCCCCGCGGAGTGGTAGATCCGCCGGAACTCGTCGACGATCACGTCGCCCACGGCAGGGTCGATCGCGTCCCGGTCGTAGAAGATCCCCCAGAACTGCGAGGCGACCCGCTTGCGGCTGAAGCCGTGCGGGAGAAACCCAAACTCCGGCCGCAGCATGCGCACGATCGGATGAAAGCCGCGCTTGATCCAGGCGACGGCCGGGCACAGCAGCCCGAGGGCGCTGACGCGATCGGGCGCGGATAGGCCCATCTCGATCGCGATCCGGCCGCCCATCGAGTTACCCACGACGTGCGCGGTGTCGATCTCGAGCTCGTCGAGTAGCCCGAGCATGATGTCGGCGAACCAGCGGGCGTTGTAGCCGCCCCTGGCGGGCTTGCTGGAGGAACCGAAGCCGGGCAGATCGATCGCGTGGACGCGATAGTGGCGGCTCAGCGCCGAGGCCGTGTCGAACATCGAGGCCCGGGTTCCGCCGAGGCCGTGCACCAGCAGCACGTCACGGCCGCGCCCCATGGTCAGGGTCGAGATCCGGTGCCGGCCGACCGGCACGTCGCGGATCTGCAGCAGCGGCGGCCGCCCGTTGGGAAGCCGGAACATGCCTTCGAACGCCACCGCGCAGTCGAGGTTGCCGCGGACAGCCAACAGGCGGCGCTGGAACGCGTCGACCCCCGAGAACTCGCCCTCGCGCAGCCGCATCCAGGTCTCGGCGTCGGTCGAGATGGTGACGTCGGGCTCGCGGCGCGTGACCCCCTTGCGCACGCGGGCGCCGTGAGCGGTGCAGCGCACCTCCCAGGTGTGCCCGAGGTCGCCGAGGCGGACGTGGTAGGTCACATCGAAGCCGGGATCTGAGCCCAGGTAGCGCTCCGGCAGGGATCGAAACGCCGCGTCCACGCGCGCGAGCTGCGCGGCGTGCGATGGCTCCGGCGGCACAGCCGCCACCCTACCCGTCCGCCCGGGGGAACACGCCCCCAGCCGCTAGGGTTCCCGGACCGTGCGCACGATTTCCCTGCACGACACCAGGACCGGAAAGGTGCGGCCGGTCGAAACCCGCGAACCGGGGAAAATCGGGATCTACGCCTGCGGGCCGACCGTATACGGACGCATTCACGTCGGCAACGCCCGACCGTTCGTCGTGTTCTCGCTGCTGAAACGCATGCTCGTCCACGAGGGCTATAACGTCACATTCGTTGCAAACATAACCGACGTCAATGACAAGATCTACGCCGCCGCCGATGCCGCCGGAGTCGGCAGCGAGCAGCTGGCCCGGGAGATGTCGGACCATTACGTGGCCGATACCGACGCGCTCGGGCTCGGGCGACCGGACCAAGAGCCCCGAGCCAGCGAGTCGATTGCGGGGATCGTGAGGCTGATCGAGCGGTTGATCGAGGACGGGCATGCGTATCCGGCCGACGGCGACGTCTACTTCTCGGTCCGTTCCTACCCAGAATACGGTGAAATATCCCACCGGAAGATTGCCGACATGGACCAGGGCGAAGGGGGCGAGCTGAGCGAGGGAGGCGAAGGAGGCGAGCGGGACGAGGGTGGCGAGGGCGACGACGGCCGCGAGGGCGGCGAGGGCGGCGAGGGCGGCGGGCGCAAGCGGGACCGGCTCGACTTCGCGCTGTGGAAGGCGAACAAGCCCGGGGAGGACGCCGCGTGGGATTCCCCCTGGGGGCGCGGACGGCCCGGGTGGCACATCGAATGCTCGGCGATGGCCGAAGCGCTGCTGGGGCTCGACTTCGAGATCCACGGCGGCGGCTCGGACCTGCTGTTTCCCCATCACGAGAACGAGGCGGCGCAGACGCGGGCGGCCCACGGCGTGCCGCTGGCGCGGCTGTGGGTCCACAACGGCATGGTGCGTCTGGACAAGGAGAAGATGGCCAAGTCCGTCGGCAACATCTTCCTGCTGCACAGCGCGCTCGAGGCCCACGGGCGCGATTCGCTGATCATGTTCTTCTGCGGGGCGCACTACCGTCAGCCGGTTGAGTTCGACGACGAACGGCTAACGGAGGCCAGCGCCCGCGCCGACCGCATCCGCGAGGCCGGGCGGCGCCTAAGCTCGGGCCCGTCGCCCTCCTGGTCGGCCCCCCTTCGCGATCAGTTCTTCGAGGCCCTGCGAGAGGACTTCAACACCCCGCGGGCGCTGGCGGTCGTGGCCGAATGGGTGAGCCAGGCCAACCGATCTGTCGAGCCGGTGGGTGATGGCGACCTGCGCGAGATGCTGGGGGTCCTCGGGCTGGAGAATCTGCTGGACGCCGACGCCCGAGAGGCTCCGCCGGAGGCGATCGAGCTGCGTGACGCCCGCGAGCAGGCCCGGGCGGCGCGCGACTGGGCGCAGGCTGATGCGCTCCGTGACCGGTTGCGCGCGCTGGGCTGGGAGGTCCGGGACGGCCCGGGCGGCCCCGAACTGCTGCCGGCGTGATCGTCTACGGCCGAAATCCCGTCCGGGAGGCGATCCGTGGGCCTCGCACGATCAGGCAGATCTGGGCCACCAAGGCCGCCTCGCGGGAGCCCTGGATCGGCGGCTCGGGGGCGCGCGTGAGCATCGAGTCGGCCGAGCAGATAGCCCGCCGCGCCGCCTCCGCTGATCATCAGGGAATCTGTGCCGACGTCTCGGAGTTCCGCTACGCCGACGCCGATGCGTTGCTGAAGCTGTCGGCTCCGCTGATCGTGGCGCTCGATCAGGTCCAGGATCCGCAGAACCTCGGGGCGATCTGCCGCACGGCGGAATGCGCCGGGGCGAGCGCCGTGGTCATCCCTGAGCGGCGCTCGGCCGAAGTCACCCCGTCGGTGTGCAAGGCCTCCGCGGGAGCGGTCGAGCACCTTCCTGTGGCGCGAGTGCGAAACCTGGCGGATTTCCTGGCGACGGCAAAGCAAGCCGGCGTTTGGTGCTACGGAGCCGACGCCGACGGGCGCATCGGCTATGACGAGATCGACTACGCGGGACCGGTGGTGCTCGTATTCGGGTCCGAGGGTCGGGGCCTGCGCCCGCGCGTAGCCGCGGCGTGCGACGCGTTGGTCGCGCTGCCGCTCCGCGGCCGGATCGAGTCGCTCAGCGTCAGCACCGCCGCGGCCGTCCTGCTCTACGCCGCCGCCCGGGCGCATTGACCGGCGGCGACGAGGTGAGGGCCGCCATGCGGGCGGTCGATCGGGGCGCGGTCCTTCAGGTCTTGACACGCGCGCAGTGCTATGTCAAGCTCGCGCCGGGAGATAAGGATCAACTCGAGCTTGAGACTCGGCGAGATCAGAGGGTGCGGCCCTAGGAGAACCGCTTCCGAGAACTGAATAGGTGCGGCGCCAGGGGAGGTGACGCGTCACGAAATTTCTGAACGCGCCGCGTGCGTACGCGGTTGCAGAAGGGACCACGTCGTGGCTCGATTTTCCGTTAATCCTCAGGTTCAACCTCAGGTCGAAGATGGTTTCCTGATCGCCCTCGCGAAGCAGGGAAACGCAGACGCGTACGACCGGATCGTGCGTCGGTACTACGGATTCGTGCGACTGAAGGCCTCTTCGTACTTCCTGGCCGGGGGCGATTCCGACGATTTGATCCAAGAGGGCCTGGTCGGGCTCTACAAGGCGGTGCGCGACTATCGCACCGATCGCGAATCGAGCTTCCGCAACTTCGCGGAGCTCTGCATCACGCGCCAGATCATCACCGCGGTCAAGACGGCGACGCGCAACAAGCACACGCCTCTGAACCAGTACGTGTCGTTCTCGAGCACGCCGTCCGGCTCGGGCAGCGACTCGGATCCCACGCTCGACGAGATCCTGCCCGGGTCAACCGTGCACGACCCGGTCAACCAGGTGATTTCCTCCGAGGAGTTGCGCGCGCTCGTGGCGTGCATCTCGACGGCGCTCTCAGAGCTCGAGTCCCGGGTGCTGGCGCTCTACCTCGACGGACACTCCTACGAGGAGGTCGGGCGCCGCCTGGGCTGCGACTGCAAGACCGTGGACAACGCGCTGCAGCGGGTCAAGCGGAAGGTCGGACAGCATCTGGCGGCGCGGAGCGTCCCGGCCTAGCGTCCCCCGGAGCCTGCGACTGCGGTAGCCCCAGCACGAACTCGGCACCGCCGCCGGGGGCGTCCGAGGCCGCAACGCTTCCGCCCATCGACACCACCAGCTCGCGCACGATGGCCAGGCCGAGCCCGGATCCGACCGCGCGTTCGCTCCGGTAGCGATCGTGCAGATAGAACCGCTCGAATGCACGGGGGAGATCCTCTGGGGCCAGTCCCGGACCGGTGTCGCGGACCGCGATCCTTCCCGGCGCGGCGCTCACCACGACCTCGCCCCCGGTCGGGGTCAGCCGCAGCGCGTTCTCGACCAGGTTCGATGTCGCCTGGAGGAGCCGGTCCTCGTCGCCGAGCGCCCAAGCGCTGTCCGGCCCTTCGGCGCGTAGGGTCAGCCCGAGTTCCCGCGCCTGCGGGGCGTGGCGCCGGACCGCGCGGGCGGCGACGTCCGCGAGGTCGACGTCGTGACGGGCGGTGACGAAGTCGGCCCGATCCAGGCGCGCGAGATCCAGCAGGTCGAGCACCAGGCGCTCCAGTCGTCCTGCCTCCTCGACGATCACGCGGCTGCCCTCGGAGGCGCCCACAGCACCCTCGTCCAGCGCTTCGGCGTAGCCACGGATCGATGTCAGCGGCGTCTTCAGCTCATGCGACACGGACTCCAGGAAGCTCCGCTGCGATTCGCGGGCACGAGTGAGTTCGCCGGACATTTCGTTGAACGCGTTGCCGAGCTGGGCGAGCTCGTCCTCGCCGTGCACCGGCACGGACACGCCGGCGGCGCCGGAAGCCAGACGGCGCGTGGCTGCGGAGAGCTCATCGATCGGCCGGGCGAGCCTCCGGGCGAGGAGATAGGAGAGCGCGAGCGCCAGCAGCGCTCCGCCTAGCCCGGCCAGGACAACCGCCCACAGGAACGGGCGCCATTCCGCAAAGGCCAGGTGGGCCGGGCGGACCACGATCACGCGGTCGGCCCCGTTGGCGCGGGCCGCGTAGATCAGGGGCTGCCCGGCAACCGTGATGTTGCCCTCCGAATCGCCTGCCGCCGGGACAGCGGCGAGCACCGCCGCACGGCGGACGAGCCCGAGCTGCACCGGTCTTCGCCGGGCACGGAACAGGTAGACATGGTCGCCGGGCGTGAGCGATCGGGGGGCGCCGCCACCGGCGGCCAGGGCGCCGGCCAGCGACGAGAGCGACGAGAGCCGCTGCTGCTCGACGCGGAGCCGGATCAGCAGCAGCGCGACGCCGACGGTGAGCGCGCAGGAGGCCAGCGCGGCCAGCGCGAGGTAGCGGAGCACCCGCCGCTGGAGCGTCATTCGCTGGCCTTGTACCCGACGCCGCGAACCGTCCGGATCAATTCGGGGCTGCCCAGCTTCTTGCGCAGTTGAGCCACGTGCACCTCGACGGTCCGCGTCTCGCCGGGAGAGATGAATCCCCACACGGATTCCAGCAAGCGGTCGCGTGTGACGACCTGGCCGGAATTTCGCACCAGGTATTCGAGCAGATCGAACTCGCGCTGGGTCAGGTCGATCTCGCGGCCGTCGAGGCGGACCTCGCGGGCGCCGGGAGCCACGGTGAGCGGACCCAGCGTGATCACGTCAGCTGCCGATCCGGCCGAACCGGCGCGGCGCAGCACGGCCTTCACACGGGCGGCGAGCTCGCGCGGCGAAAACGGCTTGGCCACGTAGTCGTCGGCGCCGACCTCGAGCCCGGCCACTCGATCGGGGATCTCGTCGCGAGCGGTCAGCATGATCACGGGGACCTCTCCGGAGATTCTCCGGCATACCTCGAAACCGTCGATACCGGGCAGGCCGATGTCGAGCACGACGAGCTTGATCGGATGTCGGCGAAGCTCGGCGAGGGCATCTTCGCCCGAGCGCACCCACAGGACCTCATATCCGCTGCTCTGCAAATAGGTGCGCACCAGCGCGCCGATGTTGGCTTCGTCCTCCACGACCATCACCAGCTCGGCCATGCCCGACATCGTAGGGTCGCGCTCCGGCGGCCCGGCGCAGGCTTTACGCGCAGCTGACCTTGGGCTGACCGACAGCTTGTGCGTCTGAGCGAGCCTTACGCGGTATCAGAGCACTCAACCAGAGAGAACGGAGCACGACACGATGAAGCTTGGCCAGAGCCATCTGAAGCTGCTCGCCGTCGCCGCGAGCTGCGTGGCCATCGGCGCCGCAATCAGCGCGATCGCCAGCGCGGGCGCCGCCACGACGGCGGCTGCCCATGGCACGAAGGCGGCGGGCGCGCACAGGCGGGGCAACGCCCAGCGGGGCAACGCCCGAGGCGTACGGCACGTGGTGCGCCGCGCGGTACATGCCGAACTGGTGGTGGGCACGAAGTCTGGCTTCGCCAAGGTCACCTTCGATCGAGGAAGCGTGCAGGCCGTCAGCGGCCAGCAGCTCACGCTGCGCGAGGGGACCAAGAAACACACCTACAAGACCGTGACGCTGACCATTCCGACCAGCGCCCGCGTCCGGATCAACCACAAGGCGGCGACGCTCTCGCAGCTGAGCACGGGCCAGCGGGTGCTCGTCTTCCAGCTCCCCAAGCGGACCGTGGTCTCGGCTCACAACGGCAAGACCCCGTGAGCTGAGAATCAGCCCGTCGCGATCGGGCCCAGCACCGGCACGTGGCCGTAGGTGCAGAACGCCCGGAACCTCGAGAACTGCCGGTGCTCGGGCCCGTGGAAGTCGGCCGATCCGGTGCTGAGCAGGCCGAGTCGCTCGCAATGGTCGGCGAGCAGCTCGGCCTGCGCCCGCGTGTGCGTGGTGTAGAAGCACTCGACGCCGTCGAGACCATCGGCCGCGAAGCCGTCGATAGACGCCCGCACCTGAACCGGGTCGCGCACGTCCCAGAACGGATGGGCCCAGACCGCGACACCGCCGGCCGCATGGATCGCCTCGATCGCGGCGGCGGCCGTGGGCGCCTCGCGCGCCCGGAACGCCGGTCTCCCAGGGATCAGATAGGCCTCCAGGAACCCAGACGGGTCATCGATGCCCTCCGTGGCCAGCCGTGATGCGTTTGACCGCATCGCCACCACCGCGTGTGCCAGGTGCGGGCGGCCGATCGACCGGCCCTGCGCGACTCGCTCCCGCAGAAGCGCCTGATCGAGCTCGAAGCCGAGCTCGGCGAGCGCGTCGATCATCGCAGCGGCACGCCGCGCGCGGGCCGAGCGCGAGCGCTCCAACCAGCGGAGCAGCGCCGGATCCAGATCGTCGATCAGATAGCCGAGGATGTGGAGGTCACGCCCAGTCTGGTCGTCGGCGGCCGAGATCTCGACGCCGCTGACCACCCGGATCCCGGCGCGGTCGGCGGCGCGCGCGGCCTCGCGGACGCCATCGACGTTGTCGTGGTCGGTCAGCGCCAGCAGCTCGACCCCGGCCGCCGCGGCGGCGGCCACGACTCCATCGGGACTCAGCGACCCATCGGAATGGCTCGAGTGGCTCTGGAGATCGAACTTGGGCGGGGAGATGCCGTCCACCAGGGACAGGCTGCCATCATCCGCGATGGCTAGACGTTGAGATGGACCACTGGTTGACCGGGAAGAGAATAGTGCTTGCTAGCTAGCACGAGAACTGCTATGCTTGCTAGCACATTGAATCCCACCCTGAAGGAGAAATACCATGGCCACTGCGACCAAGTCTCAGCCCAGCCATTTCGACGCCACCGAGCAGTTCACCCAATTTGGCGAGCGCTTCACCGAGTCCGGCAAGCGGGTCGGCAACCTCTATCTGGACAGCTATGACAAGTTGGTGGAGCAAGTGACCTCGCTCCAGACGAAGCTCGCCGAGCAGTCTCATAACGACACGGTCAAGTCCGCCGTGGGGACGCAGGTCGACGTCACGCGGCAGATGGCGTCGGCATACTCATCGGCGGCCCGCGAGCTGCTTGCCTAGCCATCCGTATGAGCAACACACGCCCAACGAGCTTCGAGGACATCGCGCTGCGGGACGGGCTCGCGGCGTGGACGGGGCTCGCTCAGAGCGTGGGCGACTACTGGTCCGGCGCGTTTGAGCGCCGGGCCACGCCAATCGACCTCGCGCGCGAATGGGGGCGCTGGCTCCAGGTCACGACCAATCGCGGCCGTCCGTCCTGGTCGACCCGGCATCAGATCGTGTTCGAGGCCCCGGTTGCGCGTCTGCGGGACTTTTCCACCGCCGGACCGACGGCTGGCGTCGTCCCGACGATCGTGGTCCCACCACAGGCGGGACACGACTCCTGCATCGTCGACTACTCGCCGGAGCAGAGCCAGATGGGGTGCATTCTCGACGCCGGACTGACGCGCGCCTTCTCGCTGGACTGGATCGGCGCGTCGGCGCGCACCCGTGACGCCACGATCGACGACTATCTGGACGTGCTCGATCGGGCCGTCGAGCACGCCGGCGGGCGGGTCAACCTGGTCGGTGACTGCCAAGGCGGCTGGCTGGCCACGATCTATGCCGCGCTGGCGCCCGAGCGCATCAACACGCTCACGATCGCCGGCGCTCCGATCAACTTCCACGAAGGCGAGCCGGTGATCGGCGCCGTCATGGACCGGATGGCGCCTGGAGGCGACCTGGGGGCCTACCGGGCGCTCGTGGCCGCCGGCGGTGGCGTGCTGAAGGGCGAGCACATGCTCGCTGGATTCATCATGATCAAGCCCGACAACGAGCTCGCGCGCCAAGCGCAGCTGCTGGTCAACGTCCACGACCCCGCGCAGGTCGAGCGCTACCGCGAGTTCGAGGACTGGTTCAAGCACACGCAGGACATCCCCGGGGCGTTCTACCTATGGATCGTCGAGCACCTGTTCCGTGACAACGAGCTCGTCCGGGGAGAACTGCAGATCGGTGAGGAGCTGGTCGATCTCGCTCGTATCGAGTGTCCGCTGAACCTGCTGGCCGGGGCCACGGATCACATCACGCCACCGGACCAGGTATTCGCCTTGGGCGACGCCGTGGGCACTCCGGATGCCGAGATCCTCCGCCGCATCACGACCGGCGGGCACCTCGGGCTGTTCATGGGGCACGAAGCCCTCAGCGAGCACTGGCCGCCGCTGTTGAAGCAGGTGGCGTTGCGCTCCGGCGTCAAGCGGTGAAGGGATCGCGGACCGGTACGAGGTCGCGGTCCGCGACGAACTATGCTTGGTGTCAAGCCGATGGATGCCGAAGACCTGATCGAGATTGAACGCGCGGGGCGCCGTTGCGCCGTCTGCAGCACGGGCCGCGGCTGGCGTCGGTTCGAGGTCGTCCGTCCGGCCGCCGGTGACCCGGTCGTTTTGTGCGGTGGCTGCCACGCCCGCTTCGGGGACGCTCCGCCGGTGGGACGCGAATCAGAGCCGGTGGCGCAGGCCGCCCCCGCCGCTCCCAAGTCGCCTGCGCCGCCGAAGCCTCGCAAGTCGAGCGAGCGGCCTCCGGATCGCCTGCGGGCGGCGCTTCGTACGCTGCCGCCGTCGTTCTCAACGGCCTCGGCAGCCCGAGCCGCTGGGCTCAACAACGACAAGACGCTCGCCCGGCTACAAGAGCTCGAGCGTCGCGGCGAGGTCCAGCGCGTCGGGAATCGCTGGTCGACCGAACCGCCGCCGAGCGACATCGCGACGGCGATGGATCGGCTCGAGGCGCGGACGAGCAACCTGCGGATCGTCAGGGAGAAGGCGCGGGCCGGCTGATCCGCTCAGCGGTGATCGCCGGCGCGGAGCCGGCTGCGACCTCGGTCGCTGAGCCTCCAGATCTTCTCGCCCGAGGCCTCGTCGACCCCGGCGCGCTCGACGAACCCTTCCCTGATCGCGCGCGACCACGCGGAGGCGACGAGGGCCGGGTCGACGCTGAGCTCCCAGGCCACCAGCTCGATGCTGGCCCCTCCCGCCGGCTCGAAGTGCCCGATGATGCCGAGCACCTCGGCGACCGACAGCTGCACGGCGGCATGCAGGCTCGGTTGGCGATCGGCGACGCCGCTTGGCGGTGCAGCTCGCTTGCGGTGGCTCACCAGGGCCAGTGAGCTGGCGCTGATCACGGTTCCGCCGCCGATCGTCTTGGCGGCCAGCAGCGCCTGATCGGCGGCGGCGAGCAGCTCCTCCGCGGGAGAGCCGGGAACCCACTGGGCGACCCCCATCGAGGCGTCGATCGGATCGCGTGGGAGGTTGATCATCGTTGAGGTGATCATCCCGCGCAGGCGTCCGGCGAGCTCCGCCGCCGCTGCCTCGTCGGTGTCAGGGAGGAGCAGCACGAACTCGTCGCCGCCGTAGCGGGCCAGCGTGTCCTCGCTGCGGATCCCGGCCCGCAGGAGGTTGGCGATGTCAGCGAGCACTCGGCTTCCGTGAAGGTGGCCGTAGCGGTCGTTGACGTGCTTGAAGCGGTCGAGGTCGATGAAGCAGCACGAGACCTCGGCGTCATGACGGGTCGCGCGGCCGATCTCGCGCACGAGCTCAACCAGGAAAGCGGCGTGGGTCAGGCACCCGGTCAGTCCATCGTCGCGGCCACCGGACAGGAGACCGTCGAGCGTTTCCCGGTCCGACAGGCACAGCGACGCCAGCCGGGCGTAGGTCTCCACCCGCCACAGCGTCTTGTCCTCCGCCTCGGGAGGATCGGTGCTTAGGACTGCGCACAGCGTTCCGCCACCGCCCTCGAACGGCCGCACCGGCGCCGCCACGACGTGGGTGAACGCCGCGCCCCCCGTCGTCGAGCCTCCGATCCGCCGGATGCCGTCCGCCAGCGGTTCGATCGTCGCCCGGTCGAATGTGAGCGCGCGGTCGATGAAGCCGTCGGCCAGCGCAGCGGCGGGTAGGCCCCCAGCGGCTGATGTCGTCCCCCAAGAGGCGAGCACCTGAGCCTCTTCCTCTTCTCGGTCGGCGATCGCGAGCACGGCGATCTCGGCGCGCAGCGCGCGGGCCAGGTCGCGCACTATCAGTCCCAGCCCCCAGTGGGCACGGGACACCTCGATGTCCCCAGACAGCGACTCCAGGCGACGACCGGCGGCGTTGGCGCCATTCGGTCCGTCCATGTCGAGCTCCTCGGCTCCGATCGGAGCCGTCCTGGTCTTGGCACGAACCGCCACGACGCGGCCACGGGTGACCACGATGCTCGCTCCGCTTCTGAGTCGCAACCCTACCCACGATCGGTGACCGTGCCCTAAGGACCGCTGTCGGCCAAGATTATCCTGGCACGGAGGCGATATCAAATGCGCCCGCTCCGCGCTACATTTGTATACGGCAGCCTGCAGGGCGTGAAACGCCCGGGCAGGCAGCGACGCAATCGAGGGACGGACATGGCTCTGCAGGCCACGCCGGACACGGGAGCGGACAACATGGCAGGACCACCAGAAGAAGGAAAAGCAGCCCCGCTGGTCAAGTCGAGCTCTCAACTCGGGGGAGGGCAGCTCCTGGCAGCGATCTCGACCAGCATCGTCGCGATTCTGCGCGAGCACTACGGGCGCGGCCCGATGAAGTCCAAGACCTACGCATTGGACGACATCATCGTCGTGGTCATGCGCGGTAGCGGCTTCACCCCGCTGGAGAAGACGATCATGGACAGCGGCGACCCCGACCGTGTCGTCGCGATGCGTGAAGACTTTCAGCGAGTTATGGCCGATCGCTACAAGCAGACGATCGAGGCGCTCACCGGGCGCAAGGTGCTGGCCTTCCTCTCGCAGGCTCACGTGGAACCCGACATCACGATGGAGATCTTCTTCGTGGACGGCCCGCTCGAGGGCTTCGGCGCGGTCGAGATCACCGAGCCCAGTTAGCCGCGCTCACGCGACGGGCGGCGGGTCTCCCTCGACGCTGGCCGGCAGCGTTGGGTCCCATTCGCACACGGCGCACGCGTGACGGAACACGGAGCGCGCGAACCCGAGCGCGAGCCCATGCGGGTCGGGCGCCGAGCAGACGGCGTCCCAGTCCAGGACGTACTCCCCGAGCGACTCCCGCCAGCGCGCCGCCGAGGGCGACAGCGCCGCGTTGGCGAACCCCTCTGGGGCCGGATGGGCGTAGGCATAGAAAGCGGCCTTGCCGTAGCGCGCATCGCCCGGCCACCATCCGACCGCTACCTCTTGGAGATTCATCGCGTTGCGCATGATGAAGTCTTCGGACGGCGGATCGGCCGGCAGACCTGAGAACAGATTGACCGCGAGGTCGAACGACCCCCACCAGGCGTTGACCGGCGTCGAACGTCCGCGGTAGGGCGCCCGGAACGCCGCCAGCACGAGCGCGGCCTGGGTCGCCGCGGTGAAGTAGGAGGAGACCTGACCCGGGTCATAGCGGGTGTGCTCCTCGTCCTCGTCGAGCGGCACGCTCCACGGTACCTCCTGCGGCGTGGGATCGATGGCGACCGCGCCGGCGAGCTCGCCGACAGCGGCCAGCATTCCGCGCGCAACCTCGCCGACCGCCCGATCGGGGGCGAGCGCCAGCCGTCGCACGGCCCCGTCGCTGTGCTCGATCACCGCCTCGTGCGTGCGGAGATCGAGCGTGACCACCAGCGCCCCGGATCCGTCCGGCGCCGGCAGCGGATTCGTCTCCCACCCGCGTGCGGTCAGGCGCAGCGCAGCGTGCTGCAGCTGCGGCTCGGGCGGGGCCAGCGCGACCGCCAGCTTGCCGAGCAGCTGGGTGTGCGCGTGCAGGGTGTCGCGCGTCTCGCTCCACTCCTCATAAGGAAACTGTGGCCACGCCGATGCCATGGCCGCAAGCTACCGGGCGGGCGCTCATAATCAAGGCCAGAGCTGTTCGTGGAGCTGAACGCCATCATCGAAGCCCGCCCGATCCCCCAGGAGGCGCAGTGATCTTCCGCCAGATCATCCACGACGACCTCGGCTGCGCTTCGTATCTGATCGGCGACGAGGAGGCGGGCGTCGCGGCGGTGGTCGACCCCCGTTTCGAGATCGACGAATACCTCGACGTTGGCGCGGTACATGGGGGTCAGCATCGAGCACGTCTTCGAGACCCACAACCACGCCGACCATGTCTCCGGCCACGGCCGCTTGGCCGCCACCACGGGGGCGACCATCCACGTCCACGTCGAAGCGCAACCGTCCTATGACCACGAGCCGTTCTCGGACGGCGACGAGTTCAACCTCGGCGCGCTGATCGTGCGAGTGCTCCATACGCCCGGGCACCGTCCTGAGCACGCGGCATTTGCCCTGATCGACACCCGCCGCGGCGACGAGCCATGGGCGGTGCTGACCGGCGACACCCTCTTCGTCGGAGATGTGGCGCGGCCCGATCTGGCGATCGAGAAGTCGGAGGGCGCCCGCGGGATCTTTCGCTCGCTGCACGGCCAGCTGCTCCCGCTGGCCGGTGACGTGGAGGTCTGGCCGGGGCACCTGGGCGGATCGATGTGCGGAGGGCCTGGAATGGACATGAAGATCTCGTCCACGATCGGCTATGAACGCAATCACAATCCGACCCTCTCGATCCTCGACGAGGACGAGTTCGTCGCCGAGGCCCTGTCCAAGCTCGGGCCGCAGCCGCCGAACTTCCAGGCGATCGTCGAGCTGAACAGTGGGCCGCTGGTCACCGCCGGGGTCGAGCTGCTGCCGCTCGCCCCGCGCCAGGTCGAGCACAAGCGAGGCGAGGGGGCGCTCCTGGTCGATGTCCGGACCGATCAGCAGTTCGACGACGCCCACATCTCGAGCGCCCTGTCGATCCCGACGCTGCGAGCCGGCTTCGGCTCGAAGCTGGCCTGGCTGGCCGACCTCGAGCAGGAGATCGTGTTCATCGGCCGCGACGACGAGGATGGCCGCCAGGCCGGGCGGCTCGCCGTCGCCGTGGGGATCCGGAAGCTGGCCGGCTTTCTGCATGGCGGGATGACCAGCTGGCGGCAGGAGGGCCGTGCCGTGATGCGGATCGAGCGCCTCCCGGTCGACGACTTGAGTGCCCGCGCGGTGGCCGATCCGACGCTGCAGATCCTCGACGTGCGCGAGCTGGGGGAATGGGAGGCCGGCCATATTCCCGGCTCGGTTTCCCAGCCATGGCACGACATCGGCTCGATGCCGGAGTCGCTGGACCCGAGCCGGCCGATCGCGGTCATCTGCGGATCGGGCGAGCGCGCGGCGACGGCCGCCAGCTCGATCCAGCGCTTTGGCGGCCGGCACGTGATCCACGTGGTGGATGGAGGGGTCTCGAGGTGGGGAAGCCTCGGGCACCCCGTCCAGAAAAGTCGGCCCACCGCGAGCGCCGCGACCTGATCTCGGATTCAGCGCGTAGCCACGGCAGCGTCAGTTCATGCTGGGGCCTTCGTGTGTCGATAGCAACCAGATGGCTTCGGTCGCGCGCGGACGCCTGACAATCTCCCATAAGTTCTTTGCGGTGCTCGCGGTGCTGGCACCGCTGATCGTCGCGGTCGCGGTGGCCGGCGTCGTGGGGCTCGGGTCGATGAAGGCCGAGTTCGACGGGGTGTTTGCCGACAACATCCAAACCAGCCAGGTCTCCACGAATCTGGGAGCGGCTTTCGCCCGAGCCGACGACATATCGCTGCGACTGTCGGCTGCGACCGATCCCGGCGAGCGTCGAAGCCTGTTCGCGGCGCTGGACCAGGTCGTGCCGGCGGTGTACTCGGGACTGAGCGATCTGCAAGCGCTCCATGCCAAGGATCCAATCTCGGAGCGCGCCAAGCTCGAGCGACTGAGCGACGGCTGGTCACAATTCATAGCTCTGCGCGACACCGGTGCCCTGAGCGTCGAGCGGTCCGTCTCCGGCGGGCCGAACGGCAGCGATCGTCTGATCGATCAGCTAACCGCAATCTTCGCCCCGTTCAGCGCGATCATTCAGAGCGAGGCGGATCTGGAAGCGGCCCAGGCCGGGCACGCTTACCGGAGAGCGGTGGGCACCTATGACACCAGCCGACTTGTGATCTGGTCAATCGCGCTCGCCGCGTGCCTGATCGGGATCGGCAGCATGCTCCTCTTGACGCGCAACGTCATCCCCAGGATCAAGCGGTACTCCCGGTTCGCGTCAGCGGTGGCCACCGGCGACCTGAACGTCCGGCTGGACTCGCGAGGATCGGACGAACTCGCAACCCTCGGGCGGACACTGGATGAGATGATCGAGCGGCGCGAGTTCGTCGATGCCCTCCAGGTGACCGAGAGCGAAGAGGTCGCGCACGATCTGCTCAGGCGTCAGGTCGAGCGCTCGGTGCCGGGCGGCCGCGTGGTCATCCTGAGCCGTAACAACAGCGCGGACCGCCTGGAAGCGGTAACCCCGGTGCGCGAAGACTCAGCGCTGGCGCGGTCGCTCGACGGCGCCAAACCCCGCTCGTGCATGGCGGTGCTCTTCGCGAGAGCCCACAGCGAGGATCCAGACCACGAACCGCTTAGGCGCTGCGAGGTCTGCGGCCAGACCGACATCAGAAGCACATGTGAGCCGCTGCTGGTCGGCGGTGAGGTGATCGGCTCGGTACTGCTCAAGCACGCTCAGCCGCTACAGGAGCAGCAAACCACCGCCATGCGCGACTCGGTCTCCCAGGCCGCTCCGGTTCTGGCGGCGCTGCGCAACCTCGCCCTCGCCGAGTTCCGCGCCTCCACCGACGGACTCACCGGGCTGCCCAACCAGCGCGCCGTCGGGGACACGGTCAAGCGCATGGCCGCGCACACATCACGCACGCTCGCGCCACTGAGCGCGATCATGTTGGACCTCGATCACTTCAAGCAGATCAACGACAGCTTCGGACACGGACGCGGAGACGACGTGCTCGCGGCTGTCGGCGCCGCCGTTTCCGAGGTGATCAGGGCCAGCGACTTCGCCGGACGTAACGGGGGAGAGGAGTTCATCGTCCTGCTCCCGGACACCGATACCGACGCGGCGTACCTCGTAGCGGAAACGATTCGCGCCGCGATCGCTCGGATCACCGTCTCAGGCGTCGACCGCGAGATCACCGCGAGCCTTGGGGTCGCCACGATCCCACGACACGCCGGCGACGGCGACGCGCTGGTACGCAGCGCCGACCGGGCGTTGTACCTGGCAAAGGCCAACGGGCGAAACCGAACGGAGACAGCCATGGTGGCCTCCCCCGGCACGTCCACGCGGGCCATCGCCAGCGCCTGAGTTTACGGGCGCTAGCTGCCCACTTCTCACTGGCTAGCTGACGCGTGCCGCCTGATGTGAGGCTAGTTGCTCGGCCAGGCGCGCCATGGCGCGCTGGTTTCCCCTGCGTAGGATCGCGCGGACCAGCGGAGCGGCGACGCGATCGCTGAGCAGCGGCTGCTTCCAGGCGTACTCGAACACGATCCGCGTACCGCCGTTCGGAAGGGGCTCGAGCCTGTAGGTCCCGCTCCCGATCCGCCGGCCGCCCGCGCTCACGTTCTGTTCGACGATCGTTCTCGGGCGTTCGGCGGCGACCACTTCGATGTCAACGTGATCAGTGGTGCCGGCTGCCGTGACCTTGACTCTGGCCTTGGACCCGACGCCGCGGGCGGGTCCTGAGTATTCCCATTCCTTGAGCATGTGATTGGTGAACGGCTCGTGGTTCGCCATCACGTCGAGGAAGTCGTAGACCTGCTCGGGGGCATGGGGAACGTCGATGGTGACTGTTACGGGCTTCATGCACCAGATGGTAGATCTGCCGACCCCCGATCACCCCTCGCGGAGACGTCAGGGCCGATCGAAGCGGTAGATGTAGTGGAGCGGGTCGTCGATCGGGTTGTCCGGCGACATGTTGCCTTCCGCGATTCGCCGGAAGCCGGCCTTCTCCAACGCCCGCCACGAGGCGGCGTTCGCGGCCACGACGGGGACGACCACGGCCGGCGCTGCAGGGTAGGCGCTCCAGGTGCTCTGCACCGCAGCGGCGATCATCCGCGACCCGAGCCCGCGTCCACGCAGCGCGGGATCTGCGATCAGGTAATCAAGCTCGACGGCGCCGTCGGGCACCTCGGCGATGCTGATGAGCTCGGCGAGATCCTCCGGATAGTCGCCGATGACCGAGCGCTGCAGCAGCCCGATCGGCTGGCCATCAAGCGACACGACGAGGTCTTCTCCCGGTTCCTCGCCGCGCACGCTCGGCCCAAAGTCGCGCTCAACCGCCTCGACGCTTGTCTCGTGATGCCACCACCGCGAAACCTGCGGCTCGCGCAGCCACTCGGCCAACATGGGGAGATCGGCGGCCTTCAGGCGCCTCCAGGTCAGAGCACCGTCTTCGGCGGACGGGACCTGCCGCGCATCAGGCATGCGCGTCGCTGCCACCTGCGATCTCCACACGGAGTCCGGCCCGGTGGGCGACCGACCCCGCGGCCGCCCGAGTGGGGACTCCCAGCTTGGAGAGGATCCGGGACACGTGATGCTCGGCCGTCTTCTCGCTGATGAAGAGGGAGCCGGCAATCTGCCGGTTGGTTAGGCCATCGGCGAGCAGTCGAAGCACCTCCGTCTCCCGGATGGTGAGGCCGAGTTCGGCGGATTTGGCGATGATCGGACCTGGGGCGGTGAGCGAGATCCGCGCGCGCCGGGCGAGGGCGAGAATCTCGCGCGTCAGCGGCGTGTGTTCGCCGGCGGCCGCCATCCGCGCGCCCTCGCGTAGCGCGGCCTCCGCTAGCTCGCGCTCGCCGTGCTCGAGGAGTGCCTCGGACCGGCGCCAGCGGGCATAGGTCGATCGGCCGAGGTGCCCGGAGGCGTCGGCGGCGCTGACCGCGGCGGTCCAACCAGCCAGATTTGATTCCCCACGCGCGCGTGCGACCTCGGCCGCACACAGCGCGAGGTCGGCATGTACACGGGCCGGCGCTGTCCCCAGCGGGAACGAGGTGGCCGCGCGCTCCTCCAGCCTGCCCAGCAGCGCGGTCGCTTGCCGCTCGGCCTCTGAGTCCTCCCGGCGATCGCGCGCGGCGAGGGCGAGCTCGGCCAGCGCCCGGGTGCCGAGCCAGTGCAGCTCCGCGGTGTGCTGAAGACATTCTCGCTCGGGGGCGAGCGAGAGCGTGGCGTCCACCGTCTGCGGCACAGCCGCGGGGCGTCCGCGCCACAGTTCGAGTTCGGCGCGCATCGCGCCGAGTGGCCCGGCCCACATCACATCGCCGCTGCGAGACGCCATCGCCTCGGCGGCGATCAGCTGCCGCTGCGCGGCGTCGAGGTCGCCGCGGACGAGCTCGTAGCGCCCGCGCGCCTCGAGCACGTTGAAGGCGAAAAACGTCGTCTCGCCGAGCTCGAGCGCTTCCGCGGTCAACTCGCCGGCCTCCGCCGTGCGGCCGAGGGCGAGTGCGCAGAGTGCTCCACGCCCCATCACCACAAGCCCGTAGGAGCGCTGCAGGCCGACTTCCCGGGCCGCCGCGATGCCCTCCGCGGCGACGTCGCGGGCCTGCTCGAGCTGGCCGACTTCGGCCAGCATCTCGCTGAGGTTCTCGTAATGCGAGAGCCCTCGCGCCTGGGCGGCGGTCTCGTGGGCGATCCGTACGGCGGCCCTGAGGTGATCGATCGCGTGCGCATAGTCTCCGAGAAAGGCGAGGGCGGAGCCGAGGTAGTTGAGGACCTGACCCTCCTCGCTGCGAGCCCCGCTATCCCGCGTGAGTGCCAACGCCTCCTCGAGCGGCGGGATGGCTTCCAGGTTTCGGCTGCGCATCACGAGCATCCGTCCGGCGGCACACAGCGCCGAGGCGCGGGCGACCGGGGCGCCGGCGGCTTCGGACCGGGCGACCGCACGGCGCGCAGCCTCCAGTGCACCATCCGAATCCCCAATCCCCCACAGATAGGTAGCCAGGCGCTCGTGCAGGAGAGCGGCGCGCGCTTCGTCGCCGGCAAGGTCGGGCTGCTCGAGGGCCAGCCGCCCGAGCGCCACTGCTCGGGTCTCGTCGCCGGCCAGCCACTCGGCGTCGGCGGCCCGGATCAGCACGGTCGACAGCTGAAGGCCGGTGAGCCGCTCGGGCTCGGCCACCCGCTCCCAGAGTTCGAGGACGCGCTCATAGTGGCGCCGCGCCTCCTGGATCGCGTAGACCCGCTCGGCATCCGCGCCCGCCTGAACCGAGGCCACGAGCGCGGGTTCACGCTCGCCGGCGGCGCTCCAGTGGTGGGCGATCTCGGCGGCTGAGCCGCTCGAGGTCCCGGCGAGTTCCGGGCGAGCGGTCAGAACCCTCGCCAGCTTGGCATGGACCGGGGCACGCTGGCCGGCGACCAGATCGTCGTAGACGGCCTCGCGAAGCAGCGCGTGCCGGAACGTGTAACTCAGACCATCGCTGATCAGCACCTGCAGGGCGACAGCCTCACGGAGCGCGGCGATCAGCTCATCGTCCTGCATCACGTCGAGTGCCGCCAGCAGCCTGTGATCGACGGTGCGCCCGGCCACCGCGGCCACCCCGACGATCTCGCGGCCGAGCTTGGACAGCCGGCGCAAGCGCCCGAGCAGTGCGTCCCGCAGGGAGGCGGGCAGCTCGTCGCCGGCTGCAACCAGCTCCTCGGTGAAGAACGGATTGCCCTGCGAGCGGTCGTGGAGGACGCGGCTGAGCGCGACGGGAGGTCTGGTCCCGGTGATGCCGCGCACCTGCTCGGCCAGCTGGTCGGCGGTGAGCGGCTCGAGCTCGATCCGCTGCGCGCGACCGCCCCGCTCGAGCTCTGACAGGCGAGCTCGAACCGGATGCTCGGCCGTGAGCTCGTCACTGCGGAAGGTGACGATCGTGGCCAAGCGCTCCGAGCGCTGGTTGCGAACGAGAAACGCGAGCAGGTCGAGGCTCGCGCTGTCGGCCCAGTGGACGTCTTCGACGACGAGCGCCACGGGCCGCTCCTGGCTGAGCCGGCTCAGCACGCCGAGGACGAGTTCGAACAGGCGGGCCTGACCGAGCGATCCGGGCAGCGCCGGACCGGTGTCGCCGAGCTCGGGGAGCAGCCGGGCCAGCTCGCCCCGGGCGGCGCCGAACAGCTTGGCGAGCTCCGGCTCACTGCGCGTGCGCACCACTCCGCGCAGCGCACCGACGATCGGCGCGTACGGCAGCTCGGCCTCCGCGAGGTAGACGCACTCGCCGGCCAGCACCAGGACGCCGGCCTCGGCCGCCCGGCGGCTGAACTCGCTGAGCAGTCGGCTCTTGCCGATCCCGGCCTCGCCGACCACAAGCGCCGCACCTCCGTCCCCATCCGCCGCGCGCCGCACCAGGTCCAGCAGCAGCCCCAGCGGCTGGTCGCGACCCACAAGCTGGCGGCTTGAGACCCGGGTCCCCATCGAGCCATTATCGCCGCGGAACGCGCCCCGCCCTGGTGGGCGAGGCGAATTCCGGCGAGGTTAGGCGGTCGTCACCAGGTACCGGAAGGCCGAGCCGATCACGTATCCGCCGTCTGGCTGGCGAAACGGCTCGATCGCCCCGGCGACGGCCTCGCGAGCGGCCGGCTCGCCCGCGGCGCGGATCGCCTTGATCGCCGGCCCCGCCGCGAGCATCGCTGCCAGCGCCGACTCCAGGTCGTCGAAGCTCCACGGGCACGCGACCTCTGCCGCGACGCCCGGAGTGAGCCCGGCGCCCGTCGCCAGCGCCTCGAGCGCGCCCGGCGCCGACAGAGCGAACGGGCCCGGGGCGCCCGGAGGGGGCGGCGGCATCAGCGGTCCCAGCGAGGCGAGGTAGACGGCGGCTGGACAGCGCTCCGGGACCGCCCACGTGGCGATCACCACCGGCGCGCCCGGACGGGCCACGCGCCGTGCCTGTTCCAACGCTCCCCGCGGGCTAGCCGCGTACTGGAACGAGTTGAAGCCGACGACCGCATCGAAGGTGTCGTCGGGGTACGGAAGCGACTCGAGATCACCGGTCACGAACTCGCCGTTGGGCACACGCTCGCGTGCGATCTCGAGCAGCTCGTCCGTCGCGTCGAGGCCGCTGACCACGGCGCCTCGCTGAGCCGCGCCTTGCGCCGCGAGGCCGGCGCCACAGCCTGCGTCGAGCAGCTCCATTCCGTGAGCGGTGCCGATCCGCTCCAGCACGGCGTCATACAGGGGCCGCATCTGCGCTTCCATGGCGCACCACTCCCGGGCACGCGCACCCCACAGATCGCTCTGGACTCCGGCCGAACCGCTTGTGACTGATGAACCTGACATGCCAGCACTCCTCGTAGATGAACGAGGCCGCATGCTCGCTCTCGGCGGCCGTGCCCGCATCGGGGATCCTGCCCATTGGACCCCCCAAAGAACTGCTTGGTCCCCCCGACTGGGCTCTCGCCCGTTCAGCCGAGCTCAGCGGTATCCGGGGGCCGTCGGCGGACCTCTCGGACACCATTGCGGTCGCGCACTTCGAAGGCTGGTTGCGCTGCCGTGGCTGGTCCTCGCGCCAACGAGCCGTCGCGGAGGTCAAAGCGCGAACCGTGACAGGCGCAGGTGATCTGGTGGCCATCGACCTCGCCGTCACTGAGGGAACAACCGCGATGGGAGCACCGGTCATGAATGGCGTAGGTGGCATCGCCGTCGCGAAACAGCAGGACGGGCGTATCTCCAGCGACGACGCGAGTCGGACGCCGGTCGGTCAGCGGCGAGTCGGAACCCGCAGGTGTCCAGTCCACCGGGCCGGGATCGAACACGGTCTGGTCAGGCCCGACGCCTGCCGCGTAGGAGAGATGGGCTCCAAGGTACCCCGCTCCCATCAGCGCGGTTGCCCCGGCGGCGCCGAGTAGGACGCCTTGGCGATGGTCACCCCGGCGACGAGCGGCAAGCGAGCAGGCGTACAGCGTGAGGGCAGCGGCATTCGTTGCGGCGTGGACGAGTCCGGTGCGACGGACGCGGTCATCGACCGCTTCGCTATCCGCCCAGTCGCTGACTCCGGTCAAAGCCGTGGGACCGTAAGCGGCGATGCCGACGGCGATCAGGCGCTCGCTGGCCGGGCCGGCGTCATCCCCCCCGACGACATCCAGCACCGTCGCGCTGACGAACGACCCGATCACCAGGTCGGTGAGCAGCGGATGTACGGCGTGGCCCAGCCACGTGCCACTGACTCCATCCTTGACTCTGCCCGCCGGCAACAAGCCGTGGACGGCGCGAGCGATCGCTTTTCCCGGTACATCAAGAAGCCGCGCGGACTCCACCCGCCGAACCAGTGGCTCGAGCGGCGTCAGCTGTCGGCGCAACGGTTCAGAGATGCTCACGTACTCGGGCATACCCCTGACGTCCGTTGGATAACCAGCCGCGGGCTGCGGGCGACGGCGGCTCGCCGCAGCTGCCTCAGCGCAGATGCTCGCGCGCTTGACCCCGGTTGCGTGTCGTAAGGTGGTTCGGAGATGCCGGTTGGTGGGCTCCCTCAATCCGCGGCCTGGCGGCACCGTGGCGCGCGAGACGGCTTTGAAGTCGTCTTCCCGCGCTGGAACCGGGACGGCGTCCAACTCGACGGAAGTACGGCGGCCGTCGAGGCTGACGAAGCCTGGGTCGTCAACTACGCGATCGCGTTGGACCCGAGCTGGCGCACTCGGAGGGCGCTGATATCGGGACACTCGATGTCGGGAGCCGCTGAGCTCAGGCTGGACGCCGATGGGGCCGGCGGCTGGCGCGTGAACGGCGTGGAGGCACCGCATCTCGACGGATGCCTCGATGTCGATCTCGAATCCTCGTCGCTCACGAACGCATTTCCGATTCACCGTCTTGGACTCCAGGTCGGCGAGACGGCCCAGGCCCCCGCCGCGTACGTGCGCGCCGTCGACCTGTCAGTCGATCGACTCGAGCAGCGCTACCTGCGCCTGGACAACGATCGCTACCGATACTCAGCGCCAGAGTTCGCGTTCGAGTGCGAGCTCGTATACGACGAGTTCGGCCTGGTCCTCGACTACCCGGGGATCGCGATCCGCGCCGCTTGATCGTTGGGTGGGCTATAGGCGCTGACGCGCCGCCCGGACCATTCGTCGAACCGCCCACTCGCCGATCGCGCGCGCCTGGTCGTGCTCCAGCAGCAGAACGTCGCGCAGCACGATCATGGGCTCGGTTCCGACGAGCATGGCCAGAGCCATCTTGAGTCGCTCGATCTCCTCGGCTGTCAGCTCGCCCGCGAGGGGGGCGAGCGCCTCCGCCAGGAGCGCCGTTCGCCGGGCGCCGCGGAACGGGCTCCGCGGGCCGTCAGTCTCCCGGAGCCCGCGCGCGACCGACGTGCGCAGGAACAGCCGGAACGCGGTCTCATGGTCGCGAGAAAGGTCGTAGAGCGCATTCTGCACCAGGGCGACGCGATCCTCGGGATCGGTCGGTGCGTCACCGCCGAAGAGGGAGGCGACCGTCGGCGCAGCCTCATCCAGCGGTACCTCGGCCAACAGTTCTTCCTGCCTGGTGAAATAGCGGTACGCCGTGGCGCGCGAGACCAGCGCTGCGTCGGCGACCTCCGCGATCGTCGGCGTCTCCCCCCGGTCGACGAGATCCCGCGCCGCGCGGAGCAGAGCGGCGCGCGTGCGGAGCTTCTGGCCGAGGCGTTCGCCTGTCTCTCTACCGCTTGACATTGGTTGGGCACACATGATACAAAATCTCATTACTAGACAAAGTCTCATGACGGGAGCCGGGATGCAGATGGCCGAGACACGCGCAGGCACGAGGCTGAGGACGCTGTGGGTCATCGGTCACAGGGTCACGCCCATCCCGGTTGGCGGTCGTGTCGCCGCCGTCCAGGTGGCCACGCCGGCAGGCACCCCGGGACCGCCGCCGCACTACCACGAAGACTGTGCGGAGTGCTTCTTCGTGACCGCAGGACGCTTGGGCGTCATGCGGGATGGCGAGTGGACGACGGTCGACCCCGGCGGATACGTCGAGGTGCCGCGCGGAGTCCTCCACACGTTTCGCAACGAGGGCGACGAGGAGCTGCGCACGATCACCGGCTTCGACCCGATCGGCTTCGAAAACTGGTTCGAGGAGTTCGGTTTCGACGACGCAACGCCTGGTGCGTTCGACGCGTCAGTGAGCGAGGACACGATCCGCCGGGTCCTGGCGGGAAGCGCTCGGTTCGGGATGATCATCGTGGCCCCAGACTCGGACGGGGCGCCGTAACGCAACGGCCTCGGCGTGCAGGCATGCGCCGACATCGATCGCCGCACGGGCTTCGGCCAGCGACAATGCATCTAGGGTGTCTTTGTCCATCGACGCCTGACCCCCTGGAGATGACATGAACAGCTGGACAGTCTTGAATCTCGGCCTCAAGCCCCACTCGCCGGAGATCCTCACCTCGAACGACGATGCACGTGCGGTTGCCCTGATGATCCCTGCGGGGGAGAGCTTCGACGACCACCAGGTGCACGAACGCGCCTGGTTCACCGTGCTCGATGGCGAAGTCGAAATCACGAGCGCCGCTGGGGAGAGCGTCATCGGCGGCAGCGGTCTGCTGGTCGAGTTCGCCCCCAACGAGCGTCATGCCGTACACGCTCGCTCCGACGCTCGCATCTTGCTGCTGCTCACCCCTTGGCCCGGCGTCGGCCACCCCGGGGCGATGACGCTCGAACAAAAAGCGACCGTCCGGCACGACGCTGCTGAGCATCGAACGGACGCCTGAGCCCCGAACCCCGAGGCCGACCCCTATGCCGGATTCTCAGGCGATGAACACCCACGTCGCGGCTTCAAACGCGTAGAACGCGAGTAGACAGGAGCTGACTACGACCACCGGACGAACGGCTCGCCGGCTGGAGAGCCAAGCGCCCGCCGCCATCCAGAGGGGGAACATCGTCAGCGTGTAGCGATCGAGTGACTGCAGCGGCTGCACGCTGGTCGGGCTGTAGACACAGACAATGAGCGTAAGTGCGGCGTAGATTCCGTATTCCAGGGGAAGACGGCGGAAGGTGAGGCAGAGCGCGGCGATCGCGAGTAGCAGGACGCCGAGCAGGACAATGCTCTCGAAGTCCAGAGAGAACGGACCGAAGGGCAACGGCGGCGCGAACACCGCTGCCCCTCTTACGGTGGCGGCCGCACCGCTGACGCCGGCCTCGACTGCTGAAGCGACAGTCGAAAATGGTCCGGCCAGTCGATGAGCGTGCTCGTTGCCGATCTGATTCTGGATCGGGGCTAACCAGCCGTAGCCCCGAGCACTGAGGTAGGTCAGGAAGCCTCCCAGGCTGAGCGGTGCGAGCACAAGCCACCCAACCCGCCGGTCAACACGCCGGTTCTGACGAAGGTAGAGGCCCGCCAGGAGGATCATCAGCAGAAGGCCTGGGACCCTTGTGACCGCGCCGAGCGCGGCGAGGATTCCGGCCGCCGGCCATCGGCCGCGACGAGCTGCGTAAGTCGCGCCGACGATCAGCGCCAGGAACACCGACTCCGCATAGGCCGCGGTGAAGAAATACGACAGCGGTGCGAACGCAAGTAACAGCACGGTGGCATCAGCGGCAGAACGACCCAGTTCGAGCTCGGTCAGTCGGTGGAGGATCGTGAGAGCGATCCCGAACGCCACGAGGCTGAGGAGGAGCCCCGATAGGACGGCCGAGCTCAGCGCGAGACCAACTACGTGAACGAGCAGCGGGTAAAGCGGAAAAAAAACAGTCGACGAGGCGTTCGAGTATCCGTGCGCGGCAATGTCCAGGTAATGGATCGAATCCCAGCGAACACCGGTGGCCGCAAGGACGTTCCCGACCTGGCCGAGGCTTGAGCTCACACGAAGCGGATCGAATGCGGACCAGCCATTGATGCGCCGTCCGGCCAGGGCACCGACGGCCCCAGCCACCAGCGCGAGAAGCCGGGAGGCCGCTAGAACGCGGAACGACTGCACGGCGCTACTGCGCCACGACGCGAGGCTCGTAGCGTGCTCGTTGCGATCGTCCGCTTGAGCGGGAACCGTCGGAGGCGCCTCCGGAAAGCGCACAGCAAAGCTTCATAGCATCTGTCGCGCGCGGTTGCCGCTCGCGATCGGTGCGTGCGACGGGGACCGCGTCTCCGCGGAAACGCTGTCCCCGTCCGAAACATGCCGGCTATCGGCCTCGCGCTCCGTGCAACGACGCTCCCCGATCGCCGCAGCTCACTAACGCGAGGAGCGACTGCTGCCGCGTGGCGTGACGATTATCGTGATGTGGTTGGTGACAGCCAGGTGTTGTCCCAGCAGCGAGCCAGCGAATGTGTAGGTCAGGCGGTGCGTCCCGGGTGTCATCGGCGGTAAGAGCGCGACCCAGCCTCTGGCGACGGATAACGCTTCCTGAGTCGGCACACCTAGCATGTTGTCCGGCGGTAGCTTGACTGCCAGCACTCGTGTCTCCACGTCGCGCACCGGCACGGTCCGGTCGTCCACGACCAATTTGTGCTCACTGAAGTCCGCGAGCACGTTGCGAACACATTCACGGAGCTGCGCCTCGGTTGAGCCGTGGAACGGCGGCGACTCCGCCGTGCTGCACTCCGCCGACATCTCACCGACGAACACTCGCGTTCCTGTCTTTACGGTGCAGGTAGTCGTGGCCGGGGCGAACGGCAGAAGTGGTGCCAGGGCTTCCCGACCGAGCTCGAGGCAACGGTTATTGTCGGTCGTGAACGGATTCTGGGAAGCCGGCGTCTGGAGCACGTATGTCCAGAATCCCGCGAGGCCCTGTCTGAGCTGGGGTTGCCCAATCGCGCTCGTCGGCGAGGCGAACAGAAGGGACATCGCCGCGAGCCCGACATAGAGAGCAAGCCGACGCATGATGCACTTCCTTTCTGACCCCCGGTGCCTCCGTGGAAGTACTCCGAACCATAGTCCGCGTGGTCTCACGGATCAACCTGAGTGAGAGGATGAGGGTGTCATGGTCGGCACGGCTGGCGAGGAACCTGCGCCTTTCGTGGGTCGCGACGAGTGTCGCCGGCCTGGTCTACATCACCGCCTTGCGCCTGACTACGGGTCCTCGCCGTGGCCTTCGACCTCTAAGAGCAAGTCGCCGAGCCCGAGACGCTGCGCCGCACGCGCTACGGCGTCGTGAACGTCGTGGGGGAGGGCCCGCAGGAGTTCCCCGGCCTGCGGCAGATTGGCAAAGTGGGTCACCAGGGGCCGGGCGAGGGTATCGTCGGCGCCGTCGATCAGATCGATCACCGCAGTACGCCCGGGCCCCTCGATCTTCGACGCGATGTCGATCAGCGGCACGAGCGTCTCAGGCGACCGCGCCGCTTCCGCCACGACCTGATCGATCAGCGCCGGATCGAGGTCGGCGATGATCCGCGGCAACTGCTCCTGCACGCCGGTTGGCAGGACGTCGAGCAGCGGAACGAGGTCGGCCCACAGCCCCGGAGCGCCGGCAGCCGCGACCACGATCTCGCGGAGCACGTCGGGCTCGTGGAATGCGCTGACCTGCGCCAGCCGCTCACGGCTGATCGGTTGCATGGTTCGGACCAGCGGCAGCATCACGTTCCAGAGCCCTGACTCGTGCACGGCGGCAACGAGACTGTCGAGAATGTCCTGCGCCTCCGCGGCGACTAAGTCGGCTATCGGTCCGCGCCGCGCGTCCGAGAGATGATCGAGGAGGTCGAGCGCCTCGGGCCAAAGGCCGTGGGCAGCCGCGAACCGCAGCACGCCCGGCAGCCGCTCGGGCGGTAGCAGGCCGATCGCGTGGTCAAGGCGGTCCTTGTGCTCGAGCACGAACGCCGTCCGAACCAGCGCTTCGTCGTCGAGGGCGCTCATCGCCATGCCGATCGCCGAGTCAGGCACGAACGCGAGAAACCGTCCCATCGTCACGTACTCGCGCCGCTCGCCGAGGATCTCCGCCACCCCCGGCACGAGCGCCGGAGGCACGCCGGCAATGATGTCGGCAACGCGCCGCGGATCGAGATGGACCGAGACGTCGGCGAGGAATTCGCGCGGCAGCCGCCGCGCCACGTCGATCGCGGTCTTGGGGTCCACCCCCGCGGCCGCGCGAGCGCAGAGCAGCGGGCCGAACGTCCGTTGGGCGATTGTTGCGACCACGCCGGCGGGCAGCAGCCGCGCTGCGCCGGCGACCTTCAGCAGCGCCGCCGCGCCGAAGAGTCGCTCCGTTGCCTGCTCGCGGAAGGCGCGTAGGTCGGCGGCCTCCAGGTCAGTTAGGAACGCGAACTCGCCGGCATCGACCTCGAGCAGCCGTTCGAGCTTCAGGACCTCCGCTCGTGCCTCGAGCTCGCTCAAAACAGGAGCCGCTTGACTGGGCCGCGCAGCAGCCGCGGCACGAAGGACAAGCCGCTCTCGGCGGCTTCGTCGATCGCCGCCGCCTGCCGCGCGCACGCGGCCAGCACCGCATCGGCGAGCAACGTCTGCTGGTCGGGCGTCAGCGCCATGAACGCAGCCGGCGGCTCGCTCCGCAGCGCGGTGGTGAGCGGTTGCTGCGCTCTCATCGAGCCGCACCGCCGTGCCGGCCGGAGGCCATCAGGGAGCGACCAGCCCGGCTTGGAGCGAACGAGCGAGATGCGCGTAGGCGGCGTCGATGTTGACCGCGTCCGGTGCCAGCAACCACTCGAGGGCGATCCCGCGCAGCGCTCCGATCGTGAATGTCGTCACTGCGTTGTGATCCAACGCCGGATCGATCTGACCGTTGGTCAGCGCCTGCTGCCACCAAGGCAGTGTGCGGTGCACCCAGCGCTCGTGCAGCGTGGTGAAGGCGTCCACCCCAAGGCTGGGGTTGAGTGCCTCGGCCTGGAGGCGGAACAGCAGCCGCGCCCGCTCGGGCTGCTCCAGCAGGAAGCGGCGATGGGCGTCGACGAGGGTCCACAGTGCCGCGAGTGGGTCCTCAGGAGACTCGGGCGGGAACATCTGGGCTTCCAGCTCTGCCACGAGCTGCTCGATGACCGCTCTGAGCAGATTCTCCTTGGTCGAGAAGTGGAAGTTGACCAGGCCGCGGCTGAGGCCGGCCTCCTCGCCGATGGCGGCGACGGAGCTTCCCGCATATCCGTGCTGGGCGAAGCGGACCGCAGCAGCGTCGATCAGCCGCTGGCGGGTGGCGGCCGCCTGACGCGAGCGCTTGTTGGGAGGCATCGTCGAGCGAGCATCTATCGATTTCACAACCTGAAACTATCACTCGTTGGCTGAACGTTTGACAAGTGAGCTAGATTGCTGACAGCACAGGACCTTGATGACGACAGCGTTGGAACGGCGTTTCACGACAGGACAGGAGGAGAGGACATGAAGCAACGCCAGATTCGCCCGGGGGCAAGACGAGCCCGGACGCGCGCAGCGGTGCTGGCCATCGCGCTCGCGGCGGTGGCCATTGCGAGCCCCCCGGCGCAGGCGACCGGCGGCGGAAACAACGATCCCTCCTGCACGCCGACCTCGCAGCACCCTTATCCCGTCGTGTTTCTCCACGGCCTCGGCGCGACCTACAACGAGGACATCAACTTCCTCCAGGCGGACGTAGCGAGGATGGGCTACTGCACATTCAGCGCCACCTACGGTGCATATCCGGGCTTCCCCTACGTCGGCGGTCTGCGCCCGGTCGCCGATTCGGCGGTGGAGATCAAGACGTTCATCCAGCAGGTGCTCGCGGAAACCGGCGCCGGCAAGCTCGACATCGTCGGTCATTCCGAGGGCGGCTTCCAGTCGTTGTACGTGACAAAGACCCAGGGGATAGCCAACGAGGTCGACAAGGTCGTGGCGATCGCCCCGCCGGCGCACGGGACCACCTTCGCAGGCCTCTACAACCTCGCCTACATCTTCGGTCAGAGCGAGCGAGCCGCGGTCGGGCAGGCCCTGACAGCGCTTGGATGTCCGGCGTGCTCGGACCTTGGGACCGGCGGATCGGCCGTCGCGACGCTCGACGCCGGGCCGATCAGCCAGCCCCACGTCAGCTACACGGTCATCACCTCTCGCTTCGACGAGCTCGTCACCCCCACAACCACCGCGTTCGTTCAAGAACCGGGCGTAACCAATGAGTATGTGCAGGACAGCTGCCCGTTTGACCCGGTCGGGCACATCGGCGAGGCGTACGACCTCAACGTCTGGCACCTAGTCGAGAACGCCCTCGATCCGAGTCACGCCACCCCGATCACGATCTGCAGCCTCGGGTCGCCAGGCTGACCGGTCGCCGACACGGGTGATCGGTCGTGCGCCGGGTGCCGGGCCCGTCGCGAGCGTGGGTCGGCGGGTCGATGGGCCAGCGGGTCCGCGGGCCAACGGGTCGCGAGTCGATGGGCCAGCGGGTCGATGGGCCAGCGGGTCGACGGGCCAGCGGGTCGGCGGGCCAACGGGTCGGCGGGCCAACGGGTCGATGGGTCGATGGGTCGACGGGCAAGCGGTTAGGACCCAACGGGCCAGGCGGTTAGGACCCCTCCCGGTACCGGACGTTGCTACATAACCCGCACTATCTGCGGGTTATGTAGCACGCCCCCGCGGGGCGGGGGCCGCCCGCCCGCTCCTCGGTGCCGGTGATCCACGCGATGAGCGTCAGGGGAACCGATCGAATCGCCCCAGTCGCTCCGGTTGGTGGCCGATTCCCCGCTCATGTGTGCTTTCCGACGGCCCTTCGCCATGCCCTACGTCGAAGGGCTCATCGGCAGGTCAATCTCGGCGGCGTCGAGGTCCGCCCGGGTCCTCGCGGACTGGGCCGAGCCGACCCGCTCCTCGAACTCGTCCGGCGTCAGCCGGCCGGCCAGCAGGTGCTCACGCAGTTGGTCGATCGCGCGATCCCGGTCGGCGTCGGCAATACGCTCCGTGGGCGAGTACACCCGCGGCGCGGTGACCGGAGGGACCGCCGCGGCGACGATCGCCGCCGCCGAAGCCGCGGCCGATCCTTGGATCGTTCCGAGCAGCTCGCGATGCCTGAACGCCTCGGCTCTACGCTTGCGCGCCCCGCGGCGAAGAAGACGGTAGGGGACGAGCAATAACCCCCACATGAGGTACCACGCGGTGACGAACACCCAAGTGAAAACGACGAGCAAGACCGCCACCACTGTGATCACTGCCAGCGCTCCGCCGCCGTTGGCGCGGCGACGCATCCGCATGATGCGCTGCGCCGAACCCGCGTAGCTCATCGGCGCATTGATGATGACGTCCTCGCTGGCCAAGCGAGTCGGCGGCCGGGTCTGTGTGCTCATGGTCCATCGCCCCCTCGAGTCAGATCCTCGTCGCCCATACGGTAGCCCGGTCGGTTGAGCACATCAAGCCCACGCGCTGCTTCTGCTCGTGCGGGCCAGTCGGGCGGTCGCGCGGCGATCCTTTCGATGAGTAGGTCACGCGCTTGGCGCAAGCACCGTGGTCGGGGCGTCCGCTATCACGGATGAGGAACGGCCACGGGCGGGTCGGCAACCGGGTAGTTGACTCAGCGCCTGCGAAATGAGAGGTTGGCTACGGCCGTGGTGGCGGAGAGCGAACAACTGAGGCAAGCGAGGGCCGCAGCGCTCGAGCTACTCGACCGCGACGCCGATCTCTCAGAGCTTCGCGACAGCGCGTACGGCCTTGGTTTAGCGCTGGTCAATGCCGCAGACGATGAGGACCTGTGGACCCGGTTAAGCGGGGCCGGTGAGCGAGTAGGCACGCTGACCGAAGAGCAGCGGCTGGAGCTCCGCGGCGCGCTGAGCATTGATTGGACGGATCTCCTAGACCAGGTGGGTTACCAGCCGCCTCCACCATCGTTTGTTTACGCGGAAGAACTAGCTCCCGCAATCCAGATGGCGCTGCAGACCCGAGACGCGGCGAACGTCGAGGTGGCGCGCGCAAAGCTTCGGCAGCTTGGGCAGAAGCTCGTTGAACTGAGCGGGCTTGAGGTAGTTCCACCGTCACGCCTGCGGCGTTGGCTCCGTCGTGGTGTGCGAGTGGCCGGGAAGCTGCTCGTGGTTGTCGGGGTCGCGGCCGCCGGCGTGGCGATCCTCCATGCGCCGCCGCTGTTGGCGGTGATCAAACACGCGCCATTCCTAGCTGATGTGGCGGTAGACGTGCTGAAGGACGGCGCGACCCGGGTGCTGGACTATGCGCTCGACCGCGCGCTGCCGCCGGACAATGACGAATCGGACGCGGACGATCCGTCCGACCGTGAGGCGCTTGAGCTCATCTCCAGCATCCGAGACGGGGAGCTGGGGAAGTTGCAGATCTCCTGGGATCTCGCGGCTGCGCAAGCGCTCCCGTCCCCGCTACCGATCGATGAGACTCTCCGGGTCGTCAACCACGCAACCCGTGCCGTGTACCGTGCATGGGATCTGGCGATCGGCGCGCCCTGGTATGACCGCAGGCTGGCCGCCGACCTCGAGAAGCTGGCCACCGATCTCCGACTTCTGCACGACGACCTGACCGATAAGGAACCGGACGCGCTAGCCGTCGCGAAGGCGTTGCGTGATTTCAGCGAAGTCCTCTCGCGGGTCAAGCGGCCCTTTAGCACCGGTCAAGAACCGCACTCTGAGCCGGGCTAATCGCCTGCTGCAGCCGCGAGCTCGGCCGGGCGAGACCATGTCTTCGCGTGGGTTTCGATCGTCGCCCAAACCGGCCGCCAGACATTCCCCAAGCCCGCCTCCGAACTCGAACCGGAAACCTGGCCGCCTCGGCATCGAGGAGTTCGTCCAGCTCATGCTGCCCTCGGGCGTTGCGCGATGCACCTAGGACGCTTACGGGCTCGTTGCACCGTGTAAGGTCTCGATGCGGGCGGACTCGACCGCCCGCCTGGGTGGGTAGTGCCAACGGGGGCGCTGAACATGACTTTCCGAAGCACCACAGGCGGCGGGCAGCGGATGGCCTCTAGAAGATCGGGTCTGCGCCGACGCGCGGCCGTCGCCGGCGTCTTGGTTGTGGCGATGTTTGCGGCCCCGGCATGGGCGGCGCAAGCGACGACCATGCCGGTGCGGTGCTCGGTAGCGGCGCTGGTCACCGCGATCAACACGGCGAACAGCACGGGGGGAGCTCATACCCTCGAATTGGCCCGGGGCTGCACCTACACGCTGGTCGCTCCCGACAACGCCGCCAATGGCCTGCCGGTCATCACCAGCGACATCACCATCAACGCCAACGGCCTGAGCTCGACCATCACGCGCGATCCGTCGGCTCCGAGCTTCCGCATACTCGCTGTGGGGATCGCGGGCACCCTGAGGCTCAACTCCACCACGGTCAGCGGCGGCGTGGCGGACACAGACTGCCCGGGGATACCAGGCGAACCGATCGCCTGCGGCGGTGGGATCAACAACCTCGGCAAGCTGACGGTTAACCACGGCCGCGTTGTCAACAACACCGCAACGAGCAACATCTACGCCGAGGGCGGTGGGATCGACAACGACGGCACGGCCACCATCAACGGCACCGAAGTCGGGGACAACAGCGCCAGCTACACCGGCACGACGCCGGGTGCAGCCACCGGTGGCGGCGTCGCCAACGATGGGTCCCTGACCGTCAGCACGAGCCGCGTGACCCAGAACACCGCGAGCGTCACAGCCGGCATCGGCCTCGACAGCCTCGCCGAGGGCGCTGGCGTCGAGAATTTCGGCTCCGCGACCGTCAAGAACAGCACCGTCGCCAAGAACATCGAGAGCGCCCCAGGCGACACCGCCCATGGCGCCCTGATCAACCAGGGCACGATGACCGTGACCAACACCCAAGTCACCCGCAACACCGCCAGCGCCCCGGGCGGTCAGGTCGCCGCCGCCGGCGTGGGCAGCGGCCCGTTCAGCACGCTGACGATGACCAGCGTGGTGGTCACCCGCAACACCGGTAGCGCCGCCGGCGGCCTGGTCCGAGGAGGCGGCCTGGGCATGCGCCAATCGACGGGGACCGTGACCAAGAGCGTGTTCAGCCACAACACCGTCAGCGCCCCTGGCGGCACCGCCCGGGGAGGCGGCATCTTCGGCGAGGGCGCCACGATGACCTTTGCCCGCAGCAAGGTCATCGACAACACCGCCACCGGCGCAACGGCCCAGGGAGGCGGCCTCGGCAACACAACCATCGGGCCCAGCCCCGGCACGATCACGCTGACCGAAAGCACGGTCAGCCACAACACCGCCGCCGGAACCACGAGCGCCGTGGGCGGCGGCATCTTCAATGACAACGCCACGAGCGGCTCAGTTGCGCTGAACAACAGCACGGTGTTCGGGAATACCCCCAACAACTGCACGCCGACGATCGGCGCCTGTACCTGATTTCGCAGTCCGGCTCTAATCGGCCTGCGCCAGGCCGGAACTCGCATCCCTGACTGCCGATACGGCTAGGGCGCGGCGAGGCCCTCTGCGGCTGATGTCGGCCTGGCGCCCGGGCTCAGCGCGCTGCTGGTTCTCCGCTGAGGACTTCGACCAACCCGGGGAAGCGCTGCTCCAAGTCCTCGCGCCGCAGCGAGACGTAGCGCTGCGGACCGGCCGGGCGGTGACGGGTCAGACCGGCCTCGCGCATCGTCCGCAGGTGATAGGAGCCGGTGGAGTTGGGCAGGCCCAGCGTCGTGTAGATCTCGCCGCATAAGCGCGCCTGCCCATCGGCGAGCAGGCGGACGATCTCGAGGCGCACCGGGTCGCCCAGAGCCCGCATGATCGTGGCCAGGTCGAACGCGGCGACGTCTGGGTGGGGGATCTTCTCGAGGCTGGGAGCGCGCGCCGCCATGTCCGAGAGGATCCGGCGCTCCGGACTTGACCAGGAGCAATGGATGCAAACCCAGACCCCGTACATCGAGAGCCTGATCGAGAGCGGCGACTACCCGCTCCTCACCCGCGTCGTGCTCGATGCTCGCGCGCCGCACGACCCCGACCGCCTCAAGCACGGCTTCGACGTGGGGCTCGAACGCGTGCTCGACGGCCTCGCGACGGTGCTCCCCGGATAGCTCACCTGCGCCGCGCGATTCGCATCTTCCGCCGCCGCCGGCTCCGTATCCGCGCATAGGAGGGTATGCAGTATATGAGCCTACTTGCTAACTATTAGCGTACGGGCTAATGTTCGCGTTGTGACTCCAACAGCCTCCGACCGGCCTGGGCCACCGTCCCTGGTCGATACGGACCGCGTCTTCGTGGCGTTGGCGCACGAAACCCGTCGCCACGTGCTGATCCTCCTCGGCCAGAGCGGCGGCGAACTGCCGTCCGGCTACCTCGCTTCACGACTGCCGCACAGTTGGCCGACCACCAGCAGGCACCTCAAGGTCCTGGAGGAGGCCGGCCTTGTCGACGTACGGCGGGAGGGCCGCGGCAGCAACTACCGGCTCAACCGCAGCTATCTCACCGACGTCGTTTCCGGCTGGCTCGGGCACATAGAGGAGGTCGGTCCCGAACAGCGTTGGACCTCCTTGGGGCCGAAGTCCACTGGTGATCTGGCCGATCGGGAGGCCAGGAGCTCACGCGACGGCAGGCGAGACCGTGAACAACAAACGAAGGACACCAGGGAAAAATGAGCACCACACCGAAGCTCTTCCGCGTCACCGTGGAAGTCGGCGACCTCAACGACGCGGAAAAGTTTTACGCCAGCCTGCTGGACATGCCCGGCGAGCGGCACCCCGGTGCGCGGCACTACTTCCAATGCGGCGGGGTCATTCTGGCGATCCTGGACGTCACCCAGGGCGGCATGAATCCCATATCCGGCACGAAGGGGCTCTACTTCGCCGTAGACGACATCGACGCGGTGCATGAGCGTGCCGCAGCGCTGGACGCCCTTGCGCCATATCAGGTGCACGGGCAGCCGGCAGGACAGGTGATCGAGCGTCCGTGGGGAGAGCGGTCCTGCTACGTCGTCGACCCGTGGGGTAACGACGTCTGCTTCGTCCAGGAAGGCACGCTCTACACATGAGTGGCAGCGGGGGCGGTTCGCGGGTGTCTCCCTGCCCTGCACGCCAGACCACGCCATCGCACAACACGTGGCTCATGCGCGCGCGTTCGTCTCAGGCGGTCGCGTGTACGGCAGCTGGGGCTGGGGCGGGAGCGGGAGGAAGAGTCGGCCGCTGAGTGCGCCGCGGGTGGTTCGGGTGGCGGCTGTCAGCCAGGCGGCGATGAGCAGGGCGTAGAGCGCGACGCTCGCGTAGCGGAGGAAGTCCGCGTGGGTGGCAGACGCCAGCACCGACGTGCCGGTGACGACGGTGCCGACCGGGAAGGTGAAGCTCCACCAGGTCAGTGAGAACGGCAGCCGTTCGCGCGCGGTTCGCACCGTGACCGCGGCGGCGATCGCCAGCCAGACCATCCCGAAGCCCCACATGGGAACGCCGTAGAGCACGCCCATCGCGCGCATCGCCTCGTCGTAGGGATTCGAGATCGCGCTTGGGGCTGCGCGGCCGACCAGCAGCGCGCCGGCGCCGACGGTGAGCAGCGCCATCGGCGGGGCCCCGTAGAACGGGGCCATGAACGGATCGTGGTGGTGCCGGCGCGCGTGCTCGCGATACCGCAGCCAATGCAGTGCGGTCGCCAAGACCAAGAGCGCCAGCATCGTGGCCGCCAGCAGCCACACGCCGACCGCGACAGCGCGCAGGCCCCGGGACGTAAATCGGTAACAGCCCCGCCGCGTTGGCGACGATCCCGGTGCCCATGACTGAGGCAAACCAGTTCGGGCCGAGATCGCGAAGACATGGCCGGGCCGCTCGAGCGCCCCCAGCAGCCTCGGTGGACGGCGGGTCACCGAAGCCGGTGCCGCTGTGACCGCAGCCTGCACCGTACCGGCCACGGACCGTAGATGTGAATGTCGGATTTCCATGCCCCGATGGTGATCTGGGCTGGTCCGCAGTGCCAGTCGGATGCGGCGTCACGCATTCCTAGGTGGAATGCGTCTCTAGCGCGTCGGCGACTGGGCGGACGGGGCGATCATCCGCTCGAGCCATGACCAAAGCGCGCGAGCCGGTCCCTGAAGCGCCGGACGGCTGCGACGCACCGCGCGCAGCGTGCGACGCAGCTCGACGCCCGATACGGGAATCACGCGGAGTGCTCCCGCCGCGACCTCTGGTCCGATTGCCCGCTCGGAGAGAAGGGTGAACCCTCCGGAGAGCACCCCGCGTTTTAGGCCCTCGGCGCTCGAGACCTCGAGAGCGGGGCTGAGCTCGACTCCCTTCGCGGCCAACGCCGCGGCAGCCACCTCCCGGGTTCCCGACCCCACCTCCCGCGCCAGATACGGCTCAAGCGCCAACGCCTTGAGCGGTATCGCGCGCCGCCGCGCCCACGGATGGCCGCTTGCGACAACCACCCGGAGCTCGTCGTGGGCTACAACCAGCTCGGTGAGGCCTTGCATGCTCCCCGCCGGTCCTTCGATGAAGCCGATCTCGGCCGTTCGGTCCCTGACGGCGTGCACCACCTCGTCTGAGTTGGTGATCGCGACCGAGACCCGCAAAGCCGGGATGCCGAGCCGGAACGAGGCAAGCCACTGCGGCAACAGCGTCTCCCCGATCGTCCGGCTGGCGTGGATCACCAGCGGCTCGTCCTGGTTCGACGACGTCACCGCGGTCTCTGCCCTGATCAGCGCCGCAAGCGCCTCGCGCGCAAGGGGGTACAGCACTGCGCCGGCTTCGGTCGCGCGCACACCCTGGGCCGAACGTTCGAGCAGCGGGCGGCCGACGCGCCGCTCGAGCGCCAGGAGTCGCTTGGTCGCGGCCGATTGAGTGAGCGCGAGCGCATCCGCCGCTCCCTGCACCGTGCCTGTTTCAACGGCCGTTACAAACGCGGCCAGCTCCCGACCCGAAAGCGGGTCCCGAGCGACATTCCAACTCGGAATACTAATTCCACGTGCCGCGGCGTCCTGGAAAACCGCCTTCCCCGGCCGCCGGCGGTGATCCCACTCCGATCCCCGGCGCGGCATCGCGCAACGGGCGGTTTGCCGGATCCGCGATCCGGGCATGCTGCGGGAGAGAAGGCGAACATCCCGCCGCCCTCAGTTTTTACCGTGACGGGACCCTGACCTTCTGAGTGCAGTTCGCCAGCGCGAACTGACGCCGCGACTCGCTCGCGGTCCCCTTCCATTCCACATAGGAGCATCACATGAGTACCACCAGCGAGCCCCGCGTGGGCTACGAGCAGCCGACCGATGGCGCACGACGCAGCACCGGCCGGCGCCTGTCCACCGAGACGAAAGCGGCGTACAAGACGACCGAGTTCATCGCCTACATCGCCGTTCTCGTCGGCATCCTGATCGCAGGCGCGGTTTCGAAGGCCAGCGGCTACGCCGGCCAGCATGACCCCTTCCGCGCTGACCGCGTATGGCTGTACGTCACGGTCTTGACGATCGGCTACATGGTCAGCCGTGGCATCGCCAAGGCCGGCAGCCGCCAGCCCTACGACGAGAACGACTCCTAACCGCCGTCCGGAGCACTCGAGAAGGGCCCGCCGATCATCTCACTCCTTCAATCCGGAGATAAATCTGACTCTCGATCAGGTCGCCGAGCTAAGCCGGTTCGTGCCGCCGAAACATCGCGGAAGATTGGCCAAGCCCGCCTCCGGACTCGAACCGGAAACCCCTTCATTACAAATGAAGTGCTCTGCCAATTGAGCTAGGCGGGCGCGCGGCTGAAGTTTCGCACGGTCGGCTCAGCTCAGCTGGTGCTCCCACCACTCGATGGTGTCGAGCATCGTCTGGCGCAGCGGGAGCTCGGGTTGCCAGCCGGTGTCGCGCCGGATGCGCTGGTTTGAGCCGCGGAGGTCCATCACCTCGGTCGCGCGCACGCGGGCCGGGTCGATTGTGTGCTGCACCTCGATCGGGGCGATGATCTCGGCGAGCAGGGCGACCTGGTCGGCCGCGGAGACCGATTGGCCGGAGCAGACGTTGTAGACGCCGCCGGGCTGATCGAGCGAAGCCAGCAGGCGGTATGCGCGGGCGACGTCGCGCACGTCGGTGAAGTCACGGCGGGTCTCGGGATTTCCGGTGACGATCTCGATTCGGCGCGCGCCGGCGAGGCGTGCCTTGGCCGCCTGCTGAGCCAGCGAGGAGAGAATGAAGATCGGGCGCTGCCCGGGTCCGGCGTGATTGAACGGGCGGACGCGCACGATCGGCAGTCCGTGAGCGTCGGCGTAGACCGCCGCGAGCAGATCACCGGCGACCTTGGAGACGGCATATGGATTGGCGGGCGCGAGCGGCGCGGTCTCCTCGATCGGCAGGTGCGTGGCCGGGCCATAGACCTCGCAGGTGCTGACCCACACCGTTCGCGCGGCGGGGGCCTCGCGGCGCAGCGCCTGAAGCAGGTTGACGGCGGTGCTGACGTTGTCCTGCATCGTGTCTGCCGGTTCCTCCCAGGAGCGCCCGACCGAGCTGAGCGCGGCCAGGTGGTAGACGACCTCGGGCTGGACCTCGGCGAGCAGCTTCCGCACGGCCGGGCCATCCTTCAGCTCGAGCCTGCGCCCCTCGCCGACGCCGTCGGGGATCGTCCCGCTGCGGGAGACGCCGATCACCCTGTCGCCCGCCTGCGCGCACGCCCGCGCGAGGTGGCCGCCGGCCAGACCGGAGGCACCGGTGATCAGGACCCGCATGCCGGCCGCTCAGAAGATCAGGACTCGGGTGAGCCGCTGCCGGTGACGGTCACGGTGTGCTCGATCCGCCCGTGGCCGTTGCTCGAGTAGTCGGCCTCGGGCTCGGGCGGTGCCGGCTCGGGCTCGGCGTTGATGCGCCGCTCGAGCTCGCCGAGCAAGACCCCGAAGAGCAGGTGTCGCCACGCGGCCTGTGCAAACGCCCGGCGATTGCCGGCGAGCTTGGGCAGCTCGGTGCGCGCCGGATGCAGGCGATCTGTCACCGCGCCGAGCGGCCACAGGCCGACGTGCTCGGCGAGCGCGACGGCGGGGCCGCGCACGGCCGGGGGCACCGGCAGCGCCGGGGCGAGGTTGGCGTAGGCGGCACCAAACAGGGCGCCGTTGCCCATGTGGATGGCGAAGCCGATCGGATACCAACCGTCCTCGCGCGTGATCGCTTTGCCGAGCAGTTCGACGTCGTCGTAGCGACTCCCGAACACGAGCTTGTCGACGGGCTGCTGAAGGGCCCAGACCGCGGCTGCGAGCGCTCCACAGACGGCTCCCCTCAGCGTGCGCGTACGGTCGATTCCCGGACTCAAGATGAGAAACTGTAACGCTCTCGCCCAGAACGGGTACGCCACTGTGAAATGGATCACTCAGCGGATCACGCGGCGCTGCACCGGCGGGCTCGGGAGCGAGGTGCCAATCCGCTCGTGTACTGGTTCGTGCGGCTGACGTTCCAGCCCTTCTTCCGCTTCTACTTCCGCCTCAGCCGGCTCGGCCGTGAGCACATCCCTTCCGAGGGGCCGGTGATCATCGCCGCCAACCACCGCAGCTTCCTCGACCCTTTCGTGATCGCCACGATGGCCCGCCGGCCGATGTACTACGTGGCCAAGAAGGAGCTGTTCATGCGCCGCTGGCAGGCGTGGATCCTGAACTCGCTGGGCGCGTTCCCCGTCGACCGCGGTGCTGCCGACCCTGAGATGCTCGAGACCGCGCGGACGATCCTGAAGCGCGGCGACATCGTCCTGATCTTCCCCGAGGGCACGCGCGTGCGCCCGGGGGCGCTCGGCTCGCCGAAGCGCGGCGTCGGGCGACTCGCCCTGGAGACCGGCGCCCCCGTAGTGCCGCTCGCCCTGATCGGCACCGAAGCGATCCGCCGCGGCTGGCGGATTCGCCCTCACAAGGTGCGGATCCGCGCCGGTCGTCCGCTGCGCTTCCCGCAGGTCGCCGACCCCTCGCCGGCGCTGGCCGCCGCCGTGACCTCGCGGATCTGGCCCTGCGTGATGCTGCAGTGGGAGTGGCTCGGCGGGCTTCCCCCGATCCGCCGCGCCGCGATCGTCGGCGCCGGCAGCTGGGGGACCAGTCTCGCCGTCTGCCTGGCTCGAGCCGGCTACGAGGTCGACCTCGGGTGCCGAACGGCCGAGCAGGCCGCGGCGCTGAGCGAATCTCGCGAGAACGCCGCCTACCTGCCCGGCGTGGAGCTTCCGGATGCGATCCGGGTCACCCGCGCCTCCCAGCTTGAGCTCGGCGGGCACGACCTCGTCTGCCTGGCGGTTCCGGCTCGGGCGCTGCCCAGCGTGCTGGCGGCGCACGCCGAGCGGATCCCGCGTCGCGCCGGCATGCTGGTGCTCTCCAAGGGCCTCGTGCCGCCGCTCGGCACCCTCCCGTCGGCGTTCGCCGCTGAGCGGTGCCGCGCGCGAGCGATCGCCGTCCTGGGTGGCCCCTCGCACGCCGCTGAAGCGCTCGAGCACAGCGCCTCGGTGGTGCTGGCCTCGGTCGACCCTGGCTTCGCCCGTCAGCTCGCCGATGTCCTGGCCGCCGCCGGTCTGGACGTCTCTGTCACCAGCGACGTGACCGGGGTCGAGCTCGCCGGCTGCGCGAAGAACGTCGCCGTGCTCGCGGCCGCCGCCGCAGCCTCGGCCGGCCCCAACGTGGCCGGTGCCGCCGCCGGCAAGGTGTTCGCCGAGGTCGACGCGCTCGCGCGCCTGAGCGGGGGACGGCCCGAGACGTTCGCCGGGCTGGCCGGCGCCGGAGACCTGGTGGCGACTGTGGTCTCAGCGGGCTCGCGCAACCGTCGCGCCGGGGAGCTGCTCTCGCAGGGCGTCCCCACCGAACAGATCGGCCCGATGCTCGGTCATGTCGTCGAAGCCGTCGACGCGGTGCCGCTGCTGGCCGCCGTGGCCCGCAACGCGCGGCTTGATACTCCCGCCCTGGACAGCCTCGCGGCGCTGGTCGAGGGGCGGATCGAGCCGGAGCGCTGGGCGGCCACGGTAACGGAGCCGGCGGCGCCAACCCGCCGCCGCTCTGTCCGCGCGGCCTGAGCGAAGGTAGATTCCCGTGCGGTGGACGACGGAGTGGTCAAGAACAAGGCGGAGCTGGACGCTCGCTTCAGCGATCTGTACCGAGCGCATCTGCGCGATGTCTACTCCTACAGCTACTACCGGGTCGGCAATCACCACGACGCCGAGGACCTCACCGAGCAGACCTTCCTGCAGGCCTATCGCCACTTCGAGCGGGCGCTGCGCGAGTCCCACGGGCGTCCGTTGCGGCCGTGGCTCATCCGGATCGCGCACAACCTGGCGGCCAACTTCTACCGCGACCGCTCGCGCAAGCCGGAGTCGGCGATCGAGGACGCGGGGATGATCTCCGCGCCGCACACGACCGAGTCCCTGGTCGAGGGTCGCGAGGAGCTCAAGTCGATCCTCGAGGGCGTCCAGCAGCTTCCCGATGACCGCCGCGAGGCGCTGATCATGCGCTTCGCGCTCGGGATGGACAACCGCGAGATCGCCCGCGCGCTCGGGCGCACGGACGGCGCGACGAAGGTGCTGCTGCACCGGGCGATTCGGCAGCTGGAGGGGATCGTGGCGGAGAACAACGGCGAGGTGACCGTGGAGGAGAACACGTGAGTTCGGGCGCGGCCGACTTCGAGGCCCTCCTGCGCGAGGCGCTGACTCCGGTCGACCCGCCCGCCGACATGGGGGCACGACTCGAGCTGACGCTGGTCAATCTGACCGAGTTGGCCCAGGACGAGCTCGAGTCCTGGGAGCTCTCGGCGATGCGAGATCCGCGCAACTGGGTGCGGCCCGCCGCCGCGGCGGTGCTCGGCGCCAGCGCGGGGACGGCGCTGGTCGTCCTCCGGGTCCGAGCCCGTCACCGCGCTCGCACGCAGCAGCCCGCGAACCTGATCGAGCTGGCGAAGCGGACGCGGCAGGACATCGCCGAAGAGGCGCGGCGGATCCTGCCGGAGCGCTAGCGGCCGGCCACGCCGGTCGGCATTGCTAGCTTCAGATCATGGCCGTCTGCTATCGACATCCCTCGCGCGAAACCGGCGTTTCGTGCTCATCCTGCGGACGTCCGATCTGCCCGGACTGCATGACGCCGACTCCGGTCGGGATGCGCTGCCCGGAATGCTCGCGCGAGCGGACGAAGGTCAAGACGATCCGCTCGGGCGCCCCGGTTCCGACGGTCACGCAGGCGCTGATCGCTATCAATGTGATCGTGTTCCTGGCCGAGTCCGCCTCGGGTGGCTCGGTCGGCAGCACCGGCGGAGGGTCGGTCTTCACGCACGGTGCGCTGCTGGGTCCGCCGCTCACCGGGTCAAATCCGTTTCCGCCGCCCTACAACGGAACCCACGAGTACTGGCGGCTGCTCACCGCCGGCTTCCTGCACGCCGGCCTGATCCACCTCCTGTTCAACATGATCTTCCTGTACTTCATGGGCCAGATTCTGGAGCCGGCGATCGGGCGGCTGAACTTCGCCTTCGTGTACTTCGCCGCTCTGCTCGCCGGGTCATTCGGCGCGCTGCTGTTCACGCCGGATTCCCCCACTGTGGGCGCCTCTGGCGCCTGCTTCGGGATCCTCGGGGCGCTGCTCGTGGTGGCCAGAGCGCGCCGCATCCCGATCTGGCAGAGCGGGCTCGGCGTCACGCTCGCGTTCAACTTGATCTTCTCGGTGAGCGTCAGCGGCATCTCGATCGGGGGTCACCTCGGCGGGCTCATCGGCGGGATCATCAGCGGCTACCTGATCGTCGAGCTGGCAGAGCGTCGGCGGATGCAGAGCCTGGCCCTGCTGGGATGCGCGCTCGTCGCGGTGGTGAGCGTCGTGGGAGCGCTCGCCGTGGCCGGCCAGACCGGCCTGGCTCCCAACGGGGTCGGTTTCGGATAAGGGCCCTCGGCGAGCGACGCGACGGGCATGGGTTCGGGCGACGCGAGGAGCTGACGCCCCGGTCTGATCGCTAGATCGAGTCGTAGAGCGCCTGGACCGAGGCGAGCAGCCGACCGGGGGCGAACCGCGCGCGAACGTCCCGCGCCGCGGCCGCCCCGAGCCGGACGCCGGCGGCGGGATCGTCGATCAGCGCCGCCGCGGCGCGGGCCAGCGCATCGGCATCGCCCGGCGGGAACAGCCGACCGGTCTGGCCATCACGGATGATCTCGGGCAACCCGCCGTGGGCCGCGGCGATCACCGGGCAGCCTGCCGCGGCCGCCTCGACCGCCGATCCCGGGAGGGGGTCGGGCTCCGTCGAGGGCACCGCGATCAGGTCGGCCGCGCCGTATACGTTCTCGACGTCGTCACGGAACCCGACCAGGCGCAGCCGCTCCGACACGCCCAGACGCTCGGCCAGCGCTACCACCTGGGCACGACGCGCCTCGGCTCCTGGCCAGGCGTCGCCGGCGATCACGCCGATCACGCCGCGTTCGCGCAACGACGGCGAGGCGAGCGCGCGCACGAGCACGTCCTGGCCCTTCCAATCCGAGATCCGGCCCAGCACGGCGATCACCGGCGGCCCGGCCGGAAGCCCGAGCGCCACCCGGGCGGTCTCGCGGGGCGCGCGGCGCGGATCGACCGCGAGGCCATCCGGGATCACCTGGACACCCCGCACGGCTCCGAATTGAGCAGCGGTCGCGTGGGAGACGCACGGGAGCGCGTTCGCGGTGCTCAGCAGCCTTCGGTGCGCCGGCCAGGCGCGGCCGAAGCGCGAATAGATCTCCCGCACGTGCCAGACGTGGGGCACCCGCCCGAGCGCTGCCGCAGCCGCACCGCCCAGGATCACCGAGGTGTTGGAATGCACGATCGCGACGGCGCGGCGCCGGATCAGACCGCCGAGCTCGACCGCATCGCGGGTCGCGGCAGCGGCGATCGCCGCGACGCCCCGCGGACTGGCCAGCCCGCGCCGGATCACGCTCACCGGGTGGATCATCACCTCGATCCCGTCCGCCTCCAGATCGCCCACGAGCTCGCCACGGTCGGGCAGCACGACCACCGGCAGATAGCGGGAGCGGTCCAGGCCGGAGGCGATCAGGTGCAACTGCCGGTCGGCGCCGTAACGACCGCTCGAGGAGTGGACGAAGAGAACGGTCCGGGCGCTCAGAGCTCTACCGTGAGCGCCTGGGCGGGCCGGTTCGGTTCCTCGGGCACTAGCTCCGGATGGATGACGTGGGCCAGCAGCTCGAGTCCGTCCACGATCCTTGGCCCGGGCCGCGAGAAGTAGGCGGCCGCGTCGACGGCGACGATCTCCCTGGCCTTGAGCGAGGACAGCTCCTCGCGGTGCATCTCGGCCTCGCGGTAGGCGATCTGGGCGTCGTAGCCACAGGGCATCACGATCACCACGTCCGGCCGCGCCAGCGCGATCTCCTCCCACGAGCGCTGCTCGGAGGGCTCGCCGGCGAACCCGAGCACGTCCTCGCCGCCGGCGTACTCGATCATCTGCGGGGTCCAGTGGCCGGCGACGAACGGCGGGTCCAGCCATTCCAGCGCCGCCACACGCACGCGCGGGGCGCCGCGGACGGCCAGCCGGATGCGGTCGATCCGCGCGGCGGCGTCGCGGATCAGATCGACGGCGGCATCCTTGCGGTCCGTGGCCGAGGCCAGCGTGCGCGCGTCGCCGAGCACCTCGCCGATCGTGTGGGGATCCAGCGAGACCACCTGCGGCTCGGGATCGAGCTCGGTGGCGATCGACCTGACGTCGTCGTAGGACACGGCGCAGACCGAGCACAGCGCCTGGGTCACGATCAGGTCCGGACCGAGCCGGCGGAGCATCGCCGCGTCGAGCTCGTAGATCGACTCCCCGGCCAGCGTCCGCTCCTTCACCGCGGCGTCGATCTGAGCCGAGCTGAGGCCGGCGGGCAGCACGTCGCGGGTGATCTTCGGCAACTCGAGGGCGGCCGCCGGGTAGTCACACTCGTGCGTGACGGCGATAAGGTCGGGTCCGAGGCCGAGGGCAAACAGCATCTCGGTCGCGGACGGTACGAGGCTCACGATTCGCATCGGCAAGGAGAACGATATGGCACAGTTGCTCAGCGACGACGAGATCGCCTCTCGGCTGAAGTCCGGCGAGTGGACGCGGGACGGCGATGAGATCGTCCGCGAGCGGGAATTCAAGGACTTCGCCGAGGCGTTGGCGTTCGTCAACCGCGTGGCCGAGGCGGCCGAAGAGGCGAACCACCACCCGGACATCTTCCTGCACGGTTGGAACAAGGTCAGGCTGGCCCTGACCAACCACTCGGCGGGCGGTCTGACCGGGGTCGACTTCGAGATGGCCGCCAAATTCGACGCCCTCTAGCCGCACCGGCGGCTGCTACCGTTCGCCGCGTCGCTTCAATGAACGACGACCGACCCCGAAGTAGCTGCGCGCGGACTGAGGGCTGGACCGCGCCACTCAAGGCTGTACCTGCGGAACCGCGTGCCCGGTCCCGGCACCCGTTCGCCTGCGGCAAGCCGGCGCGTCCGTGAAGCTGCTGTTCATCTTCCTGACCGTCGTGCTGGTCGGCGTCAACGCGTTCTTCGTGATCGCCGAATACGCGCTCGTGCGGTCCCGCCGCCCGCGCTTGGAGGCGCTGGCCGACGAGGGCGCCCGGGGGGCCAGGCTGGCGTTGACCCAGATCGATCAGATTGGCGACTACATCGCCGCGTGCCAGGTGGGGATCACGATGGCCTCGATCGGGATCGGCGCCCTTGGCGAACCGGCCATCGCACACGTGCTCGAGCCGCTCTTCGGTGACCCGATCGGTCACGGCGTCGCCGTGGCAATTTCGGTGGTGATCGCCTATATCGTGATCACCTTCGCCCAGAGCACCGTGGGGGAGATCGTGCCGAAGCTCTACACGATCCAGCACGCCGAGGGGCTGGCCCGGCGGATCGCCCGCCCCCTGCGCTTCTGCCGGGTGATGTTCACACCGTTGATCGTGGTGCTGAACGCCACCTCCAACGCGGTGTTGAGGATGCTCGGCACCGACCCCAACGCCGAGCCGGAAGGGGGGACGCCCGATGAGCTCAAGCGGATCATCGCCGAATCCCAGACCGGCGGCCAGCTCGACGCCGGCGAGGCGAACATGCTCACCGGCGTCTTTCACCTCCACGAGCAGGAGGCGCGGCAGGTGATGACGCCGATCCCGGCGGTCGTCACCGTCGATGTCTCGGAGACGGTCGAGGCGGCGCTGCGGCGCTGCGTGTCGACCGGCCATTCACGGCTCGTGGTCACCGAGGACGAGAACCAGGATCGCGTGAAGGGCATCGTCCACGTCAACCAGCTGGTCAAGCGGATGATGTCCCAGGGCATGGAGGCTCATTTCGAACCCCTGGTCCGCGAGGCGCCGATCGTGCCCGAGACCAAACCGCTCGATGACCTGCTGGCCGACCTGCAGCGCGAGCGGACGGAGCTTGCGATCGTGATCGACGAGTACGGCCGGACCGCCGGCATCGTCACGATCGAGGACATCATCGAGGAAGTGGTAGGGGAAATTGCCGATGAGACCGATCCGGCCGGGGGGGCGGTCCGGCGCCTGGCCAACGGCGATTGGTTCGTGCGCGGACACGTGGCAATCTCCGATCTGGAGGACTACGGGCTCGAGCTGCCGGTCGACACCGACGCCTACAACTCGGTGGGCGGTTTCGTCTTCGCCGAATTGGGCCGCCTCCCCAAGCGCGGCGACTCGATCAACGCAAATGGCTACTCGATCCGGGTCGAATCGGTGCGTCAGAACCGGATCGAGGCGGTCAGGATCCGGCAGCGGAGCGCGAGCGCATAAGTGTGGCCTGGCAGAACCTCGCGACATTCGTTACATTTCACATTCGCGCAACAGCCGGGTGAGTCGCTGATTGCAGCGCACCCAAAGCATCCCGGCGGTTGAGAGGAGAGATGAAGCCGGCCCCTGGGGGCCGGCTTCGCCATTTCAGGCCGGTTAAATGAATCCGGCCCGCTGGGGACGGGCCGGATTCGGTGCTTCTGGGGAGGAGGTGCTGCTATGAGGTACGTCGCGCTCTGAATGATGCGGCGCCGACCTCAATCAGTCTTAAAGGTTTGTTAGGGATAGCTGTAGAAGCCGCGCCCGGCCTTCTTGCCCATCGCGCCCTCGCCGACGAGCTCGAGCAGGCGTGCGGGAACGTCGGCTCCGATCGATTCCCCGATCGCCTGAGACACGTCGAGGCCGATGAAATCGAGGAGTGCGATCGGACCCATGGGCTGCCCGGCGCCCAGCGTCATACAGCGATCGACATCGGCCGGCGCCATCCCGGTCTCCGACATCAGCTGTACGGCGCTGAACAGATACGGGAACAGCAGCCGGTTGACGACGAAGCCGGGGATGTCCGGCACCTCGACCGGCGTCTTGCCGAGCGCCAGGCATAGCGCGCGGGAACGCTCGCGCGTATCGGCACTGGCCTCGGCCGGGAATACGAGCTCGATCAGCTCCATCCGGGGCACCGGGTTGAACACGTGCAGACCGGCGAAGCGCTCCGGCCGTCCGGTGGCCTTGGCCAGCTGCTCGATCGACAGCGACGAGGTCGTGGTGGCGAGCACGGCATTCTCATTCTCGTGGGAAGCGAGCTCTGCGAGCAGCGCCTCCTTGTGGTCCTGATCCTCGACCACGGCCTCGACCAGGTAGCTGGCATGGCGCAGCTCCTCGAGGTCGGTGACGATCCGGACGCGGTTCGGGTCGAGCTCCTCATCGAGCCTGGCGCAGGTCTTCGCGACTGAGCCGCGCGCCCGGTCGGCCGACTGCGCGGAGCGGGCCCAGAGCAGCACATTGCCGTGCTGGGCCGCGACGGAGGCGAGACCGCAGGCAATCGTGCCCGCCCCGGCGATGGCTAGCGTCTCGTTCAAACCAACCCCCGTTGTCTGGGTCTGCCGTCCTGGCTGAACGACCCCGTTCACTTGAGTCATTCGAACTCAGGCTACAGGACTGCAACTTGATCCGGCGGGCCGGGTCAATCTCCCTGCTCGGAGGGGCGGATGAGGATCTCGTTGACGGCCACGCGGCGGGGCCGGGTGAGGATGAAGACGATCGCCTCGGCGATGTCCTCCGCCTCCATCCGCTCGATCTTGGCGAAGCGCTGGCCGATCGACTCCTGGATCTCGGGACGATTGTGCGAGGCGAGCTCGGTGGCGACCGCCCCGGGCTCGACCAGCGAGACGCGGACATGGCGCCCGGCCACCTCCTGGCGCAGCGACTCGCTGAATGCACCAACCCCGTGCTTGGTCAGGTTGTAGACGCCACTGCCCTGACGGGCGACCCGGCCGGCCACCGAGCTGATGTTGACCAGGTCGGCCACGCCGCGCGGAGAGTCATCGGCCGCCTTGAGGAGATGGGGCAGCGCCGCGTGGCTGCAGTAGAGCAGCCCGAGCACGTTGATCTGGACCATGCGCTCCCACTCCTCCAGGGGAGCGTCCTCGATCGGGCCGAGCAGCATCACGCCGGCGTTGTTGATCACCGTGTCGAGCCGGGAGAACTCGGAGACGGTGTGCTCCACGGACGCCTCGGCCTGCTCTCGCTCCGTGATGTCGGCCTCGATCACCAGCGCCTTGGCGCCGATCTCCCGCACGCGCTCGGCCAGGGCGTCAAGCCGGTCCTTGCGCCGCGCGACGAGCGCGAGGTCCGCGCCGAGCCCGGCCAGGGCCAGCGCCGTGGCCTCGCCGATTCCACTCGAGGCGCCCGTGACGAGCGCGACCGAGCCATCCAGTTGAGAAGTCGATGTCATACCGACGATTATCGTCCTTTCGGTTTTTTCCAAACGGCCTATCGGGAAGAACGCTCGTCATGCCCTCCTCAATCACCACCCGCGCGGCCCGCTTGCACAAGCACGGCGAGCCGCTGGCGATCGAAACCGTCGAGCTCGATCCGCCGGGAGACGACGAAGTCCTCGCCGAGCTCGAGTTCGCCGGGGTCAATCCGATGGACCGCTACATCGCCGAGGGCCGCGTCGCCCCCGATGCCCCGCTGCCGCGCACGCTCGGGGCCGAGGCGGCCGGGACGGTCGACGGGCGTGCGGTGCTGGTGGCCGGCGAAGGGCTCGGCGCCGCGCGCGACGGGGTCTGGGCCGAGTCCGCCGTCATCCCCCTGGGCGCCGTGGTTGAGCTGCCGGACGGCGTGGAGACCCGCATGGCCGCCGCGATGGGGATCGCCGGACTGACCGCGTGGAAGGTCGTGGAGGAGCTGGCGATGGTCAGCGCCGAGGATCGCGTGCTCGTGCTCGGAGCCTCGGGCGGGGTGGGCAGCCTGATCGTGTCACTCGCCCATCGCGCTGGGGCCACTGTCTGGGGCCAGACCGGCTCGGATGCCAAGGCGGCGCTGATCTCCGAACAGGGCGCCGACCGGGTGATCGTCGCCGGCCCCGAGGGGCTCGCCGACGCGATCGCCGAGCTCGAGCCGACCGTGGCCTTCGACCCGCTCGGTGACGGCTACATGGGGCCGGTGGTGGAGGCGATCCAGCCGCGCGGCCGGATCATCTCCTACGGCACCTCGGCCGGGCCAGAGGTGACCTTCAACCTGCAGATGCTCTACCGCAAGATGGTGACGCTCACGGGATACGGGGGCATGCAGCTCGGCGGCGAAGAGCGGCGCTCCGGACTGCGGGATGCGCTGGCCGGGCTGCGCGACGGGCGGCTGGACGTGCGGATCGACGAGGTGCTTGCGCTGGAGCGGGTGAACGAGGCGCTGCAACGGCTCGCGCAGCGCAAGGTCCAGGGCAATCTGGTGCTCGCCCTGCGGGATGAAAGTAGTAGCCGCCCCAGCGGAAGCCGACGACGTCCGCGGCCACCGGCAGCGGGCTGGCCGGTAAACCAGGTGCTGGGTCGTTCTCGTTGTAACCGACCGGGGCGATGTCGTTGGGCGTGTCGGGGTGGAACACTGACGCGAGGTATTGCGCCTGCCCGCGCCCCGGGCCGAGCTCAAACTGGCCGCCGCCGTAGGCCTCGATCCCGTGCTCGGCGCAGTAGTCGTAGGTGGCGCAGAGCTTGGCCAGGCCGCCGATCCGGGACGGCTTGAGGTTGACCATCCGGGGCGCGAACGGCAGCGACTCGATGTCGGCGATCGAGTGGATCAGGGCGTCCCAGGTGATCCGATCGTGATGGCCGGCCAGCAGCGCGGCGGTCTCCGGCGTCAGGACGTCGGGATCCTCGATCCAGGCCTCGGGGAAGGCCGTGATGACGCGCTCGTAGAGCACCGGATCCGTCGGCTCATCCACGATGGTGCCCTTGTACAGAGACTTGAAGTCCATCGAGTCGACAGCCCCCGTGGCCGCCAGGGCCGAGATCAGCTCGGGGGTCCACGACGGGGTCGGGTCGAGCTTGAAGCGGAGAGTGGGATAGCGCGCCAGCCGGCGCTGCAGCGGATCGAGAGTCGGTGGCTCGCCGAGGCGCAGCGAGACGACGAAGGTGAGCGGACGGGGGTCACGCCGCAGGACGGCGTGCAGGGGCTTACCGGCCTGCCGCAGAGCGAGGTCCAGCGCGGCGCTGTGGAAGGTCCAGATCCGGTACAGGCGGGAGACCTCGCGCTGGGGCTCGACCGGGAACAGGTCGAGCGAGTCGATCAGCTCACAGAACTCGCCCAGCGTGTAGCGGCCGGCGAGTTCGAGAGTGGGACCGGCGTTCTGCATCGCCACGTGGTCCTCGGCGTCGTAGACGACGTCCTCGCCCACCCCCTCCAGGCCGCCGCCCGTCAGGTGCACGACCGTCGAGAGGCGCTCGAACCCGCTCGAGACGTCGGCCCGCAGGCCCTCGAGCGCGTACCCGTCCACCTCGAGCGGAAGATCGGCGAGCAGGTCGAAGGTGCTCATTTTTCCACCGTACCGCCCTCCAGCCGTGCGACCAGCTCATCGAGTCGCAGCTCCTCGAGCCCGCGGCTGACCGCCTCGAGCTCGGCCGCGCAGTACTCGACCAGCCCTCGTCCCTCCTTGACCAGGTCGAGCGTCTCGCGCAGCCCAGCCTCGCCCGAGTCCAGGCGGCGGATGATCTCCTCGACGCGGGCCACGGCCGTCTCGTAGGTCGGCTCGGTCACGAGTCCTCGCTCACCCGAGCCGGGACCGCGCCGTCGTGGAAGCGCAGCTCGAGCTCGGCGGCGGCGCGCGCGGCAGCCGCCGAGCCGAGCGGCTGCCCGGTCCGGTCGGCCACCAGTGCGTAACCGCGCTCGAGCGTGCGGGCCGGGTCGTGCGCGGCGAGAGCCAAGCGGAGTCCCTCCAGGTCCCGCCTTCGCTTGGCGGCGTCGGTGGTGCGCGCACGCTCCGCGCCGCGTCCCAGGACCAGGAGGTGGACGCCGGCTCGCTCGCGCCCTCCGGCGGTAGCGCGCCGAGCCGTGGCTCGCAGCTCGCGCAGGAGCTGGTGCAGACGGCGGCGATGGCGGGCGACCTGCTCGGCGGGCGCCCGGGAGAGCTGAGCCAGTGTCCGCGCCCGCACCAGGACCGCGCGGCGGCCGTGGCCGTCCAGCCGCCGGGCTCGCGCGGTCAGCTCGGCGCGAGCGGCGCCGATGTCGATCGGGACCGCCTCCTGCGCGGCGTGCGTCGGCGTCGAACAGCAGACGGCGGCGACGTCGTCGATCAGCGTCCGGTCGGTGTGATGGCCCACCGAGGAGATCACCGGGACCCGCAGCAGCGCCACGGTCCGGCACAACGCCTCGTCGCAGAAGGCGAACAGGTCCGCCAGCGAGCCGCCGCCGCGGGCGACGATCACCACCTCGACCTCCTGGATCGCGGCCAGCGTCCGCAGCGCGGCGGCGATCCGGGGCGCGGCGTGGCGGTCCTGGACCGGGACGAAGGCCCAGACCAGCCGTCCCGCCCAGCCGCGGCGCCGCAGCCCGGCCAGCACGTCGTCGCGGGCCTTGCCCTGCTCGCCGGTGACCACGCCGATGACCCGCGGCAGCTGCGGGCGGGCCAGGCGCTTCTGCGGCTCGAACAGCCCGTCCGCGGCCAACCGCCGCCGCAGCCGCTCGAGCTGGACGAGCAGGTCACCCTCGCCGGCGATCCGCAGCTCCGAGATCGAGAACATGAACGAGGGCGAGGACGAGGCGCTGCCGGGGTAGTAGTCGCAGCCGCCGCCGGCCACGACGCGCATGCCGTCGACCAGCGCGATCCCGAGCTCCTCGAATTCGTTTCGCCACATCGAGCAGGGCAGCGCGCCGCGCGAGTCACGCAGCTCGAAGTAGACCCGCGCCCGGCTGAGCCGCAGCCCCCAGACCTCGCCGACGAGCTGTACCCGGGCGAACTCGAGCAGCCGGCGGCGGAGCTGGGCCGCGTAGGAGCCGACCGGATACGGCCCCGGGAACTCGCTGTCCGGGATGCCTTCGCCGAGCGCTGGCTGCAGTTCGGTCATACCGCGGCCGAGGCTACAGGCCGAGGTGGGCGGCCCGTTATCGAGGGCCGACCGGGACCACCAGCACCGGGCGGTCGGAGAGCTGGAGCAGCTTGTGCGGGGTGGAGCCGAGCAGCGCGCCCCTGATCGGGCTCTCTCCGTGGGTGCCGACCACGATCACCCGCGCGTCGCGCTCGTCGGCGAGCTCGACCAGGCCCTTGGCCGGAGCCTCCTCCACGACCACCGCCTCGACCTCGCCGCCCGCGGCGGCGGCGAGCTCGCTGCCCTCGCTCAGGGTGCTGTTCGCGAGTTCCTTGAGCGCCGCGTGGTAATCGTGGATCTCGCCGGCGACCGGGTTGAGGTCGTAACCGAAGGCGATGATCACCTTCTCGCCGTAGGCCTTGCCGACCTCCAGCCCTGCCCGCAAGGCCGCCTTCGCACATTCGGAGCCGTCGTAGCCGACGATCACCCCGCTGCTCATGACGTGCGGCCCGCCGGCGCGGCGGCGAACGTGGCCGGGTCGACGACCTCGGGCTTTCGCCGGAAGAACTCGGGGGCTACGCGCCACTGGATAAACATCAACACGACCCCCAGGATGATCGTGAGCAACGCGATCGCGATCGGAGACCCGATCCCAAGGAATGGCTTGGCGTAGCCCGAGTGCGGCTTGGAGTAATCGATCACCGCCTTGATCAGCACCCACGTGAGGATCAGGCCCCCGACGAACGGGAGCACGCCGATCATGAAGAAGTTCTTGGCGCTGTCGAGCAGATGCCTGCGGTAGAAGATCACGCAGGCGAACCCGGTGATCCCGTAGTAGAAGGCGATCGTAAGGGCCAGCGAGGTGAACGCGTCGGCGATCAGGTTGTCGTGGCTGGTCAGCGACAGCAGCACGTAGACGATCATCGAGACCGTGCCCATCCAGATCGTCGAGAAGCCAGGTGATAGGTAGCGCGGATGAACGGTCCCGAACTGCCTCGGGATCGCGCCGGCGCGGCCCATCGAGAGCGTCGTCCGCGCGGTGGGGAGGATCGTCGTCTGCGTTGAGGCCGAGGCAGAGCTGAGGATCGCGATGATCAGCAACTTGTCCCACGGGGAGCCGAGCACGCCCTTGCCGAGCGGGGCGAACACGTCTGCCGAGTTGTTGACCAGCGAGTCGAGTCCTCCGTAGGCCTGGGCGGCAGTCGCCACCAGGAGATAGATGGCCACGAGAACGAAGGTCGAGATGATGGCGGCTCGCCCGGGTGCGGTGCTCGAGTTCTCCGTCTCCTCGTTGACGCTTACCCCGGAATCCCAGCCCCAGTAGATGAAGACCGCCAACAGGATCCCGCCGTTGAGCGCGCTGAGGCTCGAGATGTCGAATGGGTTGAACCACGAGAAATGCGGCGTGATCGAGTGCGATGGATGGTTGGCGTAGACCTTGATCAGCGCGACGATGGCGAACACCATCAGCGTGACAAACTCCATCGTCAGCAGGATCTGCTGGGTGCGCGCCGAGAGCTCGATCCCGATGTAACAGATCGCGGTCATGATGATGATCCAGGCGATCCCCACCGCGACCACTTCGGCCGTCGTCGGGCTGCTGTTGCCGAATAGCTGGAAGGTGTAGTTGCCCGCCACATCGGCCAAGCTGGGCATCACCAGCACGTCGGCCACCACGATCGCCCAGCCGGCCTGCCACCCGAGCCACGGACCCATCCCCTTGGTCACCCAGGCGAAGGTGGTGCCGCAGTCGGGATCGGCGCGGTTCATGTAGTAATACGCCGCGGCGATGAAGGCCATCGGGAAGAACGCCACGAGGATCACCGCGGGAGACTGCACTCCGAGACCCCCCACGGCGGCGATGAACCCGAGGGTCGCCGCCATGCTGTAGCCCGGGGCTACCGAGGCGACGCTGATCACGATGTTGGAGAGGAACGAGATCGCGTTCTTCTTGAGGCCCTTATCCTCGACCCCACGCCGCTCTGTTGGCGTGGTCAGCGACGCGCTTTCCATGGGCGGCCCTCTCTAGGACATCTGCGTTGGGGTGTTCGGATGCGGCGCCCCGCGCGATGCTCGTTCGGATGCAAACACGCCGTCCGCGGGATTCTCTGCCTCGCTCGGCCACCGCGCAAGATGCTGATGGCCGAAGTGACTGCATCGCTTTGTACGTAGCGGCCAAGGCTCGGTGGCCATCATCAACGCTACGGTCATCGCCGATGAGCGCTGTGGACAGTCGAAGTCTCGCGGTGGCCGTCCTCGGTGCCGCGGGGACAATTGCGCCCGCGATCATCCGCGACCTCGCCGACTCCGAAGAGGTGGCGAAGATGAGCCTGCTCGACCTCGACGCAGCCCGAGCGCAGAGCGCCGCCGCGGAGCACGGCGGGGGGAAGGCCATTGCCGCCGCGGTCGACGCCCGTGACGTCGACGCGCTGGCGAGCGCGCTCGCTGGCGCCGACGTCCTGGTGAACACGGCCTCCTACCGGATCAACCTGGATGCCATGGCCGCCTGCCTGAAGGCCGGCTGCCACTATCTCGACCTCGGCGGCCTGTACCACGTGACGCGTCGCCAGCTCGAGCTGCACGAGGAGTTCGAGCGGGCCGGGCTGCTGGCGCTGCTCGGGATCGGCTCGAGTCCGGGCAAGACCAACGTGATGGCGGTGCGGGCGGCCCGTGAGCTCGGTGCCGGTCGCGACGGGATGGAGTCGATCGAGGTGGTGGCCGGCGGCCGCGACCAGGCAACGCCGCAGGACGGGCGGCTGCGGCCGCCCTACGCGATCCAGACCCTGATCGACGAGCTGACCCTGGCCCCGGTGGTCATCCGGGACGGGGAGGCCGTCGAGATAGAGCCGCTGAGCGAGGGCGGGTCGGTCGACTTCGGCCCGCCGATCGGCGTGGCCGAGACGATCTACACGCTGCACTCCGAGCTGGTCACCTTCGGGACGAGCTTCGGGGCGCGTCAGGTCAGCTTCCGGCTCTCGCTCGCGCCCGCGCTGCTGACGGGACTCAAGGAGCTGGCCGGCGCCTCGCCGGAGCAGATGGCCGCGGCGACGCGAGCGGCCGCGTCGCCGTCGGATCAGACCGTCAGCGTGCATCTGGTCAACGCCCGGGCGAGTTCCGGCAAGGGGGTCCAGGTCCGGGCGCTAAGCGCCCCTCATTTCGGGCTGGGTGGCTCGATCGTCTCCACCGCCGCCCCGATCGCGGCCGCGGTGCGGCTGCTGGCGCGCGGATCGCTCAGCGCCACGGGCGCGCTGGCGCCCGAGAGCTGCGTGGACCCGGACGAGATGTTCGCCGAGCTCGAGACCCGGGGCTGCCGCTTCAGCGTCTCGGAGTTAGCGCCCTGATTCAGCGTCTCGGAGTTGGCGCCCTGATTCAGCGTCTCGGAGTTACCGCCCTGATTCGAGCGCGGCCAGATCCGCCTCCACCATCATCCGGATCAGCGACTCGAAGTCCATCTGCGGCGTCCAGCCGAGCACGCGCTGGGCCTTGTCGGCATCGCCGATCAGGTGCTCGACCTCGGCGGGGCGGCGCAGCTCCGGGTCGATCACGACGTGATCGTCGATCGGGAGGCCCACGTGGTCGAAGGCGATCTGGAGGCAGTCCTGGACCGAGTGAGCGACGCCGGTGGCGATCACGAAGTCCTCGGGTTGGTCCTGTTGCAGCATCAGCCACATCGCGTGGACGTAATCGCCGGCGAAGCCCCAGTCCCGCCGCGCTTCGAGATTGCCCAGGCGCACCTGCTTGGCCAGCCCGAGCTTGATCGCCGCGGCGTGCCAGGTGATCTTGCGGGTGACGAACTCCAATCCCCGACGCGGGCTTTCGTGGTTGAAGAGGATCCCGCTGGTGGCGTGGAGATCGTAGGACTCGCGGTAGTTGACGGTGATGAAGTGCCCGTAGACCTTGGCCACGCCGTAGGGCGAGCGGGGGTAGAACGGCGTCTGCTCGTTCTGGGGGACCTCGCGGACACGACCGAACATCTCGCTCGACGAGGCCTGATAGAAGCGAGCCTCCGGACACGCCTCGCGCATCGCTTCGAGCATGCGGGTGACTCCCGTGCCGGTGAACTCGGCGGTCAGGGTGGGCTGGGCCCAGGACGCCGCCACGTAGGACATCGCCGCCAGGTTGTAGATCTCGTCCGGCCGGCAGGCGCGCAATGTGTCGACGAGCGAGCGCTGATCGAGCAGGTCTCCCTGGTGCAGATGCAGGCGATCGCGGATGTGGTCGATCCGCTCGAACTTCTCGGTCGAGGAGCGTCGCACCATGCCGTGGACGTCGTATCCGCGGTCGAGCAGGAGCTCGGCCAGGTACGAGCCGTCCTGTCCGGTGATCCCGGTGATCAGGGCCCGCGGTGGCGTCATCGCTCGGGTTCGACGACCAGGCCGGAGGGCGACTGCGCCCGCAGCCACGTGACCGTCTCGGCGAGCCCGGCCCGCAGATCGACCTGGGCCTGCCAGCCGAGCATCCGCCACGCCTTCTCGACCGAGGGCCAGCGCCGCTGGACGTCGACCCTGAAGCTCGGGAGGTGTTCGAGCTCCAGCGCGGCGGGGTCGCGGCCGCAGGCCTGCCAGATCAGCTCGGCGATCTGGGCGACTGTCAACTCCTCCGACGCCGAGATGTTGAAGTCCTCGTTCTCGCCCTCCGGCGAGGCCATCGCCGTGACGACCCCGTCGGCGATGTCGTCGACGTGGGTCAACGTCCGCGTCTGCTCGCCGGAGCCGAAGATCTGCAGCGGCGCCTGGCCGGCCAGCACCTTGGTGATCAGGTCGGGGACCGCGTGGGCGATCCCGGGCTCATCCGGATCTGGCAGCTCGCCCGGCCCATAGGCGTTGAACGGGCGGCAGATCGTGTACCGAAGCCCGTGCTGATCGTGTGCGGCTCGCGTGTAGACCTCGCCGGCGAGCTTCGAGAACCCGTAGGCGGATTGCGGCGCCGGGCACTCCAGCGCGTGCTCTTCGGTGGTGGGGAACTCGGTGGCCCGCTCGAAGACCATCGAGGAGGAGACGTAGACGAACCGCTCGACATCGCGCGCAAGGGCGGCGCTGACCACCGAGCCGGTCAGCGCGTTGTTGACGACCGTCAGCGTGTAGGGGAGCTTGTGGAAGTTCGCGATTCCGCCGACGATCGCGGCCAGATGGATAACGTGGGAGCAGCCCTCGGCCGCCTCAACGGCGACTGCCTCCTCGCGCAGATCGCCGGTGTGGACCTCGCAAGCCTCGCGGATCCAGAGGGGAGCGGGGCGGTGGTCGGAGACCCGCACCTCCCAGGTGGGATCGCGCATCAGCCGGCGGACGACGGCGGCGCCGATCGTCCCGGCCCCACCGGTGACGAGGACCCGGCTCACCTGACCTCGGGCAAGTCCTGGCGTCTGGGTGGTACGCCGAGCAGCGCCGCCGACTCGGCGCGCATAGAGGAACACCTGCGCGGTGCCGAGCGCGTTCCAGGGGTCGACGAGCAGGCACCCTTCGGCCGCCTGCGCCAGGATCTCGCGCAGCGGACCCGGGCCCGTGAACTCGGAGTGGTTCGTGGCCACGATCACCACCTCGGCGTCCTTCACCGCATCGGCCAGGGGCTGGGTGGGCGAGGAGCTGTGCGGATCGCACACGGCGACGTCGGCGAGCTCACGTTCGAGCAATCGGATCAGCTTCGGGGACAGCGAGTCCCGCTCGTCGTCGGTGTCCCGTTTGAAGGTCAGGCCGAGGACCGCGACCTTGCGCGAGGCCAGGCCGCCGAGCCGGCGCAGGATCCCCTCGACCAGGAACAGCGGCACCGATTCGTTCACGCGCGAGACGGCCAGCAGCATGCCCGGGGAGTTGGACCGCTCCTCTGAGAACGCGAAGTCCTTGCGCAGGCAGGTTCCCGCGGTCATCCCCGGCATCGCAATGCCGCCGCGGGGGTAATCGCGGTTGATCAGGTCGATCACGTCGAACACGTTCGCGCCGTAGCGCTCGCAGTCCATCATCAGCAGGTTCGGCAGGGCGAACGTCGCGTAGCGGAGGATGTTCGTCCAGATCTTGGCCAGCTCCGCCTGCACCGGCGTGGTCCGGACGATCGGAGCCCCGAAGGCGCTGAACAGCTCGGCCGCGCGCTCGGTGGAGGCGTCGCCGACCCCGCCGATGATGCAGGGCAGGGTGGTGATCTCCTCCAGGAAGCGCCCGGCCGCGATCCGCTCCGGCGCATGGGCGACGAAGATGTCCTCGCCGACGCGCAGATCCCGGCGCTTCTCCAGGTAGCCGGCGACGAACTCGGTCGTGCCAGGGGCAATCGTCGAGCGCAGGATCAGGGCGTGCCCAGGGCGCAGCAGCGGCAGCAGATCGTCGACCGCGGCACGGACCTGGCGCAGGTCGCTCTCGACGTGGGAGAAGGACGGCGTGCCGATCGTGATCACGATGTCGTCGGCCTGCGCGGCGTCGGCGGCGCGGTCGCTCAGCTTCAATCGCCCGGACTGCATGGCGCGGTCGAGCAGCTCCTGGGCGCCGGGCTCGGCGAACGGCATCCGGCCGGTGCCGATTGACTCGAGCAGCGTGGCGTTGTGATCGACGCCCAGCACCTGCAGGCCGCGCTGGGCGAACGACAGGGCCAGCGGCAGCCCCACGCGGCCCAGCCCGATGACGGAGAGGGAGCGCTGTTGATCGGCCGTCGGGTCGGTCACGGCAAGGTGAGGGGTTGCTACCCGGCCGCGTCTTCGCTGAGGCTGGGGAGTGGCGCGAGCCCCGGCTCGGCGGCATGCCCGCGCACTTCTCCCGCGTAGGCGATCCGGTCAAGCCGGACGATCTCGCGTTCGCCCTCGACCCGCGCCGGATGGTCGGCGGGCAGGTCGCGGATCAACCGCCGGATCCGCTCGCGCAGCTGGAGCGCGAAATGCGGCGTGGAGGCGCCCATCAGCTGCCGGACGTCATCGACGGTGACCTCGCGCCCCTCGCGGAGGCGGTCTGGATGTTCGGCTTGGCTCATTTCTGCCTATTTCTGCGTCTGCGGAACGACTTCGAGCAAATTGTCCATCTCGGCCTGGACCGGCACTGAGATCGCATTCTGATCCCCGATCACCCAGCCGTGGTTGTAGACGGCGGCCGTCGGGCCCTCCTGCGAATAGCCCGGAGTGGCGTAGTTGAGGAAGTAGTTAAGCACCGAGCCCGGAAGCGCCGAGGCAGAGTCCGTGAGCAGCTCCGGACCATAGCTCCCGGTGGCCGACATCGCGGCCGCGGCCGCGGCGTCGAGCGGGCGGTGCGAATTGATCAGCGTGTACCCGTGTCCCGGGCTGCGGATGGCCCAGCCAAAGCTGCCGGGAATGTGGACGCACGGTTGCCCGTAGGCGCACGGCGGGTCGCGGTACCCGGCGAATGCGACGGCGTTCGCGGCCGGGTCGGGACCGCCGATGCGCTTGACCCTTCCGTACTTGCCCAGCTGAGTCATCACGCTGTCGGGAATCACGCTCGGCGGCCCCAGCACATAGATGTGCGGCTTCTGATGCGCAAGCAGCGCCTGCCGGGTCGCGGCGGGGATGCCGGAGCTGTTGACGAACAGCACGGGCTCTCCGCTCTCGGCCGCCCAGCCCGCGGCGGGCATCGCGTAGGCGGGATCGGTGCCGGAGGCGACCACCACGTTGACGCTCGTCTTCCCCAGCGCGGCGCTGGTGAAGCGATCGATCGCCGCGGCCAGAGCGTACGGATCCTTCCCGGAGATCGAGACGGTCCGCTTCCCCGGCGTCCGGGCCACGTCGCCGACCCGGATGACCTGGGCGCCGCCGGCCGACCCGGAGCCGGTCGGAGCGAGCAGACCGAGTGCGTCGCCGGTCGCCGCGGGCAGGGACGTGGAGTCAGAGAAGAGGATCGGGGCGCGTATCGGCCGGGCCATCAGCACGGATGCGGCGATCGCCGCCTGCCAGTCGTCGGTCGGCGCGAGCGTGACCACAGCGGGATGGGTTCCCGGCGCCGAGGAGGGATATACCGCGAGTGCCACTCCGGCCGCGTCGGCGATCGGGTCCCCGCCCGCCACGCGAGTCGTGTTCTTGGTGGCGAGCCCCGGGAAGCCGAGCTTCTGCCCGGCCTGCGAGGTCTTGAACTCCACGACCTGCTGCGGCTGGGGCGCCGGGGCGCGGATCAGCTTCGTTCCCCCGCCACAGCCGGCCAGCGTCAGGCAAGAAACCACCACGGCCGAGAGGGTCCTGGAGCGCCTGGGCCGCTTCACGCGCACGGACGTTAGCGTGACGGCAGGATCCAAGCGCTGGCCGAAACGGCCCGCGTCTGGCCGCAATACCTTGTATATTGCCGCCACGCCGAATCCGCGGCGTCAATGTCGCGGAGCGGGGGACCCAAGATCCCTGGGGCGAATCTCGCGGTGAACCCGCGGGAGGCGCGAGCTCTTTTAGCGCCAGCCCGACAGCTAACCCCGCAGGCTGACGAAAGAGAACTCCTTGCGGGTCAAGCACCTGATACTCCCCAGCCTTGCCGTACTCGCGCTCGGCGCCGTCCCCGAGGCCGCGTCCGCGTCCGGCGGCGGCGCCTCGCCAGGCAACCCCACCGCGACCCGCAGCTCGGGCGGCGTCGGCATCAGCCACGCCCCGGTCGCGCCCAGCGCGCCCTCCCGTCCGACCGTCCCTGGCTTCAGCGGCAAGATCGTCCACGGCGTCGCCTACGCCCCCGCGTACGCCCCGATCCAGGTCCAGCGCGCGATCTGGGCCGGCAACCAGATCCGCAAAAAGCCGTACATCTGGGGAGGCGGACACTCCAGCTTCAAGGCCGCCGGGTACGACTGCTCCGGTGCCGTCTCCTACGTCCTGCACGCGGCCGGCCTGCTCAAGATCCCGGACGACTCCAGCGATTTCATGTCCTGGGGCAAGAAGGGCCTCGGCCAATGGATCACCGTCTACACCAACCCCGGCCACGCGTTCATCGAGATCGCCGGCATTCGCTTCGACACCTCGTCCGAGGCCGATCCGCATCCGTCGTCTGGCTCTGGTCCCCGCTGGCGCCCGCTGTACCCGAGCCCCCCGGGGTTCTCGGCGCGCCACCCTCTCGGTTACTGACGCCCGCCGTTGAAGGCCGTCGGCCGTTCAGCGCCGTCAGCCTTGGGCCCACGTGATGCTGGTGATGCTTCTGACGCGTGCCCGCAGCGTCGCCGGGCCGGACTGCTTGAGCGGGACGAAGAACGTGGCCGATTTCCTCACGTGGAATCGCTTGACGGTCACCCAGCGGCCGCGTGAGCGCCGCTGGATCGAGACGGTTCCGGCGGCGGGGGCGTGGCCCCAGGCGCGGATCTGGTTGGACGATTGGCGCTGAGTCACGAACGGGAACCGGTATGCGGCGGCGGCCGGCTTGGGGCGTCCGTTGCTGAAGTACAGACCACCGCTGAGTCCGGTCGTTCGCGCGTTGGCGTCGTCGAGGATCTGGAGCCAGAAGACCGTGTCCACACCCTCTCGCCAGAGGACGAACAGAGCCTGTTCGAGCCAGCGCGCCTGCCGGAGGACTGGGACGCCACCAGGAAAGGGCGGCTTGCTGGTCCAGATCAGCTCGCCCGCCCAGATGCGCTTGTGGCCTCTGGGTAGAGCCATCCGGGCGCGGCGCGCGGCCGACAGGAGGCGCGTCAGCTTGCCCATGTCGGGGACTGAGACGTCCCCTGGGTTGACCGCACGCTGGAGCGGACCGCCGATGTCGAACGGGTGATGGTCGAGGACATCGAAGTGAGCCGGAGCCCTGCAGTGCCCGGAGCGCAACGCCCGCCCCCGCAAGCAGAGGAGGTTCTGAACGAATGTCACCGGTGGCATGCGGGCCTGACCGGGACTGGGGTCGCCGAACGGGGCGGTGCCGCCACCTATGACCAGATTCGACTTCGCCACCCGCTTCACCGAGCGGAAGAAGGCGTTGAGAAGGTTGCGATAGATGACCGGGCCCTGGGCGACATAGTGTCCCCGCGTCCGGATCCATTGCGGCGCCAGCTGAACGGAGAGATTGGGCTCGTTCCAGGCTTCCCAGTACCGAACCCTGGGCAGGCGGCGGCCAGGGCGCAGCGGATCGGGATAGCGGCCCGAGTATCGTTTCGCCGCGGCCGTGGCGAACTGCCCGAACGCGCCGGCTTGGGGACGCCAGGCTCCGGAAGTCGTGCCGCTGGGGGGATGGGAGCCCTCGGCCCACGCCGGCGCCCCGTCGAAACTGAGCACAACGGACAGATGGCTGGCCGCGTAGGAGCGAACGATTGAGTCGAGCGCGCCCCAGGCATATTGCGGGTCCGCCGGATTTCCGGCGTTGAAGCCGGATCGCCGGGTCTGCGGAGCGATCAGCGACCAGCCAATGACGAGACGAACCGCACTGGCATTGCGCCCCTTGGCAGCCTTGAGCCAGTGTGCTCGGATCGATGGGGTGCGTGAGACCAGGGGGCCGTAGCCGTTGAGCCCAAGGGTCAGGGACGGGCTCGCCGATGCCGGCGGAGCTGCCGACAACGAGACGAGAAGCCATAGCGCCAAGCCCAAGGCGGCCCCGTACGTTGCGAGTGATGATCTCCTCATAGACAGCGATCGTCCGGCGCACGACGGTCGAGCCGCCGTGCGCCGGGAACCATACTCATCGGCTCTATCGCGCGAGCCGGGTGCGTCAGATCCAGCGATGCAGGGTGACGGTCGCAGTCGCCTTCGGGCCATCGATGTCCTTGGCGACGAGCTTGCCCTTGATTCTGTGCAGCCGGTTTAGCCGCTTGAGCGCCTCAGGCTTGAGCTTCAGATAGACGACGGCGAGGTGCTGTCCCTTGATCGAGTACTTGCGCGCCTTCGCCAGCGCCTTCCGATCCGAGGTAAGCGAGAGCTTGCCTACGCACTTGCGTTCGCCGAAGCAGCCGATCACGAATCCAACCACGCCCTTCTTGGAAACGAAGCCGGCCTTGCCGCCGATGGCGGGGTGGGATTTACCGCGGTCAAGCGTCGTGAAGTCCCGGTTGCCACCTAGCCCGGTGCCTCCGGCGCTGGCGCAGACGAGCTGGAAATGGAACTTCGTCTTGGGCGTGAGACCGTTGATCTTTGCGGAGAACGGGATCGCCGTACTCCCCGATCCGACGCGGGTGGGGGTGGTGAACATGCCGTAGGTGGTGGTCAGGCCGTACTCGAAGAAGCAGGTCGTCGGCGCGCCGTTGGGATTGACCCCTCCGTTGAGCGTGGCGGAGGTGCTCGTGATGTCCGTGGCAGCCAACGTCGCTACCTGCGGCGCCGGGCAGTATTGCGGCGTCGATGCCGAGCAGACACCCGCCGCCGACGCCGTGGCAGCAGACAGCGCGGAGACGAGCGCCACGGCCGCCACCAACGTGAAGTAAAAACGCATCTTGCGCATTGAGCTTCTCCTGAGGACGTTTCGAGAGTCCAGCGGACGGGTCTCGCGGGACTCTCCGGCACGGCGCCGCGTCATTGCGGCCTGACGTACCTGCGCGATAGCATAGGCCACTTCCCGCCCGGGCGCGAACGGGGGGCGGTTTGTGCAGCTTTTAGGCGTCAGGGCGCAAGCCGCTGCGGACTGTGCGGTTCTCCGCGCACGCCGCATCGGGCTTCAGGCATGGGCTGGGCTCGGCTACCCTTGGGGGGCCAGTCCAGACACTGCCAAGGAGGATGCGATGCCGGGCCTCTCCGGTCGCATGTCAGTTGTAGTCAAAGCCAAGATCTCCAAGCTGCTCGATCGGGCCGAGGATCCGTCGGAGACGCTCGAGTACAGCTATCAGAAGCAGATCGAGCTGCTGCAGAACGTCAAGAAGGGCATCGCTGACGTCGTAACGTCGAAGAAGCGCCTTCAGCTGCAGGAGGAAAAGCTCCAGCAGCAGGTGCTGAAGCTCGACACCCAGGCCCGCCAGGCGCTCGCCGCCGGCAACGAGGAACTGGCGCGAATGGCGCTGGAGCGCAAGAACGTCGCCCAGACCGAACTTCAGTCGCTCGACAGCCAGGTCGCTCAGCTCGAGCAGCAGCAGGAGCAGATGACCGCCTCCGAGCAGAAGCTCAGGACCAAGATCGAGCAGTTCCGCTCGAAGAAGGAGGTCATCAAGGCGCAGTACTCGGCCGCCGAGGCGCAGGTGAGGATCTCCGAGGCTGCGACGGGCATGGGCGAGGAGATGGCCGACGTCGGGATGGCCATGCAGCGTGCGCTCGACAAGACCGAAAACATGAAGGCCAGGGCCGACGCGGTCCAGGAGCTGGAGGAAGCCGGAACGTTCGACGACCTCACGGCCCTGGGTTCTGGCGAGGACGACATCGACCGTCAGCTCAAGGCGCTCTCAAGCGGCAGCGAGGTCGATTCCGACCTGGCCAAGATGAAGGCGGAACTCGGCGTCGGCAGCGCTCCCGCCGGTGAGCTGGGGGCCGGCGGCTCCGCGGCTCCGGCGGCGAGTCCCCCGGCTGACGCCGGTGGATCCGAGGCTCCGAAGGAGCAGGCGCAGTGATCATCCGAATCGCGACCGAGGGCCAGTACGACGTCGCCGAAGACGACGTGGCGGGACTGAATGAACTCGACAACGCCGCGGTCGCGGCTTGCGAGGCGGACGACGAGTCCAAGTTTCACGAGACGTTCGTTCGCCTGCTGGAGTACGTCCGGTCCAACGGCAAGCTTGTCCCCGACGACGACATGTTCGGGTCCGACCTGATTCTCCCGCCGCCGGACGTCACGCTGGAGGAGGCCAAGCAGGAGTTCAGCGGCGAGGGCCTGATTCCAGGATGAGGGCAGTCTGACCGACCGTAAATCGCTCTGGATTCAGCTCTGGAGCGATAACTACGCCCAGGAGCCGATCGGAATCGAGATCGGGCACCCGCCGATGCAGGATCGTCGAAATGGCCAGGAGGGCGAAGCCCCGGTCGTCTACCGGTGAGCTCCGAAGCCCCATGGGTGGAGCATCGCCCAAGCATCGGTTGGCTGCCACGGCTTGAGTTAGGGAGGGTTTGGCGCTTTCGAGAGGTGGCGCTGTTCCTGGCCTGGCGCGACATCAAGCTCCGGTACCGGCAAACCGTGCTCGGAGTGCTGTGGGTGCTGCTGCAGCCCATCGCCTCGACGGCTCTGTTCACCGGCATCTTCAGGAATCTCGTCCACGTTCCGAGCGATGGCGTTCCGTATCCGCTGTTTGCGTTTGCGGGGCTCGCGGCGTGGAACTACGTCTCCTCGTCAGTCCAGTCGGGCGCCAACAGCCTCGTCGAGGACCGCGAGCTGGTCACAAAGCTCTACTTCCCGCGGCTCCTCGCCCCGCTCGCAGCGGTGCTCGCCAGCCTGCTGGACCTCGCCGTGGCGCTGGCCGCCCTGGCGGTGCTCGTAGCCGTCTACGACTCGCCCCCGGGGGCCGCTGTTGCCTTGCTGCCGGTGTGGATCGTGGGGCTCGTGTTGGTGGCGTCGGGCGCCGGCGCCCTGCTGTCGGCGCTCAACGCCCGCTACCGCGATGTCAAGTACGCGCTTCCATTCCTGCTCCAACTCTGGCTGTTTGGTAGCCCGATCGTGTTTCCGGCTTCGCTCATCCACGGCGCGGCACGCTATGCGTACTCGATCAACCCGCTTGTGGGTCTGATGGACTGCCTGCGCTGGTCCACGCTCGGTGCTCCCGCGCCTCCTGCCGCCGATTTCATCTCTGGCATCGCCTGTCTGGTCCTTCTCCTGGCTGGACTCATCTACTTCCGCCGCACCGAAAGGGTGCTGGCGGACGTCATCTGAGGTGCGGCGTGGCCAGCGCTATCGAAACCTTTGGGCTGGGAAAGCGATATCGGCTCGGCACTGCCGCGTACAGCACGCTGCGGGAAACCCTGGTGTCCACGTTCGGGACCCAGGGCGGTCGCCGAGCCGGAAGTGGCGAGATCTGGGCGCTGCGAGGCCTTGATCTGGAGGTGGAGGAGGGGGAGGCGCTGGGAATCGTCGGACACAACGGGGCCGGCAAGTCCACCCTGCTGCGCATTCTCACCGGGATCACCGAGCCAACGGAGGGAATTGCCCGCACCCGCGGGCGGATTGGCGCGTTGCTCGATGTCGGGACGGGATTTCATCTCGAGCTGACGGGGCGGGAGAACGTGTATCTGAACGCGGCCCTGCTTGGGATGTCACGGCGGGAGACCCGCGCCCGCTTCGACCGCATCATCGAGTTCGCCGGCGTGGAGCGGTTCCTCGACACCCCGCTGAAGCGTTACTCCTCAGGGATGGCGCTGCGGCTGGCATTTGCGGTGGCGGCACACATCGAGCCCGACATCATCGTGATCGACGAAGTGCTGGCAGTCGGCGATGCCGAGTTTCAGCGCCGTTGCCTGGGGAGGGTCTCGGAGCTCGAGAGCGAGGGTCGTACTGCCGTGATCGTCAGCCACGATCTCGGTACGGTGGCGCGGATGTGCTCGCGGGCGCTATGGCTGGAGCAGGGCACGGTTCGCTACGACGGCGTGGCAGCGGAGGCAGTCGAACGCTACCGGCGCGCACAGCTGCACGGCCAGGCAGTGCGCACGACGAAAGAGCTGTCTCTGGCGGTGGTGCTGCGCGACCCGGACGGCAATGAAACAGAGGCTCCTCGCCGCGGGGAGATGTTCCAGATCGAGCTCGGCTTCATGCCGGCCGAGCCGGTGCGTGAGCTCGACCTCGCCGTGTACGTGATCAACGGCGAGGGCGTCCGCGTGCTCGACGAGGCGCTGTCGGACTCAGGATCTGACGCTCTATCAGGCGCGGGCCCACACCGGCTGGCGGTGTCGATTCCACCGCTGCTACGGGCTGGTGAGTACACGCTTGGTGTTTGGATCGGCAACGAATACCAGGAACTGTTCGACGGCGAGGTGACTCGCTTCACCGTGCTGCCGCGACCGTACGACCGCGAGCAGACGCTGACGCGACCGAGGGTCGTCCAACCCCCAGTCAAATGGCAGCTTCGATAGCGACGCCAGTCCTCATCCCGATGATCGGCCAGCCGAGCGGGCGGATGGCTGAGGCCCGCGGCTGAAAGGAGGCCTCGGATGGCTGACGTGAGTGTTGTGATCGCAACCCGCGACCGTCCGGCGCTGCTGGCGCGGACTCTGGCCAGCGTGCGTGCCCAGGTCGATATCGATGTCGAGCTGATCGTCGTTGACGACGGCTCGGTGTCGCCGGTCAACGCCGAGGGTGCAATCATCGTCCGCCATCAGCGCCCGGCTGGGGTTGCGGCGGCGCGCAACGCGGGCATTCGCCGAGCAAGCGCGCCATATGTTGCGCTGCTCGACGACGACGACCTATGGGCGCCGACCAAGCTGGCCGAGCAGCTGGCGTGCGGGGGGGAGTGGGTGTATAGCGGGCTGGTTGTGGTCGACGAGTTTTTTCAGCCGCTGTCGCTGGTGCCCCCGCCAAACCCGATGACTCTGCGTGAGAGACTCACGCGTGTCAACGTGCTGGCCGGTGGTGCGTCGTGCGTGTGCGCGCGCCGTGAGCTGCTGGCCGGGGTAGGTGGGTTCGATCCGAGCTTCGAGCAGCTTGCCGACTGGGATCTGTGGCTGCGACTCGTCGCGGTGGCGATCCCGGCGAGATGCGACCAGGTGCACGTGGCGTACGTCCTGCACGGCCAAAGCATGGTTCTGTCCGAGCCTCGTGGCCCGGATCGGGAGCTGCAGCGGCTGGCTCGCAAGCACGGGATCGAGCCCGATCGCGCGACCGTGGCCCGATGGGTCGCCTGGCGGCAGCTGCGCGCCGGACACCGCGGCGCGGCGGCGCGCGTTTACGTGGCGAGCGGACTGCGTGACCGCAGCCCCGGCAACCTGGCACGGGGCATGGCCGCGGTGCTCAATATCACGCGACCGCATCGTCCGACGCCGGCGCCGGCATGGCTTGCCGCTGGTACGGCCGTGTGAGATGCCAGCGACGACAACACCGCAGCACGCTGGGCTGGCTTTGGCATCGCGCCAGAGGGCTCATCGTCCCCGCTGTGCGCGCACCCCCACGAGCACCTCGAAGTCGGGGTCCCGGGCATCGAGCTCGTGCTGTCTTAGATCCTGCGTCGCCAGCCCCATCAGAAACGCGGCGCCCGTGAGAGCATTGCCGTAAGCGACGACCTCGACATGCTCCACGCCGAAGGCGTCCTCGAACATGCGCCGCGCCGAGTCGCTCGTGACCCGCCACTGGTCCATCCAGCCTTCGTCACGGACGATGCGCGTGACACTGGGGAGCGTGGCGAGGACGACGCCGCCGGGTCGGAGCATCGCGTACAGATTCGCTACCGCAGCATGGATGTCGTAGACGAGCTGCAGGACACTGGTGCAGATGATGCAGTCGTAGCGCTCGTCCGGTAGTCCATCGGAGACGGCGAGGTCGGCCACGATCGTCGTCCCCGGGATCCCGTGAACGTAGTTCACGACGTCTGTCGACGTCACTGCCGCTCCGCCGAACCGCCGCAAATAAGCATCATCCTGGAACTCGAGCGCGACGCCGCGGACGTCGGCCACATGGCGCTCGAGGAACCCCTCGATGTAATAACGGTCGATTGGCAGGCCTCGTTCATAACCGAAGTTCGGGCTGATGGGCTCCGTCCGGCGGAGGCTCCCGAACCGCACGTGCCCGACCGGAGGCCATTCGAGCAGGTACCGGTGCTCGCGGATCCATGCACGGACGGATACGGGAAGGGCGATCTTCGCCGCCTTGCGCACAAGGTCCCGGCTCATATCGAGCTCATCAACCGGGCGAACTGGGCTCCCACGGTGTCGAGGGAGAACTCGTTGCTCACGCGTTGCCGGGCCTGCTCAGAGAGCTGCTTGCGCAGATCGGGGTCGTCGATCAAACGGCCGAGCGCCTCGGCAAGGGCGCCCACGTCGGCTGGCGGAACGAGCAGGCCACCCGCGGACGCCCCCCTTCCGACGATATCGGGGATCCCGGCGATGTCCGTCGCCACAAGCGGCAGCCCGCAGGCCATCGCCTCGAGCAGCGAGTTGGGATAGCCCTCTGTGCGCGACGCGAACGCATAGACATCCGCGGCTGCAAGCCGCTGGCGCAGCTCGGCGCGGTCGTGCAGGAAGCGATCCTCGAAATGGACGTTCGGAGCGTCACTCCGCCCGATGAGCGCCCGCACGTCCGGGCCATCCCGTCCACCTCCGACCAGCAGCAGGTGGAGATTCTCTCCCGGCCGCGCCGATGTCACGCGCGCCCAGGCCTCGAGCAGGAGATCCAGTCCCTTGATGTCTAGGTAAACGGCGCCGTGCCACGCCACGACCGTCGCGGTATCCGGAAGGCCCAGCGCCGCCCGTGCTCGCACGCGGTCTGCGGGCCGCCAGGCCCTGAGATCGATCGGGTTGGGGATCCGTGCCACTTTCCCCGGCGGCACCCGGTGCTTGACCGCCACGCGAAGAGCCTCCGCCTCCGCCGACACGATCAGGCCGGACGCCAATGGCACCGTCAGCGGGTGCAGAACCTGCTCGAAGCGGCTCCGGGGAAAGCCGGCGTGGAAACTGGGGTAGATCGGAATCCGCAACGCCCGCGCGAGCGGAGCGACGACGTCGTAGCGCGCGCACTCGTATTCCTGATGGATGATCGCGTCGCACTTCTCCTCGCGAAGTGCTCGGGCCAGAGGGATGATGGAGGTGGCGAGGTACGGCAGCACGTGCCAGGCAATCATGCCCGGCAACCTCCGGTCGCGCAGCCGGGGGCGAGCAAGGATGCGTTCCAGTGGCGTGTACGGCTTCATCGGCGGCAGGTACCGGATCACCGACCCCGTCGGCGCGTGGATGCTGCGGCCGCTCGCGCGACGGGTGAACAGCATCAGCACAGTTCGCCAGCCGGCGCGTGAGAGAGCCTGGGCATAGCTGAAGATAAAGCTCCCCATGAGCTGTTCCTCGAACTCCTCGAAGCTCACGCCGAGGTGGTCGATCCACTCTTCCCAGAAGTCCATCGCGGGGAGGATCGCCACGGTGGGCGCTCCATCCTCGTGCAAAATCCGGTGCATCTGTTGCCCCCTGCTCTTGTCGCCGAACGCGGGTGGGCCGAGAACCGCCCACCCAGTCGCATGAGGCTTCTCGCAGGCCGCATTGCGCTGGAAAACCGCTTATCAGGGAATCTAGCGGACGGTGAGCGTTACGACGACCGTCAGGCGGCTGGCTATCCGAACCTATTCCAGCCGTCGAGCGTCCCCCTGATGACTCCGCGCAGGTAGCTGCGTGCGGCGGCGTCCCTGACGGCAGCTCCGAGGCCGCGCAGATCCCAGGCCAGGAACCTCAAGATCGACCAATCCCGCCGCCTCAGGTGCTTGGCATAGAACTGACCCTGTCCCTGCCCATATCGTGCGTAGAGCGCCCCCATGAGATCTGGGGGGCGCCAGTCTGCGTGCCACACGAGAAGCTCCGGCTCATAGCGGAGACATCCGCCGGCCCTCAGCCATCGGTAGCAGAGGTCGTTGTCCTCAGCGGCGAGGCGAAGACGCTCGTCAAATCCTCCGATCCCGAGTACGGCGGTCCGAGGGAAGACAGCGCTGGCGTGATAGAGGGCGTCGCATCTCGCCTCGCCCGTGTAGTCACGAGGTACCGTGTCGGTCTTCGTCGAAGGAACCGATGAGGTACCGCCGTCCGGAAGGACTCGCCCAGTGAAGATACATCCAGGCGCCGAGGTCGCCAGCCTGTGAGCGACGCCCACCCACTCCCGATCGACCCGGGCGTCGTCGTGGGTGACCAGGACGGTGTCGAAGGCGGCCGCACGGAGACCGTCGTTGAGAGCCGCGCTCGGCCCTGTCCGTCCTGCGGGGGAGCCGAGGTAGCGAACGCCGTGGTCCCGCAATGACTCGACCACGTCCCGAACGGAACCGCCTCCCTGGTCCACGACGAGGACTTCGCCGGCTGGCGGCTCGCACGCGATCACGGACTCGAGAGTCCTGCGGATGAGATCGCAACGGCCGATGGTTGGTATGACGACCGAGACCGGAGCCGCCGACTCGGTGGAGGGCCTCACGTGAGTGATCCGCTCATCTCAGTGATCACTCCGTTCTTGAATGCGGGCACGTTTCTCACCCAAGCCATCGAGAGCGTAGTCCACCAGACGTATTCGAACTGGGAGCTGGTTCTCATCGATGACGGCTCGAGCGACGAGAGCTCCGCGATTGCCCGCGAGTACGCCGCAGCGATGCCGGAAAAGATCAGGACGACCGAGCATCCTGGCCACGCCAACCGCGGCCTGCCCGCGTCACGCAACGCCGGGTTGGCGGCCTCGCGAGGTCCGCTGATCGCGTTTCTGGATGCCGACGACCTGTTCCTACCGACGCGCCTCGAGACACAGGTGCGCATGCTGGCCCGCCATCCGCATGCGGGCATGGCTGTCGGGAACGTACTGTTCTGGCACGACGCGGCCACACCGGACGCAGCGCGCGTCCCGGATTACGTGCCCGAGCCGATCACCCACGCGGAGCGAGTCTACGAGCCGCCGGTACTGCTAACCCGGCTCCTGCAGCGCGAAGAGCTTCATCCGGCCATCTGCTCCGTCCTCGTCCGTCGCTCGCTGATGGAGGAAACCGGTGGCTTCGATGATCGCTTCGACCTCTACGAGGATGCAGTCTGGCTAGCTCGTGCGTGGGCGATCGCCGCGGCCGTCGTCAATGCCGACTGCTGCTCTGTCTACCGTGTCCACCCGAATTCGATGTGCCAGCGAGCGGCCGCTCAGGGAAACTACGACCCGTCGCTCCCGAACGAACCGCATAGGCGTTTCCTCGAGGCGGTGGCGGAGCATCTGGCCAGGGACAGGATCGATGATCCGAACCTCGATCGCGCCCTGCAACGGGCACTGCGTCCGTACCGGCGCCCTCGACGCAACGCAGTTGCCGGTGCCGCCCGTCGCGCGGTTGAGCGGGCTCGGGGCACCGTGACGGCGATTCGCAGTGACCGGTCGGACGGGGCGTGAGACAGCTGGTCGATCGCGCGGTCTCGGCCTCGCTCCTTTTCCTTCTGCGCTTTACGCGCTTCCGGCTTGGGCTGGGCGTCGCCTACCATGAGGTCGCCGCACGTCAGGGCGATCCGCGGACCGAGCTCGTGCCAGCCGTGCAGGCGGACCTGTTCGGACGCCAGATCATGTTCCTCAACCGTCACTGCGATCTCGTGAGCGCGGGGTCGCTCGTGCAGTCCGTGCAGCAGCGGCAGCGCGGCCGGCGGATCCCGCTTGCCGTCACGTTTGACGATGACCTTCCATCGCACGCCCGCGATGCCCTGCCCAGCCTCCAAGCAGCCGGCGCCCCGGGCACCTTCTTTGTCTGCGGGGCATCGCTCGACGAGCCGTTCGCGTTCTGGTGGGAACGGCTCCAGAAGGCGTATGACTCAGGTCACGCCACCGCCGTACTCGGTCCCGCCGCCGCACGCACGAGCGACATCCACTCGATGGGCCGCTGGTTTGAGGGTCTCGCGCCGGCGTTGCGCGACGAGATCAGCGACAAACTCAGGGTCGTCAACGGAGGAGACGCGCCGGACGCAGGCCTGCGCTGGTCCGACTTGGACCGGTTGCGAGCGGCTGGCATGGAGGTGGGATTTCACACACGCCGGCACGACGTCCTCCCGGCCTTGGACGACGAATCGCTTGCGGCGGCGATGGTGGCCGGCCGCGCCGAGCCCGAATCCCTCGTGGGGAAGCTGCGGACGTTTGCCTATCCGCATGGAGAATTCGACGACCGGGTGAGCGCCGCCGTGCGAGAGGCGGGCTACGAGTTTGGGTTCACGACCCAGCCGATCGCATTCATGGCGCACGACGATCCGTTCAAGATTGGCCGCGTGGTCGCTCCTGAGGCATCGGTTGGAGCCCTCGCCCGCGAGATCGCGGTGGCCCTGGTCCGCCGCATCGGCCGCCGTGTTCGCAGAGGAGTCTGACCGGCCAGCGGGTCGACTAGACGAGGCATGCGAATCGCGCTGATCAACTATGCATTGGCGCCGCCGGGACGCGGCGGCTCTGAGACATACGTCGTCGCGTTGGCTGAATACCTCCGCCGCCGCCACGAGGTAACCGTATTCAGCGGATCGGCGACCCAGCTTGAAGGCGTGCGCTGCGTGCGACTGCCCGCGCTCCGGCCGCTCCCGCCCGAGGCCCACCCTGTGCGCAAGGCGTTGATCCACGGCCGCGACCAATGGCTGCCGTCGGTGCACCGAGCGCTCTGCCGTGGGCTCTCCGAGGCGCGCGTCGAGCTCGTCAACACGCACGTGGTGCAGGGCTTGTCCGCGGCGGTGTTCACGGCCGTGGCTCGTCTGGGCCTGCCCCATGTCCACACCACGCACGACCCCAACGTGCTATGCGCGCGTGCCCTGATGGATCGCCGTGGCGAGTTCTGCGGCGGCCGGTGCCTGACCTGCCGCCCACAGCGGATCATCCGCGGTCGTGCTCTCGCCGCCCGGCTCGACGCGCTGATCTCGCCATCGCAGAGCCTGCTGGAGATGCACGTGGAGGCGGGCGTGATCGATCCTCAGCGGGCCTTCCTCATCCGCCAGGGCGTCGAGCCTGGCGACGCGCGCCTGCGTGATCCCGACCCGGACCAGGTCCGGCTCGGTTTCATCGGTCGGCTGGTTCACGCCAAGGGACCGTTGACGCTGTTGCGGGCGATGCGGAGCCTGCCGAGCGGGTGGCGGTTGTCGATCGCGGGCGGCGGGCCACTCCAGGACGCGGTCCGCGCCGCCTCGCTCAGGGACGCGCGCATCGAGTTCGTGGACTACGTGCAGGGAGATGCCAAGGAGCGGTTCTTTGACGCCATCGACGTGCTGGTGATTCCGAGCGAATGGGAGGAGCCCGCCCCGCTGGTGGCCACTGAGGCCGCCATCCGTGGCGTGCCGGCGGTCGTAAGCGACCGCGGCGGATTGCCCGAGATTCCGTTCGCACGGACGTTCCGGGCCGGTGACAGCACCGCGCTGGCAGCGATGATCAAGCAGTTCGTGCCACAAATCGCCGCCGCCAGCACCGCGTTGCTCTCTCGCCGCGACGAGTTCCTGTTTAGCCGCTACGCGTGTGAGACCGAGGAGGTGCTGCTGTCCGCGGCTGTAGCGAGGAAAGCTCGATGAGCGACCATTATCTGGACTGCCCACGGGCGGCGTGATGGCTGCATGCCGCGGCCAGCGCATCGAGCTGGAGGTCGACCATGGTGGCAGCGTCGTATAGCTCCACCGCGCGCCGTCTTGCCTCCGCGCCGAGGCGCGCTCGCAATTCTGGATTCTCCAGCAGCGTTAGCGTGGCAGTGGCCAGCGCCTGGGCGTCGAGGGGCGGCACGATCAGGCCGGTGCGGCCGTGCTCTATCACCTCGCTCACCGCCCCGACGTCGGTCGCGACGACTGGCACCCCACAGGCCATCGCCTCGAGGCCGGTGGTGGTACGGCCCTCGGAAGCAGGAACTGACGTGATCAGCTTCACGTCCAGGACCTGGTAGTAGTCATCTGGGACTCCATGTCCCATGATCCAGCGCTCCGCGCCGACCGTGGAGGCACGCATCTCCTGCTCCAGTTGGGCCAGGTAGGCAGCATGGGTCTCGTACCTCTCGCCGCAGATCACGAACCACGTATCCGGGCGCTCAGCGGTGATGCGGGCCGCGGCCCGGACGAACCATTCGATTCCCTTCATGGGATTGAGGTTGGCCACGGTGCCCACGACCGGAGCGTCGGCCGGGATGCCGAGCTCAGCCCGCAGGGCCCGACGCTTGGCCTCCGACGGGGGGCGGAAGCGGTCGGTGTCCACCGGAGAGGTGAAGATCGACGTCGGCTGCTTCAGCGGCCGGCCGCGGCAATGCAGCTCTTCGAGCGCCCGTCCGTTGAACATCACGCTGTCGGCCCAGCGGCGCACGAGTGGCATCAGCGCCGCGCGTACGGGTGGCGGCGTGTTGCTGTCAAGGATCTGCCAGACGATCGGCAGATGCTCGAGTCGCGCGGCAACGGCACCATGTGGAGTGGTAAGGCCGGCGAGCACCACGACATCGGTTCGGTCATGCCGCATCAGCCTTCGGATCGAGGCTACGTCTGTGGCCGCGTGGACCAGGAGCGATAAGTGCGGCCGCGGCCTGTACGTCCGGCGCAGACGGCGCAGCGGGAGCGTCACCGTCTCTACACCGGCGTCGCGGAGGCGGCCAGCGGCCGTGCCCGGCTCCGTGGGGAGCAGGAACGTGGATAGGACCCCGGCGCTGCGTAGCCGGGCGTCCAGCGTCAACACGTGGTTGTGGGGCCCGCCGAAGACGGGGAACGGGTTGAACCACAGGACTCTCACGACGCCGGATGGTAGGCCCGTCGCCGGGCTTGGCTGCGCTCGCAGCGTTCGCCTCCCGGGTTCGCTTCAAACCGCGAGTGCCTCGGCGACGCGCCTCCCGTAGACATCCCATGTCAGTTGCTCGGAGCGCCGTCGCGCCGCCGCCCCGATCGCGTGGCGGCTACCGGGGTCGGCGTGGAGTTCGCCGAGTCGCCTGGCGATGCTGGCCGAATCGCGAATTGGTACGACATAACCGTTCTCACCGTCGGTGATCAGGTCGCCGGTGCCGGTGTTCTCGGAGACGATCACCGGTAGCCCGCAGGCCATCGCCTCCAACGCCGTCAGGCACGAACCCTCGGCGATCGATGGCATTACGTATACGTCCGCGCTCTGGTAGAGCGGTGGCAGCGCCGCCTGCGTCATCGCAGGCACGTAACGGACTCCGGGCTGTTCCTTCCATTGATGCAGATCGCCCTGAAGCGCGCCCGCAATGACCAGTTCGGCCTCGGGGAGCCCGATCAGTCTGAAGGCGTCCAGCAGATCGGACAGTCCCTTGCGCTGGGTCACCTGGCCGACGAATAGGATCCGGAACGTACCGTCCTGACCGCGTGGCCCAGGTCGGAAACGCTTGGTGTCGACTCCCGGGGGAATCTCGATAATCCGCTCGCGCTCGATGCCGGCCTGTAGGAAGCTGCGGGTCGTGAACGACGACAGGCTGAGGATCCGCTCTGCCAGGGAGATCTCCTCGTCGAGTGCCGTTGCCATCGACTTCAGCATCTCTGGGGAGGGCAGTGTATCCGCGAACATCGGGGCGCGAGCAGCCTCCTCCCGGGTCAGCTCGAGCAGCGTGCGGTGATGGACGATCGGGTAGTCAAGGAAGCTCCGGATGCCCAGCTCGCGGGCTCGGCGCAGGGTCTCTCGGGCTGCGGCGGCGACGCCGAGAACGGCCGTGTCCGATCCATCGAGGGCCCGTGCCACGCGCTCGTCGAAAACTCGGGCCTGGCGGCGCAGCAGGGTGAATCGGGCCCGCCGGCGCAGTGGCGAGCGGTCGACCGCGAGCCGGAACACCTCCGATGCCGTCGCGGTCTGGTGCGCGGCCGCCAAGGGCACGGACGTGGGCAACGAACGGCGCCTGAGCTCGCACGCAACAGTTCGCGCAAACGACGTGGGCAGGCCGCGGAGCGCGATTCGCTCCGCTCGATCGCTGAAGGCAAGCGGCGCGTGGTAGCGACCCAGCATGCCGGCCCGGGAGAGGCCGGTCGCTGCCGCACGAATCTCGGGCACGGAGCCGGGGTTGGCCACGACGACACGGGCGGGTCCGGTCATCCCAGGCCGGACCGGTGATGGCTGGGGAAGACGAGCGCTAAGGCCGTGGGCTGCGCCCTTGCGGGGCGCTGATGACTGAACATGGCCATCGGTCGCGGGTGCGGCCATTGTATCCGCGGATGCCGGGATCACAGCCAGGGCGAGCCGCCCCCCGGACGGTGCATGGACCCTCGCTGCTGGCCGATGCGCTCAGCATGCACGGGACGTGTGGTCGTCGTCTTGGCCGGCGACACGATAATTGCCAGATGAGCGCCAAAGGTTCCGTGGCCGTGTGTCGATGACGACGACCGAACAGGTTCGCGCCGCCGTTCGTGGTGCGTGGGCGGGCGAACTCCCGGAGCGCTACGAGGTGAACTGGCAGGCGCCATTCCACCGAGAGGTCCTGCCGTTACTGTTGCCCAGGACCTCGGTGCTCGACGTCGGCGGCGGGCAGTCGCCGAGCGTGTCGAGGGCGATGCTTCCCCCGGATTGCGTATACGTGGGTCTCGACAGCTCCGAGCGTGAACTCGATCTCGCTCCGGCTGACGCCTACGACGAGCGGATCGTCGCCGATATAACCGTGCCGATCGCGGCGCTGCAGAATCGCTTCGACATCGTCGTCAGCTGGCAGGTGCTCGAGCACGTCAAGCCCCTGTCGGCGGCACTCGAGAACATTCATAGCTATCTACGGCCCGGGGGGCGCTTCGTGGCGATGCTCTCCGGCCGCGCCTCGGCCTTTGCGGTAATCAACCGTCTGCTGCCGCATCGGATCGGCGGGGCGCTTGTCGCTGCCGTGATGAACCGGCCTGGGGAGACCGTCCACCGCGCCTACTACGACGACTGCTACTACACGGCTCTGGAGCGCCGCCTGTCGGCGTGGAGCGACTCGGAGATCACATCTGAGTACCGCGGCGCGTCCTATTTCGGCTTCTCCCGGCTCGCCCAGACCGCGTATATCGCCTACGAGGAGACGGTCTACAGACGAGGCGCTCGCAACCTCGCCACCCACTACCGGCTGACCGCGGTGCGGTAAGGGGCGCCTGGCCGCGCTTGTGACCTTGAACGCACCGCGGCGACGCGAGCCGAGCAGCCAGCGGTAATTCAGCGCTTGACGGCGAACGCCTGGCCGGTCGGCAAGGCGACGACGTCCTCAGGGATCTCGGCGAAGAAAGCATCGATGCGCCGGCGCTGCGCGCCGTAGCGAGGGCTGCCGTAGTCATCGAAGACCACGATCGCTCCTGGCACCATTCTGGGGTAGGCGTACTCGAGCGCGAGCACGGTCGCAGCGCTGGCGTTGAGGTCGATGTGGACGAAGGAGAGAGCTCCAGTCTCGACCGTCTTCAGGCTCTCGAAGACGTCGCCCGCGCGGATTTCGACCTGGGCACTCCACGACGCAAGGAACGCGGCCACCGTCGCCGCCGACGTGGCTGCCCACTCGCCGGCGAAGCCCATACGCCGCTCCGTTTCAACCAACCGGTCATCCGGGATACCCGTAAAGGTGTCGAAGAGGAAATAGCGTTGCGACGGGAGCAGGTCAGCGGTCGAGAGGATTACGAACGCGCAACCGCCCCGGTAGACGCCGAACTCGGCGAAGTGGCCGGGCGCGTCGGCGGGGAGGCCACGTCGCTGACGCGCCAATCGCGCCAGGATCCACAGCCGCCAGCGGATGTCGACCTCGCCCGAGTACCAGTGCCCTGCGACCCGGCTGTAGATCTGATTGAACGACTGGTCGTCGAGAAACGGGCTGTGGTTCGTCGTTGCGAGATCCGTGCTCCGATACGCGTACCGATACCCATGCAGTCGCCGCGGCAGGAGATTTCTTGCGAGCAGCGCGAACGGGCGCAACGGCACCGGCAGGCGGGCGATACGAGTGTTGTCGTAGACCGTGAAATCCCGTTTCACTTAGCGCCGAGCCCTCTTCCGCAAGCGTCGATCCAGCTGCGGCCGTACCGCTCGTCGGGCTCGAGATAATTGCCCTCCGACCACTCGTTCCATGACTTGAGGATCACGAGGCGCTCGGTTTCCTCCAGCGAGCCCACCGATTTGCACGCGTCGCGGAGGGCGGCTGTGAGGACGTCGGGCTCGTAACCCTCCATGACGATGCCGGACCGTCCATATCGTGGCGTGTTGTCCCATCCCGTGAGGACGAGCGGGAACTGCGGAACGCCGACACCTGAACGAGGGACCGAGAGACGCTTGACAACCCGCGCGTAGGGGACTCGGACCGGGCGCAGCGCTCCGGGCAGGTGCCTCCTAAGGCGACCGAGCTCACCGATCGCGCGGATCCAGCTGAAGTCGACGATGCCGTCCAGCAACGGGTTTCCCGGATCGAGCCAGCGTGGGTGTCGACGACTGAAGTCGGTCTCCCCGACGAGGTAGGGCGGCGGCTCCCCGTGGAGCCTCGCCTCCTCCCGCCAGACGGTCACGAACTCCCGTAGATCGGGGATGTCGCCCGGGCGGAAGATCAGGAACAGTGGGCGTCCGCGCACTCGGACATACCGATCGTCGTCGAAGGCGCGCCGCAGGTGGTGGTAGTGAGAGCGGTAGTCCTCGACGCCGGGGTAGCCCTGGGGAATGAGGACATCGCGGTGGTTTCCCGTCCACGCGCGCGACCAGGAGTCATTCGCCCACGCAAAGCAGAACCCGAGCCTCGGCCGCTTGGAGGCCAAGAGGCGCTCGCTCGGCATCTCGAGCAGCCGCCTGCCGGCGAACCAGTAGTGCCAGTAGATGAAGCCCTCGATGCCCGCCTCGCGCGCGAGCGACGCCTGGCGCTCGCGAACGCCGTCGTCGTTGAGGTCGTAGAAGCCCAGTTCAGTTGAGCTTCTGGGCTGCCAGTGGCCTGCGTAGAGCGGTCGCGCGGCGCGAACCGTCGTCCACTCAGTGAACCCTTCCCCCCACCAGCGATCGTTCTCCGGAATGTGGTGAAACTGAGGCAGGTAGTAGGCGAGCGCCCGGACGCGGTCATTGGAAGCTGGAAGCATGCTAAGGAAGCGGCGAGCTTAGACTGCATGCCATCGCTGCGATCGCGAGAGGAAGGGTTTGATGAACGCGCCCATCGCGCGGTCTGCTACCACCGACGGCCCCGTCACGGACGCCTACATCCAGCTGATGAAGGGTTGTCTCACGCGGGCATTGTTCCCGGAGCAATATCAGCGCCTCAGCCCGGGCCCAGGGACGTTGAAGCGGCGGCTGTATGAGCCGGCACGGACGCTCTTGGCGCGGATGGGACTCGAGCTGGTGCGAAACGCGCCTCCCGATCCCGAGTCGGTCACCGACGGACACGCGTGGCCCGGACACGCGGAGACGATGGTCGGCGTTCGCCGGCTGGACAACGTGGAGTTCTGCGTGACCACAGTCCTGCGCGAACAGGTGCCGGGGGACCTCGTCGAGACCGGCGTCTGGCGCGGTGGGACCGTGATCTTCATGCGAGCGATCTTGCGGGCCCATGGCGAGCGCGAGCGGGTCGTTTGGGTCGCCGACTCGTTTGACGGGCTCCCGAAGCCAGACATGATTCGCTGGCCGGCGGACGCGCAGAACAGCCTCTGGACGCAGCGCTCCCTCGCGGTCAGCCAGCAGGAGGTCGAGCGCAACTTTGCTCGCTACGGATTGCTCGACGGCCAGGTCCACTTTCTGCCGGGATGGTTCGAGGAGACGCTTCCGGCCGCGCCGATCGAGCAAATCGCCGTCCTGCGCCTCGATGGGGACATGTACGGCTCGACGATCGTGGCACTCGACGCGCTGTACTCGAAGGTCTCGCCCGGCGGGTTTGTGATCGTGGATGACTACGGCGCCTACCCCGAGTGTCGAGCGGCGATCGATGACTATCGCCGCGACCACGGCATCGTGACGCCGATGGAGCAGATCGACTGGACAGGAGTCTGGTGGCGCAAGGAAGCCGAAGGCCAGTGATCCCGGGTCATGGTATTGGGTCTGCCCCCGGCCGGGCGGTCCCGGACCGTGCCGGGTCGTGCCGCGCGATGAACTCATCGATCTGCGCAGAGGTGAGCAGCGGAACCGCGTCGAGGATCTCGTCGTCGCTCCACTCCCACCAGCGGATCCGGAGTAGGGCTTCGACCTGCTGGTCGCCGAAGCGCCGCCGGATCTCACGCGCCGGGTTGCCACCGACGATCGCGTACGGTCGCACGTCACGGGTGACGACCGCGGACGCTGCGATCACGGCCCCGTCGCCCACGGTGACGCCGGAGAGAATCCGCGCGCCGCGGCCGAGCCAGACGTCGCTGCCGATCACGATGTCACCCTTGGAGAACGGGAAGCCGTCCTCGAACGCGCCGGGGAGGCCGAACACGATCCGGAACGGAAACGTGCTGACGCGATCCACGGGATGCTCGCTTCCGATCATCATGATCGCGTCCTCGGAGATCGAGGAAAAGCTGCCGATCCGGACCCTGGCGGGCTCACCGGCCTCCTTCCAATAGTTGACCAAGGGTCGCGAGTAGCTGTAGCGGCCCATCTCGAGCCGATCGCCGCTGTCCCACATGTCGGTGCGCCGGACCGGGTCGTGTCCTCTCAGCAGCTGGCTTACACGCAGCAGCGGCAGCGGTGTGAGCGCGCGGAGCCTAGCTCTCAAAGGACTGTTCCAAACCGGATTGAGGACGGTGAGGCCTTCTGAGCGTCTCCGCATGATTAGCTGGAGGCTAGTCTCCAGCGCCCTAGCATGCTTGGCGACGACGATCCGTCCGCTGCTGTCATCTCGGCGGTGGCTGCCCGGGGCCGGCCGGGTTCCGGAAGCCGCAGATCAGCAGATGCGAGAAGCGAAGCTGGGCCCGCCGGGCCGGCCGCCGATGCGGCGCCACGGTGGGGATCATGAGCACCTCGTCGCAGGCGTCAGCGAGGATCGGCCGGGAGTCGAACACGCTGTAGCCCCACGCGACCCCGTCCTCTTCAGAGAAATGCCAGTCCCGCCCGTGCAGGCGCAACCGGTTCAGCGGACCCCAGAGGCCGCTGCGGCTCAGCGCCAGCCGGGTCAGCCGTACCGGTAGCGACCCGATCCCGTACCGGTTGACGTCGGAGATGAACACCGCCTGCCGGCCGACTCGGAGCATCTCTCGGATGACCGCGTCGGGCGCGGGCACGTGATGCATGACGCCGGTGGCGAGCACCGCGTCGAAGGCGCCGTCCGGGTAGGGCAGCGCCGCGCTGTCGGCGAGATCGAGCCGCTCAGGCGGGATCCCGTACCGGTCTGCCGCGATCCGCAAGAGCTCCGGCGAGGTGTCGTTCCCTCGTACCTCAAGCGCCGGCAGCGCGTCTGCCAGAAAGCGCATCGCCAGGCCGGTGCCGCAGCCCGTGTCGAGCACCGTGCGGGCCCCGAGGCGCCGCAGATGATCGACGATGTGTCCGAGCGCGGCACGGTGCTCGGCAACCTCGTGCATCTCGTCATACCCGGCGGCGGTGCCGCGGTAGTAGGCCCGCTGGAGGTCGACCGCGCGCTCGACGTCGCTCAACCTACGTCCGTTCCGGGCGCTCGATCACCGGCGTGCGGTCGAGCGCGGGCAGTCTCAGCAGGACGCCGATGAACAGATAGAAGTAGACGTTCTCCGGGTCCAGATCGATCGACTGAGCCTTGAAGTTCGAGACGACAGCCCACAGGATGTAGGCGGTGATCGCGGCGGACACCGCGCGGAGGCCGGGGTCCGTCATCCGGCGCGTGATGCGCGTGGCGTGCACCACCAGCCCCGCCATCAACGCGATCCCCGCCACGACGCCCGCGACGCCGAGCTCGAGCAGGCACTTCGCCCACCAGCTCTCCTGCCAGGCACCGCCGACGGCGGAGAACAGCTGCGGCGCTGACACGGCGTAGCGAGAGGCGATCGTGTCGGTGCCGGTCCCGAGCCCGAACACGGTTGTGCTGAGGCCCTTGCGGATCTCGTCGAAGAACGCGAGCTGCAGCTGATCGACACCGTGGCGGGCGACGTCCACGACGAGCCCGGTCAGGCTCGCGCCGAGCACGACGGTCGCCACGGCCAGCGACGCGACGATCAGGATCGCTGCCACCCGGACCCGCCGCAGCCAGTCGAGGCTCCCGAAATCGAGCACGACGGCCGCCAGCAGCATCGCCGGGCCGAGCAGCAGCGCCGACCGTGCACCGCTGAGCATCGAGGCCACGATGACCGTCCCGATCAGCGCGAGCCCGAGCCGGCCGCGCCCCTGGGGGGCCAGCGTGTTGCGCCACGCCGCATATGCGATCGCGGCGGCGCCGATGGTGAACGAGTAGAACTGGGTGGCGAACGTGAACGTGCTGGGCACCCGGCGAATCAAGCTCGAGCCGGCGGAGATCTGGGCGAAGTCCTGAGTGACGGCGGAGGCTGCGGAGCCGTACAACCCATAGACCGCGTGGGCATGCCCCGTGTAGATCAGGACCGCTTCGAGGATCCCGATGACCGCTGGGAGCATCGCGCTGACGGCAATCAGGACGAGAAAGCGGTCGAGGTCTCGGCGATCGCGGATCAAGTCGTAGCCGAGCAGCACCATCGGGACGTAGAACAGCCACGACCGGGCGCCGATCAGGGCGACAAGCGGTTTGGGGACCCCGGGGTTGAACATCTGCACGACGACGAGCGCCACGATCGTGAACATCGACAGGGCCGGCACGAGCGGGACCGGAATCGGGAGCCGACGGCGGTCGCCGAGTCTCGCCATCGCGTAGCCGCAGTACGCGGGGATCACGAACAGCGCATCCTTAGCCAGCGCTCCCGGACCGGTGTTCGGATACAGCGCGATCGAGATCAGCCCGTCGACGGTGAAGTACAGGAGCAGGCCGTAGAGCGAGCGGCGCCAGTCGAGTAGACCGGCGATCAGTGCCATCGCGACGACGATCACCGCCGCCGCAGGTCCGGCCTTGCCGTTGCTCGCCACGCCGGCCACCGCCGCGACGAACGCGGCTCCTCCCGTGAACACGAGGTCGCCGCGCTGCCAGCGAGTACTCGTCACGAGCGCGGGAGCCCAATGCTGCGCCCTGGGGGGACGCTCGTGCTTAGACATGAGCCATTGACCGCGGTTCGCGGCATTGTATCCGAGGATGCCCGCCCCCGAGCCCAAACCGGGACCAGCGTCGCTGGCCGGCCGAGCAATCGGTAGGAGCTTCGGAGCGTCGCTGGCGATCCTGTTGCTCAACATCGGGACGGGGGTGCTGCTGGCCCGGACGCTGGGCCCGCACGACCGCGGGATCCTGGCCGCGGCCCTGCTCTGGCCGACAATCACGGCGGCCGTCGGGACGCTCGGACTGATGGAGTCCAGCACGTACCACGTCGCGCGCGGCGAAGCGCCTCTCTCGGCGATCGTCGGCAGCGGCCTCGGGCTCGGGCTCGCGCAGGCCCTGCTCGCCACGGTGCTCGGTGCGGCGCTGATCCCGATCGCGCTGTCCGCGCATCATCAGGCGCTCGTCAGCGCCCTGCTGTACCTCGGTTTCATCCCGCTGAACATCATGTCGCTGTTCGGCGCCGGCGTCCTCAACGGCCTTCGGCGCTACAACGAATTCCAGCTCGTCAGGCTGCTGGTGATCGTCGCCAGCGGAGCCCTGCTCGCACTGCTGGCGGCGCTCGATGCCGTGACCGTCCGGCACGCGGTGCTCGCGTACCTGGCAGCCAACGCCCTGACCTTCGTGATGACGGGCTGGTTGGTGCACCGCCAGGCCCCGTCTCCGCACTTCGAGCGACCGTTGGCACGGTCGCTGTTCCGGTATGGCATCCGCAGCCACTCGAGCACCGTCTCCTCGCAGCTCAACGAGCGCCTCGACCAACTGGTGATCTCGATCTTCCTGGCCCCGCGCTCACTTGGCATCTATGTGATTGCGGTGACGCTGACCCAGGCCTCGTATCTCGTCGGCACCTCGGTCGCCTGGATCGCGCTTCCGCAGATCGCGCCGCTCCAGCCCGGTCCCGAGCGAACCACGTTGATCCGTCGTACGGTACAGCTGACGTTCGGCTGTTCGGCGCTGATCAGCTTGCCCGTGGTCGTCCTCGCCGGCCCACTGATCCGTGCATTTTTCGGCTCCGCGTTCGCGGGCGCCACGAGCTCGGCTCGGATCCTCGCCGTCGCTGTCGTCTTTCTCAGCACCAACCGCTCGCTCGAGGCCGTGCTGCGGGCGCTCGGCCGCCCGCTCGACGCCGGCGCGGCCGAGCTGATTGCCCTCGGCGCGACGTTCGGCGGTCTGGCGATCCTGCTCCCGACGGTCGGCCTCGTCGGTGCGGCATGGGCCTCGCTGCTGGCCTACCTGGTCAGCATGAGCTGGATGTGCCGGCGGCTGAGCCGCGCGCTCGAGCTGCCCGTCAGCGCCCTGATCGCGGTCGACCGTGAGGATCTCAGTTGGGGCTGGAACCTCGCTCGTTCCGCGGCCGGCCGGGTGGGGGACAGGTCTGGCCGGGGGTCACAACGATAATGGCGGCGATCCGCCGCCTAATGTCGATCTACTGACCGCTGAGCGCGGTCCGTTCAGGCGCAGCGGCTGTCGCCGCGACCTGGAACCGGCGGCGGCTGATCCCGGTGATCGCGGCCGCCGCGGGCCGAGCCGGCAGCCGTGCGAGCAGTTCACGGGTGGCGTCGAGTTGCGGCAGTGCGGTCTCGCCCGCCCGGACGCAGATCAGGCACGCGTCGACGTAGGGAAGGATCTCCAACGCGTCGGGTGCGCTCAGCAGCGGCGGCGCGGCGATGATCGTCACGTCGAACCGGGCCGCGGCCTGCTCGAGCACCTCAGAGATCCGGCCGGAGGCCAGGAGCTCGTCCGGCTGCTCGACGTGGGCGCCGGCCGGCAGCAGGCTGAGGGGGGCGACGTGGCTTGCGGTCGCGGCGGCGGCCTTGCCGAGATCGACCGGCTCGAGCATCTCCTCGAGCTTCCCGCTGCCCAGGAGCAACTCGGAAAGTCCGGGGGACTCGCCGGCGCCGAGCGCCGCCGTGAGTGCGGTCGAATGCAGGTCCGCATCGATCAGGACCGCCGACCGACCGGTCCGCGCGAACGAGCGGCCGAGCGCGAGCGCGAGCTCGGACTGCCCGGCGTCCCCGTCCGAACTCGTCAGCAAGATGTGCCGTGGCGGCGGATCGGCGAGTAGCTCGAGCCCCCGGCGCAACAGCCCGATCTGCGTGCCGGTGCGCCCCGGCCGCTGGGGCGCACGCGGGTCGCCGAGCGCGTCGGCTTCGATCTGGGCCAGCACGGGTAGCCCGAGATGCCCCGATACCTGTCGCACGCTGTGGGCGCCACGATCGAACGCCTCCCGCGCGAACGCCGCGGCGATTCCGACAAGTAGGCCAAGCACCGCGCCGAGCAACCCGTAGAAGCCCGTCTTCCGGGAGCCTCGGGCCGTCGGGATGTCTGCGCGCTGCGCCGCCTTCGCGGGTGCGCCGACGATGCTCAGGGTTTGCAATTGGGCAAGGTTTTCCTGATCGTGCTCACGGAGCGCGCGGTTGGCCGCGGTGTTCGGGATCTGGGCGATCCGCTGCTCGAGTGCCGCCGCCTGGGCGCTGAAAACGCTCCGGCTCTGCGCATTGACGACGGTTGCCGTCGTCGTTGCGACGACGTTTGCGACTTGGGCCGCTCGAGCCGCACTCGAGTTGGTGTCCGTCACGACCAGCAGATCGGACGATGGGTCGAGGCTCGCGCTCACTTCCGAGGACAGCGAGTCGACGCTCTCGTTGGAGTTGAGCGCTGCCAGTGACAGTCTCAGCACCGAATCGCTCGTCGCGGTGCGGGCGACGCCTTCAACGAGCTGAGGGGCGCCGTCGATCGTGGCGACGGACGAGCCATTGAACCCCTCGAGCTCGGTCACGTCCTGGATCCGCATCGTCGCGCTGGCCGAGTAGTCGGAACCTCGGGACAACGTGACTGCCACCGCGGCGGCGGCACCGGTCACGGCGGTGATCAGTAGCAGAACGCGATAGCGCGCAAACAGACGGTGGAGGTCATCCATGTGGCTGTAAGGGCTGGGCGCGGCGCGTGTGGCCTCCGGCCGGACGCGGCACGGCGCTCAGGAGGGCGAACATAGCACCGGAGCAAGTCGGGTGCCTCGGGTGGATGCTTCAATGCCAGCCCCGTGAAGATCCAGCTCTGGAGCTACAACTACGACCCGGAGCCCACAGGGATCGGGCCGCTCAGCACCGTCTGGGCGACGGCAATGCGCCAGCGTGGCCATCGGATCGAGGTCGTTGCCGCGCATCCGCATTACCCCGAACCCGTTTGGGGAACGCCGCTGCGCCCGCGCCGTGAGATGCGCGACGGAATCCCGGTGATCCGACTGCCGTTGTGGCCGGGGCGCGACAGCACTGTCGCGCGCTTGCGCCAAGAGCTCACGTTCGTCGCCTCTCTCTCATTCGCGGCCCCGATGTTTGGGCGCCCCGACGTCATCGTGGCCGTGTCGCCAAGCTTTCCCGCGCTGGCCCCAGCGATGGCGGCGGCGAGGCTGCGGCGCGTGCCATGGGTGCTCTGGCTCCAGGACATCCTGCCCGACGGGGCCAGCGCAACCGGATTGCTGGAGGACGGCCCGATCCTCCGCGCCTCCCGGCGCCTGGAGCATGCCGCCTATCGCTCCGCCCGGAGGATCGTCGTGATCTCGGAGAGTTTTGCCGAGAACCTCCGGGCCAAGGGGGTCCCTCGCCGATCGGATCGCGCGAATCTTCAACCCGGCCAGCCTCCCGATCCAGGACCGCTCCGTCGGCGCCCGGTCGATTGATGACCGGCTCGTGCTGACGATGGGCAACATCGGCCGCACGCAGAACCTCGTGCACATCACCCGCGCGTTCGAATCGTCCGGCGCCCTCGCCGAGCTTGGTGCGCGCTTCGTTCTGGCCGGGGACGGCGTCGCGGGCCACGACGTCCGCCGAGCCGTCGAGACCGATCGCGTCGAAGTCACCGGGGTGATCGGGGGCTTGCGACTGGACGACTACCTTCGCCGCGCGGCGGTCGCCGTGGTGAGTCAGCAGTACGACGGGCTGGATTTCAACGTACCCTCGAAGCTGATGAATTTCATGGGATACGGGCTACCGACCGTTGCTGCGGTGCGCCCTGACTCGGAGGTCGCCCGGCTCGTTGCCGACTCGGGAGGCGGATGGGTGATCCCGGGCTCCGGGCCCGGCGAGTTCTCCGATCAACTCGTCCACGCCCTCACCGACCAGGAGGATCGAAGTCGTCGGGGAGCGAGTGCGCTGGCCTTCGCTCGCCGGAATTTCGGACCGGACGCCGTCGCGACTCAGTTTGAGGCGGTGCTGAACGAGGTCGTTAGCGGCGCCGCCGGCGAGCGAGCGAGAACCGAAGAATGAGCTCTTCGGCCGAACCGTCATTTGCGGCGAGCTTCCTGGCCGAGACGGCTGAAATCGCCGGTGCTCTATCGGCGCCGACCGTGGATCGGATTGCATCCGGGCTGGCGCGGGTGCGCGACCGAGGAGGGCGGCTGTTCATCCTCGGGATCGGTGGGGGAGCAGGACACGCCTCGCACGCCGTCAACGATTTCCGCAAGCTCTGCGAGATGGAGTGCTACGCCCCCACTGACAACGTTTCCGAGCTGACCGCCCGGACAAACGACGAGGGATGGGAGACCACGTTCGTGGCGTGGCTGAAGACTTCGCGGCTGTCGGCAGCGGATGCGCTGCTCGTCTTCTCGGTCGGCGGCGGCTCGCTGGACCCACCGATCTCGGTCAATTTAGCCAAGGCAGTTGAGCTGGCGCGTGAGGTTGGGGCAGCCGTGTTCGGCATCGTGGGCCGTAGCGAAGGCGTGACCGCCAGGCTCGCCACCGAATGCGTCGTGGTGCCCGCGGCGCCGGAGCGGCTCACGCCGCACGTTGAAGCTTTTCAGGCGGTCGTGTGGCACCTGCTCGTTTCGCATCCCGCGCTTGCGGCGCGCCCGGGCAAATGGGAGAGCGCTCTCAGTTCCTCGGCGGGTCATGGCGGTCCCGAAGACCAGGTTGAATAGGAAGCCCTGTGGCCGCGGCGGACTCCCAGGCGATGTTCAACGGCGGTCCGGCCGACGAGGGCCGAGGATTGAAGAACGCGTGGCGCCTGATCGTCTCCGACTACTACCGGGGGCTACGCTTACAAACACGAGAGCCGAAACGGATGCGGCGGCTTATGGTCGCGCGGCTGCTCACAAACTCGTCGCTGCACGCGAACGTCCTGGTCCGGCTGATGGTCGCTTGCCCCGTTGGCTTTCGTACCTCTGGCGGAGAGTCCTGATCTCGCATGCACGCCTGTGACATCAGTCGCGACATCGTCGTCGGACCTGGTCTCGAGCTGCCGCATCCATTCGCGATCGCAATCGGCGCGAACAGTCAGATCGGTTCCAACGTCTGCATCCATCACGGCGTGTCGATTGGGTCCGGTCAGAGGGCGTTGGATCCCTGGCACCAGCGGCGAACCGCGAGGCGACGGTGGTTATCGAAGACGGCGTGATCCTCGTATCCCTATTGCCAGGTGCTAGGCGTGAACAAGCGTGTAGGTGCGGGCGCGCAGGTCGGGGCGCCTGCAGATCCTGACGGACGATCTGCCGGCCGGCGCACTGCTCGCGCGCGGCCGCGTGCGACTGGCATCCGAGATTCGAAGCGCGGCACCGTAGATTCTCGATCTCCCGTCGAAAGGTCGTTTCGTCGTGGCTGACGCTATGATCGGCCCCCGACCGCTCAGGGGGGGTACGCTGTCGGTGAACCCAGATCAGGAGCGAGCTTGCGCGACACAGAAAGCACGGCAGATCCCGAGACGACGATCCGCGAGACGATCCAGACGCTGCTCGAGCGGCGCGGTGCAGGCAACTGTGAGGTCACTCGGGAATCAAAGCTGAGTGCGGAACTCGGGCTTGACTCGTTGGAGCTAGCTGAAATCTCTGCCGTTCTCGAGGACGAGTTCGGGACCGATCCCTATTCGGAGGGCATCGTTCCCGAGACGCTGGCCCAGCTGCTCGCGTTCTACGGACGTTAGCCGGCGTGCCGTTCGCGCTCTTGCGGCAGGCGGCCGTCGAAGTCCCGGAGCAGCCAGCGGTGATCGCTTCCGAGCGCACCGACTCATATGGCGAGCTCCTGAGTCGCAGCGAGTCGCTCGCACGAGGCCTCGAGCAGGCTGCGATCTCTCGGTTCGGCTGTTCTCTGTCCGCGCCCGCGGACACCATCTCGATGCTCGCGGGCGGCGCGGCGGTCGGTGCTGAGGCGTGTCTATACCCGCCGGATCTCGACCCCGATGGCCTTTCCCGGATCGCTGCGGCGTTTGACCACCGGATATTGGTGCTCGACGACGACCGCGATCCCGACGGAGTGGCCAGGATCTCGCTGCATGCACTGATGCGCTCTGATGGACCCGCGCCCACGCCCGCCGAAGCCGCTCCCATATTGATCCTCACTACCGGGACGACCGGAACCCAGAAGGGCGCCCGTCATGACTGGAGGCGTCTCGCCCAAGCGGTCCGTACGCCGGACCGCGGCGCTGGCACACGCTGGCTGTTGACCTACAACCTGAACCAGTTCGCCGGGATCCAGATTCTGCTTCACGTGCTGGCCAGCCAAGGGACACTCGTCGTGCCCAGCTCACGGCGCCCGGAAGACGTGATTGCGGCTATCCGTGAGCACGGCGTCACTCACGTCAGCGGCACGCCGACGTTCTGGCGGCTGCTGGTCGGGCGTCTGCGGTCAGATGGGGTCGCAGACCTCCCAATCGAACAGATCACACTGGGGGGAGAGGCCGCGTCCGAGTCACTGATCGTCCAGCTCCGGCAGCTGTTTCCCGGCCGCCCGGATTTCGCATGTATACGCCGGCACCGAGGTGGGTTCGGTGGTTTCCGTCCGAGATGGGCACAGCGGTCTCCCGCTGTCCGTGCTCGATCGCGATGCCGACGCGGAGGTGCGGCTGCGGATCGTTGACGGCGAACTTCAGGTGCGCTCCAGTAGGGGAATGCTCGGCTATCACGAGGGAATTGACAGCGACGACGAATGGCGGCCCACGGGAGACCTTGTCGAAGTGCGGGGTGACCGCATTCAATTCGTCGGACGCACCACCGAGATCATCAACGTCGGGGGTGCCAAGGTGCATCCGCTTCCGGTCGAGGAGATCGTATGCTCGGTTCCCGGCGTAGAGCTCGCGGCCGTGTACGGTAGATCCAACGCCATCACGGGGCAGATTGTGGCCGTCGACGTCGTCGCCGAGCCGGGCGTGAACCGGGCTGAATTGGAGGCGCGTATCCGGACCGCCTGCCAGGCGCTTCCCGCCGCGGGTCGCCCCCGCCGGGTCTACTTCGTCGACGAACTCCAGACGCGCGGGAACAAGGTTCTGCGTCAGGAGTCGCAGCAATGAGCGCTGCCCGGGTAGTGATTGTGACGGGCGGGAGTCGTGGCCTGGGCCTTGGCCTCGTCCAGTCGTTTCTGACGCACGGCGACATCGTGGCGACATGCAGCCGTTCGTCGACCGCGCCAATTGACGGCGTTCTCGCCGATCCGCAGCTCAGCGACCGCTTCTACCACGAGCTCGTCGACCTATCCGATCGTCAACAGGCCGCTGCGTTCGTCGGCAACGTCATCCAGCGCTTCGGTCGAGTCGACGTGCTCGTCAACAACGCCGGGATTGCTCGTGACGGGGTGCTGGCCCTGGCTTCTGATGAGCAGATCGATGAGGTGCTGACGCTCAACTTGACCGGAACCATTCAGATGACGAAACTCGTCTGCCGGCGCATGCTGCAACAGGGATCGGGCCGGATCATCAATATCTCGTCGATCGTGGGGTTGTCGGGGTATCGAGGCTTGGCCGTGTACTCGGCCAGCAAGGCGGCCATCGACGGTTTGACTCGGGCGATGGCGCGGGAGCTTGGGACGAGGAACATCACCGTCAACTCGGTCGCTCCGGGATATCTCCGCACCGAGCTTTCGCACGGTCTCGATGAGGCGCAGCTGGCTCAAATCAGTCGCCGTACGCCGGCGGGCCGACTGGGCGAGCCCGAGGACGTCGCAGCGGCGGTCCGCTTCCTCGCCTCGGACGAGGCGGCGTTCGTCACCGGTCACGTCCTCGTGGTCGATGGCGGCCTGACCGCGTGAGTTGATCTACGGCTTGGAAGCCGAGATCAGCCCGTAGCCGAGCGTGCCGTCATCCCAGAACCCAGTCAGGATCCCGCACGCCTCGACGAACTGCTCGAGTTCAGCTTCACCAAGCAGTCGCACGACTGTGTCGTGATGGCGCTCGGCGTTTTCGCGCCAGAAGGCGAATGTCGGGCGGGTTGCGGCAGTCAGGTCGAGTTCCTGCTCCACGGACAGTCCTGACGCGACGGCCAGCCGGCCATACTCGGCCAGCGGCTCCATCCGCGCGTCGCCGAAGACGTCACGCAACACCATCAAGGGCCTGCGCAGGCGTCTGACGTCGGCGAGGCTGAGCTCACGTTGACGCGTGATGTCGCAAAGCGCCACGCGGCCGCCGGGCCGCAGAACCCGGGCGCACTCGGACACGAGCCGGTCGCGATCCCGCATGAGATGAGAAGACTCAAGCACCCACACCCGGTCGAAGGACTCGTTAGGGAAGCCGTTGTCCATACCATCGCGTCGCATGAATGACACGAGGTTCTCGATACCGAGCGCTCGGGCGCGCTCCTGGGCGGCTGAGACGCCTTCCGCGCTCGTCGTGATCCCCGTGACGTTGGCTCCGCACGTCAGCGCGAGATCACACGCAGGGGTGCCGGTTCCGCAGCCGACGTCGAGCACCTCGCACCCCGGCTCGAGCTGCGCTGCGTCCTTCATTGCCCCCGTGAGCGCCCGCGTTGCCGGACCTAGGTCCGTGGTCGATTCGTCGAATAGGCCGTAGTGGAGCTCGTCGCCGAGTAACAGCGTCCATGCCGCGGTCACGCGATCGTAGTGCGCGGAGGGCTGGTAGTTCATCGCAGAAGCATGCTTGCTCACGCTTCCATCATATGTCGCGACCACATACGTGCCGCCGGCCGCGTATGGAGCCGAGCGCTCAGTCGGTGTACCCGAGCTCGGCATTCAGGGCCAATGCTGGCTCGAGCACGCGCAAATGATGTTCTCCGAGCAACTCGCGCCACCCCCCGATCGCCCCGCGCCGCACGCCCTGGCTGCGGTGGCCTACGGCGCGGCGCAGGTACTCGGTTCCCTCCTGCTCGAGTCGTCGCATTGCCTCCGGATTGTTGCGGGCCAGCGCCGACTCCACGTTCGTCGGATCGGTCGAGATCCCCAGGAAGGCAGCGATCTCAGCGAGTGAAGCCATCGGCGCTGCCTGCAAGTCCTCGAAGCGATAAATGAGGATCCTTTCCCCGCGGTCACGCGCTGCAAGCCACGAACGGACGTGATCGGTCCAGCGGCCGTACGGCGATGCATGGCGCGTGACGAACTCGGCTACGAAGATGTCAAGTCCGCTGATGTCATCAGGATCAGGTCTCGTCACTCGGTACCAGGAGATGAGGACGTCTCGCACGTCGCGGATGAGGTAGATGGCGTTGACGTACTCCTCGCGGTGCGCCTCGTGGGTCTTGATCAAGCGATGGCCGCCTGCGAGCTCAGGTGCTCCCCGATGACTGCCCACTGACGGGATAAGGCGATCAATCGACTCAAAATTCGCCTGCCTCCCCGTCGCGAGATCGGCGAGTAGGAACCGGATCCATGTGTTGCCCGAGCGTGGGTACGAGGCGATGAACGCATCGTCGTGGTGAAGCTCGCGGTGGCGATTGGCCACGACGCCCGCGCGCAGGACGCGCGATCGCCTCAGGCTGTCTCGTAGCTTGGTGCCGAGCGGGACGATGGTCATCCGATCGCGCTCCAGAACTGCAAGAATCGTGGCGAATGCAGCGCGTCGTGGTGGCCAACCCAGGTGGACAGATTCACCTGAAGGAGGCGGCGGCGGCGTTCGCCGAAACGGGCGCGCTGCACCGCTATGTCTCGACGGTCGGCTTTGGGCCGAGCGATATCAAGCGCGCAGGGCGTCGTTTGCCGCGGCCGCTGGCGCAGCGTCTCGTGCGCGAACTGCGTCGCCGAGCGGTGAGCGAGGAAGTCGGCGCACGGACGACGCGGGTCGCCACTGGTTGGGAGCTTGGCAACGTTTTGCTCAGCCGCTCGCCGCTGCCGATGCGGCTCAAACATGCCGCTCTGCGCCCCACGAGGGAGCGGTTCGACAGCCGCGTGGCGGCCATGCTGGCGCCGAATGTCGACGCAGTCCTCGGTTATCAGGGCGCCACGACCAGCACGTTCCGACGTGCCCGTGAACTTGGCGTCTCGACCGTGCTCGACTATCCGATCGCGCACTACGCGATCACCGAGGCACTGCTCGAGGAGGAGGCCCGCCTGGTCCCCGAGTACGCGTCGACGCTGCGAGTCCAGCGGTATCCCGAGTGGCTCCGACGACGGTACGTCGAAGAGATGGCGCTAGCCGATCGGATCATTATGGTGTCTGAGCATCACAAGCGCGGATTCGTGGCTGCCGGCGTCGACCCCGCCCGACTCTTCACGGTGCCATGGTACGTGGACTGCGACTTGTTCGCTCCGGCGAACGTCGAGCATGATGGTCCCTTTCGGATCGCCTTCCTTGGTCAGATCACCCAGCGAAAGGGGCTGTCCTATCTCATCGATGGCTTCGCGCGCGCGGGGTTGTCCGACGCTGAACTGGTCCTGATCGGCGCGCCGGTTGGCACCACTCGAGCCTGGATCGACAAGCCGGGGGTGCGGCACGTGCCGCCGATGGCGCGGTTCATGCTTCCCGAAACGTTGAGGACGTGCCACGTGATCGCGCTTCCTTCGCTTGTCGAGGGGTTCCCGATCTCCGTGCTCGAGGGCATGGCGTGTGGGCTCCCCCCGATCATCTCCGAGAATCTCGGCCGTGACTTCATCGAGGATGGTGTCGACGGGTTCGTGGTCCCGATCCGCGACCCAGACGCGATCGCCGAACGGTTGCGTACGCTTCACGCCGACACTGCCGGCCGCCGCAGGATGGCGCTGGCGGCGCGGGCAAAAGCGGAGCAGTTCACACGCGCGCGCTACCGCCGAAACCTCACCGATGGTGTGGCGCAACTGCTTCAGGAGCGGGCGCCGGCGACAGTGGCTCCTTGAGCTGAGGTTTGACGCGATACCCCGCGAATCGGCGCATGCGCGGACGCGAGCACACGACAAGGCATAGCAGCAGTGGTCCGACCAAGAAAAGCGAGCGCGCGATGGCGTCCGTGACGCTATTGCGCACCATGACGACCAGCATCGGCAGTATGGCTGCAAACAGGATCTGGATCCCCTCGCTCTCCTTGTGCCGACAGAAATACTCCCAGATGAAACGAACTGCGATCCCGATGCCGAAGCAATAGAGCACGATGCTGACCCAACCATATTCGGCATAGAAGTCACCGAATAGTGCGGGATTGAAGCTCGCCCGCTGACCGCTGTGGTTCGGAAACAGTCGGTCTACGACGAACTGGCCGGCCGCCGGCGGCTTCTTACCGACTATGTGGCGTGGCAGCGGATAGGCGATCAGGCTGAGCGGCGTCTGCCCGGGATGAAATGTGAGTGGATTTGTTTTGGCGTTGTACGCCTCCATCTCCAGCTCGAGCACGCTGAACTCGGCCAGATCGACGCCTGTCGCGAATTTCTTCAGCTGCTGCGGGATGTGAGTGACCGCGCCCGTCGCGGTGGACAGAAATGGCGTCCGCTTGCCGACGGTGCGGGTGGACAGCAGCACGTTCAAGCCGAGGATCGCGATCAGCACGGCGACCAACGTCGTCACCCCGGACGGGCGCCGATTGATACGTAGGTAGGGCAGCGCAACAAGCGGCAGCACGAGCGCGAGGACGTATGTGCGGTCGCCCTGCGGGACGCTGACGAAGATGGCGCCGGCGAGCGAGAGCACCATTAGCAGGAAGACCTTGAATGTCCGCAGGCGAAAGAATGCGAAGGCAAAGATGATTGCTGCGGGGATGGTCAGATAGGGCCCGAGACCGACATAGCCCGAAACAGCGAGGAAGGTCTGAAACGTAGTCGTCGTGCGTCCGAGGTAGAAGTGGAACAGCGTGCTGGGACCCACGGTCGCAGCGAAGGCGGCGGTCAGCACCCCACAGGCCACCAGCACCCAGATCCCGAACCTGACCGACCGTCTGGGGGTCCCAGCGGTCCGGAGGCACCGGCGCCCGCTGGGCCGCCGCGCGCGCCGGTGCGCACCGCGTAGCCGGCATACAGCGACAGCATTCCAACGAGGCTCACCAGGCAGGCGGCGCTGAACCCGGACCGTGTGTACTGGTTGGCGAAGTACTTGAAGCCGCTCGCAAGCTCGGCAGCGGGCCGAATCCCGTAGAGGATGAAGAACGTCAGCGCGAGTAGTGCGATCGGCTCGAAGGGATCGAATTTGCGCTGCGCCAGCCTCACGACGATCGGCAAGGCCGCCGCGATTGGGAGCACGGCCGCGAGAGCAACCTGCTGATGCAGAATCATGAGCGCCGAGCCGCCGCCGGCCAGTAGCCCGACGATCGTCACGCCGAGCGCAAGCCTGACCTCTTCGAGGCCGAACCGCGCCGTGAGTCCATTCCGATGCGCCATCGCTGCTGCCGAGGGTAGTGCTTATACTGGCGCCGCGTGCCAAGCCGAACGCAGCGAGCAGCGCGCCGCGAGCGCTTGCTCGCCCTCCGCGCGCGCTATCACCCCGAGAGCGAGTTCGGTGGCTTTACTGACCTCGACGGTGCGATCCGGTTCTACGCTCGTGTCCGGGAGCTGTTGCCGGCCGACGGCGTTGCGCTCGACATCGGCTGCGGGCGTGGCACCCAGGACGACGACCCGGTCGCTATCCGCCGTGACCTTCGCGTTCTCAGGGGACACTGCGCGCAGGTGATCGGGATCGACGTCGACCCCACGGCCGTAGAGAACCCATTCATCGACGAGTTCCGGCCGATCGACGCCGACAACCCGTGGCCGGTAGAGGACGCGAGCGTCGACCTAGCACTAGCCGACTTCGTTCTCGAGCATGTGGCCGATCCGGACGCGTTCTTCTCTGAGGCTCGCACGCGTCATCAAGCCGGGCGGGATGATCTGTATCCGGACGATCAACGCACGCAGCTATTTAGGGGTGGCATCACGGATGGTGCCATCGCGTTTGCATGCGCTGATGCTGCGACGCGCCCAGCCCGAGCGCAAGTCAGATGACGTGTTCCCGACCGTGTACCGCTGCAACACGCGCGCGCTGCTGACCGCGACGCTGGCGCAGCATGGCTTCGACGCCGCCGTGTACACATCAGAGGACGAGCCCGCGTATCTGACGTTCAGCGCGTTGGCATACCGGCTCGGCCTGGCCCACCGCCGGTTCGCTCCGCGGTCGATTCTGATCGGGCTCGTTGCCTGGGGACGCCGCCGAGCTGGCGATTGTTAGCCTCTGAGCCCGTGCGGCTCCCTACTGCATCCGACCACGCGTCGCCCGCGGTCCGCCCCGCCTCGATCTGGCGCAAGCTCCGGCATCCGGGACGACCTGAATCCGCGCCGTGAGCGAATCGCTGAAGCGGTTGCTGTGCGCCTGAAACTCGGTCTGCACCGACTCGGTGTTGCGGTGGAACTGCAGCCGAAGCTCTACGACGCACGTGATCGAGCGATCATCGATGCGGTTCAGCCATTCACGATGACCTCTGCCGACCGGATCGTCGCCCTCTGCGACGCTATCCGCTACATCTCCAGGAACCGGATCGACGGTGCGATCGTGGAATGCGGAGTATGGCGCGGCGGCTCGATGATGGCTGCCGCGTCGGCGCTGATCGAGCAGGATGACCGCAGCCGCGAGCTCTACCTGTACGACACCTACGAGGGTATGACGGAGCCGACACCTCGGGATGTTGACTTCCGGGGCCGCACTGCGGCGGGTCTTCTGAGCTACCACGGCGGGGCCGTCTCCCGGGCTCCTCTCGAGGACGTCAAGCGAAACATGACGAGTACGGGTTACCCGGCCGACCTGTGTAGGTTCGTGGTAGGGAAAGTGGAGGAGTCAATTCCCGCGACGGTGCCGGAGAAGATCGCGCTGCTGCGGCTCGATACCGATTGGTACGCATCGACCAAGCATGAGATCGAGCATCTGCTGCCGCGGCTGGCGCCCGGCGGCGTGCTGATTCTGGACGACTATGGCGCCTGGGAAGGCGCTCGCCAGGCCGTCGATGAGTATTTTGACTCCGCTGACTACTCTCCGCTGCTGAATCGGATCGATTTCACGGGCCGGATCTGCGTCCTTCCTGGACCGACGGTCTAGACCCCCTGGCGCTCCTGCACGGTCGCCGGACGTGACCGTCCGCCGATCACGATGTGATCGGCCGGTATGTCACGGATGATTAGGGAGTTGGCACCGATCAGAGCACCGTCCCCGATCGCGACGCGACCAGCGATCACGGCCCCGGTGAAGACCGTCACCTCGTCGCCGATCTGGACGAATCCGGGCGACTTGCCGCTGCGCCAGTTCGTTGTCACCGACGAGATCGTGATGTGATGCTGGAGCACCACGTCGCGGCCCAATACCGCGTGCCCGACGAGGATCCCGAGTGGATGCGGCATCCGCAGGCCGGGCCCGATCCGGCAGTGCGGTTGAAAGTCGCACGCATGCAGCGCGATCAGCAGCCGGCGCCAGAACCAGGTCAGCCAGAGCGGCGTTCCCTGGATCAGCCTGACCAGCACGTTCGCATGCATGGAGGAGTTGGTCAGCATGCGCGGGAGAAACAGGATCGCTGCGGGCGCGACCCGACTCCTGCTTGTACCGGTAATGGGCGCAGTAGTCCGACCAGATCAGCTCCCAAACGCCATATTCAGGCGCCGGCAACTCGTCTGACTTCGCCTTGGCCTCCTCGACCGACATGCCCCTGACGGTGTCTCGGCCTGGGACCGGATCAGCAGCATTCACGCGCGGGAGAATAGACGCTTACCGAGGGCGGCCACGACGCTCTTGAAACGCGCAACGCAGGACCTCGAGACCCTCGCGGTCAGGGGTCAGCAGCTGCCTGACCGGGATCCCCAGTATTCGCTTCAGGCGCCATGTCATCCAGGCTCCCGACACCGAGTAGGCGAGCAGCGAAGCCCATGCGGCGCCGATCAGCCCGAGCGTCGGTAACAGCGTCGCCAACCCGACGATCGTCGCCGCGAGCGCCACCAACTCCGCCATCCCAGCCGTGAGCGGTGCTCCGCTGCCACGGAGCACCGCCTCCAGCGAGCGCGTCGTCGCGAACGACACCGATGCGATCGCCGTCACGCGGGTGATGTTGGCGCCGACGGCGAATGCCGGGCCGAAGAACACCTTGATCAGGATGGGGGCCAGCACGACGATCGGAACTGAGACCAGAATCGACGCGATCAGCGTGAGGCTGACCAGCCGACGCGCGAGCATCGATCGCTCAGCCGGATCGTCGAGTCGCGCGATATTGGGTAGCGCCGCGAGGGCGATTGCGCCGCCGAGCATCGGAGTGAACAACGTGAACGTGACTGCCACCACGTACAGGCCGAGTTGCCTCGCTGACAGGAATGCCGAGATCACCAGCTGGTCGAGGCGCTGGTTGAGGAATGACGAAGTGGTGCTCGTGTTGCTCCGGACTCCATACGAGAAGATCATCCGGATCGTTTTCCAGTCGACCTCCAATGGGCCTGGATATGCCCGCCGGGTGAGCCAGCCACCGAACAGTAGGCAGCCGACGTAGCAGCCGATGAAGGCAAGGACGAGCGTCCTAACCGAAAAGTCACCAACCGCGAGCAGTATGGTCTGAGCTCCGACGATCGATACGCCGGTACTGAGCAGCGCAGCGTTATAGGACCCATAGCGGTGGAGGCCATTCAGGGCGCCGCTAAAGGCCAGCCCGAATACGTTGATCGAGACGTAGCCGGAGTAGATCAGTCCGGAGCTGATCGTCGCAGCGTCGTGCCGTCCGAGCGCGAGCGGTACCGCGATCAGGGTGACGATCGTGAACAGGACCGATTGGATCGCGCACAGTGTCAGTGCGCTGCCGAGCAGGCGGCCGGTTTTCCCAGGCTCACGGGCTACGTGGTAGGTCATCGATTCCTGCAGTCCGAGCGTCGCCACCGCTCCGATGACCGTCGGCCACAGCACCGCGGCGGCAAGTTCTCCGCGGCGCAGCAGACCGAGTCCACGGGCGAGCTCGAGCCCCGAGATCACGTTCAGGACTTGCAGGACCAGAGAGGTTCGAAGGTTGAGCCTGATCGAGCGAGACGCGCTTGCGCGGCCATCCCCCGGCTCCCCCGGCAGCGGATCGATGACCGCCTCAGCGCTACGCTCGCGCTTCCGAATCGAGCGGGTGGCGCCCCTCACAGCTAGCGAGCATAACGCCGGTAGCCCTGAGTCTCGGGTTCGACGAGAGGTCCGGCCCGATCTTCGGCGACGGCGCGGCACGCGTCGTCCGAGTAGAATCGTCGACAAACTTTCGACCGGTGTTGGATGCGCCGCCGGGGTGGCTGGTTTACGCCGCAGCGTCACACGAAATTGCTCCGGTCTGCCGGGGCGACATACTTCTTCGAGGCCGATCGCTTGTGAGTCGGCGTCCGCAGCACGTTGCGCAACCTTGCTACTCACAATCTGATCATTGCCAAGCGCTGAGCTCACCACGTCGGTCGATCCGCTCCTCATCCAGAGCTGTGTATGCCCCGCTTGTGGCGGCGCGCTCGACTGGAGCCCAAGCCATACGTCATGTTCCAAGTGTGGCCGGGACTTTCCGATCGTCGCTGGAATTCCCGTGTTCGCCGTAGTCCACGGGGACGATCACAAGCGGGGCCAGGCGGAGCTTGAGTTCGACGAGACCGCGGGGGATTGGGAAATCGAGCGGCCTTTGGGCGGCGCCGCATTGTATGGGTGGCTGATCGCCGAGAAGCTTCGGCGCAGCGTCAGCGGGATAGAAACGAAGCTCAGCGGCGCGGTAACGCTCGTGGTGTGCGCCGGATCGGGAATGGACGCGGAGTTTCTCGCCCGTCGCGGCGCACGAGTGATCGCTTCGGACCTCTCCCTCGACGCAGCGCTGCGAACTCGCGAGCGGGCACGGCGTCATAACGTTTCATTGGTTCCGCTGGTGGCCGACGCGGAGGCTCTCCCGTTTCGGGACCGCGGATTCGACCTGGTCTACGTTCATGATGGCCTGCATCACCTTCGCGATCCCAATGTCGGTCTGTGCGAAATGACCCGTGTCGCCGGCGGTGCGCTTTCGGTGTCTGAGCCCGCCCGGGCCCTCATCACCTCGTACGCCATAAGGCTGGGCATCGCGCTGTCCGAGGAACCTGCCGGGAACCCGGTGGCTCGGATGGAGTTGCGCCGAGTCAGCGAACTGCTGGTGGCCGCGGGGATGCAGGTGGTGGAGGCAGAGCGTTACGCAATGTTCTACCGGCATGAGCCCGGCCCGGCGATGAGGCTGCTATCGCGCACACGGCTGCAGCCGTTCGCACGTGGCGCGATCCTCTGTATCAACGCCCTCTTTGGGTCCGTCGGCAACAAGCTGGCGGTAAGGGCCGTGCGCGCGACCGGACCGCCTGCGGAGTGAATCGTACGAGCGAGGCCGCGTGCACGTAGGCTTCGAGGTGATCTCGGCTGGGAGCAGCCTGGATGAAGGCCAGGGGGGAGCCTCGGGTTACATCGAGGGCCTGCTGCCGGCGATGCTCGCCGACCCTCGGGTCCACCGCCTGACCGCCTACGTCGCCGACTGGTACAAGCCCGCGTCCCGGTGGTCGCATCCGAAGCTCACTGTGCGGCCCTGCCGCGCGCCCAGGGCGCGGCCGGGGCGGGTCGCATATGAGCAGGTGCGCGTGCCACAACGAGCCCGCGGCGACCGGATCGACGTCCTGTTCTCCACCGGTAACTTCCGACCCCTGCTGTATCGGGCACCAAACGTCCTCGCACTCCATGCGATCCAGTACTTCCTGCTCGACGACCGGATTGGCCGGATCCGCGGAGGCTACCTGCGCAGCGTGGTCCCGCGCTCGGTCCGCAGCGCCGACGTGGTCGTGGCCGTCACCGAAACTCTGCGCCGGGATACGATTGCGCTCTTCGACCTGGATCCTGAGCGTATCGTCAGCGTGCCGATGGGGCCCTCACCGTGGGTGCTTGACCTGCTTGATGAAGGTGCCGAGTCCGTCGACCCCTACCGTGAGTCCGACGGGGCTCCCTACATCTTGTCGATATCCCGTCTATATGCGCTGAAGAATCACCGGCGGCTTATCCAGGGATTCGCACAGCTGCTAGACGAGCAGGAGCTGCCGCACAAGCTGCTGATCGTTGGGGGCGACGCCGATGTGACGCGTGCTGAGCTGGAGAAGGTGGCCTTGGACGCCGGAATTGCCGATCGGGTCGTGTTCCTGGGAAGGGTGGCGCAGGAGCTTGTGCCCGCGCTCTACCGGGGGGCAACGGCGGTGGCCTACGTGAGTCTGTACGAGACCTTCGGACACCCGGTGCTCGAGGCCTTCGCTACCGAGTCTCCGCTGGTCACCTCCAGTACGGGAGCAGCAGCTGAGGTCGCCGGCGGCGCGGCACGGCTCGTAGATCCGCGTGACGTGCAGAGCATCGCAGCCGGACTGGGCGACGTAGTGGGAGACGAAGGCCTTCGGCGGCGGATGGCCGTCGCGGGCCGGCGCCGCGTGAGGGACTTCTCCTGGGAACGGTGCGCCCGCGGAACGGTCGATGCGCTCGCCCTGGCGCTCCTCCGCCGCGAGAAGGACAGATAGCAGCAGCGGGGCTAGTGCTGCTGCTCGGGAACCTCGCGGCGTGGCCGTCGCGGGCCTGGGTAGTCGCGAATCCGCCTGCGGCCGACCCGTTGCGCCGGGTTGCCCCGATACGTCCCTCGTGGCTCACAGTCGGTGAACACCACGGCGCCCATCGCGATCATCGCCTCCTGGCCGATCGTAACGTTGCCGGCGACCCGGACGAAGGCGGCGATCCAGGCTCCGTCCTCAATCGTGATGGGGGTGATCACGCTGCCCATTGCCGGATCCTCCCAATCGTGTGTTCCGCAGCAGAGATAGGCACCCTGCGAGATCACTACATGGCTGCCGATAGTCAGGGGAGCGGTGCAATCGAGCCAGACGCGTTCGCCGATCCAGCAGTGGTCGCCGATCGTCAGGAACCACGGGTGCTTGATGTTCACCGACGGCTTGATCTTCACCGCCTCGCCTATCTGGGCGCCGAAGGCGCGGAGGATTGCCGCCTTCAGGCGGTATGCAGGCAGCAGAGGGTTGAGAAACACCATTGCGTTGACCACCATCCAGGCCGTCCGGACCAGGAACCCACGGCCCCCCTTGTCATAGCCGCCTTCGAATCCGGACCCGGTCGGGTACAGCCGCAGGTCAACCTTCAGCTTGGGAGGGTCAATGTCCGCCATCGCGCAAGCCTACCGAGCATCTGGACATGCTCATCTGCTCGTCCTCCTCTCTGTTAGCCTCGGTCGATGAGTAGGACGGAACCTACCGCCGTACGCCGCGCCAGCGCATCCTGCGGCGCTGGTGAGGGTTATGGATCCCGCTGACACGTCCACAGGATCTCCGTCGGTAGGGAATCGCGTGCAGCGACGAGCACGATCTCAAAACAAGGTTCCGACTGCACGATGAAGCAAGCAGCTGATCAGCCAGAATTCATCAATGTTGAGCCATCCGCTCTACCCGGAGGCCTCCAACCACCGCCGGGCGGCGCGCGCGTCGTGACGGGCTGGGCACCGTGTCTCAGGGCGCTCTCGAAGTCCGAGCTCGTCTCGGATCCGTACCTAGTCGGTCTCGAGCCCAAGCCGACCAACAACCTGTTGCTGATGGAGGGTGATTTCCACAAACGGGCCCGCCGTCTGGTGGCGCCCTACTTCGCGCCGAGACGCCTCGACCGACTGCGCGCGCGACTCGAAGCGCTATCGCCTGGCCTCGTCCAGGCGGTTCGCGAGCGGCCGGAGGCCGAACTCGTCGCCGATCTTGCCGAGCCCCTGGTGCTCGAGGGAATCCTTTCTGCGATGGAAGTGCTCGATGCACGTCGTGCGAAGCTGGGTCAGCTCGCACGGGACATGCTGTGCTGGCTCGAGCCGGACTTGCCGCTCGACATGCGGCGGCTCGCGAACAATGCTGCGCTCCGGGCGACAAAGCTGTTCACAAGGGACGGCTTGGATGGGGAGGCCGCCGGGCTGCACGCCACGCTGGAAGCGGCTGCTCGGCAGGGAGTCATCCCGGAGAAGCTCGCGCGGTCGACGCCCGTTGTGGTGCTTCACGGCGGGTACGAGAACCCGCTCAACCATCTCGGATGCATAATCGCTTGGGCGGCGGCGGATCCCGAGCGGTTCCGGGCGGCGGCCACGTCAGCACCCGCTCTCCTCTGCGAGGAGATCCTGCGCGTCTTCTCTCCCGTGCGTCGCTTGGCGCGCTGGGCGACCTCGGATGGCATTGGCGACGATGTGCCTTCGGCGAGGAAGGGCGACATGGTGTGGATCGACCTTCAGGGAGCACACAACGACCGGCGGCGATTCGCCTCGGGTGAAGTTGATGTGTCCAAGCACCAGCGGCACCTGGGCTTCGGGTACGGCCGGCACGGATGTCCAGGTGCCGCCCTCGCCCGGCTGGAAGGAGAGGTCCTGATTCAGTCGCTGCTGACGATCCCCGGCGATGAATTGGCCCAGTTCGTGGTCCAGTGGCGGGAAGGCGTCGTCGCCCATGGGCCGGCAAGCATCGTTAGGGCAAGCTAGCGTCGGCGTTTAGGCGGCTGAGTCGGGGTTGCGGATCGCCATCGTCGAGCGGATCCGCCCTGACCGGGTGCGAACTCCTTCAGCGCACGCCCATCCAGAAAGATAGTGGCGCCGGCCCGTTGCGGACAGATGGAATAGTTGCCGCCAGACGGTCGAGCCGCTCACGAAACAATGCGTGCGCGGCGATCAACACCTCGAGGTCGCGATTCCCGCAGAGAAGCGCCTGGAGGAGCGACTGTTCGGCCCAGTACCAGTGGAGCTTCGAGAACCAGGGGCGCGGGTACTGGTAGGGGAGATAAATATCGTGCACGTGCACGAGCACGCCCGACCGCAGGCGCGGCACGACATCGCACAGCAGATGCACGACATCGCCCCCCACGCGGACCGTGTGGGAGCTGTCGATGAACAGAATGTCGCCTTCCTGCAGCCGTGCGATCTCCTCGTGTTCGAGTCGCTCGGCTCTGATCGGACGCAGCTCGGAAAGCCCATCGACACCGGACGCGGCGGTTGCTGAGGCATACGGGTCGCACGAGATGAGCCGCGTGTTGTGTCCCTCGACGCGATTGGCGCGGACGGCCGCCGCCGCCACGAGGGTCGAGAATCCGGCGCCGAGCTCGAGCAATACTGCCGGCTTGTGGCGTCGGATCATGGCGTACAGGAGTTCAGCGTCGCCAGCTTGGAACAGTCCATTTTCCAGGTAGAACTCGGTCGGTTCCGCGGTCCACCCACGGGGTGGCGAGAATTCTGCGATGAAGGGCGCCAACTCTTGCTCGAGATACGTCAGCTGGGCGTCCAGATCCAGGTCAATGCCCGGCAGCTCTGAGCGATCGGTCCAGACGCTCTCATCAATGAGCGCGAGGTCCGGAATCGGGCTGTAGAAACTCCGCAGCTCGAAATCGAAGCCGAGCCGCCGGATTGGCCTTGCTAGCAGCCGCACGAGTGCGGAGCGCGCTCGACGACGCGGATCGGAGTAGAAATCGCGGTCGAGGAACGGCTGACGGGGGGCCACGGCGCGGGAGCATAGAGCGACCAACTTGCCGTCGCGCGGTGAGTAAAACGGCGACGTACGATCGCTGCTACCGTTGGACGCACTCGCGGAGGCGACAGATAGAGCAACGGGCCCTGCGTTCTCCGTGCCTTAGGGAATCCTTTCAGGGACGAAATGAGATGAAAGAAGAGCGCCACCACGCGACGATGCACGACTACGTGCTCGCCTTTCGACGCCGTAAGTTTGTGATACTCGGCGTCACCCTTGTCGCGGCTCTCGCTGCGGCGGCGTTCTCTCTCACACAAGCGAAGACCTATTCGGCTCAGGCTGCGCTCGCGGCGCAGTCACCGTCCCAGAGCGCGGGTTACGCCAATCTTCTCGCGACGACGCAGCAGCTTCCGACCGAGACCTCAGCGCAACTTGAGCAGACTGCGACGCAGACGGCGGTGATGCAGCGAGTCAAGTCCCAGCTGAAGCTGCAGGACAGCATCGATGAGATTCGGTCAAAGATCTCCCTGTCCACCGACCCGGCCTCGAACTTCGTGCTCATCAGCGGCACCGCAAGCACCGCACAAGGCGCCGCCGCGCTCACCAATGCGGTCGCCAAAGCCGTGGTGGCCATCTCCAATCGGCAGGTTACGAGATCAGTTCGCGCAGAATGCTGCTCAGACGCGCAAACTTGCGCAGGGCCTGCTCGCGCCGTTTCAAGGGAAGAAGCTGAGCCAGCTCAGCCCCGCGCAGCAGGCTGAATACCAGACCGCGGCTCAGGAGCTGGCGACCGACGAACAGAACGCCGCACGCCTGCAGACATTCAGCAAGGTCGTGACCGTCGCGCAGCTGACTGAGCCGGCGGGCCTGCCGTCCGCTCCGAGCGGGCCGCACCCAGCATCAACCATCATCCTGGGGGCGATTGTGGGCCTGATCCTCGGGTTGGTACTGGCGTGGTTCCTAGAGTCGCAGGATCGTCGTCTCAGACGCCCGGACGAAACCGAGGAACTGATGGGCTTCTCAACCATCGGGGCGGTTCCTTCGGGCGGCCTGGGCAAGGCTCCGGGTGAAGGCAGCGATGGCGCGGCGAGCCTATCTGCATTCCGAATGCTCCGTACGAACATCCGCTTCCTGGCTGCTGATCGTTCCGACGCGCCCCGTGTCGTGCTCGTCACGAGCGCCATCTCGGAGGAGGGTAAGACGACCGTGTCCATGGGACTTGCGCTCTCCGCGGCCGCAAGCGGGCTCAGAACCCTTCTGATCGAAGCAGATGTCCACCGCCCGGTACATGCTGCGCGGATCGGCCTTGAGAAAGCGCCAGGCCTGGCGGACTACTTGCGCGACGGGCTGACGCCGCAGAAGGTGCTCCAGGTGCACTCATTCGTCGATCCCATACACGGTCGCACTCACAACGACCAGAGCCCGACGAACGGCCGTACGTCGCGGTTGACGTGTATCACAGCTGGCGATGTCGCTTCATTCTCCGGTGACGCCCTTGGATCACAACGGTTTGGCGACATGCTGGACGAGGTCAAGCAGGTATACGACCTGGTCGTGATCGATAGCGGCCCGTTGCTCGCCGTCGCTGAAACCGCTGAGATGATCTCGTTTGTCGACGCGATTGTGTTTTGTGTACGCCTGGGAAGAACAACGACCGAGCAGGCACGCGCGGCGCGTGCCGCGCTTGCCCGTCTTCCTGAGCGCTTGACCGGCCTCGTACTCACCGATTTGCAGCCGGATGTCGGAGGCTACTATGGCTATGGCTACGGCTACGCATACGCCGAATCGCCCGATCGGGAAGCCAAGGAGTCCGCTGAGGTTTCATAGTTCCCTCTGGCTTGCGGCAGCGCTGGCGGCGGCAGCGTTCTTGGGAGGGTGTGGAGGCGGCACTGGGCCGAGTGGCACGAAGGCACTTCAGCCACGCGCAGTGTGGGGTCAGCCGACTGACGGAAAATCGCCCCGTGCGTTGTTGATCCTGATTCACGGCGGGGGGTGGAGCGGCCTCAATCCAGTCGGCCTCCAGGACGAGGTTGAGACATCCATCGTGTTCAGGCGGAGGGGCTACGAGACGCTGTCGGTGGACTATCGGCGCGGCGCACAGGGGGTTGCGGATGTCGAGCGGTTCTACCGAGAGGCCCGTAAGCGAGTGGGACCGACACTTCCGATATGCGCGCTTGGCGTATCAGCGGGCGGTCACATCGCGCTCATGCTCGCGGTGCGCCATCCGGATCTTGCCTGCGTGATCGATCTTGGCCGGACCTACGGATCTACCCGCGCTGCGCAGCGGCCCTGGCGGCGCCGCGGGATATCGGATCGCCACCGACGGCATTTGGCACGGGACCGCTCTCGCAGCTCAGTCCGGCGCTGCACGCGAGCTCGATCAAAGCCAAGCTGCTGCTCATCTACGCGCAGAACGACGCGATTGTGCCGGTGGAGCAGGCACGTGCGATGGCTCGTGCCGACCCTGCCGCGCGACTGATCGTTCTGCCGCCCGGCGCCGCGGTGTTCGTGCATACCGGGGTTGGTACGCCGGTCAGCAAGTCGGGGTGGATCCGACCGCGAAGGCCCAGGCACAGCTCGTGGAGGCGAAGTTCCTCGAGCAGCAGACGGTCCCGCGGTTGCGCTAGTACCCGAGGCCCCCTTTGAGCGGGGTCTGAGTGTCCCACGCACGGAACTACCAGGACTGCACCGCCGGTCAGATCGGACGGTCCAAGTTGCGCGCGGACCGTTGCGGATATGTGTGGAGGAATGCGTCGGTCTCTGCCAGCGCGGCCGGCGTTCCGATCTCGTAGAACCTCTCGGTCGCCGGGTAGCCAGCAAGGCGCCCCGCTGCGTGCCAACTCGCTGTACACATCGGAGAGGTCGGGAGCTTCGGGGGCAGCCATCCGCATCGCCTGCGGCGTCATGACAGCGAGCCCGTAGTCGATCCAACACATATCGGGAGCCGGTGGCGCTTGTCGTGGCTCACCACGCGGCCGTCGGCAAACGAGCTGTTACTCGTGTCCCAACGGCCCTCGTTGCGCAACACTGTCATCAACGCCGGCAGACCGCTCGCGCCGAACGCGTCCTGTACCGCGCCGTAGTCGATCCGCAGGTAGGTGTCGCCGTATAGGACGAAGAACGCCTCCCCGAGGAGCGGCAACGCTCCTCGAACGGCCCCAGCGGTACCGGCCGGCGCCGGTCCGTCGTGGGAGTAATCGACCTTCAAGCCAAACTCGTGAGCCGTCACCGACCGCCTCCTGCACCTGGTCTCCCAGGTGGCCGACGCACAGCACGATGCGATCGGCGCCGTGACTCGCGCAGCAGCTCGAGCTGGTGGAAGACGAACGGACGGCCGGCGACCTCCACAATCGCCTTGGGCACGGTCCTGGCCCGTTCACCCAGACGCGTCGCGAGACCGCCGGCGAGGATGCAGACCGGAAGGAGCTCCCTCGCTCATCCCCGTCGCTTGGGCGTGTCTCGACGCATCTCCACGCGTACGCGGCCGACTCTAGGTCCCCGAGCAGCGGACGGTGATCGCCGGCGATCACGGCCTCCCTGAAATGCGCCCACTCCCGCTCCCAGGACGGGTCCGCCGGACTCATATTCGACCGTCTCGACTTCGGGTGGTCCCAGCTCGGGCGACATGGCGTAGATGTTGAGCCGCTGAGGCCCGTAGGAGCCTTGCAGCCCGTCGACTTGGAGCTTGCCGGTACGGCAGTAGATCTCGAGCGAGAAGAGGTTCTTCCATTCCGTCCAGCTGACGTGGAAAGTGGCCCAAGGGCGCGGCTCGGTCGGCGTCGGAGCCGAGCACGATGCACGGCGTTGTCCTCGACGTCTGCCGTCCCAGAACTGCGTACGCAACAGCGCCGAGTGAACCGGCAGCGGGCCGAACAGCCAGTGGTAGATGTCGAGCAGATGCATCCCCTGGTCGATCAGCTCGCCGCCGCCCGAGAGCTCGGGACGCATGCGCCATTCGCGCTCATATCCGACCCGGCCGCCGTGTCCGTAGCGGGCGCGGGCGAACATCACGTCGCCGAATCGCCCTGAGTGAGCCTCGCTCACGGCGCGGGCGATCGCCGGATGGAAACGGTGGTTGAAGCCGACCTTGACGAGCCGGCCGGTGGCGTGCAGCGGCCTGCGCGATGCGCTCGACGTCGGCCGTCCCGATCCCCGCCGGCTTCTCCACGAGCACGTGCGCTCCGGCCGCCAGCGCCTCGCAGGCAAGCTCGGCCAGCACGTTGTGCGGCGTTGCGACGATCACGACGTCGGGCGCCAGCGCCAAGAGCTGGTCCAGGTTGGGACACGGTGCGGCGCCGAAGTCGGCGGCTAGGCGCTCGAGTCGCCTCAGCATCGAGGTCGTGGACACCGACCAGCACGTCGTCGCCGAGTGCCCGAGCGCGCTTGTGGCCGATCAGGCCGGCGCCGATGATGCCCACTCGCAGCGCGCGCGTACCGCGCGCCGTCACCGGAACTCCGACCCCACGCAGCCGTGGTACTCGAACTCGAACCGCAGCTCCATGCGCACCAGCGGCGGCCATCGCCATACGCGTATCGTCCGGCCGCGGAGCGTAGACGAGCAGGAAGCCGCCGCCGCCGGCCCCGACCAGCTTGCCGCCAAGTGCGCCTGAGCGCATCGCCAGGGTGTACAGATCGTCGATCCGCTCGTTGGTCATTCCCGGCGAGCGCCGCCGTTTGGTCTGCCAGTGCTCGTGCATCAGTCGTGCATATTGCTCGAGGTCACCGGCTTCGAGCAGTGCGCAGCTTTCCTCGCCGAGCGCCTTGATCCGGTGGAGATTTTCTGCGATCTCCGGGATCGCCGGCCCGGGTCCGCTCTTTCTGGTCGGCCAAGATCGCCGATGCTGAGCGGACCTCTCCCGTGTAGAACATCAAGGAAGTGATTGGACAGCCCGGCGAGCGTGCGTTCGTCGAGCCGCAGCGGCCTGACGTCCACCCTGCCGTCGGCGGCAAACGTGTAGGCGCAGATGCCGCCGTGTGCAGCGACATACTGGTCCTGCTTGCCCACGGGCTCGCCGAGGATGTCGATTTCGATCTCGCAGGCGTCCTCGGCCAATGAGGCTGGTGTTGTCGACAGGTGCTGTCCGAGGGCAAGCGCCTTGAGCACGCAAACCGTGTACGCACCTGAGGACCCGAGGCCGGTGCCGGCGGGCACGTCGGCAATCGAGGCTATTCGATCGGATTGCCATTCCAGTGACGAACGATGGCTTCACGCAGAATCGGGTGCTGGATGTCGGCGGGATCGTCGACCTCCTCCAGCTCCGAGTACTTCATCCGGAATCGGCGCTGGAACACGGTATGGGTAAGCATGTAGACGTACTTGTCGATCGCGCCGGCGACGAGGAACCCGCCGTGCTCCTGGTAGTAGGAAGGCAGGTCGGTGCCTCCGCCGCCCAGCGAGATGCGGAGTGGCGCTCGGGTTGAGATCACGCTCATGCCGCCACCCGGGGTTCGAGCACGCTCGGATTTGCCTCAAGCCACCGGACCGTCCTGATCAGCGACTGCTCGATCGTCAATGTCGGGCGCCAGCCGAGGGCTCTCATCCGAGAGCAGTCCAGCGAGATCAGTGGCGAGTCCCCGGCCCATCCGCGCCGCCCTCCGGTGTGCTCGACCACCGGGGAGATTCCAAGTTCGCCGGTGATGATCGCGACCGATTGATCTACGACCACGGTCTCGTCTGTGCCGAGGTTGTAGACGTGGAACCCCGGCTCGAACGCGGCGTGGTCGAGCCCCTTCAGGATCGCGGAGACGCAGTCCTGCACATACAGGTAGGACTTCTCCTGCTTCCCGTCTCCGAGTACGCGCAGCCGCTCGGGGTCGGCCCGCAACGATCGGACGAAGTCGTACACGTGCCCGTGGGTGTATCGCTCGCCCAGGATCGACACGAACCGGTAGACGACGCCGGTGAAGCCGTACCCGTGGCAATAGGCTCCGATGAGGCCTTCGCCGGCCAATTTCGAGGCCGCGTACAGCGAGGTCTGCTCCGGAAATGGGGCTGATTCTGGGGTCGGGAACACCTCGGGCTCGCCGTACACGGACCCGGTCGAGGAGAACGCGATCCGCTTGACTCCGGCGGTCCGCATCGCTTCGAGCACCGACGACGTTGCGACCGTGTTCTGCTCGAGGTCCCTGCGGGGGTGCTCGAGGCCTTCGCGGACATCGGCGTTGGCCGCGAGGTGGAATACCGTGTCGCAGCCGGTCAGCGCGTCAGCCAGCCGCTCGCCGTCGAGAACGTCGGCCTCGACGAAGCGGGCGCCGGGGTGAGCCAGCAGCCCAGCGATGAATTCCGGGCGCCCGGTCGAGAGGTTGTCGTAGACGATGGTCTCGACCCCGCTCGACACCAGCCGGTCGGCGAGCGTGCTGCCGATGAAGCCGGCGCCGCCGGTGATCAGAGCCCGCTTCACGCGATCAGATATCGAAGCCGCTGGCGATCGCGTCGCGACGGAACATCTGGACGGTCTCGAGCGAGAAGCGGTCGAGGTCCTTGCCGAGCGTAGCGAGCTTGGGCAGCAGATCGGTCGTCATGGTGATGATGTGGCAGCCAACGTTGTTGGCCTGAACCAAATTCAGCACCTCTCTGGGGCTCGCCCAGATCAGCTCCGCCCGCTCGGCCGTCGACTCGATGATCTGCACCGACCTGGCCATGATGTCGACGGGGTCGATGCCCGCGTCCGCGATCCGGCCGGCGAACACGGAGATATAGCTCGGCGCGCCATCATGCAGCGCCAACGCGACCATCTCGACCTGAGCGGTGGTCATCAGCGCCGTGACGTTCAGCTTGATGCCCGACTCCGAGAGCTCCCGCACCAGCGGCGCGGTCGATTTCCCATCGGTGGTGGTAACCGGCACCTTCACGTAGACGCTGTCTCCCCACCGCGAGATCTTCTGCGCCTGACGCCGGATTTCGCTCTCGTCGTCGGCGAACACCTCGAACGAGACGGGCTTCGGATGGGTCGCCTCGATCACCTGGCTTGCGAACTCGGCGTAGTCGGTCAGCCCGGCCTTCCACATCAGGGTCGGGTTGGTGGTGAAACCGCTGATCCGCTCATCCTCGGCTAACCGCAGGATCGAGTCCAGGTCGGCTCCATCGGCAAAGATCTTGGTTCGAATTGAGTCGAGCATCAGTTCTCCAAAGGGCTCGGCACCCCAGTCTCGGAGGGCACTCTACGCGACACTGGCGGGCGTCGTCGGAGGGTTCGATTCGGAGCGTGGGTCGTGGGTGATCAAAGTCTGGTTGGTGTTGCGGTTGGCGATGAGCACAACCATCGCGTGAACTCCAGCAGGCTCGCGGCCCGCTCGTCGGGTCCATGGCAAGCCGAATCTTGGATGCCATCACGGGCGCGGCGGTGCTGGGTGAGCGGATGCTCGAGTAGGGCCGTGCTGGTCCCGGCGCGGCAGCCGGCGACCACGTCAGTGTCGGCATCGCCAACCATCCAGCAATGTTCGGGCGGGTATCCGCCCGCGGCGATGGCGCGGAGCAGCAGGCCGGGCCGCGGCTTCCGGCAAAGACAGTCGCCGGCCAAGCCCGGTACCACTCCCTGCGGATGGTGAAAGCAGTACTCCCACCCGCTGAGCGTTACGCCGGCCAACCTCAGCAGCTCCACGATCCGGTCGTGCACGGCGTGCAGCTCCGCTAGAGGCACGATGCCCTTTGCCGCAGCGGGCTGGTTGGAGACGACGAACACCGGGAGGCGGCTCGCGAGCAGTTGAGCCGCGGCTTCCGCGGCGCCGTCCACCAATCGGACATCCTCGGGATGCAGCGGCGATTCGAAGGTCCCCGTCAGGGCGTCGGCGACTGGTTCGGTGAGCACACCATCGCGATCGAGAAGCACCGCGGCGGCGCGATCCGTCCGCGGTGCGCTCACAGGGCGGGGGACACGGCCGTCCACAGCTCGACGTTCCGGTCATGAATCTCCACGAGGATCTCCTCGATTCCGTAGCTGACGTCCCACTCCGGGTAATCGCGCTTGAACGGCTCCAGATCGCTGATCCACCAGCGGTGGTCACCGATCCGGTTCTCATCGCCCATGGTGCAGTCGAGCGGGCGCCCCGCTATGCGCTCGCAGCTGGCGATCGCCTCGAGCACCGAGCAGTTGCTTTGCCGGCCGCCCCCGATGTTGTAGACCGCACCTGCTCGGGGCGATCGACGGAATGCCTCGAACGCTGAGACGAGATCGGCGGCATGGATGTTGTCGCGGACCTGTAGGCCCCCATAGCCGTAGATCGTGTACGGATCGCCGACGACCGTGCACCGCATCAGGTACGAGAGGAAGCCGTGGAGGCGAGCACCAGCGTGGTTCGGGCCTGAGAGACAGCCGCCTCGGAAGCAGACTGTTGGCATCCCGTAGTAGCGGCCGTATTCCTGAACGAGTAGGTCGGCGGCAGCTTTGGAAACGCCGAAAATCGAGTGGGTCGACTGGTCGATCGACATCGACGTGTCGATGCCATTCCAGTAGTGATGATTCGGAGGTAGATCCAGCCGGTCGCCGATCACTTCCAGTGGAAGTGAGTTCGGTTGGTCTCCATAGACCTTGTTCGTCGAGCAGAACACGAACGGCGCGTCCGGCGCGTGAGCTCGCGTGGCCTCCAGCAAGTTGAGCGTCGCAACCGCATTCACGCCGAAGTCCGTATGCGGGTCCAATGCCGACCAATCATGCGACGGCTGAGCGGCGGTGTGGATCACGATCTTGCAGGCGGTACCGGCCTCGGCGAACACGCGCTCGATGCCATCGCGGTCGCGAACGTCCAGGTCCAGCGCATGGAATGCCTCGCCGTAGAGCTCCCGTAACCGCTCCGAGGTCCGCGCCGTGGACGCGGACGGACCGAAGAACTTTGCGCGCATGTCGTTCTCGATTCCGACCACGTCGTAGCCCAGCTCGACGTAGCGTCGAACGCATTCCGATCCGACCAGTCCCCCTGATCCGGTGATGATTGCTATAGGCATTGTGTCTGGGCGCTCGCCAGCGCCGCGGATCGCGGAACCATACAGCCGTCGCGCCTCCTGGCTTGACGGTTGGTCACGTGTCAGCGACCTGGGCGAAGAACTGGTCGTCGATCCTGCGCAGCTTTCCCAGCGCTGACGTCGTGCGGAGGCGCGCCTGATAAGCCAAGTCGCGCCACGGATCCCACTGCGCGCTGACCAGTCGACCCGTGATTCCCATAGCATCGGCAGAAAGCAGGAAGCACACAAGCTCCGCCGCCTCGGTTGCCGGAACTCCGCCTTGGGCCAGCTCGGCCACGGTCCGCTCGTGGTAGGCCACGCCAGCGGCCTCTGGTCCCGCTTGCAAGGTGGCTTCATGCATTCGCGTGGCGACGAACCCGGGGGCCACGCAGTTGATCTCGACGTCGTCCCGGTCAGCCAGGTTCTCGGTGAGCCTGACCACCGCTGCCTTGGAAGCAGCGTAAGCGTCGTAGCGTGGGAGGGGCGAAGTTGCGCCGCCGCCCGAGAAGGTCACCGCGCGACCTTGATGGCAGCGCAGGAGCGGCAGTAGGTGATGCAGCGCGAGCATCGTCCCGATCAGGTTGACGGCGATCGTGCGACCGAACTCGGATGGGGCGATGTCCTCCAGTCGCCCGATCGGGCCGAGAACTCCAGCCGCGGTAACCAACCCGTGCAGCGGTTCGCGGTCATCGATCGACTCGATCGCCTGAACCCAGGATCCCTCGTCGGAGACGTCCAGGACGATGCCCTCGTGGCCCGCCCCGTCCAACCCGTCGACTGCCTCGGTGACCGCCTCCGTCCCGCGCGCGGCGACGATCACGCGTGCGCCTCGCCGCGCCAGCTCCCGGCTGACCTCCAGACCGATACCCCTCGAGCCGCCCGTGACGAACACTCTCCGACCCTCCAGATCGCAGTCCATGCGCGCGCGAGATTCCTTCGGATTCAGCCGCGATGGCGGCCGCTGTGCCGCCTTTGCGCTACCGCCGACGCGGTAACTACGATTACACGCATCGGCGCAGGGTAGCGACTTGCGCGACGAGTTCATCCCAGTCGCGATGCCCACGCGGCAGCTATGAGTAGCATTGCCGCAGGATGGGCGCTAGAGGTTGGAAGGATGCTGGCCGAAGGCACTGAGGATTCAGACGCGTCACTGACGGACGTCGGGGGCCATCGGCCATCCTCAGTCAGTCGCGGATCCGCACGGAAGGCGGGCAGGGCCGCCGCATTCCTGCTCACGGCGGCGGTCATGCTGGTCTATGCGCTTCACGGCGGCTCGTACGACCTCGTCGTGTACGAGACCAACGGCCTGGTGATCTGGTGGGTCCTCTCGGTCGCGGTGGCCCTCGGACTCCTGCCTCGGTTCCGGCCAGCTCCGGCCACGCTGATGTTTCTCGGTGCGCTCGCGGCCTACGCGGGCTGGATCGCTGTGAGCCTGCTCTGGACCGACAGCTCCGAACGCACGACGCTGGAGCTGGCTCGCACGCTCGACTATCTGGGACTGGTCGCGCTGTTTGCCTTTACGCTTGATCGCGGTACCTGGCGCTCTGCCCTGGCCGGTCTCGGTTTCGCCGCCCTGATCGTCTGCATGGTGGCACTCGGCAGTCGCCTCGCGCCCGGGACTTTCGGTACCGACGCGATCGACCTGACGTACCACATCGACCGTCTGAGCGTCCCGTTCGGTTATTGGAACTCGGTAGCTGCGCTGGGCGCCATGAGCGTCGCCTTCGGCATCGTCTGGAGCGCGCACGACACGCTGAGGATTCGGCGGGCGCTGTCGTTGGCGATGGTTCCGGTGGCCGGGACGGTGGTTTACCTGACCTACTCGCGTGCGGGCGTCGGCGGCGTGGCGCTGGGCGTGATCGCGGCGATCGTCCTCAGTCGCAACCGGATCACGGCCATTGTCCACACACTGATCGCGGCGTTGGGCATCGCGATGGGGATCCTCGCGGTACGGAGTGAGAATGAGATCGCGCACGCATCGGGCACCCACGGTGCGTCCGCGGTGTTTGTGGCGGTGTTGGTCGCGGCTGGGCTGTGCGCCGTCGTTGCGATGCTGACGCTGGCACGCGGCGCCGATTCACGGCGGTTGCCACCGACGGTCGAGAAGATGGTCGGCATCGTCGCGGTCGCGGTCGTGATCGTTGCTGCGGTGGCAGTCGGCCCGAGAGCTTGGCATTCGTTCACGCGCCCACCAACGGCCGGCGGAAGCGTCGCCACAGCGGCACGGCTCGCGAGCCTTTCGAGTTCTCGCTACCCGGTCTGGAAGACCGCGATCAAAGCCTTCGAGGCCAATCCGGTGGGCGGCACGGGAGCCGGCACGTTCCAATTCTGGTGGAACGAGCACGCGACTGACAGCGAGCCGCTGCGACAGGCCCACAACATTTGGTTGCAGAACCTCGCCGAGCTCGGTCTGCCGGGGCTCCTGCTGATCGTCGCGGTGTTCGCAAGCGCGTTGCGACTGGTCGTAGCGGTGCGACGCCGGGCACGGCGAAGTACCAGTGCCGGAGCGGCAAGCGCGTTCCTGGCCGCGCTGATCGTCTACCTGTTTCACGCGAGCGTCGACTGGATGTGGGAGTCGACGGCCGTGACGGTGTTTGCACTCGCGGGGGTCGGGATCGTTGCGGCTCGGCTCGGCAAGCGCCCGCTGAGGCTGCGGCTACCGGCGCGCGGCGTGATCGCGTTGGCCTGTGCGGGCGCCGGAATCCTGCAGCTGCCTGGGATGCTCTCGACGCGGGCGATCGAGCACAGCCAGTCCGCGATCGTAGCCGGAAACCAGCCCCTCGCCTTGGGCTGGGCCCGCGCGGCGGTTCGGGCTGAGCCGTGGTCGGCGAGTGCCTACCAGCAGCGTGGCCTAGTGCTCGAGTCGATCGGCCGGCTGGGCGCAGCGGCCGGCGACCTCGATGCGGCGATCTCCCGCGAGCCGGATAACTACCTTCACTGGTTGGTGCTCGCGCGGATCCAGACCGAGCGCGGCCGGCTCATCCCCGCGGTGCGGGATTACGACCGCGCGCACCAACTCGGTCCGCGCGCGGGAGTCTTTGCCTCTTCCAACCTCATCCGAGCGGCAATCGCCGCTGAGGTCCGACGGGCTAAAGCGGCACGCGCCAGGTCGGCGGTTGCGAAACCCAAGCCGTGAGCGGTCGCTCGACTAATCGGTGCCGCTACGGCGCCGGCGTTCGAGCGCAAGCCCCACGAGCGCAAGGGCTGACAGCACCAGGACGAGAATCAATCCGAGACCGATCGAAGCGGGATCTGCGCTCACCTCGCCGAGGTTCGCGGCCACTTTGGCGGTTGGCGTCCCGGTCGCCCCCGGTGAACGTGAGCCGCGAAGAGTGCTACCGCCCGGAATGGCCAGAAGCTTGCGACGCGGGTCGCTTGCGCGGGTCGCCTGAATCCGGCGGGTGACCTGCCGTGGCAGTGTCGCGGCGATACCCGTGGCGCCGGGAACCGTGCCTCCCGTGGCCGTGGGGATGTTCTCGCAATACTGGTTCAGCGCGCTCGGACTGCTGGGGCCGATGCATGACTTGGCCGCCTGGGCGGCGGCAGGGGACGCGGTGAACGCGAGGATTATTAGAAGTGGGGCGATTCGTGAAATTCGCAGCATGATCTCGGCTCCTCCGAACGAGACTAGAGCATCGCCTATCGGGCGGCGCCCGTTGTCGTCGGCGTCACGTCCCGGGGTGTGACGTCTATCCCCATTAGCAGCGTCGCTTCGAACGCGCGCTCGGCTCGGGCTGCGCGGGCCTCAAGCGCCTGGCACGGAAGACAGCTGTCCAGATGACGCTCCAGCTCCTTCTCCTCATGAGCGTCGAGCTGGCCGGTCGCCGCCAGCGCGAGCCGGCGGGCGGTCGGGACGCAATCGTCCTCGTGCTCGGCGCCGAGCAGCTGACGCCAGCCCCGGTGGGCCGCCGGGCGGATGGTCAGGGAGGCGGCGACGACGGCTCCCGTGCAGGACAGCAGCCGCTCGTGGGCGTCTGCTTCAGACCCTGGTCGCCGGTCCTCTCGCCCCAGCACCAGACCCAATACCTCGTGGACCGGAATGGCCTGGCCCATCTCGCGGCAGTACCGGGCCACGGCCTCTCTGGCGTGCGCGAGCTCGATTGGCTCTTCCTCGATTGCCTCATCTTCGGTGGCAGCGCCATGCGTCGCAGTTGCCATGGCCGCAGGCGCCGGTGGAACGGGTGCGGGTGCGACGGGTGCGGGTGCGACGGGCGCGGGTGCGATTGGCGCGGGTACGACGGGCGCGGACGCTGGTGCCACCTTGGGGGGATCCACCGGTAGCCAGCGGGAGACCAGCACCGAAGCTTCAAGCGCTGGAGGGGGGGACGACTGGACGATTGAGCGCTCGCGGAGCGACTCGGGCAGCCACCGCGCCGCCCTCGCCGCCGAGGCGACGGCCGCTGACTCGACGCGGGGGTCCTCGGCGATCCCGTTCGACGAGGGCTCTGTGGCGGGGGCAACGCGGCGGACTGTCGGCGGGCGGCGGCCCCTCGGCGTCGATCGGAGGCTCTGGCGCCGGAGCTTCCACCGCCACCGCCATTGCCGGGGCCGCGGCAGGAACCACCGGGGCCGTCTCGGCCGCCGCGGCTGCCAGCCAGGCCGCGCGTAGGGCCTCGGGCACCAGCGGACGCGGGAGCGCCGCGACCGGAGCAGGGGCGCGCGCCTGGTCCGCCAGCGCCTTGCCGCGCTGCCACGCCCGTTCGAGCAAGCCCCCAGATCGCCTTCGTCCGTTCACAGCAACCCAAGGATAAGCCGAAGAAACTTCGGCCGTTGCAGGGCTTCTTGGCCGGGCTGGGGTCAGGCCGTGTCCCGGGCGCTGCCCCGGGCCGTCGAGAACGCCGCTTCGGCGGCCTGCAGCCGCGCTTCGCCGGCCGCGCAGACCGGGCATCCGGTGATATGCCCGGCGATGGCGTCATCGTCGCCGCGGAGCTCGCCGTTCGCCCTGGCCGCCAGCAGTTCCGGCATCGCCGCGCAGATCCGCGTGTCCGGCGGACCGTCGGGATGTCGGCGACCGCGGGGCGGGTCCGCAGCGGCCGCCGCGCCCGCCGCGCCCGCCGAGGTATCCGACACAGCCAAGTCCTCCGGGGCCGGGAACCGCCTGGCCGCCGCGGATCGAGTGGCGGCGAGCAGCACCGCGTCCAGGCCCTGCTCGGCCGGGTCGGCCGACAAGCGTCCGACGAAGTCCAGAAACGCCGCGTCGCACGCCTCGGCCACCAGCTCCGGCGCGCAGGCGACTTCGCAGTACGCCCGCACGATGTCGATGTGGGCCTCGCGGAACCCCGCGAACGCGTCGGCGTCCCCTGCGCGGATCAGGTCCGGCAGCGAGGCCGGCGGCGAGCCGCCATCGCTCAGATCGGGATCCCCCACAGCGGGAACCAGCGGGTGAGCTCGGCTTCGATCGGTAGCTCGGCGCCGACCTGGGCCTTGAGGACGAGCTCGCGTTCGTTGTCACGCTGCTGCTCGCCGCCGGCGGGGACGAAGGGATAGAACGAGCCGCGCTTGTAGTTGTAGATCCAGTACAGCGGCCGCTGGTGAGAGTCCTGGAACGAGAACACGGCGCAGAGCACCCGCTCGCCGTAGCCGCCCGCCTCCAGCGCGCTGCTGACCGCGTTGATGTTGACCACCAGATCGTCGAAGTCCTTGCCGCGCAGGACGAGCCAGCGGAAGCCGAAGGCGTCGTCGCTGGACTCAACCGTGGTCCCGGCGTCCTTGGCGGTGGCGCGGACGACCTCCTCCATGTCCTTCACGATCGACTCGAAGTCGGCCGTAGCCAGCGGTTGGAAGACGATCGCCGCCGTCCCGCGGCTGGTCACGCCCAGACTGGTCTCGAAGGTGACGTACGCGGTGCTCATCGCGAACAGCCGGTCGGGCGCCGGAGGGGCCAGCTTGCGCCGCCCGGTCAGCACATCCAGAAAGCCCATGCTTTGGCTACCGGGCGGCCTGCAGCTGGGACTCGAGTCGCTGCAGTCTGGCGACCCGCTGCTCGAGCGTCGGATGCGTGGAGAACAGGTTGGCCGCGGTCTTCTTGACCCCGGGAGGGAAGATGTAGAAGGCGGCCAGCTCGCCGGAGGCGGCGCGCAGGTCGCGCTGAGGGATCTGCTGCATCTGGCCGCTGATCTTCATCAGGGCGGAGATCAGCGCGCTCGGGCGGCCGGTGATCAGTGCCGAGCCGCGGTCGGCGGCGAACTCGCGGTAGCGCGAGAGCGCCTGCAGCAGCACGAACGAGATCGCGTAGACGACGGCCGAGACGAGGATCACCACGATGAAGCCGGGCCCGTTGTCGTCGTTGTCCCCGCCGAACGCTCCCCCGAACCAGAAGCCCATCTGGACGATGAACGAGGCGACGGAGGCGAAGAAGCTGGCCAGCGTCATCACCATCACGTCGCGGTTGGCGACGTGGGTCAGCTCGTGGCCGAGTACGGCCTCGAGCTCACCGGGCGAGAGCAGCTGGAGAAGGCCGGTGGTGACGCAGACGGTTGCCGTCTTCGGCGAGCGGCCGACGGCGAAGGCGTTGGGCATCGGCATCTGGGCGATCGCCACCCGCGGCTTGGGGAGGTTGGCCTGGATGCAGAGCCGCTCGATGATCGCGTGGAGCTCCGGCGCCTGCTGGGGCGAGACCTCCTTGGCGCCCATCGAGGCGAGGGCGATCTTGTCCGAGGTGAAGTACTGGATCAGGAAGAGTCCGCCGGCGATGATCGCGATCGTGACCGCCCCTATGCCGGCGGCGAACAGCACGCCGACCAGGACCGCGTAGACCAGCCCGAGCAGGAACAGGGTCACGAGCATCCGGGCCTGGAGCCCGGGATCGCGGCCGAATGATTTTGAGGGAGCCATAGCACCTCAATGTTAGAAGACCGCGTCGGCGTTCCGGTGCCGTCTTCGAGAACTATTACTCAGCGTGCTCGCGGTACCAGGCGATCGTCCGCTCGAGCCCCTCTTCCAGGGACACCGTCGGCGCCCAGCCGGTGAGCTCGTGGAGCTTCGTAGAGTCGACCCACTGGCGGTCGATCTCGCCGGCCGGAGTGCCCGACCCACGCACATCGGGCTCTACGCCGGTCCCGGCCAGCCGGCAGATCGTTCGCACGACGTCGAGCACGCGGTGGGGCTCGCCGCCTCCCGCGTTGAACGCCTCGCCCGCCGCCGCGCCGGCCGCGCCGGCCGCGCCCGCCGCGCCGGCCGCGTCAGCCGCGCCAGCCGCATCCGGCGGATCGAGCGCCGCGGCAATGGCCAGGTACGCGGCCACAGCGTCCTCCACATAGAGGAAGTCACGCTCGGGCGAGCCGTCGGAGCGCACCACCGGAGCGCGACCGGCGAGCGCGGCGCCGACGGCCTCGGGCACCAGCCGCGAGCCGTTGGTGTCCCCGCCGCCGTAGAGGTTGGCGAACCGGGTGACCGCCACCGGCAGGCGCCAGGTGTGCCAGTAGGACCGCGAGAGCAGATCGGTGGCCGCCTTTGAGACGTCGTAGGGGTAGAGCGGCTGGAGGGCGAACGTCTCGCGGTAGGGCAGGGTCGTATGGGGACCATAGGCCTTGTCCGAGGAGGCGACGATCACCCGCTGGACGCTGTGGACACGGCAGGCCTCGAGCAGCAGCCACGTCCCCCGGATGTTCGTCTCAAAGGTCGATATCGGCGAGCGGTTCGCGGTCGGCACCAGCGTCTGCGCCGCCAGGTGAAAGACGGTGTCGACCTCGTACTCGGCGATCGCTCGCGCCACGAGGCCCTCGGTGCCGATGTCCCCGTGCACGACTGCCACGCTGGATTCGAGGCCCATCCTCACCAGCGCGGCGCCGGGGACCTCATCACGCCGGATCACCGTGACGGTGGCCCCCCCGGCGAGCAGCGCGCGCACCAGCCAGCTGCCGAGCAGGCCGTAGGCGCCGGTGACCAGGACCGAGCGCTCGCTCAGTCCCAGAGCTTCCACGGCGCGCTTCCGTCGGCCCAGAGGTCGTTGAGCATGACCGCGTCCTTGTAGGTGTCCATGCACTCCCAGAAGCCCTCGTGGCGGAAGGCCCGCAGCTGGCCGTCGGCGGCCAGGCGGGTGAGCGGCTCGCGTTCGAGGATCGAGTCGTCGTCCATTAGCTCAAGTGCGGTTGGCTCGAAGCAGAAGAAGCCCCCGTTGACCCAGTGCTCGCTCCGCGGCTTCTCGACGAACCCGCGGATCACGCCGCTGCCGTTGAAGTCCGCCACGCCGAACTGGAGCTCAGGTCGGACCACCGTCATCGTCGCGCTCGGACGAAACCGGTCGTGCTCGGCCAGCAGCGCGTGCAGGTCGACGTCGGCCACGCCGTCGGCGTAGGTGGCGCAGAACCGCTCGTCGCCGAGCGCCTCGGCTGCCTTGACAAGCCGCCCGCCGGTGGGCGTATCGACCCCCGTGTCAAGACACTGCACCACCGCGTCCGAGGGCCAGGGCTCGCGGGCTGCGAACTGCTCGATCAACTCCGCTCTGTACCCGGTCAGCAGCAGGAATCGCCGGAAGCCCTGGGCCAGGTAGATCTGCATCACGTGCCAGAGGATCGGCCTGCCGCCGATCTCCACCAGCGGCTTGGGGATCGACTGCGCGTGCTCCTGCAGCCGCGTACCGCGGCCACCACAGAGAATCGCGACGCGGGGCAGCACAGACGCGGATTATCAGCGATGACGTTCCAGCGTGGTCCGCGAGCTGGCCAGCCCAGCCAGGTGCAGGCGCGACCAGGTGAGCATCGAGTGCCAGCGGCCCCTGGCCTCGCCGCCCCCCGCCAGCGCCGGGCCACTCAGCAGCGCCAGCCGGGCCAGGGCTCCGGCGCTGTTCAGCAGCGCGTAGGTCCGGGTGATCGGCAGCCCTCGTCGGCGCAGCATCCACGCGTACGTGCTGCGCATCCATCGTCGCTGGCGAGCATCGCCCCACCGCAGCGACGTCGCGGCGGCGTCGTGGTGGCGGACCACGGCGGCGGCCTCGAAGTACGTCGAAGAACCGGCATTCGCGGCGCGCCAGCCGAGGTCGAGGTCCTCGGCGTACATCCACTGACCGGGGTCGAAGCCGCCGATCGCATCCCAGGTCGATCGCCGGATCATCATGAACGCTCCGACCGCCCAGTCGACCGCTCGGGACCGGGAGGGGTCCCAGCTCCCCTCCAGCGTCAGGCGGTCGCCCAGCCGCGGGTGCAAGTTGGTCAACCCGAGGTTGAACGCGAGCGTGAAGCCCAGGGTGGGGAAGGGGTGGACCGAATGCTGGGTGGTTCCGTCAGGCAGCACCAGCCGCGGGGCGATGATCCCGGCGCCCGGCACCCTCGCCCCTGCGTCGAGCAGCATCGATAGGGCTCCCTCGGTCAGCTCGATGTCGGCGTTGGCCGCCGCGATCCACGGCGTATCGGTGCGCTCCGCCACCAGATTGACCGCGGGCCCGAAGCCCAGGTTCGCCGAGGCGGCGATCAGCGAGACCCAGGGAAACGAGGAGCGCACGAGCTCGGCCGAGCCGTCCCGCGAGGCGTTGTCGACCACCCACACCTGGGCCCGGCCGGCGACCGCATCCGGCTTCATCGACTCCAGGCAGGTCCGCAGCAGCTCGCGGGTGTTCCATGAGACCACCGCGATCGCGACCGGAGGGTTCATGGCCCTACGGCATCATAGGGCCGCATGAGACGCGCGCCTGAGAGCCGGATCGTGATCATCGGCGCCGGACCGTGCGGGCTGGCCAGCGCCCGCGAGCTCGAGCGCCTCGGCCACCGCAACTGGCTGATCCTCGAGCGCGAGCGGGAGCCCGGCGGGCTCGCCCGGTCGGTCCGCGACGCCGCCGGGTTCACCTGGGACCTGGGCGGACACGTGGTGTTCAGCCACTTCGGCGAATTTGACGCCCTGCTGCAAGAGGTGATGAACGGCGACACGCGACGGCACGAGCGCTCGTCCTACATCCGCTTCGGCGATCGCTGGGTCCCCTATCCGTTTCAGAACAACCTGCGGCACCTGCCCGAGGAGGTCGTGGCGGAGTGCCTGGAGGGGCTCTCCAACGCTCCGGGCGGGGGCGCGGAGCTCGACTTCGGGACGTGGATGCGGGCCGTGTTCGGCGAGGGCATCACGCGTCATTTCATGGCGCCCTACAACTTCAAGGTGTGGGCCACGCCGAGCGCCGATATGTCCTCAGGCTGGATCGCCGAGCGGGTCTCGGTGATCGACTACGACCGCGTCCTGGCCAACATCCGCGATGGTCGCGACGACCTGGCCTGGGGACCGAACAACAGCTTCGTGTTCCCCGCCTCAGGGGGAACGGGGGAGATCTACCGGCGGCTGGCCGGACCCCTGGAGGACCGGATCCGCTACGACTCCACCGTCGTCGAGATCGAGCCGGAGTCCCGGCGGCTGCGCACCCGCGACGGCGCGGAGCTGTCCTACGACGCGCTGATCACCTCGATGCCGCTGGACCGCCTGGTCGCGACGCTGCGGCCCTGCCCTCCTGAGGTCAGCCAAGCCGCCGACGCGCTCAGGCACAACGGCGTCTACATGGTCGGCGTCGGCTACGAGGCTCCGCTGGCCGACACCAAGTCGTGGATGTACTTCCCGGGCGAGGACGTGCCGTTCTACCGGGCCACCAACTTCGCCAAGTACGCGGCGGCCAACGTGCCGGGCGGCGATGTCGACCGGTACTGCTCGTACATGACCGAGACTGCGTACTCGCCGGATAAGCCGATGGCCCGCGAGGGGCTGGAGGACAGGGTCGAGGCGGCGCTGCGCGCGGCTGGCGTGATCGGGGGGCGTCCTGGCGTGGCATCGCTGCACCTCGAGGACATCCCGTATGCCTATCCGGTGCCGACCGTCGGCCGCGACGCGGCGCTGGCGGTGATCCAGCCCTGGCTGATGGCGCAGGAGATCTATTCCCGGGGACGGTTCGGCGCCTGGCGCTACGAGGCGGGGAACATGGATCACGCCGTGAAGATGGGGATCGACGCCGCGCGGCATCTGGTCGCCGGCGAGGCGGAGGAACTGTGGACGCTGTGAGGCCGCAGCCGCCGCCCGGGGCGCGGAACCTCGTCGTGGTGATTCTGGACAGCCTGCGCTACGACACGTGGCTGGCCGCCCAGCCGAGGAGCCTGGCCGGCCTCGGCCCGGTCCAGCGGCGCTTCAGCTATGCGTCCTGGACCGCCCCGTCGCACTACAACCTCCTGATGGGACTGCTGCCCCACTCGAGCCCCGCTCACGTCTACGCATCGGACTACTACCAGCAGGACTTCCTGCGCTACCGCGAGCGGCTCGGCGTGCCGGACATGGAGTTCAAGCGGCTGTTGCCCTCGATCTTCCTGCCCACCTTCTTGAAGCACACGCTCGGCTACCGCACCCACGCCCGCGTGTCGATGCCGGTGCTGAACAAGTTCACGCCGATCAACCGCGACTTCGACTCCTACGAGCTGATGCCCTCCCACAACGACATGGCGGCGATGCTGGGGCAGCTGAGCTTCGATCCGCAGCGCCCGTCGTTCTGGCTGCTGAACGTGGGCGAGACCCACTACCCGTACGCCCACCCGGGCCAGGAGCAGACCGAGCTCCCCCACATCTCGGGCGTCCACGGCGTGTTCAAGCGGCTCGATGAGATCCGTGCGGGGGGCGGGGAGGCGGCGGAGTTCTTCACCCCGGCCACGCTGAAGGAGCTCCACGAGCGCCAGGTGGCTGCGCTCGAATACCTCGACGGCGTGTTCGAGCGCCTGCTCGCGCTGCTGCCCCGCAACACCTGGCTGATCGTGACCTCAGACCACGGCGAGCTGTTCGGCGAGGACGGCTACTTCGGCCACGGCCCGATCGCGCACGAGAAGGTGCTCGAGGTGCCGTTCGTCGAGGGCCTGGTCGGCTACATGTAGCCGAGCAGCTTCATCTGGCGCTCGATCGCCGCCAGCTCCTCGGGGGACGCATCGCCCGGCCCCGCCGCCCCTGGAACCGCCGCGGCGATCTCGTTCTCGGCCGTGCTGACCAGCGCGGCTCGGAGGGCGTCGGCGCGGGCGGCGGTCGCTCCGCCGGCCACGGCGGAGAGCGGGCTTCGCTCGGCCGGGTCGGCGCGCAGGTCATAGAGAAACTCGCGCTCGTCGCGCTGCACCAGCTTGAGCTCCCCGTCGGTGGCGCAGGTGAAGCGCGCGCAGAGGTCGTCGATCCCGCGCTCGTCGATGTCCCACTTCCGCGCGAACTCGACGATCCGCGGATGGTCACGCGGCCCGAGCGGGTCGTACTGGGCGACCGCCACCCCCGGCGGCAGCTCCGGCGCGCTCCATGGATGGCGCTCGATCCCGGCCGCATCGGCGATCAGGGCCGGGAGCCGGGCCAGCGAGAACAGCTCGTCACGGTCGATCGCCCCGGGTCCGGCCATCACCAGCGGGACATGGATCAGACGCTGATCGACGGAGAAGCCGTGGGTGATCAGTCCGTCCTCGCCGAAGTTCTCGCCGTGATCGGAGGTGACGATCACCAGCGTCTCGTCGAGGATGCCGCGGCGCTCCAGCGCCCGGAGCACGTCGGCGATCCACAGATCCATGTAGGCGGCCGAGCGAGCGTAGAGGTGGCGCATCCGCTCGAACGCCTCGGCGGAGATCTCCCGGTGGCCCGCGACGTACAGGCAGATCGCTTCGAAATTGAGGTAGCGCTTGGCCTCCAGCGCGGTCCGCAGTCGCTCCGCCGCGCCGAGGTCGTTCCAGGGGCGGGGGGGCAGGTAGGGCGAGTGGCATTCGCTCAGGTTCACGAACCAGAACGTCGGCCGCCCCGCGAACCGATCGATCTCGCGCACGAAGCGGCGTCGGGCCTCGGCGGCCCCGTCGTCGGCCTGCGAGCGGATCCCCTCCAGCGCCCAGGCCAGCCGGGCGCGCGGGCCCGACCCGAGGAGGTCGTTGATCCGCTCGGTGCGGCCGCCGTGGACGTAATCGAAGCTGTCGAAGCCGATGTCGAAGCCGGCGTGCTCCGAGCACCACAGATTGGTGCTCCAGCCGTGGGTCGCGTAGCCGGCGTCCCGGAGCACGCTCGTGAGCATCCGGTCGGCCACGCGCTCGAGCTCCGGGCGGGCGCTCTGCGGGCTGCCGTTCGGAGCCTGCCCCAGGCCGAGCTGGCGGGGGAGCAGGCCGGTGAAGATCGAGGCGTGCGACGGCAACGTCCAGCTCGCCGTCGAGTACGCGCGCGGCAGCGCGTAGCCGCGCCGCGCCAGGTCGCCGATCGCCGGGGTCGACCCGGGCGGCGCCCCGTAGGGCTCGAGCGCGTCGCGCCGGACCGTGTCGAGGACGAGCAGGAGGATGTTCGGCGCCATCTCGCCGGAAGCGTAACCCCCGCTACGATCGCCACGGGTGTCGCAGACCACGACGGATACCTCGCAGACGCCGGAGTCAGACGACCTCTCCTCCGACCCGTCTCCGCTCGCGGGTAGCACGAGGAGCTTCAACACTCAAGGGCGCTCGCTGCGGGCGTTCGCGGCCAGAGGCGTGATCGTCAACACCGCGTTCGAGGCCGGGCTGACCGTCCTGGGCCTGCTGCGAGGCCTGGTCCTCGCCGTCTTCCTCACCCGGTCCGACTACGGCGTGTGGGGGATCCTGATCGTCTCCCTCGGCGTCCTGGCCCGCCTGAAGGTGATCGGGATCAGCGACAAGTACGTCCAGCAGAATGAGCCCGACCAGGAACTCGCATTCCAGAAGGCGTTCACGCTCGAGGTGCTGATGAGCGCCGCGGCGATGGTGCCGATCGCGGCGGCCCTGCCGATCGTTGCCGTGATCTACGGTCACTGGTCGCTCGTCCCGCCCGGTCTGGTGCTGATCACGGTGCTGGCCGCGGGGGCACTCCAGGCTCCGTTCTGGGTCTACTACCGCTCCATGGACTTCGTCCGCCAGCGCTCGCTGGCCGCGATCGAGCCGATCGTGGGATTCGTGGTGGCGGTTGGGCTGGCGATCGCCGGGGCCGGCTACTGGGCGCTCGCGCTCGGGGTGGTGTGCGGCGCCTGGGCGGCGGCGATCGTGGCGATCGCGACCTCCCCGTTTCCGTTGCGCTGGCGCTACGACCGCGGCTCGCTGCGGCTGTACGCGAAGTTCTCCGGCCCGCTCTTCGTCGCCACCGTGTGCAGCGTGATCCTGGCCAACAGCACGGTGATCGCCGGCAACGCCCATCTCGGCCTGGCCGGGGTCGGCGCGATCGCGCTGGCGGCCAACATCACCGCGTTCACCTCGCGGCTCGACGATCTGGTCAGCGGGACCCTGTACCCGGCGATCTGCGCGATCCAGGGCCGTCTGGATCTGCTCCGCGAGTCGTTCGTGAAGTCCAACCGGCTGGCGCTGATGTGGGCGATGCCCTTCGGCGCGGCGCTGACGCTGTTCGCGGGTGACCTCGTGCACTTCGTCCTGGGCGAGAAGTGGCGCCCGGCGGTCGGACTGCTCCAGGTCACCGGCGCCGTGGCCGCGGTCAGCCACATCGGCTTCAACTGGGACGACTACTTCCGCGCGCGCTCGAGCACCCGGCCCGTTGCCGTCGCCGCGGTCGCCGCGACCGTGACCTTCCTGGCCGTCGGGCTCCCGCTGCTGCTCACCCACGGGCTGGCCGGGCTCGAGATCGGGATCGGCGCGCAGGCGGCCGTGCACCTGATCTTCCGGGCCTGGTATCTCAGCCGCCTGTTCGAAGGCTTCGTGTTCGTCCGCCATGCCGCCCGGGCCGTGCTGCCGACGCTGCCGGCGGTCGCTGTCGTGCTGGTGATGCGCGGGCTCGAGACCGGCCAGCGCACGGCGGCGCAGGTGATCGCCGAGCTCTGCGCGTATTTGATCGCGACCGTGATCGGCACGTGGTGGTTCGAGTCGGCGCTGGTGCGCGAGGCCATCGGCTACGTGAAGGCCAGGCCGGCGCCGGCTGAGGCCAGGCCGGCGGCCGGCTGAAGCCAGGCCCGCGGCCGGCTGACTCGCTTTCAGAGCACGAGCGTGCGCGCGGCGGCGCTGCCCTGCACGAGCGAGACGAACGTGAGCGCGTCGGCGGCCAGCCGCGAGGCGACGAGCCGGGCTCGCTCGGCCGCGCCGCCGCCGCGCGTACCCCGCTCGAGCGACGCGGCGTAGAGCAGGACGGCGAGCAGGGCCGGCAGGCGCCGGCGGGTCAGGCCGGCGGTGAGCACCGCCGCCACCGTGGCATCGAACCGCAGGCTGTCCGGCGAGAGGAACACCCGGTGGTGCAGGAAGCCCTCGCGCAGCTCGGGGATCCGGGCGACGAGCGGCGGGAAGTAACGGCACCGCGCCCGCTCGGCGATGTAGCCGACGGCGGTTCGGGGGAACACGGCGTGACGGACCAGGGCGTCTCCGGCGAACGCCGTGGTGGCGCCCTCCCGGCGGGCCCGCCACACGAACCAGGCGTCCTCGCCGAACGGGTGGGCCCGCTCACGGTCCAGCTCGATCGCCGGGTGAAAGCCGCCGACGCGGTCGAACACCTCGCGGGTGGCGAACAGGTTTGCCGTCTCGTAGAGCCCGTACTCGCGCTCGACGGTCAGCGACCGGTCGAACGGCCCGGTCGGGGCGGCGGGCTCGACTCGCCCCTGGACGATGTCGGCGTGCTCCAGCGCCCGGCTGCCCGCCGCCAGCCAATCCGGCGCCGGCTCGCAATCCGCGTCCGTGAACGCCAGCACGGCTCCGGTGGCGTGACTCGCTCCGAGGTTGCGCGAGCCGGCCGGCTCACCACCGGGATTGCGCAGCAGCATGGCCGTGCCAGCCGCCAGCACGATCCCACGGGTCTCGTCGCGCGAACCGCTGTCGACCACGATCACCTCGTAGTCCTGGTCGGTCTCCTGGGCGGCCAGCGCCACCAGCGTTCGCCCGATCGTCGCCGCGGCGTCGCGGGCCGGGACGACGACGCTGATCCTCACGGCGCCCGGCCGAGCGCCCAGGCATGGGGCATGCCGCGCTCGTGAACGGTCCGCCAAACGAAGTTGGTCGCCGTCTGGGGCAGCGGTGGCCGCGCGTAGCCCGGGCCGCGAGGGATCAGGTAAGGGCGACCACGGTCTATGACGAAGAAGCCCGCCTTATCCAGGTATCGGCTCAGACCGGCGACGTTGGGCACCCACCAGAACGGCTTGCCGGGCAGCAGCGACAGCGTGTGCACAGGCGACCGGGGATGGCGCAGCGACATGCGCAGCGAGATCGCGTCGTTGACGAGCAGACGGCCGCCCGGCCGGAGCACGCAGCGGATCGCGCTCAGCGCGCGGACGGGGTCACGGAGATGCAGCAGCAGCGTTCCGATGAAGGCAAAGTCGAAGTGGCCATCCTGGGCCGGGGTCAGCTCGTAGACCGATCGGTCACGGCGCTGAACGCGCGAGCGCAGCGCGCGATGGGCGCAGGCGAACGCCAGCGGGCGGGACTCGCGATCGGCGATCGCCTGCTCGGACAGCTGCGGAAGCGGGTCCGAGTAGTCGATCCGGCGCGGGTCGTCCAGATCGATGGCCAGCACCTCTTCGGCTCCGCGCCGTTCCATCTCGAACGCCCAGAAGCCGTCATGGGTGCCCACGTCGAGGCAGCGCCGGCCGCGCAGATCCTCCGGGAAGGGGACCTTGGCCAGCGCCCGGCGCGTGTCGTACTCGCCCGGGGTCAGGATCGCCCCGGGCAGTTCGATCGTGTGGTACCAGGTCAGGCCGGCTACTTCGTCCACCAGCTCGGCGGTGGGGGAGGTGGGCGCGGTCACCTCGGTCATCTGTTTCCCTGTGCCTCCTGGTGATGATCTTTTACCCGTCGCGGGAAGGGTTGCAGGCTGCGCGTCGCGCTGCTCAGTCCCTGCTTCTGGCCTGAGGTCCGGCGCGGCGGTGAGCGCTTCACCCGGGAGCTGGCCGACGGCCTGCTCGCGCGGGGGCACCAACCGCGGCTGATCACCAGTCACCCGGGCCCTCCGCGCCGGACCGTCGAGGACGGTCTGCCGATCGTGCGGGTTCCGCGCCCCCCGCAGGGGCGCCTCCTGCGCCGGCTCTACGAGCCCTACCTGACCCACGTCCCGCTCAGCTACGCGGTGCTCAGGGCGGGCGGTTACGAGGTGGCCCACGCAGTCCACCCGCCCGATGCCCTGGCGGCGGCCCGCTACCGGCGTCGGACCGGCGCGGTGGCGGTGCTCTCCTACCTGGGCATCCCTGATCACGCCGGCCTGATGGAGCGACGCCGCCGCCTCGAGCTGACCCTGGCCGCGCTGCGAGGCTGCGATGCGGTGGTGGCACTCAGTCGCTACGCCGCCGACGCGTTCCAGCGTTGGCTGGGCTACGAGGCTCCCGTGATCGCTCCCGGAGTCGATCTGGAGGTCTTCCGCCCGAGTCAGGCCCGCGCCGACCGGCCGACGATCATCTGCAGCGCCGCGTCGGAGGAGCCGCGCAAGCACGTCGGTCTGCTCGTGCAGGCGCTCGCCCTGGTCCGTCGTGAGCGGCCGGATGCCCGGCTGGTCCTCTCCCGGCCGCGGGACGCGGCGGCCGCGCGCCGGGCGGGCGTCGACCTCGAGGCGGCCGGCGTCGAGCTGGCCGATCTGGACCGCCGCGGAGCGCTGGCCGACGCCTACCGCCAGGCCTGGGTCACCGCGCTGCCGGCCACCAACGAGGCCTTTGGGCTGGTGCTGGCCGAGTCACTGGCCTGTGGGACTCCGGTGATCGGATATGACGACGGGGCGATCCCCGAGCTGATCGACCGCCCGGGGATCGGTGGCCTGTTCGACAGCTTGACCCCCGGAGCGCTGGCCTCGTCGCTGCTCGACGCCTTGGAGCTGAGCGGGCAGCCGGGGACCTCGGACCGCTGCCGCCGCCGCGCCGAGGAGCTCTCGACCGACCGCTGTACCGAGGCTTACCTGGAGCTCTACCGGACGCTCGGCGCGGTCTGAGCGGCCGCGGATGGCGCGGCCGGTCCGGCCGTGAGCCGGCGGTAGGCGGCGACCAGGCCCACCGCCGCCAGCATCACGAAGAACGGGTCGGCGGGGACGCGATAGCGGGTGGTGCCGAACAGCAGAACCGTGCTGAGCAGCAACGCAACCGGACACCACCAGAACGACCTCGGCCGGCCCCTCGCCGCCCTGGTGAACGCGCCGCCGATGGCCAGCAGGGCCAGCGCCCAGAACGAGTACACGCTGGCCTCGGTCAGGCCTCGGGGGAAGGACTCATACCGGGCCAGGCGGTTCTCGAACCCGGTCCCGACCAGGTTGAACAGCCGCAGCGTGCTCCAGCCGGCCGTCTTCAGCAGGCTGGCCGGATGGGCTTTCACATAGTCGAAGGCGACCGTGTTCAGGGCGCTGGAGATCTGGGCCTCGTTGTCGTCGGGCGCGTGGGCCAGGACCCTGGCGACATCGGCTCGCGGCGGGAGCCAGAACGCGGGATTGGCGGAGGAGTTCTGCGCCGCCGACTGATACGTGCCGGCCAGCGCGTACCCGCTCTCGGTGGTCAGTGGCACGAACGCGTGCAGGACGTGCTGGTTGCGGATCGTCCACGGGACCAGCGTGAGCAGCGCGACGCCGAGCAGCGTCAGCGGTGCGCGCAACGCGGGCCAGGAAAGGCGCGGAGTCCCGGTCCAGACCATCGCGGCCACCGGCGCCAGGAGCACGATCCCGTTGCCGCGGGTGAGCGTGGCGAGCCCGATCAGGACCCCGGCCAGCGCGACCCAGCGCAAGCGTCGGGTGTCGCGAGCACCGAGCGCCGCCAGCACCACGCCGAGCACGAGCGGGACGAACAGCGACTCGCTGAGCAACGTCGATCCGACCAGGAGGAGCGGGGGGTAGATGGCGGCGATGGTGGCCGCGGTCAGCGCGACGCCCGGGCTCCAGAGGCGAAGCGCGATCAGCGCGATCAGCGCGACGGCGAGCGTCCCCAGCAGCGCCTCCAGGATCCGGGCCGCCTGCCAGCGGGCCTTCGCGTCGTGCGTGCCGCTGAGCTTGTAGGCGCCGGCCAGGACGAGCGGGAAGAACGGCGGCCGGTATGCCGTCGGACCGTGCGCAACGGTGAAGTACTCGGAGCTGGGCAAGCCTCCGGTGTCGGCCAGCGAGACGGCGATGCGGTCGTAGTCGGCGGCATCGGTGGCGGGGACGAAATGCGGCGTGGTCGCGATCACCACCACCCGTACGACCAGGGCGAGCACGAGCACGGCGGCGAAGGCGCGCCGAAAGGCGGCGGGGCTCATCCCTGGGCCGTGATCCGGCGGGGCAGGCGGGGACCGATCTTGCCGGCCGGCCGAGCCCTGACGCGGCCGGGCAGCCGCTCCCGGCCTTGGACGAGGGCCACAGCGGCGAGCATGATCAGGAACGGGTCGGCCGGCGAGCGGTAGCGGGTCAGCCCGAGCAGCGGGGCGGTTGACAGGTAGATGACCAGCGGGCACACCCACAGCGCCAGCGGCGCGGCCCGCGCGACTCGGAGCATGAGGCCCGCGATGCTCAGGGCCAGCAACAGCCAGAACGCGTACACGCTGAGGATGGCCAGCCACCGCGGATAGCCCTCATAGGGGGCCAGATATCGCTCGATGCCGGGAGTCAAATTGAGCAGGCGCACGGTATTCCAATACACGGTCTTGAGGACCGAGAGCGGGTGGGCCCGGATGTAGTCCTCCGCCTCGCGGGTCAACCGGCCGGACGCGTCGGCCTCCGTGCCCGTCCGGTCGGCGGTGTAGGCCCGGTACATCTGCACGAACGGAGTGCTCCACAGCGCGGGGAAGCGTTTGTCGTGTTGCGCCGCGGAGTTGTAGGTCCCCTCCAGCGCGTAGCCGGTTTCGGTGGCGATCGGGACGAAGCTGTGGAACGCGCTCAGGTTGCGCACGGTCCAGGGGACCAGTACGAGGATGAGCGCGGCCAGCGCCACGGCCGGGGCTTTCAGCGCGTGCCGGGTGAGGCGAGGCCGCCCTCCCGGTTGCGCGGTCCAGACCAGCAAGCCGATCGGGATGGCCAGGAAGATGCCGTTGCCGCGGGTCAGGGCGGAGAGCCCGACGAGGACGCCGGCCAGGGCGGCGACGCGCAGGCGCCGGGTGTCGCGGTATTGCAGGGCGGCGAGGACGGCTCCCAGCACGAGGGGGATGAACAGCGATTCGGAGAGCAGCGAGGAGCCGACCAGGATCAGGGGTGGGTAGACGGCGGCGATCCCGGCGGCGACCAGTCCGACCCGGGAGCCCCAGAGGCGGGTGGCGATCAGTCCGATCAGCAGCACCGTGACGGCGCCGAGCAGCGCCTCGAGCACCCGGCCGGCGTCCCAGCGGGTGTGCTCTGAGCCGGTGCCGACCAGCTTGTAGACCCCGGCCAACGTGACCGGGAACAGCGGCGGATGAAAGGCGGTGGGGCCACCGTGGAAGGTCGCCGGTGACTCCGGGAACGAACCATGCGTGGCCAGCGACACCGCGTCCTGGTCGTAGGAAGCCGAATCATTGATCGGCGAGAAGTGCGGGCTCGCGGAAACGACGACCAGGCGCAGCACCAGGGCCAGCGCGACCAGGCCGAGCAGCCAGGCCCGGTGCGAGCGCCGCCGCTCGACCCGGACTGCCGGATCGCCGTCCCCGGTCCGCGTCTCCTGGCTCATCGCCGGCCCGAAGCTACCAAGCGGCCGCGCGTCTGCCGCGTCCAGAAACGGTCCGCGGCCGCGACCACGGCGAGCGCGGCGAGCATGATCAGGAACGGGTCGGCCGGCGAGCGGCCGCGGGTCAGACCGAGAAACAGCACGGTTGACGCGTAGATGACCAGCGGACAGCCCCAGAGCGCCCGCGGCGCGCGCCGTGCGGCGCGGGTCAGGCCGCCCGCGATGCTGATAACCGCCAGCAGCCAGAACGCGTACACGCTGAGCATGGCCAGCCACCGCGGATAGCGTTCGTAGGGCGCGAAGTAGCGCTCCACGCTCGGGGTCAGATCGAGCATCCGCACGGTGTTCCAGTACGTGGTCTTGAGCAGCGAGACCGGGTGCGCCCGGATGTAGTGCAGCGCCTCGCGGGTCAGCGTCTCGGAGATCGAGGCCTCATTGGCGTGGCGATCCTCGGCGTAGAGCTGCTGCGTCCGCGCCTGGGGCATCACCCACAGGGCGGGGAACCGCTGCTCGCGGGTCTGCACCGCGGCGTTGAAGGTGCCGTCGAGGGTGTAGCCGGTTTCGGTGGCGATTGGCACGAATCTGTGGAAGGTGTGGAGGTTGCGGACGGTCCAGGGGACGAGCATCAGGACCGCCGCGGCTAGCGCCAGGGCGGGGGCTTTCAGCGCGTGCCGGGTGAGGCGAGGCTCCCCCCGGGCGAGTGGTCCAGAGCATCAAGCCGATCGGGATGATCAGGAGGATGCCGTTGCCGCGGGTCAGGGCGGAGAGCCCGACGAGGATGCCGGCCAGGGCGGCGAAGCGCAGGCGCCGGTCGTCTCGGTATTGCAGGGCGGCGAGGACGGCGGCGAGCACTAGTGGGATGAACAGCGATTCGGAGAGCAGCGAGGAGCCGATCAGGATCAGGGGTGGGTAGACGGCGGCGATCGCGGCGGCGATCAGTCCGACCCGTGGGTCCCAGAGGCGGGTGGCGATCAGTCCGATCAGCAGCACGGTGACGGCGCCGAGCAGCGCCTCGAGCACCCGGCCGGCGTCCCAGCGGGTGTGCTCTGAGCCGGTGCCGACCAGCTTGTAGACCCCGGCCAGCGTCACCGGGAACAGCGGCGGGTAGAAGGCGGTCGGGCCGGCGTGGAGGGTCTGCTGGGACACCGGGATGAACGACCCGGTCCGGGCCAGCGCCACGGCGTTGCGGTCATAGGCCGCCGAGTCCTCCAGCGGGGAGAAATGCGGACTGGCGAACACGACAACCAGCCGCAGGGCCAGGGCCAGCGCCACCAGCCCGAGCAGCCAGGAGCGATGTGAGCCCGGCCGACTCAGCGCAACGTTGCCGGCGGGTTCCGGGTTCATCGACGCCTCGAAGCTACCAAGGGCGCGGTATCGTGGCGACGCCCGTGATGCAGGCGCCGTGAACGATCCGCACCCACAGCGACCACGGCCTCGCCTCGCCTACTGCTTCGCCGGACTCGTCGTGGTTGCCCTGATCGTGCGACTCGTCGTCGTGTTCGCGACGGCGGATTACCAGGCCCGCACGGACGCCGCCGACTTCGACCGGCTCGCGGTGTCGCTCGCCAACACCGGCCACTTTCCGACGTCGGCCGAGTGGGCGCCCAGGGGTCCCACGGCCTTCCGGCCGCCGCTGTTCCCGGTCGCCCTGGCCGCGGTCTACAAGGTGACGGGGACGAGCTCCGAGCGAGCGCGGTGGGAGGCGGGTCGCGTGATGGAGGCGGTCCTGGGGGCGATCGCCGTCGGCCTGATCTGCCTGATCGGCTGGCGGATATGGGGGCCCGTGGTCGGGCTTGTGGCGGCGGGGCTCGCGGCGATCTACCCCCCGCTCGTGCTCGTGGGGTCGTCGCTGCTCTCGGAATCGTTGTTCATTCCGGTGGTGCTGGGGGCGGTGCTGGCGGCGCTGATTCATCGCGATTCGGAACATCGCTGGAGGTGGGCGGTGCTGGCCGGCGTCCTGACCGGACTGGCCGCGCTGACCCGTGGGAACGGATTCGTCCTGGCGATCCCGCTCGTGTTCCTGGTCTGGGATCGGGGACCTCGCTCGGCCCGGCGCGGTGTCCCCGGTGACCCCGGCGTGCGCGGTTTGCGCGGTGTGCGCGGTGCGCGGCGGTGTGCGCGGTGTCCGCGCCCCCGCCGCTTTGCTGGCTGCCGCGGTCCTCACCGTGCTCCCCTGGACGATCCGCAACTACAGCGCATTTCACCGATTGGTCCCCACCACGACCGAGACCGGGTACGCGCTGGCCGGCACGTACAACAACGCCGACCAGTACCGCAAGGCCTTCCCGGCCCTGTGGTACCCGCCGCTGGACCAGATGCGGGCCCTGTCGCTCGCGCACCCGACCGCGAACGAGGCGGAGGTCTCCTCGAGGCTGACCAGCATCGGGTTGCACTACATCGAGCACCACCCCGGATCGGTGCTGAGGACCGGGTACCTCAGCGCGGCGCGCCTGTTCAACCTCACCGGAACGACGCTGGAGGAGGTGTTCTCCTACGGCGAGGGGTATCCGCTGCGCTTGGCGCGCGACAGCGTCTACGCATTCTGGGTGCTGCTCGCCCTGGCAATCGCCGGGGCGCTGACCGGGGCCGCTCGGCGCGCGCCGCTCGCCCTGTGGGGATGCCCGGCGGTGATCCTGTTGAGCACGGTGTTCCTGGAGGGGTTGACCCGCTACCGCGCGCCGGCCGATCCGTTCTTCCTGTTGCTGGCCGCGCTGGCGGTGGTGTCCGCGGCCGCGCGATTGCGGCGGCCGAAGTCCCAGGCCGCCAGCAACGCAATCGCCGCCGGCATGATCAGGAACGGGTCGGCCGGGGAGCGGTAGCGGGTCAGCCCCAGCAGTGGAGCGGTCGACAGGTAGATGACCAACGGGCAGGCCCACAGAGCCGCCGGAGCGGCCCGCGCGGACCGGGTGACGAAGCCCGCGATGGACAGGGCGAGGAGCACCCAGAACGCGTAGACGCTCAGCTCGGCCAGCCAGATCGGGTAGCCCTCGCCGCGGGCGAAGTCGCGCTCAACCCCGGCGCCGGTGAGGTTCAGCAGCCGCAGCGTGTTCCAGTAGACCGTCGTGGCCACGGATCCGGGGTGCCGGTGGATGTAGTGCACCGCCGCGTGGGTCAACGTGGCGGAGACGCTGGCTTCGGTGGCGCCGGGTTGGTTGAACGCCCCCTGCATCTGCACCAGCGGCGGGCGCCAGAGCGCGGGAAAGCGCTTGTCGTTTTGCACCGCGGAGTTGTAGGTCCCCGCCAGCGCGTAGCCCGTCTCCGTGGTCACCGGCACCAGCTGATGGAAGCGCTCGAGGTTGCGCACGGTCCAGGGGACCAGTACGAGGATGAGCGCGGCCAGCGCCACGGTCGGCGCTTTTAGCGCGTGCCGAGTGAGGCGACCCGGCCCTCCCGGTTGCGCGGTCCAGACCATCAAGCCGATCGGGATGATCAGGAAGATGCCGTTGCCGCGGGTCAGGGCGGAGAGCCCGACGAGGACGCCGGCCAGGGCGGCGAAGCGCAGGCGCCGGTCGTCTCGGTATTGCAGGGCGGCGAGGACGGCGGCGAGCACGAGCGGGATGAACAGCGATTCGGAGAGCAGCGAGGAGCCGATCAGGATCAGGGGTGGGTAGGCGGCGGCGATCGCGGCGGCGACCAGTCCGACCCGGGAGCCCCAGAGGCGGGTGGCGATCAACCCGATCAGCAGCACCGTGACCGCGCCGAGCAGCGCCTCGAGCACCCGGCCGGCATCCCAGCGGGTGTGCTCCGAGCCGGTGCCGACCACCTTGTCGACGGCGGCCAGCGCCACCGGGAACAGCGGCGGGCGGAACGCCGAGGGACCGCCCCGCGGGTTGAGGTACGAGGATGGATAGCTGCCGGTCTGGGCCACCGAGACGGCGATCTGATCGAACTCGCCGGCGTCGGTCACTGGGGCGAAATCCGGGGTGGCGAAGAGAATGGCCAGCCGGATCACCAGCGCGAGGACCACCAACGCGGCCAGCGGCCGGCGCAGCCCGGCCCCCCGCGTCGCGACGGGGAGATCGGGCCGGACGGGCAGCGCCCTGACACTCACACGGTCACCGCGGCCCGAGCCCGGGCTCGCCAAACGGGGGCCAGCAGCCGATCGTTCACGGCCACCGCGCCGAGCGCCGCCAGCATGATCAGGAACGGATCCGCCGGCGAGCGGTACCGGGTCGTCCCCTCGAGCAACGCCGCGACCAGGTACACCAGCAGCGGACAGGCCCACAGCGCCCACGGAACGCGGCGGGCCGCGCGCGCGCCGAAGCCGAGCATGGCCAGCGCCAGCAGCGGCCAGAACGCGTAGGCGGACAGCCCCGCCAGCCACCGCGGATATCCCTCGTACGGGGCCAGATAGCGCTCGACGCCCGGGCTCACGCCGAGCATCCGCAACGTGTTCCAATATGCGGTCTTGAGCACCGAGGCGGGATGGTGGCGGATGTAGCGCCAGGCCATGCTCTGCAGGCGATCCGAGATCTCCTGCTCATTGGATCGGGGGTGCGCCTTGTCGATCTGGATCACCGGGAGGAACGGCGCCGACCACAGCGCGGGGAAGCGTTTGTCGTGTTGAACGGTGGAGTTGTAGGTGCCCTCCAGCGCGTAGCCGGTTTCGGTGGCGATTGGCACGAATCTGTGGAAGGTGTGGAGGTTGCGGACGGTCCAGGGGACGAGCATCAGGACCGCCGCGGCTAGCGCCAGGGCGGGGGCTTTCAGTGCGGGTCGGGTGAGGCGGCCTCGCCCGCCGGGGTGTGTGGTCCAGACGAGGAAGCCGATTGGGATGGCCAGGAGGATGCCGTTGCCGCGGGTCAGGGCGGAGAGGCCGACGAGGACGCCGGCCAGGGCGGCGAAGCGCAGGCGCCGGTCGTCTCGGTATTGCAGGGCGGCGAGGACGGCGGCGAGCACTAGTGGGATGAACAGCGATTCGGAGAGCAGCGAGGAGCCGATCAGGATCAGGGGTGGGTAGACGGCGGCGATCCCGGCGGCGATCAGTCCGACCCGTGGGTCCCAGAGGCGGGTGGCGATCAGTCCGATCAGCAGCACGGTGACGGCGCCGAGCAGCGCCTCGAGCACCCGGCCGGCGTCCCAGCGGGTGTGCTCTGAGCCGGTGCCGACCAGCTTGTAGACCCCGGCCAGCGCCACCGGGAACAGCGGCGGGTGGTAGGCGGTGGGGCCACCGTGGAAGGTGGCCACCGACTCCGGGAACGACCCGTTGTGCACCAGGGTGACGGCATCGCGGTCGTACTCCGAGGCGTCGGTCACCGGGACGAAGTGCGGGGTGGCCACGATCACCGCGAGGCGCACCACCAGCGCCAGCGCCACCAGTCCAGCCAGGGCTGCGGACCGGCTCCCATGCACGCGAACGCGCGTGCGTGCGGTCAGCGCGGACACCGGCCTACTTTATCGGGGCTCCTTGACCACTCGACTGGGGCACGAGCCACACCTCGACTGGGGCACGAGGCACACCTCGACTGGGGCACGAGGCACACTGAGGACCCTTGCGGCGAGCGTCTCGATATCTGCACCGGCTGGCCGGGGAGGAGGTCCCGACTCGCGAGCTCGGCTGGCTGGCGGGCGCGGTCGTGATCGGTGTGGCGCTCCGCCTGCTCTACGTGCTGGCGACCCGCCATTACGCGCTGGCGGGAGACGCGCCCGAGTACGACCTGGAGGGGCAGATGATCGCCCACGGCCATCTGTTCTGGACCTCGCTGCCCTACGGGATCGAGCATGCCGGGGCGTGGAAGGCTCCGGGCTATCCCGCGTGGGTGGGGCTGTGGTACACGCTGCTGGGGCATCACCCCACGGCGGTGCGCCTGGTCCAGGTCCCGCTGGGCGCTGTGACGATTCTGCTGAGCTGGGTGCTCGCCCGGCGGCTGTTCGGAGCGCGGGTCGCGATCGTCGCCGCGGCCGCGGTGGCCCTGTACCCGCTGGCCTGGCAGTACGAGGAGCTGCTCTATCCGGAGTCCCTGGCCACGCCGCTGACCCTGGCGGTGCTGATCGTGATGCTGACCCGGGCGCCGTCGCGGCGGGGCGCCATCGTGGCCGGAGTGCTGGTCGGGGTCTCGCTGCTGGTCCGGCCGAGCGGCGAGTTTCTGGTGCTGGGCGCGCTGGTCGCCTGGGGGGCGAGCGCGGGCTGGCGCCGAGGGATCGGCTTGGCGGCGATCGCGGCGCTCTCCGCGGCGCTGGTGGTGGCGCCCTGGACGCTGCGAAACGCGGTCGTCCTGCATGGCTTCGTGCCGATCTCGATGCAGGACGCCGCGCTGTATGGCACGTTCAACTCAACCTCGGCCCATGACCCCGTGTCTCCGTACGGCTGGCGCCGCGAGCCTCCCAATGTCGTCGATCTGTTCAACCCCCAGCACCCCCTCAGCGACGTGAAGCTGCGCTCGGAGCTGATCCACCGAGGCGTCTCGTACATCTCCGCGCACCCCGCCTCGCCGTTCGCCGCCTTCTTCTGGAACGGCCTGTCCCGGCTGTGGGACGTTCGCCGCCGGGCGAATTCTCTGGCCGAGGTGCCGTTCGAGGGTCGCAGTCGAGTCGTTTCCGAGGTCGGGTTGGATGTCTACGACGTGCTGCTTCCCCTGGCGCTGGTCGGTCTGTGGCGCGCCCGCCGGCGGCGCCGAGCCGTCGTCATGGGGGTGATCGCGCTCGCACTCGGAGCCTCGGTCACGTTCACCGTCGAGGGGGGCACGCGCTACCGCGCGACGCTCGAGCCGTTGATCGTGGTACTGGCCGCGGTAGGGGCCCTCGGAGTCCGCGAGGGCGCCGACGTGCGGCTACCATCGGGCGCCGGATGATCCAACGCGTGTGCGTACTTGGGGGCGGACTCGCCGGTTTGGCCTGCGCGTACGAGCTCGCCAAGGCCGGCGTGGAGGTCACGGTGCTCGAACGCGAGGAGCACGTCGGGGGGATGGCCTCCTCGTTCAGCGATGAGAGCGGCGGCGAATACTGGTCCTACGACTTCGGCCCGCATCGCTTCCACACCACCGACGAGGAGCTGATCGAGCACGTCAAGACGATCCTGGCGGGCAATCACCGCCAGGCCCAGCGGCTCTCCAGGATCGTGCTGATGGGACGCTTCTTCGACTATCCGCTGAACGCCGGAAACGTGCTGCGCAACCTCCCGCCGCGAGTGCTGATCCGCTCGTTCGCCGACTACGCCAAGGTGCGCTTCACCGAGCGCTTCGGGCTCACCCATCTCAGTGACGAGAACTTTGAGGGGTGGGTGACCAAGCGCTTCGGCCGCACGCTCTACGACCTCTTCTTCGGCCTCTACACGGGGAAATCGTGGAAGATGCCGCCGCGGGAGATCTCCGGCGACTGGGCCAGCCAGCGGATCTCGCAGCTCGACCTGGTCGACGCAGTCAAGAAGACGCTGGTCAAGAAGGGCGACACGCCCCGGGGGCTGGTCAGGAGCTTCATCTACCCCGCCCACGGAGGGATCGGCGAGATCGCCCGCGGGTACGTTCGCGAGCTGGAGGCGATGGGCTCGACGGTGATCACGGGAGCGCCGGTCACCCGCCTGCACCGGGAGGGCTCGGAGGTGACCGGGGTCAACTACGGCGGCCGCGTCCCGGGCTCGGTTGAGGCCGACCACTACATCTCGACGATCCCGATCACCGCGTTGGCGCGGAGTGCGCGCCCGGCCGCGCCGGCCCCCGTGCTCGGCGCGATCGGCAAGCTCCAATACGTCTCGATCATCTTCGTCTACCTGAAGCTGGCCAAGGCCTCGGTCTCGCCTGACAGCTGGCTGTATCTGCCCGAGTCCCACCTGACGATCCACCGCATCTCGGAGCCCAAGAACTTCAGCCCGGACTGCGCTCCGGCGGACAAGACCATGGTCTGCGCGGAGATCACCTGCCGCATCGGCGACGAGCACTGGCGAGCGGATGACGAGGAGCTGACCCGGATCGCCGTCTCCGACCTCGAGTCGATCGGCTTCATCCGACGCGAGGAGGTGCTAGACGCCTTCATCAAGAAGATCCCGCACGCCTATCCGGTCTACGACCTCACCTATAAGCAGAACCTCACCCCGGTGCTCGACTTCGTGCATTCGCTGACCAACATCAAGACCGGCGGCCGGCAGGGCCTCTTCCGTTACAACAACATGGACCAGTCGATCGAGATGGGTCGCAGGATGGCCTGGGCGACCGTCGAGGAACGCGACGACGCCGGCCACGAGGCAGTCGCCACCGAGTCCGAGCACTTCGGGTAACCGTCTTGAGCACGACCCTGGATATCGCCCCTGTGGTGCTCACCCGCTGTCCGCTGTGCGGATCGGACCGCTTCGAGATCGCCTTCGTCGAGCCGCCCTACTCGGTTCATCGCTGCTCGGCCTGCGGCTTGGGCTTCGTCTCGCCGCGCCTGGATCCGGAAGGTCTGGTCGGGATCTACGCCGACGACACCTACTGGCGGTCGGTTTCGCCGAAGACGCGGGGCTATCACGACTACCGGGCCGATGAGCCGCTGTACCTGCGGACCTTCCGGCGCCGGCTGGACTTCGCGCTGGGGGCCGGCCCGCGCTCCGGCCGCGCGCTCGACGTGGGCTGCGCTGCGGGCTTCTGCATGGCCGTGCTGCGCGAGCGCGGCTTTGAGACCTACGGCGTCGAGGTTTCCGAGGCGATCGGCTCGCATGCTCGCGACCATTTCGGCTTCGGGGACGCCGTTCACTTCGGCACGCTGGACACCGCGCCCCACGCCGAGGGCTCGTTTGACCTGATCACCATGTGGGACGTGGTCGAGCACGTGCCAGATCCGCGCGGGCTGCTCGCGAATGCCCGAGCGCTGCTCAAGCCCGACGGCCTGCTCGTGCTCGAGACCCAGGACATCGACAGCCGCTTCGCCCGCCTGCTCGGGCCGAAGTGGCATCACTTCAAGCACGCCGAGCACATCTACCACTTCACCCCGTCGACGGCCCGGGAGCTGCTGCGCTCGGCCGGCTTCGCGACCGAGCGACTGACCCACCGCTACGGGGGAAAGTATGTCTCGCTCCACTTCATCGCCGAGCGAGCGGGCCGGGTCCATCCTCTGATCTCGAAGGCGCTGTCGCCGCTGGCTCGGTTGGAGTCGGCCAGCGTGTACCTGAATTTCATGGACGAGATGGTCGTGCTCGCCCGCCCGTCCGCATAGCGCGATGGAGGAGACAGCCAACCGACAGTTCGTCGAGCTCGAGCGTACGCACTTCTGGTTCGTCGGACGGCGGCGGATCTTCTTCCACCTGCTGGGACTCGAGCTGGCCGGGCGCTCCGATCTGCGGGTGCTCGACGTCGGCTGCGGGGCGGGCGGCATGCTCGAGCCGCTGGCCAGGTTCGGCGAGGTCTGGGGGGTCGACACCTCGGCGGAGCTGGTGGAGTTCTGCCACAACCGCGGCTTCGCCAACGTCCGGCTCGGCTCCGTCTACAAACTGCCGGTGGAGGCCGGGACTGTCGATCTGCTGACGTTGTTCGACACGATCGAGCACGTGGCCGACGACGTACGAGCGCTGCGGGAGTGCCGGCGGGCGCTCCATCCCGACGGGCGGCTGTTCATCTCCACGCCGGCCTACCAGTTCCTGTATGCCAACAACGATCGCGTCGCCCACCATGAACGTCGCTACACCGTGCCCGAGCTGCGGCGGAAGCTGGTCGCGGCGGGGCTCGAGCCGGTCAAGCTGACCTACTTCAACACCTTGCTGTTCCCGGTGATCCTCCCCGCCGTGCTGCTGAAGAAGCTGCAGGAACGGTTCGTGGCGCCCGGCGACAGGACGAACCTCTCGCATGCCATGTCGCCCACCTTGAACCGGGCGCTGGCTGCGACGATGAGCTCCGAGCGCCACCTGCTCTCGCGCTGGCGGATGCCGTTCGGACACTCGATCATCGCTATCGCCAAGCCGGCCGGGGCCTGAGCCGTTGCTACTGTAGGCGCCCTCGCCGCCGGACGGCGGCCCTGTGAAGCAGATGTCCCGGCCCTTTCACTTCGACAGCCAGCACCTCCGGGACCTGGCCGCGGCTCATCGCACGGAATACGCCGCGGCAAGGCCTTACCCGCACATCGTGATCGACGACTTCCTGCCCGAGAGCGTGCTCGACGACGTGCTGGCCGAGTTCCCCTCGGCGCAGGAGGACGCGTGGTGGCGGTTCGACAGCGAGAACGAGCGCAAGCTGGCCACGCGGGATGACTCGAGCATGGGCGAGCGCACGCGCGCCCTCGTGGCCGAGCTGAACTCGGCGGCGTTCATCGACTTCCTCGTCGAGCTGACGTCGATCGGGGGGCTCGTCCCCGACCCTCACCTCGAGGGCGGCGGATTGCACCAGATCGACCGCGGCGGCCACCTCGGCGTCCACGTCGACTTCAACCGCCATCCGTTGACCAACCTCGACCGGCGGCTGAACGTGCTGATCTACCTGAACCGCGACTGGGCCGAGGAGTACGGCGGGGCGCTCGAGCTGTGGAGCGGCAGGATGGAGCGCTGCGAGCGGCGGATCCTGCCCAGCTTCAACCGGCTGGTGGTGTTCAACACGACCGATCGCTCGTTCCACGGTCACCCCGAACCGCTGAGCTGTCCCGAGGACCGCAGCCGGCGCTCGCTCGCCCTCTACTACTACAGCAACGGCCGACCCGAGGAGAACGGCGCCGCCCGGCCGTCGCACAACACGGTGTGGGCGGGGTCCGTGCAGGGGCTCGAGCTGGCCGGCCGCGGACCCGGCGGCCGCCTGAAGGAGATAGTCCGGCAGATCACCCCGCCGGTCCTGCTCGACGCCGTGCGGGCGGCGCGCCGCCGCGCGCCGGCCTGACCGCGCCGGCATGTTCCGGTCGCGCCGACGGTCAGAGCCAGGACTGCCGGACACCACCGATGTCGGTGTGAGGTTCCGGTGGTGCCTGGAGCAGGGCGTCGACACCAGGCCCCAGTACCTGTGGGGGACGCTGCTGGCCGTCCGGGTGGCGAAGGCGCTGGGGCTCCCGCGCGTGGCGGCGCTCGAGTTCGGCGTGGCCGGCGGCAACGGGCTGCTGGCCCTCGAGCGGGCCGCGGAGGCGGCCACCGAGTGCAGCGGCGTCGAGGTCGTCGTGCTGGGGTTCGACTCCGGATCCGGCATGCCCCCTCCGGTCGACCATCGGGACCTGCCCTGGCTGATCGAGCCGGGCTGGTTCGAGATGGACGAGCCGGCGCTGCGGGCGCGCCTGCGGCGCGCGGAGCTGGTGCTGGGACCGGTGTCGGAGACCGTGCCCGAGTTCGTCCGTTCGGAGCACCCGCCCGTGGGATTCGCCGCCTTCGACCTCGACTACTACTCGGCCACGGTGGAGGCGTTCGGCGTGCTGGCTGGCCCCACCGCCGGGCTCCTTCCGCGGGTGGCCTGCTACTTCGATGACCTGTTCGGGTACGGCTGGAGCGACTTCAACGGCGAGCGCGCCGCGATCAGCGACTTCAACGCCGGTCATCGGGAGCGCAAGATCGGCAAGATCCACGGTCTGCGCTACGGCCTGCCCCGCGCCCACTTCGATCTCCCGTGGCACGAGCAGATGTATCTCGCCCACGCCTTCGACCACCCCGACTACTGCACCTCAGAGGGCCCGCTGGTGGAGGGGTGGCTCGCCGCGCATCGGTTGCAGGACTGAGCGGCTCGTCGTGCACGCGAGCGACCTGAGCGTGGTGATCCCGACCAGCGGTCGCTGGGCGATCCTCGAGCGGACACTGCGCGCCCTGGCCGAGCAGACGATCGCCGGCTTCCCGACGATCGTGATCGTCAACGGCCTGGACCAGATCGTCCCGCTCGCGCTGCGGGCGGCGCCCGGCGTCAGCTTCCTCGTCCGGGAGGACGAGGGACCCGGGGTCGCGCGCAACCTCGGCGTGCGGCTGGCCGACACCCCGCTACTGCTGTTCCTCAACGACGACACGATTCCGGTGCCCGAACTCGTGCAGCGCCATCTCGAGCGCCACGCCGCGGAGCCGGAGATGCAGGTGGCCGTGCTCGGCCACGTGAGCTGGCACCCGGAGGTGGCCCGCCGCCGGGTCAACCGCTGGCTCGACTGGTCAGGGACGCAGTTCGATTACCGCCAGCTGTCCCGAGAGGGGGGCGAGGACGCCGGCTTCGGGCGCTTTTACACCTCCAACGTGTCGCTCAAGCGCGAGCTGTTCCTGGCCACGGGCGGCTTCGATCCGGATTTCCGGTTCGGATACGAGGACATCGATTTCGGCTGGCGGGCCGCCCAGCTCGGGATGCGCCTGCGCTACGAGCCGCAGGCGGTGGTGCACCACCTCCACCAGCAGGATCTGGATGCGATCCGCCGCCGCGCCGAGCTCAACGGCGTGGCGGAACGGCTGATGGCGTCAAAGCACGACTGGTTCCAGCCCTACTACCGCGAGCGGATGATCGCCCACGCCGCCGCCCCGGCGGTATCGCGCCTGTGGCCCGCCGTGGTGGACCTGGTTCCCGAGCGGGCCGGCCCGATTCACGCTCGGGTGCGGGCACGGGCGGACCGCTGGTACCACCAGCAGATCGCCGCGCGCTTCGACGAAGGGTGGGAGCGCCAGCTCGACCTCGAGGAGCTCCGCGCCTACCTCGGCGAGCGCTTCGACTTGGACAAGCTGCGGCGGCACACCGCCGCGCTCGACGCGGAGGCGGCGGCGGTGGGCGACGAGGCGAGGTTCTACCGGACCAGCGAGATCTACCTGTATGACCTGACCGTGTTCGCGATGTCCGGCACCAAGGAGCCCTACCGGCGGATGCTGACCTCGCTGCTGGAGCCGGGCGCGCGGTTGCTCGACTACGGCTGCGGGATCGGCTCCGACGGGCTGCGTCTGCTTCAGCAGGGCTACCGGGTCGAGTTCGCCGACTTCGCCAACCCCAGCGTCGAGTACCTGCGCTGGCGTCTGGCCCGCCGCGGCCTCGATGCTCCCGTTCACGACCTCGACGCCGACGTGCCCGGTGGCTTCGACGCCGCCTACGCGTTCGACGTGATCGAGCACGTCGATGATCCGTTCGCGTTCCTGGCGGCGCTGGAGGAACGGGCATCGATCGTGATGGTCAACCTACTCGAGCCGATCCCGGGCGACACGCCGCTGCACCGCGAGCTGCCGATCCGGGCGATCGTGAAGCACGCGGCTCGGCGGGGGCTGCTGCGCTATCGCCGGTACCACGACCGCGTGCACCTGATCGCCTACCGGGGCGGGACCGCTTCGGAGCGCCGCCCGCGCTCGGAGGGCGGCTCGGCTCGCCCTGGGCGCGCGGCGCGGCTGCGGTCGGCCGCCGAGCGGCACTTGGGTCCCGTGCGCCGAGGTTGAATGGGTCGGGTCCCGCCGAGGGGGCGTTGGGCGATAACTGTTCACTATGAACAGTTATCCCCCAATGCCCTTTACGTCGCGCCGGTCGTGATGACCATGCGGAAGCGGGCGTCGCCGGTCATCATCTTCTCGTAGGCCTCCGCGGCCCGCTCCAGCGGCACCGTCTCGATCATCGGCCGCACGCCGGAGAGGATGCTGAAGTTCAGCGTGTCCTCGGAGTCCCGGGAGGTGCCCGAGGCGTGGCCGGTGAGGGATTTGCCGCCGGCGATGAATGCGGCGGCGGGAACGGCGAGCGGGTCCATCGAGGCCCCGACGACCATCAGCGTGCCGCGCGGGCGTAGGCCCGCGAAGACGGCGGCGATCGCGTCGGAGCTGGTGACGGTGGAGAGGATCACGTCGGCGCCGCCCAGTGCCATCAGCGCCTCGCCGGGATCGCCGGCCGTGCTGTCGATGTAGTGGTGGGCGCCCAGGTCGCGGGCCAGCGATTCCTTCGCCGTGCCGCGAGCGATCGCCACCGTCTCGAACCCGAGCCTGGCCGCGAACTGCACCCCGAGATGGCCGAGTCCGCCCACGCCGAGGACCGCGACGCGAGCGCCGCCGAACGCCCCGGTGTGGCGCAGCGCGTTGTAGGTGGTGATTCCGGCGCAGAGCAGCGGCGCCGCCTCCTCAGGGGAAATCTCATCAGGCATCGAGGCCAGCGCGTTGGCTCTGACCACGACGTAGTCGGCGTAACCGCCGTCCATGGTGATCCCCGGGATCTCCATGTTCTCGCAATCGATCAGCCATCCCCGGCGGCACCACTCGCAGTACCCGCAGTTGCCACCGAACCAGCCGACCCCGACGCGCCTGCCGGTCTCCCACCCCTTCACGCCGTCGCCGAGCGACTCGATCACGCCGGCGATCTCGTGTCCGGGCACCACCGGGTAGGAGACGCCCGGGTAGCCGCCGTTCTTGGCGAACGTATCGCTGTGGCAGACGCCGCAGGCGTGCACGCGTACCAGTGCCTCGCCGAAGCCCGGCGTCGGCACATCGCGCTCCACCAGCTCGAAGTCGCCGCCAGCCTCGCTCACCTGCATCGCTCTCATGCTTGCCATGTCATTCGCTTTCGTTTCGAAGAAAGGGTTCAGCGCTCGAGCTGACGGGCGACAGCCGCGCTGAGCACGGCAGCGCCGCCGCCCAGGACGACAGTCAGCGCGGGTGCCTTGGAGGGAACCTCGCGCCGGGCCGCGATCGTCGAGATCACGTCGGTCAGGTCTCCGAGAATGCTGGCCGCGAACCATCGCCGCAGTGGCTCGTCGCGGACGAGCGCGATCAGCGCGCCTGCGTGCAGCACGGCCTCGCGCGCGCCCAGTGCCCGAAGCGGGATCTGTCCGGCGGGCGAGGATGCCGACGGTCCGATCCAGCCCGCCGCGAGGCGCTCGGGAGCGATCAGCAGTCCAGCCCCGTAGCCGACCCGTGAGACCAGGACGGCGGCGGCGGCCGCGCGCGCCCGGTTCATTTCGGCGGTATCGAAGGCATCGCCACGGCTCCTACCCGCGCGCCGCCCCGGCAAATCGGCCGGCGATCGCCTAGTCCGCGGAGCGAAGTGGTCCTTCAGCGCGTTCTCGGCAATCGGCCCGGCTCAGCGGTCTGGGCGCAGGTGGTCTACCGCCACGTCGCCCGCGCCGGCGAGCCGCTCGGCCACGATCGACCGATGGCACGCCTCGGGATCCCGCTCGACGCAGAGCAGCACGCACGCCCCAGTCACGGGGAGCTGCTCGACCAGCGGCTCCATCGGAACGCGGGCGAGGATCTCGTGCACGAAGCGCTCGCGGTAGGCCGCCGCGAGCTCCACCCGGGAGCGCTTGCCAACCCCCTGCCTAGCGTCCTCGGCGTACTGGAGGCGGCGCAGCTCGGTCGTCGGCGCCAGCTCCCTGTGGTGGGCGTAGGCGATCCCGACTTCGGCGAGAGCGCGCTGCAGGCGTACGGAGTTCGCCCAGGCGTAGCGCGGGCCGCGAACGCCGCGACGCTGGCGAACGTCCCACAGCACCCGGACGTCGGCGGCGCGCAGAGCCCGCAGCCAGCCGTCGAGATCCCAGTCGTAGACGCCGATCGTGAGTAGCCGCTTCACAGAGGACGAGCATAGGCCGGGGGCTTGCCGATGCCCCCGCGACCGGATAAGTTCGATCACGTGGCCACCGTCAGCGTCCGCTACATCGTCGACGACGTCGACGCCGCAATCGAGTTCTACTGCGAGCGGCTTGGGTTTCAGGAGGTGATGCACCCGGCGCCCGCGTTCGCGATGCTGTCGCTCGGCGACCTCCGGCTCGTGCTGAGCGCGCCCGGGGGAGGCCCGGGCGGGGGCGCGGCGATGCCGGACGGGACGGTCCCCGCGCCGGGTGGCTGGAACCGCTTCCAGCTGGAGGTCTCCGACCTGGAGACGACGGTCAGCGACCTCCGCGCCCGCGGCGCGACCTTCCGCAACGAGATAGTCGCGGGCGTCGGCGGCAAGCAGATCCTGGTCGAGGATCCATCCGGCAATCCGGTCGAGCTGTTCGAGCCGACCCGGCGCGAGGCCGCGCTCGGGCAGCCCGGCGAACGACCCCGAGGGTAGTCCGGTCGCAGCCGGTCGCAGCCGGCGTCAGCCGGTCTAAGCCGTTTTAGGCGCCGACGTGCGCTTGCGCCAGCTCCGGCGGCTCGTGCCCGGGCGGCCCGAAATACTCGAGCACGCGGGCCGGGGCTCCGGCGGCGACGCAGAAGGCCGGCAGTGGGCGCGAGACGACCGAGTTGGCGCCGATGAACGTGCGCTCGCCGATGTCGGCCACGATCGTGCACTTGGTGGTGACGGTGGCATGGTCGGCGATCCGCAGCGGGGTCAGGTCGTAGCCCTGGGCGAGCATCGGGCGGTCGAGGTCCTTGAAGCGGTGGTTGCCGTCCACGACGAGCGTGGCCTGCCCGAACTGACAGTGCGCGCCGATGTCGATCGAGGTCGAGCACTGGATCACCACGTCGTAGGTGAAGACAGCCATCGGCCCGATCGTTATCCGCGCGTCGGGGCCGCCGAACTCGGCGCGGAAGTTCCGCCGGAACACCACGCCGGGTCCCACAGTGAAGCTGCCACCCCGCGGCATGTCCAGGCTGAAGCCGGGGCCGAGGTAGACCGGTCCTTGGAACTCGATACGGGCGTGCGGGTTGCGGAAGATGGTCCACCGCTTGCGGATCCAGGACATCAGCAGGGGGCCGGGCCCGGGGAGGTACATCAACCAGACCCGCAGGCTGCCGGCCTCACGTAGCTCGCGCGGAGCGCCGCGGAGACGCAACCACAGCAGCCGAGCCCCGCTCGGCGTTGGCGTCGCTTCCATCGGCCGCGAGCATAGCTTCGGCACCGGCTCAACGCTCGCGTGCGCGGTGGCGCGGGTCCCGCGGCCTGGGCCGGTGCGGGGTGGACAGCGAGGCGCGGAACGTGCGCGTTTCCAGCAGCGCCGCGAACGAGAAGCGAACCAGCCGCCAGGGCACCGGCGAATGGGAGCCGCGCTTCCAGGTGCTGCCCTCGGCGGTGCCTCCGCGACGCACGCGGTGGCTGACATCCACCTCGACCAACGCCAGCCCGCGCCGAGAGGCCACGACGGTCAGGTAAAGGTTCGGTACCAAGCAGTCATCGGGGAGGGCGCCCAGCAGGTCCTGCAGCATCGCCGCCTCGTACCCGCGCAGCGGGCAGTTCGGGTCTCGCGCGCTGACGCCGAAGCTGAGGTTCACATAGCTGCGGACCAGCCGGGTCATGACCATCCGGAACCAGGGGTCCTGGCGAAAGCGACGGACCCCGGAGACGGCATGCGCCTCGTCGATCAGCAGCACCAGCACGCGGCGCAGGTCACCGCCGAGGAACTGGCCGTCGCCGTCGACCTGCAGCACGTAGTCGGGCCGGCGCGCGAGCGCCCGCCGATACGCCTCCAGCACGCTCGGACCGTGGCCCCGGTTCTGGGCGTTGCGAATCACCTCGAGCGTCCCGTTCAGTTGCGGGCCCAGCCCGGCGAGCACGCGGCCGGTTTCGTCGCCGGAGGCGTCGTCGACCACGACCAATGCCAGCGAGCTGACGTGAGGGGAGAGCGCGCGGTCGATCTCCCGCAGAAAGTCGCCGATCCCGTCCGCCTCGTTGTAGGCCGGGATCGCCACGGCGACCGACGGCTGGGTGGACGGCGCACTCTCCACGGAGCGGGCCATGCTATTTGGGTTGGGGGCCGCCGGTGTTCCGGAGCCCTACCCTCTGGTGGATGCGGCCCGAGATCCACGTGCTCGGTCTCTCGCTGAAGACCTTCGGGATCGTGTTCGCCTGCGGTTTCCTGGGCGCTGGAGCGATCCTGGTTCGGCGCTTGCGAGAGCTCGGCAAACCCGCCGACTACGCCTACGAGATGGCCTTGGCGGCGATGATCGGCGGCCTGGTGGGCTCGCGGGTCTATTTCATCGTCCAGAACTACAGCGAGGTCAAGCACGATCTGCTGGGGAGCATCTTCTCCGGCTCTGGGCTGGTCTGGTACGGCGGCGTGATCGGAGGGGCGATCGCCGTGATCGCCTGGGCGAAGTGGCGCGGGATGCTCTCGCTGGGGCTGCTCGACCTGGCCAGCGTGCCGCTGGCCATGGGCTACGCGATCGGGCGGATCGGCTGCCAGGTCTCAGGGGACGGCGATTACGGAAAGCCGTCGAGCCTGCCCTGGGCGATGAGCTACCGGCACGGGACGGTTCCGACGCCGCCCGGGGTGAAGGTGCAGCCAACGCCGATCTACGAGACGCTGGCGATGGGGATCGTCGCCTGGTGGCTCTGGCGGATGCGCGACCGGTTCAGGCCGGGCGCCCTGTTCGCGTTCTACCTGCTGCTGGCCGGCCTCGAGCGGCTGCTGGTCGAATTCGTGCGGCGCAACCACGAGGTCTTCGCGCATCTGACGGCCCCGCAACTCGAGAGCATCGGGCTGATGATCGCGGGAGCGGTGTGGCTCTATCTGCTGCAGCGTCGCGGCGGGATCGGTGTGCAGCCGGGCCGAAGTACCACGCTGGCCACGGCCTGAAGTTAAACTGCTAAAGCAATCGACCGGGACGGCCGATACATGCAACACGTGCGCGCTACTCGGGCTTACATCGCGGGATTCGGGACCGCCGGCTCGTTGCTGGCAGGAGCCGCGATCGTCTTCGTCTTCGCCAGCGCGGTCGTCTCGTTCCACGGCTGGCCGCAGGTCGGCGCCCAGGGCACTCCCAGCGCGCTCTTCGCCGGGCACTTGCGGCCGTCGAGCTCTCGGACTCAGGTCAGGCAGTTCGTGGCGTTCGCTTCCGCCCAAGCGGCTGCGGCGAGCGGCTCCGCCGCGACAACGGCCGGAACGAGCCCGACGGCCGGCGGATCCGCCTCTGGCCGGCTGCCGACGGCCATCCTGGCCACCACCCCCACCGGCCCCCGCGGCGCGCACCGTGGCTCGTTCACATCGACCACGCCCGGCGGCTCCGTGGCCTCGACGCCGCCGACCCCCTGCGCGACGTGTGGGCGTCCGAGCTTGACCGCGACACTCGGCGCGGCGACACAGGCCGCCACCACCACGCTGGGCACCACCGTCGCCACAGCCGGAAGCCGGCTGGGATCGGTGGTGACCGGACTGACGGGAGTTGTGGCGACCAAGCTCGGTGCCGTCAGCCCCGGCCTCGGGCGGATCGTCGGCGGCACCGGCCGAGCGCTCGGCGGCACCGTCGGCTCCGCCACCGGAACCCTGGGCGGAACGCTGACCGGCGTCGGCAACGGCCTCAGCGGCGTTCTCGCCCACCACGCCCGTTGAAGCCCGGCCGGCGGCCGACGCGGCTACCGGGACAGCGAGCGCTCGAGGAACCGCAGGCTGACCGCCTGCATCTCGCCGTCGTGCTGGATCGAGCGGTGATGACCGCCGGGAACGGTGATCAGGCGGCTGCCCGCCGCGCGCATGTGCGTGGCCAGCTCCTGCGAATGCGCCACCGGGACCTGTTCGTCCCCATCGGCGTGCAGGATCAGCAACGGGACGTCGAGCGCCTCCACGATATCGGCGAGGTCGCAGACCTCGAGCAGCGAGTCCAGCGCGTCGACGTCGGCCTCGAACCCGAACCGTCCCGCCGCGATTCCGCGGCGCAGCCCGGCGGGGCTGGCCGGGCAGATCGCCACGACAGCGCGCGCGCCGACGCGGGCGGCGGCCAGGATCGCCAGCAAGCCGCCCATGCTCGAGCCGCGCAAGGCGATCGGGGCGTCGGGGGTGGCGATCGCCTCGCGGACCACCGCCGCCATGCTGGCGACGTCCTGCACCACGCGGGCGTCCATCGGCCCGTCGCTGTCGCCGTGGCCGCGCTGGTCGAACGCGATCGCGGCGAAGCCGGCGCCCAGCAGCGCGCGGGCGAAATCGTGATGGCTCTCCTTACACGATCCGGCTCCATGCAGGATCACGACGCCCCCGCGTATCGGCGTTCCGGCCTCCGGAGCGCCGAGACGCGGCGTTCGCGCCTCCGGAGCGCCGAGACGCGGCGTTCCCGCCTCCGGAACCCAGAGCGAGTAGGCGAGGCCGTCGCGCCGGCCGATTTCGACCGGGAGCGCCTCGGTGACGGTCCGCAGGCGGCGCATGCCGCGATCATGCCAGGCGCGAAGGATCGAGTGGACTCGGCCAAGCGCAGGCGGAAGAAGGCATGGCATGATCAGGGCCCGCCGTGAGCGTCACGACCGAATCACTGTCGCGCGTCTATCCCCTGGGAACGCGGGTCAACGAGCTGGGACACCTCGAGATCTCCGGTTGTGACGCGGTGTCGCTGGCGCGCGAATACGGCACCCCGACCTACGTCGTGGCCGAGGAGGACCTCCGGGCCCGGGCGCGGTCCTACGTAGAGGAGCTGCAGGCTCGCCACGCCGACTTCGACGTGCTGTTCGCCTCCAAGGCGTTCCCCTGCACGGCGGTTTACCGCGTGCTCGCGCAGGAGGGACTGTCGTGTGATGTCGCGTCGGGCGGCGAGCTCGCCCTGGCGCTGGCCGGCGGCTTTGACCCCGCCCGCATCTACCTGCACGGCAACGCGAAGTCCGCCCGCGAGCTGCGAGAAGCGGTCCAGGCCGGGGTGGGTCACATCGTGGTCGACTCGCTCGATGAGATCGGTCGCCTCGAGCGGATCGCCGCGGAGCTCGAATGCGAGCAGGAGGTGCTGGTCCGGGTCACTCCGGGCGTGGCCGGGGCCACTCACAGCGCGATCTCGACCGGTCAGGCCGACTCCAAGTTCGGCTTCTCGCTGGAGGCGGCTCGGGAGGCGATCCGGCGCCTCGGACGTTCGCGCCGCCTGCACCTGGTCGGGCTCCACTTTCACATCGGCTCGCAGCTGCTCGAGCTCGAGCCATTCCGCGACGCGGTGCGGGCGATCGCCACGCTCGGCGACTTTCCGGTCTACAACCTCGGCGGCGGACTCGGCGCGGCCTACACACGGGGGCAGCAGGCGCCGTCGATCTCGGAGTATGTCGAGGCGATCGTCAGCACCGCCCACGCGGAGCTGGGCCAGGACAAGCGCCTGCTGCTCGAGCCCGGCCGGGCGCTGGTGGCCAACACCACCGTGACGCTCTACACGATCGAGACGATCAAGCGAAACGTCTCGACCTGGGTGGCCGTCGACGGCGGCATGTCGGACAACCTCAGGCCGATGATGTACGGAGCGGTGTACGAGGCGCTGATCGCCGATCGGGCGCTGGCCGAGCCCAACACCCGCTGTCATGTGGCGGGCAAGCACTGCGAATCCGGCGACGTGATCGTCCGCGACGTCGAGCTGGCCGATCCGGCGCCGGGAGACGTTCTCGTCACGCCGGTCACCGGCGCCTACGGGTACTCGATGGCCAACAACTACAACGGGGTTCCGCGTCCGCCGGTGCTGTTCTGCCGGGATGGGTCGGCTAGGGTCGTCGTCCGCCGGGAGACCTACGCCGACCTGATGAGCCGTGACGTCGACGGCCAACACGTCGGTGACGGGAGTCGAGGGCCAGGACGTCGGTGACGGAAAACGAGCGCAGCTTTCGGATTGGCCTGCTCGGGCGCGGCACGGTCGGGGCCGCCTTCGAGCAGATGTTGCCGACCCGCGCCGAACGAATCGAGCGGATCACGGGGCTGCGCCCGTCGATCTCGGGCGTGCTCACTCGCAGCAGCGGATCGTTTGAGGAGATCCTCGAGAACGCGGAGCTGATCGTCGAGTTGATCGGTGGGATCGAGCCGGCCCGCGACTACGTGCTCAGAGCGATGCGGGCGGGCCGCCACGTGGTCACCGCGAACAAGCAGCTGCTCTCCCAGCACGGTGAGGAGCTCTGGGAGGTCGCCCGCGAGCACGAGGTCCAGTTGCGCTTTGAGGGGGCCGTCGCCGGCGTCGTGCCGGTGATCAGGGTGCTGCAGGAATCATTGGCCGGGGCCAGCCTCGATCGCGTGCACGGGATCGTCAACGGGACGACCAACTTCATCCTCACCGAGATGGCCCGTACCGGGGTGACCTTCGACGAGGCGCTGGCCGAGGCTCAGCGGCTCGGCTACGCCGAGGCGGATCCGTCCGAGGACGTCAACGGCCGCGACGCGGCAGCGAAGATGGCCATCCTCGCGCGGCTGGCCTTCGATACCCCGGTCCACCTCGATCAGGTGCGCTACGAGGGAATCGAGCAGATCCAACCCGACGACCTCGAGTTCGCCCGCGGCCTCGGTCTCGGCCTGAAGCTGATCGGCACGGCCGAGCGGATCGGCGACGGGCTCTCCGTGCGGGTCCACCCCGCGTTCCTGTACCCCGGCCATCCGCTGGCGTCGGTCAACGGCCCCTTCAACGCGGTCACGGTCGAGTCCTCGGCGATCACCGAGATCACCATGTCCGGTCCGGGCGCGGGCGGACCGCAGACGGCCAGCGCCATCCTCGGTGACGTGATCAGCGCGATGATCCCGCCGGCGAGCACCCCCGCCGCCTCGCAGGTACTCGAGCTGGTCCAGGATGTCGTCTCCGCGTTCTACCTTCACCTCGAAGTCGCCGATGAGCCGGGGGTGCTCGCGCAGGTGGCTCTGGTGCTGGCGGAGGACGGCGTGTCGGTCAAGTCCGTCGTACAGAAGGGCAAGGGCGATCGGGCCAGCCTGGTGATGGTGGTGCACCCGGTGCTCGAGTCGAGCTTCGAGGCAGCGATGAAGGAGATCGCCGCCCTCGACGTGCTCCGCGCACCCCCGCGGGCGATCCGGGTGCTGGAGGAGGAATTCGGCTGACCCGCCGATTAGAAAGATTCTGGTAGGAGTGACCAGGTTCTGGTAAGTTTGGCGAGCTTTGAACGCGTCGGAGCGGACGCGGACCGGGGGGCCGGGAGACCCCTTGAGAACCAGGCCCAGGGGGGCCAAAAACTCAATCCGGAGGGGCGCGAATGCTCTCAACTTTTAGCCGGCGGCTGGGCTCCATGCTCGGTGCTGGCGGTCTCGTAGTACTGGCTATGGCGGTGAGCCCGAGTCTCGCCGCCGGGTCGGCTTCCGTTTGCTCGGGGAGCGTGACATCGCCGGGCACGCTGGCTGGGGACTACTCCAACGTGGCCATCGAGGGGGTGTGCTTCGTCAACGGAGGACCGGCGAATGTGCACGGTACGTTGACGCTCCGGGCCGGGTCGGCCTTGATCGCCACGTTTGCCAACAACGCCGCGGGCGGGACGGGCAAGTCGAACCTCAACGTTCAGGGGAACGTACGGGTCCGGGCCGGGGCGGCCCTGCTGCTCGGCTGCGAGGCAGCGCATTCCCCGTGTACCGACGACCCGAACCAGGAGCACCCCACGCTCAGCAACGATGACCGGATCTCCGGCGATCTGACCGCGAAGGACCCGCTCGGCGTGATCGTTCACGCCTCCACCATCGGCGGAAGCGTGAAGCAGAGCGGCGGCGGCGGCGGCTTCACCTGCGAGCCCCGCGGGGTGTTCGCCGCGTTCGGGTCACCCGCGTTCAGCGACTACGAGGACACGTCGATCGGGGGCAGCCTGCAGGTGAAGGGGCTGACATCGTGCTGGCTCGGCGTCATCCGCGACCACGTGAACGGGAGCGCCAGCCTGATCAAGAACCGGCTCCTCGATCCCGATGCGATCGAGATCCTCGACAACCACATCGGGGGCGACCTGGCCTGCCGGGACAACTCGATGGTCTGGGATAGCACCGACGTGGGGGAGGCCCTGTTCCCGCGCCACCCGGAGCCCAACACCGTCGGGGGCGCGCGACTCGGGCAGTGCGTGCTGGCCAGCCCGATGACCGACTCGGGCCCCTCCGGGCCCGGTCCGTTCTAGAACCGGGGGGAATCCGACCGCTCTCCCGTCCGCGGGAGAGCGGCGGAGATCCGACCGCTCTCCCGCTGCGGTCCGTGGTCCGGGTCGGGCCGGGTCGCGCGGTCCGGCTCCGGTGGGTCCGGGTCGCGTCGCCCGGGGCGCATCGGTCCGGCTCGCGGATGAATAGGATTGCGCCTCGTGCGCGCCGTCCAGATCGTCGACTTGACCGGGCCCGCCAGCGCCCTGCGCGTGGCTGACGTTCCCGAGCCCGAGGCTTCGCACATGCTGACCCCGGGCAGTGGCGTCGTGATCGACGTGCACGCCGCCGGCGTCTCCTTCCCCGAGGTCCTGCAGAGCCGCGGGGAGTACCAGTTCAAGCCCGATCTGCCGTTCGTTCCCGGAAGCGAGGTCGGCGGAGTCGTGCGCAGCGCCCCGGACGGTGCGGCGGTCAAGCCCGGTGACCGGGCCGCGGCCTTCTGCATGCTCGGAGGCTTTGCCGAGGTCGCCGTCGCGCCGGCGCATTTCGTGTTCCCGCTGCAGGACTCCCTCGACTTCGCCCAGGCGGCGAGCCTCGTGCTCAACTACCACACCGCGTACTTCTGCCTGAAGCTTCGCGGCCGCATGGAGGCCGGCGAGTGGGTGCTGGTCCACGGCGCGGCCGGCGGCGTCGGCACCGCCGCCCTGCAGGTGGCCAAGGGTCTGGGCGGCCAGACGATCGCCGTCGTCTCCGAGGACGCCAAGGAGCAGGTTGCCCGTGACGCCGGCGCCGATCATGTCGTGCGCTCCGACGGTCCGTGGAAGGACGAGGCGAAGCAGATCTCCGGCGGCGGCGTCGACCTCGTGATCGATCCGGTCGGCGGGGACCGCTTCACCGACAGCCTCCGCTCGCTGCGCGAGGGCGGCCGGGTCGTCGTCGTCGGCTTCACCGGCGGCTCGATTCCCGAGGTCAAGGTCAACCGGCTGCTGCTGGGGAACACCGAGGTGATCGGCGCGGGCTGGGGTGCCTATGTCATGTCGAAGCCCGAGGTCACCGCCGAGATCGGCGCCGCGATCAGCGCGATGATCGATCAGGGAATCGTCCGCCCCGTGGTGGGCGCGCGGTTCCCGCTCGAGCGCGCCTCCGAAGCGCTCGAGCTGATCGACGGCCGCGGCGCCACCGGCAAAGTCGTGCTCGACGTCCGCTCGGACTAGCCGACACCGCCCACCGCGGTGAGCCGCGCCGAATAACGCCCCGAACGCCGGCGGCGCGGGAGCCTGGCCGAGAAAGCGAACTCCAGGTTCGCTTTCTCGGCCAGGCTCGCGGAGGGCAGTGGCGGCTGTCGGCACCCAGGCTCGCTCCGGGCGTCCGGTTCTCGGTCTGAGCCCACGACCACAGGCCGGATGCCGGCCGCTCAGCCCAGGTAACGGTTGCGCGGGAGCGTGCGCGGGCCGTCGGTGCTCACCTGCGGGGTCGGCCGGCCGTTGGCGATCCGCCAGCGCTCGGTCTTGGCCACGCGCTCGAACGAGCCGGTGTTCCAGCCGCGGGTCAGTCGCGCGGGGGCGAGGCTGCGGGCCGTCCTGATGGCCCGGACGGCGGCTCCGAACGCGGCCTCCTCGCGGCCGCCGTAACCGAGCCCGTAGAGCTCCCTGACCCGCCGCGGGAGGCTCCCGAGCATGATCAGATCGTGGACGCGTTTGGCGGGCTGGTGGGGACGGGGGAGGGGGATCTCGAACGCGGTGGCATAGCCGACGTAGCGCGCCTCCTCGGTCAGGAACATCTGCTCGCTGGCCAGCTTGCCGCGCCACCAGGCCCGGAACTCCTCGTAGCTGGCCGGGGCGGCCTCGCGGGGCATCCCGAACAGCTCGGCGAAGCGGACGTAGTCCTCCCAGAGCTCGTCGCGTTCCCGGGCGGAGAGGCGCCGCACGAACAACTCGTAGAAGAACTGCGCGGAATCGGCGATCACGGCGACGGTCCACAGCATCAGCTCGGGGTCGAGCGCCGAGTAGGGCGTGCCCTTCGGCGTCACCCCGGCGTCCTCCGGGAGCACGCCGACGACGCGCCGATGGAGCTTCTCGACGTAGGCCAGCACCTGGTCGGCCTCCTCGCGCGAGCCGAAGTAGATCTTCTCGAACGCGTTGCCGGTGTGGACCAGGCGCTTGAACGGCGTCTGCCTCGCGTAGGAATGCTCGCTCGTGCCGACGTAGTTGAGCGGTGCCAGCGCGCCGATGCACAGCGCCCGCTGGCCATAGAACAGCCCGACGAGGCGCTCCTCGTGCACGCGGCGGAGGATCGAGCTCCCGCGCGGGAAATAGCCGTCGCTCTCGCTCCGCTGCCGCTGGTCTCTGGGGATCGTCACCGACATCTGCGAACAGATGTTTTCAGATTGCGGGCGGACCCGTCAAGGGATCCGTCAAGATGTGCCCTGATGACCCGAGCCGGCAGCGTCTACGGCGGCGTCAGCGCCGAGGAACGGCGGTCCGGGCGGCGCGCCCAGCTCGTCGCCGCGGCGCTGGACCTGCTGGGCGGCGAGGGCTGGCAGGTCACGACGGTGCGCGCCGTCTGCGCGCGCGCCCGCCTGAGCCCGCGGTACTTCTACGAGAGCTTTCCGGACCTCGACGCGCTCGTGCTGGCGGTCTTCGACGAGGTCGCCGGCGAGGCGGCGAGCACCGTCCTGGCCGCGGTCTCGGCCGCCCCCGCCGACGCCCGGGCCAAGGCGCGCGCGGCAATCGGCGCGTTCGTCGGCATCGTCAGCGAGGACCCCCGGAAGGCCCGGGTGCTGTTCGTCGAGGCGCTCGGGTCGGAGGCGCTGGCCCGCCGGCGGTACGCCACCCTGCGCATGTTCGCGACGATGGTGGCGGCGCAGGGCCGCGATTTCTACGGGCTCGAGCACGCCGACGACGCGCTGGTCCAGACCACGGCGCTGACCCTGGCCGGCGGGCTCGCCGAGACGCTCCTGGCCTGGCAGGATGGGACGCTGTCCGTGGAGCGGGAGCAGCTCGTCGAGGACTGCACGGAGCTGTTCGTGGCCACGGGCGAGGCGGCGGTGCGGCTGGCCCGCGCCCGCGCCGCGTCCCGCTGAGCGTCGCCCGGGGGTCCGGTCTCCGTACACCTCTGGCATGCTGCGGCCCATGCCTGGGCTGATCGAGCGCTACCGCGACCGTCTGCCGTTCGCGCCCGAGGATCCGGTCGTCTCGCTCCAGGAGGGATCGACGCCACTGGTGCTGGCGGCGCGGGTGTCCGAGCGCGTCGGCGCCGAGGTGTGGCTGAAGCTGGAAGGCGCCAATCCGACCGGTTCGTTCAAGGACCGCGGGATGACCTGCGCGGTTTCGGCCGCAGTACGCGAGGGCGCAAAGGCAGTCGTGTGCGCCTCGACCGGCAACACCGCGGCCTCGGCGGCCGCCTACGCGGCGCGCGCCGGTCTCCGCGGTGCCGTGATCGTGCCCGAGGGCAAGATCGCCACCGGCAAGTTGGCCCAGGCGCTGATGCACGGCGCGCGCGTGATCGCGCTGCAGGGAAACTTCGACGAGGCGCTGACGCTGGTGCGGGAGCTCGCCTCGCGCCACCCGATCTCCCTGGTCAATTCGGTCAACCAGTTCCGGATCGAGGGACAGAAGACGGCGGCGTTCGAGATCGCCGAGGATCTCGACGGCGAGCTCGACGCGCTCTGTATTCCGGTCGGCAACGCCGGCAACATCACGGCGTACTGGAAGGGGTTCAAGGAGATCGGGATGAGCCCGCGGATGTTCGGCTTCCAGGCCGCTGGCGCGGCGCCGCTGGTCCACGGTGCGCCGGTGGCTCATCCTGAGACGGTGGCCAGCGCGATCCGGATCGGCAACCCGGCTCGCTGGGAGGAGGCGATGGACGCCATGACCTCCTCGCACGGCGCGGTCAATGCGGTCACCGACGAGCAGATCCTCGACGCCTACCGCTTCCTGGCCGCCAACGAGGGCGTCTTCTGCGAGCCGGCCTCGGCGGCGAGCGTCGCCGGCCTGCTCACCTACGGCGCGCCCGACGCCCGGCGGGTCGTCTGCGTGCTGACCGGACATGGGCTGAAGGACCCCGACACCGCGCTCTCGCACGCCGGCGCGGTGATCCCGTGCGGACCGGAGATCGGCGCGATCGAGCGCGCGGTACTGCGGTGACGCTCGCCCGCCGACGCCAGATCCGCGTTCCGGCCTCCTCGGCGAACCTCGGTCCTGGCTACGACGTGCTCGCGGCGGCGCTGTCGCTGCACCTCGAGGTCGAAGTCGCGGAGACGGGCAGGTTCGCCGTACACACCGACCTCGACGTCGCCCGCGACCGTCGCAACCTCGTGGTACGGGGCTTCGAACGGTTGGCGCCGCCAGAAACGTTCGAGTTCACGATCCGGTCCAAGATCCCGCTCAGTGGGGGCCTCGGGTCCAGCGCCGCGGCGATCGTGGCCGGCCTGCTCGCCGCCGACCACATCTTCGAGCTCGACGCGGATGTGCTCGCGCTGGCCACCGAGCTCGAGGGGCATCCCGACAACGTCGGCGCCGCGCTGGAGGGTGGATTCGTCCTCTGCGACGGCCAGGCGGTGCACCGTTTCGATCCGCCGATGGGGCTCGAGGCGGTCCTCGTCGTGCCCCATCAGGCGGTGCGGACCGCGGAGGCTCGGGCCGCGGTGCCCGCGCTGGTGCCGATCGAGGACGCCGTGTTCAACGTCGCGGCGGCCGGAAAGCTCCTGCTCGGCCTGGCCGGGGGCAACCTCGACCTGATCGCCGGCGGACTGGGGGACCGGCTGCACCAGCCCTACCGGGCACATCTGTACCCGCGTTCGGCCGAGCTGGTCGAGCTGGCGCCGAAGCTGGGAGCGCTGGGGGCGACGATCTCCGGCGCGGGCCCGACCGTGCTCGTGTGGTCCCACTACGAGCAGACCGGCGCGCTGGTGGACGCGCTCGGGCGCCGCGCCGGCGAGTGGGCTCAAGTGATCCGTGCCCCGTTCGAGACCCAGGGCGCGTACGTGCGCGGTCTCTAGTTCTGAATCAGAATTCGCGTAACGGCCGCGAATTTTCTGAATCACGGCACTAGTCGCGCTCGATCGGGCCCCGGCTGCGGAGTCGGTCTCGCAGCCACTGTGCGTGTTGCTCCTGCGCCTGACGCCCGAGCTGGTTGAAGTCGATCAGCAGCCGTAGCTGTTCGTCGTCGTAGCGATCGAGGAGCGGCGCGGTCTGCTCGGCCAGCGGCCCGAACAGCTCCCAGGTCAGGTTGCGCGCCCGCTCGGTGAGCTCGACCAAGACCCGCCTTCGATCGTCCGGATCCCGCACGCGGGCCACGAAACCGGCCCGCTCCAGACGGTCGATCACGGCGGTGATCGCCCCGGTCGTGAGGCCGCTCTCCCGGGCCAGCTCCCCCGCTGAGATCCGGCCGCGCTGGTCAAGGATGTCCAAACAGTGGCCGTCGGTGCGGTTGACGCCTAGCAGCTCGCCGGCCGCCGCATCGACGGCGTCGGTCGCACGCTGATTCGCCCTGACGGCGTCGCTCAGCTGTAGCAACAGATTTTGGCGATCTCTTGACATTTGGATTTCTTAGTTACTAAGATAATCAAACGTAAAGCAATCGTACTAAAGCGGAGGCTGGTTTCAACATGCAAAACGCGATCGAGGCGGACAGCCTCGACAAGACCTACCCCAAGGGGGTGACGGCGCTGGACGGGTTGTCCTTCGCGGTCGCATCCGGCACGGTCTTCGCCCTCCTGGGGCCCAACGGGGCCGGGAAGTCGACGGCCGTCAAGATCCTGACCACGCTGGCGCGACCGGACGGGGGCACGGCCGCGGTCGCGGGAAAAGACGTGATCGCCCATCCCGATCGGGTTCGGCGCGCGATCGGCGTGGTCGCCCAGGGCTCGGGCGTGGACGTCCAGGCGACCGGACGGGAGAACCTCGTGCTGCAAGGGCAGATCCACGGCCTGCGTGGCGCCGAGCTCCAGCAGCGAACGCAGGATTTGCTCGTGCGATTCGGGCTGGCGGATGCGGCCGACCGCGTGGCCCGCGGCTACTCCGGGGGCATGCTCCGCCGGCTGGACATCGCGATGGCACTCGTCCACGACCCGCAGGTCCTGTTCCTGGACGAGCCCACGACCGGGCTCGATCCCGAGGTCCGCGCTGAGATGTGGCTCCAGATCGGAGGGCTGGCGGGGGAGCAGGGCAAGACCGTGCTGCTCACCACCCATTACCTGGAGGAGGCCGATCAGCTCGCCGCCCGCCTGGCGATCGTCGACCGGGGAAGGGTGGTGGCCGAGGGGACGCCGGAATCGCTCAAGCGCGAGCTCCGGGGCGACGCGATCGAGGTCGAGCTCGCGGGCTCAGGGCCGGGCTCGCCGAACGGCAGCGTCGAGTCGTCCCTGGCCGGCGTCCGGGGTGTGCGCGACGTGACAGTGCAGGGGCGCGCGCTGCGGGCCCGGGCCGATGACGGGGGACGCGCCGTGCCGGCGGTGCTGCAGGCGCTAGAGGCGCACGCGATCGAGGTGGCCTCGGTCCGCGTCTCGCGCCCATCGCTCGACGATGTCTATCTGCGATACACGGGCCGCACCTTCGATGCGGCCGAGGCCGACGCCGCGGAGGTGGCTCGATGACGCTGGTCAGACAAACCCTCTACATGACGGTCCGTCACCTGCGTGAGCTGTGGCGTCAACCGTGGTTCGTGGGCATCACGCTCGTGCAGCCCGTGATCTGGCTGCTGCTGTTCGGCGCATTGTTCAAGAAGGTCGTCGATATCCCCGGCTTCCACGGGCATTCCTACATCGCCTTTCTGGCGCCCGGGGTGGTGGTGATGACCGCGATGTTCAACTCGGCCTGGAGCGGGATGGCGTTGATCGAGGACCTGAGCCGGGGGGTCACCGCGCGCTTCCTCGTCTCGCCGGTGCGTCGTGAGGCGCTGATCGCCGGTCGCCTGTTGAAGGAAGCGGTGGTCGTGGTGATTCAGTCGGTGATCATCGTCGCGCTCGCCCTGATCGTCGGCGCCAGCTTCCCCGGCGGACTCGGCGGCGTCCTGGTGCTGTTCCTCGTCTCGGCGTTGCTGGGGGCGACATTCGGCGGGCTCTCGAACGGCTTCGCGCTGATCATGCGCCAGGAGGAGGCACTGATCGGGGCGGTGCAGTTCATCGTGTTGCCGCTCACCTTCCTCTCCTCGACGTTCCTGCAGCCCAACCTGATGCCGACCTGGATCCGGCACGTGTCCGACTTCAACCCGGCCAACTGGGCCGTGGCGGCCGGCCGGTCGGCGACCTCGAGTCATCCCGATTGGGGCCTCGTGGCTTCGCGGACGGGATTTCTGCTGGCCCTGTTCGCGGTCTGCCTCGCGTTCGCCACCAGGGCATTTCACTCCTACCAACGCTCGGTCTGAAGCGCTGTAACTCTTAGCTCGTACTTAAGGACTCCGCGCAGACTGGCGCCCGGTGAGCACCGAGACCTTGACGGCGAGGGGACCGCGCGGGACTGACTGGCGGCGGGCCGAGTTCGTCCTGACGCTGGCGGCGTTCCTGTGCTTCGTGCTGATCCCCGTGCATCTCACGACGATCTACAGCGGCTTGCCGGCCCACGCGCTGTTCCTCCACGTACCAGTGATGCTGATTCCGATCGCGGCGATTGGCGCGATCGCCTGCGTGGCCCGACCGGCTTGGTTGCACCGCTACGGGATCGTCCTGTGCGCGCTGGCGGTGATCGCGATGGGCTCGCTGTTTCTGACCATGGGCGCGGGATCCGCGCTCCGCGACGCGCTGCACCTCGGCGGCGGTCCCGGCGCGGCTGGCGCGAATTCAGCCGCCTCGTTGGTCGAGCGCCATTCACACGCGGCCGACACCCTGCGCCTGCTCACAATCGTGTTCACCGCGGTGTTGATCGTCGCTTTCGCCGCGCACCGGATCGCCGGCGGGATGCCGACCGGGGCTCGCGTCGTCGATCGGCTGCTGGCGCCGGCGCCGACCGTCCTGTCGCTGCGGGTGCTGCTGGTGGTGGTGGCGATCGGGTGCGGCTATTTCGTCTTCAAGACCGGTGACCTCGGCGCCAAGGCGGTCTGGGCCGGGCGGCTGCATGGCGGCGGCGCGTTCGGGCCGGGGCCCGGTCCGGTGTCAAGTCGCGGCCCGGGTAGGCGGGGCGGCTGGGGGGCGAGTCGCGGTCCCGGGTAGGCGGGGCGGCCGGGGGCGAGTCGCGGTCCCGGGTAGGCGGGGCGGCCGGGGGCGAGTCGCGGCGGTCAGCTCGCCGGGGTCGAGCCGTTTCCGGTCACCAGCGTGGCCAGCTGGTCGCGTGCCCGGCCCAGTCCCAGCCTGCGCAGAAGCTCGTCGGCGACGTTCAGGTAGTCAGCGCCCAGGTCCGGCCGGTAGTCCAGAATCGAGACCGCCCGCTCGGCCGACTCGGCGTAGGCGATCGAGGCCCGGATCGTGGTGTCGATCAGCTTCTCGCCAAAGTGCTCGCGCAGCGATTCGAACGCCTCACGCGAGTGCCGGGTCCGCATATCGGCGATGTTGAGCACCACGCCGAGCCATTCCAGGTCCGGATTGAGGCTCTCGCGGGCCAACTCGATCACCTCCAGCGCCTGCTCGACCCCCTGCAGCGCGAAGTACTGCGCCTCGGCCGATAGCAGTGCGTAACGCGACGCGACCAGCGCGTTGACGGTCAGCAGGCCGAGCGCCGGCGGGCAATCGATCAAGATCACGTCGTAATCGCGCTCGAGCTCGCGCAACGCCTTCTTCAGGGTCAGCTCCCGGCCCATCTTGCCGCCGAGCATCAACTCGGCCTCGGCCAGCCCCAGGTTTGCCGGAATGATCCCGTCGTGGACGGCCTCGGGTGCCTTTGCGCGCCCGGAGAGGACGTCGGCGATCGTCGGCGACGCATCGGGGTCGACGTCGAGATAGTCGGACAGGTTTCCCTGGGGATCGAGGTCGACGGCGAGCACGCTCAGCCCGACTCGCCGGAAGATGTCCGTCAGGGTGCGGACGGTGGTCGTCTTGCCCGTACCGCCTTTTTGTGAGAGGACCGCGATCGTCGACATCGCGGCGACTATAGCCAGTGCGTGGGGGTATCCACCCTGCTCGCCGACCGGGTGGCGCGAGGCTACTTGGTGCCGTGCTCGGCGGCGCCGCTGTAGCGCATTCCGGAGACCACCGGAACGTCCACGAAATGCAGGTGATGCCGGCCGATCACGATCTCGTCTCCGTCGGCCAGCGTGCTCCACTCGACGCGCTCGCCGTTGACGAACACGCCGTTGAGGCTGCGGTCGTCGAGCACGCGGAGCCCGTCCGGCTGGCGCACGATCAGCGCGTGGCGCCGTGAGACCGTCGGGTCGTCGAAGCGGATGTCGGCGGCCAGGCTGCGGCCGATCCGCGTCCACTCGCGCCGGAGGGCGAAGGCGACCATATTGTCGTCGCCGTTGCGGTAGGCAACGTACTGTCCGGGCTCTTCTAGGCCCTCGCGCAGCTCCTCGACCCAGATCCGGTCGTGGTCCTCGACCTCGGGGGCGAGATCGATCACCTGGTTCTGCGCCGTGGTGAACAGGGAGGCCCGGACGAACTGCTTGCCGCCGCAATTCGGGCAGCTCGGAAGCTCGTCGACCGAGTCCAACGACACGGGGAAGTCGCACTCGGTGCAGCGGAATGTGCCCGTCCCCGCGACATTGCCCGACATCCAAGCTTTCATGGCCATTCTCCTTGTGACGGGCCGCAGATTTCGCCAAAGCGGCCAATCCGGGGAGCGGATCATAGCCGGTGGGTCAAAACGCTGCCTAACTTTTGTCCGCCCCAGAACGCACCAATTCTTGGGGTGACGTCCCGCCCGGGAAACACTGGATCTAGAGACATTTTACCCGCTCCAGTTGCCGGGCAAGCCCGACCGAATCGGCGGTGTCGCGGGCCCTCACCCGGAGGAACCGTGCGGACGGCGGCGAACACCAGCCTCGATGAGGACGCCCACGCGCGCCATGCCGGAGCTGGAGCTCGCCCTCCTGCGCAGGGGCGTCAGCGACCTCACGGATGAGTGCGAGCGCTGCGGGCGCTGCCATCGCCGGCCGCTGATCGGGGAGCGCGTCTACGTCTATGAGTCGGGCAGCGTCCTGTGCGAGCTGTGTCGTGCGGTCGAGCCCGTCCTGCCGGCCGACTCCCACATCGTGCACGGCCCCGAGTTCGGCCACACGATGCGGATCATCGACCAGCGCCCGCCCGGCTGACGCAGCTGCGGCCGCTGGCAGGCCAGGGCGCGATTACACTGCTGCCCGTGGATGCGATCACCGTCTCGACGACAATCGCGGCGCCCCGCGAGCGCGTCTTCGAGTACCTCGCGGACATCGCGAATCACGCCGAGTTCAGCGACCACTACCAGGTCGACTGGCACCTGACCCGAGTGGATCCCTACGGCGTCGGCGCCGGCGCCCGGTTCCGCGTGAAGGCCCCGCTCAGCCGGTTCTCCTGGGCCGACATCACCTTCGCCGAGATGCATCCGCCATTCCGGATCGTGGAGCATGGCCGAGGCGGCAAGTTCAACCGGATCCGGATGCTCGGTACCTACACGCTGTCGCCGGCGCCGGGCGGGAGCACGAAGGTGGAGTACACGTTCGAGACCGAGCCGGTGATGCCGTCGGACAAGCTGATGGACGCGCTGGGCGGCCGCGCTTGGAACCGTCGCCAGGCCGCTCGAGCGATGAAGCGCCTGCGGACGATCCTGGAGGAGGGCCGCGGACGCGGCCGTCGCGCCTCCGTTGCCGCCGGTTGAGCCGCCGACGGATAAACTCACGGCCGCCGTGAGACGCCGCCTCCGAATCTCGCCCCGCCGCCTCCGAATCTCCCCCCGCCGCTTGCCGGTTCTCGCCGGCTGTGCCGCTCTCGCCCTCGGGCTCGGCGCCTGCGGCCATAAGGAGGCGCATCCGACCTACGCCGACAACGAGGGCTTCTACGTCGACGCCGGCCCGATCACCTACCAGGTGCAGATCTCGCGGCAGCTGAACCCGTTCAGCACCGAGGACAAGAGCTACCTGCAGGGAGTCAGCGAGGCCCCGCCGACGCCCGACGAGTCATGGCTTGCGGTGTTCCTGTGGGCGAAGAACCAGACCAAGCAGGCAGCGATGACATCCGACTCGTTCGACCTCGTCGACACGCAGGGCATCAAGTACCGCCCCGTTCTGATCAACTCCCAGGTCAACACGCTGGCCTGGACGCCGCAGACACTCGCGCCCGGCGGGACCGAGCCGGCGCCCGACAGCTTGGCCAGCGTCACGCCGACTCAAGGCCGGGAGCTGCTGTTCAAGATCGGCAACTCCGCCTACTCGAACCGCCCGTTGGCGCTCGAGATCTACGCCCAGGGCCAGGACAAGCCCTCGCGGGTCTCGCTCGACCTTTGAGCGAGGACGACCGGTGGAGACGTACCGAGCCCCCGCGTCGTGGGCCGTCAGCGCCGCCCGACCTTCGCTTCGACCCGTTCGCGACCGCGCTCGGCGTATTTCTGGCTATCGCGATCCCGTTCTTCGTCGCCGCTTACACGCAGTCAGGCGGGGTCAGCACCCTGCTTGTGGTGGCCGGGGTTCTGGTCGGACTGCTGGTCGGCGTCAGCGTCGGCCTGTGGGTGGCCCAACGTGGGGGCGAGGTCTGGAAAGGGCCGCATATGTAGCGCTGGCCCTGGCCGCGCTTGCGCTGGTCCAGACACCCGCCGCCTCCGCGCGAGCCGGCTGGCAGAACCCCGTCCTGATCGCCAAGCCGGCGATGCGGGACGTGATCCCGGCGCAGATCGCGTTCTCCTCCACCGGCACCGCCGCAGTCGGCTTCGGCTCCGAGAACGCCGACGCCACCCAGACCGCGTCGGCGTTCGTGTCCGGGCGATCCTCGGGTCGGTTCTTCTCGCCGCCGCACCGGCTTCCCGCCGCCCAGCAGCTGCTCTCCCTTGCCTTCGACGGCCAGCACCTGGAGTTCCTGCTTGGCACCAGCGTCAGCGGAGACACGTGTTGTGGATCGGTGCAGGCGGTCAGCGCGAGCACCCAATCCCTGGCCGGCCGCCATACGGTGGTCAGCGGGCTGTCCGGCGCGACCATCGGCCGCCTGGTGGTCCTGCCCGGCCGGCTGCTGTCGGTCGTCGGGACCGAGCGAGGAGTGTGGGTCGCTCAGTCCGGCGGTAATGGTCGCTTCGGCCGCACACGCCGGCTGACCAAGGCCGGCATGCTGCCCGAGTCGGTTGACGCGACCAGCCTCTCCAAGGGCAACACAGCGGTGGTCTGGACGGCCAAGAGCGGGCTCTACGCGGCTGGTCCGCGGACGATCAACCAGGCTCGAGGCTCGCTGTTGGCCGCGCCAGGCCCCGCGCGGACCGCGATCACCGTGCCGACCGGCCATCGGATCGACGAGCTGGCGGTCGGCGGGCGCGGGGCCGTGCCGACTGTGGCCTGGATCGAGAGCTGGTTTGACTCGCTCGGGCTCTACCACTCCCAGGCCTACGTCGCCGACCTGACCGGCAAACCGTCGGCCAAGTCGCTCTCGCCGGTCGGCGGGTGGGCTTCCGGCCTGAGCTTCGCCACCAACGCCCGCGGAGCCCAGGTGATCGCGTTCAGATCCTGCGACGCCACTCCTTCCTGTGCCCTGAATGCCGTGCTCCGGCCGGCCGGCCGTCGTTTTGGCCGGCTCGCGCGGGTGGGCGCGGTCGATTCCTCCGATGTCCCCTCGGCGGCCGAAGGCCCCGGGGGCCAGGCGCTCGTCGGCTGGATCGACCAGGGACACGTGCGCGCCGCGACGGCCAGACCGGGTGCCGGCCGCCTCGGCGCCGCAAAAACGGTCTCGAACACCGGCTTCGCCGCCGACCTGACCACCGCGTTCGCGCCGTCAGGCAGCCAGGCGCTCGCCGTCTGGACCCAGGGCACGCGCTCGGAGAGCGTGGTCGCCGCTGTCTACCGCGCCCACTAGCGCTCGCTCAGTGGTGGGCCAGAGCGGCGACTAGCACGTCGCGCACGGCGGGGGCGGCGGTTTGGCCGCCGGCGCCCTGCGCTGGGAACAGCGCTCCGACGACGACGCGCGGCGCGCCGACCGGGGCATAGCCCACGAACCAGGCGTCGGTGTTGGCGGCGGAGTTCTGTGACGCGTTCGGATCGGCCGTCGGTCCGGCCGTGCTCCGGAGCTCGGCGGTTCCGGTCTTGCCCGCGACCTTGACGCCGGGTATCGCGGCGGAGGTCCCGGTGCCGAACTCGACCACCGCGAGCATCATCCGCTGGACGAGATGCGCGACCCGCCCGCTGGTCACCCGGACGAACCGGGGCTTCGCGCCGGCCTGCAGGGTGGGGATCGGCCGGCGGCCGCCCATGGCGATGGTCGCGCCGACATCGGTCATCTCCAGCGCCGTGGTCTGCACCTTCCCCTGGCCGATTGCCGAGGAGCCGACGGCCAGGTCGTCGCCGATCGAGGCGGCGGACGGGATCGTGCTCTCGGCGGCACCCGGGATCGATGAGGGTTGGTTGAACCCGAAGCGCTCGGCGATGTCGACCAGCCGCCGGGCGCCGAGTCTCGCCCCGAGCGGTGCGAACACCGAGTTGCACGAGACGGCAAAGGCGTTGAGGAACGTGCCTCCGCAAGACTCGCCGTTGGCATTCTGAAGCGCGTATCCCTCTATGGTCGCGCTGCTCTGGATCGGGAACGTGTCCGAAAGCTTCACGATGCCAGCCTCCAGCGCTCCGGTGGCGGTGATGATCTTCATCGTCGACCCGGGAGGCTGCAGCCCTGAGAAGGCGACGCCGGCAAGCGCCAGCACCGCGCCGGTGTGGGGGTTCATCACCGCGATGCCGGCATAGCGGCCGGCCTCGGCCGTGACCGCCGCCTGCTCGAGCCTCGGGTCGATCGTCGTCTTGACGTTGCGGCCGGGCACGGGCGCACTGCGCGCGAGCAACCGCCGGCCGGCGCGCAGCGAGCCGCCCGGAGTCCCCGCAAGCTGTCGCTGGAAGATCCGCTCGAGGCCGTTCTGGCCGACTTTGGCGTCGCTGGGATAGCCCGCGAACGTGTAGGCAGTTCGCTCGGTTGCCGGAATCGGGCCGAGCGTGCCGACGATCTGGCCGGCCACCGACGGAATCGGCGATGAGCGGTCGGGCCCCTCGGCCAGCGGCGTCCCGTCGGCCGCCAGCAGGGTACCTCGCGGGGGAAGCGAGACCTGGCGGTTCAACCGCTCCCCCTGCCGCAGGCCCGGGAACAATAGGGCCCGGGAGAAGCGGACCTTCGCCCCGGAACCCGACCCGCTGAGCGGCACCTCGAGGACCTCAGTCAACGCACCGAACAGCCGGGTGCGGACACGAACGCGCACGGGAATCTCGTGGCCGGTTCGCTGGCCGACGCGGATTGCCCGTAATGAGGTCAGCGTCGCCGTCGCGGCGGCCCGCCGGTAGGCGGCGAGAAACTCGGCCTGGTTAGTGTGCTCGCGGGAGCTCGAGTCGAGCATCGCGTACATCTGGGGATAATCGCCGCTGGCCCAGGCCCGCACGTAGTGGGTGACCAAGTCGCGCTCGGCCCGCCCGGGCCCGGCGCCGGTCACCACGCCGACCGCGAACGCCGCTCCAGCCAGCGCGACCAGCGGAATCGCGCGCGTCAACAACCGGCGGCGCCGGCGACCACGACGCGGCCGCCTGGCTCCGGCATCCAACACCATGACACGTCCTTGAGCCACTCAATGCCGAAAGGTAGAAGACGCGGGGATTTCTCGTAGCAACCCTAATCCCAGGGTAATGCAGGAGAATTGAGCGGTGACTGCGATCGATTGGTTGATCGTGGGCTTCACGGCGCTGCTCGCCTGCTATGGCTACCTCCGGGGGTTCATCGTCGGCGTGCTGTCGCTGACGGGGTTCGCGGTGGGAGCCCTGCTCGGCACGCGGCTGGGGCCGCTGCTGCTGCCGAGCGGCTCGCACTCGCGGTATGCGCCGATCTTCGGGCTGGTCGGCGCGCTGCTGGCCGGCGCGGTGATGGCCAGCGGACTCGAGGGAATCGGCGCACGGGCGCGCGCTGCGCTCCGACTGCCCGGACTGCGGTTGATCGACGGGCTGCTGGGCGCCGCGCTCACAGCCTGCGTCGGGCTCGGCGTGTGGTGGATCGTCGGGGCGATCGCCCTGCAGTCGTCGGGATCGATCCAGCTGCGGCAGGACATCCAGCGCTCGGCGATCCTGCGCGGGCTCAACGGTCTACTGCCACCGTCCGGACCGATCCTGCACGCGCTCGCGCGATTTGACCCGCTGCCGTCGGTCAGGGGCCCGGTCGCCGACGTGCCGGCGCCGACGCGTGGGATCTTGGCCGCCCCGGGTGTTCGCCGCGCCGAGCGCAGCGTTGTCAGGGTGCTCGGGTCGGCGTGCGGTCTGGGCGTCGAGGGGAGCGGGTGGGTCGCCGGCCCCGGACTCATCGTCACCAATGCGCACGTTGTCGCCGGTGAGAGCGACACCGTCGTACAGGTCGGAGGGCACCCTCCGAGTCTGCGGGCGCAGGTGCTGCTGTTCAACCCCCACGATGACGTGGCCGTGCTCCGGGTCCCGTCACTCGCGCTGCCTGTCCTGCGGCTGGAGGCGGCCCCGCGAAGCGGCACCTCGGCGGCGATCCTGGGCTATCCGATGGACGGGCCCTTCAACGCCCAGCCCGCCCGGCTTGGTCAGACCGCGTCGGTCCGGACCGAGGATGCCTACGGCAACGGTCCGGTGATCCGCCGGATCACCTCGCTGCGGGGAATTGTCCGGCCCGGCAACTCGGGAGGACCGATGATCGACTCCCGCGGTCGCGTGCTCGCGACGATCTTCGCGGCGATCACCCCGAGCGGACCGGGCCCCAACCCCGGCGGCTTTGCCGTGCCCAACGAACTGGTCAGCGCCGCGTTGCGGCTGGCCCGGCAGCGGACCACGCCGGTCACGACCGGCCGGTGCGCCGCCTGACCCCCCGCCGACCGCTAACCGCCGACCCTCAACGCGCGGCCCGTCAACCGCGTTCCGGGCGGGCGATGGTCTCTCATCGCCCGCCCGTGACGCTAGTGCCCCGATTGCCCCCAGACTTCCTCGGCCATCTGCTGCACAGTCTCCAGCTCCATTGCCCCCAGGAGCTGAGGATGATGATGCGCCAGATGCCGCTCAGTAGCGGCGAACAGCGCTTCCTCGGAGTCGCCAACGAGCTGCGCCCCGCACTCGCAGAAGGCGACCCTTCGGTTTCCGTTGCTCGTCATGGTCGTGTCATCTCGATCATTGGCGGCTGGCATCATCTGTGCAGCACCGAGAAATACAAGGTGTGAGCCCCGGTGCTCACGATTATCAGCATCACGGCGGCTCGTTACCTGTACGTTTCCAGAACGTTGCCGGTCGTACGCTCCGCCAACGAACGCACCCGGGTCCAACTATGCGGCCGTCTGTCCGTTGAGGTCGACGGCGCCCAGTTGGCCGACCGACTGCGGGGCAAGCAGGTCCCGCTGCTGCTGGCCTACCTGCTGCTCAACCGCTCACGCCACGTCGGCCGCGACGAGTTGATCGGCGCGCTGTGGCCCGATCGGGCGCCTGTCTCCCAGGACGGCGCCTTGCGTACGCTGCTCTCCCGACTGCGCTCGGCGCTCGGCAGCGCGGCCTTGCTCGGCCGCGACGAGCTGATCCTCGACCTCCCGGACCCCGTCTGGATCGACCTGGAAGCGGCCGCGGCGGGGCTCGAGCGAGCGCAACGGGCGCTCGAGCTCGGCGATCACCGAGCGGCCTGGGCCCTGGCCCAGGTGCCGCTGAACATCGCCGGGCGCGGCCTGCTTCCGGGGACGCAGGCCATCTGGCTCGAGCCGCGTCGCCGCGAGCTCGAGGACATCCGGCTGCAGGCCCTCGAGGTGGTGGGACGGGCGGGACTCGTGTTGGGCGGACGCCAGCTCGGTTCCGTGCAGCGCGCCGCCCGGAGTCTGATCGACATCGAGCCCTATCGCGAGTCAGGCTACGTGCTGCTGATGCAGGGGCTTGCCGCCGAGGGCAACATCGCCGAGGGCCTGCGGGTGTTCGACAGTCTGCGGACGTTGCTGCGGGACGAGCTCGGGACGATGCCTTCGCCCGAGACGATCGCCGTACACGAGCGTCTGCTGCACCCGGACGATCGCTACCAGCGCCGCCGAGCCGGCGACCCCTCCGCCGAGAGCTCTTCGATCGCGCTGCCCGCAGAGCTCCGCGCCCGCGACCAGGCTCCGCTGATCGGCCGGGACGCCGAGTTGCGACAGCTGCGCCGGTGGGCGATGGGGCGCTCGGAGTCCGAGTCCTCGCCGAGCTCTCGACGCGTGGTGCTGCTGACGGGTGACCCCGGGATCGGGAAGTCCCGCCTGATCGCCGAAATCGCCCGCGAAGCCCACGAGCGCGGCGCGACCGTGCTGGCCGGGCGTTCGCCGCAGGAGGCGCTCGCGCCCTATCAGCCGTTCGTGGAGGCTCTGCGTCACTACGTGCTCAGCGCCGAGCTCGACGACCTACGAGCGAGCGCGCGGGAATATGGGGCCGAGCTGGCGCCGCTGGCACCCGAGCTACAGCGACGGCTGCCGGAGCTGACACAGCGGCGCGAGGGCGAGCCCCTGAGCGAGCGCTATCGCCTGTTTGAGGCCTTCATCGGGCTGCTGACCGAAGTCTCCTCCACCGCTCCGGTATTGCTCGTGCTCGATGACCTGCACTGGGCCGATCGCCCGACGCTGCTGCTGCTCCGTCACGTCGCGCGGGCCGCCGCGCTGCAGCAGGTGCTCGTGCTCGGGGCCTACCGCTCGACCGAGACGCCGAGCGAAGGCTTCTCCGAGGCGCTGGCCGAGCTGAGCCGGGACCGGCTGGTGAGTCAGATCGATCTCGCCGGTCTGACCGAGAAGGAGACGGCTGAGCTGGTCGCGGCGATGGTCGGGCGGGCCCCTTCACGTTCGCTCGGCCGCGCGCTCCACGAGCAGACCGAGGGCAACCCGTTCTTCGTAGAGGAGATCGTCCGCCAGCTCCGCGGGGCCCGGGTGGAGATCGACCGGGCGGGCCGCGGCGAGCTGCAACGGGCGGGAGTGCCACAGGGGGTCAGGGACGTGATCACCCGCCGCCTCGGGCAGCTGGACGCGGGTGCGACCGAATGCCTGCGCGCGGCGTCGGCGATCGGCCGCGACTTCGCCGTCCCGCTGCTCGAACGTGTCGTCTCGCTCGACGAGGACGAGTTTCTGGCCGGCGTTGACGCCGCGATCGACGCCGGACTGATCGTCGATGCCGCCAGCCCTCCGAGCAGCTGCAGCTTCTCGCACGCGCTGATCAGGGAGACGCTGTACGAGGGGATGTCGGCGCCGCGCCGGGCCCGACTCCACCGGCGGATCGCCGAGGCACTCGAGGAGTCCGGAGCAGAGGACGACCGGCACCTGCTCGCGCTGGCCCTGCACTTCACGCGGGCCGCGTCGGCCGAGAATGCCGAGAAGGCGATCGACTACGCGACTCGGGCGGGCCGGCAGGCGACCTCGCTGCTCGCCCACGAGGAGGCCGCGGGCCACTATCAGCGCGCCCTCGAGGTGCAGGAGCAGTTCGAGCCGAAAGCCCGGGCCCTGCGCTGCGAGCTACTGCTCCTCCGCGGCGAGGCGCAGATGCGGGCCGGGGAGCGGCCGCCGGCCTGGCAGGCCCTGCGCGAGGCGGCCGGGATCGCGACGGCCCTCGGCGACAACGCGAGCGTCGCGCGCGCGGCGATCGGGGCCTCCCATCGCTACGTGCAGCAGCCGGGCGTGATCGACGAGGAGCTGATCGCCTTGCTCGAGCAGGCGCTCGAGGTGATCGCCGGCGAGCGCACGATCGCGCGGATCCAGTTGTTGACCCGTCTCTGTGGGGCGCTCTACTTCGCGCCGGGGCGGGCCCGGATGCACGAGCTCAGCGCCGAGGCGATGGAGATCGCAGACGAGCTCGAGGACCCCACCGCCCAGGCCTATGCCTACGCGGCGGTGCGCCGGGCGAACTGGGTCCCCGGCCGGCTCCCGGAACGGCTGTCGGCCTCGACGAGCATGCTGACCTGCGCGCGCGCGGCGGAGGACCTCGAGCTCGAGCTGCAGGCACACGGCTGGTTGATTGTCGACCTGCTCGAGCAGGGCGACATCGACGCCGTCGACGCACAGCTCGAGGCGTTCGCCGCCGGCGCCGAGCGGCTGCGTCAGCCGCTGTACCTCTGGACTGCAGCGGTCTGGCGGGCGATGCGGGCGATGCTGGCGGGCCGGCTGGAGGAGGCCGAGCGCCTGGCCCAGGACGCGTTCACGCTCGGCGCCGCTACTGAGCACTTCACCGCGGCGCACTATTACGCGATCCAGGTGTTCCTGCTGAGGCGTGAGCAGGGCCGGCTCGATGAGCTGTTGGGTCCGGCCCGGGAATTCGCCGCCACGCTCCCGGCGGTGCCCGCCTGGCGCGCGGTCTTCGCCTGGTTGCAGGGGGAGCTCGGGCAGACCGAGGAGGCGCTCAGCGCCTTCGATGCGCTGGCCGCCGACGGGTTCAGCCAGCTTCCACAGGACGGCAACTGGATCGCCGCGCTGTGCGTCTTGACCGAGCTGTGCGTGGATCTGGGGGATGCCCGCCGGGCGGAGTCGCTGTATCCGATGCTGCTGCCCTTCGGCGATCTGAACGTGACCGTGGCCCTGGCGATTGGCTGCCTCGGCTCGGCCCACCGGTATCTCGGATTACTGGCGGCGATCAGCGGTCGCCGGGAACAGGCCGTGGCTCACTTCGAGCAGGCGATCGAGGCCAACGCGGGTCTGCAGGCGCCGGTGATCCTGGCCCACACTCAGCTCGATCTCGCCGAGCTGCTCGCCAGCGGCTCGTCCCGCGCAGCGGAGCTGACCTCGGCGGCTGCCGCGACGGCCGAGGCGCTGGAGCTGCCCACGGTGAGGCGGCGCCTGGCTCCGCGGCAATGACACAGCGCTGACATCGGTCTTCCAAGGTTGGCTTGCCACGGGCGCTACGCTCGCAACCGCATGCCCAAAACGCTCGTAATCGCAGAGAAGCCATCGGTCGGACGGGACCTCGTCCGCGTCCTTCCGGGCGCGTTCGAGAAACACGATGGCTATCTCGAGGGTCCCGAACACGTCGTCACGTGGGCGGTCGGCCACCTCGTCCAGCTCGCCGATCCCGACGAATACGACGAGAAGTTCAAGAAGTGGCGGATGGCCGATCTGCCGATCGTGCCCGAGCGATTCAAGCTGGTCGTGCGCGATGAGCGATCGAAGAAGCAGATGAATGCGGTCAAGCGCCAACTCGGCCGCGATGACATCGACCTCGTGGTGAACGCCTGCGACGCCGGGCGCGAGGGCGAGCTGATCTTCGCTTACCTGTACGAGAAGGCGGGCTCGAAGAAGCCGGTCATGCGCCTGTGGCTGAATTCGATGACCACGCAGGCGATCAAGGCGGCGTTCTCGGAGCTCCGGCCGGCGGCCGAACTGCAGTCGCTGGAGCAGGCCGCGCGTTCTCGCTCCGAGGCCGACTGGATCGTCGGGATGAACGCCACCAGAGCCGCGACGATCCGTCTGCGCTCCTCGTTTGACGGGGCGGTCTCGCTTGGCCGCGTCCAGACCCCGACGCTGGCGATCCTGGCCCGCCGCGAGGAGGAGATCCGCGCATTCACGCCGGAGCCCTACTGGGTCGTCGACGCGAAGTTCGCCGCGGTTCCCGAGCCGGTCAACCGGGTCTACGAGGGTCGCTATCACGCCCCGGCGGGCACGGCGGGCGGAGCGGGACCCCGGGTGGGGAGCGCGGCCGAGGCGGCGGCGATCGTGGCCGCCTGCGAGAACCAGACCGGCGAGATCACCAAGCTCGAGAAGTCGGAGCGCAAGGACCGCCCCCCGCTGCTCTATGACCTCACCTCGCTGCAGCGCGACGCCAACGGACGCTTCGGGTTCTCGGCCCGCCGCACCCTGGCCGCCGCCCAGCGGCTCTACGAGGAGCACAAGGCGCTCACTTATCCCCGTACCAACTCGCGCTATCTGACCGGCGACATGATTCCCGAGATCAAGCCGATCGCCGCCCTCGTCGGCTCGCAGCGCGAGTACGCGGCCGCCTCGGAGTATGTGCTCGGGCTCGATGTGCTGCCGCTGGGCCGCGTGGTCAACGACGCCAAGGTCACCGACCACCACGCGATCATCCCCACCCGCGCCGAACGTCATCCGGTCGACAAGATGAGCGACGACGACAAGAGGATCTATGACCTGGTAGTCCGCCGCTTCCTCGCCGTATTCCACCCCGAGGCGGTGTTCGAGAACACACGCGTCGAGACGACGGTGTCGACCCATGTGTTTCGCACGCGCGGCAAGCTGATGCTCGTCGCCGGCTGGCGCGGCGTCTACGGGGAGACCGTCGACGCGGACGGCGCCGCGGGCGCCGCCGATGACGACGAGGGTCGCGAGCAGCAGCTGCCCAAGCTCGAGCAGGGCGAGGCGGCCGAGGTCCGGGAGATCGTCTCCGAGGAGAAGGAGACCAAGCCGCCGCGCCGCTACTCCGAGGGCGCGCTGCTGGCCGCGATGGAGACGGCGGGCAAGCTGGTCGACGAGGAGGAGCTGCGCGAAGCAATGAAGGACTCCGGAATCGGCACCCCGGCGACCCGCGCGGCGATCATCGAGCGGCTGCTCCAGGTCGGCTACATCGAGCGCGACGCCCGCGCGCTGGTGGTCACCGAGAAGGGCCTCAACGTGATCCGCCTGCTCGGCGAGCACGCGCTCACCTCGCCGAGCCTGACCGGGGACTGGGAGCATCGGCTGGCCCGGATCGAGACCGGCGAGGACTCGCGCAAGGCGTTCATGGGTGACATCGTCAAGTTCACGCAGGACACCGTCGCCGAGCTCGACAAGAACCTCAAGGACGTGCGGATCCCCCGGGCCAATCTCGGGCCGTGCCCCGTCTGCGGCCACGACATCGTCGAGAACCGCAAGGGCTACTCGTGCTGGTCACGAGACGACCCCGGCTGCGGCTTCGTGATCTGGAAATCCAAGGCGGGCAAGCAGCTTCCGATTCCCGTCGCCCGGGAGCTGATCAAGACCGGACGCACCGAGAAGGCAGTTACGGGCTTCAAGGGCCGGTCCGGCAAGAGCTTCCGCTCCCGCCTGGCGCTCACCCAGACCGAGGACGGGAAGTGGCGTGTCGAGTTCGATGAGCCGTGGGCGGGCACCGCCGGCGCAGCCGGTGGTCAGGGAGCGAAGCTTCCCGAGACCGACGACACGCCCGAAGCGCTCGCCGAGAACGCCACGGCCGAGACCGACCCGGCGGAGGACACCCCGGCCGAGCAGCCGGCCGCCGCCTGATCGAGATGCCGTCTTAGGGGGACGGCACCATAGGTGGGTGCCCCTGACCCTCATCCTCGGACCGGCCAACTCCGCCAAGGCCGGCGCCGTGCTCGGCGCGTACGCCGACGCCTCACGTCGCGACGCTGTGCTGGTCGTCCCGACGGCCACCGACGCGCGGCATTACGCCCGGGAGTTGGCCGGCCAGCAGGCCGTGTTCGGCTCAGTCCTGACGTTCAGCGGGCTGGTCCGCGAGATCGCCGCCCGTGCGGGCTACTCGAGCCGGGGGCTACGGGGCCTTCAGCGCGAGCGGGTGCTGAGACGCGTCGTCGGCGCCTGCCGTCTGCGGGCGCTCAGCGCATCGGCGGGGGCGCCCGGGTTCGCCTCCGCCGCCGGGGACCTGATCGCCGAGCTCCAGCGCTCGCTGGTGACGTCGCAGCGATTCGCTTCGGCGCTCACCGCCTGGGCAGCGCAGGATCCCCGGCGAACACCGTACGCCGAGGACTTGGCCGGCCTGTACCGGGCCTACGTGCGCGAGTGCGACCGGCTGCGGCGGGTCGACGCCGAGCTGTTCGCCTGGCGCGCGCTCGATTCGCTCCGCGCCGCCCCGGGCTCGTGGGGGACCACCCCGGTGTTCTTCTACGGCTTCGACGATCTGCTGGGGATCGAGCGCGACGCCGTCGAGACGCTGGCCCGGGTGGCCGATGTCGAGGTGATGGTGTCGCTGACCTACGAGCCGGGGCGAAGCGCACTGAGTGCCCGCGCCGGCGTCGTGGAGGAACTCCGCGCGATCGCCGGCGAGGTTCGCGAGCTGCCGCCCCTCGACGAGTACTACGAGCCGGGCGCCCGCGAGGCGTTGCATCATCTCGAGCGCCACCTGTTCGAGCCCGGGGCCGAGCGGATCGACCCGGGAACCAGCGTCCGCCTGCTGGAGGCGGGCGGCGAACGCGCCGAGGCGGAGCTGGTCGCCGCGGAGGTGCTCGGGCTGCTTCGCGCCGGCGTCCCGGCGGACGAGATCGTGGTGGTGTGCCGCTCGCTGGCCCGTTCGGCGCCGTTGATCGAGCTCGTCTTCGAGCGCTACGGGATCGCCGTTTGGAGCGATCGGCGGATCTCGGTTCAGGACACCGCGCTCGGCCGCTCGGTCATCGCTCTGGCCCGTTGCGCGCTGCTCGAGCCCGGCGCAGCCGATGCCGCGGAGCTGCTCACCTACCTGCGCTCGCCGGGACTGCTGGACCGGCTCGAGCTGGCCGACGCGCTCGAGGCGGACGTCCGGCGGGGCGGGCTGCTGAGCGCGGAGCAGGCCCGGGAGCGCTTCGGCTGGAGACTCGAGGAGATCGACGGGCTGCGCGCAGCGGCCGATCCAGCCGCCGAGCTCGCCCGCCACGCTCGCCGGCTGATGGCGGCTCCGCACCGCGGCCGGGCGCCGATGCTGGAGCCCGGTGAGGAGCTCGATGCGGGCGCGCTGGCGGCGATCCTGAACGCATTGGCCGAGCTCGAGGAGCTGGACGAGCTCGGTGAGCGGCTGAGCGGGCCTGAGCTGGTCGAGCTGCTGGAGCGCCTCGAGCTGCCGGTGCGGACGCGGCCGCATCTGGGGGCCGTGCTCCTCTCCGAGCCGCTGGGGATCCGGGCCCGCCGGTTCCGCGCGGTGTTCGTCTGCGGCCTCTGCGAGGGCGAGTTCCCGCTGCCGGGGTCGGGCGAGCCGTTCCTCTCCGACGAGCGCCGGCATGAACTCGCACTGGCCTCGGGTCTGCGGCTGATGCCACGCGAGGATGCGCTCGGCCTGGAGCGCTACCTGCTCTACACCTCGGTCTCCCGCGCCACCGAGCTCGTGGCCTTCAGCTACCGGTCCTCGGACGAGGAGGGGAACCTGGTCCTGCCCTCGCCGTTCATCGCCGACGTGGCCGACCTGTTCGTACCGGACTGGCAGGCCCATCGGCGCCGGCGGCTGCTGGCCGATGTCACCTGGCCGCCGGCGCAGGCGCCGACCGCGCGCGAGCTCGAGCGCGCGCGCGCCGCCGCGGGCGCGGCCTCCCCGGCCGCCGCGGACGCGGCCTCGCGGGCCGCGGCGGGCGCGGCCTCGCGGGCCGCTGTCCAGCCCGCCGTAGACCGGGCGCAGGCCGAGACGCGCCGCCTCGGCGAGCGAGCACTCACCCACGTTCGTCATCGCGAGGTCGTCTCCGCCGGGGCGCTCGAGAGCTTCGGCGAGTGTCCGGTGAAATGGCTGGTCGAGCGTCAGCTGAACCCGGCCCGGTTCGAGCCCGACCCCGATCCGCTGTCCCGGGGCAGCTACATGCACGATGTGCTGGAGCGCGTCCTGAAGCGACTCGGCGGACCGGTCACGCCGGACTCGCTGGAGCACGCGCAGGCGATCCTGGGAGAGGTTCTGGCCGAAGTACCGGTCGCTGGGGAGGACGGAGTGCCGCTGATCGGCCCCGGGCGCTCCGATGGCCTGCGCGCCGCGCTCCTCCGCAGCATGGAAGCCGACCTCCGCCGATACCTCGCGCACGAGGCCGGTGACGACTGCCAGTGGGTGCCCGCCGGACTCGAGCTGCGCTTCGGGCTCTCCGACGAGGAAGGATCGCTGCCGGCGGTGACGCTTGGCGAGGGAGAGGATCGCGTGCTCCTGCGGGGGGTCATCGACCGTGTGGACGTCGATCCGGGCGGCAGCGGCGCGGCGATCGTGCGGGACTACAAGAGCGGCAGCACCCGGCCTGAATACCAGAGCGCCCGGTGGCAGATCGAACGCCGCCTGCAAGTGGCGCTGTACATGGTCGCGGTCCGCGAGTTGCTGGGACTCCGACCGGTGGCCGGCGTGTATCAGCCGCTCGGCGGTCGCGACCTGCGGGCCCGTGGCGTATTTCTCGAGGATGCGCCGGTCTGCTCGCGCCTGGTGGCCAACGACGGACGCGATCAGGATCAGCTTGACGCGCTGCTCGGCGATGCCGAGGCGCTGGCCGTGGAGCTGGCCGCACGGCTGCGATCGGGCGAGCTGCAGCCGTGCCCTTCCAAGTGCTCGCGCGACGGGTGCCGGTACCCGGGGATCTGCTGGAGCGAGTAGTGGTCGTGGCGGAGCAATTCCACACGCCGGAGCAGACGGCTGCCCTCGCAGCCGGCGACGGCGGCGCCGAACTTCACGCCGGAGCAGACCGCCGCAATCGAGCGCCGCCGCGGAGACCTGCTGCTCGACGCGAGCGCGGGGAGCGGCAAGACCTCGGTACTGGTCGAGCGGTTCGTGCGCTCGGTGCTCGAGGACGGCGTCGAGGTCTCGGCGATCCTGGCCATCACCTTCACCGAGAAGGCCGCGGCCGAGCTCCGCGAGCGCATCCGGCGGCGGTTTCGCGAGCTCGGCGCCAGGGATGCGGCCCAGGCCACCGAGACCGCCTCGATCTCGACGATCCACGGCTTTTGCGCCCGCGTGCTGCGCTCGGGCGCGCTGACCGCGGGCATCGATCCCGGCTTTGTCGTGCTCGACCAGGCCCAGGCCGAGCTGCTCGCCGACGCCGCGTTCGATCAAGCCGCCGAGGAGCTCGCCGCCGAGGCCGAGGGCGGCGTCGACCTGATCGCCGCCTACGGAGCGCCGGCCCTGCGCGCCGCGATCATCGGCGTCTACGCCGAGCTCCGCTCGCGTGGGCAGGAACACCCGGCGCTGCCCCCGGTGCCCGAGGCGCCCGACGTGGAGGCGGCGCGGGACGAGCTCGCGCGGGCCGCCGCGGCCGCGGCGCGAGAGCTCGGGGCGCTGGTCGGGCCCTCGACCCGCGTCGTGCAGGCGCTCGAGCGTCTGGCTCGGCGCGAGCCGGTGATCGCCGCGCCCGATCCCTGGCCGGGCGACCTCGACCGGATCGCGCTGCCGCGCGGAAACGGCGCCGCCCTCTCCACTCCGGTGTGCGTCGCCTACACCGAGGCTCTGGCTCAATTCCGGGGCCTGTGCGAGCACCGCTACGCCAAGCGAGCTCGTGACCTGCTGGACCGGCTGCTCCGCAGCTATGGGGAGCGCTACGCGGAGCACAAGCGCCAATGCTCGGGGGTCGACTTCGACGATCTCGAGCTGCTCGCCCGCGGGCTCCTGTCCGACGGCGAGCTACGGGACCGCTACCGCTCGCGCTTCGCCGCGGTGATGGTCGACGAGATGCAGGACACCAATCAGGTTCAGCTCGAGCTGATCGACCTGATCGCGCACGAGAACCTGTTCACCGTGGGCGACGCGCAGCAGTCGATCTACGGATTTCGCCACGCCGACGTGGAGCTGTTCGAGCGTCTCGGGGAGCGTCTGGAGGCGCTCGGCGCGCGCGCGACGCTGCAGACCAACTTCCGCTCGAGGCCGGAGCTCATCTCAGCGCTGAACCTCGCATATTCCACCGCTCTCGGCGAGCGATTCAGGCCTCTGGAGGCCGGCCGGGTGGTGCCGCCCGCCCCGGATCCGCGGCTCGAGCTGCTGATCGTCGACAAGGGGGCCGACTGGTTCTCAGACGGGCTGGCGTCGCCCTGGCGACTGGCGGAGGCGCGGGCCCTCGCCCGCCGCGTCGGCGCTCTGATCGCCGATGGCGCCCGTCCCGGCGAGATCGTGCTCCTGACCCGCGCCACCACGGACCTGCGCGTCTACGAACGCGCGCTCGAGGACGCGGGGATCCCGACCTACGTGATCGGGGGGCGCGGATATTGGGCCCATCCTCAGGTGATCGACATCGTCGCCTACCTGCGAGCGCTGGCCAACCCGCGCGATGAGGAGGCGCTGTACACGGTGCTGACCTCGCGCTTGCTCGGTCTCGGCATCGGGGCGCTGGTCTCGCTCGCGGCCGCTGCACGCGCGTGCGGGCGGGACCCGTGGTGGGTGCTGCGCGAGCCCGAGGGCCGTCTCGACGAGCTCGAAGCCGACGAGCGGCGCCGGCTGGGCGAGTTCGTGGCGTGGTTCGGGGCCGAGCGTCGCGCGGCGGCCCGCGTCGGCGTGGAGGAGCTGATCGAGCGGGCCCTCGAGCTGACCGGGTATGACCTCACCGTGCTGGCGATGCCCGGCGGCGCGCGCCGGCTGGCCAACGTACGCAAGCTGATGCGGCTGGGACGCGAGCACGAGGCCGGCGCCGGGCGGGATCTCCGCGGCTTCCTCGAGCTCGTCGCCCGGCGCGCGACGGGCAGGGCCGGCGCCGCCGACAGCCGTGAAAGCGAGGCGCCGGTGGAAAGCGAGGCGCTCAATGCCGCCCGGCTGATGACGATCCACCGGGCCAAGGGACTCGAGTTCCCGATCGTGTGCGTGGCCGACCTCGGACGCTCGCCGATCCGCCGGGCCGACCTGATTCGCATCGGGCGCGACGGGCGCCTCGGTCTGCGCCTGTCCGAGCCGGGCACCGGCAGGGCCGAGCCGGCGCTCGAATATCAATCGCTCGGCGAAGTCCGCACCCGCGCCGAGGAGCAGGAGGAGCGGCGCCTCTTCTACGTCGCCATGACCCGGGCGCAGGACCGGTTGATCCTGAGTGGCGCGGCCAAGCTCGACGCCATCGGCTCCGGGCCGACGCCGATCGCCTGGATCGCCCCGGCGTTCGTGCCGGACATCGCCGCCAGGGTGGAGTCAGGCAGCGGAGTCAGCGACGGGCTCGTCGGCTACACGTTCGTCCGACCCGAGGACGACGACGCGACCCAGGCGCCCGCCCGGCTACCGCGGGACGACGGCGTGGAGCCGCCCATGCCCGAGAGCGCGCCGGCGCCGTTGCCGCCCGCCCCGCCCGCGGCGCCGGTCGCCACGCTCAGCTACTCGGCCCTCGAGGAGTACGCGCGCTGCGGATACCGCTTCTATGCGGAGCGGGTGCTCGGGCTGCCCCCGGTCGGTGAACGGGGCGCCGGCGCACCGGGGCTCGACTCGGACCTCGGCCTGACCCCGCGTGACTCCGGCGCACCGGGGCCCGACTCGGACTTCGGCCTGACCCCGCGTGACCCGCTCGCGCTCGATGCCGCCGAACGCGGGACCCTGGTCCACGCGCTGCTCGAGCGGATCGACTTTCGCCGCCCGGTGCCCGCGAGCGCCGAGTCGATCATGCGAGCCCACGCCGGCCCCGGCCCGGCCCCCTCCGAGGCCACGGAGATCGCCGCGATGCTCACCGGGTTCGCCGCCAGCGAGATTTTCGCCCGTCTGGGCCGCGCGAGCGACGTCCGGCGCGAGGAGCGCTTTGCGTTCCCATTGTCCGATGGCCTGTTGATCACCGGCGCGCTCGACGTCGTGGCGCGCGAGCGCGGCGGACGGATGTTGATCGTCGACTACAAGAGCGACCGGCTCGGCGGGCGCGCTCCGCGAACCGTGGTGGAGACCGCCTACGCAACCCAGCGTCTGATCTACGCGCTGGCCGCCCTGCGCGCGGGCGCCCCCGAGGCGGAGGTCGTTCACGTATTCCTCGAGCGCCCCGATGATCCGGTGTGCGAGACGTTCTCTCGCGACGACGCGGCGCGTCTGGAGCTCGAGCTCCGCGAGCTGGCCGGCGGAGTCATCCGCCGTGAGTTCCCGGTCGCCGACGAGCCGCGCCGCGCGCTCTGCCAGGGCTGTCCGGCCGAGGGCGGGCTCTGCTCGTGGCCGTTGGCGATGACCCGCCGCCAGTCACTCGACACCCTCTTCTAGGGCTGGCCCGAGCGGCGCCGCCGGGAGATCCGGTTCGTTCACCGGATCGGCTCGTCGGATCGAGGGCTGGCTCGACCGCCGTCGGGGCTGTCATCAAAGCTGACGTCGACCGTCTGCTGGTCGCTGCGTTCTTCGACCTTGGCCAGCGCCGTCAGCGTCCGCTCGTCCGCGGGTGATTCCGGTGGGCCGAACAGGCTACGAGGCCATAGCTTGCGGTTGAGCACGACGTTGATCTCGGCGGCGTAAATCGTCAATTGCGCGCCTAGGTGCAGCCACACCAGCAGCGCGATCACGATGCCAAAGAATCCATACGTGTCGGTCGAGTGCTTGAACACATGGCCGATGTAGATCCCGCCGACCACCTGCAATATCTCCCAGAAGACGCCGGCCACGACCACTCCGATCCACAGGCACCGGGTGGCGACCGACCTGGCGGTCATGAATCGGAACGCGACGAGGAACAGCGCAATGTTCAGCACCAGCGAGATCAGGATGCCCGCGACCTTCGCCAGCGGTCCGCCGAGGCCACCGGTGACGAGACCCGATGCCAGCGTCGCCACGATGAACATCAACCCGATTGAAAGCAGCAGCCCGAGTCCACGCAGCCGCGAGCGCAAGAAGTCAGGGCGATCCTTGAAGGGGACGGCCCAGACGCGGTCGAACGCGTTCTGCGCCGCCTGCGTCACGCCGAGACCGGCCAGCAGCGAGGTGATCAGACCGACCACCAGCGTGATCGCATGCCCGTGGAGCGAGTGGATGTTCTTGCGAATATCGCTGCCGATGATGGGGAACCGGGCCAGCACCGAATTGCTGATCGACTGCTGGGTGTGGACATCGCCGTGGAGCACGTAGGCCAGGACCGTCACCAGCACGAGCATCAGCGGGAACAGGGAGAAGAACGCGTAGTAGGCCACCAGCGCCGCCAGGCTGGCGGCCTGATCGTCGCCGAACTTCTTGACTACGGCGACCGGGACGGCCAGCCAAGTGCGCTTCTGCTGAAAGGCATCGAATCGCTTGACCGGCGCGAGGAGATCCACGCCGGTCAGATACCCGACCAGGGTGCTTTCAAGCCGTGGCGACCAGCTCCGGCGCCTCGGGAGCGCCCGTCGGCCGCCGCGCGCGCAGGACTACGGTCGCCCCGCCGCTGGGGCTGAAGGTGATGCTTCGCCGCGCCGTCCGCTCCGGCGGGCCGGCAGGGGAGAGCTCGTAGCGGTCCAGCGCGGCCCGGATCACGATCTTCATCTCCTGCATGGCGAAGCTCGCCCCCAGGCAGCGCCGGCGGCCGCCGCCGAACGGGATCCACGTATACGTCCCGGGCGCCGTGCCGAGGAACCGCTCAGGGCGGAACGCGAACGGCTCGGGATAGATGTCGGGGTCGTGGTGGAGCAGGAACGCGCTGGCCAACAGCGCGACTCCGGCCGGGTAGCGGAATCCGCCGATCTCGACCGGCTTCTTGGTCAGCCTGGGCTCGGCGTTGGGGAGGACCGGGCGCAGCCGCAGGATCTCGTGGATCGTGGCGGTGAGGTAGGCGTCGCCCTCGCCGGCCTCCATCTCCTGGACCAGCCGCTCGGTCACGTGCGGCTCCCGGGCCAGCCGCTCGAACGCCCAGGCGAGCTGCGACGCGGTGGTCTCGTGGCCGGCCACCAGGGCCGTCATCAGCTCGTCACGGAGCTCCTGCGGCGACATCGGCGAATCATCCTCATGCCGGGCGTCGAGCAGCATCCCGAGGATGTCCTCGGCGCCCGTCTCGCCCGTCTCGCCCGTCTCGCCCGCCTCGCCCGCTTCGCGTCGCTCGTCGATCTGCTCGAAGATCAGCGCATCGGTGCGGGCCATGACCGCCTGGAAGTGCCGCAGCGGCGGTACCCACCGGGCCAAGCGCTGAGTCCAGGGCATCACCGAGAGCGGGCTTTCGCTGAACTCGAGGACCTCGGTCAGCGCGGCGCGCAGGGCGTCGAGCCGCTCCCCCTGCTCGAGCCCGAAGACGGCACGCAGGACGATCTCCAGGGTCAGCTTCTGCAGATGCGGATGCAGCCTGACCGGACGTCCGAGGGGCCAGGAGTCGACCTCGCGCTCGGCCAGCTCGGTCATCAGCCCGGTGAGGGCCTGCATCTTCTCGCCGTGGAAGGCCGGCAGCAGCAGCTTGCGCTGCTCCATGTGCGCTGCCTCGTCGAGCAGGATCACCGAGTTGGGTCCGATCATCGGCTCGAGGATGCGGGCGCCCTCGCCGGGGTGGATCACGTCGGGTGGGGCGGTGAACAGCTGCTTGATGTCGTCCGGGTCCGAGAGGATCACGAACGGCGGTTGGAAGGGCAGCTGGACGGTGATCCGCTTGCCGTAACGACTGCGCAGGCGGTGCAGTGAAGCGGCCGGTCGCTTCCACGTGGCCAGGATCTGCATTGCGACGGGCACCTTCGGGCCGGGCGGAAGCTGTGCCTTGAGATCGCGCTTGCTCACTGACTCTCCTCACGCTGGTGCTTTGAGATCGCCACCCGTTACGCCCCTCGCCTGCGCTGATAACCTACCGCAGAGTATATGTACTCAGGAGAATGTCCGATGTGTGATGTTGGTCACTGATGCCCAGGGGTGAATTCGACCGCAGCGGACGCCGCGCACGCACCCGTGCCCAGCTGCTCGAGGCCGCCGCCCGGGTCTACGCCAGGCGGGGGTTCGACAGCGCCACGCTCGACGAGGTGGCGGAGGAGGCCGGTTTCACCAAGGGCGCGGTGTACGACCACTTCGGCAGCAAGGAGAAGCTCCTCTCGGCGCTGCTAGGCGAGCACCTCAGCGCGCAGATCGCCGAGCAGATCGACCTGTTCGACCCCGCGACCCCGACCGCGGAGCGACCCAGGGTGGGCGCCGATCGCTGGATGCGCGAGCTAGAGGAGGACCCGAATGCGTTCCGCCTCTTCGTCGAGGCGTGGGTCCACGGACAGCGTGACGAGGAGCTGCGGGAGATCGTGGCCGCGGGGATGGACGCCTGGCGGGCGACGTTCCGCGGCTTTGGCGCGCAGCGCACCGAGCAGCCGCAGGACGAAGCGGGGGAAGCCATGCTGGAGCAGGTGGCGACCGTGATGCTGGCGCTCGGCACCGGGTTGGCCATGGTCAAGCTCGCCGATCCGGCCAGCGTTTCGCCGCGCCTGCTGGGTGCCGTCAACGTGCTGCTGCTGCGGGCGCTGGAGACGAGCCCCGAGGCGCGCGAGCTGCTGGCCGCGGCGGCTGCCGACGGGGTCAGCGCAGGGGTCGGCTCAGGGGTCAGCGCAGGGGTCGGCTCAGGGGTCAGCGCAGGGGTCAGCGCAGGGGTCAGCTCAGAGCTCCCTCGACCGTGAGCAGGACCCGCTTGCGCTCGACCCCTCCGGTGTAGCCACCGATGCCGCCTCCGGAGTGCAGTACGCGGTGGCACGGCACGATGATCGGGAGGGGATTGGCGCCGAGCGCGTTGCCGGCCGCCCGGAACCCCCGCGGGCTGCCGGCGGCCCTGGCGATCTCCTTGTAGCTGGAGACGGTGCCGTATGGAATCCGCGCCGTGGCCTGGAGCACCCGCCGGGCGAAGCCCGCGCTCAGTTGCCAGTCCAGCGGCACATCGAATTGGCTGCGCGTCCCGGCGAAGAACTCGTCGAGCTCGCGCCGCGGCGCGTCGAGTCGGCGAGGCGCGGCCAGGACGCGCGGCGAGACCAGCTCGGCGAGGTCCTCGAGGACGGCACTCTCATCGTCGCCGTCGAGGTAGGCGATCCGGACGAGACCACGGGCCGTCCCGGCCAGGAGCAAGGTCCCGACCGGCGAGTCAAGTCTCGCGTAGGCGACGTCAAGCAGTCCCGCCGCGGCGGCTGCATCGCTCAGCGCCGGCAGCGGCGGCTCCGATCCCGGGCCTGCGCCCTTCAGCATGTCTTCGATCTCGCTCATGGCTGGTACTCCGTTCTCAAACGTTTGAGGCCTTCGTGGACGTTTCGTCGTGCCGCCTCTTCGGTGGTGCCCATCACAACCGCGATCTCCGCGTAGGCGGAGTCGGTCACGTAGCGAAGGGCGACGGCGGTGCGCTGCTTCGGAGGCAGGCGAACGACGGTTGCCCAGACATCGCCGTCGGGCTCGGACTGCCCTCTCGGCGCCGGCTCGGGAACGTCCGGCACGGGCATCGGGGCTCGCCGCCGCGCGCGCAGATGGTCGAGCGCTTTTCGGTGCGCGACGGTGAAGATCCAGCCGCGGAGGTTGGCGGCGTCCCGGAGCCGAGGGTAGGCTCGCAGCGCCGCGATCCAGGTCTCCTGGTAGCAGTCGTCCGCGTCGACCCGACCGACGGTCGCGGCCAGAAACCGGTGCACGTCGCGTCCGTGCGCGTCGAGGAGCTGCTGGAAAGGGGGGAGGCTCACCTCCGATGAAACGCGAGAGCGGGGCACAACGTGAGATCTTGACGCGCCGGCTGCCCCGCTCCGAGCTTGGCTAGGCTTGCGCCATGGATACGCGCAAGCTGGGCCGGCAGGGTCTCGAGGTCTCCGCGGAGGGCCTCGGCTGCATGGGCATGTCGGAGTTCTACGGCGAGGGCGACGACGCCGAGTCGGTCGCCACGATCCACCGAGCGCTCGAGCTCGGGGTCAACATGCTCGACACCTCTGACGTTTACGGCCCGCACACGAACGAGCAGCTGGTCGGCCGCGCGATCGGCGACCGGCGCGATCAGGTCGTGCTGGCCACCAAGTTCGGGATCGTCCGCGATCCGGAGAATCCGGCCGCCCGCGGCGTCAACGGACGACCCGAATACGTCGCCTCCGCCTGCGACGCGTCATTGCGCCGGCTGGCGGTCGACCACATCGACCTCTACTACCAGCATCGGGTCGACCCGGATGTCCCGATCGAGGAAACCGTGGGCGCCATGGCCGAGCTCGTCGACGCCGGGAAGGTCAGATACCTCGGGCTGTCCGAGGCCGCTGCGGAGACGATCCGCCGCGCCCACGCCGTCTACCCGATCTCCGCGCTGCAGACCGAGTACTCGCTATGGAGCCGGGACATCGAGGAGGAGATCCTGCCCACCATTCGCGAGCTGGGCATCGGGCTGGTCGCCTACAGCCCGCTCGGCCGCGGCTTCCTCACCGGCCAGATCAAGAGGCCCGAGGATCTGGCCGAGGACGACTTCCGGCGCCACAACCCCCGCTTTCAGGGCGAGAACTTCAAGCGCAACCTGGAGCTGGTCGACCGGGTCCGCGAGATCGCGGCGGAGCACGACTGCACGCCGGGACAGCTGGCGCTCGCCTGGGTCCTCGGCGCCGGAGAGGACGTGGTGCCCATCCCCGGCACCAAGCGCCGGACCTATCTCGAAGAAAACGTCGCCGCGACCGAGCTGTCGTTGAGCGACGAGGACCGCCGGCGGCTGGACGAGGCCGCACCGGTCGGATCCGCCGCCGGGCAGCGCTATCCGGACATGTCTGCGGTCAACCGCTAGTCGTTTCCCGGCGCGGTGGGCGGTCAGCCTTCGTTTTTCCCGGCGCGGTGGACGGGCCGCCTGACTTGGATGCAGTTTCCCAGAACATACGAGGAAAAGTGCATCCAAGTGGGACGGGGACGGAGCAAGAGCCCTCTCGTTGCTTGAACCCGAGACGGTTGCGCTATACAAAGCGGGTATGGCTCGCGCAATCTGGTCAGGCGCCATCAGCTTCGGGCTCGTCAACGTGCCCGTCAAGCTCTACAGCGCCACCTCTCCCAAGACGGTCCGCTTCCACCAGCTCTCGGCCAAGACGGGCGCCAGGATCCGCCAGAAGCGGGTCGACCCGTCGACCGGCGATGAGGTCGCGTTCGAGGACATCGTCAAGGGCTACGAGATCACGCCCGAGCACTACGTGCTCATTTCCCCGGAGGAACTCGACGCGCTCGACCCCAAGGCGACCAAGACGGTCGACATCGAGGAGTTCGTCGACCTGGTCGATATCGATCCGATCTTCTACGACCACAACTACTACCTGGCGCCCACGGCCGGGGGAGTAAAGGCCTACCGGCTGCTGCTCGACGCGATGCGCGAGGCGGGCAAGGTCGGGATCGGCCGCGTGGTGCTCCGCTCCAAGCAGCAGCTGTGCGCTTTGCGGCCGACCAACGACGTCCTGACGCTGACCACGATGCTGTTCGGCGATGAGGTGCTCGGCTCCGAGCGCCTGGACGAGCTCGACGCGATCGTCGACGCCGAGGCGACCGACCGCGAGCTGGCCATGGCCCAGCAGCTGATCAACTCGCTCTCGAGCGAGTTCGACCCGACCAAGTACAAGGACGAGTACCGCGAGCGCGTGCTCGAGCTGATCGAGCGCAAGGCCGCCGGCGAGGAGATCGCGGTGCAGCCGGAGGCCGAGGAGCCCGCCGCGGCGCCCGACCTGATGGCCGCGCTCGAGGCCAGCCTGGCCGCCGTCAAGTCCGATTCCTCCGACGAGTCGCCGCCCGCCAAGCCGGCCCCCCGGAAGCGCAGCTCGGCCAAGGCCTCGAACGGCTCGGACTCCAAGGCCAAGCCGAAGCCGCGAAAGCAGCCCGCGAAGTCCAAACTAGGGCTTCGCCAGCTCCCGAGAATTTGCGCCAGCAAATTCTCGCTAGGGAGCTCGCGCCAGCGAGGTCCCCATTCTCGCTAGGGCATGAGCGCAAGCGAATGACCCACGCTGGTAGGATTTCCGTAGGTCGCCGGTCCGTGCCACCGCCTGCGGGCTTTCTCTCCTATGAACAAGCGTTTAGCTCCACCGGGGGCCAATGGCCTCTACGACCCCGCGAACGAGCACGATGCCTGTGGGCTCGCGCTCGTGGCCAAGCTCTGGGGCGAGGCCACCCATGCCGTGGTCGAGAAGGCGCTCGATGCGCTGGAGAACCTCGAGCATCGCGGGGCGGAAGGGGCTGACCCCAACACGGGCGACGGCGCCGGGATCCTGCTGCAGATCCCGGACGGCTTCCTGCGGGCCGCGGTAGCCGGAGTCGACCTTCCCCCACCCGGCCGCTACGGCGTGGGCGTGTGCTATCTGCCCACCGACCCGGAGCGGCGGGCGGCGCTGGAGCAGATGATCGAGGAGACGATCGAAGCCGAGGGGCAGCGGGCGATCTGGTGGCGCGACGTGCCGGTCGACGAGCGCTACGTCGGCGACACTGCGCGGCTGTCTGCCCCGTTCATCCGCCAGGTCCTGATCGAGGCCTCCGACGAGCTCGAGGATCAGGACGCGTTCGAGCGCAAGCTCTATGTGATCCGCCGGGTGATCGAGCGCCACGGCCAGCGCGAGCTGGCGCTGCCCAGCTTCTCCTCGCGCACGATGGTCTACAAGGGGATGCTGACCGCGCCGCAGCTGCCCCGGTACTTCACCGACCTGCGCGACCCGCGCGTGGCCTCGCGGCTGGCGCTGGTGCACTCGCGGTTCTCCACCAACACCTTCCCAAGCTGGGAGCTGGCCCACCCCTACCGGATGATCGCCCACAACGGCGAGGTCAACACGCTCCGGGGCAACGTCAACTGGATGAGGGCGCGCGAGTCGCAGCTGGCCTCAGAGTTGTTCGGCGATGACCTGGAGAAGGTGATTCCGGTGGTCCAGGGCAGCGGCTCGGACTCGGCCACCTTCGACAACGTGCTGGAGCTGCTGGTGCTGGCCGGCCGCTCGATCCCGCACGCGATGATGATGATGATCCCCGAGGCCTACAAGACGCGCAAGGACCTCGATCCCGACGTCAAGGGCTTCTACGACTTCCACTCGTGCCTGATGGAGCCGTGGGACGGTCCGGCCGCGGTCGTGTTCACCGATGGCCGGCTGGCCGGGGCCGTGCTGGACCGCAACGGCCTGCGACCAGGCCGCTGGATCCAAGACACCGAGGGCTACGTGGTGCTGGCCTCGGAGACCGGCGTGCTGACCGTGGCCCCGGAGCACATCCAGCGCAAGGGCCGCCTCGCCCCCGGAAAGTTGTTCCTGCTCGACCTCGAGGCGGGCAAGATCGTCGACGACGAGGAGGGCAAGCGGCGGGTGGCCCGGCGCAAGCCCTACTCGGAGTGGTACGAGCGCTCGGTCGTGCACATCGCCGACCTGCCGGACCGTGAGCCTCGCTCGCCGCGGATCGAGACGCTCCGCTGCAAGCAGCTTGCCTTCGGCTACTCGCAGGAGGACCTGCGGATGATCATCGCGCCGATGGCCGCCAACGGCGAGGAGCCTGTCGCCAGCATGGGCAACGACGCGGCGCTGGCGGTGATGTCGGATCGTCAGCCACCGCTGTTCGCCTACTTCAAGCAGCTGTTCGCGCAGGTGACCAACCCGCCGATCGACCCGATCCGGGAGAACGTCGTGATGAGCCTGCAGGCCGGCGTGGGCGCCGAGCTGAACCTGCTGACCGAATCCCCCGATCAGGCCCACCAGCTGGTCATGGATCAGCCGATCCTGCGCAACGCCGAGCTCGAGAAGCTGCGCCAGGTCTCCCACGATGTGTTCGACGCGGCCACGCTCGACATCACCTGGCCAGTCGAGCACGGCTGGGAGGGGATCGAGCCACGGCTGCAGCTGCTCTGCGAAGAGGCCGAGCGCTACGTCGAGAACGGCGCCAACATCCTGATCCTGTCCGACCGCAACCTCGGTGCCGAGCGGGTGGCGATGCCGGCGCTGCTCGCCGTCGGAGCTGTCCACCATCATCTGGTGCGGCGGGGCACGCGACTGCGGACCGGGCTGGTGATCGAGACCGGCGAGCCGCGCGACATCCACCACATGGCCACCCTGATCGGCTACGGCGCCGCCGCGATCAACCCATATCTGATGTTCGAGTCCCTCGACGAGCTGGCCGACCGCTCGCTGCTGCCCCGGGACCTCGATCGGGACGAGGCCGAGCAGCGGATCGTCAAGGCGATCGGCAAGGGCCTGCTGAAGACGATCTCCAAGATGGGGATCTCGACGATCCAGTCCTACTGCGGGGCGCAGATCTTCGAGGCCGTCGGACTCGACCGCGAGCTGATCGACAAGCACTTCACCGGGACCGCGTCGCGGATCGGCGGGATCGGACTGGAGCATCTGGCCCGCGAGGCGCTGGAGCGTCACTTCCGCGCCTATCCGCGCACCGAACGCGATCTGCTGCCGGTCGGCGGCGTGCTGCAGTGGCGCCGGGACGGCGAGGTGCACATGTGGAACCCGGACACGATCGCCTCGCTCCAGCACGCGGTCCGGGGCGTCAACGGAGACTCGCACCAGACCTACGAGGAGTTCTCGCGACTGGCCAACGAGGAGGCCACACGCAAGGCGCAGTTGCGTGGGCTGATGAAGCTGCGCACGCTGCCCGAGCCGATCCCGCTGGATCAGGTCGAGCCGGCCACCCAGATCGTCCGGCGCTTCACCACCGGGGCGATGAGCCTGGGCGCCCTCTCGCGCGAGGCGCACGAGACGCTGGCCATCGCCATGAACCGGCTGGGGGCGAAGTCGAACACCGGCGAGGGCGGCGAGGATCCCGCTCGGTACACCCCGGATGACAACGGCGATCTCCGGCGATCGGCGATCAAGCAGATCGCCTCCGGCCGCTTTGGCGTGACGATCGACTATCTGGTCAATGCCGATCAGCTGCAGATCAAGATGGCCCAGGGCGCCAAGCCCGGCGAGGGCGGCCAGCTCCCCGGCCACAAGGTCGATGAGTACATCGCCAAGATTCGCAGCTCGACGCCGGGCGTGGGGCTGATCTCACCCCCGCCGCATCACGACATCTACTCGATCGAGGACCTCAAGCAGCTGATCTACGACCTGCGCTGCGCCAACCCGTCCGCGTCGGTCTCGGTCAAGCTCGTGTCCGAGGTCGGGGTCGGGACAGTCGCCGCCGGGGTGGCCAAGGCGAACGCCGACCACGTCACGATCTCCGGACACGACGGCGGGACCGGCGCCTCGCCCCAGTCCTCGATCCAGGCGGCCGGCATCCCCTGGGAGATCGGGCTGGCCGAGACCCAGCAGACGCTGCTGCTCAACGACCTGCGCTCGCGCATCACCGTCGAGGTCGACGGCCAGATGAAGACCGGGCGCGACGTGGTGATCGGCGCGCTGCTCGGCGCCGACGAGTTCGGGTTCTCGACCGCTCCGTTGATCGCGGTCGGCTGCATCATGATGCGCGTCTGTCACCTCAATACTTGCCCGGTCGGCGTCGCCACGCAGGATCCCGAGCTGCGCAAGCGCTTCAACGGGACTCCCGAGCACGTCGTCAACTACATGATGTTCATCGCCGAGGAGGTCCGGGAGATCATGGCCAGCCTCGGCATCCGCCGCGTGGAGGACATGATCGGCCGAACGGATCTGCTGGACATGGACGACGCGCTCGATCATTGGAAGAGCAAGCACGTCGACCTCTCGATGGTGCTTCAGAGTCCCGACCTGCCGCCCGGAACCCCCCGCCACCGCACGCGGTCGCAGGTGCCGGTGCTCGACGACGCGATCGACTGGGAGCTCGTGCGCAAGTGCGCGCCGGCGATCGACCGCGGGGAGTCCGTGCGGCTGGGGCCGATCCTGGTCCGGAACGTCAATCGCACAGTCGGCGGGATTCTCTCAGGCGAGATCGCCCGTAAGCGCGGGCCCCGAGGCCTGCCGGAGGGAACGATCGAGATCTCCTTCTCCGGTTCCGCCGGCCAGAGCTTCGGCGCGTGGCTGGCCCCGGGGATCACCTTCTCCCTGCGCGGCGAGACGAACGACTACACGGGCAAGGGCATGTCGGGCGGCGTGATCTCGGTGCGCCCGCCGGAGACGGCGCTGTTCCGGGCCGAGGAGAACATGATCGTCGGGAACACCGTTCTCTACGGCGCCACGTCCGGGCGGGCGTTCTTCCGCGGGCTGGCCGGCGAGCGCTTCGCAGTGCGCAACTCGGGGGTGTGGGCAGTGGTCGAGGGGGTCGGCGATCACGGGTGCGAGTACATGACCGGCGGCCGCGTGGTCGTGCTCGGGCCGACCGGCCGCAACTTCGCGGCCGGAATGAGCGGCGGGATCGCCTACGTCTACGACGTCGCGCGGCGGTTCGCGGGTCGCTGCAATCCCGAGCTGGTGGATCAGGAGGAGCTGACCGACGAGGACGCCGAAGAGGTCAAGGCGCTGATCAAGGAGCACGCGCAGCGCACCGGCTCGCTGGTCGCCCGCAACATCCTGGCCGACTGGGAACGTGGCGCGCGTCAGCGGTTCATCAAGGTGATGCCGCGCGACTACAAGCGGGCGCTGGCCGAGCGCGCCGAGCGAGAGGCCGTCGAGGCCTGACCGCGGGACGTTGGGCGAGAGGCCGTCGAGGCCTGACCGCGGGACGTTGGGCGAGAGGCTGTCGAGGCCTGACCTCGGGACGTTGGGTGATTTGTGTTCACCATGAACACAAATCCACCAACCCTCGCCATCCAGGGCCGCGCGCCCCGAATTACAGCAGCGCGCCTGTGACTCCCTGGATCGTGCTGATCCCGTAGCCCATCGAGGGGTCGCCGTCGGTCATCACGGCGATCGAGAACGTGCGGTGGTGACCCTCGAGCCGCCCGATCTGGTGAACCAGCTGGCCGAGCGAGGTGCCGCGCCAGCCGCCCTTGAAGAACACCGTGTAGCCCTGAGGGCGGGCCACGGCGGGGATGCCCCAGCTCTCGAAGCTGGCGATCGTCGAGAGCAGGCGGCGGGCGTAGCCGACGAACTCCGGCGGGATCAGGGAGTCCATCTCGAAGAAGAAGCGGGCCTGGTCGGCCGCGCTGATCTGGGAGCTGGCCCAGTCCGTGGTCACCGAGTAGTCGGTCATGCCTGCTCTACGGGCCATCGCGTACAGGCCGGAGTTGCCGATGATCGACCAGGTGTGCGTGGCGGCGTTGTTGTCCGAGACGTTGATCATCGGGAACAGGAACGAGTTGCTGGTGGGATCGACGGTGTGCTGGCCACGGGCGTCAAGTCGTCGCAGGTAGGCGACCAGCAGCATCGCCTTGACCACGCTGGCGGAGACGAACGTCGAGTGGATGTTCACACCCGAGAGCCGGCCCTCGCTGTCCATGACGGCAAACGCCGTGCGGCCGGTCCGCCCGCGCAGGTACGACGCGGCACGCGCCACGGCGTTCGGCGCCGGATACCCGACCGGGAGCCGGCCGCGGCCGAAGTACCCGCGGCCGTGGCATCCCGGGGGACGGCGTGGGCTCAGCAGCGCCCCGGCGCCGACCACGTGCATGCAAGCCCGCCAGCGAAAGGCGCCGGCGGGCAGCGTCACCGTGCTGCGCAACCTCGTCACGTACCGGCTGAGCCGGGTGGCGCGCGTCGCCGGTGCGGAGGTGAACCGGCCACGAGAGCCGTTCCCGTAAGACCACAGGACGCGGGCATGGTCCCAGCGCAGGTCGCTCGGGTGGTAGACGAGAATGGTCACCTCGGCTCGGCCCAGCGAGAGCGCCCTGACCTTGGTGGACGTCCTGCCCACGACGCCCACCGCGACCTGCGCCGTCGCCGCGGTTCCGGCCAGCTGGACGCTGAAGCGACTGTCGCGGTCGGGGGAGAAGGAGAATGAAAACGTCGAATCGGCGGCGGTCACGCTGCTGGCCACGAGCTTCGCGGTTCGGAACGGGTACGGGATCTGGTAGAGCGTGACCTGGGTCCCGGGCGCCACGCCCGTGGCCAGTCCGGAGAGCCGAACCGAGTGACCCGAGGGAATCTGCGAGCGCGACGCCGCGAGCGTGATGGCCGGTGCCGGAACGGTGCCCGTCGCCGCGTGGGGGGCCCTCCGCGACCCGTCAGCGTGCGCGGCCGCCGCCCCCCTGCGCGACGGGCGGGCGTGCCCGGCCGCCGGCGCCGCGGTCCAGCACAGCAGGGCCATCACGAGCGCCAAGGCCACGATGCTCCATTTCTCCCACGCGCGCACGCGCAAACCGTATGACCCAGCCCGGATGGACACCCGTGGGCGCGGGTCGAGCGGGACCCATGCGTTCGCCGCGGGTACGGGCCGAGCGGGACGCACGCGTTCGCCGCGGGTACGGGCCGAGCGGGACGCACGCGTTCGCCGCGGGCGCGGGTCGAGCGGGACGCACGCGTTCGCTAGCCTTGCCGGTCCATGGGCGAGCTCGGGGCGTTTCTGAAGATTCATCGTGTCGGGTTCGACAAGCGCGATCCCGATGAGCGCGTCCACGACTACAAGCAGTATTTCGCGCTCCAGCCGGACGAGGAGCTGCGGCGGCAGGGGGCCCGGTGCATGGATTGCGGGATCCCGTTCTGCCACGAGGGGTGTCCGCTGGGCAACCTGATCCCGGACTGGAACGATCTGGTCTACCGCGACAAATGGCGCGAGGCGATCGACCAGCTGCACGCGACGAACAACTTCCCCGAGTTCACCGGCCGCATCTGCCCGGCGCCGTGCGAGTCCGCCTGCGTGCTCGCGATCAACGACGATCCGGTGACGATCGAGCAGATCGAGCTGGCGATCGCCGAGCGGGCGTTCGAGGAGGGATGGGTGGTCCCGGAGCCGCCCGCGCGCCGGACTGGCAAGACCGTCGCCGTCGTCGGTGCGGGCCCGGCCGGGATGGCGGTCGCCGACGAGCTCAACCGGTGCGGACACAAGGTCACCGTGTACGAGCGCGACGAGGGCCCCGGCGGCCTGATGCGCTTCGGCGTACCGGACGCGAAGCTGGAGAAGCGAATCATCGATCGGCGCGTGTCGATCCTCGAGCAGGAGGGGATCGAGTTCGTCTACGACGACGACGTCGGGGGCCAGGGAACTTCGACGGAGGAGCTGCGCGAGCGCCACGACGCGATCGTCCTCAGCATCGGATCGCGTGTCTCACGGGACATCGAGGCCCCGGGCCGCGAGCTGGCCAACATCCATTTCGCGATGGACTACCTCTACCAGCGCAACCGCTGGGTGGCGGCCCAGGAGGGGCGGCCGTCGAGGCCGACCGAGCCGGGCAAGGAGATCACGGCCACCGGCAAGAACGTGATCGTGATCGGCGGCGGCGACACCGGGATGGACTGCATCTCGAACTCGCACCGCGAGGGCGCCCGCCACGTCGTGATGCTCGACGTCTACGCAGAGTTGCCGACCGACGGTCGGGATCCAAGGCATCCCTGGCCGCTGCCGCCGAAGCGGACCACGTCGACCTACGCGCTGGAGGAGGGCGGCAAGCGACGCTGGGGCACGGAGGTCACCGGATTCGGCGGCAAGGACGGTGCGGTGAGCCACGTCTATGCGCGGCAGGTGACGGGAACCTCGTCCCGCGATCTCACGCCCGTGCCGGGCAGCGAATTCGTGCTCGAGGCCGACCTGGTGCTGATCGCGATCGGATTTGAGGGGCCCGAGCCCGATGGACTCGTCAACGAGCTCGCCCTCGATCTCGACCATCGCCGGAACATCAAGACCCAGATGACCTACAAGACCTCGGTGCCCGGGGTGTTCGCCTGCGGCGATGCACGCATCGGTCAATCCCTGATCGTGACAGCGATCTCCGAGGGACGCAAATGCGCGCGCGTGGTCAACCGGGCGCTCGATGGCTCGCCGATGGATAAGGATCGCGAATTGCTGGCGATCGGTGCGTGGAGCGGAGAGGCGGACCGTCGGCTCCGCCACGAGGCCGAGGCCGCCGGCACGGTCAGGCCAGGCGAGGAGTTCTTCAGCGGCCCCGGCGCGCGCTGAGAGCGACCATGCATGCGGCTTGACTAGTCGCGGGTGCTACGTTTAACTACGACGAATCGCACGTCGCGCCGAGGGTAGCGCGGGAACCAGTGCGATTCAGGTTTACTGCACGCTTGGGACGGGGAAACTCGCCCCTGTCGGTCAGGGAACTGCGCCCCCACTTCCCTGGCCCTCCGGGGGACCCAGATGGATCTGGGTCCCCCGGGCCTTTTAACGGACGGGTGCGCAGTCCGGCGCCGGGGTATGCGACCGTGTATCGATAGCAATGCCGGCGCTCGCCACAGCTCAACACGCCCACCACGGGAGTTCGATCGGCAGCACGATCAGCAGCTTCCTGGACAACGCCGGTAAGTTCTTCTCGCAGCTGGCCAACCTGAAATGGATTTGGCTCCTGGTCGGCCTGGTCCTCTACGGCATCTACCTGCTGCTCCGGTCGCGCGCGCTGTACCACGCCGTGCGGGCCGCCTATCCGGGGGAGCGGGTGCGCTGGCGGGACGTTTGGGGCGGCTACATGGTGGGCTACGCGGTCAACAACGTGTTCCCCCTGGGCGGAGGAAACATCGCGCAGCTGTTCCTGGTCAGAACCTCGATTCCGAACAGCAGCTATCCGACGCTGGCCGCCGCGCTTTCGACGGGCGTCATCTTCGACTGGCTGATCGGGCTGGTGATCATGTGCTTTGCGTTCACGCAGGGCGTGTTCCCGAAGCCGCCGGACTTCTCGAAGCTGCCCGCCTTCGACATCAGCTTCTTCGCCTCGCACATGCGTTTCACCCTTTTCCTGCTCACCGCGCTGGGGATCGGCTTCATGGTCGGCTTCGCAATCCTGTCGGCGCGCGTGCGCGCGTTTTGGCAGCGCGTCCGGCAGGGCTTCACGATCCTCCGAGACCGCCGCCGCTGGCGCCGGGAGATGGCCGCCTGGCAGTTCGTCGCCTGGATCTTCCGCTTCGCCGCCTACTGGGCGCTACTGGAGGCGTTCCACATCGGCGGCTCGGTCCGCAACGCGCTGTTGGTGCTCGGCGTGCAGGTGGTGGCCTCGGTGTTCCCGTTCACGCCGGGGGGCGCCGGCGTGCAGCAGGCGCTGCTGCTGGCGATCTTCAAGGGCAACCCGAACGTGGCGTCGTTCTCGGTCGGCCAGCAGATCGCCACTGCCGTGCTCAGCTCGGTGCTGGGCTTTGCGGCCCTGGTGCTGATCTTCCGCTTCCGCAGTTTCAAGGAGGTTCTCGAACGCGGGCGCGAGCACCGACGTCGCGAGGTGGCCGGCGATGCGGAAGCCGAGCCCGAGGAAGAGTCCGTGCGCGGCGCGTATCAGGCGAGCTGACAGCGCCCCGGAGCCAAGCGAGCTGACGGCGCGCCGGACTCAAGCGAGCTGACGGCGCCCCGGACTCAGGCGAGCTGACGGCGCGCCGGACTCAGGCGAGCGCGGAGCGCCCGAGCTGGCTGGCGCGCAGCCGCAGGAGCTCGACCAGCTCGGTGCCCCGGTGAAACGGGTCGGCGATCGGCGGCGTGCCGTCGAGCGGCAGCGCGGCCCGGAGACGACCGTCGACCTCGGCCACCAGCGCGGGACCATGGGGCGGCTCGGCCGAGTCGAGCTGAGCCAGCATCTGCAGCCGGTCTGAGTCGGCGGCCACCGCGAAGCGGAGGGTCACGCGGGTGACCGGAGTGTCCTCAGTTGCCGCGCGAGCGTGGTCGGCGGCCGCGCGGAGGTCTCGGTTGTGTTCGCGGGCGGCCAGGAAATTGAGCGTGAGCATCGCGTCTCCGACGTGATCGAGGGTGATAACTACTAAACCATTATAGCTGGTTACGTAACCAATGAAGTAGAGTTGATGGTTATGAGCAAGGAACAGCGCGCTCCTGGGCCGCTCGAGCACGTCCGGGCGTTCGTGAACACGATCGACATCGAGGAACAGGCGGAGCAGCTGACGAGCCCGGCATTGCTGACCGGCTGGCTGGTCGAGCACGAGCTTGCGCCGGGGCCGCTGCGAGCCACGCGCACCGACCTGTCGCGCGCGCTCGAGCTCCGCGAGGCGCTGCGGGCGGTGCTGCTCGCTCATAACGACGCCGGTCCCGAGCCGGCGGCAGCGCTGCAGGCGCTCGACGACGCGGTCTGCCGGGCGAAGGTCCGGCTGCGGTTCGGCACCGGCTGCGATGCCTCCCTCGAGCCCCAGGCCGGCGGCGTCGCCGCAGCTCTCGGCCGACTGCTCGTGATCGTCCAGGCGTCGGCCGCGGAGGGAACCTGGCCGCGGCTGAAGGCGTGTCGCGAGGACACCTGCGGGTGGGCGTTCTACGACCACACGCGAAACCGCTCGGGCACCTGGTGCAACATGGGAGTCTGCGGAAACCGGGCGAAGGCACGCGCGTTTCGCCGACGCCAGACCGGCGGACGCTAAAAGTCTGATGAAGGACTTCATGCCGGCCCCTGAGCGTGCGAGGATCTAGGGTCGCGGTGCCCACCTTCTGTCGCCACAACCGGCTGATCCAGAACTGCCCGATCTGCTCCCGCGAGCAGTCGGTCGAGCTGAGACCGATCGTATCCTCCGGCGCTCCGCGGACCGCGCTGCCGCGGACCCCGGGCGGCACGTCCAGCCCACGTCGGAGCTCGAGCTCCTCGCGGGCCTCGTCCGGAGGTGTGCGCGTGAGCAGGCTCGCGCGCGGCGCCGACGACGGGTTTCGCACGCTGCTCGCGCCCGGGCTGAAGTCCAGCGAGGACGCCGACCGGCTCGCCGAGGAGCTCGCTTTCGCCGCCCGACGGCTGACGCGGCTCGAGGAGGATCCTCCGGGCCTGTACGCCGAGGTGGCCGATGACAGCCTCGAGAAGGAGGAGCGCACCTGGCTGGCGTTCCTGATCGCCTACATCTGTCCGCTCGACGATGACGATCCGTTCCGGGCGATCGAGTCGGCCCGGACCACCTGGAGCTCTGGGAAGGTTCCGGATCTCGAGGGGGTGCAGTGCGGGCCCCGCAGCGCCTACGACCCCGCTTACGGCTCTCGGACCCTCGAGGCCTATCGCGCATGGGCCGGTCGCTCCGGCTCGCAGGCGGCTGCTTTCACCGGCGACGCCGCCTGGACGCCCGAGCGGCGCTTCGCCCGGGTGTTCGAACGGCTGGCGCTGCCCGGCATGTCGCGGGATGTGCGCTTCGAACTGCTCGTGCTGCTCGGCCGTCTCGGGGTCTACGGGCTCGAGGCCGGGGCCTTGCAGTTCGGCGGGACGAATGAGACGACAGTGGCGGCCAAGCGCGCGCTGGGGATCGGCGACTCGATGCTGCTCGAGCGCAGGGCGGCCGAGCTCGCGAAGGCTTGTGAGCTTCCGCTCGAGGCGCTTGACCTGGGGTTGCACAATTGGGGGGTCGGGCGGCGCGCGACGCTGGGGATGTGGCCCGAGACCGAGCCCGACCCCGATGCGCTCGAGCGGGCCCGGGCCGCATTCGGCTTATGACGGCAGCGCAACCTTCTCGGCCCATGCGCGTTTACACCTCGTAGGCGGGGGAAAAACTGAAGACCGTCGGATGCGCCGTTCACTCGTCATCTCACTGTTCACCGCACTGATCGCCATCGGCGGGTCGGCCGCTTCGGGCGCCGCGACGGCCCCCCGGGCTGGGGCTTCCCGTACCGCGCAGGCGATCATCTGCCCGCTCTCCGGTCTCCCGATCGGTACCTGCTGCGGCCCGCCGGTCGCAACTCCCGCCGCCGCGACGGTCCTGCCGTGTTGCCCCGTCCCGATCGGCATCGGCTGCTGCCCCGGAACCGTGGCCTGCATCGCGCCGATGACGATCTCGTCGCAGCCGAATCCGTCAATCGCGGGCTCGGCGGTGACGATCACCGGCCACGTCTCCGGAGCCGCGGCGGGTGCGGTGGTGGCGCTGTGGCAGGAGCTTCCGAGCCAGCACAGCTTCCACAAGGTCGGGCAGGCGAGCGCGACCGCCTCCGGCACCTACACGCTGCGTCTCAGCGGAAGCAAGGTCAAGACCGACCGGTCCTGGTACGTAGCCTCCGGAGGGGTCAAGAGCTTCACGATCGCCCAGGTCGTGAAAGCCAAGGTGACGGTTTCGGCCCACGTCGTCAAGCTGTCCCACGGTCACAGGATCACCCTGACCGGGAAGATCGATCCATCGCACAGCGGGCAGCGTGTGCGCCTGGAGCAGCGGGTCGGCGGCGCCTGGCGGGTCCTGGCCCACGGGCGGTTGAACAAGCGGTCGCGCTATTCGATCAGCCACGTCTGGGCCCACGGGCGCGTGATCAAGTTGCGGATCTCGCTGTCCGCCGACAAGCGCAACGCAGCGTCGCTCTCGCGAGTCGACACCATCACGCTGAGCGGCTAATCCGCCGTTCACCGTCACGCTGAGCGGCTAATCCGCCGTTCACCGTCACGCTGAACGGCTGATCCGCCGCCCGGCCGCCGCGAGGAACGGAACCTGAACCTGGGTCTGCTTCGGGCCGGGATGCCCCGCGTGAGCGCTCCGTCCGGTGCAACGCCTAACTTCCCGGCGTCCGCATCTACAAGCCGGAGCTGCAATGTCTCTCTGTTTCATCGAACCGCAGAACGCCATCCGGGTGATCGCCGACTCGGTGGGGCGCGAAGCACGCCGTCAGATCCTCGGAGAGGTGGTACGGGCGTGGGTCGACGAGATCCCTGAGTCGGAGCTTGCGTCTCACTATGCGAAGGCGGTTGCCGATCTCGACGAGCACGACCTGTCGATGCTGGCCTCGTGGCACGCATCGTTGGAGGTGGGGCATCCGCTCCCGAACAAGGAATTTTTGGTCAACGTCTTCCCGACGCTCGGCGAGAACCGCCGCGAGGCGCTGAAGATCGCCGCCGGCTTCCGGGGCGAGGAGGCATTCGAGGCCGGGGTGGGGGAGGAGCAGGCGCTGGACACGGTGCTCCCTTGGCTGTCAGAGGAGCGCTGCGTTCAACTCGCCGGCGAATGCCTCGAGCTCTACTGCTGGGATCGGCTGGGCAGCGAGAACTAAGTGGACGTGTCGTCGTGCCTAAGGCTGGGCCAGAGCGGCCTCGACCTCCGCCAGCGCCTGCTCGGTTGAGCGGAACCACACAGCTTGCATACCGAGTTCGCGCGCGGCCGTGCAGTTGACCTCGATGTCGTCGATCAGTAGGGAGGCACCCGCCGGCACGCCTAGGCGTTCGAGCGTCAGGTCGTAGATGCGCCGCTCGGGCTTGCGCGTGCCGACGAAGCCGGAGTCCACGACGACGTCGAAGATCTCGTCGACCGGCAGCATCTTGCGCCACAGAGGCTCCCACTCGCGGACGTTGTTGGTGCACAGCGCCATCCTGTAGCCGCGGCCTCGCAACTCGCGCAGGTAGTCGATCATCCGCGCATTGGGCTGAAGGTGCTCGAAGTAGTGCTCACCGAAACCGTCCATGTCGATGTCTCGCTCGAGCTGACGGGTCAGCTCATCTCCGAGCGAGCCGAAGAACGCGGCGGCGGTGAGCCGCCCGGTCTCGAGCTCATAGAGCGGGTTGGCACCGTCCCGATCGGCGATCGCCATCATCGCCGTTCCCAGCGCCTCGGGCGAGACACCGGCGCTCTGCTCGAAAGCCACGAATGCATCGAGCAGGGGAGTGGTCAGCACGCCGCCGAAATCGCTCACGATCGCCTCGATCGGAGGCTGGGGAGGCGCGGCCGAAGACTCCGCGCGAGCCGTGTGGCGAGTCATCGCGGCTTGGCGACGAGGTAGGCGCCCAGGCCGTCGCGGCCACGGCTGTGGCAGCGAAACGCGTGAAGCCCGACCACGGCATCGCTCGTCCCGGTGCCATCCGCGCCGACGCCGAGGGCCTCACCGGCGACGCGGCGAGGGAACTGGTTCTCCTCCTCGGTCAGCCAGAGCTCGAGGCCGACGCGCGCCGGCGCGCCGGACTCTGTGTAGGTCGTCGAAAGGCGTCCCTCGGACACGGAGATCGGCCCGTCGGGCTCGACCACAATCGCCGTGACCACGTCGCGATCGTGCCCCTTGGCGCCGCGCGGGCGCCGGGTGCTGAGCGCGATCCCGTCGTCAGGCGCGAACCACGTGAGCACCTGCCGAACCGAGTCCAGCGAGCGCAGATCGACGTCGGGGGCGTAGCTGCGCACGCCGAGGCAGTCGATCTCCCGATCGGCTCCGTCCGCTCCGATGCGCCCACTCACTTGGCAGAGCTGCACAAACTCGACGCCCGGCGGGTCCGTAGGCGCCGGACCGTGCGGCGTGACGTGCAGCTGCAGCGCGGTACCGGTCAGCTCCCAATCGGCTTCGCGACCCGCTCCGTCGAGCCGGACCGGCGCGACCGCGAGCAGCGGGCCGGGATCAAGCGAGCAGGTGACCGCCGCGACTCCGTCGTCGGCGGCCAGCGTGGCGCCCCAGATGCCCGTCTGGAGATCTCCGAACGCGAACGTTCGCAGCCCTGGCGATGAGCCGTTGCTCATGCGCCGAGATGCGGCTGATCGACGTCGGTGGCCGTCGCCTCGACGTCGTACTCGCGCCCGGCCGGGCCAAACCGGACCGCGCGGACCATCAGCCGGCTGCGGAAGTTGCGGACGACCAGCCTCCGGATCATCGCTCGCGTCGGCGGCAGCAGCATCAACAGGCCGAGCGCGTCGGTGATGAAGCCAGGCGTGATCAGCAGCACCCCTCCGACCAGCACCAGCGCCCCGTCGATCACTTCATTGGCGGGCGTGCGCTTTTCGGCCACAGCCTGGGCGAACCGGCGCCACACCAAACGACCCTGCGAGCGAAGTGCCCAGGTTCCGATCGGCCAGCCGGCGATCAGCAACAGAATCGTGTAGAGGAGCCCGATCGCATTCGCGACCTCGATCGCCACGAACAACTCGGCGACCGGCCAGGCGAGCAGCAGGAGAAAGAACACACCAACAAGGCTACTGCGAGAACTGATTAACCAGCGAAGGACGGTGAGGGGCCGTCGGCCCTCACGCCGGGAAGGCGATCCAGCCCGACGAGCTCGATCAAACGCTGGATCTGCGGCTGGGCGCCGCGCAGCAACAGCGCGCAGCCACCCGTCCGCAGACGGCGGGACAGCATGGCCAGGTCGACCATCAGCGACGTGTCCGCGAACACCAACTCGCTGAGGTCGACGATCACGTCGGCGCGTGCGGCGATGGCGCGAACCAACGCTCGCCGACGAAATCCCTGCGTCGCGCGGTCCTCCTCTCCGCAGCAGCGAAGGGTGGGCGGCTTGTCATCGAACTCGACGATCGCGCAAACCTACCGAAAGTTGGAGGCTCCAACAAGCTGGCGACCCCAGTTCCCTAAACTTCGGTTTCATGGTCAACGTTGAAGAAGTCACCGACGCGCTGCGCGACGTAATCGATCCTGAGCTGGGCCTCGACTTCGTTGAGCTCGGCTTGATCTACGACGTGGAGGTCGAGGACCAGGGCACCGTCAAGGTCACGTTCACGCTGACCAGCCCCGGATGTCCGATCGGGCCGCAGGTCTCCGAGCAGATCGAGGAGTTCGTCAGCGAGCTCGACGGTGTCAACCAGGTCGAGTCGACGATGACGTTCTCGCCTCCGTGGACGCCCGAGCGGATGAGCGAAGACGCAAAGTTCGCGCTCGGCTTCTAGCCGGCGCCCGGATCGAACCAGCTTCCGCAGGAAAGCGTTGGGCGGGCCCGATCCTTCGGGCCCGCCCAACTACAGTCCGCCCGCCAGCGTGCCGCTCAGGGGGGGACGGCTCCACCGGCCGAGACGTGGGCGGAAGGGTGGGGACCAGGTGACGCCTAGGTCCCCCGCCATTAGTGATAACTCGAGCGGTAGCGGAAAAGTTGGTGGTTTGCGCAACCGGTCCGTCAGGAGTCGCTGCTACGGCGCAGCTCACGGTCGAGGTCGATCGCCCTGATCGCGTGCTCCTCGGGCAGCTTCGCCAGTACCGACGCGACCACCTGCTTGACGTCGTGCTCCTTGTGTCCGAGGTCGTCGTGGAGCGACTTCAGCGCGGTGTGGACGATCTTGAGCTGGGCCGCGGTCAGCTCCAGCCGGAATGCCGTCTCGTCTGGTTGGATCAGGTCGCTCAATGGTTAATCCTGCGAGCGGTGTCGCGACTGCTGCGCTCCCCGGGTCCGCTTCGCGCGCATGTCCGCGGCCGGCCCGCGCTTGGCCCGCTGGCGGGTGGAGGGCACGATCGGCGAAGGGCCGGCGGGCGAGTGGCCCTGGATCGCCTGGTTCGCCCGGCGCCCCGCGCGTGACGCCGGCTTCTCGCCCCTGGCCCGCCGGAGCAGCTCCTGCAAGGAATCCTCGATCCCTGAGGCGATCAGCTCGATGTCGGGCAGCGCGTCGAAGTCACCGAGCAGCCCGTAATCGATGCCCCCGTTGTAGGACATGATCGCGACAGCCAGCGCGTGGTGGTCGGGCAGGAACGCCACCGGGAGCAGATCCTGGAGCTCGCGACCGAGGACGTACAGCGGGAATTGCGGCCCTGGAATGTTGGTCACGATCAGGTTGAACAGCCGCGTGGAGAAATTCAGGCGCGAGGCCTGGGCGAGGATCGTCGGGGGCGCGAGATTGTTGACCGCGGTCAGCGTCGCTGCCCCGACGGCCTGCTTGGACTCCTTCAGGCCGTCCATCGCCTCGCGGACGATCCCCAGACGGGTAACCGGGTCGGGGACGTACACCGGCAGCGGTCCCCGCATCACCGTCAGCTGGTTCCCCAGCTGGTGGCGCTGGTCGGTGCGCCGGACGGAGACCGGCACCAGCGCGCGCATCTCCAGCCCTTCCGTGCGGATCCCCCGCGCCTGTAGCCAGCCGGCCAGCGCGCCAGAGACGACCGTCAGCACGACGTCGTTGACCGTCCCGCCGAAGGCGTCCTTGATCTCTTTGTAGTCGTCGAGCTGCTGGCGAACGACCGAGAACCGGCGATGGGGTCCGATCTCCACATTCAGCGGCGTCTCCGGAGCGGGGTTGAGACCAGCCCAGACGATCTCGCCAAGGCCCTCGACAGCGTCCCGCAGTACGCCCAGCGAGCTCGCGGGGCGGGTGGCCGCGGACACGGCACGGGCGACGATCTCCGCCGTGGTGGTGATCGCGCCCCGGAGTCCGCCCAGGACCAGGTCGATCGCGGACGGCTCTGGCCTCGGACGCCACGGCGCGAGGTCCGTGGCGGGAGGCGCCGGCTCGGCATTGAGATCCAGGAGGACCGTCGCCAGGTCCACGCCGGAGACACCGTCGACGAGCGCGTGGTGGGTTTTGAAGATCAGCGCGAAGCGCTCCTCGGCGCCCTCGCGGTCTGGCGCCAGGCCCTCGACCAGCCAGCTCTCCCACAGCGGTTTCGAGCGATCGAGCTGCTGGGAGGCGATCCGGGCCGCCAGCTGAAGCAGCTGGTCCTCGGTCCCGGGCGCGGGCAGTGCAGCGTGGCGCACGTGGTACTCGAGGTTGAAGTTGTGGTCGTCGACCCACAGCGGCCGGCCCGTCTCGAGCGGGGGAGTGGCCAGCTTGTGCCGGTAGCGGGGAACGAGATGCAGGCGTCCGCGCACGTGATCCAGATATTCGGTGAAGTCGGGCGGGGGCCCCTCGAACACCAGCACGGCGCCGATGTGCATGTGCGATGCGTCGCCCTCGTTATGCAGGAACGCGGCATCGACCGAGGTGAGCCGATCGAGGTGCTGTTGGGGCATTGCGTCTCCTGGGATGAGCGGACGAGCACCAAGGGTACCTGTCACGCGATAGGCTGGCCCGATGGCCTGGGATTTTCAGACGGACCCCGAATTTCAGCTCAGCCTCGACTGGATGCGCTCGTTCGTCCGCGAGGAGATCTGGCCCCTGGAGACGGTGGTGGACGATCTCGGCTGGGATGGCCTGACGCGAGCAATGGCGCCGCTCCAGACGGCGGTCAAGGCCAAGGGGCTGTGGGCCGCCCACCTCGAGCCCGAGCTCGGCGGTCAGGGATTCGGACAGGTGAAGCTGGGGCTGATGCACGAGATCCTCGGCAGCACGCCGATCGCCCCGCTGGCCTTCGGAAACGCGGCGCCCGACTCGGGCAACTCGGAGATCATCGCGATGGCCGGCACGCCAGAGCAGAAGGACCGCTATCTCCATCCGCTCCTGGCCGGCGACCTCAAGTCCGCGTTCAGCATGACCGAGCCGGACACCGCCGGGTCGGATCCGACGATGCTCAGGACAGCGGCGGTGCGCGACGGTGATCACTGGGTGATCAACGGTCACAAGTGGTTCTCCTCCAACGGGTCGATCGCCGACTTCCTGATCGTGATGGCGGTCACCGACCCGGAGGCCCGCCCGCATCAGCGAGCCTCGATGTTCCTGGTCGACGCCGACACGCCCGGCGTCAACATCATCCGCGACGTGGCCACGATGGATCATCCCGCCGAGAGCTTTGGGCGCTACGGCAACCATGCCGAGATCCGCTACGAGGACGTTCGGGTCCCCGCCGACGCGTTGCTGGGGATGCAGGGCGCAGGCTTCCTGATCGCCCAGCAGCGCCTGTACCCAGGACGGATCCACCACTGCATGCGCTGGCTCGGGGTGGCTCGGCGAGCGTTCGACATGCTCTGCGAGCGCTCGCTCTACCGGGAATCCCACGGCAGCACCCTGTCCAAGCACCAGAGCGTGCAGAACTGGATCGCTGACTCGGCCGCGGAGATGCAGGCGGCGCGATTGATGACAATTCAGGCGGCGTGGAAGATGGACAACGAGGGAGTGGCCGCCGCCCGCACCGAGATCGCGATGATCAAGTACTTCGGCGCCCGGGTCCTGCACGACGTGGTCGACCGCGCGGTCCAGGCTCATGGGGCCCTCGGGTACTCGACCGATCTGCCGCTCGAGGCGATGTACCGCCACGCCAGAGCCGCCCGGATCTACGACGGTCCGGACGAGGTTCACCGCTCCTCGGTCGCCCGGCAGGTTCTGCGCGGCTACGAGGCGCCCACCGACTCCGTGCCGAGCGAGCACGTGCCCACGCGACGCGAGGCGGCCCGGCGGAAGTTCGCCGATCTGCTCGAGGCAGTAACGGCCAACGACTAGGTGTGATCGCCCAGGGGGCGATCACACACATTGGGAGAATCGCCCGGGGGGCGATTCTCCCGGCGCACGCGCTCTCCTACACTGGTCGTCGATGACCGCCGTCCCGGAAAAGATCCTGCTGGCCGCCCCGCGCGGGTATTGCGCGGGGGTTGACCGCGCGGTGCAGACCGTCGAGCGCGCGCTCGAGCTCCACGGCGCGCCGGTCTACGTGCGCAAGGAGATCGTCCACAACAAGCACGTGGTCGAGCAGTTGCGTGAGCGAGGTGCGGTGTTCGTCGATTCGGAGACGGAGGTGCCCGAGGGGGCGACCGTGGTGTTCTCAGCCCATGGCGTCGCCCCCAGCGTGCACGCCAACGCGCTGGACCGCGCGCTCAACACGATCGACGCCACCTGCCCGCTGGTCACCAAGGTCCACGTCGAGGCGAAGAAGTTCGCCGCCGAGGGCTACACGATCGTCCTGGTCGGCCATGCCGGTCACGAGGAGGTCGAGGGGACGATGGGTGAGGCGCCCGAGCACATCGTCCTGATCGAGAACGAGGAGGACGTGGAGCGCCTCGAGGTGAAGGACCCGAGCAAGGTGGCCTACATCTCGCAGACGACGCTCTCGGTCGATGAGACGCGGGCGATCATCAATCGCCTGCGCCAGCGGTTTCCGAGCATCATCGGCCCCCGGACCGATGACATCTGCTACGCGACCACCAACCGCCAGGCGGCGGTCAAGCAGCTCGCGCGCCAGTGCGACCTGGTCCTGGTGATCGGCTCGCGCAACTCCTCCAACTCCAACCGCCTGGTCGAAGTCGCGCGCGAGCACGGCGCCGACTCTCACCTGATCGACAACGAGGGCCAGGTGCGCGAGGAGTGGCTGACCGGCAAGGCCGTCGTCGGCATCACCTCCGGGGCGAGCGCGCCCGAGGAACTGGTCCAGCGGCTCGTCGCGTTCTTCCGAGCCCGGGGCACCGAGGACATCGAGGAGCTCGAGGTCGTGCAGGAGGATGTCCGCTTCATGCTCCCCAAGGTCATCCGCCAGGCGATGGCGGCGGCCTCCGCGTAGAACGGGCCAGGCGCACTGCGAACGCTGGTCGTCTCCGACCTGCATCTCGGCATGCGCAGCGGGCATGACCTGCTGCGCGACGCGGAGCGGCGCGCCCGCCTGCTCGCGTCGCTGAAGGAGGTCGACCGGCTCGTCCTGCTCGGCGACGTGCTCGAGCTCCGTCAGGGCCCGGTGCGTGATGCCCTGGCCGCCTCGACCCCGGTGCTGGGGGAGATCGGAGCCGCGCTGGGCGCCGGCCGGCAGGTGCTGGTGGTGCCGGGCAACCACGACCACCATCTGCTCGACGCATGGCTGGCGCGCGGGGCCCGCCGGGGCCCGCGGCCGCCGCTCGGGCTCGACGCGAGAGTCGATTGGCGAGCCGGAGAGCCGCTGGCGGCCGTGGCCCGGGCGCTCGGGCCCGTCGATGTCGAGGCCAGCTACCCCGGTGTCTGGCTGCGCGAGGGTGTCTACGCGATGCACGGACACTACGGCGACCGCCACACCACGATCCCGATGTTCGAGCGGCTCGGGGCGGGCGCGATGGCTCGATTGCTGGGCAAGCCGCCGGCCGACGCCACGGCCGCCGAGGACTACGAGGACGTGCTCGGGCCGATCTATGCCTGGCTGCACGCGCTCGCCCAGGGAGGCGCTCCGGCGCCCCGCCGCGACGGCACGACCGGGGCGTCGGCCGGCGCGTCGGCCCGGGTCTGGAGCGAGTTAAGGCGGGGGAGCGGCCAGAGGGGATGGCGCCGGCGCGCGCTGCTGATGGGGTTTCCGGTGGGGATCGCGGCGCTCAACCGCGCCGGTCTCGGTCCACTGAGCCGGGACATCGACGGTGCGGCCCTGCGGCGAGCGCCGCTGCTCGCGCTCGATGAGGTGCTGCGCTGTCTGGGGATCGACGCCGGGCACGTGATCTTCGGGCACACGCACCGCGCCGGGCCGCTGCCGGCCGACGATCGCAGCGAGTGGCTCTCGGCCGCCGGCGCGCAGCTGCTCAACACCGGTTCGTGGACCCACGAGCCGACGTTCATCGGCCGCGACCCCGGCTCGAGCCCCTACCGGCCCGGATTTGCGGTCAGCATCGCGGACGGTCCGCCGCAGTTGGTCAACCTGCTCGACTAGGCGAGGCCGGGCGTGAAGCAGGTGGCGTGGCAGATCACGCCGTCACCGAGCTCGAGCTCGAGGTCGGAGGCCTGGCTGCGCTCGTGTGAGACCAGCTCGTAAGCGCCGGGGTGGGTGACAGCCAGCTCGTGCCCGTTGACCCGGACGATGCCGCTGCCGTCGAATACCGCCCACACTCCGCCCGCCTCGTAGGGCCCGCTGTAGGCCCCTTCCACGTCCTCGCTCTGGAGCGCCAGCAACGCTCCCGGTTCATCCTCGGGCCGGATCGGCGGCACGGTATCCGACTCGATCCCGAGCAGCTCCTGGATCGCGGCCTCGGTCTCGGCGTAGGCACCCTCGCCGTAGTGGTAATCGAACAGCAGGCCCTGTTGGTTGAACAGGTACCGCGCGGGCCAGCCGAGGTTGCCGTACTCATCCCAGATCTCGAGCTGTTCGTCCACCACCACCGGGTATGGCACCTCCAACCGCGCCACCGCCGCCCGGACCGCGTCGGGCTCAGCCGATGGCGCGAAGCCCGAGGTGTGCACTCCGATCACCCGCAGCCCCGCAGCGGCGTAGCGCTCGTGCCAGGAACTCATGTAGGGAAGTGTCCGAATCGAGTTGGGGCGGCAGAAGTCCCAGAACTCGATCAGGACCGGACGGCCGATCTGCTGGTCCATCCGCAGAGGCGTAACGTTGACCCAAGATAGCTTGGGCGGAAACGCCGGAGCGTAGATCGGTTCGGCGGGCGCACGCACGGCGCTGGCGATGGTAGCGACGGCCCCCCCACCCAGCCGGGGGGGCCTGCCGCGACAGCGGTTTTAGCGGCTCCAGGGTCGGGCAGCACCTGCTTGAGAGAGATTCGAGAGGATTGAGGGAGACGATGGCGGACGAACGTGAAAATGACCCCTCGGTTGAGGTACGGCGTCTCTACGAGGAGGCCGAGAGCCGAACCGCAGAGGCGTTTGAGAAGGCGGTCTCCCGCGGCGCCTTCAGCGAGTTGCTCGCCCGGATGACCGAGAACGTTGCCGCCGTGACGAAGATCGGCGCGGATGTCTTCGACCTGACGCTGCGCAACCTGCGGCTGGCCGGCCGCCAGGACATAACGCGCCTGGCACGTCAGCTCAACCGGACCGAGGACAAGCTCGAGTTGCTCCTGCAGGATGTGGAGCGGGTGCAGGAACAGCTCGCGGAGGCGCAGGAAGCGACCGGGCGCAAAGCCAGCGCCCGGAACGGTCAGGCTCGCGGCGGTCAGCGCGCCCGGGCCAAGGACAAGACATGAGCGTGCTCGAGCAGCTGGACAAACCATGAGCGTGCTCGAGCAGCTGGCGAGGGCCCCCGCCGCGGCGGTCGACTTCGCCAACATCCTGCTGACCCAGAACGACGCCAAGATCGGCACCAGCCCCAAGGACGTCGTCTGGACGCATCGTAAGACCACGCTGTACCGGTACCGCAGCGAGCGCCGGCGGCATCCGGTTCCCGTCCTGCTGGTGTTCGCGCTGATCAACCGCCCGGACATCTTCGACCTGCGCCCCGGCAACTCATTCGTGGAGTTCCTGCTCGACGAGGGCTACGACGTGTTCCTGATCGACTGGGGGTACCCGGAGGAGGAGGACGCCGAGACGGGCCTCGAGGAATACGTCTGCGACGAGCTCCATTGGGGCATCCGGGAGGTGCTGCGCGAGAGCGGACAGGACGAGCTGTCGCTGCTGGGCTGGTGCATCGGCGGAACCCTCTGCCTGATGTACGGCGGCTGGAACCCGGACAACGCGGTGCGCAACATGGCGCTGCTGACGACGCCGGTCGACCCGAGCGACTCGCTGTACGCGACCTGGGTCGGCCGGGATTCCTTCGACGTCGACTACATCGCGGATGGCTTCAAGGCGGTTCCGGGAGCGGCGATCGACTTCGCCAACAAGCTGATGAAGCCGGTGACCAACTACTGGACGACGTACCGTCAGCTGTGGGAGAGCGTGCTGGCGGGGAAATCCCGGCGAGAGGCATACCAGCCGATGGCCCGATGGATCGCGGACAACCCGCCGTTCCCGGCCGGCGCCTTCCGGGACTGGATCACTTGGATGTACAAGGAGAACCGGCTCGTACGGGGGCGGATGCGGCTACGCGGGCGCAGGGTGGATCTCGGGCGGATCGATCAGAGCCTGCTCGTCGTCACCGCCGGCGCTGACCACATCGCGCCGCCGGCGGGAACCAAGCCGTTGCTCGGTCTCGTCTCCAGCGACGACGTGACCTGTATCGACCGGCCCGGTGGTCACATCGGGCTGATGGCCGGGTCAAAAGCACGCAAGGAGATCTGGCCGGATATCGCGCAGTGGCTGGAGAGCCGCTCGCAAACAGAGAGGAAAGGGTGAATCGATGGCCACTGCCGAAACACGGGAGCAAACAGGGGTACCAGGAGGAGAGAAGCTGAAGGACCGCGTCGCGCTCGTCACCGGCGGAACGCGCGGGATCGGAGCGGCGATCTGTCGCAGCCTCGCCAATCAGGGCGCGACGGTGGCCGCCGGTTACGGCCGCGACCGAGAGCGGGCCGAGAGCTTTCAACACGAACTCGAGCAGCAGGGTATTCCCAGCAGCATCCATCAGGGCAACGTCGGGTCGGCGGAGGACTGCCAGCGGACCGTCACCGAGGTGATCGAGCGGCACGGAAGGCTCGACATCCTCGTCAACAATGCCGGGATCACCGCCGACAGGCCAGTCCTGAAGATGGCCGAGGATGACTGGTACAAGGTCCTGGCGGTCAACCTCTCCGGGGCGTTCTTCATGTCCAAGGCGGCGCTCGAGCACATGCTCGACCGCGGCACCGGAAGGATCGTGAACATCTCCTCGATCATCGGCGAGATCGGGAACATCGGCCAGTCGAACTACGCCGCATCGAAGTCGGGCCTGTTCGGCCTGACCAAGACGCTCGCGCGCGAGACGGCGTACAACCTGAAGAAGACCGGGAGGCTCGATCCGAACGGGGTCGGTCTCACCGTCAACGCGGTCACGCCGGGGTTCATCGAAACGGAGATGCTCGACTCGGTCCCCGAGAAGGTGCTCGACAAGATCCGCTCGGAGATTCCCCTCGGGCGCCTCGGCCGGGCCGATGAGGTCGCCCGGGTCGTGCACTTCCTCTCCGCGGATGCCTCCGCGTACATCACCGGCCAGGTGTGGGCGGTCAACGGCGGCCAGGAGATGTAGAGAGGTCGGGTGGGTGGGCCCGGCCCGGCCCGCCCCTCCGCATCCGAGCAGATAGGGCGGGCGGGCGCGGCACTCAGCCGCCGTTGCGGATCACGGCAGCCTGTCCCTGACCGCCTCCGACGCACAGCGTCGCGACTCCGCGCTCGATGTTGGATCGTTTCATCTCGTGCAGCAGGGTGACCAGGATGCGGCCACCACTCGCGCCGATCGGGTGGCCGAGGGCGATCGCCCCGCCGTGGCGGTTGATCCGCTCCGGCTCGATTCCCAGCTCCTTGATCACGGCCAGCGACTGGGCGGCGAACGCCTCGTTGAGCTCGAACAGGTCGATGTCGGACAGCTCCAGGTCGGCCTTGGCCAGCGCCTTGCGGACCGCGGGGACGGGACCGATGCCCATGATCTTCGGCTCCACCCCGACCGAGGCGTAGCTCTCGACCGTTCCGAACGTGTCGAGTTCTCGCTCGGCGGCCTTCCGGGCTGACATGACCAGCACCGCGGCGGCTCCATCGTTGATGCCCGACGCGTTGCCCGCGGTGACTGTGCCGTCCTCCTTGCGGAACGCGGCACGGAGCTTGGCCAGCCCTTCGGAGGTGGTCCCGGGACGGGGATGCTCGTCGGTCTCGACCAGCTTCGTCTCTCCCTTCTTGGCGGGGACCTCGATCGGGACGATCTCCTCCTTGAACGCGCCATCCTGGATCGCGCGCTCGGCCTTCTGGTGGCTGGCCGCGGCGAACTCGTCCTGTTCCTCGCGGGTGATCCCGTACTGCTCGGCGAGATTCTCGGCTGTGATGCCCATGTGGATCTCGTTGAACGCGTCGAGCAGGCCGTCGGTGAGCATCGAATCGATCATCTCGGTGGGGCCCATGCGCGCGCCGAACCGTGCGCTCGGCACGAGATATGGCGCCCGCGTCATGTTCTCCATGCCGCCGGCGAGAACCACGTCGGCGTCGCCGGCGCGGATCATCTGTGCGGCGATCGCCACGGATTTGAGGCCCGAGCCGCACAGCATGTTGATCGTCGTGGCCGGAACCTCCTTGGGGATCTCCGCCCCGAAGGCGGCCTGACGGGCTGGATTCTGTCCCAGCCCGGCCTGCAACACGCAGCCGAGGATTACCTCGTCGATCTCGTCTCCGCTCACCCCTGTCCGCTCGAGCACAGCCCGGATCGCGTGGGCTCCGAGCTCGGTGGCGGGGACGTCTTTGTAGTACCCGCCAAAGGTGCCTACCGGTGTACGCACCGCGCCGACGATGACTGCGTCTTCCATCAGTCTCTCCTCCATTCGCGACCGTGGCGGGCGTTCCGATGACGACCGCCTCTGGTTTTGGGCTACCCAGGATCTTGGCGGCAGATTCCCCCGGCCGCGGCGAGGCCCGGATCAGGCCTCGTCCATGCCAGGCCGGATCAGGCCTCGACCAGGCCACGCCGGATCGCGTAGCGAACCAGCTCGACGCGATCGCGCATGCCGAGCTTGCGCAGCACGTTGCCCCGGTGCGACTCGACCGTCTTCTCGGAGAGATGAAGGACCTCGGCGATCTGCGCATTGGTATGAGCCTCGGCAATCAGCTTCACCACCTCCTCCTCGCGCGGGGTCAGCGGGTCGGTTGGGCCCTGGGAGCCATCGGCCAGCCACTGACGGATGATCGAGCGCTGGGCGGCGTTGGTGAGAAACGCCTCGCCCCGGACGACCGCGCGGACGGCGCCGACCAGGTCCTTGTCGGCCGCGTGCTTGAGCACGTAGCCCGAGGCCCCGGATTTCAGCGCGTCGAACAGGTAGTGCTCATCGTCGTGCATGGAGAGGATCAGGACCCGCGTCTCCGGAAGGTGTGAGCGGATCTCCCGCGCGGCTTGCAGGCCTGTCATCCGCGGCATGGTGACGTCGAGGATGCAGAGGCTGGGATGCGTCAAGAGGGCCTGCTCGATCGCCTCGATGCCGTCCGCGGCCTCGGCCACCACGTCGAAATCGGGCTGGCGTTCCAGCAGCAGCCTGATGCCGGCCCGGACGATGCCGTGATCGTCGGCGATCAGGATGCGCGTGGGCGCGGTCATGAGATCGTGAGCTCCACCCGGGTGCCCTGGCCTTGGCCGGACCAGATCGAGAGGTGTCCGCCGGCCAGCAGGGCGCGCTCGCGCATGCCGGAGAGGCCGAGCCCGCCCTCCCGGCTGCCGACGAAGCCGCGGCCGTCATCGCTGATCCTGAGGATGGTCCGCCCGATGAACGACAGCTCCACTTCGACACGGTGGGCCTGCGCGTGCTGGGCGATGTTCGACAGGCTCTCCTGGGTCACGCGGTAGATCACCAGCTGCTGCTCCGGGGTGAGCCGCGGCGGCGCTCCCCGCGAATTGAAGACGGCGTCGATCCGGGACTGATCGGCGAAGTCGCGCACCTGGCTGTGCAGAGCGGGGATCAAGCCGTGATCGTCGAGTACCGCGGGCCGAAGCTGGCGGGCCAGGGTCAACAGCTCCTCCATCGCCTGACCGGAGAGTCGCTTGGTCTCCGTGAGCTCACGGCGCAACTCCGGCGGTGCATGTTCGATCGATGCCTGCAGTCGCAGCGACACCGCCGTCAGCGCCTGGTTGACCTCGTCGTGCAGATCCTGGGCGATTCTGCGTCGCTCGCGTTCCTGCGCCTCGATCGCGGCGCGACCGGCCTGGCGCCGCTCCGCCTCGAGCCGGGCGATCATGCGCTGGAAGGCGAGATCGAGGCGGTGGACCTCTGAGCTCTCGAGGCTCGGTGGGCTGGGGGCCGGGGAACTGGAATCGGCCAGGTCGAGGCGTTCCATCGCCGAGATCATCTGGTCCAGCGGCTCGAACCGGCGCCGCAACAGCACCCAGTTGCCGAGCAGCGTTCCGACGATCGCCAGCCCGAACACGAATAGCTCGCGCCCGCGGGTGACCGCCGTCGTGCGCGCGTCGACGGCGACTGTGGCTACGAGGACGGTCGTGGCGACGAGCAGTAGGTTGACGGCCAGGACTTGGGCGAGGAGTGATCGCGACTTCATGCGGTGCGGGGCGGTGGGCGTTCACGTCTCAGGATGAGCTTCGGTATTTCATCCGGAGGCGATATGGGGTCTTCACCCCATATCGGCCAACTTCGCGGCGGCCGATACCCCTGGTGCAAGCCTTTACGACTTCCCTAAACGACAGCAGGGGCAGTGGTCTTGCGGACGGCGATTGGGTAGCAATGCGGGGCATCTCCTCTCCCGGGGAGGTGCCCCGCAGTCTTTCCGTAGCCACACCTCCCGGCGCTATACTCTCTGAAGCATTGAATCCAGAGTGCCTTTAAGGAGTTTCAGCGATGAGTCCGTCCGGAGCGGAGGTCCTCCGCAAGATCAAGGGCCGGATCGACGAGGTGGATCCGGCCGTCGTCAGCGAGCAGCTGGGTAACGGCGTCGTCGTGGTGGACGTGCGTGAGACCGACGAGTGGTCCGCCGGACACATCCCCGGCGCCAAGCACGTGCCGAAGAGCCATCTGGAGTCGCGGATCGAGGGCGCCGCGCCCGATCGCGACCAGCGCGTGGTCCTGTACTGCGCCTCGGGAAGCCGTTCGGCTTGGGCGGCGCGGACGCTGATCGACGACCTCGGCTACGAGAACGTGGAGTCCATGACCGGGGGCTTCACCCTATGGAAGGACCGCGGGTACGCCGTCGAAACGCCGCGGGTGATGAGCGCCGAGCAGCGCGAGCGCTACTCACGGCATCTACTGCTGCCGGAGGTCGGCATCGAGGGCCAGCAGAAGCTGCTCGATGCCAAGGTATTGCTGCTGGGAGCCGGCGGACTCGGCTCACCCACGGCGCTCTATCTGGCCGCGGCCGGCGTGGGAACGCTGGGCATCGTCGACAACGACGTGGTCGACCTGTCGAACCTTCAACGCCAGGTGATCCACTCGAGCGAGCGGATCGGTGTTTCCAAGGTCGACTCGGCCGAGCAGACGATCACCGCGCTGAATCCCGACGTCAAGGTCGAGAAGTATCCGGTCCGGCTCGGACCCGACAACATCGTGGAGATCATCGAGGGCTACGACATCATCGTCGACGGCCTGGACAACTTCCCCACCCGCTACCTGCTCAACGACGCCTCCGTGCGGTTGCAGATCCCGGTGGTCTCCGCGGCGATCCTCGGCTTCGAGGGGCAGCTGTCGGTGTTCAAGCCTTACGACGGTCCGTGCTACCGATGCCTGTTCCCGGTCCCACCGCCGGCCGAGCTGGCACCGTCGTGCGGCGCCAACGGCGTTCTCGGAGTGCTCCCGGGCACCATGGGCCTGCTGCAGGCCACCGAGGTGATCAAGCTGATCCTGGGCGAGGGCGAGCCGTTGATCGGTCGCCTGCTCATGTACGACGCGCTCGCCGCGCGCGTGACCGAGGTGAAGGTCCGCCGTGATCCTGAGTGCCCGATCTGCTCGCGTGAGCCGGAGGAGATCTCCGACGAGGAGCTCGGCGTGTTCCCGGACTACGAAGCGTTTTGCGCCGGCGCCCACTAGGGTTCCTGCGGATATGGCCACCATCCGCATTCCCCCGGTGCTGCGCCCGTCCGTCGGGGGCGAGAAGGAGCTGACCGCCGACGGCGGGTCGGTCGGCGAGATCCTCCGCTCCGTGGCCGACAGCCATCCCGACACGCAGGCTCAATTGTTCGCGCCCGATGGTGGGCTGAACCGGTATGTGAACGTGTATCTGAACGACGAGGACGTCCGCGTCCTCGACGGGCTGGAGACGTCGGTCGGCGAAAGCGACACGCTGGTGATCCTGCCCGCGATGGCGGGGGGCGCCCGCTAGCTTCATCCCGCCGGGAAGGTTCCGCGCTGGCCAGAGTCCTCTAAGGAGTGTCCACCAGCGAAGGGAGCCCCATGCCCCGTCCGAAGTTCCTCGCGTCCGGTCCGGCGGGAGCCCGTCTGAGGCGACGCGGCGTAGTCGCCGTGGCCGCGGCGATCGCCGGTTTCGCTCTCGCAGCCATGGCCGGGCTGGCGATCGCCAAGACGTTCACGCTCAAGGTCGCGGCCAACGTCAAGGTCTCGAACATCACCGACCCGAACGTTGCCGCCAAGCATGAGGCCGTCGCCGTGAACGCGCACGGCGTATCGCTCTACACGCTGACCCACGACACGATCGCGCACCCGGGCTGTACCAAGGCGAACAAGTGCTTCACGTTCTGGTTCCCGGCGACGGTGCCGTCGAAGAGCACGAAGCTGACCAAGCCGGCCGGCGTCAAGGGCAAACTGGGCACGTTCCACCGCAACGGCTTCTTCCAGCTGACCCTGAACAACCATCCGCTCTACACGTTCAAGTTCGACAGCAAGAAGAAGGGCGTCGCCAATGGTGAGGGCGTCAAGAGCTTCGGCGGGGTCTGGCACGTGGTGAAGGCGTCCTCGGCGAGCAAGCCGGCGACTACGACGACCACACCCACCACGACCACGATGCCGTCGTGCTTCTATCCGCCCTGCTGACGAGCCATCAGCCATCGCTATACTTCGTGAAGCGATGGCGGCCGAGCGCCTTCAAAACAAGCCCTGCGGGGGACGGTATGGCGACCTCATCCAAGCGATCGGGCACACGCCGCTGGTTGAGCTCAAGCGCCTGAGCCCCAAGCCCGGGGTCCGGGTCTGGGCGAAACTGGAATCCCGCAACCCGACCGGTTCGGTCAAGGACCGGGTGGCGCGGGCGCTGATCGAAGACGCCGAGGACAAGGGCCTGATCAGACCGGGGCAGACGATTCTCGAGCCCACCTCGGGAAACACGGGGATTTCCTTGGCGATGATCTGCGGCCGTAAGGGCTACCGGCTCAAAGTCGTGATGCCCGACAACGTCACGCAGGAGCGGACTCAGCTGCTGCAGATGTACGGCGCCGAGATCGTGTATTCGGAGGGCTCGAAAGGCTCCAACGGCGCGGTCGAGCTGGCTCTCGACATGGCCGGCAAGGACGCCTCGTATTACATGCCCTACCAGTACGGAAACGAGGCCAACCCGGAGGCTCACTACAACGGGACGGCGCTGGAGATCCTGGAGGAGCTCGACGAGGTCTCCGCGTTCGTGGCCGGGCTCGGGACCGGCGGCACGCTGATGGGCAATGGTCGCCGGCTCAAGGAGGAGTTGGGCGATCAGGTCAAGATCGTGGCCGCCGAGCCGATGCAGGGCGAGCCGGTCCAGGGGCTGCGCTCCCTCGAAGACGGCTTCATCCCCCCGATCATCGACCTCTCCCTGCTGGACCGGAAGATCTTCGTAACCAACAGCGATGCGATCCTGTTCACGCGCAAGCTGCTCGACGAGGAGCGACTGTTCGCCGGCGTCTCGACCGGGGCGATCGCTCGCGTGGCGGTGCGGATCGCCGGCGAGCTCGACGAGGGCAACGTCGTGTTCATCGTCGCCGACGATGGATGGAAATACCTGTCCTCCGGTATCTACACGCGGCCGATCGACGAGATCGAGAACCTGGACAGCACCGTCTGGTGGTGAGCGCGGCGCGGAGCGCCGCCCCGGTTTCTCGGCGTGCGCTGCTCCAGACCTCAGGCGCAGGTCTGACCGCCGGGCTCGCAGTGCTGGCGGCCGGCTGCGGCGGTCACGCGAACACCACCACGCGGACGATCTCGGCGGCCGCCCGGAGCGCCAACGTCGAGATCCTGAACAAGGCGCTCGATCTCGAGCACAAGGCGATCGCCGCCTACACCGCCGGGATCCCACTGCTGGCCGGGCGCGCACATAAGTACGCCCAGCAGTTTCTGGCGCAGGAGCTGCAGCACGCCAGCGAGCTGTTCACGTTGGTCAAGCGCCAGGACGGGAACCCGGACAAGCCTCAAACGAGCTACGACCTCGGCAGTCCGCGCTCGCACCAGGACGTCGTGCAGCTGCTGCACCAGATCGAGCGGGCGCAGATCAGGGCCTATCTCGCGGCGATCCCCGAGGTGACCCCAGGAACCGTGAAGTCCGCCCTGGGGGCGATCCTGGGCAGCGAAGCGCAACACATCGCCCTGCTGCGAGCGGTAGCCGGCACCTCGCCGTTCGCCGGGGCATTCGTGACGGGCAACGAGTAGCCAGTGCTCCGGCCGGCCGACCTGACTCGTCGTGAGCTGGTTCGCGGGACGGTCGGGTTCGGCGCGCTCGCGCTGGGGACAGGCTCGCTCGTGCCGGCGGTCGCAGCCGGCAGCGGCAGTTCGAGCACTCAGCAGATCACTCCGCCCCCGAGCGATGCCGTGATCGTCGGCGGGCTGGTGTCGGTCGAGTTGCTGAGCGAGTACGTGTACCTGCGGGCCGTGCGTTTCGGCAAGCTCTCACGGCGGTTGCACCGCGTGGCCGAGCAGATCGCCGCCCACGAGCGTGCGCACGCCGGCGCGCTGTCGGCCGAGCTGCCCGCGCTCGGCGGCTCCCCGCCGGGCGGTCCCGACAACGACGGGGACGCGGAGGCGGCGCTGTCCGAGCACCACATCGAGATTCTGTTCGACAAGCTCCGCACCGACCGGGACTGGCTGCGGCTGATGCTCGGCGTCGAGGACGTGCTGGAGCGCAACTATCACCAGGCGTTGTTTCAGCTGCGACGGGCCCGTCTGCTGCGACTGTCGGCTGCGATCTACGCGAGCGAGGCGCAGCACTCGGCGGTGCTGGGCGTACTGCGCCACCCTGACATCAAGAAGGCCGTCCCGGGCGCGTTCGTGAACGGCCGCAGCTAGTGACCGGGGGCTAGTGCAGCGCTCGGCGTAGGCTCGACGAACGAGCCAGGCGGAAAGACCGCGCGCTCGGATCGCGCCGGAACGAGCGCGCCGCGTGCGAGCCGCGGAGCGCGTTGTAGAAGGGACTCTCCGGGATGGTGAGCCGGACGACCGCCCGCGCGACGATGGCGTTGGCGACGGCGTTCTCATCGACCGTGTACATCCCGTCAGCCAGCAGCTGCCTGAGCAATCTGAGTCGTGACCTCATTGACGCTGTATCGGCACCGGGCCGAGCCGAGTTGAGCCATAACGGCCCCGCTCGACACCGCCTAAACGACGCCAACGCTGCGGAGTAGCCCGGACCCCGGCTGGTAGCCTCGCGGAACATGCGGATCGCCCGGGAGTTGTTCGAGGAGATGGTCGCCCATGCGCGTGAAGACGCGCCGAATGAGTGCTGTGGGATGGTGGCCACCAGGGACGGCGAGGCGGTCAAGGTGTACCGCGCGATCAACGCCGCCGCCAGCCCGTTGCGCTACGAGATCGACGGCGCGGAGCAGTACCGGATCCAGATGGAGATCGACGATCAGGATCTGGAACTCGGGGCGATCTACCACTCGCACACGCGCAGCGAGCCGGTTCCCTCGCAGACCGACATCAATCTCGCCTTCTATCCGGACGCGGTGTATGTGATCGTCGGCCTGGCGGACGGCGACGCCGACGTACGGGCGTTCACGATCCGCGACGGACAGGTCGGTGAGGCCGAGTTGGAAGTGGAGTGATGGCGAAGCACGACGCCGTCTCGGAGCCGCTGATCTGCCCCAGCTGCGGCTCGAGGCACGAGCCGCAGGAGCGCTTCTGCCGTTCCTGCCACGTCCCCCTCGTCCACGACGCGTCGCGCCTCGAGGTCGAGCCCCTCGACGAGCGCCACGAGCGTGCGCGCAAGATCAAGCCGCAGCTCGCCGAGGGATCGCTCGTGCGGGTGGCCGGCGCCCGCAACCAGGCCGAGGCCGAGTTCATCCAGGGCATGCTGCTCGAGGAGGGGATCCCCAGCATGCTCAAGCGGAGCGCCGGCTTCGACGTGCCTGACTTCCTGGCGGCGGGTCCCCGCGACGTGTTGGTGCCCGAGACCGGCCTGGAAGCCGCGCGCGAGGTTCTCCTGCAGGCGGAGATCATCGACGGCAAGTCCCCGACCGCGGTGGTCGCCCCGGCACGGCTGATGCTCGGCCTGCTGGCGGCTCTGGTCATCGGCGCCCTCGTGGTCTGGCTGGCCACGATCATCGTCGGCAACTAGAGTGGCGCCGGTGAACCTGTGGGGCCGGCTCTTCGCCAAGTTCTATGACCGCGGCATGGCGGCGACAGAGGCGGCCGGCCTGACCGCCCGGCGCCGCACGCTCTTGAGCGGGGCGCACGGGTCGGTGATCGAGATCGGGGCGGGGACGGGGGTCAACCTGGCTCAGTACCCGGCCGGGCTGACCGAGGTCGTGCTGGTGGAGCCCGAGTCGCCGATGGCTGAGAAGCTTCAGCAGCACCTGGGACGAATCGCCTCACCGGTGCGAATCGTCCAGGCTCCGGCGGAGTTGATCCCTCTGCCCGATGACAGCTTCGATTTTGCGGTGGCGACGCTGGTGCTGTGCACGGTCGAGAACCCGCAGCGGGCGCTCTCCGAGCTACGCCGCGTGCTCAAGCCGGGCGGTCGGCTCCTGTTCCTCGAACACGTCCGGGCGGAGGATCCGAACGTGGCGAAATGGCAGGACCGGCTGCATCCGCTGTGGCTGCGTGTCGGTCACGGCTGCCATTGCAACCGCTCGACGCTGGAGGAGATCCGCGCCGCCGGCTTCGTGGTCGAATCGGTGGAGCACGGGCGCGTGCCCAAGGCGCCGCCGATCGTCAAGCCGATGATCGCCGGCATCGCGAGCGCGCCGGCTTGATGATCGCGGAGCGCTACTCCGCACAACTCCTCACGGGCAGACCAGCGCGCGATCCGGTCGCCGTCGCCGAGCAGCTGCTGGCCGTCCAGGGCCAGGATGCCCGAGGCGTTCGACTCGCCGTGAGGGCGCGGACCGAGGGCCTGACCGTCGCCGATTTCGATCGTGCGCTGAGCGACGAGCGCTCTCTGCTGATCACCTGGTGCAACCGCGGCACGCTCCACCTGATCAGTCGACAGGACTACCCGCTGCTCGCCCAGCTGACGATGCCGCCGCTGTTCACCGCGAATGCGCGACGGCTGGAGCAGGAGGGCGTCATGCCGGCGGCGGCCGAGCGTGGGGTCAGGGTGATCGAGCGCGCGCTGACCGAGGAGGGACCCTTGACCCGCAAGCAGCTCGGCGAACGGATCGCCCAGGCGGACGTGCGCACCGAGGGTCAGGCGCTGCTGCATCTGCTGATGCTGGCCTGCCTGCGCGGCATCGCGGTCAGGGGACCGATGATCGGCCGCCAGCACGCCTACGCGCTGGTGCGCGACTGGTTGGGCCCGCAGCCGGCGCCGCCGGAGCGCGACCGGGCGCTGGCCGAGTTGGCCCGGCGTTACCTGCGCGGGCACGCCCCGGCCGACGCAGCCGATTTGGCCAAGTGGGCGGGGCTCCCGCTGCGCGACGCCCGCGCCGGGCTCGGGGCGATCGCCTCAGATCTGCACGAGCGAGACGACGGCCTGCTCGAGCTGGCAGGCGCCGCGAGCCGGCGATCCGAGGCAATGCCCTCGCCCCGGCTGCTGGGCGCGTTCGATCCGATCCTGCTTGGCTGGCGGTCCCGGGAGTTCATCGTCGGACGCCATCAGCCGGCGATCATGGTCGGGGGGATGTTCTTAGCCTTCGCGCTGGTCGACGGTCGCGCCGCCGGGCTGTGGCGGATCGAGAAGGGGAAGGTGTCGATCGAGCCGTTCGGACGGCTCGCGTCGCACGACCGTCGCGCATTGGAGGCCGACGGGGAGGACGTGGTCCGCTACCTCGGGCTCTAGCGCGGCCGGGACCTGGGTGTCTGCTGGCCGGCTGGCTCCTAGGTGTCTCCTGGCCGGCTAGTCCCTCGCGGTTCCGGCCAGGCGCGCGAGGTGCGAGCGCCAGGCGCCCTCGGTGTGCACCAGCGAGCGTCCACGGAACGCTTCGGCCAGGGCCCCGCGCGGTCCTTGAGGGTGGAGCCGGGAGGCGAACTTCGCGGCGGCCAGCTCTCCCTCCTCCCGAGCCAGCAGGTCGATCACCGTCCCGCCGAGCAGCGCCGCGTCGCGGACGCCCGGGGGAAAGCTCGGCCGCCCACCCTCCCGCAACCGTCGAGCGATCGCCGGCTTGGCGTGGCCCGTCTGCCCGGAGAACCATCGCGCCGAGCCGTCGAGCAGCCACGCCCAGCGCAGCTCGACGGCCATGCGCGCCGGGGTCATCCGGCGCGGGAGCTCCCGATTGTTCTCGACGATCACCCGCCGGGCGTACAGCGCGGCCGCGCTCAGCGCCAGCATCTCCCGGGAGCCGGGTACCTTCGAGGCCCGCGTCATCAGCGCATGGGTCGTGAGCACGTGCAGCTCCTCCCGGCCGGCCCAGCCGGCCACGTACCGACGGGCGGCGGGGGCCGTGGTGATCCATCTGACCGGAAGCAGGGGGTTGGCCATCGTCAGCGAGATCGTGCTGCGATGGAGAACAACCGTGAGCTCGCCGGCCGTCCGCGGGAACAGCTCGCCAAGCCGCTCGCGCGTGCGCTCGAGCGAGTCGAGCACCTGCGCGGCGTCGTCTATATGAGCCGAATCATGCCTCGCCCGGAATGAAGGCGAGGCCGATTCGACCCATGGCACTCAGACCAGGACTGGCTGACGATCGGAGGCGATCCCGGCGATCTCCTCCGAGGCGCGCTCGAACTCGTCGTCGGACAGAACCGGCGTGCCTTCGAACGGAAGGTCGCGGGTCAGCTCGAGCCACGAGCGGCAGCCGCCGTACTCGTCGCGCACCTTCACGGTCACCGGACGCGGGATTCGGTAGGTCCGCAGCAGGATCACGTGGAGCGGGTGCCGGCGTTTCCAGGCCAGCCGCTTCTCGGCGTAGTCGGGCGTCCAGACGTAGAACGGCGACAGCGCGTCGACGGCGCGGCGATCGGTGACCGTGAAATGCGCGGCCACCTCGGCCCAAGCGCGGATCCGCACACGGTCCGGCTGCGAGATCTCGCCTTCGCGGAGCATCGCCTGCGGCGGCGGCTCGCCGTCGCTCCAGACACCCTCCTCGAGCGCTCGGGAGAGCTCGGGGCGGTGGGATTCGCGGACGAGATCCGCTCGCTGGTGGTCGAACGTCGGGTAGAGGAAGAAGCGCTCGTACTCGAGCTTGAAGTGTTTCTCGGGCTCGCGGATACCGCCCTTACGAAGGGTCAGGAGCTGCTCGCCTTCGGCGAGAGCCCGCACGGTCACGGCCCATTCTTTGAAAGCAATCGGCATGTAGTCGGGTGAGGGGGAGACGAAGGGATTAGGTTGATTCGACCCGCGACGCGCAAAAGAGCGGCAGCACCATCGGGCGACCGGTATTGTAGGCGAGAACGCCGAAAATCCCAAATGTTCCTGTAAACCGACCGGTTTTGGGTAATTTCCGAACCGGCTCGAGCCGCCGATCCGGCCAGGATTTGAAACGCTCTGGAAACGGTGCGCCGGCCGCCTCGCCTGCTTCGGGCTGGAGGCGCTATAGATTCGCAGAATGACCCGAGGCACGGCAGTGATCACAGGAGCGAGCAGCGGCATCGGCATGGCGACCGCGCGACGTCTGTCGGTCGAGGGGTTTGACGTTGTGGTCGGCGCGCGCCGGGAGGATCGTCTGCGTGCGCTCGCGGACGAGATCGATGCCCGCGCGATTCGCCTCGACGTGACGGACCCTGCTTCCGTCGAGTCCTTCTGCGCAGCGGTGCCCGGGTGCCGCGTGCTCGTCAACGCAGCCGGCGGAGCCATCGGCCGGGACCGCCTCGAGGACGCGAGCGACGAAGACTGGCGCTCGATGTACGAGTCGAACGTGATGGGCTCCATGCGCATGACCAGGACGCTCCTACCGGCGCTCGAGGCGAGCGGCGACGGACATGTCGTGATGGTCGGGTCGATCGCCGGATATGAGCCGTACGCCGGTGGGGGCGGCTACAACGCGGCGAAGTTCGCCGTGCGGGCAATGACGAAGGTGCTGCGCATCGAACTACTGGGCCGGCCGATCCGGGTGACGGAGATCGATCCGGGCCTGGTCGAAACCGAGTTCAGTCTCGTGCGGTTCCGCGGCGACGAGCGCCAGGCCGCCGCCGTCTACGAGGGCATGACGCCGCTCACGCCCGAGGACATCGCGGACTGCATTGGCTTCGCCGTCACCCGCCCGAGCCACGTCAATATCGACACGCTCGTCGTGCTCGCGCGGGACCAGTCAGGCGCGAGCACCGTTCACCGCCGCTGACGCTCGGGCGAATTGCCGAAGCCTCCGCCGCCCGGCGTTTCGATTCGGAGGCGCTGCCCCGGTTCGAGCGAGCCGATCGCCTTCGGTTCGAGCTCTTCGCCGTCGAGCAGGTTGCGCCCAGGCGCGCCGTCCTCTCCGCCGCCCGCGCCGCGGGGCGCGTGTCGCCGGCGTTCGGTGATCAGCGAGTAGCGCAACGGGGCCAGCGCCTCGATCTCCCGGATCACTCCGTCGCCGCCGCGATGCTCGCCGTCGCCGCCCGACCCTCGGCGCAGGGCGTAGGTGACCATGCGCATCGGAAACTCGAGTTCGAGCGCCTCGATCGGCGTATTCAGCGTGTTGCTCATCGCCACGTGGACGCCGCTCGGCCCGTCGGCGTCCTCACAGGCCCCCTGACCGCCGCCGATCGTCTCGTAGTAGAGCACGTCGTCGCTGCCCAGCGTGACGTTGTTCATCGTGCCCTGCCCGAGGGCGCGACCGAACGCCGCCAGCACCACATCGGCGATCCGGGAGGAGGTCTCCACGTTGCCGCCGACCACCGCGGCCGGTGAGCGGGCGTTGAGCAGGCAGCCCTCGGGGGCGATCACCTTGATCGGGCGGTAGGCGCCGGCGGTGGGCGGGATATCGGGATCGGTGAGGACGCGGATGGCGAAGTAGCACGCGGATCGCGTGACCGCGAGGGGGCAGTTGAGGTTGCCCTCGTGCTGGTCCGCGGTGCCGGTGAAGTCGAGGATCAGCTCCTCGCCGCTGACCTTGGCGCTGAGCACGATCTCGAGGTCTCCCTCGCGCGCCTCGAGCACGTCCCGCGCGGTGCGCTCGCCGTCCTGCAGCTCTCTGAGACAGGCCCGGGTGCGGCGCTCGGAGTAGTCGAGCACCTCGGCGAACGCCTCGCGCAGCGTCTCGGCGCCGGCGCGCTCGCGCAGTTCGAGCAGGCGCCGGACCGCGACCGCACCCGCCGCGAGCTGGGCTCGAAGGTCGGCGCGGCGCTGATCGGGCCGGCGCATCTGAGCGCTCAGCTCGGCTATCGCATCCTCGTCGAGTATCTGCGGCTCGATCACCACGCCCTCATCCTCGAGCGTGCGGCTGTCGGCCGGCATCGAGCCCGGGGTGGGGCCGCCAACGTCGGCGTGATGAGCGCGACTGGCCGCGAACGCGATCAGATCGTCCTTGTCGAACACCGGCGTGATCACCGTGATGTCGGGCAGATGGGTGCCGCCGCGGTAGGGATCGTTGAGGATCCAGGAGCGCTCCGGCGCGTGGTCCTCGTCGAGCACGGCGGCGACGGCGGCGGGCATCGCCCCGAGGTGCACGGGGATGTGCTCCGCCTGCATCACCATCTCGCCGGCCGGGTCGAACAGGGCGGTCGAGGCATCGCGCCGCTCCTTGATGTTGGCCGAATAGGCCGAGCGGATCAGCACCGCGCCCATCTCCTCGCAGATCGCCCGCAGCGCGCCGGTCAGGACCTGGAGCTCGACCGGATCGATCATTGCGGCTCGCGAGCGATCTTGATCGTGCCGGTGTCGTCGACCTCTCCGGCCCAGCCGGGGGCCACCAGGAGCGTGGCCTCGGGTAGCTGCACCAGTGCCGGGCCGGCGATCTCCGTGCCGGGCGCGGGCAGCCCGGCCAGCACATCGAAATCGATCTGCTCGCCATCGAGGGTCGCCTTCCGGCTGCCCCGGGTGAGCTCTGACTCCTTCGCCCCGCCGGCCAGCTCGACGTCGATCCCGGGCACGATCGCGGTGATCCGGACGGTTACCAGCTCGAGCTCCTGCTCGGAGTCGCGGTAGCCGTAGCGGCGCTCGTGCTCGGCCTCGAAGTCCTCGCGCAGTCCGTCGACGCTGGGCTCCGGTTCGCCGTCGATCGGCAGCTCGAAGGCCTGGCCGCGGTAGCGCAGCTCGTAGGTCGCGCTCAGCTCGGCTTCGGCGTCGTCGAGCTCCTCCCGGGCCTGCTCGCCGAGTTCGGCGGCGACCTCGGCTATCGCCTCGGCGGTGAGCCGATCGCCGCTCAGCAGCACCGTGCGCTGGACGTCACGGCGTCGAGGCGATACGACCAGGCCTAGCGCCGCCAGCACGCCCGACGCGCGTGGACAGACGATCTCCTTGATCCCGAGTTCGTCGGCGATCGCCGCGGCGTGGAGCCCGCCCGCCCCGCCGAACGCCATCAGCGCATAGCGCCGCGGATCGATGCCCCGCTCGACGGTGACCACCCGCAGCGCCCGGACCATCTCGGCGTTGGCCACCCGCAGGATCCCCTCGGCGCAGTCATCGCGGTCCAGGCCGAGCTTCTCCCCGAGCCCGCCCACGGCGTCGCAGGCGGCCTGCAGGTCGAGCGAGACGCCACCGGCCAGCGGCGCCTCGGGGTCGAGATAGCCGAGCACCAGGTTCGCGTCGGTGACCGTGGGCTCGGTGCCACCTCGGCCGTAACAGGCGGGCCCCGGGTCCGCGCCGGCCGAGCGTGGCCCGACTCGCAGCGCGCCACCAGGATCCGCCCAGGCGATCGACCCGCCGCCCGCGCCAACGGTGTGGATCGCCAGCATCGGGAGGGCGAGCGGACGATCGGCCAGGACGCCGGCGCTCTGCTCCTGCACGGCGCCGTCGTCGACCACGCAGACGTCGCAAGAGGTTCCCCCCATGTCGAAGCAGAGGGCGTCCGGCACGCCGGCGGCGCGGGCCACGAACGCGGCCCCGGCGGCGCCGCCGGCGGGTCCGGAAAGCACGGTCCACGCGGCGTGCCCGGCGGCGGCGTCGAGGTCGATCAGGCCGCCATTGGACTGCATGATCGTGGGCTCCGGGATCCCTTCCTCGTGGCAGCGCTCGCGCAGGCGACCGAGGTAGCCGGCCAGCAGCGGCGATAGCGCGGCGTCGATCTCGGTGGTGGCGGCCCGCTCGTACTCGCGAAACGTGCCCACCACCTCGTGGGAGAGCGAGACGTGCACGTCGGGGATCGCCTCGCGCAGGGCCTCCTTGATTGCGTGCTCGTGCTGGGGATGGCGGTACGCGTGCAGCAGCACGACGGCCACCGACTCCGGGTCGGCCTCGGCCACTCGCCGGGCCAGCTCACGGGCGTCGTCGTCGCCGAGGTCCCGCAGCGGTCCGTCCGGTCCCATCCGCTCGGGGGCGCCGAAGCGAAGCTCGTCGGGCACGAGCGGCGCCGGGCGTGCGGCGCACGGTCGGTAGAGCTCAGCACGATTCTGGCGGCCGAGGGCGATCAGGTCGGTGAAGCCCTCGGTGGCGACCAGCGCCGTCCGCGCGCCATTGCCCTCGAGCAGCGCATTGGTGGCCACGGTCATCCCGTGAGCGAAGCCCTCGATCGCCTCGGTGCCTGCGCCGGTGCGCTCCAGCGCAGCCTCGATCGCCGCGATCACGCCCTTCGACTGGTCCTCCGGTGTCGTCGGAGCCTTCGCTGTCACCACGGCACCTTCGAACGCCAGCACCGCGTCCGTGAAGGTCCCACCCACATCGACGCCGAGGAGCATGCCCCGACGTTATTACATGACTACGCCGCGATCGACGTCTCGACCTCTTCGGTCTCGGCGAGGTGCTGATGCGACGGGCAGTATCCGTTGTGGGGCAACGGCATCCGCTGGCACGGGGCGCCCTTGCGGGTGCTGGCCCGGCATTGGAGCGGGTTGCCGTAGACGTCGTAGCCGTTCTGCGGCCGAGCGCGCAGGAACTCGTCCGCGAAGACGAGATAGCGCTCGATCACGTGGAGCACCCTCGACTGCGCGTTCATCGGGAAGTAGGCCCGGATGTCGCAGAACAGCGTCCGCGCCGGCCGCGCGAAGTAGTGCCGATCGGTCGCCAGTCGCTCGATCGCGGACTCACAGGCACGCAGTACGCGCTCGTGATTCGCATGCTGCTCGACGCTGTGCGGGTCCTCGAGGATGTCTCGGGAAATCTCGCGGTAGATCGCTCGGCTGAACCTATACATGCAGATTCCACTCCTTTCGGCTCCCTACGGGTGCCATCCCTTGCGCCGCCGAGTATTCCCCCTCGTTGTGAAGCCCCGCCCGGATGAATTCATTAACCGGACGTTAAGTGGTGTATTGGAGCGTACCGGGATCAGGGCGGGGTTTGGGCTAGCGCCACTCTGCCAGGACCGGCTCGCCCTGGGCCCGGAGCGTCACATGGAGGTGATCGAGGGCGGGTTCGCGGTCTGGGAAGTCACGGCGGATGTGCGCTCCGCGGGTCTCTTCGCGGGCCAACGCGCAGCGCGCGATCAGCTGAACGGTGGGGTGCGGATCCTCGAGCAGGATGCGCAGCCCCTCGCCGTCGCGCTCGAGTCCCGCATGGCGCCACAGGGCCTCGCGACTGGCCTGGGTCAGTGGCGGCTTCGCCGCTGGCGAGAATGGCGGCTTCGCCGCTGGCGAGAATGGCGGCTTCGCCGCTGGCGAGAATTCGCTGGCGCGAATTCTCGGGGAGCTGGCGCGAATTCTCGGGGAGCTGGCGCGAATTCTCGGGGAGCTTGCGTTCTCCTGATGCGTTGGCTCCAGGATCGCGGCGCGGGCCGCGCGGGCTCCGAACACGAAGCATTCGGTCAGGGAGTTCGAGGCCAGGCGGTTGGCTCCGTGGAGCCCGGTGCACGAGCACTCGCCGACGGCGTAGAGGCCCGGGAGCGTGGCTCGGCCGTCGAGGTCGGTGGCGATTCCGCCCATCATGTAATGGGCCGCCGGAGCGACTGGGACGAGCTGGTGCTCGGGATCGATTCCGGCCTGCTTCAGTGCGCTGACCACGTTCGGGAACAGGGCCGGGTCGACCTCGCGCATGTCAAGGCCGACCGATGCCGCGCCGGTGCGCACGAGCTGGCGCTGGATCGCGCGGGCGACCTCGTCGCGCGGGGCGAGCTCATCGACGAACCGCTCGCCTGCCGAGTCGAGCAGGCGCGCGCCCTCGCCCCGGACCGCCTCGGTGACCAAGAAGCCGTCGGCGCCGTTCGGCGCGGAGACGGCGGTCGGATGAAATTGCATCAGCTCGAGGTCGGCCAGCGTGGCCCCGGCCCGGAAGGCCAGCAGCAGCCCGCCCCCGGTGGCACCCGCCGGATTGGTCGTGCGCGACCACAGGGCCGCCGCGCCGCCGGTCGCGAGCACCGTGGCCGGCGTGGCGAACTCCTGGCCGTCGTCCAGCCGGACGCCGGTGCAACGGGTTTCCGTTGTCCGCAAACCGATAACCCGGCGACCCTCGAGCACGTTGATCCGCGGATCCTCGGCGACGAGCGCGCTGAGCTGCCGGATCACCCGGCGTCCGGTGGCGGCGCCGCCGGCATGCACGACGCGACGGGCTCGGTGGCCCCCCTCGAGCCCCAAGGCCAACTGGCCATGGCGATCGGCATCGAAACGGACTCCGAGACGCTCGAGATCCTCCACCGCCGCGGGCGCCTCATCGCACAGCACCCTGGCTGCCGAATACCTCACGCAATCTCGCCCGGCGGCGATCGTGTCCTGGAGATGCAGCTCGGGGCTGTCCTGCTCCGAGACGGCCGCGGCGAGGCCGCCCTGGGCCCAATAACTCGATGACTCGGCCAGCGGGGTCGCTGAGACGAGGATCACGTTCGCGCCGTGGCGGGAGGCGCACAAGGCCGTGTACAGACCGGCGGCGCCCGCGCCGACAACGGCGACCTGGATGCCTTGTTGCGGCTGCAAGGCCAGGTACGGTACTGCGATGGACCGCGTCGACCGGCCGCGGCCGGTGTTCCTCTCACATCCCTCTTCGCTGCAGCATCTCACGGGCCATCATCCGGAACGACCGGCTCGGATCACCGCGATTCACGACGAGCTGGCCCGCCACGATTACTTCGGCTTCACCCAGGTCTCCTCGGAACCGGTCGATCGCGCGGTGCTGGAGCGCGTCCATCCCCCTGCATATGTCGAGACGATCGAGCGGGCCGCCGCGAGCGGCGGGGGACATCTCGACCTCGACACGGTGGTCAGCTCGGGGTCGTTCCAGGCGGCGTTGCACGCGGCCGGGGGAGCCGTGCAGCTGGTCGAGTCGCTGGTGACGGGCGAGGCCTCGTGCGGGTTCAGCGCGCACCGGCCCCCGGGCCATCATGCCCCCGAGGCCCGGGCGATGGGGTTCTGCCTGTTCAACAACGTCGCGGTCGCCGCTCGTCACGCCATCGACGCGCTCGGCTGCTCGCGCGTGTTGATCCTCGACTGGGACGTTCACCACGGCAACGGGACCAACGACATCTTCCACACCCGTTCCGAGGTCTTATTCGCCTCGATCCATCAATGGCCGCTGTACCCGGGCACCGGCGCGGCCTCGGACGTGGGGTCCGGCGATGGCGTTGGTTTCACGGTCAACCTGCCGGTGCCGCGAGGGTCGGGGGACGAGGTGTTCGTCCCGCTCATGGCGGAGGTGGTGGTCCCTCTGGCCTTGGCCTACGAGCCGGAGCTGATCCTTGTCTCGGCTGGGTACGACGCCCATCGTGACGACCCGCTGGCGGAATGCGAGGTCACCGACGACGGCTATGCCGAGATGACGAGGTTGGTGCGCGACGTGGGTCGGTTGCTCGGGGCGCCGGTCGGCTGTGTGCTGGAGGGCGGATACGGGCTCGACGCGCTCGGGCGGTCCGTGGCGGCGACGCTCGAGGTGCTGGCTTCCGATCCCGAGCGCGGCCGGGGGAGGGACGGGAATGGGGTCGGGCCGGGGTCCTCGCTTGCGCTCCAGGCGCGCGAGCGTTTGGCCCGCTGGTGGCCCGCACTGGCCTGAGCGCGGGTGCTGGCCTGAGCGCGGGTGCTGGCCTGAGCGTGGGTGCTGGCCTGAGCGCGGCTGCCGGCCTGAGCGCGGCTAATTACTGGCCGGGGGTCGTGGCGACGCGACGGGCGCGGGCGCTGTGGCCCTGGGCGAGGAGCCTCCGTGCGGCGGCGAGCGCTCGGGCGCGACTGGGATAGCGGCCGGTGAACACCAGCCAGCCGCCGGGCTTGAGGCTCGCGTGTTCGCTCGAGTTCAGCACGCCGGCGGGGAGGCCGCCCGCCTTGACCCGTAAGGCCGTGGCGTTCGCGGTGGCTTGGTCCGTGTAGCGCGCCAGCACGACCGTCCATTCGCTGAGGCCGACCGGCCAGGAGGCGATCCCCGGGGGGGTGGCTGCCGCGGTGGTGGTGTTGGTCGTTGTCGGTCTGTGCGAGGGCGCGGTGCTGGTGGGCGGTTTGGTGGCCGACGGGGCCTTGGCGGTCGCCGCGACCGATTCCGTGCCGCCTTTTGGTTGGCTCGCCGTCGTTGGCGCGCGCGCGACGACGGTCCGGGTGATGGTTCTGGTGTCGGCGCTGCTGGAGAGATTGACCAGCGCGATGGCCAGCGCGGCCGCCGCAACGACCACGACCGTTCCGATCACCGCGATCGGGACCCGCCAGTCCGGCGGGCGGTGGATCAACGTCCGCGCGGCACCGCATTCCACGCACCACTCCTGGTCCTGGGCCATCGGGGTACCGCAGTGCACGCACGCGTCTGGGTCCAGCGCCGGCTGGTGCAGCTGGACCTCGGTCTCGGTGGTCTGGTCCGTGAAGCTCATCCGACGCCGCCGGTCCCCGGCTCCCCGGCCTCGTCGGCGGCATAGAGCTCAGGTTGCAGCGGCTCGCCGCAGGACGCGCAGTAGCGGTCCTCGCTGCCGTGGACCGCTCCGCAGGTGTCGCATGCGCCGCCGATCCCCGCCTCGCGCAGCTCGCGGATCGACGAGCCAGGCCCGAGTGCCCGCTCGAGCGCCCGGAGCTCTGCCCCCGTGCGCTCGGCGCTCTCGACCTTCAGCGCCACGAGATCCGGGCGGTCGCGCCCGAATCGATGGAGTTCCACCACGAAGCCGCCGATGTCCCGGAGCTGGACCTCGCGCAGCCGCCGCAGATAGCGGGCGCGCCGGCGGATCCGGCCGCGCTCGACGAATCCGGGGGTCGGCTCGGGGTCGGGGGTCGGGACAGTGTTGGGGGCGGGCTGAGGCTCGGCGGCGATCTGGGGTGCGGTCTGAGGCTCGGCGGCGATCTGGGGTGCGGTCTGAGGCTCGGCGGCGATCTGGGAGTGGGTCGCGAGAACGGCGGGGTCGGCACCGTTGGCGGTCTCTGCCTCGGTCGCATTTGCGGCCGCCGCCTCGATCGACTGCCGCTCGATCTCGGGAACCGGCGCCGGCACCAGCGCCGGCGGGGGCGCCGGGTCCGGGAGCTCCTGGGCGCTGGCCCACTCGGGCAGCGCGGAGGACGGCTCGGCCCGAGCCCGCAATGCGCGCGACCAACGCGGCAGTTTCCGCCTCCGATCCGGCGGGGCGTGGAGCTCCTCGTGCTCCTGCTCGGGCTCCGGGCCGAGTTCGGGTGGTTCGACTGGTTCGGGTGGTGGGGTGTGCAGCGGTGCCGGCAGCCACGAGGTCGCGGGCTCGAGCGTGGGATCGAACTCAGGCTCCGGCTCGGGCTGGGGCGGCGCCGCCAGCCATACGCTCTCGGGCTCGGGCGGCTCTGGCTGCGTCCACACCACCGTGGGCTCGGGCTCGGGCTCTGGCTCGGGTGGCTCTGGCTCCGTCCACGCAGCCGCGGGCTCCGGCTCCGGTGGCTCGGGCTCGGGCTCGGGCTCCGTCCACTCGGCCGCGGGCGCAGGCTCGGGCTCGGGCTCCGGGTGGGGGTTCGAGTACCGGCGCGCGAGGTTCCACGGCCGCGGCACGGGCGCGGTCTGGGTTCCAGACGATCGTCTCGCCCCGATCGCGCAGTGGCAGTTCCCCCGGCCGGGAGCCGTTGCTCGCCGACTCGCCGGCGGGCGGCGCCATCGCGACGGCAGGGGGCTCCGGTGCGACGGCAGGGGGCTCCGGTGCGACGGCAGGGGGCTCTGGCGCGACGGCAGGGGGCTCTGGCGCGACGGCTGGGGGCTCGGGCTGGACCGCGGCCGGCGGGGGTTGGACGGCCGGCGGGTGGCTTTCGTGGGGTCCGAACCCGTTCGACGAAGGCGCGGGTGCGATCGGCGGGATCTGGCCCTGGGGCCCGAGCCGCCTGCTCGCCGACGCGCGGCGACGGCGGACGATTTGTTCTATCAGGCTGCTCATGTAGTCAGGCTGCGCCGAGTATAAGTCTCTGCAACCCGGCAAGAATCTGGACGCGGAGGCGAAAAAGAGACCTTATTCCGGACTCCCGGCTCCGCTGTCGCCGGCAGTCAGCGCGGTCCAGCTCTCGACCACGCGCTCGGCCATGCGATCCGACGAATACTGCTCGGCCCGGGCTCGCCCCTCGACCCGCGGATCGGGCGCAGTCAGCAGCGGCGCCAGCGCAGCGCGCCACACCGCGGCGTCGAACGGGCCGCAGAACGTGCCCGGTATGCCGGAAAGCGCCGTGGGAGCGATGCCGCAAGGGGTGGCGAGCACCGGGACGTCGCACGCCAACGCCTCGAGCACGGCCAGCCCGAACCCCTCGCGCTCGGACGGCACGAGCACGGCGTTCGCCGCGTTGACGAACAGCGGCACCCGTTCGGGCTCGACGCCGCCGAGGGTCAGCAGGCGCACGTCGCCGGCGAGCTCGATCGCGCGGTCGTACCGTTTCTCCGGGCGCGCCGGGTTGGCCGGAAACAGCAGATACGGACGATCCGGGTGAAGGCCGAGCTCGGCGCGCGCCTCGGCGCGGGGGATCGGGCGACAACGCGTCATATCCACCCCGCACGGGAGCACGGCGACGTCGCCTCGCGCCGCCCAGCGCGGGACCAGCCGCGCGAGCTCCTCGGACACGGCGGCCGTCAGGTCGAGCAGGGGCAGCGCCCCCAACGTGATCGGACGCGAGCGGGGGTGGACGAGGTCGGTGCCGTGCAGGGTCACCAGATGTGCGTCGCCGCGTACCGCCAGGGCAGGCCACGCGCTCAGCCCGAAGTGGGCGTGGACGACATCGAAGCGCCGACCCCGAAAGCGGTGGCGGAGCGCCCGGGCCGCCTTCACGTAGCTCTGCATCCCTCCCGGCGGGAAGGCGAACATCTCGACCTCGACGCCGGCGATCCGCCGCAACGCGGCCACCTGGTCGCGCACGAAGCTGCCGAGCTCGGGCCGGTCGACCGTCGGGTACATGTTGGTCACGATCAACGCTCGCACGAAGTGCACTCTGCCGGTTCCCGCGCCGGACGGCCATCCTGCCCCTCTGGCACCATCGGACGAGATGACCGCCAGACCAGATCAGGCCGTGGCCGTATTCGACTCTGGCGTCGGCGGCCTGACGGTCCTGCACGAACTGCTGGTGACGCTCCCGTCCGAGGACTACCTGTACCTCGGCGACACGGCCCGGTTCCCGTACGGCGAGCGCACGCAGGCCGAGCTTCGGTCATTCTCGCTGCAGATCGCCGACCACCTGCTCGAGACGGGGGCGAAGCTGCTCGTGGTCGCCTGCAATGCGGCGAGCTCGGCGGCGCTCGGTGCGCTCGAGCGCCACCTCGAGGCGCGGGGCCGGGAGATCGACGTGATCGGCGTGATCGCGCCGGCGACGCAGCTCGCGGTCGCGGGTAGCCGCACCGGGCGGATCGGGTTGCTGGCCACGCCGGCCACGGTGGCCAGCGGAGCCTACGAGCGGGCGGTGCTCGCCGCCGATCAGCACGTGCACCTCGAGAGCGTCGCCTGCCCGGATCTCGCCCCGATCATCCAGGCCGGATTCCCCTTCGACGCCCAGGTCGTCGCGACCGTGCGCGAATACTGCGCCCCACTGCGCGGGGCCGAGGTCGACACGGTCATCCTCGGCTGCACCCATTACCCGCTCGTCGCGCCGATGCTGCAGCGCACGCTCGGGCGCAGCGTGACGCTGGTGACCTCGGGCACCGGTGTCGCCCGCAGCGTCGAGCGAGCGCTCGCCTCCCGCGGTCTCATGAACCCGCGGGAGGGCGAAGGCAGCTACCGCTTCCGCTGCACCGGCGACGCCGAGGCGTTCCGGGCACTGGGAACCCGCTTCCTGCAGATGCCCCTGGACGAGGTCGAGCGGGTCGAATTGCGCACGGAGGTCGCGGCGCGATGAGCGCGGTCCCGCAGCGCAGCTACGGCCGGGCGGCGAACGAGCTGAGGCCGCTCGCCGTCGAGCCCGGGTTCGTGCGTCCCGCGACCGGCTCGGCGCTGATCTCGATGGGGGAGACCCGGGTGATCTGCACCGCCTCGGTGCAGGAGAGCGTTCCGCGCTGGATGGCCGGCCACGGGCGTGGCTGGGCTACCGCCGAGTACGGGATGCTTCCCGCCTCGACGGGTGACCGTAAGGCCCGCGACGTCACCAAGGGCCGCGCGGACGGCCGTACGGTGGAGATCCAGCGGCTGATCGGCCGTTCGCTGCGCGGGGTGATCGACTTCAAGGCGCTCGGGGAGCGCACGATCTACATCGACTGCGACGTGCTTCAGGCCGACGGTGGAACCCGGTGCGCCTCGATCACCGGCGGGATGGTCGCCCTGCGCCTGGCCACCGAGAAGTTGGTGGCCGAGGGCAAGCTGGAGCGGACGCCGCTCACCGGTACGGTGGCCGCGGTGTCGTGTGGGATCGTCAACGGCGTCCCACTGCTCGATCTCGACTACTCCGAGGACTCGACCGCCGAGGTCGATGCCAACGTGGTGATGACCGGTGACGGCGGATTGATCGAGGTGCAGGCCACCGCCGAGCGCACCCCGCTCTCGCGCGCCCACCTGGACGACCTGCTGGCGCTGGCGGCCGGTGGCATCGAGTCGCTGCGGGCGTTGCAAGATGAGGCAGTCGCGCGCACCGCGGGCTGACGTGATCGACCCGGGAGGCGGAGCCCTGCTGACGCTGGCCACGCGCAACGCGCACAAGCTCGAGGAGGTCCGGAGGTTGCTCGCGCCGGCCGGGATCGCCGTCGCTCCCCTACCTGAGGGGGTGGTCCTGCCGCCGGAGGTGGGTGAGACGTTCGCCGAGAACGCGCTGCCCAAGGCGCGGGCGGCGGCGACAGCGCTGGGGGTGCCGGCGATCGCCGATGACTCGGGAATCGAGGCCGAGGCGCTCGGCGGGGCCCCGGGCGTGCGCTCCGCCCGCTACGCCGGTGAGCACGCGAGCGATGAGGAGAACCTGGCCAAACTGATGCGCGAGGCACCGGCCGGTAGCGCGCTCCGTTACGTCTGCGCACTCGCCTACGTCGATCCGCTCGGCGGCGAGGAGCGGGTCTTCTTCGGCGAATGCACCGGACGCCTGGCCGGCGAGCGACGGGGGTCGCGCGGCTTTGGCTACGACCCGTCGTTTCTCCCCGACGAGGAAACGGGGGGTCGCTCGATGGCCGAGCTCACCGACGCCGAGAAGGACCGGATCAGCCACCGGGGGCACGCCGTTCGTGCTCTCGCCAGTTGGCTGGGGCGCTCAGGACCAAGCCTCAGAGCAGGTTGATCGCCGCCGAGACGGCTACGGCCAGTGTCGCCCCCCCGTAGCCGTAGTACCCCTTCACGAACAAGATCAGGTCCGTGATGGCCAGCACGATCACGGTGATCAGCCAGCCCAGACGACTGAGATCGACTGAGTGCCGTTCGCCCTCCACGGGGTCATTCTGGCCGCCCGCGGGGACGTTGGCCCCTTCGGGGCTGGCGAGAATGGCGGCTTCGCCGCTGGCGGAAATTCGCTGGGGCGAATTTCCGGGTCGCTGGGGCGAATTCTCCGGGGTGGGATCTGTGGGCCGCGGCTCAGGCACGGGATGCTGGCCTCGCCGGCGCAGACCGGACCAGGTGCTCAGGAGATCACCTGGCTGGGGGGTGGAGCAACCATCAGCTCGACCAGGTTGCCGGCTGGGTCGCGCACGTAGCCGCGGGCGGCGCCCCAGTGCTGTCGGCGCGGCTCGACCGGGTGGCCGGCTCGCTCCAGCCGGGACACGACAGCGTTGTAGTCGCCGGCCACGATCGCGACGTGGCCCGAATCCGGGGTCGCGTCGCGGACCGGCATCAGGTGCATCTGCGTCGCGCCTAGCTGGAGCCAGAACGCGCGCCCCGCAACCGTGTCTGGAGGGTCGACCGGTGTGAACCCGATCAGCCCGTAGAACTGGACGCAGGCGTCCACCGTCGCCGGGGGAATCTGACGCGTGACGTGATGGATCATCGTGAGGGCCGCGCCGCGCGCCGACGCGCATGATCGCTCGCCCGTTTGAGTAAATTCGGGCCGCGATTTCCGCAAACTGCGGTTATCGGGGTGATCGGCATGTGGTGTCTCGGTGCTCTACTGGAGAGAATAAATCGCTTCGGAGCCCCGATCGCCAATCGTCCGCGAGTCGTGTTAGCGTCGGGCACTCAAAATTCTCGAAGGAGGAGCAAGTGACAAAGTCCGAGTTCGTCGACCAGGTCGCGGATCGCGCCGGGTTGAGCAAGAAGGATGCCGCAGACGCCGTCGACGCGGTCCTGGAGACCATCGAGGGCGCGCTCAAGCGTGGCAGCGACGTCGTCTTCTCAGGGTTCGGAAAGTTCAGCGTCTCGGCCCGGAGCGCCCGTGAGGGCCGCAATCCGGCCACTGGCGAGAAGATCAACATCAAAGCCTCGAACGTGCCCAAGTTCACCGCGGGTGCCTCGCTCAAGAAGGCCGTGAACTAGTCCTGCAGGTGACGGAGGTGAGTGCGGTCGAGGCCGGCTCGCCGAATCGAACGATCGACAGTCGACCCGCGGAGAGCTTCGGCGACCGGCTGTCGAGGTCGGTTGCCGAGCGCGGCTCGCAGCTGGTGCTCGGACTCGATCCCGACCCAGCTCGCCTGTGGCCTCGAGCGATCGAGTTGGCGGGCGGGGCCGGAGATCCACCCGCCCCGCCGCCGGCGCGGGCCGCGCTCGCGGTGGCGATCCATTGCTCGCTGGCGATCGAGGCCGCGGGTCCGCACTGCGTCGCGGTCAAGCTGCAGGTCGCCTGCTTCGAACGACTCGGCGCGCCCGGCTGGGCAGTGCTGAGCGACGTCACGGACCGGGCGCGCGAACACGGCCTGCTGGTGATCGCCGACGCCAAGCGGGGCGACATCGATGTCTCCGCTGCCGCCTACGCACAGGCGTTCTTCGGCGAGACGCCGACCCCGTTCGGACCGGTGCCGGGCGTGGGGGTCGACGCTCTGACCGTCAATCCGCTGCTGGGCACGGACTCCGTCGCCCCGCTGGCCGCCGGCGCCCGCGAGCGCGGGGGCGGCTTGTTCGTGCTCGTGCGCACTTCGAACCCGGGCGCGGCCGACCTTCAGGAGCTCGGGCTGGCCAGCGGCGAGTCGGTAAGCGAGCGGCTGGCGGCGATCGTCGCGGCCCTGGGTGCTTCGGGCACGGGCGATGGGCCGCTAGACGACATCGGTGCGGTGGTCGGCGCCACGGCGCCCGAGCGACTCACGCGCCTGCGGGAGTTGATGCCCAGGACGCCCTTCCTGCTGCCGGGCGTCGGAGCCCAGGGCGGCAAAGTCGGGGATCTCAAGGCGGCGTTTGCCCCCGGCCCGGCCGGCGGATTGATCGCCGTCTCGCGCGGCATCGTTTACGCGTACGAGCGCGACGGAGGGGATCCCGAGACCTCCGCGCGACGAGAGGCCGCGCGGCTCCAGGAGCAGGCGTGGGGCCTGGCGGCGTGACCCGTAGCCGGCATCGACTGAGCAGCAATATGCGGTTGAGCGGGCTTTTCGGCTGTATCATCGGTCCGCAATGCCGGATCGGAGTGGAAGGCGTTGGCATCCAGCGCGCTTCTTCGCGCCGATCGCACTAGTCGCGGTGATCGCGGGGACGTACGTGATCGTGCAGCACGGTCTCACCTCGAAGAAGCCGGCTGCGCGCACCCACTCGATCGCGCACCTGACCCATTCGCAGCGCAAGTACGTGCGAAAGCGGTTCTACTTCGTACAGGCGGGCGACAGCCTCTCCGTGGTCGCCTCGAGGACCGGAATAGCGGTTGGGACGATCGAGGCGCTCAACCCGAGGGCCGATCCGAACGCGCTGCAGCCCGGTCAGCGGCTACGCATCCGCAAGTGAGACGCGCCGCGAGAGCGTGCGCCGCCGCGGCGGCGCTGTGGCTGCTGGCCGTGCTGACTGCGGCGCCACCGGCGCTCGCCGGCGCGGCGCCGAGACTCAGCGTCAGCGGGGCGTGCCTGGTCGAGGAGAGCACGAACCAGACGCTCTACGGCTTGAACCCGAACCGCAAGCTGCCGATAGCCAGTACGACGAAGCTGATGACCGCCCTACTGACGATTGAGCAGGAAAAGCACCTGAGCAAGATCTTCAAGCAGAACAACTACGTCGCCGGGAGCGCGGACTCGCAGATCGGGCTGGTCCCCGGCGAGCGAATGAGCGTGCACGACCTGATGCTGGCGATGATGCTTCCGAGCGCCGACGACGCCGCCGAGGACCTCGCCTACAACGTCGGTGGCGGTTCGGTCGGTCATTTCGTCGGGGAGATGAACGTGCGGGCCCGCCAGCTCGGGCTCCGTCACACCCACTACTCGACCCCGATCGGACTCGACACCCCGGGCAATTACTCGAGCGCGTGCGACCTCGTAAAGCTCGCCCGCTTCCTGCTCCAGCACTCCCCGTTCTTCCGCCGTCTGGTCGCCTTGCCGCGCGCCACCCTTCACACCGGCCGGTTCGTCCGCCACGTGTTCAACCGCAACGACCTCGTCGGCCGGGTGCGCTGGATCAACGGCGTCAAGACCGGACACACGAGCGGGGCCGGATACGTGCTCGTCGGTGCGGGTACCAAGGGCGGGATGACCCTGATCAGCGCGGTACTGGGGACCCGCAGCGAGACAGCGCGTGACGACAACACGCTGGCCCTGCTCGGCTACGGGTTCGGCGGCTTCAAACGCGTCGAGCCGGTTCTCGCCGGCCACGTGATCGCCCGGCCCCCCGTGCGAGACCGCCCCCACTTCCATGCCGCCGTGCTCGCCGCGGGTTCGTTCACGCGAGTGATCGCCCGGTCGGCGAAGTTGACGACCCGCGTCGTGCTCCCGCACCAGCTTGTCGGACCGCTGCGACGCCACGCAGTTGTCGGGCGCGTGCAGGTGCTTGTCGACGGCCGGGTGGTCGGCTCGGTCCCGCTGCTGCTGGCCCAGCGGTTGCCCGCCGTCTCCCCGTTGTCGGTCGCGGCCCGCTTCCTGACTCGAACCACTACGCTTCTGGTGCTGCTAGGAGCGGTGATCGGTGCCCTCGTCGGGCTGGCCGTCACACGGCGCGAACGGATCGAGAGCACGGAAGCGTCCCGCCGGCAGTCAGCATGATCATCACAGTCACGCTCAACGCAGCGCTCGACAAGTCGCTGGAGGTGCCAAATTTCACCCCCGGGCGGCGGCATCGCACCGTCGATCAGCAGACGATGCCCGGTGGCAAGGGCGTCAACATCGCGCGGGCGATCAAGCGTCTCGGGCAGCCGGTGATCGCCACCGGGCTGGCCGGCGGAGCGACCGGCAACCGGATCGTCGAAGCGCTCAACGACGAGTCGATCCTCAACGCATTCGTGCGGATCCGTGAGGAATCCAGGACCAACACGGCGGTGCTCGATCCGACGACTGGACAGCACACCGAGATCAACGAGCGAGGGCCATCGGTTTCCGCCCGGGAGCTCGAGCTGTTCCGCGACAAGCTGCTGTACCTGGCCAAGGGCGCGAGCATCTGCGTGTTTGCCGGGAGCCTGCCGCGCGGCGTCGAGCCCGACGTCTACGCCGGTCTGATCCGCGATGTGCGCCGGCTCGGCGTCACCACGATGCTGGACACCGAGGGCGAGCCGCTGCGACTTGCCGTCAGAGCCGAGCCCGATGTCGTCTCGCCCAACGAGATCGAGGCGGAGGAACTCGTCGGCCACGAGTTCAACGGCGTCGATGACCGCGCCCAGGCGGTGTTGGAGATCGCCCGGCTGGGTGCCGCGGAGGCGATCATGACCGTGTCCGACGGCTGCTTTGCCCAAGTGCTCGAGGGCGGTGTGCCGACGCTCTACCGGGTGACCGTCGAGGAGCAGGAGGCGCGCTCGCGGATCGGCTCGGGCGATGCGTTCCTGGCCGGCTACGTGGCCTCCCACTACGCCGGGCGCTCGGCGATGGACTGCCTGCGCTTCGGCGTGGCCTGCGGCGCCGAATCCACGCAGCACATCGGGGCGGGGATCGTCGAGCCGGCCAAGGTCGAGCGCCTGCTCGACGAGGTCCGGGCCGAGCGCGTGCAGATCCCAGCGCCATTCGGGCGCTAGCTGGCGGCTTCGCCGCTGGCGAGAATTCGCTGGGGCGAATTCTCGGGGGCGGCTTCGTCGCTCGCCGATGGCGCCGGGGCCCGCTGCTAGCATCGCTAGCTCGATGGTTGCCGCCGTCACCGCGCTCTCCGCGCCCCTGTTTTTGCCCCCCACCGTCCTGTCCGCAGGGCGTTCTAGGATGCCCCAATGGAAGTAGAGATCGGACGAGGAAAGAAGGCCCGCCGGGCCTATGGGTTCGACGATATCGCCATCGTCCCGTCTCGCCGGACGCGAGATCCCGACGACGTCGACATCTCCTGGACGCTGGGTCCTTACCGGTTCGATCTGCCGCTCGTCGCGGCGGCGCTCGACGGCGTCGTCTCGCCTGAGACCGCCGGCCTGATCGGCAAGCTCGGCGGCCTTGCCGTGCTCAATATGGAGGGCATCTTCTGCCGCTACGAAGACGCCGAGTCCGAGCTCGAGCGGATCGCCAGCTTCTCGCCGGACATCGCCACGCGGGAGATGCAGGACATGTACCGCGAGCCGGTCAAGCCCGAGCTGATCAGACAGCGGATCGAGGAGATCAAGTCCCACGGCGTCGTCGCCGCCGCCTCGCTCACGCCGCAGAAGGTCCGCAAGTACTGTGACGTCGCGCTGGATGCGGGCCTCGACATCCTGGTCATCCAGGGCACCGTCGTCTCGGCCGAGCACGTATCGCGGGACGAGAGCCGCCCGCCGCTGAACCTCAAGGAGTTCATCCGTGAGCTCGCGCCGATCCCGGTGATCGTCGGAGGCTGCGCCTCCTACCACACCGGCCTGCACCTGATGCGCACCGGAGCCGCCGGCGTGCTGGTCGGCGTCGGCCCCGGCGCGATCTGCACGACCCGCGGGGTGCTGGGCATCGGCGTGCCCCAGGCGACGGCGATCGCCGACGTGGCCGCTGCGCGCTCGCAGCACATGCTGGAGACCGGCGAGTACGTGAAGGTGATCGCCGACGGCGGGATGCGCAACGGCGGCGACATCGCCAAGGCGGTGGCCTGCGGCGCCGATGCCGTGATGCTCGGATCCGCGCTGGCTCGAGCCTACGAGTCCCCCGGCCACGGCTTCAACTGGGGAATGGCCACGTTCCATCCCACCCTGCCCCGCGGCACTCGCGTTGCGACCAAGCAGAACGGAACGCTGGAGGAGATCATCCGCGGCCCCGCCCGCGAGAACGACGGCACGTTCAACCTAATGGGCGGCCTGCGCACCTCGATGGCCACCTGCGGCTACCGGGACATCGCCGAGTTCAACCGCGCCGAGCTTATGGTCGCCCCCGCCCTCCAGACGGAGGGCAAGCAACTCCAGCGTGAGCAGGGAGTTGGCATGGGCTCGGGCGGTAGGGGCGCGGCGGTCGGTGTCGCCGACTGAGCCCGTCACCGCCGAGCCGGACGCCGCTCGGGTCGTCGAGCCGGACGCCGCTCGGGTCGTTGAGCGGGATGCCGCTCGGGTCGTTGAGCGGGATGCCGCTCGGGTCGTGGAGCGGGATGCCGCTCGGGTCGTGGAGCGGGATGCCGCTCGGGTCGTTGAGCCGGACGCAGCTCTGATCGTCGAGGAGCCGCCGAGCTCCGAGCCCCGGCTGGCGCCCGTGCCCGCCGCGGAGGAGTTGGCCCCCGGCACGATCGTGCCGCCGGCCACCGAAGAGGTGGTCGTGCTCGACTACGGCGGCCAGTATTCGCAGCTGATCGCCCGCCGCGTGCGGGAATACGGCGTGTTCTCCGAGTTGCTGCCCCATGACGTCGGGCCGGCCGAGGTGGCCCGCCGGCGCCCCAAGGGTCTGATCCTGTCCGGCGGCCCGGCTTCGGTCTACGCCGACGGTGCCCCGCCGCTGGATCCCGCGCTGCTCGAGCTGGGAATTCCGGTGCTGGGGATCTGTTACGGGATGCAGCTGTTGGCCCTCGAGCTCGGTGGCCGGGTCCAGGGCGCCGAGGTGGGGGAGTTCGGGCGCTCGCAGCTCAGCGTCAAGACCAACGGACGGTTGCTGGCCGGCACACCGGAACAGCAGACATGCTGGATGTCCCACCGGGACACGGTGTTCGAGCCGCCGCCCGGATTCACCGCGCTGGCCTCGTCGACCGCCTCACCCGTGGCCGCGTTCGAATCGCGTGAGCGCGACGTCTACGGAATCCAGTTTCACCCCGAGGTCGTGCACACGCCCTACGGGCACCAGGTCCTGACCAACTTCCTCGAAGAGGTCTGCGGGTGCAAGCGGACGTGGAGCGCCAGCTCGGTGATCGAGGAGCAGATCGAGCGGATCCGGGCCCAGGTCGGCGACGGCCGGGCGATCTGCGGACTGTCCGGCGGAGTCGACTCCAGCGTCGCGGCGCTGCTCGTCCACCGCGCGATCGGCGACCGTCTGACCTGCGTGTTCGTCGACCACGGGCTGATGCGCAAGAACGAGGGCGCGCAGGTGGTGGAGTCCTTCCGGGATCACTTCAAGGTGCCGTTGGTGGCCGTCGACGCCGCCGACCGCTTCCTCAACCGCCTGCGCGGCGTGACCGATCCAGAGCAGAAGCGCAAGACGATCGGAGCCGAGTTCATCCGGGTGTTCGAAGAGGAGGCGCTGAAACTCGACGACGTCGGTTTCCTGGTCCAGGGGACCCTGTATTCGGATGTGATCGAGTCCGGCGGTGGCACCGGTGCCGCGACGATCAAGTCCCATCACAACGTCGGCGGCCTGCCGGACGACCTCGAGTTCGAACTGGTCGAGCCGCTTCGAGCCCTGTTCAAGGACGAGGTGCGCGCGGTCGGCGCCGAGCTCGGATTGCCTGAGCGCCTCGTCTGGCGCCAGCCGTTCCCGGGTCCCGGCCTGGCCATCCGGATCGTCGGCGGCGAGGCGACCTTCGAGCGCCTGGAGACCCTGCGTGAGGCGGACGCGATCCTCCAGGACGAGATCCGCAAGGCGGGCCTGTACCGCGAGCTGTGGCAGTCCTTCTGCGTGCTACCGGACATCCGCACCGTTGGGGTCCAGGGCGACGTGCGCACCTACGGCAACGTAATCGTGATCCGCGCCGTGACGAGCGACGACGCGATGACCGCCGACTGGGCCCGGCTCCCCTATGACCTGCTCGAGCAGGTCGCCTCGCGGATGATCAATGAGATCCGCCCCGTCGGCCGGGTCGTGCTCGACATCACCAGCAAGCCGCCCGGCACGATCGAGTGGGAGTAGGCAAACGGTTGCGCGGCGCCTGATGCCGCGGCGCTCAGGGTCGCTGGAGCGAGGATCCAGGGTCGAAAGTCAACTGCAGCGATGAAGGAGTGGGAGGGTGGCCGTGGCGGAACCGGGGTCGCCTCCCTCGTCGCCTCGCCGCGAGTGTGTTGGGATGTTCTGGTCCGTATGCGGACGGTTCCTACCAACACCCTCGTTCCAAGCCCGTCCCCGGGAGGCTGGGACGTTAGGCGCAATATGTAGAACTCTCATACCGACACCCCGTTCCGGCGGCCGCCCGAGACGGCATTCACACCTTCGTTGCCGTCGGATGTCAATGACCAACGCCAAGGCCGGGCTCGATCAAGGCAAGAATCGGCTCGACGAACGGGCCGAGGTAGCCCGGAAGCTCTCCGCCGGAGAACCAGCCGGCCTCGGCGAGCTCGCCGAGGTCGATCGCGACGGTCCGGCCGCCCAGTTCTGCACAGAAGCAATGGAGCACGTCACGTTTGCGAAACGCCGTCACGCGGAGCTCGCCGAGCGGCCGCCAGTCCTCGATGGTCAGGCCGAGCTCCTCGCCCATCTCCCGGCGGGCGGCGTTGAGCGCTGGCTCGCCGCGGCGCATGGTGCCGCCCGGCAGGTCCCAGTGGCGAGGCCCATAGGTATGTCTGACCAGCAGTACTCGGTCGCCGTCGATGACCGCGCACTTGACGCCGTGCAGCACGGGTCGGCGAACGAACCAATAGGTGCGCAGGCCCCAGTAGGCGACGCGATAGGCGACCCGGCGAACGGGCACGGGTAGCTTCATCGGTGCAGCGTACGCCGGTGAGAGGCTGCCGGATGTCCGGCGGGATCGGGATTCCCTATCATTGCCGCGAGTCGCGCCGTAGACGCGCGGCCGCACGCGTGCCATGAAGACCTACGTATCCACACCTACAGACCGTGAGCGCAACTGGCTCCTCGTCGATGCCTCCGGCCAGACGCTCGGCCGGCTTTCGACGCAGATCGCCGACGCCCTACGGGGCAAGCGCAAGCCGACCTACACGCCGCACATCGACACCGGCGACTTCGTGATCGTGGTCAACGCCGAGAAGATCGCGGTGACCGGGAACAAGCGGGCCGCCAAGCGCTACTACCGCCACTCGGGGTATCCCGGCGGGCTGAAGTCGCGCTCGCTGGCCGAGATGCTCGAGCGGCGGCCCGAAGAGGTCATCCGCCTCGCGGTCAAGGGCATGCTGCCCCGCAACCGCCTGGCGCGCAAGCAGATAACCAAGTTGAAGATTTACGCTGGTCCCGAGCATCCGCACGCAGCCCAGCAGCCGAAACCGATGGAGATTGCGCAGTGAGCGAAGCCGAGCACCCCGAGGAAGAGCAACGCGGCGAGGACGTCGTGCCCGAGCCCCAGGACGCCGAGGAAACGGCACCGGAGGCCGCGGCGGACGACGCCGCCCCCTCGGAGCCGGCCGCGGAGACCCCCGCCCCCGAGGCCAAGGAGACCCCCGCCCCCGAGGCTGCGGAGACCCCCGCCCCCGAGGCCACGGAGACCCCCGCCCCCGAGGCTGCGGAGACCCCCGCCCCCGAGGCTGCCGAAGCGCCGACGCCCCCGACCCCCGCCGAGACCCCGGCCGCCGCGCCTCAGCCCGCCGCCGCCCAAGCCGACGAAGCGGCTGAAGAGGAGGATGTCGCTCCGCGTCAGAAGCCCGAGATCCCGGGCGCCGATCTGATCCCCGACATCGTCCCCGAGGGCCAGGAGTTCCTCGATGCCGAGGCGCTCGCCGCCGCCGAGGCCGAGGCGGAGGCCGCCGCCGCGCGCGATCAGGAGCCCGAGGACGACGCCAGGCCGATCGCCGACGCCGCGATCGACCTCGCCGCCGGCGCTCGCTACACCGCCACGGGCAAGCGCAAGACCGCCGTCGCCCGGGTGATCCTCAAGCCGGGAACCGGCACCTACTCGATCAACGGCAAGACGCTCGAGGCGTTCTTCCCCCGCGAGACGCTCCAGCGGATGATCCGGCAGCCGCTCGAGACGGTCGGCTACGAGTCACGAATGGACGTGGTGGCCCGGATGCACGGCGGCGGCGTCGCCGCCCAGGGTGGCGCGCTGCGCCACGGCATCTCCCGCGCCCTGCTCGAGGCGGACCCCAATCTCCGCGGCGAGCTCAAGCGCCGCGGGTTCCTGACTCGCGACCCGCGGGTCAAGGAGCGCAAGAAGGCCGGTCTGAAGAAGGCCCGCAAGCGGCCGCAGTTCTCCAAGCGCTAGCCCGGGTCGGTCCCCGGGTGGCGCGCCAGCTTTTTGGCACGGACGGCGTCCGCGGCCGCGCAGGCGACTTCCTGACCGCCGAGCTCGCGCTCTCGCTGGCGCGCGCCGCCGTGGCCCGCGGCCAGGTCGAGCGACCGCAGGTGGTGATCGTCCGTGACACGCGTGAATCGGGGGAGATGCTGGAGTCGGCAATCGCCGCCGGCGTGACGGCCGCGGGGGGCGATGCGCTGCTGGCCGGCGTACTGCCCACGCCGGCCGCGCCCCTGCTGGTGCGCCGTCACGGGCTCCAGCTGGCCGCGGTGATCTCCGCCTCGCACAACCCCTACGAGGACAACGGGATCAAGCTGTTCGCGGCCGACGGCTTCAAGCTCGACGACGACGCTGAGCACGCGATCGAGGCCCAGCTCGGGCAGCCCCTGACTCCTCCCGACAGGATCGGCCGGGTGCGGCGTTTGCACGGCGCGCTCGAGGACTACCTGCGTGAGCTGCATACGCGTTTCGTCGGGCTCGATCTGAGCGGACGCCGCGTCCTGCTGGACTGCGCCCATGGCGCCACCTTCCGGGCCGCGCCGGAGATCTTCCGCCGACTCGGTGCGCACGTCGAGGTGATCGCCGATCAGCCGAACGGCCGCAACATCAACGACGGCTGTGGCTCCACTCATGTGGACGCGCTGACCGGGGCCATGCGGGGCGGTGACTACGACGTCGGATTCGCCTTCGACGGCGACGGCGACCGGCTGCTCGCCGCGGATCGCAACGGGACGCTGCTCGACGGCGACGAGCTGATCGCCCTCGCCGCGATTCACCTCCGCGAACGCGGCCGGCTGGCCGGCGGCGGAGTCGCGGTGACCGTGATGACGAACTTCGGATTCCATACGGCGATGGCGGCGGCCGGCGTCGAGGTGGCCACGACCGCGGTCGGAGACCGGTACGTGCTGGACGAGCTCCGCCGCCGCGGCTGGTCGCTGGGCGGGGAGCAATCGGGCCACATCATCGATCTCGGATTCGCGCCTTCCGGCGACGGGATCGCCGCCGCGCTGCTCACCCTCGAGGCGCTCGGCGACGAGGACCTGAGCGACCGCCGGTCGATGAAGAAGCTCCCGCAGAAGCTGGTCAACATCCGAGCCCGGGACCGCAGCGAGCAGGTCCGCACGATGGACGACGCGGTCGTCGGCGCCGCGATCGAGCGCGAGAACGCGGCTCTGAACGGACGCGGCCGGGTGCTGGTTCGCGCCTCGGGTACGGAGCCGCTGATCCGCGTGATGGTCGAGGCGCCCACGCGTGAGGAGACCGACGTGGTTTGCGAGCGGCTGCAGCGCGTGGTCGAACAGGGGCTGGGGGTCTGATCGCCGCATGAGCCTGCCGGCGTGGCTTGATCCGCTTCCGGACGCGGCAGAGCAGCGTGCGCTCGATCAGTGGGCGATCGAGCAGCGCGGCATCCCCGGTCTGGAGCTGATGGAGCGGGCCGGGGCCGGCCTCGCGCGGATCATCGCCGAATTCGCTCCGTCGGGTCAGGTTGTCGTCGTCTGCGGCAAGGGGAACAACGGCGGCGACGGGTACGTCGCGGCGCGGCTGCTTCGCCTGGAGGGCCGGGATGTGCGCGTGCTGAGCATCGCGCCCACCGACGAGCTGCGCGGCGACGCGCTGACGAGCATGCAAGCGCTTCCCGGGGACCCGCCGGAGCCGTTCGCTCCAGACGCCATGGCCGGGGCGGCCGCGGTCGTTGATGCGCTCCTTGGCACCGGGTTCTCCGGCGAGCCACGGGGGCCGGCGGCGGAGGCGATCAAGGCGATCAACGACGCGGGCGACGCCGTGGTAGTGGCCTGCGATGTGCCAAGCGGCGTCGACGGCTCCACGGGCGAGGCGGCCTCAGTGGCGGTCGCCGCCGACGTCACCGTCACCTTCCATGCCGGCAAGCCGGGGCTATGGATCGCGCCGGGCAAGTCCCGGGCAGGCGAGGTCAGGGTGATCGATATCGGGATCCCGTCCGGCGGACCGGTGGAGCCCAGCATCGGCCTGATATCCGACTCCGTGATCGATGCCGTCCCGCGCCGCGCCGCCGACTCGACCAAGTTCGCGGCCGGGAGCGTGCTGGTGTGCGGCGGCTCGACGGGCCTGACCGGCGCGCCGACGCTCGCCGCCGAGGCCGCGATGCGGGCCGGCGCCGGCTACGTAACCGCATGCGTGCCCGAGTCGCTGAACCAGATCTTCGAGATGAAGCTGCTCGAGGTGATGACAGTGCCGCTACCCGACGCCGGAGGAGCGATTGCGGCGGCAGCCCTCGAGACCGTCCTCGAACGCGCCGAGCGCGTGCAGTCGATCGTCCTCGGACCGGGTCTGGGGCGCGAACCGGGGACGTCCGAGTTCGCCCGCGAGCTCGCGCTCGCTGTCGGCGTCCCGCTGCTGCTAGACGCCGACGGCCTCAACGCCCACGCCGAAGCGCTGGGGCGGTTGGCCGGACGGCGCGAAGCGACGGTCCTGACCCCGCACGCCGGCGAGCTCGGCCGGCTGCTGGGCCGGCCGAGCGACCAGATCGCGGCGCATCGGCTGTCCAGTGTCCGGGAAGCCGCCGCGACCGCAGAGGCGGTCGTCGTGCTCAAGGGCGACGATACGCTGGTGGCCGAGCCGGGAGGACGGGTCGCCGTCAGCCGCGGCGGCGCCCCGGCGCTCGCCACTGCCGGCACCGGCGATGTCCTCTCCGGGGTGATCGGCGCCTACCTGGCCAAGCGCATGGACCCGTTCCACGCGGCCTGCGCGGGGGTCTGGCTACACGCGGCCGCCGGCCGCCTGGCGGAACGGCGAATCGGCGTCGAGGGAGTCATCGCGGGCGATGTGATCGAGCAGCTGCCACGGGCGCTCCAATCGAGCGAGCGATAGCGAATGCCGCTGCGCGCCCTGGCCAGCGTCAACCTCGCCGCGGTGCAGCGCAACGTCGCTCGCCTGAAATCCGAGCTCGAACCGAGCGCAGCGATGTGTGCCGTGGTCAAGGCGGGCGGTTATGGGCACGGGGCGGTCGAGGTCGCGCGGGCGGCGCTCGCCGGCGGCGCCACTTGGCTGGCGGTTGCGACCGCCGAGGAGGCGGCCGAGCTGCGCCGAGGCGGGCTTGGCGGCCCGATCCTCGTGCTGGGGGCGATCAGCTCGCAGGAGCTGCCGATAGCGCTCGCCGCCTCGGCCGACCTGGTGGCGTGGACCGAGTCGTTCGTGGCCGAAGTCGCCGAGGCCAGCGCATCCGCGGCCGGCGCATCCGCGGCCGGCGCATCCGCGGCCGGCGCATCCGCGGCCGGCGCCGCCGCTCGGCCGGTGCGGATGCATGTCAAGCTGGACAGCGGGATGGGCCGGCTGGGCACCCGCGATCGGGCGGAGGCTCGGGCTACGGCGGAGGCGGTGCTCGCCTCGGCGCCGGCGCTCGAGCTCGCCGGCGCGATGACCCATTTCGCCACCGCGGACGGAGATCTCGAGTTCGCGGAGCAGCAGCTGGCCGCGTTCGAGCCGTTCGCGGCGGAGTTGCGCCGACTCGCGCCGGGGCTGCTCGTGCACGCCGCCAACAGTGCGGCGACGCTGCGTCTGCCCGCCAGCCACTTCGACCTCGTCCGCTGCGGGATCGCGATCTACGGACTGGACCCGATGAACCAGGACGCCGCGGCCCACCGCCTCGAGCCCGCGCTCGAGCTGAGCTCATACCTGGCGGCAATCAAGCTGGCGCGGCCAGGGGAGAGCGCGGGCTACTCGAGGCAGTTCATCGCAACGCAGGAGACCTGGATCGGGACGCTGCCGATCGGCTATGCAGACGGCATCGCGCGCGGCCTGTCGAACAACTGTGACGTGCTCGTCGGGGGCCGCCGCTATCCACTGGTCGGGATCGTCAGCATGGACAACATCACGATCGATCTCGGTCCCCGGCCGACCGCCGCCACGGGCGATCGCGCCGTGATCATCGGGTCCGACGGATCCGAGCGCCAGACCACCGAGCAGGTGGCCAATCGCGTTGGCACGATCACCCACGAGATCGTCTGTGGGATCTCGTCCCGCGTCCCCCGCACCTATCACCGCGACGGGCGGCCACAATGAGTGACGCCGTACACGAGCTGGCCAGGCTCGGCGGCGACGGGTGGCTGGTCGGTGGCGCGGTCCGCGACCGGCTGCTCGGTCGGGCGACCACGGACTTCGACGTGGCGGTCCGCGGTGACGTGCGCTCGCTGGCCGCGCAGCTGGCCCGGAGCACGGGCTCCCACCGCTTCGCGCTGTCGGACGCCTTCGGCGCGTGGCGGGTGATCGCCCGCGATCGCAGCTGGCAGGTGGATCTGATGCCGTTGATGGGCGAGACGATCGAGGCCGACCTGGCCCGCCGGGACCTGACCATCAATGCGATCGCCGAGCCGCTGCAGGGCGGCGAATACGTCGATCCCTTCGCCGGGCGGGCGGACCTGCACGCGCGGCGACTGCGGATGGTCGGCGAGCGGGCCTTCAGCGAAGACCCGTTGCGCTCGATGCGCCTCGCCCGGCTGGCGTGCGAGCTCGGCTTCGACGTCGACGAGCCAACGCGTCGTGCGGCGCGAGCGGCGGCCCCAGGTCTGGTCGACGTCGCGGCTGAGCGGGTCTTCGCCGAGCTGGGGCGGATCGTCAGCGCAGATCGGGCCCTGGACGGGCTGGCGGAGATGGACGCCGCGGGAGCGACCGCGGTGGTCCTGCCCGAGCTTTCGGCGCTGCACGGCGTGCAGCAGAGCGGCTATCACCACCTCGACGTCTACGACCACACGATGCTGGTGCTGGCCGAGACGATCGAGCTCGCGGCCGATCCGGCCGCCGTTCTCGGCGAGCACGGTGAGGCGGTGGCCCGCCTGCTGACCGAGCCGCTGGCCAACGAGCTGACCCGCGGGCAGGCGCTGCGCTTCGGCGCGTTGCTCCATGACGTGGCCAAGCCGCAGACGAGGCAGGTCGGCCCGGGCGGCCGGGTCACCTTCATGGGGCATGACGAAGCCGGAGTGGAGATGGCGCGGGCCGCGCTGGCGCGGCTGCGCACCAGCGAGCGGCTGGCTGACCACATCGCCGCGCTCACCCGCAACCATTTGCGTCTGGGCTTCCTGGTTCACCAGGCTCCCCTGTCCCGGCGCGCGATCTACCGGTACATGCGCGCGTGTGAACCGGTCGAGGTCGACGTCACCCTCCTGAGCGTGGCCGATCGCCTGGCCACCCGCGGGAAGAACTCCGAGATCGCGATCGCCCGCCACCTCGCGCTGGCCCGAGAGCTCGTGGGGGAGGCGTTGGCCTGGCGGGTCGGACCGCCGCAGCCGCCGGTACGGGGCGACCAGCTGGCCCGCGCGATCGGGCTGCGGCCGGGGCCGGAGATCGGACAGATCCTGCGCGAGCTCGAGGAGGCGAGCTTCGCCGGGGAGATCGCGTCGACCGACGAGGCGATCGAGCGAGCCCGCGAGCTGCTGGCCGGGCGAGGCAGCGCCGTCACGGATCGATAGGCTCCGCAGCGTGAGCGATCCAGATTGCATCTTCTGCAAAATCGTCGCCGGCGAGGTGCCCGGCCAGATCATCGCCGAGGACGAGCGGACGATCTCGTTCATGGACATCAGCCCGGCCACCCGCGGGCACACGCTGGTGATCCCACGCCGGCACGCGCGCGACCTGTTGGAGATCGAACCGGAGGACCTGGCGGCCACGATGCTCGCGGCCCAGCGGGTCGCCCGCGTGGTCAAGGACCGCCTGGGAGCGGACGGGGTCAACCTCTTGAACTCGTGTGGTGCGCCCGCGTGGCAGACCGTCTTTCACTTTCACGTCCACGTGATCCCGCGCTACGACGACGACCCGCTGCGGCTTCCCTGGATTCCCTCGTCCGGGGATCCCGACGAGATCGCTCAGGTCGCGGACCAGATGCGATGAGCGTGTTGAGTACGAGCTCCGCGCGACGGATGTGGACGAGATGAGCGGCTCCGATCCGGTTCGCCTGGAGCGCGACGCCGGGCTGGCCGTGATGACGTTCGACCATCCCCCGGTCAACCTTTTCGACGCGCAGCTGGACGGGGCGCTGCGCACCGCGCTGTCGGAGCTGGAGCGTGAACCGCCGCGCGCCGTGCTGTTCCGGGCCGAAGGACGCGTGGTCAGCGGGGGTGTCGACGTATCGCTGTTCGCCGCGCAATCCGGGCCGGCCGAGGCGACCGAGACGTTTGCGTCGCTGGTCGACGTCGGCCGGCGGATCGACGCGCTCCCGTGCCCGACCGTGTTCGCCGCTCATGCCCTGTGCCTAACTTGGGCTTTCGAGCTGGCGCTGGCCTGCGATCTGATCCTCGCCGCCGAGTCGGCCACCTTCGGGCTGGTTGAGAAGGTGGTCGGGCTGACTCCGGCGATGGGCGGCACGCAGCGCCTGGCCGAACGGGCCGGAACCGGAAGGGCTCGCGAGTTCGTGATGCGCGGCCGGCCCTATCCGGCCAGCACGCTGGAGCGCTGGAATGTGGTCAACATGGTCTTCCCGGACGAGGGGTTCGACGCCGCGGCGCGCGCGATCGCCGCCGAACTGGCCGCCGGTCCGACCCGCGCCCACGCGGCGACCAAGCGGGTGATCGCTGACTATCGGGAAGGTGGCGTCGAGCTCGCCAATGACCGCGTGGCGGCGGTGGCGGGCGGGCTGTTCGGAACCGAGGACCTCCAGAATGCGGTGCGGTCTTTTCTCGAGGCAGGGCCCGGAAAGGCGACCTTCCGGGGTCGCTGAACCGGGCAGGCGTCGGCGGCCTCGCGCTCCTGATACTTTTTGCGCCGTTCTGTCGGGGCCGTCCGGCTACCCGACGTGTTCGACGCAGTAGCACCGAAGGGGAGTCATGGCTACGGGCACCGTCAAGTGGTTCAGCGACGAGAAGGGGTTCGGCTTCATCACGCCCGATGACGGCGGCCGCGACCTGTTCGTCCACTTCACCGGGATCAGCGGCGACGGCTATCGGTCGTTGCCGGAAGGCTCGAAGGTCTCCTACGAGGAGGAGGCCGGGCCGAAGGGGCCGAAGGCGGTGAACGTCAGCAAGCTCTAGCGAGGATCGGGCTCGCCTCGAGCCCGATCTCTGCGCTGATCCGGCCACCGCGCCGGACGGCGATGCGGCCCGGCCACGCAACTGCGGCCGCAGGGTCGTGTTCAATGTCCCCATGAAACGTTTTCTGTTGGCCACCGCCGCATCGGCCGGCTTCGCCGTGATGATCGCCTCTGCCGCATCGGCCCAGGTGATCGAGCTCGGCGCCACCAAGTCACCGCTGACCGCGCCGGTCTGTCCGACCTCGGTCTCGGCCGCGAACTGCACCATCGTGCTCACCCAGGTGACCGGACTCGAGACGATCCGCGACGGAATCGCCTACCCCACGACCGTCAAGAAAGCCGGCGTGATCGTGGCCTTCACGCTCGGGCTCTCGCGCTTGGACCCCAACGCCACGACGGCCAAGTCAGACGTGTCGTTCCTCGATCACAAGTACGGCGGGACGACCCAGGCCGCGATCACCGTGCTCAAGCCCGTTGGCAAGAAGAACCTGCGCCGCTGGCAGGTCAGGGCCGAGAGCCCGATCTACCATCTGCAGCCGTACCTGGGCACGGTGGCGCAATTCCCGCTGGCCGCCGGACTGGGAGCGCCGGGATCGCCGGCGATGGCCGCTCCGCTGCCGGTGTTCAAGGGCGACACGATCGCGCTCACCGTCCCCACGTGGGCTCCGGTCCTGTCGTTCGGGCTGAATACGAAGAGCTTCGCCTACCGGCAGAGCCGACGGGGCAACTGCAACCACCCGGCGGCCAGCGAGCAGGCTCAGCTGACCATCGGCCAGAACACCCAGTACCTCTGCGACTACACCGGCACCCGCGTCGAATACTCGGCGACCGAGGTCACCACGCCGGTCCCGCCGAGCACCCAGATTCACGCTGTGGACCTCCCCTCCAAGGTCAGGTCCAACATCAGCATCAAGGCGCAGTAGCGAGCTTGAGGCAAGCCCGGCGCCGTTCAGCAGGCGCCGGGATTCTGCTGGCAGAAGGCGGATCCGAGGCCGGCGCCGCCCGTGGTCGAGGTCCCGCCGCCACCGGAGGGCGTCGTGGCGGTTCCGCCGCCCGTTCCCGCTCCGCCCGTGGTGCTGGTTCCGCCCGCGGCCGCGCCCGTGCTGGTGCCGGACGCGCCGGCGGTCCCGCTCGACGTGCCCGCCGAGCCGCCGGACGACGTAGCGGACGAAGACCCGGTCGACGCGGCGCCGGTCGATGACGTGGGCGTGGTCGAGGTCGTCGAGGTGGTGGTCGTGGGGGTCGCGACGACACTGGCCGAGCCGCTCGTCGGAACGGTGAGCGGCGGGGCGCCGGAGGTGTCGGTCGCGGATGACCCGCCGCCACACGCCGTCAACCCGGCGGACAGGCAGGCGCAGACTACGAGAAGAGCTAGAGCGCGCTGACGAGCGGCCACCGCAGCCGCCTCAGGAGCCGAGCGGTTCCATTCGCCTGCCACAGTGCGGGCAGTCGTTCAGGTCCTTCTGGGCGAGCTGGTCGCACCAGTTGCAAAACCGCAGGTTCTCTACCGCCCAGGGGAGCTCCGAGGGAGTCGGGGCCAGCGGGAGCAGCTCCGCCACGACCTCGAGCGGCTCACCGGTCTCACGGTCGCGGTAGTCCCTGCCGGGCTCCGCCTCGATGATCACCTCGCGCCCGGTCGAGGGCGTACGCATACGGTACCTCTGGCGCGTCCTCATTCCGGGCCATGCTACCAGCGGGATCGGCGCGATGTGCCCGGGTGAACGGGCAGTCCGCCGGCGTCGCACCGCCTGGCGCCACCACGCCGCGTGCTTGGATAGAGTGCCGCCGCAGCGAAATGGTGAAAGCCCTTGGTCGCAGAAGCCGCAGCCTCGTCGCGCTCGTCACGAGCGGGTTGATGCTCTTCGCGCTCGCCGGGTGCGACGTCAAGCACCCGACCGCCAATCTGGTCACCGGAAAGCAGCTGTTCGTCGCCAAATGCGGCTCCTGCCACACGCTGGCCCATGCCGCCAGCACGGGGCAGGTAGGTCCGAACCTCGACGACGCGTTCCGGCAGGACCGGGCCGACGGTGTGAAGAGCACGTCGATTCAGGGCCTCGTCTCGTTCTGGATCAAGTTTCCGAGCGCGCAGGGCGTGATGCCGCCGGGCCTGTACAAGGGCCAGAAGGCGCAGGACGTCGCGGCCTACGTGGGGCGCGTGGCGGCGATCCCCGGTCAGGACACCGGCGCGCTGGCCTCCGCCGTCCAATCGGTCAGCCAGAAGCCCGCAGTGGAGAAGAACGGGTCACTGCAGATCGACGCGGATCCCACTGGGCAGCTCAAGTTCACCGCCTCAAGCGCGACCGCCACGCCGGGAACGGTGACGCTGAAGATGGCCAACAAGTCCTCCGTCCAGCACGACATCGCGATCGAAGGCGGCGGCCTCAACAAGATTGGGCCGATTGTGGCCAATGGAGGTGTCTCGACGGTCACGGCCAGCGTGAAACCGGGCAAGTACACGTTCTACTGCTCGGTCCCCGGCCACCGTCAGGCCGGCATGGTCGGAACGCTCACCGTCAAATAGGCAGCTGCGCCTCGTCCGGCCGCGCCGCGGCCTCAGGTGGCGGCTGGGGCCTCCTGAGACGCTCCCACAGCTCCTGAGCGCGGCCGGCGGCCACCGCGCGGGCGGCGCGCCGCTCGTCGAGCTCGACCCCCTGAGACACGGCGAAGTCCAGGAGGCGCTGACGCTCCTCGTTCTCGCCGGCGACCTTGAGGAACAGCCAGCAGAACAGGCCGATCGTCAGCAGGCTCTCCTCCACCATCATCACGCCGGCGGCGCTGATCTGGTCGGCGATCGGGCTGATGTGCCAGTGGGCGTCCCCGGGCCGGTAGAACGGGTAGAAGACGGTCCCGGAAAAGATCATCACGTTGGCCAGCACGGTCCCGATCAGGCGCACGGCCACGATGTAGACGAGCCGGGCCGCATTGCTGAACCACCGCGGCTTCGGCAGCGGGCCGAGGAGGCCCATCCACACCGCGATTCCGAAAGCCAGGAAGGTGGCGTGCTCGAGCGCATGGAGGAGGGGATGTCGCAGCGCTCCCTGGTAGAGGGCGGGCACGTGCCACAGATAGAAGTTGATGCCCCAGATCGAGACCGCCACCACGGGGTGAGCGAGGATGCGCAGCCAGCCGAGCCAGCGCACCCGCAGCAGGGGGGCCAGCACGGGGCCGGTGAGGCCGAGGACGACGAGCAGCGCGGCGATATCGCCGATCAGCAGGTGTTCGACCATGTGGGCCACCAGGAGCTGATCGCTGAGCGTGTCGACAGGCGGGCTGAGGGCGATCGCCAGCACGACCAGACCGCTCGCGTAGCACCCCTGGCGCCAGCGCGGGACGGGCCGGCCCTGGGCGCGCAGCGTGCGTACCCGGACGCCGTAGGGGATCCAGTAGAGCAGGGCGAGGGCCGGCAGCGCGATCGTGCCCTCCGGCACCGTGGACGCAAGCGGCATGAACAGCACGCCTCGTATTCTGACGCGGGAGGGCCGCGCCCGGGTCGATCAGCTGATCGCGCTGATGAGCAGGACGATGACGACGATCAGGGCGAGCCCCGCGACGAAGTACACGAGGACCTGGAACGCCTCGGCCTCGGAACGGAGGGGATTGAGCATCGCCTGGCTCGGTCGCCGCTACAGCACGTAGACCGTCATGTAGACGATGATCCACATAATGTCGACGAAGTGCCAGTAGATGCCCGGCACTTCCATGCCCCGGTGATGCTCGGGCGAGTAGTGCCCGCGGAATGATCGGATGGTGACCATCAGCAGGATGCAGAGGCCGATGAAGACGTGCGCGCCGTGGAGGCCGGTGAGCGAGTAGAAGATCGTGGCCTGGGCCGAGTCGTGGCCGGCGAAGCCGAGGTGGACGTATTCGTTGATCTGCACGAACAGGAACGTGAGCCCGAGCAGAAACGTCGAGAGCATGCCGGCCTTGAGCCCGAAGCGATTGCCGTTCTTGACCGAAACGGTGGCCCAGTGAATCGTCAGCGACGAGGAGAGCAGAATCGCCGTGTTGATCCCGGCCACCGCCTCCGGAAGCTTCGTTCCCGCCGCCGGCCACGGGTCGTGGGTGACCTGGCGGATGAAGAAGTAGGCGGTGAAGAACGCGCCGAAGATCATCACCTCGGAGATGATGAAAAGCAGCATCCCCAGGGTGGGGGCGTCGACGCGCGACGAGCGATGGGCCTCGGGCGGTCCGTGGTGCTCGTGGGCGATCGCTGCGGCTTCCATCACTTCCTCCTAGGCGGCGGCGGTCTCGGAATCGGATTGGACCACGTGCTCGACCGGCTTGCCGGTGGCGCGCCGCACCCGCTCGATCAGATCGGAGCGCATCCACCCGGACTTGGTCGCGGCGAACGTCGAGATCACGATGTCGTCTACGCGGAAGAACTGAAGGGTGTTGGTGATCGCGGTGTACGGATCGGGATCCCCGATCATCCCGGAGGCGAACAGCCCGGCTTCCCGCATCCGGTCGAGGACCAGCTTCAGCCGGGTCCGGGCACGCCGGGTGGCGTGACCGTCGCCGCCCTCCTGGGGGACCACAACGACGAACAGGCGGTCGTCCTTGTCCTTGCCCTCGAGCTTGGCCTTGAGCGTCTTCAGGAGCTCGTCGCTGCTCGCGGTCCGGTTGGCCACCACGAGCGTGACCTGAAACGGCAGCCCCTCGGCGTCGATGTCGGCCACGATGTGGGTCACGGGCAGCCTTGTGGCCGAGCGGATCCGATCGATCAGGTCACTGCGGAGCCATCCCGAACGGGTCTCCGGGTAGGTGGAGATGACGATCTCGGTCGGCCCGTACTCATGCACCGCGTCCATGGTCGCGCTGTAGGGGTCGGAATCGCCCACCTCGCCGATCACATCGATGTCGTCGGCCCGCAGGACCCGGAGGGCCAGATCGACGCGGGTCTGGGCTGCCTCGAACACGGCGTCGTCGTAGATCACATAGCCGGCCCGCGGGCGCGTCTGCGGAACGCAGAGGACGAACCGGGCGCCGCCTTTGGCGGAGCGCTCGCGGACGGCATCGAGAAGCTCGCGTCCGCCCAGCGTCTCGTTTGCCACTACCAGGATCGTGTCCATCAATGCCCTCCGTGCCCGGATCCAGAGCCCGACGAGGAGCCGGCGGCGATGGCACCCGCCTCGACGGGAGGCTTGAAGATCCCGTGCACCGCGCCGGGCACGCCGTACTCATAGGGTCCGCCGACCACGGTCGGGATCGCGTCGAAATTGAAGATCGGGGGCGGCGAGGAGACCTGCCACTCCAGCGTCAGGGCACGCCACGGATTGGACGCGGCCCGTGGCCCCGAGCGCCAGCTGGCCACCATGTTGTAGAGGAAGATCAGCGTGCTAAAGCCGAGGATGAAGCCGGAGATCGAGATGAACAGGTTCCAGGTGGCGAACTTCTGGGCGTACTCGGCCACCCGTCTGGGCATGCCCTGGATCCCGATCAGGTGCATCGGGGCGAACGTCAGATTGAAGAAGATGAAGGTCATCCAGAAGTGCCACTTGCCGAGCCGATCGTCGAACATCCGCCCGGTCATCTTCGGGAACCAGTAGTACACGCCGGCGAAGATCGTGAACAGCGATCCACCGAAGAGGACGTAATGGATGTGGGCGACGATGAAATAGGTCTGGCTCACGTGGATGTCGAACGGGATCATCGCCAGCATCACCCCGCTGATCCCGCCCAGGGTGAACATGGTCAGGAATCCCAGCGCGAACAGCATCGGCGTGTCGAGGTGGAGCACGCCGCGCCACAGCGTCGCCAGCCAGGAGAAGATCTTGATCCCGGTGGGGATGGCGATGATCGCCGTGGTGATCATCATCGGGATCCGGATCCACGACGCCATTCCGGAGACGAACATGTGGTGCGCCCAGACCGTGAATCCGAGCACCACGATGGCCAGCAGCGAGAACGCCATCATCCGGTAGCCGAAGATCGGTTTTCGGGACTTGACCGCCAGGATCTCGGAGATGATCCCGAACCCGGGCAACATCATGATGTAGACGGCCGGATGCGAGTAGAACCAGAAGACGTGCTGGTACATGATCACGTTGCCGTTCTTGCCGGCTCCCACGAACGCGTCGAAGAAGTGGAAGCCGAGCGCGCGGTCGAGCAGCACGAAGAACTGCGAGGCGGCGATGAACGGCGTGGCGATCACGACGAGCAGCGAGGTAGAGAAGTTCGCCCACACCAGCAGCGGCATCCGGAAGAAGCTCATGCCCGGTGCGCGCATGGTGATGATCGTCACCAGAAAGTTGAGCGCCGTCGCGATCGACGAGGCTCCGGCGAACTGCACGGCGATGGTGAAGAACAGCTGCCCCAGCGGCATCGTCGTCGAGAGCGGCGCGTAGGCCGTCCAGCCCGAGGCGAATGAGCCTCCGGGGGCGAGGAAGCTCAGCAGCATCATGATCCCGGCCAGCGGCAGCATCCAGTAGGAGAGCGCGTTCAGGCGCGGGAATGCCATGTCCGGGGCGCCGATCATCAACGGGAGCACGAAGTTGGCCAGGCCGGCGAACACCGGAATCACGAACAGGAAGATGAGCACCGTCGCGTGAACCGAGAACACGCCGTTGTACTGCTCGGGGGTGAGGAACTGCATGCCCGGCTTGGCCAGCTGGGCTCGGATCAGCATGGCCAGCAGGCCGCCGACCAGCAGGAAGAAGAACGACGTGACCGTGTACTGGATCCCGATCACCTTGTGGTCGGTGTTGACCCGGAAGTAGTCGCGCCAGGTGCGCGCGCCGTGCGCGGAGTGGTCCTCGGGCCGCGTTGCCCGGCCGGCCGCCCAGTAGAACCAGTAGTCCATCGTGCCGATCCCGACCAGGAAGAACAGCGGCACGGCGATCATCCCGACGATCGTCACCGCACGGCCGTCGATCACCGGGTGGTAATGCATCAGCCAGCGAATCAGGACGGTCAAGCCGAACGCGAAGGCCAAGCCGAGGACGCTGGTCATCGCGGCGCGGTACCAGCCGGGCGCGCGGAGCTTTGCCGGTAGAACCATCATCGGATCTCCTTAACCTCACGTGTCAGCGTCAAGAGTGCCTCTCCCCCTGTCCTTCGGCCCATCACTTTGCCACGCTCGCCAGGAAATTGACAAGTGCCTGAATCTGGGTCGGAGTCAGGGACTTGGAGAAGGTGGCGGGCATGATCCCGGCGGCGTAGCCGGTCGGCAGATAGGCATAAGGCTTGGTGATCGCGGTCGTGATGCACTGCATCAGGCTGGCGCCTCGGGCCTTCTTCGAAGCCGGGGTCGCGCAGTCAGACTTCAGACGCTGGTCGAGATTCGGACCCACGGTCCCGCTGGCGCCGGCGGCGGCCAGCGTATGGCACTGACCGCACCCGGCGGCGGCGCTGGTGAAGACGGCCTTGCCGGGGGCCGTGCTCGCCGAACTCGTGCCGGTGGAGCTCGTCGTCGGCGTCGCGGCGGGGGTGCTCGTGGTCGCGCCCCCGCTGGTCGTGGACGTGGCACTGCTGGAGGTCGTGCTGGTGCCGGTGCTCGCGCCCGTGCTACCGGTGCTCGCGCCCGTGCTACCGGTGCTCGCGCCCGTGCTGCCGGAACTCGAGGTGTTCCCGGGTATGCCCGGCACCCCGACGTTAGGGGGCGGCGTTCCGACCGGCGGCGGCGCACCCGGCTTCTGTTTGGAGAGCCAGGTCTGGAAGGCGCTTGGCGTCACGACGTGAACGGTCGCGCGCATCAGCGAATGCCCGGCGCCGCACAGCTCCGTGCACTCCGCCGGGAAGGTGCCGAGGTGGGTCGGCGTGACCCGCAGCGTCGTGTCGATCCCGGGCACCGCGTCGATCTTCTCGGAGAACTCGGGGACGAAGAAGCTGTGGATCACGTCGAGCGAGGTGATCTTGAACACCACGGGCTGGCCCTTGGCCATGTACAGCTCGGGGGAGACGATCGTCTTCCCGTTCTCGTTCCAGGAGAACTCGAACGCGAACTGGCGCTCGGTCACGTGGACGGTGGTCTCGCCCTTCTGCGAGTCCTCGTTGGAGCGCAGCACGGTATAGGCGTAGGTGCACAGGGCGATGATCAGGAGCGCCGGCGCCGCGGTCCAGACGATCTCCAGCCGCGTGTTGCCGTGGATCGGGGGACCGTCCTTCTCCTCCTCGCCCGGCTTCATCCGGAACTTCCAGACCGAGTAGAGCACGACCGTCTCGACCATTACGAACACGGGCACCGACGCGATCAGCAGCACGTCGTAGAGAGTGCGAATGTGGTGCGCCTGGCGCGAGGCATCCGATGGGAACCACGGGATCACCAAGGCGATCGGGATCAGGATCGCGCAGCCGATGACCCCGGCCAGGAGCATCTGCGTAATCGGGCGCTTAGGCACGCCGTTCTCCGGAGCAAAGACCCTCGAGCATCACTCGCCCGGCATCCTATGCGTTCTCGGCGACGAACGGCGCGGTCGCGAAACCGCCGCGTAAGGTTCGACTATGATTGCGACAATCGTTGCAAGTCAGGAGGCAGAGCGCATGCAGGTACGCGAGGGGATGTCGGACGTCGTGGTGACGGTCGGTCCCGGACATACGCTCCGAGCGACCGCGGAATCGATGTGCCGCCGGCACGTGGGAGCGGCCGTCGTACTCGATCCGGACGCCCAGGGGCCCGGCGTGATCACCGAGCGCGACATCCTCCGCTCGGTCGCCCAGGGCGAGGACCCCGATACCGAGACCGTCGCGGCGCACCTGACCTCGCAGCTGACCTTCGCCGCCCCCGACTGGTCGCTCGAGCAGGCCGCCGCCGCGATGATCAGAGGCAAGTTCCGCCACCTGGTCGTGGTCGACGGGGGCGATCTCGTCGGGATCCTGTCGATGCGCGACATCGTGCGCTGCTGGACCGACGACGGCGCCAGCTGTGAACTTGTTGAATCGCCCGCGAGAGCGGTGAGTTAGCCCACAGTCCCGGGGGCGATTCAATTGGAGAATCGCCTGGGGGGCGATTCTCCCCGCCGGATCGCTTGGGGAGCGGGGAACTAGATCCGTTACTGATGGCTCTCGGGGAGCGCGGCGACGTCGCGACGGGTATCGCGGATCCACATCGCGGTGGTGATGATGAAGATCACCGCGCCGATGGCCGAGAAGATCCAGTCGATCGTCGTGCCGATCACGATCAGCGTGATGCCGATCGCGCTCACGAACGGGATCAGCGTGGGACCGGGGAGGTGGATCTCCTCCCCGACGGGCGGGGCTTCCTCGACCTCGCTCATGCGTGCACGTAGATCGCGGCGGCCACGAAGGTGATCCCGAACATGAACAAGCAGGCTGCGCCGGCGATCAGCCCGGAGCGGATGTTCTTGCGGGCGAGCTTTCTGTCCATTTTGCGAATCCTAGCCGTTCGTTGTCAGAGCTTTACGTCCGCCACCATCGCGCCGAACAGCAGCGCCAGGTAGAGCAGCGAGTACAGATACAGGCGCAGGGCCGCCTTGCGGTCCGCGCGGCGATAGAGGCGCAGCGAGCCGCCGATGAACGCGCAGCCGAGCACCATCGAGGCGACCAGGTAGACCCCGCCGAATTCACCGGCGCAGAAGGGCAGCTGGGTGATCGCGTAGAGCAGCAGCGTGTAGAGCACGATCTGCCGGCGCGTCTCGCGTTCGCCGCGGACCACCGGCATCATCGGGATCCCGACCTTGGCGTACTCGTCCTTCATCAGCAGGCTGAGCGCCCAGAAGTGTGGGGGAGTCCAGTAGAAGACGATCGCGAACAGGTAGATCGCGGTCCACGAGAGCGAGCCGCGGGTCGCCGCCCACCCGACCAGTGGGGGCATCGCGCCGGCGGCGCCCCCGATCACGATGTTCTGCGGGGTGCGCCGCTTGAGCAGGATCGTGTAGACGCCGACGTAGCCGACGAAGCCGCCCAGCGCCAACGAAGCCGCCAGCACGTTCAAGGTCAGCGACATCAGCGCGAACGAGAGCGCGGCGAGGACGATGCCGTAGATCAGCGCGGCGCGGGGGGCGACGCGTCCGGAAGGGACCGGCCGCGAAGCGGTGCGAGCCATCTGCGCATCGATATCGCGGTCGTAGTAGTGGTTGACCGCCCCCGCCCCCCCGGCCGACAGGTAGCCGCCCAGGCAGGTCAGACCGATCTTCCCGACCGACGGGTTCCCCGCCACCTCCATCGAGGTCACGGTGGTGAACAGCAGGAGCGTCTGGACCTTGGGCTTGGTCAGCTCGAAGTAATCGGCCGCGAGCTGGCGCGTGCCGGCCGCCAGTGAGGGCGGACGAACGGCACTGGCGGTGGAGGTGTTCACCGAGTCACCGGCTCACACCCGGACGAAGCGCTCGCTGCCGCCCGTCTTCTGGGTGACGCCGGTTTGGCGCTCGACCTGACGGCGGATGTCGCGCATCGGCTCCACCGACCGCACGCGGGGAATCGAGTCGAAGTTGTTCGGCGGCGGCGGCGAGGGGGTGAACCACTCGAGGGTGTTTCCCTTCCAGGGGTCCGGACCGGCCACCGCACCGTGGCCCAGGCTCCGGAAGACGTTGGCCACCGTCAACAGGACCCCGGCGCCGAGGATGAACGAGCCGATCGTCGAGATCAGGTTGTAGGTCGACCACCCGAGCCCCGGCTGGTAGGTGTAGATCCGGCGCGGCATGCCCGACAGGCCGAGCGCGTGCTGGACGAAGAAGGTCAGGTTGAAGCCGATGAACATCACCCAGAACGAGACCTTCCCCAGCGACTCGCCCAGCCGCCGGCCGGTCATCTTCGGGAACCAGTAGTACAGCCCGGCGAAGAGCGAGAACACCGCCCCGCCCATCAGCACGTAGTGGAAGTGCGCGACGACGAAGTAGGTGTCGTTGAGCTGCCAGTCGACCGGGAAGACGGCGAGGAAGATCCCCGTGATACCGCCGATGATGAAGACCGCGATGAAGCCGACGGCGAAATAGAGCGAGGCGGTCATCACGATCGACCCTCGCCACAGCGTGGCGATCCAGTTGAAGATCTTGACACCGGTGGGGATCCCGATCAGGAACGAGCTCAGCATGAAGAACCCGAGCACGACGATCGGCACCGGCGAGGCGAACATGTGGTGGGCCCATACCAGCGTGGCCAGGAACGCGATCACCGCGGTGGAGGCGGCGATCGCCTTGTAGCCGAAGATCGGCTTGCGCGAGAAGACCGGGATGACCTCCGAGATCATCCCGAATCCCGGCAGGATCATGATGTAGACCTCGGGATGGCCGAAGAACCAGAACAGGTGCTGCCACAGGACCGGCGAGCCATGCTGGGTGGGATCGAAGAAGTGGGTACCGAAGTGGCGATCGGTCAGGAGCATCGTCACCGCCGCAGCGACGACGGGGAGCGCGACGATCAACAGCACCGCGTAGACCAGGATCGTCCACACGAACAGCGGCAGGCGACCCCAGCTCATGCCGGGGGCTCGCATGTTCACGATCGTCGCGTAGAAGTTGATCGCCCCGATCAGCGAGGAGATGCCGGTGATGTGGATCAGGAAGATCCAGGCATCCTGGCCGCCACTGGGGGAGTACTGGATGCTCGAGAGCGGCGGGTAGCTCCACCAGCCGGCCTCGGGCGGGTGGTAGAAGATCGAGGCGTAGAAGACGATCCCGCCCATCAACAGCAGCCAGAACGAAAGCGCGTTGAGCCGTGGGAACGCCATGTCCCGGGCGCCGATCATCAACGGGACGAAGTAGTTGGCGAACCCGGCCATCACCGGTACGACGAACAGGAAGATCATCGTCGTCCCGTGCAGCGTCAGGAGCTCGTTGTAGCGCTCGCCGCTCAGCAGGGTGTTGTTCGGGACCCCCAGCTGGAGGCGCATCATCAGCGCCTCGATCCCGCCAAGCATGAAGAACACGAAGGTCAGGACGATGTACATGATCCCGATCTTCTTGTGGTCGGTGGTGGTCAGCCAGTCGATCCACTTCTTGGTCTCGCGGGGCTTGTGAACCTCGTGCGCGGTCACCTGCGGAACGGGTCGGAGGACGATTTCAGTGCTCGACATTCGTGCTCTCCTAGAGATTTCCGTTCGCGGTCAGGGCTTGGCGCAGCTGTGTGACCTGGGCGTTGGCCGCCGTGATCGCCGCGGCCTGCTGCTTGGCCCATTCCTGATACTGGGCGGGCGTGAGGACCTTCACCATCGCGGTCATCGCCGCGTGGTTGCGTCCGCAAAGCTGTGCGCACTGGCCGTGGTAGAGCTCGTTGGCGTGAGGCACCTTGAACCACGTGTAGGTGGTGTAGCCCGGAACGGCGTCCACCTTCCCGCCCAGCGACGGAATCCACCAGGAGTGGATCACGTCGGTGGACTGGATATCGAGCACCACCGTGGTGTTCGCGGGCACGTACATCTCTTCGTAGGAGTAGGGCAGCTTGGCGCTGAAGGCGGCGTTGTCGCAGCCGGCGCCGTAGGTGTAGCGCCAGATGTACTGCCGGCCGGTCACGCAGATGACCAGCTTGCGGCCGCTCGGGGGCTGCGGTTGGGTCACGGACGCGCTCAGCACCAGGCCGTTGGCGTCCGAGTTCGGCGGATTGATGATGCTTGGCAGCTTGATGAACGTGACCACCGTCAGCACTACCAGGATCAGCGCAGCCGCCAGGGTCCAGCCGATCTCCAGGCGCGTGTTGCCGTGGATCTGGGCCGCGACCGCGCCCTTCTTGGCTCGGAACTTGTAGACCGAGTAGAACAGCGCCCCCTCGACGACCACGGCCACGACCGCCGCGATGTACAGCACGATCTTGTAGAGGCTGTGGATCTGGTCGGCGTTTGGCGACCCGCCCGACTTCGGGGTCAGGAGGTTCGCGAATGCGCTCGGCGCCAGCAGCAGCGATGCCACGAGCGTGAGGATGATGGCCGCGACCAGTTGGGCGCGGCGCCGGCGGCGAAACTTGGCGGCGTGAGCGGCAGGTCGCAAGGCGGGCGGCATTCTATCCAGCCGAGGCCCGGTCAGGCTCCGCCGGGCGGCGGCGAGCGGTGCGGCATGCGGGGCTCGAGCGGTGCGGGCGCACGGGACTCGAGCGGTGCGGCCATGCGGGACTGGAGCGGTGCGGCCATGCGGGACTGGAGCGGTGCGGCCATGCGGGACTCGAGCGGTGCGGCCATGCGGGACTCGAGCGGTGCGGCCATGCGGGACTCGGCTACCCGGACGTTGGGTCGCGTATGCCGGTCGGCCGCCTCGCGTCCCCACTCATATACTGGCCGCGTCTTGCGAGCTACGAGGGGGATCCGACGGGCGGCGTGGGCCCTCGTCGTGGTGGGGGCAGCGGCGCCCGTGCTCCGCCGGCGCGTGAAGCTCCCGCCCGCCGCCGTGTTGGGCAGCGCCACGCTCGCTCCGATCGCCCTCTGCGTGGCCATGCCGCGCGACCGCAGGCGCGACGCGGCCGTCTGCGCGTTGCAGATGTGGGCGTACCTGGCCGCCTACGAGCTGCCCCATGACGACCCGGTCCGCCTGACCGAGCGCGTCCGCGTCCGCTATCCGATCCTGGTCGATCGGGCGCTCGGCCTGGGCGTCCTGCCGACACTGCGCCTCCAGCGCCGCTTCTCGAGCCCGGGCGAGATCAGCGGATTCGAGCGCGTGCTCGTCTGGTGCCACTGGATGTGGTTCATGGTCCCGCACGGAAGCGTGGGATACGTCGCCCTGCGCCGTCGCGAGCAGTTCCCGGCGGCGGCCGCTCGGATGTACGCCGTGTTCGACCTCGGGGCGACGTTCTACTGGGGGATTCCGACCGCCCCGCCCTGGTGGGCCGCGCGCCATGGTCATCTTGATGACCCTCACCCGGTCGAGGTGCGGAGGATGATGAACGAATACGGGGAGCAGTTCTGGGGAGACCGCTGGGGCGATCTCTACGATGTCCTCGGAGGAAATCCGCTCGCTGCGATGCCGTCGTTGCATTTCGCCACGTCTCTGATGGCCGCCCATCTGCTCTCGGGGGTCGGTCCCGTCGCGGGCGCGCTCGGCTGGACCTACGCCGCCACGCTGGGGCTGGCGCTCGTGTACCTCGGCGAGCACTACGTCGCGGACCTGATCGGCGGGGCCGTCCTGGCCGAGTTCGTACGTGGCGCGGCGCCCCGCGTGACACCGTTGGCGATGGGCTTCTCACGCGGGATCCAGTGGCTAGAGGCCCGGGCGGCGGCGCGGTAGAGGACGCGGTGGCGGAAGATCTCGACGCGGCAGCGAACGACGACCGTCGAGCGCTCGCCGAGGCCGCTGCCCGGGTGCCGGGCCGCGTGGCCGATGTTCCAGAAGCCGGGTCCGACTCGCGGGAGGAGATGCCCCGCGTCGTGTTCACGCGCCGGCGGTTGCTCGCCTCGGGCGTGTTCGTCGTCTCCACCGTCGCCTTCCTCTACTTCGTGCTCCCGAAGCTGCTCGGATTGAAGGAGACCTGGCACCGGATCCAGCACGGCAACGGGTGGTGGCTGGCGCTCGGCCTTGTCTTCGAGATGCTCTCGTTCCTTGGGTATATCGCGCTGTTCCGGGCGGTGTTCGTCCGTGGCGAGTCACGGATCGACTGGCGCGAGAGCTACGAGATCACGATGTCCGGCCTGGCGGCCACGCGGCTGTTCGCCTCCGCCGGCGCCGGTGGAATTGCGCTGACCGCTTGGGCGTTGCGCCGCTCCGGGATGGAGGCACGGATCGTCGCCTGCCGGTTGATCGCGTTCATGGCGCTCCTCTACGGGGTCTACATGGCGACCCTGGTGGTCGACGGGCTCGGCCTGTACCTCGGCGTTATCCCCGGGCCCGCACCGTTCGCGATCACGGTCGTACCGGCGATCTTCGGCGCCGGCGTGATCGTGCTGTTCCTGGCCGTCTCGTTCCTCCCCGGAGATTTCGATCGGCTGGTGGCCCGCGGGCGTACCGAGCGGAACTTCGTCGGACGCCTGGCGCACCGAGTCGCGGCCGGTCCCGCCGCGGCCGCCCAGGGGGTGCGCACGGCGATCTTCCTGGTGCGTTCGCGCAACCCGTATCTGCTCGGTGCATTGGGCTGGTGGGGCTTCGACATCGCCGTGCTGTGGGCGTGCTTCCACGCCTTCGGCTTCGTGCCGCCGAAGGGCGTGATCGTGATGGCCTACTTCGTGGGGATGGTCGGGAACACCCTGCCGCTGCCCGGGGGGATCGGCGGCGTCGACGGCGGCATGATCGGCGCGTTTTCGGCGTTCGGTGTGCCGGTCGAGGTCTCGGTCGTCTCGGTGCTGGCGTATCGTGGGATCGCCTTCTGGCTGCCGACGCTGCCCGGCGGAGTCGCGTATCTGCAATTGCGGCGGACGGTGCAGCGCTGGCAGCGAGCCGAAGCTCCTAGCTATACTTAATGAAGTGACCGACCAGCGAATCGAAGACGTGGTGATCATCGGCAGCGGTCCGGCCGGCTACACCGCGGCGCTCTACACCGCGCGAGCCAACCTGGAGCCGCTGGTGATCGAGGGCTTTGCCTGGGGCGGGCTGCTCCAGCAGACGACCGACGTCGAGAACTATCCGGGCTTCCCCACCGGGATCATGGGACCCGAGCTGATGCAGCACTTCCGTGATCAGGCCGAGCGCTTCGGCGCCCGACTGGAGACCGACGACGTCACCAGCGTCGAGTTGTCGCGGGACGGCGGCCTGCACAAGGTGTACGTCGGCGAGGACGTCCATCTCGCGCGGGCGGTGATCCTGGCCATGGGCGCCCAGCATCGCAAGCTCGACGTTCCCGGCGAGGACTCGCTCTCCGGCCGCGGCGTCAGCTACTGCGCCACCTGCGACGCCGCGTTCTTCCGCGATGTCCCGACCCTCATCGTCGGCGGCGGGGACTCGGCGATGGAGGAGGCGATGTTCCTGTCGAAATTTGCCGCCAAGGTGGCTGTCGTCCACCGTCGCGACGAGTTCCGCGCCTCCAAGATCATGCTCGAGCGCGCCCGGGCGATCCCGAACATCGAATTCGTCACGCCCTACGGCATCGATGAGTTTGTCGCCGGGGACGCCGGGTCATTGGCGGTGGCCCGACTGCGGCACACCGGCGACGGCTCGACCCGTGACATGGAAATCGGCGGCGCGTTCATCGCCATCGGACACGAGCCCCAGTCGCAGCTCATCCAGGGCCAGGTCGAAACCGACGAGGCCGGATACGTCGTGACCAAGGGCCGATCGACGCTGACGAACCTGACCGGGGTGTTCGCGGCCGGAGACCTCGTCGACCACACCTACCGCCAGGCCGTGACCGCGGCCGGCTCCGGCTGTCAGGCCGCGCTCGATGCGGAGTGGCATCTGCGCGACAACCCTTATGACGAGCCGGCCGCGGTGCTCGACCGCGCCGCCGGCGCTTCCTCCTAGCCGGCTCCGCGCCGCCGGTTCCTCCTCCGCGCCGGCGGTTCCTCCTCCGCGCCGGCTCCGCGCCGGCGGTTCCTCGTCCTAGCCGGCTCCGCGCCGGCGGTTCCTTCGCCGCGACGGTTCCTCGCTGGCTCGGCGCCGTGCTCGCGGCTCCTTGCCGGCCCCCAGCGTCACAACTCTGTGAAATTCCAAGCGGAGCGGCGCATCCCGAGCGAACATCCGGGGGGTGGTGCTACATAACCCGCAAATAGTCCGTGTTATCCGGCACGGTCCCGCGGCGGGAGGTGCCGGTGCCCGAGGCGGTTGACGTCCTGATCGCTCGCATCGCGTCGCGGCAGCAGGGCAACATCACCCGACAGCAGCTGTTCGCGTTGGGCCTCGGCGACGACGCGATCGCCTATCGCCTCAGGCGCGGACGGCTGTATCGCGTGCATCGCGGCGTGTATTCGGTGGGCAAGCCGGCGACCACGCCGCTCGAGCGGGCGGCCGCCGCGGTCCTGGCCTGCGGCCCGACGGCGGTGCTCAGCCACTGCTCGGCGCTCGCACTGTGGGGATTCGTCAAAGCCTGGCCGGAACGCCCCGAGGTGACAGCCACGGTCGGACGCCGACCGGCGGGGATCGTGCCCCATCGATCGAGGACCCAGACTCGGCGCGACATCCGCTGGCACTTCGGGATCAGGGTGACCAGTCCGGCCCGCGCGGTGCTCGACAGCGCGCCGATGCTGACGCCCAAGGCCCTGACTCGGGCCGTCAACGACGCCCTCCACACCCCCTTCCTCCGGCGCGCGCAGCTGGCCGACGTCCGCGACCGCTATCCGAGTCACCCAGGAGCCCAGCTCCTCCGACCGTTCATCGACACCGACGACGGGCCGACCCGCTCGCCGTGGGAGGACGACTTCCCGGCGTTCTGCGCGCATTTCGGGCTCCCGTGTCCGCGGATCAACACCCGTGTCTGCGGGTTTGAGGTCGATGCCCACTTTCCGGATGAGCGCTTGATCGTGGAGCTGGATGGCTGGCGCTCCCACAAGGGCCGGGACAGGTTCGAGAGCGACCGGGATCGGGACGCCGACACGCTGGCGGGCGGGCAGGCGACGGTCCGCATCACCAGGGAGCGGATCAAGCGCGCGCCTGTCCGCGAGGCCGAGCGCCTGGCCAGGATCCTGGCTCAGCGCCGCACGGCTGAGACCGGGCGTGAACAAACCGCCGGGGGTGAGCAGGCCTAGGGGCAGGCGTTCATCGGGCCGCCGGGGGTGAGCAGGCCTAGGGGCAGGCGTTCATCGGGCCGCCAGGGGTGAGCAGGCCTAGGGGCAGGCGTCCATCGGGCCGCCCTAGGGGCAGGCGTTCATGGGGCCGGCGTTGTGCGAGCGGGCGGTCCGGCCCACCAGGAGGCCGAAGTCCTGCGTCCACGTCGACGGTCCGTAAGGCGCGATCCCGCGGGCCAGGACGCCGGTGCCGACGTCGGCGTACTCCGGGTTGAGAATGTTGCGGCAGTGATCGGGGCTGGCCATCCAGGCGGTGACGATCTGGCGAGGGGTCGCGTAGCCGGTGCCCACGTTCTCGCCGGCAGCGGACCAGCTGTAGCCGACCGCGTCGATCCGGCCGCCCAAGTTCGTGCCGTGCCAGAACGAGTGGGTCTGGACCATCGTGTTTGTCCAGGACTGCGCGGCATGGTCCAGTCTGGAGTCCTCGTGCAGGGTGGGAAGGTGGTGGGCGGATCGCTGCTGGTTGATCAGGCACAGCACCGAGGAGTCCATCGCCGCGCCCGAGGCGCCGGATGCCGGGGTGTCGACGTCGCCGCAGCTTGGGTTGCCAACGGCCTTGGTACGCGCCTTCGTGCGGTGGGCGTGGGCGCGGTGGGCGCGCGGCTTGGCAGCGCTCGCGCCGGGGAAGGCGACGGCCACGACGACGGCCACGACGAGGGCGAGCAGGCCAGGGATCGACGCCAGACGATATCCGGACATGCCGCCAGCATCGGAGCGAATGCCGCCCTCCTGGGAGCCGTCGTCCGGAAAACTCGACCAAACGTCTACTCGGCTCGGGGTCAGCGCCCCGCTACGGGGTGAGCACGATCTTCAGCGCCTCACGCCGGTCGTAGACGGCGTAGGCCTCGGGAGCGTCGTCCAGCGACATGTGGTGGGTGACCAGGGGGGAGGGGTCGAGCGTCCCCGCCGCGAGCATCCCGAGCACGCGATCGACATGCCCGATCACGTTGGCTTGGCCCGTCTTCAGCGTGAGCGCCTTGATCCAGACGAGGCCCATGTGCACCTGGCACGGCTCGGCGTAGACCCCGGTCGCCACCACGGTGCCGGCGCTGCGGGTCAGGCGGATCGCCAGGTCGAGCGCGTCGGGATGGCCGACGGCGTCGATCGCCGCGTCGACGCCACGGCCCTCGGTCGCCGTCCGAACGACATCGCGCGGCCGCTCCTCGGTCAGGTGGACGGGGCTCGCCCCGAGTGACCGCGCCACCTCGAGGCGCTGCTCCACGCCGTCGATCGCGTACACGGGCGCCGCGCCGGCGGCCAGGGCCGCCTGGACGGCACACAGGCCGACGGGCCCGAGGCCGAGGACGGCAATGCTGTCGCCTGGCTGGACGCCGGCTTCGACCACCGAGTGGTAGCCGGTCCCCGCCACATCACCCGCGAACAGCGCGATGTCGTCGGACACCCCCTCGGGCACCTTGCGCAGCGTCATGTTGGCCATCGGCACCAACGCCTGCTCGGCCTGGGTGCCCTGCAGCGACCCGAGCGCCTCGCCGTGGCCGAAGGTCCGGGCGTGATCGCACTTGTGGTAGACGCCCCGCATGCAGAAGAAGCAGGTGCCGCAGGCCGTGTGATAGCAGCCGAGGACGCGGTCCCCGACGGCCACCCGCGACACGCCGTCGCCCGCGGCGATCACGGTGCCGACGTACTCGTGGCCGATCGTGAACCCGGGCGCGATCTTCACGCGGCCGTGGTAGATGTGCAGATCGGAGCCGCAGATGCCGCTGGCCTGGATCGCCACCACGGCGTCATCGCGGGCCAGCAACTCAGGCTCCGGGCGCTCCTCGACCGCGACGATTCCCGGCGCCTGAAACGTGACGGCTCTCATGAGGGCCGGATCATGCCAGGACCGCAGCCGATCACGTCTCGTAGCGGAAGAAGCCCTCCCCGGTGGGTCTTCCCAAGCGACCGGACCAGACCAGCCGGCTCAGCGTCGGGGCGGGACGGTAGCGCTCCTCCCGGCGCTCTGCATACAGCGCCTCGAGCACGCCGAGGACGTGGTCGAGCCCCACCGAGTCGGCCCAGGCGAGCGGGCCCCGGGGATGGTTCATCCCGTGCACCAGGCCGGCGTCTATGTCCTCGGCGCTGCCAACGCCCTCGCCCAGCGCGAAAGCCGCCTCGTTGATCACCTGGCAGACGATCCGCCCGAGCACCAGCCCCGGGGCATCGGCGACCCAGGCCGTGTGCTTGCCCAGGGTTGCGAAGAACCGCTCGGCCGCGCTCGCCGCCGAATCCGCGGTGTCGGGGCCTCGGGTCAGCTCCACCAGACGAGCATCGGCCAGGGGCGGGAGCACGTGGAAGCCGACCGCGTTGCCGCCCTCATCGAGCGCCGCCAGCGAGCCCGACGCGCAGCAGATCGCCCGAGGACCGCCCTGGAGCGGCACGTCCGAATCGTTCTCCACTCCCAGATCGAGGATCAGGAATGGCGGCTCGCGCTCGGCCGCCTCAGCGGCATCGGCGACGTCCCATCCGGCGGCGAACGCGGCCTCCTCGAGCTCGACAGCGAGAACGGAGTCTCCGGCGATCACGATCACCCCGTCGCCGCCGCCCGGCGGGGGCGGGTCCGGGTCGGGAGGGCGGTAGGACTTCACGCCGCCCGTGTAGTCGTAGAAGCCGACGCCGGCCTTACGCCCGGTCAGTCCCGCCGCGACGTTCCGGACCGTGATCGGTGAGGGCCTCCATCGCGGCTCCCCGAAGCTCTGCTCGTAGAACGAGCGTGAGACGTCGAGGCCGACATCGAGCCCGACCAGGTCCATCAGCTCGAATGGGCCCATCGTGAATCCGCCCTGCAGCCGGGCGATGCGATCGATCTCGGCGGCCGGCGCCACACGTTCCTGCAGTAGCTTCAAGCCCTCGAGCCCGAACGGGCGGTTGCAGCGGTTGACCAGGAAGCCGGGGCCGTCGATCGCGTCGATCACCCGTTTACCCATCGCCTGGCCGGCGGCGCGCGCCAGAGCAAGCGCCTGGGGGGAGGATCGCGCGCCCGCCACGACCTCCAGCAGCCGCATCACCGGGGGCGGATTGAAGAAGTGCATTCCGACGACGCGCTCGGGCCGGCTGGCCCCACTGGCGATTGCCGTGACCAACAGCGACGAGGTGTTCGTCGCCAGCACGCACTCGGGAGAGACGATCGATTCGCTGAGTTGGGCGAACAGGGCCTGCTTGAGCTCCAGCCTTTCGGGGGCGGCCTCGATCACCAGCTCACAACGAGCAAGGTCCTCGAGGGTTGCCGCCGCCTGCAGGCGAGCGGTGGCGGCGTCGGCCGTCGCCTGATCGATCCGTCCCCGCTCGACGCCGCGCGCCAGGTGCCCCCTGATCGACCCGATGCCGCGCTCCAGGGCGTCGGGCACGGGATCGTGCAGCAGCGTGTCCGCTCCGGCCAGGCAGCCCAACTGGGCGATCCCAGCACCCATCGTGCCCGCGCCCACGACGCCGATCACCTTCGGAGGGGTGCTCACCGGCGGGCGAATTCCAGATCCGGGGGACTCACAGGATCGGACGCTATCTCAGGGCGGAGTAGGCTGGGCCGCAGATGGCTTCGGAGACTCAATACGCACGCAGCGGCGAGTTGTTCATCGCTTATCAGGTGGTGGGCGAAGGACCGATCGACCTCCTGTACGTCCCGAGTTGGATCTCTCAGGTGGAGCACTACTGGGACGAGCCGCTGATCGCGCGGTACTTCAACCGGCTGGCATCGTTCTCGCGGCTGATCCTGTTCGACCGGAGGGGGTCGGGGCTGTCGGATCCGGTTCTGCGCGCGCCCACGCTCGAGGAGCAGATCGATGATGTCGTCGCCGTGCTCGACGCCGCCGGGTCCGAGCGGGCGGCCGTGTTCGCCCAGCTCGAGGGCGGAGCCCTGGGGGCGCTGTTCGCCGCCATGCATCCTGAGCGCGTCAGCGGGCTGGTGCTGTATGAGGCTGCGCCGCGCATGTCCTGGGCGCCGGACTACGACTGGGCGATACCCCTGGAGGAGCGAGAGGCATATCTCGCCGGGGGCGGGATCTTGAACTGGGGCGACGGATCCCGGATCGACGGGCTCGCGCCGACATCATCGGGGAACCCTCGCCTGCGCAAGTGGTTCGCGCGGCTCGAGCGCCTGGCGGCGAGCCCGGGCACCGCCGCCAAGCTCATGCGGATGAACGGGCAGGTCGACGTGCGGGCGGTGCTCCCCTCGATCCAGGTGCCGACGCTCGTGATGCACCGCGAGCATGATCAGTTCATCGACATCCGCCATTCGCATTATCTGGCCGAGCACATCCCGGGGGCCCGCCTGGTGGTGTTGCCGGGCCACGAGGCGATCTCGTTCGGGTCCGAGACCGAGCCGCTGCTGGAGGAGGTCGAGGAGTTCCTGACCGGGGCCCGGCATTCGGCCGAGTCGGAGCGCATCCTCGCCACGGTGATGTTCTCGGACATCGTCGACTCGACGCGGATGGCCTCGGAGATGGGAGACCGCCGCTGGCGGACGGTGCTGCAGGAACTCGAGTCGGGGGTCGGCGGCGTGCTGATGCGCTATCGCGGTCGGGCGATCAAGTCGATGGGCGATGGCTTCCTCGCCACCTTCGACGGTCCGGCCCGGGCGATCCGCTGCGCGGACGAGATCAGGCACGTCGCGCGACGGGACTTCGGTCTCGAGGTCCGGACGGGCCTGCACACCGGCGAGATCGAGCTGATCGGCGAGGACGTAGGCGGCATTGCCGTCCACATCGGCGCCCGAGTCGCGGCCCGGGCGCTCGCGGGAGAGGTTCTCGTCTCGAGCACCGTCAAGGATCTCGTCGTTGGTTCCGGGATCATGTTCGCGGAGCGGGGGGAACACGAGCTCAAGGGCGTTCCCGGCCGTTGGCGGCTGTGGGCTGTCGAGGACTCCAGCGACGGAACCGGCCCCCGCCGCGAGGCGACGGGGGCCGGTCCCGAATTGCTGCTCCGCTCGCCGGTCTAGGAGGCCGGGGGCAGCGACGCCGCCGGGGCAACGCCCGTCACGGTCACGGTGACGGGTGCCGAGGCACCGCCGACGTTATCCGGTCCGCCATAGATCCGGGTACGGAACTGCTTCGCTCCGGCGTGCCCGAAAATGCGCGTGAACGAGTAGGTGGAATCGGTCCTGATCAAGCTGACACCGACGTTGTTCCAATTACCGGCGGTGTCCTTGCGCTGCAGGAAGATCAGGTGACCGGCCTTGTCCGGCGTGACGTTGCCGCTGAATGTCACCGGTCCACCGACCGTCGTGGTGCCCGAGCTGGCGGTGAGCGTCACGACGTCCTGCACCCCCTCGTACAGCAGGGCGGTGCCGCGATGCGGGGTGAGCGTCGTGCGCACGCGGTACACCTCGTTGCCAGTGGGGCTCTGGGTGAAGCTGTAGCTACCGTCCGCGGCTGTATCGGTAGTGGCGATCGCCTGGAACGGGTGAGCGCCAAAGGGGTGACCGTAGAGGGTCACGCTGGTGTTCGGCTCCGGAGCGGTGCCGCCCGGAATGGTGAGGATGCCGGAGATGTTCACCGACTGACCGTCCGGGATGATCGGATCGGAGGTATGAATCGTGAAGCCCGGTCGCTGCTTCTGCTCGACCGAGATGGTGATCGTGTCGGACTCTCCGCGAGAGTTGCGAGCGTCGCCCGGGAACACGGCCTCGACGGTGCGCTGTCCAGCGAGGGCCCAGCGGTGGCTGATGCTGAACGCCCCATTTGCATCCGTGCGCGTCGTTCCGATCTTCCTGAAGGTGTTCCCGTTCAGGCCGACCTGCTCGCGCAGAACCACCCGTTGGAAACGGTGGATTGCCGGGCTCACGGTTCCGGTGAAGTGCACGGGGACACCGGTGTCGGTGACCGTCGTGTCGGAGGACAGGCTGACCAGCGCGTGAACCGACTCGTGGACGGTGCGGCTGTGCGACTTGTCAGGACCGCGCACGAACCAGCTGCGATTGGTCAGCACAACACCCTCTTCACGGGTGAAGTCATAGAACCCGAACGAGTTGGTGGTCGTGTGACCGATCAAACTGTAGCCCGGGGTCCCGGCTACATGGTGGTACAGGTAGATCGTCTGGCCTGACGGTGCCGAACCCTTGAGCTTCCCGTAAATCAGCACGCCATCACCCGAGTTGATCGGGTTGGGGGCGACGGCAATCGTCAGCCCTCGGTTGTGGCGCGGGTGGGCACTGGCGACTCCAGGAACCGCCACAACGACGAGCGTGGCCAGCACTGACGCGAGCACAGCAAAGCGTGGGCGCATGAAGGCCCTCCTTTCCCTGCTAGGTAGTGATGCCTCCCGCCGGGTCCGGCTCCCTCGGTCGGTGGCTTGTGGAACTGCTGTCGAAACACGACGCCTGTCGCGAAAGTTTCGGCAGAACGGCAAAAGTCGGTTCGGTCCAGGCCATCCTTACATTCCGCTGACAATCCCCGGTGATCCGCCGATGCGGGCGGCCGGCGCTTCAGATGCGGATAGACTCGGGCCACGTGGACCCGTTTGCGCTTGTCCTCATCGGCGGGCTGGTGGCGCTGATCATCTGGGTGGCCCTGCTCGGCAAGTACGCGCCGGGCTCGGGGCTCGAGCAGCTCGGGCTGAAGTCCGCCCGGGAGATCAGTGAACGCCAGGCCGAGCTCGAGGCCGAGGACCTCGACCAGATGCTCGAGGCGCACAACAGGCGGCGAGTCGCGCGCGGCGAGCCCTCGCTGAGCACCACCGACCTCGAGATGCAGGTCATGTCTGAGATCAACGCCCAGCGCCGGCGCGACGAGCAGGAGATGGCGGCACGACGAGATCAGGCGATGGCCGATCGCGAACTCGACCAGCTGCTGGAGGCGACCAACGCCCGTCGGCGCGCGCGCGGACTGCCCGACCGCACACGCGACGACGTCCGCCGGGAGTTCGGCGGCGGTTAGCGTCATCGGCCTCGCCGTCAGTGGCTCGCTGTCTGATCATCGGTTGCGGCTGCCGCGGGAGGCTGCTCGCGGCGGAGCTGCGCCGCCGCGGTCATGTCATTCGCGCAACCACGCGCGATCCGGCCCGCGTGAGCGAGATCGAGGCTGCCGGCGCGGAGGCGGTCCTCGGCGATCCCGACCGGATCGCGACGATCGCACCGGCCCTGGACCACGTCACGGTCGCCTTCGTGCTCCTGGGCAGCGCGGACGGTGCTCCGGATCTGGTCCGTGCGCTGCACGAGACGCGGCTTGAGATGCTGCTGTCGAAGATGTTGGACACCACGATTCACGGGATCGTCTACGAGGCAGCCGGGAGCGTCGCCCCGGACGTCCTCCGGGCCGGTAGCACGCTGGTGCGCTCCGTGTGCGAGGACTCCAGGATCCCGTATCTGCTGCTGGATGCCGACCCGCTCGATCACGCCGCCTGGGTGTCCGCGGCGGCGGCTGCGGCGGACACCGTGCTGCTCCAAGCCTGAGCGACGCCGGACACTAGACTGGAGCGCACATGGCTGAGTACGCGAAGGATGTTCTGGTGACCCCGGCGTGGCTCGAGGAGCGTCTGGATGACGACTCGATCAGGATCGTCGAGGTGGACGAGAATCCAGCCCTCTACCGCGAGGGGCACATTCCCGGCGCGATCGGGTTCGACTGGAAGACCGATCTGCAGGATCCGGTCAAGCGCGACTTTCTCGGTGCCGAGGCGTTCGGCGAGCTGTTCGGCTCCAGTGGCGTCTCCAACGATCATCTGGTGATCCTCTACGGGGACCGCAACAACTGGTTCGCCGCGTATACGTACTGGTACCTGAAGTACTACGGCCACGACAGGGTCAGGCTCGTGAACGGTCCGCGCGAGCGATGGATCGCGGAGGGCCGCCCGACCACGACCGAGCTACCCGACCATCGGCCCACCACTTTCACCGCGAAGCCCGGTGACGACTCGATCCGGGCCAAGCGCGAGGACGTGCTGGTTGCCATCGACAACGGACACCAGCTGGTCGATGTCCGCTCGCCGCAGGAGTATTCGGGCGAACTGGTCGCGATGCCCGGCTATGAGAACGAGGGCGCGCTGCGCTCTGGCCACATCCCCGGCGCGGTGTCGATCCCGTGGGCCCAGGCTCTCCGGGAGGACGGCACGTTCAAGTCCGCCGACGAGCTGACCGACCTGTACGGGAGCCGAGGCGTGCTCTCGGGTGAGCCGATCATCTCCTACTGTCGGATCGGCGAGCGCTCGGCGCACTCGTGGTTCGTTCTGCATGAGCTTCTGGGTCGCGAGGACGTCAGAAACTACGACGGTTCCTGGACCGAGTGGGGCAATCTGGTGGGCGTCCCGATCGAACGCGGCTGATCGTCCAGGGGGTTGGTTCGCGATTACGACAGCAGCGGCCCGATCCGATCGAACAGGTCGGCCAGGATCCGCGCCGTCGCCCCCCAGATGAGGTGCTCGCCGACGAGGTAGGTGTCCGTCCTGATCGGCAGCCCGCGGCGCACCAGCCGGCGCCGGCCGTACCCGGCCAGCAGGCCGGTGACCGGAAGCTCAATCACCTCCGCGACCTCGCGGGCGCTGAGCGTCCACTTCCGGCCGGCATCGATCAGGCCGACGAACGGGTAGACGGCATAGTCGGTGGCGATCGTCGGAGTCGGCTGAAGCGCGCCGACGACCTCGACTGCAGCGCTGGGAAGGCCGATCTCCTCCTCGGCCTCCCGCAGTGCGGTCGCGGTCAGGTCCTCGTCGGAATCGTCGTGGCGGCCGCCGGGGAATGAGATCTCACCCGGGTGGCGGCGAAGGTCGTCACGCCGGCGCGTGAAAACGGCATGGAGCTCGCCGTCGGCCAGATAGAGTGGCACGAGCACGGCGGCGTTGGTCCGCCCCCGGACGTCGAGGGCGATGGCCTGATCGGGCGTGAGCAGCACCCGCGGAAGCTCATCGCGGATCGATCGGGCGAGCTGGGACATCGATTGAATATATTGGCGCGCGGATCGAGGTTCTGATCGTCGTCGACGATCAGAACGACGTCTGTCCCGGGCGTCAGCGTCCTGCAACCACGAGGGGAGCTACAGCGTCGCCGCCGCTACCAGCTCGATCTTATCCTCGAACATCACTTCGCCCTCGAGCGTCCTGTGCACGGGACACTTTGCCGCGATCACCTGAAGCCGCTCGATCTGCTCCTCGCTGCAACCGTTGGGGAAGCGCAGGGAGAGCTTGAAGCGAGTCGGGCATCCGCGCTCGGCGGGCGAGTATTCGACCTGGACCTCGACCACCCCGATGTCCCAGCCCTTGTGCTTGGCGTACATCTCCATCGTGATCGCAGTGCAGGACGCCAGGCTGGCGGCGAGCAGCTCCTGCGGACTCGGACCCTCGTCGTCGCCCTCCTGGTCCGTCGGCTCGTCGACGAGCAGCTGGTGCTGACGGATGTCGACCTTGTGGGTGAACGCTGTCCTTGTCGCTCTATGAGCTGTGGCCTTCAGCATGAATCCTCGTTCTTGACAGAAAAACTGACAAACTGATCGTAGCGCCGTCCAGTCGGTTTGCCACCGGTTCGGCGCTAATCCGCGAGCGGATTGAAAAGCAGGCCGGTCGGCACCTTGGGGAAGAAGTACGTCGACTTCGGGGGCATGCTCTCGCCGGCGGCGGCGACAGCCTGCACTCGACCCACCGGGGTGGGAGACATGAAGAACGCCGCATCGTATTCGCCGGACTGCACGAGCTCGAGGGCCTGCGCGTCGTCCCGCGCGTAGCCGAGCCCCTCGAGCTGGTCGATGTCCTCATCGGTCATGCCGAGCGCGCCCTTGAGGATCAGCGCCTCGAGCACGGCGGTATCCAACCGACGATATGGCTCGGCGTGCTCCGGCAGCGCGGCGTCAGCGATCGCCTGGTCCTTGAGCGTGAGCCTGAACGGCTTGCGGAAATGCGAATCGATGTAGCCGAGCCGGATGCCCTCTCCCTCCTCGGGCGCCAGCTCCCCCACGTGTTCCAGCGGCTCGATCACGAAGTCACGTCGGATCGCGTCGGCCAGTGCCTCCTGGCGATCGGGACCGAGTCCGCGGACCAGACGGTGGGTCGGGAACACCGTGAGCCCCGGATCCTCGAGCGCGACCAGGCACATCAGCACGTACCGGTGCGGGCCTTCGCCACCGATCTCCTCCGCGTAGACGCGGGCCGTCTCGTAACGGTGGTGGCCGTCGGCGATCAGCAGCTCGGCGTCTGCGAGTGCGGTCTTGACCCGATCGAGCGCTGATTCGTCGTCCACGCGCCAGAGTCGGTTGACCGTTCCATCGTCGTCGCTGGTCTGAGCCCAGGCGGGCTGCTCGGTGAACGGCGCCAGCGCGCTCCAGGCCGCGCCTGACGGGTCGGAGAACAGCGAGAAGATCGGGGAGAGGTTGGCCTTCGTGGCGCGAGTCAGCCGGAGCCGATCCTCCCTGGGACCCGGGTGGGTGCGCTCGTGAGGGCGGATCCGCCCTGGCCCGTACTCCTCCACGCGCACGCGCGCGAGGAACCCGCGTCGCGTCCGCGCCCTGCCGTCCGGGCCCGTGTAGTCCTGCTCGAGCGGCCAGAACGCCTCGTGGTCATCGCGCACGATCACCCCGTCGGCCAGCCACTGGTCGAGCAGATCGGCCGCGTGCCGATAAGGATCGCCGTCGCCCCGGGGCAGGTCGATCCTGACGACGTTGTAGGCGGAGCGCGCCTCCAGATCGGCCCGCTGCTCGGCATCGATCACGTCGTAAGGGGGCGCGACGACCGCCTGCAGAGCACCGGTTCTGTCGGGGTCGTAATGCAGCGCGCGGAGTGGCTCAATCGCGGCCATGCCGGCGCCGGAGGCTACTTCACCGGCGCCGTCACGCGCGTCGTCGCCCCCCGGTGCTTTAGAATCGAGCCCGCCAGCGCGGGGCGTAGCGCAGCCTGGTAGCGCGCCTCGTTTGGGGCGAGGAGGTCCCCGGTTCAAATCCGGGCGCCCCGATTGTGATGTGATGCTCAGTGGTAGCGGCGGTGCGGTCCCACCGGCAGACCCTGGAGCAGACGAGAGAACATCCCGCGCAGGGTGTCCTTGCCGTAGGTGTGAGAGCCGTCGAACATCGTCAGCACGGCGATCGATACGCGGGCGCACCCGCGCTCGAGCAGGATCACCTGGTGATCGACCAAGCCGGTGCCATAGCCCCAGCCGCCCTTGAAGTAGAGCTTCCAGCCTCTCGGCGCGACCTCCCCGATCCCCCAGCGCTCGGATGGCACGATGCTGGCGAGCAGGTGCAACGCGTAGGCGCGGTGCCGGGGCGCGATGTAGCGGTCGATGTGCAAGAAGAACTTCGTCTGGTCCCGCGCGGTGATCTGCGTCCTGCCCCAGATCGGCTCAGAGGGCGTGAAGTGGCTCATTCCGACGCGGGACGCCACCCCCTGCAGTCCGCTGGCGCCAACGATCGTGTCCACTACATCGGCGGCCTGGTTGTCCGACTGGGTGATCATCGGGTCGAGCAGCGACTTGTCATAGCCGTTCAGCGCCCTGCCCGCGACCGAGCTGCGATTGAGGTAGGCGACCATCAACATCGCCTTCACGACGCTAGCCGACTGCTCGATGTGGTCCGGCCGGTAGCTATAGAACGCCCCGTCGGTTCTCACCGCGAAGGCGATGTCGCCGCGTCGCTGCTTCCTGTAGGCGACCCCGACCCCGATTTTCGGCCGCCACACGCGATCAAGCGGCTTGCCGACGCCCGGCACCAGACAGCGCGGGACCGCGGCCGCGCGGCCAACCGGCGCCGCCGCTGAGCGCCCCACGCTCAGCGCGGTCGCGCCCAGCAGCGCGGATGACGCGAGGACGGTCACCGCGACCGCGTGAGGGCCGCGGCGGTGCTGCCCTCCCTCAACACGCATCGACCGCCAGATCACCTCTACAGTCTTTCAGAAGGCCCCCGTAGCTCAGCTGGATAGAGCGACGGCCTTCTAAGCCGTGGGTCGCAGGTTCGAGTCCTGCCGGGGGTACTGGACAGTGCCTGCGGCCGCTCGGTCTCTCAGGCCGTCCACGCGAGCGTGGCGGGGAGGAGGCTGCCGGGAGTAATAGTCGCGGTCCGGGCTAGCTGCTCGTGAGGCGGGTCGCGAGTGCGGTACACCGGGTCTCGTCGAGCGGTTGCTCGGCGGCGCGGAAGCCGTCAGCCGCCGCTCGGAAACGGCTGATTGCCGTGGCTGTATCGCGGTCGGCTTGCGCGCGGTGGCCTTTGACCTCGGCGAGCGCCGCGTCCCACGCGGGGAGGCGCATCACGACGGTGGCCAGGTATTCGGAGAGCTGTTCCCATCGGTCGGCACGCTCGAGGTCTCCGGCGCGGGCGGCGGCGATCGCGGCGGGGACGGCGAGGGTGATCCTGCAGCCGGGGCAGGTCTCGACGGGGCCGCGTACGGCGGCTTCGGCTTCCTCGACGGCGGCGAGGGCGGATTCCGGGTCGCCGGCAGCGATGATCCGCGTTCCGTAGATGCGGTCGAACAGGTGAAATCCGACGTCGGATTCTCGGGCGACAGCAAGCGCCTCGTCGAGGAGCTGGGCCGCCTCTGAATGCTGTCCTCGGTATAGCGCGATCTGGGCTCGGCGCTGCATCGCGAACGCCTCGCCGGTGGCGGCGGCGATCCTGTGGTGGAGCTCGACTCCTGCCGCGAGGTCGGCGTCGGCTGCGTCGAGCTGTCCGGCGAGCAGCTTGGCCTCGCCTCGGATCGTGATCGCGAATGCGTGGCCGCGCGCCGCGCCGAGCCGTTCGGCCTCCGCCGCGAGCGAGTCCGCGAACGCGATCACGTCGGCGTAGGGCTTCGCGCCGTACAGGAGCCGCTGCGTCATGCACAGCTGACCGTCGAAGACGCTGACGGCCAGCTGGGGCAGCGCTCGCGTGTCACGGAGGTCGGCTTCGACGGTGTGGCGCAGATCGCCGCGAGCGTGAGCGGCGGCCGCATGGGCCCACGAGGCGACTACCAGTGCGGCGGCGTCACCGGACTGCAACGCCAGCCGGCGGGCCTCGGCGGCCTTCGCCGCCCCGACCTCGGGGTCGCCGTATCCGAGTGCCGCGGCGCCGCAGAGCGCGAGCGCGAGCGCCAGGCGCCCCTGGACCGTGTCGGGCTCGACGCCTTCGAGCGTCCGCAAGCCTCCGGGCGGGTCGCCGAGCTTGATCTGGGCGAGCGCCTGTTTGGCTCGCAGCTCGTGCACCGCGGACCGGTCCGCGACGCGCGCCGCGGCGGCATATGCGGCGGGCGCGCCGCTGTCGCCGACCGCGTCGAGCGCTTCGGCTCGCAGCGACAGCGCCTCGGCGTCGTCTGGCCCGTGATCCAGCAGCGGTTCCAGGTGGGCGAGCGCATCACCGTACGCCCCCAGTCCGACCGCCTCCCGGGCCGCGGCGAGGAGCCAGCCGCACGCCTCGCGCGGGCGGCCGCCGGCAAGCCAGTGGCCGGCGATCAGCCCCGGCGCCGTGCCGGCATCCGCCAGCCGCCCAGCGGTGTCGCGATGAACGGCGAGCATCTGGTGCGGGGTGAGCTGCTCGACGAGCGCCTGGCGAACCAGCTCGTGGCGGAAGCGGTAGCGTCCGCCGGAGACGACCAGGATCCCGGCGTCGAGCGCACGGTCCAGCAGCGCGAACGCGTCGATCTCGTCCAGGCCGGTCAGCGCGACGACACCGGCCGGGTCGAGCGCGTCTCCCGCGAGCGCGAGCCGCCTCAGCATCGCGGCGGTGTCCTCGTCGAGGTCGAGGAACCTCGAGGCGATCGCATCGCGGACCGTCGGCAGCAGCGCCGGAACACCCGCGACGGCGCTGCGCGCAAGCTCGAGCGTGAGGAACGGGTTGCCCTGCGCGAGATCGACGATCCGTTCCACCACCTCACGAGTCCGCGGCGTCGTCGCGCCCGCCGCCACCAGCCTGGCCGCGTCCTCACGATCGAGCGGTCCGAGATCGAACTCGACAGCGCTGCCGCCACGCGCCAGCCTCTGCACCCCTCCGACCAGCGCTGCGCGTGCGGGCTCAGGCCGGTAGGCGAGCACGGCCAGGACCGCGCTCCCGCCGAGCGAGCCGAGGTGCAGCAGCAAGTCGATCGTGGCTTCGTCGGCGAGGTGCGCGTCATCGACGATCACTGCGACCGGAGCGCCAGCGCTCGCGGCGAGAAGCAGGCGGCGGAAGGCGCCGATCACCTCGTGGCGCGTCAGCGGCCGCTCCAGTGGAGCTGCTGGTCCAGCCACCGCGCTCAACCCGGCCAGCACCGACCGACCGTGGGCAGCGACAGCCTCGAGCAACCCGCGATCGGCGGCGATCAGTTGCTCGACCGCGCTCGCGATCGGCGCGTACGGGCCGGCGGCCTCGCTCGCCTCGACCGCGACCACCATCCAACCCTCCGCGCGCGCCCCGAGCGCCAGCTCCCGGCAGAACGCCGTCTTGCCGATCCCCGCCACACCGCGCACCACCAACGCGCCACGCGCGGCGCCGTGCTCGGAGCGCAGTACGGCGGTAGCCCTCGCGAGCTCGAGCTCGCGACCGACGAAATCCGGCTCGGCCACCTGCAAGCCGGCGACACACTCGTCGTAGATCGCCTGCGTGTCGGAGCTCGGCAGGATCCCAAGCTCCCGACGCAAAGCGCTGCGCAAACGGCCGTACGCGCGGATCGCCGCAGGGCGGCTGCCGTTCGCCAGCTCGCGTCGCATCAGCTCCCGGCAGGCCGGCTCATCGGTCGGCTCGACTTCCACCAGCCGCTCCCACTGGCCGCTACCGCGCAAAAGCTCCACATGCAGTGACCGCAGACGCTCCCGCGGCGCCTGCGTCCACACCTCATACAGCATCTCCGGCAGCAGATCGCCGGCGTAGCTCGAGGCGATCTCAGCGCAGGTCGCTGGATCGCCGCCAGCCAGCGCCGCCCGAGCGCGGGACTCGAAGCGCGCCGCGTCGGTCTCGACCGCCAGCGACGCGAACAGCACGACCTGCCCGCCGCGGAGCGCGACCGAGTCGGCGCTGGCGAGCGCCTGCCTGGCGTGATGGGCGGCCTTGCGCAGGTTCGCGGCGCCTGCCTCCACACCCAGACGCGGCCACAACGCCTCGATCGCCTCGTCGCGCGTCAGGCGATGCCCGTCAGCCAGCGCCAGCAGCGCCACCAGCTCGGCCGCGCGACGACTCGGCCACTCATCCACCGCGACGTCCACTTCACCGGCGCAGACGCGGAACCGACCGAGCAACTCGATCCGGATCCCTGTCTCGTGCGTTTCGGAGGCCATGCCCTCGCTCCCGAACCCAGCGTATACGAGGAACGATTCAGGAACACGCGTCCGCGAAGCTCACATCGCCCGATTTCAACCACGTATGACCGGAGGAACGATGAACGCGACAACCAAAGCGCAGGCACCGATCGCAATCGAGGGCGGCGGCGTCGAGGTGCGACTACAGGAGATCGGCGGCGGCATCAGCGCCGGATTCGTCAGCCTGCCCGCCGGCGCCGACCTGCGCCCCGCCACCAAGGGCCTCCCCGACGACCTCTGCCAATGCCCGCACTGGGGCTACCTGCTCAAAGGGCGCGTGAAGATGCACACCAAGAACGGCGAACGCGTCTACGAGGCCGGTCAGGCGTTCTACTGGGCACCCGGACACGCGCCTGAAGCGGTCGAGGACTCCGAATACGTCGACTTCTCACCCACCGACGAGTTCAACCACGTCATCGACCACATCACCTCCGGAGCCGCCGCGTCCGCGTGAGACGACGGCGGCCCCGATCAGACTCAGACGTGATTTGTTGTACCCCGCTCTGTCAGAATGACGATCGAGCCGGGACATAGGCTCGGTCCGATTTCGCCCGCGGGGGCCGCGTATGCGAGAGCACCACGACACCGTCGTCATCGGAGGCGGCCAGGCAGGACTGGCGATGAGCGCCGTGCTCCGGCGACGCGGCCGCGAGCACGTCGTGCTGGAGCGACGGCAGGTCGGCGAGCGGTGGCGCAGCGAGCGTTGGGAGTCGTTGCGGTTCCAGTTCCCGAACTGGTCAATCGAGTTGCCGGGTTACGCGTACTCGGGCGAGGACAGGGACGGCTTTGCGGACTGGCGCGAGATCCTGCGCATCGTCGAGGACTACGCGGCGAGGACGCGCGCGCCCGTGCGCGAGCAGAGCGAGGTCACCGACCTGCGTACAGGCAACGGCGGATTCGTGGTCTCGGTGCCCGGCGGGACGATCCACGCCCGGCAGGTCGTCGTCGCGACCGGGCCGTTCCAGCGGGCGCGTATCCCGGGCTTCTCCACGCGCGTTGCGCCTTCGGTGCTGCAGATCGATCCGACGCGCTACCGGTGTCCCCAGGACTTGCCGGACGGTGCGGTATTGGTGGTTGGCAGCGGGGCGTCAGGTTGCCAGATCGGCGAGGAACTGCTGCGTGCCGGGCGCACCGTGTTTCTGTCGGTGTCCAGGCATCGGCGTGCCCCGCGCCGGCTCGGCGGCAAGGACCTCTACTGGTGGCTGGAGCAGCTCGGCCGCTTCGCCCAGACGATCGACAGTTTCCCCGGACGGCAATGGCCTCCCTCGACCGTCGTCACCGGCGTGAGTGGCGGCTACGACATCAACGTGCGTCAGATGGCCGCCGACGGCGTCCGGGTGCTCGGGCGGGTCCTCGGCGCATCCGAGGACATGTTGGCAGTGGCCCAGAACGCCAACGACGTTCTGGACGAGTCCGACGCAGCCTTTGCCGGCTTCCTGGCCGCCGCCCGCGAGTTCGCCACCGCGCATCCGGACATCGCGCTCGCCGCCGAGGATCCCGCCCCGTCCGCTGTGTTGCCCGCCACCGTCGCCGAGGTCGAATCCCTCGACCTGCGGCGCGAGAACATCGCGGCGATCATCTGGGCGACCGGCTACGACTACGACTACGACTGGTTGCACGCCCCGGTCCTGGACGCCAACGGCCGGCCGCTCCAGAAGCGCGGGGTCACACCAGTCCCCGGGCTGTACTTCCTCGGATTGCACTGGATGCACACGTTCAAATCCGGCCTGCTGTCCGGCGTTGGCAGCGACGCGGACTACGTTGCCGAACACATCGACCTCGTGAGCGGCCGTTAGGGCCGCGTACAGTGAGCGGACCGGGCATGACACCCTCGGGTTCGACCGCCGCTTAAGACGCGGGCGCACCACGTTCGAGCTAGGCCGGTGAACCGCCTCCCGTACGACCAGCGGTTGCGCGACGATCTGCGTGATGCGCAATCCAGCGATCAGGTCGCCGGCACATTCAGGGCAACCCGACGTCCGTCGAGCGTGCCTCGGATTTCCAGCGTCGTGGTGTTCGGATCGAACCAGGCACCGCCGATGTGAAGCTGTCCGCTCTCAACGCCGGCAATTCTGATGTTCGCATTGATGGTCGTGAACCCCGCGTAGAGACCGTCGCCGCTGACCGATACGTCTTCTGCGAAGCGGGCGGCGTCCCAGCGGATCTTGAATGCGTTCTCGGTGAAGGCGCCGTGCCAGCTCCCGCCGCGTAGCCCGACCCCGTCGGTGCCCGACCCCAGGAAGGCGCGTCGGAGCGAGTCGGTGACGGTCGCGGCAGCGACGGCTGCGACGCGCCGGTCCAAGCGCGTCGAGGCGTCTCCGTGACCCGCCGCGACGTCGGCCGGCAGCTCGTCTGCGGCGTGGAGCGGGAAGCGGCCCACGGCCGGCCAGTCGAAGGTGTCGGCGCCGGCACAGCTGGTGTTGCCCGGACTCAAACTGGTGAAGAACGACACCGTCAGCTCGCGGGCGCACTGCCCGCGGGCGTTGAAGATGGTGTGGTGGCCCGAGTTGCGAAGACTCACCGCGACGCTGTTCGGGAACACCCTTCGAGCTTTCAGCGAATCCGTCGCGGTGACGGTGTCATCGAGGTCTCCGGTCAGGATCAGCGCGGGGACGCTCCCGGCGGTCGAACCTGGCGGCACGGGGGGCGCCGGGTCGTGGGTCGGGGCCGGCCAGCGGATGCAGGCGTCGGGCTCGACGCCCTGGGGCGGGGGTGCGGTCCAGGCGTCCACAGAAAACGGCGAGAAGCGCGCCGGTGCCAGGGCCGCCTTAGCCCGCTGGAACTCGGCCAAGCGGGTGGCCAACGGCGCGGATTTGTTCCACTGGAACGTCATGTCGGTACAGAATCGCCCGACGTTGTCGCCTGCCGAGAACTGGATTGCCTCGCTGCCAGGCGAGAAGTCGACGAACGGGAACGTGTTGTTCTCGGCGGCGAGGCGCAGCAGAGGTGCGCTGTCGCCGTGGCGCAGGGCGTTGGCCGCGGCGGCCAGCTCTGAGGCAACGACGAAGCCGCCGGCGTCGAACTGGATGAACCGAGCCAGCGCAGCTTCGCTGACGTGAACGTGGACGGCGTTGCCGTCGGCGTCGAACGCCGTGCCGTCGAGCGGGCGCTCACGCAGCCGATGAATGAGCCAGACGAGTGCCGCCGAGGGCTCCGCGATCGCGCGCGAGCAGTTGGCCGAGCGCGCACAGACCAGAGTCACGGACCGCACCGCGACTCGCTCGTAACTCGTCCACCATGGATCGTGGTCGAGCGAAGTCACCGGCGAGTCCAGCACGGCTGCCCGCAGGTGACCGGGATAGCGAACCGCATAGGCCTGAATGTCAAGTCCGGCGTAGGACCCGCCGTAGTAGTCGAACCGCTCGACACCGAGCGCTTCGCGCACCGCCTCGACATCGCGCGCCACATCACCGCTGCCGTACAGATCCGAGGCCCGGCCCAGCTGCTCACCGCACTGGGCCGTCGCGTCGTAGATGACGCCGATCCCCTGCTGGAGCAAGGGGCAATTGATCGCGGCGGAGAGACCCTCGCCCCGATAATCGATCAACACGAGATCGCGCCGGTTCATCAGCGGCGCGAAGACGAACTGGTATTGAGCTTGCATGTTCTGCGTCACCGAATATCCCGGTCCGCCCTCGGTGACGAAGATCGGCTCCAACGGGGGCTGAGAATCGTCGGTATGACGAAACACGACGAAGAAGATCGGAATCTTGGGGCCGGTCGGGTCGCTGCGGTTCAACGGAACCTCGACGGTCCCGCACAGGCCGCCCGGCGCCTGATCGCACCGCGTCAATCCGGCGTCCGCCACCCGCGCGAAGCTCCGCACCGCCAGACGAGCGCTCGCCCGAGCTGTGAACCGCGCCGTCACCGGGGATCGCGCCGGCTGGTGGGACGGTGGCGCCCCCAGAGCACGACCGGTGCAAAGCAGTGCGAAAGCAACGACGGAAGCGAGGACGACACGGACCCAGACGGCGCGACCGCGGCCTCGGCACAAGCCAGGAGAAGACATACCCGATCCTTTCCGTCGCACCGGCACCCCACCAGCGCGATGCGCGCGAACCTACCATACGACTAGGCCGGGGTCCAGGCGATTTTCGGAGCAGCACTGAGCCGGTGTCCATGGCTCTAAGCTGGGCGCGCATGAACGAGAACCGGCGCGTGCTGACCGACCGGCTCGACCTCCAGGTGACCGATCCTGAAGCCGATCTCGAGGAGTTGTTCGCGATCTTCAGTGACCCGAGCGGCTGGTGGTATGACCCCGCCGGGCGTCATACCAGTCCAGGTAGGACGCGCGATTGGCTGACGCGCGCCGCCGCTCGATTTGAGGCCGATGGACTGAGCTACTGGACGGTGCGCCGGCGCGAGGTCACCGCCATCATTGGAGTGGGGGGTGCCCAGCGGCAACGCACCGGCGCATGGAACCTCAATTATCGACTCGCCGCGGAAGCGCAGGGCCAAGGCTTCGCCATCGAGCTCGGACGCGCCGCCTATGCCGCCGCGTCCGCGCTTGACCCCGAGGTGCCGTTCATCGCCTGGGTCGCGCCCGACAACACTCCCTCGCTCAAGGTAGCCGAACGCCTGGGACTGACCAACTACGGCCTGCGGGCTGACCCGTCCGACGGTCAGCAACGGCTGGCGTATGCCGACAGGCCGCTCGATTAGCGACCTGTCGGCCGAACGCGACGCACGGCGGCTACTCGCGGGCGGTCGTCCGAGCCGGAGAATTAAGGGTTGAACTCGGTGAGCGTGCGTTGAGCTCCGGTGACTGGATCGGTGAAGTTGCCCACGGCCCAGGTCTGACCGGAGGTGCGGTCGGCCGCGACGCCGCTGAGGCCGGCCTGCGAGCCCGGGCTCGGGCTCGGGACGAGACTCCAGCTCGTGCCGTTCCAGTGCTCGATGAGCGTCGACGGGATGCCGCTCGTCCCATTTTGGCTGTTGCCCACCGCCCAGATATTGCTCGCGGAGGCGGCTGCGATGCCGGAGAGGGGGTTGAACAGCGTTCCGCGTGGGGTCGGGCTGGGCACGACCGTCCAACGGGTGCCGTTCCAATGCTCGGTCAGCGTCGACGCGCCGCTGTTTCCTGCCGCCCACACATTGGTGCTCGACAGGGCGGTGACGCTGAGCAGGCCCGCCTGGACACTTGCGGCGCTGGGGCTGGCGACGATCCGCCAGGCACTGCCATTCCAGTGCTCGACCAGGGTCTGAAAGACATTGCCGGCATTTTGGAAATCGCCCACGGCCCAGACGTCGGTGGGGGAGACCGCGGCCACGGCGCTCAGGAGGTTGTTCCGAGTGCTCGCGTTGGGGCTCGGTACAGCGGTCCAGGTGGTGCCGTTGTAGTGCTCGATGAACGTCCGCGCGGTGCCGGTGGACGTGGCTGTCCCCACGGCCCAGACGTCGCGGGACGACGCGGCGGACACCCCCTGGAGGGTGGTGCCTGGTCCGGCCGCAGGATTGGTGGCCACCTCCCACGTCAGCCCGTTCCAGTGCTCGATCAGGGCTCCTCGGAGACCTTGTCCGACGGCCCATGCGGAGTTCGTAGCCACCGTCGCGATCCCATTGAGATTGCCCAGCACGCTTGGGCCGGGCACGACCGTCCAGGCCGAGCCGTTCCAGTGCTCGGTGAGAGGCTGAGTGTTCCCAGCGGCATTGTCAGCTCCTCCTGCGGCCCACACGTCGCGGGCGGAGACGCCGGCCACGCCGGCGAGCAGGTTGTTTCCCTGGGAGGCATTCGGGCTGGAGACGACGCTCCACGCCGCGGGGGCGGCGGCGACGGGGCCGCCGGACGCGACGGCGCTCGGCGCCGCTGCTAGCACGCTGATGGCCACCACCATGGCTCCAAGACGACTCCGTGGCATCGCTACTCCTTGATCGGAAATCTGGTTCGCGGCCGCGATCTTGGCGAATCGTCAAGCCGGGCCGCAATCGGACAAATGTCTTAAAGACGAGCGATCCGCCAAAACGCGCGCCGAGCCGTGTCGATACGGTGAAGGTGACAAAATGCAGGGTTCGCGCGAGCCATCGGTGACACCTGTGCGCATCGGCCTGGCCGGTTACGGATTCGGCGGCCGGTACTTCCACGCCCCACTGCTCGCCAGCGCCGCCGAGTGCGAGTTCCTCGGTGTGATCACAACGGCTCCACAGCGCCGGCATGATTTCGCCGAGCAGTTTCCGGGCCGCGCTACCTTCGACTCGCTCGAGCAGCTCGCCGGCGCCGGGGCCGAGGCGGTCGCGATCTCCACGCCGGCCAGCACGCACGTCGAACTCGCTCAGCGGGCCCTTCGGCTCGGGCTCGCCGTCGTGAGCGACAAGCCGTTCGCACTCGATGCCGCCTCAGCGCGGCAGACGGTGTTGCTCTCAGAACAGCTGCAGCTCCCGCTCACGGTCTACCAGAACCGCCGCTGGGATTCTGACTTCCGCACCGTCCGCAAGGCTCTAGCCGACGGGCTCCTCGGAGATCCCGTGCGTTTCGAGTCGCGGTTCGAGCGGTTCGCTCCGGATCCGGGACCGTCGGCCTCGGGTGGGGGCACGCTGCTCGACTTCGGCAGCCACTTGGTGGACCAGGCGCTGGTGCTTTTCGGTCGGGCTCGTTCCGTCTACGCCGAGATGCACACGCCGCCGGACCCGGCAGCCCTCGACGACGATGTCTTTCTCGCGCTGACACACCTGAGCGGGGTGCGCTCGCACCTTTGGGGCAGCTGGAGGCAGACTGCGCCGGGCCCCCGCTTTCGCGTCACCGGCACGGCCGCGGGTTACGTCGCCGCTCCCGGCATGGACGGCCAGGAGGACCTGCTCGTGGCGGGTCAGGCACCGGCGACGCACCCAGGCTGGGGCACCGAGCCCGCGGACCGGTGGGGACAGCTCATCCGCGATAACCAGGCCGAGTCGCTGCCCTCCGAGCGGGGCGCGTGGGACTCGTTCTACCCAGCCTTTGCCGCGGCGGTTCGCGGCGCCGGCCCGGTGCCGGTCGATCCGTGGGACGCAGTCGCGACGGCGACGGTCCTGGACGCGGCTCGCCAGAGCGCCGTGACCGGCCAGGTGATCACGATCGAGTAGCTGAAGCCGGGCTCGGCGGCGGGGTCTCTTCGCTGGTAGATTGGGTCTGCACGGTGGGCGTAGCTCAGCTGGTAGAGCTCCTGGTTGTGGTCCAGGCGGTCGGGGGTTCGAGTCCCCTCGCTCACCCTTCGTGATGTCTCGGGACATGTGTCTCACCTGAGTCGGGACATAGGTCTCAGTTCGGGGAGCTCGGCCAGCGGCCGGCGTGGGGCTCGGGTTGGGCTCACCGGCCGGCGTGCGAGACTCCGCTCGACGATGCGGCGCGAGGGTCGGGGCCATTTCAAGCAGCATTCGGGCGGTTGGTGAGAGTGACTGCCTCGGGGAGCGCGGAGGAACTGATAGAGCGCGAGGAGGCTTTGGCCGTGCTGGATGCGCTCGTCGCTGACGTTAGGTCGAACATGCGGGGTCGACTGCTGCTTGTCGGCGGTGAGGCGGGCGTCGGCAAGACGGCGCTCCTGCGTGCGTTCTCGGACGGACTGCCTCCTCCGATGCGGGTTCTGTGGGGGGCGTGTGCGCCATTGCGTACGCCCCGGCCGCTGGGGCCGTTGATCGATGTGGCTGAGGCGGTCGGAGGCGAGCTTGGGGAGTTGGTCGCCGGCGCCCCGCGTCCCTACGAGGTGGCAGTCGCGCTGCTCGCTGAGCTTCGCGGCCGCTCGCCGACCGTGCTCGTGCTCGAGGACGTGCACTGGGCGGATGAGGCCACACTCGATGTGCTGAGCATGCTGGCAGCCAAGGTTGAGTCAGTGCCCGCGCTCCTGCTCGCAAGCTATCGGGCCGAGGAGCTCGACCGTTCTGAGCAGCTTCGGTTCGTGCTGGGTGAGCTGGTGCGCCGGCCCGGGCGGCTGATGCTCGAGCCGTTCTCGATCGCCGCGGTCAGCGAGCTGGCGGATGGTCACGGACTCGACGGTCAGGAGCTGTACCGGCATACGGGCGGTAATCCGTTCTTTGTCACCGAAGTGCTCGCGACCGGTGGCGCACGGATCCCCGAGACCGTCCGCGACGCGGTTCTGGCACGCGCGGCCCGCCTCGGGAGGCCAGCGCGACGATTGCTGGATGCGATCGCTGTCGTGCCCGGGCAGGTCGATCTGTGGTTGCTGGAGATCCTCGCCGGCGAGCTGGTCGGCCGCCTGGAGGAGTGCCTGGAGTCGGGGATCGTGACTGCCGCTTGGACGCAGGTCGCTTTCCGACATGAGCTCGCCCGGCTGGCGATCGAGGACGCCACCCCGCCAGATCGCCGGCTTGCGCTGCATCGGTGCGCGCTAGCCGCGCTCGCCGCTCGCGACAGCGAGGCTGCGGACTTCGCTCGGCTCGCGGAGCATGCCGAGGCCGCCGACGACGGCCCCGCCGTGCTCCAGTGGGCACCTCGCGCAGCTGAGCGGGCCGGGGCGTCCGGGGCTCACCGCGAGGCCGCGGCCCAGTACGCGCGGGCGCTCAGGTTCGCGGACGGACAGCCGCCCCAGCTGCGCGCTGGGCTCTTGGCTGGTCGCGCGCAGGAGTGCTATCTGACCTCGCGGATCGACGAGGCGATCGCCGCCCAGCTTGAAGCGCTCGAATGTCACCGACGGATCGGGGATCGGCTCGGCGAGGGAAATGCCCTCCGGGTTCTGTCGCGTCTGTTGTTCTTTGCCGGCCGAGCTTCAGAGGCAGAGCCACTCGTGCTCGAGGCGATTGAGCTGCTCGAACGGCTGCCCGCCGGCCATGAGCTCGCGATGTCCTATGCCAATGTCTCGCAGCGACGGATGGTCGTCGAGGACACAACCGAAGCGGCGGCATGGGGCAATCGCGCGCTCGAGCTTGCGCGAGCGCTCGGGGACACCGAGACGGAGGCATACGCCCTCAGCAACATCGCGGCGGCGGAGCTCCGCGCCGATCCAGACGCTGGTCGGCGGGGGCTCGAGGCCGCGCTCGAGCTTGCGCAGCGCCATGGTCACGAAGAACATGCCGCGCTGACCTTCAACCGCTTGGTCATGTTCCCCGTCCGATACCGCCGGTTCGACATCGCCGGGGTCCATCTCGAGGCCGGGCTCGAGTACTGCACCGAACGCGGCCTGGATACCTTCCGGCTGTACCTGCTCGGGAGTCGCGCCCGCATGGAGCTCGACCTCGGGCACTGGGATCAGGCGGCCGATTCGGCCGCCCTGGTGCTGCGAGATCCACGCAGCGCGCAGCTCGCGCGCACCTGGGCATTGGTGACGCTCGGGCTCGTGCGAGCAAGACGCGGCGACCCGGGCGCACTCGAGCCGCTGCAAGAGGCGCACGCGATGGTCGAGCCGACTTTCGAGCTGGACCGGATCGCACAAGTAGCCGCCGCGCGGGCCGAGGCGTCCTGGCTGAGCGGCGACAACGGCACGGTGAAACAGCGAACCGATGCGGCGCTCGCGCTGGCGCTCGATCGGCGCAACCCCTGGGCCGTCGGCGAGCTTGCATACTGGCGCTCGCAAGCCGGGCTGCACGACGAGCTCCCAGCGGGACTGGTGGCCAAGCCGTATCAGCTATCGATCGCCGGTCAGTGCACGGAGGCTGCCGAAACGTGGCGCGAGCTCGGCTGCCCCTACGAAGCGGCGCTCGCATTAGCCGAAAGCGACGACCCGGGAGATGCGCGCAACGCGATCGAGCAGCTGCAGCGGTTGGGCGCCAGTCCCGCCGCGGCAATCGTCGCGCGCCGACTGCGCGAACGCGGCATCCGTGGCATACCCCGCGGGTCGCGCCCCCGAACGCGCGAGAACCCGGCCGGTCTCACCCCGCGCGAGCTCGAGATACTCCCGCTGATCGCGCAAGGCCTGCGGAACTCTCAGATCGCGAAGAGCCTGGTCGTCTCCGAAAAGACGATCGATCATCACGTCTCGGCGATCCTTCGCAAGCTCGATGTCCAAACCCGCGGGCAAGCAGCCGCCGAGGCCGCGCGGCTCGGCCTTACCGGGCCGGCGTAGCTGACGCGTCGCACGTCCGGTCGAGCGAGGCTTGGTGATGGTTGTCATCGTCCGGTTAGTCGTTGGCGCCGATCACTTTGAACTGGCTGTTGACAAAGCTGTGGTGGGGCCAGGTGACGCCGATGTCGTGGACCTCGTAATCGCCGTTGCTGAGTTTCACGACCCGATCGACGACGCCGCCGGGATAGGCGAGCAGGGCGGCTTCGGTGGCGCGGCGACCACGTACGGGTGCTCGGAGACCCCGAGCAGCTGCGTCAGATCCTCGCCAATCTCACCCGCAATGCGGTCGTCCATGCGCCTCCAGGGACGGCGATCGAGATCACCGTCAGCTCGAAGGACGGACAGGCGGTGATCGAGGTCGGCGACCACGGTCCGGGACTCCCTCCGGATGCCGGCGACCGCCTGTTCGAGCGCTTCTGGCGGCCAGAGGGAGGCCGAACCCGCGGACGCGACGGCGCCGGGCTCGGTCTCGCGATCGTCAAAGCGATCGTGGAGCGCCACGGCGGCGAGGTTCACGCCTACAACGCCGACGACGGAGGAGCGGCCTTCCGGGTGACGCTGCCGACGACGCAAGCCGCCCCCGCTGGGAACTCCCCTGCGTCCTCAGGCTTTAGGCGACTCGAGCGCTGACAGGTGCTGGTGTACGCGCTCTAGCCATTGCTCGGAGAGCTCATCGGCCTGGATCTGCAACCGGGGCGAGGAGATCGTCAGATCGGCCGGAGCGGGAATTCCGAGGTGGGCGAGAACGCTTCGCAGCACCGGCACGGGGTCCTCCGCGAGTTCCTCATAGGTGATCTTGAGCGGTTGCTGGCCGAGTCCGAGAAAGTAGGCGTCCCAGGAGGCGTCGTGTGCGGTGAGTAGACGCACGAGGTAGTTGATCGCTCGGAACGAGAACTGCGGTTCGGCTGTGCTGGAGGTTCGCGCGCCGCCGTCCTGACGCCAGGCCTGTGTCTGGACCGCTTTCCACAGCGAGATGGCCTGACGGAACTTGTCCTGGCGGGTGATCTGGATGTATCGCAGACCCGGGAAGACACGCGCGAGCAATTCGGGTACCGGCAGCGCTGCCATATCGTCGATCCCTCGCAGCAGTGCGGCGAAATCGCCGAGGTACCCCCACATGAGCTTTGCTCCGAACACGCCGTTGGGCGTCGTCCCCTGCTCGATCGCCCAGTCGAGGTAGCGGTCATAGGTTTCCTGCACCCACAGCGGGCTGGGATGCGGTTCGGAATCTGGCATCTCACGAAACGCCAGTCGTTCGATGATGTTCGCGTGCCGGTCAGGATCGAAGTACTCGTGAGGACGACGCGGCAGGCCCGAGTGACGCAGGGCTTCGAAGTACTCCTCAGGGTGTCCGGCGATCTCGGTCTCGTCGAGAAGGTGACAGAGGAGAGTGCTTCCGCTCCGCGGAGTCGCGCACACGAGGTAGGAGAGCATGGGACGCACGGTCACGGAGGCAGCCTTATGGGGCCGAACGCGTGACCCAGGCCTCTGGGTCGCTCGCCAGCTGAGTGATCGAGCCGGGCAGTCTCTCACTGGCCACGTCGGCGATTGTGACGTGCTCGACGACGTCGCGCAGGTTCTTGCGCACCGCGACCCATACGCGGGGCAGCTGGCGAGCCGCGCCCGGGTACGCCGCATCCTCCGGTCTGGCTCCGCGCACCGCGGCCAGGGGCCCCTCGACTGCTCGGATGACATCCGCGATGGTGATCTCGTCGGGGGCCTTGGCCAGGCGGTACCCCGCCTCGACGCCGCGCTCGCCACGGACGAGACCGGCGGTGCGCAGCTCGGCGAGAATGTTCTCCAGGAAGCCCAGCGGGATCCCCTGTGTGTCGGCAATGCGCTCGGCCGGGACCGCGCTCCGATCCCCGGCGGCGACGAGTTCGATCGCCGCGCGGACGGCGTAGTCGGCTTTGGACGAGATCCTCATCGTGGCTCCCTTGGCCAGGACGTTGGGACGAGCTCGGAGTAGCTCGATGATCTGCGCGGCCGCCTCCGTCACGCCCGTGATCGTGGTGTCGATTCGGAGTTCGGGATTCGCCGGCGCTTCGTACGGCGCGTCGATCCCGGTGAAGCCGACTATGTCTCCCGCGCGGGCACGCGCGTAGGGGGTCCGGCAGCTTTGGCATAGAAAGGCGAATCCTAGTAGATAGATGGATTTAGTCGACATACTTCCCGCTGCGGCGGGTCTCCAATCCCTCCCTGTCAGGCTCGAACTTGGCCGGCGGCGCTCACATGGCTGTCCAGAAGGGGCCTAGGCGACCAAGACGCGCTCGGCGCGGTCCTCGAACACGAGCGCCACCATGCCGAGCGGCATAATCCCCTCCGGATGGCGGCTATGCGCGTCATTGCACGAGCGTTGTTCTTCTTGCCGCCGCTGGCGGACCTCGCGCGGCGCCAGCTGTCTCTGGCCGAGCTGAGCGCAGACGAAAACGCGGTCAGGAGATTCCCGGCTGTGCTTTGCCTCATCGCGGCGTCGGTGCTCATAGTGATCTCGGCTGTCGCCGTGCTCGCCGGGAGGGCCGCGGCGGGCAGCGCCACGCTGACGCTGCCGTTCGCGTCTCGCCAACCCTGCATCGTCGTGCTGGCGATGATTCCAGCCGCCCTCGCTCTGCTGGGTGGCTACTTCGCCACGGTCCGGGGCCTGGCCGAAAGCGATCAATAGCGCGCATTCGTGGCGGCACATGAGCGTCCGCGGATTATTTGAGACGCACCTGACGGTCGCCGACCTATCACGCTCGGTGGCCTTCTACCGCGATCTGGTAGGGCTCCCGGTCGCACTCGAGCTACCGGAGCGCGGAGCGGCGTTTCACTGGATCGGAGAGCCGGGGCGGGCGATGCTCGGGCTCTGGTCGGTCGGCTCGGCACCAATGGGTATGCAACTGCATGTCGCCTTCGACATGTCGCTCCCCGACGTGCTCGCCGCTCCAGGGCGACTGCTCGCCCAGGGCATCCAACCCCTCTCGTTCTTTGGCGAGCCGTCCGACGAGCCGAGTGTAATCGGATGGATGCCCGCAGCGGCGATCTACTTCCGTGATCCAGACGGCCACATGCTCGAATACCTCGCCATGCTCGAGGGTCCAGCTCTGCCGGCGCTGGGCATCGTCCCCTGGTCGCAGCGTGGCCGGTTAGACGCCGCGGCACGCTCGCGAGGGTCGGAATAACTCAAGCGTGAACTCTTGAATCGCGCTCGATAGAAAGGTCGTTGACAGATGGACAGCAGCGAAACGCCTGATCAGGCTGGTGTCGCCACTCGCATTGACGAGGTCGTGGACGGCATCTATCGGATCTCTACGTGGACGCCCGAATACGGCATCACGTTCAATCAGTTCCTGATCGACGACGAACGACCGGCGCTGATTCATACCGGCGAGCATTGGCGCTACGAGGCTGTGCGCGCCGCCGTCGCGGAGGTGCTCGATCCCGCTCGGCTCGAGTTCGTCGCCCTGTTGCATTTCGAGGCCGACGAGTGTGGGGGGATGGAGCGCTTCGTGGCCGAAGCGCCGGAATCGACGCTGGTCTGCAGCGCGCTGTCGGCGGGACTGAATCTCAGCGGCTGGGACTACGCCGGGAAGGTCCAGGGCTTCACGGAGGGTGAGGTGCTCGACCTCGGCCGGCACAAGCTGCGGTTCATGGAGACCCCGCATGTGCATCACTGGGATTCGATGATGCTGTTCGAGGAGACGACGCGCAGCGTGTTTCCGTCCGACCTGTTCCTGCAGCCCGGCGATCAGCCGCCCGTGGTCGCCGAGAACCTGGGCGCGGAGATGTGCGGCGTGTACCGGGCCGTTGGCATCTTCGCTCACGAGGACCCGGTCCGCGCCGTCGTCGATCGCATCGAAGACCTCCAACCCGCATGGATGCACGCTATGCACGGCGGTTCGCTCACCGCCGAGGTGATTCCAGCCTACATACGCGCGCTGCGGGAGCAACCGTTTGGGTACGAGGGGATGCTGCTCGGGCGCGAGGTCCTGCCCGGCGCCCGCGCGCAGTGAGGCCGCCACGTCGCCGCAGAGTCCCGGCGCGGGGACCGATGAGTTTCGGGCCAGGTTCCAGTCTGAGCTGGTGAAATGAGACCAGTCAGGAGACCGCCCATGAGAGCTGAAGCCCGATCCCAAACACCCAACGATCAGCGCCGTCGCTGGCTCGCGCTCTACGTCCTGTGCGCGGGGATGCTGATGATCGTGCTCGACGTGACGGTGGTCAACGTCGCGTTGCCGTCGATCCAGAGCGATCTTGGCTTCTCCGGTTCGAGCCTGGCCTGGGTGGTCAACGCGTACCTGATCTCCTTCGGTGGGTTGCTGCTCCTGGCCGGTCGCTTCGGCGATCTGCTGGGCCACCGGCGGATGTTCCTGGCCGGACTGGTGCTATTCACAGCGGCGTCGATGGTCTGCGGGCTGTCCGGGTCGCAGGCGATGCTGGTCGGCGGCCGGTTCGTCCAAGGGGTGGGCGGGGCGATGACGTCCGCCGTCATCCTGGGGATGATCGTCACGATGTTCCCCGAGCCGCGCGAGCAGGCCAAGGCGATCGGGGTCTACGGCTTCGTCGCCTCCGCCGGCGGCACCATCGGCCTGCTGGCCGGCGGGGTGCTGACCCAGGCGATCGACTGGCACTGGATCTTCTTCATCAACCTGCCGATCGGGATCATCACCGCGACGCTGGCGCTGCGGCTGATCGAGCCGGGCAAGGGCATCGGACTGGACCAGGGCGCCGACGTCCCCGGGGCGCTGCTGCTGGTGACCGCGCTGATGCTCGGCGTGTACACGATCGTGGTTCCGGCGGCTCGGCACGGCTGGGGTGCCGGAGCGACGCTTGGCCTGGGCGCGGTCTCGCTCGCGCTGCTGGTTGGCTTCCTGGTTCGTGAGGCCACGGCCGCGCGCCCCCTCATCCCGCTTCGAGTGTTCCGCTCCCGGAACCTGGCCGGGGGAAACCTGCTCCAGGCGCTGCTGGTGGCGGGGATGTTCGGAATGTTCTTCCTGGGGGCGCTGTACCTGCAGCGAGTGCTTCACTATGACGCCCTCGGGATCGGGCTCGCCTTCCTACCCACCACGTTGGTGATGGGGACGATGTCGCTCCGCTACTCGGAGCGGCTGATGATGCGCTTCGGGGCACGTCGTGTGCTGATCGTCGGCATGTCGCTGGCCGCCCTCGGCCTGGCCTGGTTCGCTCAGGTCCCCGCGCGCGACGCATACGTGGTGCACGTGCTGCCGGCGTTGCTCGTCCTCGGCCTCGGCATCGGCGGCTCATTCCCGGCGCTGATGGCGGTGGCGATGACCGGCGCCGGACCGGAGGACGCGGGCCTGGCCTCCGGCCTCGTCAACACGACTGCCCAGGTGGGCGGGGCGATCGGGCTGGCGGTGTTGGCCACGGTGTCCTCGACCCACAGCAACGGGCTGATCCACCACGGCGCTTCGACGGCGGCGGCGCTGACCTCGGGCTATCACCTGGCCTTCTGGATCGGCGCCGGGCTGATCGCGGCGGCCGTCGTGGTGGCCGTGTTCGTGCTCGAGCGCCCCGCGCCCGCGCCCGGTGATGTGATGGCCGGCGAGAGCGATGCAGTCGGCGAGGCCGTGCCCGCTCTCTGCTCCGAGGCGGCCTGAGTCGAGCGATCGCCACGAAGAAGGCACGATGTGAACGTCGCAGGCCCGGCGAGGGAGCTGACGATCCGGGGGCCACTCGGCCGTCCTGATCTGCCAGGCCTCTACGACCGGGCCTGCGCCGTGCTGGAGGGGTGCCGCGGCGGGATGCTGATCTGCGATGTGGGCGGCGTCTCCGCCGACGCCGTGGCCCTGGAGGCGTTGGCCCGGCTGGCGCTGGGAGCGCACCGTCACGGCTGTCAGATCGAGTTGCGTGGATCGACCGAGGCGCTCGACGGGTTGATCGAGTTGGTGGGGCTCGCGGAGACGCTCAGGCGTCGAACTGCAACGGCAGGCCGAACAGCGGGAACAGCGTCTGAGTATTGAGGAAGAACGTGAGCTCCCCGATCCGGCCGTTCTCGATCTCGATCACCTGGAGGGCCCACGGCTCGTATCCGACCCCGGTGGAGGCGGGCTTGTACTGACCGAAGGCCGGGGATCCGTTGGCCGCGACGGTCGGGATGACGCGAGAGCCGCGACAGGCGTTGCCCGGCCCGACCCACCACTTGAGGATGTCATCGCGTCCGGCCAGCCAGAGGTCATACGGCGGCATCGACTGGGTGGCGTCCTCGTGGATCAGCGCGGACAGGGCCTCCATGTCGTAGCGCTCGAACGCCTCGACATAACGGGCCAGGAAGGCCTGATCCGCCGCGCCGAGATCGGCCACCCGAGTCTCGGCCTCGTCCGCGCCGTCGGCCAACGTGGCCCGGGCCCGCTGCAGCGCGCTGTTGATCGAAGCGACGCTGGTCTCGAGCAGCTCCGCGGCCTCAGCGGCCTTCCAATGCAGGACCTCGCACAAGATCAGCGCGGCCCGCTGGCGGGCAGGAAGCTGCTGGAGCGCGGCCACGAAGGCCAGACGGATGGTCTCACTGCGCACCGCGGCCTCGGCGGGGTCGGGATCCGAGGCGACAAGGGAGTCTGGGATCGGCTCGATCCACGTCTCGTCGGGCCGGATGTTGAGATTCGCCATCTCGGCGGCCTTGGCCGGGCCGAGGTCCATCGGGGTGGCTCGGCGCTTGCGGCCTTCAAGTTGGTCAAGGCAGACATTGGTGGCGATGCTGTAGAGCCACGATTTCAGCGACGAGCGGCCCTCGAAGCGGCCCTTGCTGCGCCATGCGCGGAGCAAGGTGTCCTGGACGGCGTCCTCGGCCTCGAATGGAGAGCCGAGCATCCGGTAGCAGTAGCCGGTGAGGGCGGAGCGATGCCGCTCGATGTCAGAGGCCGTCAGTGTGGCGGCGGATGAAGTCGACATGAGTCGCATCGTACGGCGTTCCCGGACCGCGCGGCACACAGAGCCGTCCCGCGCCGAACGGACGATCCGCATCGATGATTCTTGGTCGCGCCGGCGGTCTCAGGGACGTAACCAAATCCTTGAGGAGGATGACGTGATCAAGACCCGTTTGAGCAAGATCGGGACGGTGTGCATTCCCACCGCGGATCAGGAGCGTGCCCTGCAGTTCTATGTGGATACGCTCGGCTTCGAGAAGCGTACGGACGTTCCGTTCGGCGATCACTACCGCTGGGTCGAGGTAGCCCCGGCCGATGGGGACACCACCATCGCCGTTGCGCCCCCGCCTCCCGGCCAGCCCACCGGCAATATGCAGACCGGCATCGCGCTACACACCGATGACATCGACTCCGAGCACGCCGAGATGAAGGCCGCGGGCGTGGATGTCGACGAGGAGGTCAGCCGGATGGGCGATCCGGTCCCGCCGATGTTCTGGTTCCGTGATCCCGAGGGCAACACTTTGATGGTCGTCGAGAGCCGCTGAGCGCCCCGCACGCGGCGTCGCTGCTCCCCCCGGTCCGGCTCGAGCGGTTAGCTCGAGCCGGAACCGTTGAGGGTCATCGGAGAATCGTTTTCTGAATCAACTACAGGGCGGTGACGACTGATTTCGTCTCGAGGTAGTTGTTCAGGACCTGGGAGCCCATCTCTCGACCCCAGCCCGACTCCTTGTAGCCGCCGAACGGCATCGCGGCGTCGAACACGTGGTAGGTGTTGATCCACACCGTGCCGGCGCGCAAGCGCTTGGCGGTGCGGTGGGCCTTGGAGATGTCGCGCGTGAACACGCCGGCGGCGAGGCCGTAGTTCGTGTCGTTGGCGACGGGAATTATGTCCTCTGGCGACTCGAACGGGATCGCGCAGACCACGGGACCGAAGATCTCCTCCCGGACGACCTTCATGTCGTTGTTGGTGTTAGTGAGGATCGTCGGCTGCACGAAGTAGCCGCGGCTGCCCTCCCGTCCGCCGCCCACGACGGCATCGGCGCCGGCTTCACGTCCGGAGTTCAGGTAGCCGAGCACCTTCTCGAACTGCTCGTCGGAGATCAGCGGTCCCATCTCCGAATCCGGGTCGGTGCCCGGCGCGACCTTGATCGACTTCGCCGCATCGGCGACGCCGCTGACCACCTCGTCGAAGATCTGCTTCTGCACGTACAGCCGCGAGCCGGCGTTGCAGCACTGGCCGTGATTGAAGAAGATCCCGTTGGCGGCGCCGGCGATCGCTCCTTCGAGATCGGCATCGGCGTAGACCACGTTGGGCGACTTGCCGCCGAGCTCCAGGGTGACCTTCTTCAGGTTCCCGGCCGCGGCCTTGACGATCAGCTTGCCCACCTCGGTCGAGCCGGTGAACGCCACCTTGTCGACGTCGTCGTGCGCCGCCAGCGCCGCGCCGGCGTCGCCGAATCCCGTGACGATGTTCACGACGCCCGCGGGTAGCCCCGCCTCCTGCATCAGCTCTCCGAGCCGCAACGCCGAGAGGGGCGTCTGCTCGGCCGGCTTGAGGACCACCGTGCACCCGCATGCGAGCACCGGGCCGAGCTTCCACGCGGCCATCAGCAGCGGGAAGTTCCAGGGGATGATCTGACCTACGACGCCGACGGGTTCACGTAGCGTGTAGGCGAGATACTCGCCCGGCGCCGGCAGCGCCGAGATCGGCACGGTCGTGCCCTCGATCTTGGTCGGCCAGCCGGCCATATACCGGAACAGGTCTGCGGCCAGCGGCACGTCGGCCGCGCGGGCGACGGTGAAGGGCTTGCCGTTGTCCAAGGACTCGAGCATCGCGAGCTCGTCGGCGTTCTCCTCGATCAGCTCGGAGATGCGCCAAATCAGCCGGCCACGGTCGGACGAGCTCATCCGCCGCCATGGCGAGTCGTCGGCAAACGCCTTCCGGGCCGCGCGGACCGCGCGATCGATGTCCTCGGCCTGGCCGTGGGCGATCTCGGCGAGCGGCTCCTCGGTGGCTGGATTGACGCTGGTGAACGTCTGGCCGGATGCGGCGTCGACCCACTCCCCGTCAATCAAAAGCCGGTGCGGTGAATGGACGAAACTGTCGGCCTGCTGCTCTGCGGATTCGGCAACCGCCATTGGTCTCTCCTCTCCGCGTGGGATCACCCACGCGCTTGTGGGGATGCTGAAAGACAAGCTAGTTCATCCGTGACGACCGATCAAGGCCCGTCCAAGGCCCGTCCACCCTGACCGCCGGCGACGCCTGACCGCGGGGCGTTCGCGGTTAGAACAGAATCGACGGCAGGTATGCCCCGGCCGGCTGGTTGTAGAGGCCGATGGTCATCAGCGTCGACTGTTGGACGATCCGGAGCCCATGCTCGAGGCACCAGCGCAGCAGCTCGGCGTTTCGCGAAGGGACGAGAATGCCGAGTCCCATGAACGTCTGCGCGGAGCCGAGCAGCGCGATCAGGTCCTGGTTGGTCTCGGCCACCGCGTGCCAGCCATAACCGAGCCCGGTGGCGTAGGCGCAGACGCGTTCGGGACGCTCTACGACCATGGCGGTACCGGCGGCGATCGCGTCGCGAAGCTCGGCATTGCGGTCGTGGCCGTGGACGCGCGTGCAGAGCGCTCCACACGCGTCGACATCCTCCAGGCCGGCAGCTCGGACCGCGAGGCCAGGGGTGCTGAGCGCCGGCGGCGTGCCCTGGAGGACGGACAGCGGCTCGGCAACGGCGAAGCCCAGCTTGGCGTAGAGCGCGAGCGAGCGGTAGTGGTAGGTGGTCTGGACCAGCCTGATGCCCTGGACGTCGCGCTCGCGCTCGCGGCTCAGCGCCGCCTCCATCAAGGTGCGACCGACGCCGACGTCCTGAGCTGCCGGGTCGACGGTCACCGGCCCGATCCCGGCGATCACGGCTCGTTCGTCGATGAACGCGCTGCCGAGCACCTCTCCGGCGCGCTCGGCGACCAGCGCTGCGAAGCCTTCGTTGGCCAGCATGTTGCCGACGAGGAAGCGCGTGAAGTCGGGTGAGCTCGGCTCGATCGGGAGGTTGTGACGGGCGGCGATCGCCTCGAACGCACCGTAGAAGATGCGCGCACAGATGTCGGCATCCTCCGGAGTGGCGTCTCGCACGATCAAATCCGCCGAATGTGAGTGGCTTGTCTCTGCCTGCAGTTGCATCTCCGCCTCCTGACGTTTGGTGAGGCGACGATCTTCGGTTAGGGACGCGGCCTCCGCCATCCCCAGTTCTGGGGGGTGTAGCCTCGGCCAAGCCGCTATCGGTGCCTTAGATGACCACGAGGAGCGCTAGCCGAGAGAGATGGGCGCCCGATCGTCTTCTTGACGACCTCGAGCGCCTCGCCCTTCGAGCCCCGGGCCGGGTGAAGTTCTTTGACGAGGCCGCCGCGAGGTTGAAGCGGAGCGTCCGGTTCGACGGTGCCTGCTGGCACACGCTCGACCCAGGGTCGGACCTGATCACCGAGCACCGACTCCAGGATCTCCCAGACCGGTTTCCGATCCTGGCGAACAACGAGTATGCGGTGGACGATGTGAACAAGTTCGACCAGCTGGCCCGGGCAAAGCGCAAGGCGGCCACGATGAGCGAGGCGACGAAAGGTCACCCGGAACGTAGCCCGCGCTTCCGTGACCTACTGACGCCCGCCGGGCTCGGCCCGGAATTGCGCAGCGCGTTTGTCGTCGACGGCACGGCTTGGGGAGCCCTGATCCTCGTCCGCCGAGCGGGGGCGCCTGACTTCGAGGAGCGCGACGTGGACTTGCTCGCTGCCGCCTCGCCTCTGTTCGCGCGGGCCGTACGACGCGGACTGGTCGCCGAGGCGTGCGATCCGCGCACCAGTCGGCCGGAGGCCCCGGGGGTCGTCGAGTTCGATGCCTCCGGCGAGCTGATCCGAGCGTCATCGTCGGCCGAGCCTCTGCTCGCGGAGCTTTCGGGAACCACGGCCGAGGCTGGGCTCCGTTTGGCCTCGATCCACGCCGTCGCCAGCGCGACGAGGCTGGCGATCACCGCGGGGGCCGGCGCCAGCGGAACGCGACTGCCCAGCTCGACGGTAAGGACGCCATCGGGCACGTGGCTCGTCCTTCACGGCGGACTCCTCGGCGCCGCTGGAAGCGGGGACGTGGCCGTTTTCATCCAACGCGCCCATCCGACGCTGGTCGCGCCGATCCTGCTAAAGGCCTACGGCCTGACCCCGCGCGAGCAGGAAGTCGCTCAGCTGATGCTGCGAGGGGCCACCACAACGCAGGCCGCCCGGCGGTTGGCGATCTCTCCGCACACCGTCAACGACCACGTGAAGGCGATTTTCGAGAAGACCGGCGCCAGCACTCGCGGGGAGCTCTCGGCCACGCTCTTCTTCGGGGAGCACCTGGCCCGGATCCAGGATCGGATCGGGGTCGGCGATGACGCCTCGTTCGTCGATGCCCCTCGGCCCCGCGGTATCGACCCGACTTAGCACGGCCCGGAGTGGGGCGGGCTCCGATCTCTATCGCTGCCCGTCTTGCCCCGATTGGTCCTCGGCGGGGTCGAGCACGAAGATCTCGATCAGGCGATCAGGATCGAACAGGACCTGGCTGTGGTAGGTGACGACCTTGCGCCCGAGGACATCCTCGACGCGCCGGATCAGCTCGGGCGCGATCACCGACTGGAAGCGGAGGCGATAGTCGCGGACGGCGTCCTGCTCGCCGCCGCGGATCATCGTCTCCTCGTCGCGGGTCATGCCCCCGCTCATCACGCAGAAGACGTACTCGTCGCATAAGAACGTCTTGGCGTGGGTCGGCCCGCGACCGTAGAGATCCTTCATGGTCCGGACGACAGCGTGCGAGATCCGGGCCTGGAGTGTCAGTCCATCCGGTCGTTCGCTTGCTTGATCGGGCACGCCGGCGACGATAGAGCACGGCGGGCGGCGGGAGCCCTGGCCTGGGTTAGGGACGCCCGATTTCGGGGAAGGCTTCAGGGTGGAAGCGCTTCTGCTGGAGGCCTTCTCGCATTTGACGGGTCGGACTCACGTGTCACTGGTGCGCCGAGTACGCCGCGGCTTTCAATCCTTCAAGGAGACACCATGAGTTCATTGCGCCGCGAGCTGCCAGCTCGTGCTACAGGCCCGACGGAGCTGACCCTGCTGTTCGAGCGGTGGCAGCAGGACGGGGACCAACGGGCCCGCGAGCAGCTGACCGAGATGTTCCTGCCCCTGGCGCGCAATCTCGCCCGGCGGTACATGGGGGCTCAGGAGCCGGTCGACGATCTGGTCCAGGTCGCGAGCCTGGGACTGGTCAAGGCCATAGACCGCTACGACACCAGCCGCGGAATCGCGTTCTCCTCCTACGCGGTGCCGACCATCCTCGGCGAGCTGCGGCGCTACTTCCGTGACACCGGGTGGGCCGTGCACGTACCCCGCGGCGCCCAGGAGAGGGCGTTGTCGGCCGAGAAGACGCTCCGGAGGCTGACCACGGAGATGGGTCGTACCCCAAGCGTCCGGGAGCTCGCGGAATACCTCGAATGGGACGTATCGGACGCCTTGGACGCGATCGAGGCGGCGGCGGCACATCACGCCAGCTCACTCGATGCTCCGACCCGCGGAGAGGATGAGGAGGGTTGGTCGCTGGCCGACTCGCTCGGCGCCGACGATGAGCGGCTCGAGCTGGTGGAGGCCCGGGTCAGCGTCGAGGCGGTGGCGCGCGACCTGCCGGAGCGCGAGCGTCAGGTCCTGCGCCTGCGGTTCAGCGATGATCTGACGCAATCCCAGATCGGCGCGAAGATCGGCGTCTCGCAGATGCAGGTCTCGCGGATCCTGCGTTCGGCCCTGGCTCGGCTTCACGAGCTAACCGCCGTTCCCGAGCCGTACCAGGGGCGCTAGAGCCGCGCTTCCAGACGGACCGTCACCGCGTCGCCGGCTTCCTTGCCGATCGCCTTGCGGACCGCGGCCTTGATCGGGAGCTTGTGGGTGCCATCACCCAAGGCCATGAACGAGCTCTGGAGTGGGTGTCCGTCGACGGTGCCACGGATCTTCACGAGGCCGCGGGTACCGAAGAACTCGACCGATCGAGGCCAGACCAGGTAAGTCCAACCTCCCGCGCTGGGGCTCTTCTGCAATTCGGCCGTGAATTCCTGGTCAAGCGGCGCGGCCTGGCCGGACTCGGTCGAGGCGGCCTCCCCGGCATACATCAGTGACCCGGGAGTGGTAAGCGTCGCGCCGGTCTCGAGCAGCGTCTTCAGGCCGGAGAGGATCATCGGCCAGCCGCCGTAAACGGCACTGTTGACGTTCTCGGGCAGCTGGTCGTGGGTCACGGTCAGCCGGCACGAGTCCGCGACGGGTTCGATCTCCCAGGTGACGCGGGAGGTGCCCGCGCGCCTCACGTCCTCCCCCCACAGCGCCCGGAAGGTTTGCACGAGTTTGCGCGGGGGGTCGACCTCCAGATTCTCCCCCTCGTTGATGATGCCCGGGGCGGCGGGGTGCACCGCCTGATAGCGGGAGCCGGGAGTCCAGTCGGACTCGACGCCCACCCCGAAGTTGTACTTCCGGCGCATTTCGCAATCGGTGATCGCCTCCCAGAGCCGCTCCGGGGTTGTCTTGATGTAGATCTCGAAGATCTTCTCCATACCGCTGCCCTCCATGTCGCTTTTGAGCTCGCTCAGGCTGGCGACCCATGGCTCGGCGTATTTGCTGACCCAGCGGTCATGAACCAAGCGAATCGGGACCGCGTTGAGAAAGTGGAGCTTCTCCCGGCCACGCCGCCTCGTCACCACCAGCCCGGCATCCTCCAATGCCTTCAGGTGCTTCATCACCCCGAACCGGGTCATCGCCGGCCGTTTCTCCAATGCGCTAAGGGTCTGGCCGTCGTGCTCGAAGAGCATGTCCAGCAGACCTCGGCGGGTGGGATCGGCCAATGCCTTGAACACCGCGTCCATGTCCATGGGAGGATCATATGTGACTAAATGGTCACATGTCAAGTCGGGAGGAAGGTATGCTCCGCGCCCGATGAGCGTGTTACGAGCATCCGAGCCAAGAGCGTCCGAGCCACCAGCGGCCGGGCACCGCGCCGCCCTCGCTGAGACGTCGTGACGTCTCCTCTCGATCGTCTGCCCAAGAAGGCGCGGGCGCTCGCCGAAAGCCAACTTGCCGAGACCGAGGACGTCCTCACGGTCTTCGCCGGTCGCTCCAAGCAGGCGATGATCGTGACCGACCGGCAGCTCCTGATCGTCAAGCCCGGGTTCATGGCCGGCGCCGCGCTGAACGCGAAGGCGGCGTCGTTTCCGCTGGAGCGGATCGCCAAGATCAACGTGCACACCGGCCCGCGCTTCGCTGCGCTCGAGCTCGTCGTCGTCGGCCGTCCTGCGATGGCCAAGCCTGACTTACGGGCCGCCTACCACGCGCCGAACTGGCTGCCGTGCCATCCGTCCCTGGCCGGATCGCCCCTGATCGGCGAGCTACGAGCCCACGTGCAGAGCCAGGGCCGGGCGCGATCGGCACGCGCTGCCCTCGCCGGAGCCGCAGCCGACGCCGACTAGACGCACCTGGCCTCGGGCCGGCCGACGACGCTCAGGCCTTGATCAGCGGTCCCGCGGCTTTGAGCACCTGCGCCTTGGACAACGGCTTGTCGAAAGCGCCGTCGGGGGTGACGGGCTTGCCGATCAGCAGTCCAACCGCCGCGGCATGCCGCGCTTCGACCTGCACGATCGAGCCTGCCGCCGCCAGGTACGCCTTGTTCTTCAGCGAGGGCCCGGCGCCGTTATAGGCACCGACGCCGACGTTCTCCAGCACGTAGGCCAGTTTCAGAAAGCTCGCCTGGTCGGTGACCGGGAACGCGAACGACGGCTTCTTGATGGGTTTGCCCCCAGCAGCCTTGATCGCGTTGATCAGGGCGTCGACATGCTGCTGCTCATCGTGGGCGAACGAAGCGGCGAGCTTCTTGGCGTCACCCCTGAGTCCCACGGTCAGCGCCTTGTGCTTGTAGAAATTGGTCTCCAGATACTCCAGCGTGAGCGCGAAGTTGAGAATGTCGATGTCTCCACTCGCAGTCGCCGCGAGCGCGTTGCTCACGTACGGTCCAACTGCGCCGGCGCCGAAGGCGGCGCCGGCGGTGATGGCGCCGCGCAGGATGAAGCTAGCGCGGGTGACGCCATCCACTTCGATGGCGGCCAACTCAGGGCTGGCAAGCTCAGAACGTGTCATTTTGTGTTCCTCTCTTGACGGTCAGTGCTAGGCGACGAACGGCTTGACAACCCCGAGAACCTGATCCATGGTCATCGGCTTGGCAAAAGCGCCGTCAGAACTTTCCGTGCGGCTCCTTCGTTAGCCCGAGTGCAATCGCTCAGGTACAACCACATCTACGCTCCCCAGCCGTTGACGGATCACCGTGCTACGCCGCGGTAGGACATGCCCAGCCGGGGTAAGGGAACAAGCTTCTGCATGAAGCTGAAGATCAGGGCACGGGTGGGCCGGCGCGGACGCGCGCCAAGTCCTAGGCCTGGAGCGGATTCTTGGGGCCCCCGACGCGGGGGCCCGGTCGCTCGAGCTCGAACCAGACGTGGGTGGTGCCCTCGTGTACGCCCCAGCGGCTGGCTTCGCTGTCCACGATGCGAAGTCCCCACCCGCCGATCTGCTCGAAGTCGTGCTTCTCGACGACCCGCTCGAAGCCTGATCCCTCATCGATCACCTCGACCAGCAGGCGGTCGTCATCGAGCGCCGCTCTGAGGGTGATCGTGCCGTCGCCGTGGAGTACCGCGTTGGTGACCAGTTCGCTGATCAGCAGCTTCGCAGTCCCCAGCCGGGTGTCGTCCAGCTCCGCGGCGAACCATTCCTCTACCCGCCGGCGGGCGGATCCCGGCGCCTCGGGACCCCGCAGCAGTCGCTCTTCGAACACGGTATTCACGATGATCAGCCGGTCTTGATGCCTAATCGGTAGCTGTCGGGTCCGTCCTGGGCTTCCCGGGCGGGCGCGCGGCGCTGAGACGGCTTCGGGCCGGATCAACGCCGGCGTCCGTAGGTCTCTCGGTCGCCGCGGGGCCTACCGGAGTAACTGTACGCGATAACCGCTCTCTCACGAAACAGCGCGTTAAGCGCCAAGAAACCCGGGTAGCACGCTGCGGCGCTACCTGTCAACGCCGATCGTCTGGAGAGCCCATGTCCGTTCCCGATCTCAAAGCACCCGTCAGCCGTCGCCGCGTTCTCGCGCTCGGAGGCGGAATCGCGGCGGGCGGATTGCTGTCCGCCGCGCCGCTCAACGCCGTGGCGCAGGAGCGAGACGGCAGGGTTCGAGCCCAGGACGGGACGCTGCCGGACAAGCGGATTCAGGAGATCGTTCAGGCCGAAGGGACGGTCACGAACGGTGTCCTCAGCATCGATATAGCGCGATCGGATATCGGCGACGTCGCGGGACCGCTCGGGGTCACGTTCACGCCGTCGTTCGAGATCGATGGCACGCTGACCTTCGAGCCGCTCGGAAAGGGCCTGGCGTTCTTCAACGGGGACCTGCCGCTCAAGCCCGAGGAAGCCAATCCCTTCATCGACGCGCTGATCGCAAACGGACTCGTGTTCCAGGCCTTCCACCAGCACTACATCGAGATGAGCCCGCAGGTGTGGTTCATCCACTGGCGCGGCGTCGGCGATCCGATCAAGCTGGCTCACGCCGTCCACAACGTTCTGAAGGCGACCTCGACCCCGCTGCCCCAGACCATGCCGGCCAATCCCACCACGCCGCTTGACCCGTCCCGCCTGGAGAAGATCCTCCATGGCAGCGCTTCGGTCGGCGAGCAGGGGGTCGTCACCGTGAACGTCTCCCGGCGCGGGAGGATCCTGATCGACCGCGTGGTGGCATCTCCCGAGGCCAACATCTCGACCGGTATCGAGTTCAAGCCGCTGGCCTCATCGGGTGCGACCGCGGCCGTCGCCCCCGACTTCTCCATGACCGGACCCGAGGTGCAGCCGGTGGTCAGCATCATGAAAGCGCAGGGCTGGTTCGTCGGCTGTCTCTACAACCAGGAGACCGAGGAGCATCCACAGCTGTTCTTCTCGCACATGCTGAAGACGGGTGACGCCTACGCGCTGGCTCGGGAGATCCGGCGCGGTCTTGACCGCACAAACGCCGATTGAGAGGCCGGGCGGCGCGACGCCGCCTAGACTGATCCCGGTGACCTTCGTTCGTTATACCGGTGTCGCTTCCGGTGGCGGCTCGGAGCCAGGCACGCCCGCGGGCAGCGCGCACGTAGAGCAACGGCGAGCCACCCGGTCCAGCCGACTTGCCGTCGGCACGCTGGCCTGCGGGCGTTGCGATGCGCCGGTTGTGATCGGCACGTCGGCACTGTCCCTCGGCGCGCAGCTAACGTGCCCGTTCTGCCGGCACCACGGCCCAGTTCGGGATTTCCTCTCGCTGGCCTTGCCCACGCGCCCGGCCCGCGTCGTGGTGCGCGTCCGGATCCGCCGGTAGGAAGGGCCGTGCCCCTGCGGCTCAGGTCATCGGCTGGACAGCGTCCGGGCCGCGCCCTGGCGAGCGGTCAGATCACCGTTGGCCACCTTGTAGGCGATCGTGTCCAGGTAGCTCCCGCCCCCGTCGCGCGTTCGCACGGCGCTCTGCTCCGGCGTCACCCCGAGATCGCTCAGACGCAGCGCGGCCTGGGGATCGAAGCACCTCGCCTGAAGCCATCGGGAGGTCATCGCGTCGTCGAACCCGGCCTCTGTCCACTGCTGCGCGGCGGTCTCGGCGCTACCTCCACGAGCGGCGAATTCTCCGTAGCGCCGGATCGTCTCGGCGCCGGTCCTGGGCGCCGGCTCGTATACCTTCACGACGCTCCTCGCTCGCTCCCGGTCACACCGCCGTTATAGCCGATCCCACGCCCCGCGAGAATGACCCCCCGCCCCCGCTCGCAGAGCCAGGACACTGCCGCTCGCCTGCGTCGCAGCCTCGTCCACGAGCTCCGGGTACGAGGCGCGATTCGCTCGGACTCGGTCGAGGCCGCGTTCATGGCCGTCCCCCGCGAGCACTTCATTCCCGAGGTGCTCCGCGACCGCGGGATCGAGGCGGTCTACAGCGACGAGGCGTTCGTGGTCAAGCGCGACGCGACGGGGTTGCCGCTGAGCTCCTCCTCGCAGCCCGCGATGATGGCCGAGATGCTCGAACTGCTCGACCTCCGGCCCGGCCAGCGCGTGCTCGAGATCGGGGCCGGAACCGGCTACAACGCCGCGCTGGTGGCGAGCATCGTGGGGCCGCGCGGACGTGTCGAGAGCATCGACATAGACCCCGGGATCGCCAGACGGGCCAGACGGGCACTGCGTGACGCCGGCTTCAAGGTCGCGGTGGCGGTGGGCGACGGGCGCGGGGGCGGTCGCGGCGGGGGTCCCTACGACCGGATCATCGTCACCGCCGGCGCCGACGAGATCCCGCGGGCATGGTTCGCGCAACTCGCGCAGGGTGGACTCCTCGAGCCAGTGCTCCAGCTCGATCGCGACCGCGACGCGATCCAGCTCATCCCGGTGTTCGAGAGGCGCGGCGACACGCTGCACTCACTCGACATGACCTGGGGTGGGTTCATGCCACTGCACGGAGGAGACGGTGGCTGGCGAGCACCTCGGGCCAGCCTGAACGCGACCCGTTCCCGTTCCGGCCGGCACAGCGGGCTGGTGTCGTTCAGCGGCGAGGGGCTCGCCCGGCTGACTGACTCCGCCGCGCGCGGCGTGCTGGTCGCGGCGCTGGGGGAGGCGGATCTGCCCCGAGCGACGGGCTTGACCCCACTCGGTCGCGGCCACACGCCGCTGCTGCTGATCTACCTGCTCACCCGGATCCCGGCGCGGCGCCGGATCTGGATCCGCAAAGCGGGGCGCCACGGGATCGGCCTCGTCGGCGCGTCCGGGCGGACCGTGGCGATCGTCTCGGTGCGCAGCACCTGGCTGACCACTCCCGGGCCACCGCGTAACCGTGCCCGTTGGCAGCTGCACACGTATGGGGCCGGCGAAGGGACGGGCCACGAGCTCGGCCAGATGCTCGACGACTGGCGCACGCTCCAGGCCGCGGGCCGTCCCGAGCTCGGGATCGAAACGCGTCCGGCCGGAGCAGCGCTGCGGCTGCGCTTTGGCTGGAGAGCGGCGAGGCCGGATCCGGTTTCCCGAGGGGCCACGACGGGAAGCACGGGGACCTGAGCCCGGCGGACGACATTGGCAACGAGTTCGGCACCGGTCGGGCGTTCTCGGTCGGCGTCGAGGAGGAACTGTTCCTGGTCGATCCCGTCAACGGCCGGCAGGCGAACTCGTCGGCCGCGGTCCTGGAGCGGCTCGGTCCGGTCGACGGGACGGTCGAGCGCGAGCTGCACGCCAGCCAGGTCGAATTGATCACCGACGTGTGCCGGACCGCGGGCGAGGCGGTCGGCACGCTCGGGGGGCTGCGACGGGCCGTGACGGCGACCGGAGCCGGGCTGCTCGGATCTGGAACGCATCCCTCGGCCGCCGAGGGTGAGGCGGAGATCACCGATAAGGAGCGCTACGAGCGAATCCGGGACCTGCTCGGCGATGCGGCCGCGACGGCGATCGGGGGATCTGCACATCCACGTCGGGATGCCCGACGCGGAGACGGCGATCCGCGCGTTCAACGGTCTGCGCCGGCATCTGCCGCTGCTGACGGCGCTGGCGGCGAACTCGCCGTTTCGTCACGGCCGCGATACCGGTTTGGCCTCGGCGCGCGAGATGACGCTCCGCGGCTGGCCGCGTTCGGGGGTCCCGCGGGCGATGCGCGACTTCGAGGACTTCCGCACCACGGTGCAACTGCTGACGCGAGCGGCGGACGTTCCCGACTACACCTGGTTCTGGTGGAAGCTGCGTCCTCACCCGCGTCTGGGCACCGTCGAGTTGCGGGCCTTGGATGTACAGGCCTCGCTCGACGACACGGCCGGTCTGGTCGCGCTCGCGCACTGCCTGGCCCGCCACGCCGCGGAGGCCGACCCGCAGCCCGACCCACCGGCCGAGGTTCTGGAGGAGGGAGCCTTTCGCGCGGCTCGGTTCGGCGTGCAGGCGCAGCTGCCGGATGCGGATGGCGCCCTGCGGCCGGTCAGCGAGCTGCTCGACCGAGGCGCTCGAGCTGGCTCGTGGCCATGCCGAGGAGCTTGACTGCGCGGACGAGCTCGAGGTGCTCCCGGCGCTGCTGAAGCGCGGCGGCGGGGCCGGGATGCAGCGCTCCACATATGAGATCGCCGGCATGGACGCCTTGCTGCGGCGCCTGACCAAGGTGACCGGGACCAGCATGACGGCAGAGCCCCTGCCCTGAGCGCGAGGCCGGACTGCGGTTTACTGGCGGACGACGGTAACTCCCCCCGCGATGCCCACACCCCAGACAGATTCGAAGGCTCGGCTCAGTTCTCCTTATGACCACGGCTTCTTCCGGGTTGCCGCGGCGGTTCCGCGGGTTCGCGTCGGGGATCCCCAATTCAACGCGGGACGCACACTGGAGCTGGCTCAGCGCGCGCACGAGTCGCGCGCTGGACTGGTGATCTTCCCGGAGCTCGGGCTGGCCGCCTATTCGAGCGAGGACCTGTTTCACCAGAGCGCTCTGCTCGACGCGGCGGAGCAGGCGCTCGAACGGGTTGTGCGGGCCAGCGCGGACCTGACGCCGGTGCTGGTCGTCGGTGTCCCGCTCCGAGCCGAGGGCGCGCTCTACAACACGGCGGTGGTGGTGCATCGCGGCCGGATTCTCGGCGTCGCGCCCAAGAGCTACCTGCCCGAGTACCACGAGTACTACGAGAAGCGTCAGTTCCGCGCCGCGCGCGACCTGATCGGCGCCGAGTTGCGTCTGCTGGGCCAGGCCGTCCCATGCGGAGCGGAGTTGCTGTTCGCCGCCCGCGACCTGCCGGGATTCACCCTGCACGTGGAGATCTGCGAGGACCTGTGGACCCCGATCCCGCCCAGCACCTACGGAGCGCTGGCCGGAGCGACGGTGTTGGCCAACCTGTCGGCCAGCAACATCACGGTCGGCAAGGCGAGCTACCGCCGCGCGCTGTGCGAGGGCCAGTCGGCTCGCACGATCGCCGCCTACGTGTACACGGCCGCGGGACTTGGCGAGTCGACCACCGACGTCGCCTGGGATGGCCAGGCACTGATCTGCGAGAACGGCCAGATGCTGGTGGAGGCCGAGCGCTTCGCCGACGAGGAACAACTGATCGTCACCGACATCGATCTCGACCGGCTCCTCTCCGACCGCATGAGCACCAGCAGCTACGGCGATCAGGTCCACGACCTGCGCGAGCGGCTGGCCCGGCTGCGCCGGATCGAGTTCGACCTCCGACCGCCCGCAGGAGGCTTTCTCACTGCAGCGGCGGGTCGAGCGCTTCCCCTATGTCCCCGCAGACCCCGCCAGCCGTAACGACCGCTGCGAGGAGGTCTACAACATCCAGGTGCGCGGGCTCCAGACGCGGCTGCTGGCGACGGGGATCGAAAAGATCGTGATCGGCGTCTCAGGGGGACTCGACAGCACCCATGCGCTGATCGTCGCCGCGCGTGCGGTCGATCGCCTGGGCCTGCCGCGCGGCAATGTGCTCGCCTACACGCTGCCCGGCTTTGCCACGAGCAAGCTCACGCTCCGCAACGCCCGTGCGCTGATGAAGGCGCTCGGGGTGAGCGCCAACGAGCTCGACATCCGCCCGTCGGCGAGCCAGATGCTGCGCGACCTCGGTCACCCGGCGGCCGAGGGCGAGCCCCAGTACGACGTCACCTACGAAAACGTGCAGGCGGGCGAACGGACCTCGCACCTGTTCCGCCTGGCCAACTACCACCAGGGGATCGTGCTCGGCACCGGCGATCTGAGCGAGCTCGCGCTGGGCTGGTGCACCTACGGGGTGGGCGACCACATGTCGCACTACAGCGTGAACGCGTCGGTGCCGAAGACGCTGATCGGGTTTCTCCTCCGCTGGGCGATCGACACCGATCAATACGGGGCGGAGGCCGGCGAGGTGCTCGGCTCGGTGCTCGAAACGGCCATCTCGCCGGAGCTGATTCCGGGCGGCGAGGACGACGGCGACGGACCGGGGCAGGACAGCGAGAGCGTCGTCGGCCCCTATGAGCTCCAGGACTTCTTCCTCTATTACATCCTGCGGTTCGGCTACCGGCCGAGCAAGGTGGCATTTCTGGCCGAGCACGCCTGGTCCGACCGGGACCGCGGTGACTGGCCCGACCTGATCCCGCTGGAGCGGCGCAACCAGTATTCCCCGGAGGAGATCCGGCACTGGCTCGAGGTGTTCCTGGATCGCTTCTTCCGGACCAGCCAGTTCAAGCGCTCCGCGCTGCCCAATGCCCCGAAAGTCGGTTCTGGCGGGTCGTTGTCGCCGCGCTCGGACTGGCGCGCGCCGAGCGACGGACACGCCGATGCCTGGTTACGGGAGTTGCGGGGTAACACGCCCTAGCCAGGGGCGCTCGGATGTAGTAGCGGCAGGGCGGACTCCCAGCCGGCGCGCAGGACGGCGAGCAGAGAAGGTGGGGTAACCACGAGCGCCCGCTGGCCTGCCGGTCGCGGTCCTCGCCCGGCGTAACCCTGCGGTGTCCAGCTCAGTAGCTCGGAGCCGAGCACCAGCCACGGACGGTTCTCGCGCAGGACGAATGCGCCGTCAGGCAGCTCGTCGAGCGCGGCCTCGTGACAGAGGTGGGTGCGTGTGCCCGGAGCCACTCGCTCGCGGTGCAGCTGTTCATCGATTGCGTCGGCACCGGCCTGACCCGGGTGGAGCTCGCACCAGAGGGCGGTGAAGCGGTTGTAGTCCTGCCGGCGGCACAGCGCACACGGACGATGTCCAGCCGCGAACGCGGTGGCCTCGTCGAGAAGGAACAGCTCGGTGAAGCGACCGGGCTGCATCAGCGGATGACGATGCCAATTGCGGAACTGCAGCCGGCAGGCAATCCAGCGCCTGCCATTGAACCGCCGGCGGATGTGTCCATGCTCGTCGTGCAAGCAGCCGCGGTTGCCATAGACCAGGCCACGTCCTGCATCGCTGATCAGTTCGCCGAGCGGAGTGACGCGATTCTGGAGCGGCATTTTGACACCGAGGTTAGCCTCCGACGCCCCGTCAGTACGATCGGTACCCACACCCACGAGACAGGGGCGTAAATGATCGACCGTATCCGCAGTCAAATTCAGGAGCGGCTGGACCAGCTTCTGGCCGAAGCCGACAAGCTTCGCCATGCACTTGCCGCACTGGATCCGCGGGAAAGCTCGCCGTCCGCGACGCCCAGCCGTCGGCGCGCCCCGAGCTCACGGAGCAGCGGCTCGGCCGCCGCGGCGAGCACAGCCGCGGCGAGCGGAGCCGCGGCGAGCGGAGCCGCGGCGAGCGCTCCGAGCCGGACCGACGGTGCCTCGCGCGCCCGGACCGCGCCTGGCGCGACGAAGCGCGCCGTCCTGGCGGCACTGGACAGCGACAAAGGCTTGACTGCCGGTGAAGTTGCCGCCGCCACCGGGCTGGCTCGTCCGACGGTGAGCACGACGCTGTCGAAGCTCGCCACCAGTGGTGAGATCGTCAAGGTGCAGCGCGGATACAAGCTACGGGGTAACGGCACCGCCCGCGCGACCAAGGCGGCCGCGGTCAAGTAGCTACGCGCTGCCCGGCGCATTCCGGGCAGAGACCGACGATCGGGAAGTGCGTGAAGCGGGCCTGGTAGCCGAACAGCGAGGCGATCTGCTCCCGGATCGGATCGAGTTGGGCGGTGGTGAGGCTGCGGACGGCGCCGCAGCGCTCGCAGGAGAGGAACTCTCGTTCGCCGCGGCCCACGAGCACGTACATGCCAGGTCCATGTCCGAGATGGACGTGTCGCACCAGCCCGTTCTGCTCGAGCGTCTCGAGGTTGCGGTACACCGATGTAACGTCGAGGCCGAGGCTCTGTTCGATTTGTTCGGCGGAAACGGGCCCGGCCGCGTCGAACAGCGCCTGGAGGACGAGCCGGCGAGGGGTGGTGAGCCGCAGGCCTCGCTCGCGCAGCGCGACCACCGCTTCGGTGAGGTCTCCGAAGGACAGCCGAGGTGTGTCGGGGGAATGAGTCACGGCATTGCTGACGGCACCGCGAAATCACGCGGCTTGTGTACTGGAGGGTTTGCGGGCATCCTTCTTATCAGGGTGTCTGCGCGCGAACAAGAACGGCGGAGGCGGCCGCGGATTTCCGATCGCGCGGCCGGACGTGTGCTGTTCGGCTATCTACTGCTGTGCATCGCCGCGGGCGTGATCCTCGAGGCGATCACGAGCTGGCCGATCGGCAGCATGGTCATCGTGATCGCCGTCTTCTACGTGTTGCTGGTGTTCCTGGGCGCAGCGATCGTTCGGCCGATCGCCACCATGACCATGATCGTCTTCAAAGGCACCGAACGCGAGAACCGCCGTGACGTCCGGCGCGGTCGACGCCGCGGCGCGAGCCGCACCCAGTCCCTACGGCCCGCCCGACTCATTCGGCGTCGCCGGGGTGGCCCCGACGGTCCGACCGCGGAGACGCCGCCGCGGTCGGAGTGACCGTTCGCGCCGACCCGATGATCGTCGGCCGGACGCTCGGAAACGCTCGCGGCTGCACCCCTGACTCGATGCGCTCCAGCGCCAACGGCGAGGCCTCCAGCAGCGCCGCGGTGCGTCGATTCGGATGGCAGCCCGCGGCGATATAACGGTGGGGGAGTTCGATCAGGTCCTGAAAACGGCCGAGCGCCGTGCCCTCCCCGGCGTGGACATGTTCGAGGAACAGGTAGCGGCCGCCAGGGGCGAGCACACGGTCGATCTCGCGCAGGGCCGCCGAGGGATCCGGGACGGTGCACAGCACGTAAGTGGCCGCGACGGTGTCGAAGCTGTCGTCCGCGAACGGCAACTCCTCCGCGCCGGACCGCACGAGCTCCCAAGAGCCGCTGCGCGGGGGCGCAGCCTCGATCTCGGCGCGCAGCCTGCTGAGCATGGGCGGACTCGGCTCGGTCAGCGTGAGCTCCGTGACCCGCTCGGTGTAATGCGGGACGTTCAGCCCACTCCCGGCGCCGAGCTCGAGCGTCCTCCCCTGCGCCTGCGCGAGCAACTCCCGTCGCGTCTCGCGCTGACCGGCATTTTCGGCCAGCGACACCAGCCTGGGGTAGTAGAACGCGAACAGTCGCTGATTCAGATCGAGGCGCACAGGGCGAACTTAGCGCAGCCGAGCCGGGTCACCCCAGGCCGCGGGCCAGGCACAGCCGCTGTAGGCGCTCCATCGCATCGCTCGCCCGTTCGGGCAGCGCGTCGAGCGCGTCGGCGGCGAGCTGCAGGTCCTCGATCGTGACTCCGCGCGCCTCGAGCGCGAACCGCCCCAGCCAGCGGACGGCCGCCCGCTCGTAGCGCTCGCGGTCACCGCCGCGCAGGACCAGGCAGATCCGCAGCGCGTCGTCGAGCGCGATCCGCGGGAGTTCGAGCGCGGCCGCCGTGACCAGGGCGGCGTTCCCGGTCTCGAGCGCGCGGCGGAACCGGGAGTAGGGGTTGCCGTCGCTCGTCACGAACATATGTTCGTATGCGTGTCAAGTCCGGCCGCCCCGGCTCGGCGAGCTGCTCGTCGGGAGATTCGGGGCCGGCGACTGGCCGTAGGCAGCGTGGGCGGTCGGGTTCGGGCCTGGTTGCCCCGCGCCGGCTCCACTCGGTCGGCCGATTGTCGAGCCGGCGCTCTGAGGCTGCGGGCCCGGGCCTCCCGGCGAGACCGAGGACGCGGGCGGGCCCGCATATCCGCGGGAGACGAGGGAGCTAGGGGGGCCGGTGAAGCCGGTGTAGGGGCCCCGGCCGCCCGATCCGGTCGCCGCACCGGGAGCCGCCGGTGATCGTGACAGCCGTGGACGCCGGCGGGGCTGGGTGCCGCCCAAGGTCGCCGGCGCCGGCCGAGCTCCCCGCCCGATGCGGTCGCCCATCGGGACCTCCGGGCGTGCAGCTGGCCGGGCCGGCCGCCGGCGCCGCGAACCGGCTCTCGCGCCGGCGGACCCGGCTCGCCGCGGGCGGACCGGCGCGGCCCGCGGCCTGACTTGGCCGCTGCCCCGCCGGGGCCTGACTTGGCCGCTGCCCCAGCCGGGGCCTGACTTGGCCGGCTGCCCCGGGCCGGGCGGGCACGTGGGCGACGCGCGCGGGGGCCCCGCGGTGAGGCTGGGGGCTCGGATACAGCAGCACCACGCCACCCACCGCGCAAGCCGAGACCGCGCAGGCCGCCGTCAGCTGGGTCAGGGCACCGCCCACGAGGGCGCCCTTGGCGGCGAGCCCGCCCAGGAACGCCCCGCTGCCGGCGACCCCGCTTGCCGGGACCGGCATGAGCCCGCGCAGCGCCCGGGCATCGTCGCGCAGCGCTTGCTTGTAGGCCCGGCATGGCGCACAACCGCGAACGTGCCGGCGCACGGTCGGCTCGCGCGTGGCGCCGCTGCGCTCCGCGGCCAGTGCCGCGCGCGCCGAGGCGCAGGGCAGCTCGCTGGCATCGCGGTGAGTGCGCAGGCTCATCCGCGCGCGGGCGATCAATCCCCTGACCGCTTCCTCGTCGGTCTCAAGCAGGGTCGCGATCTCCGTATAGGAATGGCCGGCCAGCTCCCGCATCAGCAAGGCCGTGCGCTGGCCTTCTGGCAGCTCGCGGATGCCGGCCATGACGCTCTCGAGCTCGCCCTTGCCGACGGTCGTGGCGGGCACGTCCGGGACCTCGGCGTCAGTGGTGAGCGTGCGCCGTCGCCGGCGCGCGATATCGATCGCCGCGTTGCGAGCCACGCGCGCGAGCCACGCCCGCAAATCTCGCGGAGGGTGGCCCCGCAACGCCACCGCCAGCGCGGAAAACGAGTCCTGGGCGGCGTCCTCGGCGTCGTGGTTCGATCCGAGCACGCCCATGCAGACGGCCAGCACGCTGGCGCGGTGGCGCTCGTAGAGAACCGCGAACGCCGTCTCGTCGCCGCCGGCAAAGCGCTCGGCCAGGACGGCGTCCGATCTGAGCCGGAGCAGCCGCCGCGGCACGGCCAGCGGAGGCTTCAGAGGCGCGGTTACCGCGTCCATGCCGGGCGCACAGCAACTGACGTGATCTCGTGCCGACTCATCGCTGACCTCCCCGGGGGATTGCGCCGTCCTTCGACAGCCTCTGCACCACGGACGTGCGGGAGAGCCGAAAGTGCGCCTGAGAATGACCGGCGAGTGTCGGTTCGACGTAAGAGTCTTGGCGCGGAGTAGGCTGGCCAGGCAGCAACGACTACTGCGATCAGGAGAGGCGGTGTCGAGATGGCGGTGAAGGCGGCGGAGCTCGAGGCGGAGCTGATCGACGCTGTTTGCGCGCGGGTTCGCGAGCGCGTGCCGTCGGAGCAGGCCGGCCCGTGCAGCGAATTCGTGCGGCAGTACTACCACTGGGTGCCGCCCGCGGATCTGGCGGAGCGATCGGCGCTCGACCTCTACGGGGCCGCGGTGGCGCACTGGAACCTGGCCCAGCGGCGCCCGCCCGGCACCGCCAAAGTCCGCGTCTACAACCCGGACCCCGAGGAGGACGGCTGGCAGTCTTCGCACACCGTCGTCGACCTCGTGACCGCGGACATGCCGTTCCTGGTCGATTCGGTGACCATGGAGCTCGGGCACGGCGGCCACGCGATCGACCTGGTGATCCACCCGGTGATCCGGGTGCTCAGGGACGGCGAGGGCAACCTGACCGGGGTGCTGCGACCGGGCGCCGAGCACGAGGACGCGATCGCCGAATCGATCCTGCATGCCGAGGTCGAGCGCGAGACCGACCCGGAGCGGCTGGCCGAGCTGCTGGCGCAAGTTGAGCGCGTGCTGGGAGAGGTGAGCGCCGCCGTCGAGGACTGGACCGAGATGCGAACCAGGGCCCAATCGGTGGCCGAGGAACTGATGGCACCGAACCCAAACCTCGAGCGCGCGGAGCTCGATGAAGCGGTCGAGTTCATGCGCTGGCTGGCGAATGACCACTTCACGTTCCTCGGCTACCGCGAGTACGACCTGGTTGAGCAGGACGGTGCCGCCACGCTCAGGGTCGTGGCGGACTCGGGACTGGGCATCCTGCGCACCCCCTCGAGTCGCAGCCACACGAAGCTCAAACCCAAGGCGCTCGCGCTCGTCAGGAGCCCCCGAGCCCTGGTGCTGACGAAGGCCAACTCGCGATCGACGGTGCACCGGCCCTCCTACCTCGACTACGTCGGGGTCAAGCGCTTCGGGCCCGACGGCGAGGTGACCGGCGAGCGCCGGTTCCTCGGGCTCTACACCACCGCCGCCTACAAGGACAGCGCGCTGGAGATCCCGACGGTCCGCGGCAAGCTCCGATACGTCCTTGAGCGCGCGGGGTTCCCGCCGGACAGCCACGACGCGAAGGCGCTCACGGAGATTCTCGAGTCCTACCCGCGCGACTCGCTGTTCCAGATCGACCGAGAAGAGCTGTTCGGGGTGGCGATGGGCATTCTCGGCCTTGGTGAGCGCCAGCGCGTTCGAGTGTTCGTCCGACGCGACGCGCTCGATCGGTTCGTCGCGTGCCTGGTCTGCCTCCCGCGCGACCGCTTCAACACCGAGAACCGCGAGCGCGTGGCGTCGATCCTGGTCGAGGCCTTCTCCGGCACGCACGTCGACTGGAGCTTGATGCTCTCCGAGTCGCTGGTCGCTCGCGTCCACTACATCGTCCACTGCGACGGGGTGCGGGACGATTACGACCTCGGCGAGATCGAGGCGCGGGTGGTGCGGGCGATCCGAGCCTGGACCGACGACCTTCGCGATGCGCTGATCGAAGAGCTCGGGGAGGAGCAGGGAGCACGCCTGCACAAGCGCTACGAGCGCGCGTTTCCGATCGCCTACCGTGACGACTGGGTCGCCCGCTCGGCGGTCGCCGACATCGCCAGGATCGAGGAGCTGGCCGGCGGGCACGAACCGATCATCCGGCTCTATCGCCCGATGGATGCCGACGATGGCTCGATTCGCTGCAAGCTCTTCAGCGCGTCCGAGGTGTCCCTGTCCGATGTCCTGCCGACGTTTGAGCACATGGGTGCGCGGGTCGCCGACGAGCGACCCTACGAGATATCGCCGGAAGGTCGCGAGCCGGTCTGGATCTACGACTTCGGCCTGCGTTGTCCGACCGACAAATTGGAGCCCGTCCGCGAGCTGTTCCAGGAGACCTTCCTCGGGGTCTGGTCCGGGGAATTCGAGGACGACGGCCTCGGCGGACTGGTGCTGCGGGCCGGGCTCACCGGCCGGCAGGTGACGGTCATCCGCGCCATCGCCAAGTACCTCCGTCAGGCGGGGACCGCGTATTCGGATGCCTACATGGTGCGGACGCTGATCGGCCATCCGGATCTGGCGGTGCTGCTCGTGCAGCTGTGGGGCGCGCGGCTGGATCCGGACGCGCGGGACGCCGAGGCGGCCGATCGGCTGTCGACGTCGATCGAGCACGCGATCGATGCCGTCCAAAGCCTTGACGAGGATCGGATCCTGCGCAACTTCCTGGCGGTGACCAGGGCGATCCTGAGGACCAACTACTTCCGCCGCGATACCACAGGCAAGCCGTTGGCATACCTCTCCTTCAAGCTCGATCCGTCGCTGATTCCCGGGCTGCCATTGCCGCGTCCCCACTTCGAGGTGTTCGTCTACTCGCCTCGGGTGGAAGGTGTCCATCTGCGCGGCGGGAAGGTCGCGCGCGGGGGTCTGCGCTGGTCGGATCGACGGGAGGACTTCCGCACCGAAGTGCTCGGCCTGATGAAGGCGCAGATGGTCAAGAACGCCCTGATCGTGCCGGTCGGCTCCAAGGGCGGGTTCGTGGTCAAGCAACCGCCCCAGGGTGGGCGAGAAGCCCTACTGGCCGAGGGGATCGCCTGTTACAAGACGTTTCTCTCCGGCCTGCTCGACCTGACCGACAACATCGTCGGCGGCGATGTCATCCCGCCCGAGCGGGTGGTCCGCTACGACGAGGACGACCCGTATCTCGTCGTGGCCGCGGACAAGGGAACGGCGACCTTCTCCGACATCGCCAACGGCGTCTCCGCCGACTACGGCTTCTGGCTCGGAGACGCGTTCGCCTCAGGAGGATCGCAGGGCTACGACCACAAGCAGATGGGGATCACCGCTCGCGGTGCCTGGGAGTCGGTCAAGCGTCACTTCCGCGAGCTCGGCACCGATGTCCAGCAGTCCGAGTTCACCGTGGTGGGGATCGGCGACATGTCCGGCGACGTGTTCGGCAACGGGATGCTGCTGTCGCCCAAGATCAAGCTGTTGGCGGCGTTCAACCACATGCATGTGTTCCTCGATCCCGACCCCGACCCGGCCACGAGCTTCGCGGAGCGCGAGCGGCTGTTCGGGCTCGAGCGCTCCGGCTGGAGTGACTACAACCCGTCGTTGATCTCCGAGGGCGGCGGCGTCCACTCGCGTACCGCGAAGTCGATCGCCATCACTCCGCAGGTGCAATCCGCGCTCGGCATCGTCGAGGACGAGCTCTCGCCGACCGAGCTGATCCGGGGGATCCTGCGCGCGCCGGCCGACCTGCTCTGGAACGGCGGCATCGGCACCTACGTGAAGGCGTCGGGCGAAACCCACGCCGACGCAGGCGACAAGGCCAACGACGGTGTCCGGCTGAACGGGAACGAGCTTCGCTGCCGCGTCGTCGGCGAGGGCGGCAACCTCGGGTTCACCCAGCGGGGCCGGATCGAGTACGCGCTCGGAGGCGGTGCCATCTACACCGACGCGATCGACAACGTCGCGGGCGTGAACTGCTCCGACCACGAGGTCAACATCAAGATTCTGCTCGACGCGATCGTCGCCGCCGGGGACATGACCGAGAAGCAGCGCAACGCCCTGCTTGTCGAGATGACCGACGCGGTGGCCGAACAGGTCCTCTACGGCAGCTACACGCAAACCCAGGCGATGAGCCTCGCCTCCGCGCAGGCCGAGTCCATGATCGACGTGCACGCGCGGCTGATCCGCCGGCTCGAGCAGGTCGCCGGGCTGAACCGCGAGCTCGAGTTCCTGCCGGACGACGAGACGATCAACGAGCGCAAGAAGAACCACAAGGGGATGCTCGCCCCGGAGCTGGCGGTGGTGATGGCGTACTGCAAGATCCGCCTTTACGCCGAACTGCTCGAGTCCGACCTGCCCGAGGATCCGTACCTCGCGCACGACCTCGAGCGCTACTTCCCCGCACCTCTGCCGGAGCGTTTCGGCGCCGAGATGCGCGGCCATCGTCTGCGCCGCGAGATCGTCGCCACGGTCGTAGCCAACCAGCTCATCGACCGGGCCGGCACCACTTTCATGTTCCGGCTCGGCGAGGAGACCGGCGCCCCGGCCTCGGCCCTGGCCCGGGCCTACGCGGTGGCCCGTGAGGTGTTCGACATGCGCGACTTCTGGCGCGCGGTCGAGCAGCTGGACAACCGCGTCGAGGCGCAGATGCAGTTGTCGATGCTGATCGACGGGAGGCGGCTCGTCGAGCGCGCGACCCGCCGGCTGGTGCACGCGCATTCGGGGACGATCGACATCGCGCTGACCACGCGCCACGTGGAGCCCTGCGCCGCGATGCTGGCCGCGGCGCTGCCGGATGTGCTCGACGGGGCCGACCGGCAGGCCTTCGAGGGACGCGCGGCCGAGCTGATCGAAGGCGGGGTACCGGCAGCTCTGGCACGATCCGTGGCCTCGATGCCGTCGATGTTGTCCGTGTTCGACATCGTGGAGGTCGCGAACGCCGTCCAGCGCCCGCCCGAGGTCGTGATGGTCACGTACTTCCGGCTCGGCTCGAAGCTCCAGCTCAATTGGCTGCGAGACCGGATCATCGAGCTGCCCCGGGGCAATCGCTGGCAGGCGCTCGCGCGGGCGGCCCTCCGCGATGACCTCTACAGCCTGGCTCGCGTCGTCACACAGGACGCGCTGGAGGCCGGCGGCGCCGGTGCCGAGGAGGCGATCGAGGCCTGGGCCCTGCGGCATCGCGCCGCGCTCGAGCGCTGTCTGGGGATGATCGCCGACATCAAGGCCTCCCGCGTGTACGACACGACGACGCTGCCGGTCGCCCTGCGGGAGGTGCGCAACCTGATCCAGAGCGGCTCCCCCGGTTAGTGGCCGCCCGCCTGCGGCCGATGGCGCCGCCGCTCGGCTGCGCGGTCCTCGGCGGCTGCCTGTTCGCTCCCGGGCTGGGCAGTGGCCGGCTGGCCGACGACTTCGTCCTGTTGCGAACCATCCACCGGGTCACCGGTGTGCTCTGGCCGTTCGGGCACAACGATCTGGGCCAGATGGCCGGCTCCGGGCACTTCTACCGCCCCCTGTGGGTGCTCTGGAACGCGGGGATCAACCAGCTCTCGGGTAGCCCGGTCGCCGAGCACCTGGCGAACCTCGCACTGTTTGGCCTGATCTGCGGCGAGGTCGTCGTGCTCCTGGGGCGGTTGGTCGATCGGCCAGCCGCGCTGCTCGGCGGGCTCTTGTTCGCCGTGTTCCCCAGCCACGGCGAATCCGTGGCCTGGATCTCCGGGAACACCGATCTGCTGGCCGTCGCCCTGGGGCTCGCCGCCCTGCTGGTGGGAACCGGCTCGAGTCGGGCGCGCGGCACCTTGGCGGTCGCCGCGGCGCTGGCCGGCGCAGCGATGTTGTCCAAGGAGATCGCCGTGGTGCTGCCGGTGCTGGCGGCCATCCTGATCTGGCTGGACCCCGCGGCCGGTGATGGGCGCGGTCGGCGCTGGCATCCGGCGCTGGCGATACTCGCCGGGGTGGTGCTCGTGCTGGTCGTCCGGGGACTGGTCATTCACGGTCTCGGGGGCTACGGGGGCACTGGGCTCACCCCCGAGCGGGCCGGCGGGAGTCTCGTCAGCTTCTCGGCCGCAGCCCTGTCGGCACCTCAACTCCAGCTGCTCCGGTACCCGGTGCTGCTGCTCATGCCGGCGCTCCTGGCCGGTCTGATCGCCGCGACGGTCCGGCACGGCACGCGGGCCGGATCGTCACGGCTGGTCCGGGTTGCCGCCGGCGGGTTGGCTTGGTTCTACGTGGCGCTGATTCCGGTTCTGAACCAACCGTTGAATCTGAACACCCGCAACGGCGACCGGTTGCTGCTGTTACCTAGCGTCGGCCTGGCCATCACGGCCGCGGCGTTGATCGGGTTGGCTCGCCGCCGGGTCGCGTGGCTGCTGGGTCCGCCCCTGATCGCGATCTGTGGGCTTGCCTGCGTTCTGAACGCGGCCGACTGGCATGCCGCGGGACACGAGTCCCGACGGATCGTCACCGAGCTGGCCCGGTTGGCTCCTCGCGACGGCCAGCTGGTAGTGCTCTCGGTCCCGACCGACTACCGGCAGGCCCACCTGTTTCCGGATGCCCTCCAGGACGCCGTCCAGCTTTCCGGCCGGCCGGACGTCACGGTGGTCACCTGCGCGCCGGTGCATGCGCTCGACCTGCTGGGCGGCCAGGTTTCCTTCCGAGCTCTTCCCGGCGGCTTGGGGCTCGGTGCAAGCACCTCCCGCGCCCCGTTCGAGGTCAGCGTGCTGGGGGGAGCCACCGTCGGCGCGGCCGGATGCGCGGTGAGCACCCCGCCCGGCGCCGGCTCGCCCTACCTCGGCACCGTCAGCGCCGTGCTGGTGAAGCCCACCGTCACGCCCGGTCGGCCGGTCGGCGTCGTCTACTTCGACGGTCGCGATATGCGAGCACTGACGCCGTAGTCGGCCTCAGCCGATGGGAACGGTACGGCTGTAGTCGACCGTGCCGGTGCTCGGGTCGAGCCAGGCCAGGCGGACCACGCCCTTGGCCGGAATCGCGACGTGCGCTACGAGAAAGCCCTGGGAGTTGCCGGTCTGAATCAGCCGCAGCGTGTTCCAGCGCTTGGACCTGGCCTGCGCGTACTGAAGCCCGGCGTACTGCAGCGCGGCGTGGGCGGCCGGTCGCAACTGACCCCAGACGGTGACTCTGTGTCCCGGCCGCGCGCTCGGCAGCCAGATCGGGATCTGGAATGCGTTGTAGCTCGGCTTGTGCGCGCCGTTGATGTACTCGAGGCCGCTCTGGAACGTGCCCCAGTAAGCGCGCGAGCCGCGCTTGGTGCCCGCCTTCGGCCTGTCGTCGACCAGCAGGAACTGCGCCAGGGCGTGGACCCGTGGGTCCTTCCACGCCAGATACTCGCCCTCGTTGATGAACGTCTCCTGCTGGCCGAGTGAGGTGTGCACGTACGGGTTCGGCGGATCGGTCTTGTAGCCGAACTCGGTCAGGTACATCGGGAACCCGCGCGGGCGGCCGTACGCGGCAAAGATCCGGTCGAAGGTGCGCTCGAAGCTGGGCAGGGTGGCCAGGGTGACCAATCCCGGCGTCGGCATCGGTTTCGACGGCGACTGGTCGAACGAGTACGGGTGATGCGCATAGCCCCCCGACCGAAACAGCCCGGGGTGCGCACCGACGAAGCCGGCGGCGCTCCCCGACCCCGGACAGTAGATCTGGCCGGCGGCGTTTCCACGCAGTGGTCGGTCCGTCGAGCCCACGCAGTAGAGGTCGCGGACGAACGGGGTGGGCAGCGTGTTACCGCCGGAGGCGGTCTCACCGATCAGGATCGTGTCGTGGGCGTGTCCGGCGGCGCTTAGCCCGGCGTAGGCTCCGTCGACCAGACCCCGGTACAGAGCCGGTGCCACCGCGAGGTGGACTCCGTGCCGGCCGAGGCGATACTGCGGGTTCAGCCACGCCCCCTCGTTGGGCTCGTTCCAGATCCCCCAGTAGCTGACCCGGGGTAGGGGATCGGGCGTTCCAGGCGCGGGGGCCTCGCTCAGCGGGAGCGCCAGCGGGAGACCCAGCACCTGTGGGGTCGGCTCGTCGCTCGGCACCGTCGTGACGTAGTCGCCGCGGTACCGCCGGCCTACCGCCTGCGCGAACTGACCGAACTGTCGCGGGTTGGGCTTCTGCGACCACGGATATCCTTGCGTCGGTTTGCCGCGGGCCACCGCCCAGGCCGGGGCCGGCGCCGTGAGCTGGAAGTAGACGCCGAGCCCGAGCTGGCGGGCGAGGCGCACGATCAGGTCGTAGCGGTCCCACGCGCCGGGTGGATAGGCCGCCGGATCGGTCGCGTCGAACCTGGGGCGCCTGACCGAGCTCGCGCTGGGGGCGACCAGCGACCAGACCACCGAAACCTTGACGCGGTTGACTCCCAGCGAAGCGATCTGCGACATCGCCTCGGCCACGTGGTTCGGCGAGGCGTAGATCAGCTGGTCGTCGTCCATCAGGATCGATTCCTGAGTTTCGGAGGCCAGCGCGCGAGCCGGCAGTAGACACAGCAGCGCGCACAGCGCGATGGCGATCTCGAGCGCGCGGGTGCTGCGGCAGCGACGGGCAGCATTCGACAACCTCATCGCGACGCGCATGTGTGGCCCGATGGTAGAGGGGCGCTGGGTGCGACGCATCGGCTGGCGCATCGGTCCCTCGGGGCCCTCAGCGAGCTGCCCAGCGGCGGCGCGCCGCCTCGCGCAGCGCGACGGTCGTGAACGCAAGCACATCGACGATGCCGGCCACGAGAAACGCCGCGGGCCCGGTGACAAGGCGAGCTGCACCCCTTCGGAACACGGTGCCAAGCTATCGTCTGCTGGCGATGGCATCAGTCAAGACAAACGTCACGGAGCTCCCAGAGTCGCGCGTGCGGGTCGACGCCGAGGTGCCGGCGGACGAAGTCGAGCGGCGGGTTCAGCAGGCGGCGAAGGAGCTCGGACGCCAGATGCGGATCCCGGGCTTCCGCAAGGGCAAGGTTCCTCCGCCGGTCGTCATCCGCCGGCTCGGACGGGAGACCGTGCTCGACGAGGCGCTGCGCAGCTCGCTCGGCAGCTGGTACGTCGACGCCATCGACGAGTCCGGGATCGCTCCGGTGGGCGAGCCCGAGCTCGATGTCGGCGACCTCCCCACCGAGGGCCAACCGCTCGCCTTCTCGATCGAGATCGGCGTGCGCCCGCGGGCCACGCTCGGCGACTACAAGGGACTCGAGGTCGGGCGCCGCGAACCGCATGTCGAGGATTCCGGGATCGAAGCCGAGCTCGACCGCCTGCGGGACCGCTTCGCCACGCTCGAGACCGTGGACCGCGCCGCCCAGGCGGGCGATCACATCGTGATGGACTATCTCGGCAGCGTCGACGGCGTCCCGTTCGAGGGCGGCGAGGGCCGCGATCAGCTGCTCGAGCTGGGCTCGGGTCGTCTGATTCCCGGCTTCGAAGACCAGTTGATCGGCGCGAGCGCCGGCGAGCAGCGCGAGGTTTCGGTCAAGTTCCCTGACGACTACGCAGGGGACCTGGGCGGCAAGGACGCGACCTTCGAGGTCACGGTCAGCGAGGTCAAGGCCAAGCTGCTGCCCGAGCTCGACGACGACTTCGCCTCGGATTCGACCGAGTTCGAGACCCTGGCCGAGCTCCGCGAGGACGTCGCCAAGCGTCTGCGCGAGGTCGAGGAACGCTCGATCGAGCGGGAGTTCGAGCAGGCGGTGCTGGAGGCGGCGGTGGCCCAGGCGGAGATCGAGGTGCCGGACAAGCTGATCCACGCGCGGGCCCACGAACTTCTCTCCGAGACGCTTTCGGCGCTCTCCCGGCAGGGCCTCTCGAAGGAGGCCTACCTGCGAATCGCCGGCAAGGACGAGGAAGAGCTCGCGCACGAGGCCGAGCCCGAGGCCGCCGCCGCCCTTCGCCGTGAGGCGGTGCTGGCGGCGATCGTCGAGGCCGAGCAGATCGAGCCCAGCGACGAAGACCTCCGCGTCGCGCTGGAGCCCGCTGCCCAGAGCGGCGAGACCAGTGCCGAGAAGCTGATCGAGCAACTGCGCTCCCGGGGCCGCCTCGAGCGCATGCGCGAGGACGTGGCCACCCGGCAGGCCCTCGAGCTGATCGTGCGCGAAGCCAAGCCGATCAGCGTCGAACAGGCCCAAGCCCGCGACAAGCTCTGGACCCCGGGGGCGTCGGAGAAGTCCGCCCCCGGCCAGATTTGGACCCCGGGGAGTTAGCCCTCAAGCGCTCCGTCGGTTTGGGGAAAGTCGGGCTAACTCCCTAGCGAGTATTCGCTGGCGCGAATACTCGGGGGGCCGGCGTGCGCCCGGGAGAATTTGCCCCCGCAAATTCTCCCAATGGAGGAATTGGCCGCAGTCGCTCTGACTTCCCATGCGGTCTAGAGCCAATTCCTCCACTGCTACGCTCGGCAGGAATCCGGGCGCAACCGGCAAATGAAGCGAGGACCATGAGCCCTTTAGTACCGATGGTCGTCGAGCAGACCTCCCGCGGGGAGCGCGCGTTCGACATCTACAGCCGCCTACTGAATGAGCGGATCATCTTCCTTGGCACGCCCGTGGACGATCAGATCGCGAATCTGATCGTGGCCCAGCTCCTGCATCTGGAGTCCGAGGATCCCGACAAGGACATCTCGCTCTACGTCAACTCGCCGGGCGGCTCGGTCTACGCCGGCCTGGCGATCTACGACACGATGCAGTTCATCAAGCCCGACGTGTCGACGATCTGCGTCGGCATCGCGATGTCGATGGGCGCCCTGCTGCTCTCAGGGGGAGCGCACGGCAAGCGGATGGCCCTACCCAACGCGAAGATCCTGATCCACCAGGTGTCCTCGAGCTTCCAGGGCCAGGCCACGGATATCGAGATTCACGCCAAGGAGATCATCGATGTGCGCCGCCGTCTGGACGAGATCATCGCCAAGCACACCGGCAAGGAGCTCGAGCAGGTCCGGCAGGACACCGAACGCGACTATTTCATGAGCTCCGAGGAGGCCAAGGAGTACGGAATCATCGACCGCGTGATCTCGCAGCACTGAGGCACTAGTCTTAGGGCACGAGATCGGCGATCGGGCCGAGCTCCGGGGAGAGGATTGATGGCACGTCCCACCGACTCCAACGAACAACTTCTTTGCAGCTTCTGCGGGAAGTCCCAGCGTCAGGTCAAGAAGCTGATCGCTGGACCGGGCGTCTACATCTGCGACGAGTGCATCGATCTCTGCAACGAGATCATCGATGAGGAGCTCACCGCACCGCCCAGCTTCGACATCGAGAACCTGCCCAAGCCGCGGGAGATCTACGACGTCCTGAACGAATACGTGGTGGGTCAGGAGCAGGCCAAGCGCTCGCTCTCGGTGGCCGTTTACAACCACTACAAGCGTGTGCAGATGATGCAGTCCGATGACAACGACATCGAGCTGCAGAAGTCCAACATCCTCCTGCTCGGCCCGACCGGGTGCGGCAAAACCCTGCTCGCCCAGACGCTGGCCAAGATCCTCAACGTCCCGTTCGCGATCGCCGACGCGACGGCGCTGACCGAGGCCGGGTATGTCGGCGAGGACGTCGAGAACATCCTCCTGAAGCTGATCCAGGCGGCCGACTACGACGTCAAGAAGGCCGAGACGGGGATCATCTACATCGACGAGGTCGACAAGATCGCCCGCAAGGCGGACAACCCGTCGATCACTCGCGACGTTTCCGGGGAGGGCGTCCAGCAGGCGCTGCTGAAGATTCTGGAGGGGACCACCGCATCGGTTCCGCCGCAGGGTGGCCGCAAGCACCCGCACCAGGAGTTCCTCTCGATCGACACCACCAACGTCCTATTCATCTGCGGTGGCGCGTTCGCGAACCTGGACCGCGTGATCGAGCGGCGGATCGGGCATCAGGGCGTCGGCTTCGGCGCCACGATCCAGTCCAAGGAGCAGCGCGACACCGGCGAGATCTTCGAGCACTGCCTGCCCGAGGACCTGATCATGTACGGGCTGATCCCCGAGTTCATCGGCCGCCTGCCGGTGATGTCGGCGATCCATCAGCTCTCGCGCAACGAGCTGATGAAGATCCTGACCGAGCCGCGCAACGCGCTGGCCAAGCAGTTCCAGCGGTTCTTCCAGTTCGATGGGATCGAGCTGGTGTTCGCCGATGAGGCGCTGTCCTCGATTGCCGACAAGGCGCTCGAGCGAGAGACCGGCGCCCGCGGCCTGCGCTCGATCATCGAGGAGGTTCTGCTCGAGGTCCAGTTCGAGCTGCCCTCGCGTCGCGACGTCCGCAAGTGCGTGGTCACCCGCGACACGATCGACAAAGGCACCGCGCCCACGCTCGTCACGGTCGCCGCGCCCGAGGAAGAGCAGCCTAGTTTGCTTGCGCAAACTAGGTGGCGAGAATGGCGCCTTCGGCGCTGGCGAGAATTCGCTGGCGCGAATTCTCGGGCCTAGTAAACGAAAGGCCCCGAGGCCGGGGCCTTTCGCCTGCCAGTGCGGCTCTAGATCCTCATTGGCAGATGCCGGCGCTCTGACCGGCGGCGCCGGCAAAACGTGCTGGACGCCGCCTCCCGTCGCCGAGCGTCGCTTCGGATACCCCGAGCGTCGCGCGCGTAAACAGCTCCTAGACTTCCGCCCCGATGTCGGATCTCGAATCAAAATCCCGTTACGACCCCTCTGAGGTCGAGCCGCGAATCGTGCGCAGATGGCTCGAGTCGGGCATCTACCACCCCGAGCCGAAGGGAACCGCCGACGAGAACTTCTCGATCGCCATCCCGCCTCCGAACGTGACCGGCGTGCTCCACATGGGCCACGCTCTGAACAACTCGGTGCAGGACGTACTCGCCCGTCACTACCGGATGCGCGGGGTGCGGACGAAGTGGATCCTCGGGACCGACCACGCCGGAATCGCCACCCAGACGCAGGTCGAGCGAGCGCTCGAGCGGGAGGGGACCAGCCGCGAGGCGATCGGCCGCGAAGCCTTCGTCGAGCGAGTCTGGGACTGGCGGCGCAAGTACGGCGGCGAGATCATCGAGCAGCTCAAGCGCCTGGGCGCCTCGTGCGACTTCCAGGAGGAGCGGTTCACCCTCGACGAGCAATACGCTCGCGCCGTCCTGCACGTGTTCGTGGCCCTGTACGAGAAGGGCTACATCTACCGCGATCGCTACATGGTGAACTGGGATCCGGGGAGCCGTTCGGCGATCTCGGATCTCGAGGTGGCGGATCGCGAGGTCACCGACACCCTCTATTACGTCGACTACCCATTGGCGTCGGGATCCGGTGCGATCACGGTGGCGACCGTGCGTCCTGAGACGATGCTGGCCGACACGGCGATCGCCGTGCACCCTGAGGACGAGCGCTACCGGCGGCTGATCGGCGAGACGGCGATCCTCCCGCTCGTCGGGCGCAAGCTGAAGATCATCGCCGACGACTACGTCAAGCCGGAGTTCGGCACCGGGGCGCTGAAGATCACCCCCGGTCACGACCCCAACGACTTCGAGATCGGGCGCCGCCACGGGCTGGCGCAGATCTCGGTGATCGGCGAGGACGGCCGCATCACCGACGAGGCGCCGGAGCGTTTTATCGGCATGAGCGTGATGGAGGCGCGGGCCGCCGCGGTGGCCGAGCTGCGCGAGCTCGGCCTGATCGCCCGGACCCAGGAGCTCGTCCATGTCGTGCCCTATTCGCATCGCTCCGGTGAGCGGATCGAGCCGCTCGTGTCGTTGCAGTGGTTCATGCGGATGGACGAGCTGGCGAAGCCGGCGATCGAGGCGGTGAGGAGTGGACGGCTGCGGTTTCACCCCGAGAATCACGCGCGCGTCTACCTGCGCTGGATGGAGAACATCCGGCCGTGGTGCATCTCGCGCCAGCTGTGGTGGGGTCATCGCCTGCCGGTGTACTACCGGGGCGGGGAGACCTACGTCGGCGCCACCGCCCCCGAAGGAGAAGGCTGGGAACGCGATCCCGACGTGCTGGACACCTGGTTCTCCAGCGCGCTGTGGCCGTTCGCCACGCTCGGGTGGCCCGAGCAGACGCCGGAGCTGCGGGCCTTCTACCCCACCGACGTACTCTCGACCGGGCGCGACATCATCTTCCTGTGGGTCGCGCGGATGATCATGATGGGGATCGAGTTCACGGGCCAGATCCCGTTCGAGGACGTGTACGTGCATTCGATCATCCAGGCTCCCGACGGTCGCCGGATGTCCAAGTCGCTCGGCACCGGGATCGATCCGACCGATCTGATCGAAGGCGGCCCGCGCCCGCCCGTCTTCGCCGCCGGGTCCGCGGATCCCGGCGAATTTCCGCCCTATGGCGCGGACGCGGTTCGCTGGGGCCTGCTGGCCATGTCCTCAGGGCAGGACGTGCGCTTCAGCGAGGACAAGGTCGTCCAGGGTCAGCAGCTCGCCAACAAGCTCTGGAACGCCTCCCGGCTGATCCTCCTCCGTGTCGATCCGGCAACGCGCGCGGCGCTGGCGCCGAGCGCGGTCGAGGATCGCTGGATCCTCTCGCGGCTGCTTCGCGCGCGGCGCCAGCTCGACGCGCGAATCGAACACTACGACTTCTCGCGCGCGGGGCTCGAGCTCTACGACTTCGTCTACGGGGAGCTGTGTGACTGGTATCTCGAGCTGGTCAAGCCGCGGCTGTACGGGGGAGACGCCGGGACCGCCCAGACCCTTCTCTACGTATTGACGGAAACGCTCGCGCTCGCCCACCCGATGATCCCGTTCGTGACCGAGGAGATCTATTCCCACATTCCGGGCGCGGCCGGCCTGCTGGCAGGCGGCGTGCCGCGCCCGGCCGAGCCTGAGCTCGACGAGGCGGCCGAGGCTTCGCTCGGGCGCTTGATCGACGCCGTGCAGGCCCTACGGGCCTGGCGGGACTCCGCCGAGGTGAAGCCAGGCGCGACCCTGCCGGCGCGCGTGATGGCCGACGGCTACGAGGAGACCGCCGAGCAGCTGGCCCGCCTGGCCAAGCTGACCCTGACCAGCGACGGGGCGGCGCCGATCGTCTCGGTGCCGGTCCCCGGTGGCAGCGTCGAGATCCTGGCCAACCCGCACGTCGATCTGGGGGCGGCCGATCGCAAGCGCGCGGCGGCTGCCGCCAAGCTCGAGCAGGAGATCCAGCGCTCCGAGCGCAAGCTGGCCAACCAGGGCTTCGTGGCCAAGGCCCCGGCCGAGGTCGTCCAGGCCGAGCGCGACAAGGTCGCCGTGATGCGGCGGGAGCTGGAGGCTCTGTAGATGAGCCCTGACGAGGCCGAGCGCTACCTGCTTTCGCTGGAGCTGTTCGGGATGCGCTTCGGCCTGGACCGAATGCGCCGGCTGATGACCGCGCTCGGCCATCCCGAACGGCGCTTTCGCTCGATCCATGTGGTCGGCACCAACGGCAAGTCCTCCACGACGCGGATGATCGCGGCGATCCTCGCCCACCACGGCCTATCCGTCGGCTCTTATCTCTCTCCGCACCTGATCTCGTTCTCCGAGCGAATCAGGATCGACGACGATGACATCGAGCCGGAGGCGTTCGCCGCCGCGGTGACTCGCGCCGCGCACGCCGCTGAGCTGGTCGACCGATCGCTCGAGGGCGAGGATCGAGTCACGCAGTTCGAGGCCCTGACCGCCGCCGCCTACGTCGAGCTGGCACGGCGAGAGGTGCAGGTGGCGGTGATCGAGGCGGGGTTGGGTGGACGCTATGACGCGACCAACGTGATCCCGTCGAGCGTTCAGGTGCTGACCGGCATCGGGCTCGAGCACACGCGCTGGCTGGGGCCGACGATCACCGCGATCGCCGGCGAGAAGCTCGACGTCGTTCGACCCGGCGGAACGCTGGTGCTGGGGGCCGGGCTGCATCCGGAAGCGGAAGCGGTGGCGGTCCGAATCGCCGCAGAGCGAGCTGCCACGATCGTCAGGGCCGGCGGCGACCCCGGCGTGCCGGTGGGCGCCCTCGGCGCGTTTCAGCGGCGCAACTTCGCGTTGGCCCGAGCCGCCGCCGAGGCGTACCTCGGCCACCTCGACACCGCGGCCCTGGCCGCCGCCGCGGTCGAGGTGCGCGTGCCGGGCCGCCTGCAGATCGTGGGAGATGACCCGTTGACGATCATCGACGGGGCCCACAACCCCGATGGAATCGCCGCGCTTGCCGAGTCGCTGCCGGAAATCGCGGGCGCCCGGAGCCCGGTCGTCGCGGTGGTGTCGATCCTCGACGACAAGGACGCGGCGGGGATGCTGGCGAAGTTGCTCCCGGCGGTCGACGCGCTCGTCCTCACCAGCAGTCAGAATCCTCGCGCCTTGCCACCCCCGACCCTCCAATCCCTGGCTCGGCAACTCGAAGGACCGCCCGCCGAGGTGGTGCGCGACCCGCGCGCCGCGCTGGAGCGTGCTCGGGAGCTGGCCGGACCATCCGGGCTGGTGCTGGCCACCGGCTCTATTTATTTAGTCGCCGATCTGGTCGCGCCCGCCGACGGGGCCGGTGACCGGCAAGCCTCGATGCTGTGAACGAGGAAAACGATCAACCCGGTTTTCTGACCATGGTCGGGCTGGTGGCGCTGATCGTCGCCGTCGTGATCCTGGTGTTCTTCGGGATCGGCTACCTGTTCGGGCGGGTATTCCTGTAGCAAGCCTGCGTTCATCAAGGCAATCCGACTTCCCCTACCACTACACTCGCTCGCCACATGTTTCTCCCCGCGGCCTTTGGGATTCACAACAACACGGTAAGCCTGGTCGTCGACCTGTTGATCCTGTTTCTGGTCGTTATCTGGCTCTCGCTGCTCTATTGGACCTACGCCGATGCTCGGCGGCGGATCGCCGATCCGATGCTGATCGGCTGCGCGACGGCTGCGTCGCTGTTTCCCTATGTCGGCACCGTGGTGTACATGATCGTGCGGCCCCCCGAGTACCTCGATGACGTGCGCGAACGCGAGCTCGAGATGCAGGCGGCCGAGGCCCGGCTGGCCGAGGTTGGCTATCACCTCTGTCCGCACTGCGACTACGAGGTCGAGAAGGAGTTCCTGCGCTGTCCCAACTGCATGCGCAAGCTCAAGGACCCGTGCACCACGTGCGGACGGCCGCTCGACCCATCCTGGAAGATCTGCCCGTTCTGCGAGGCGGAGATCGGAACCGCCCCGCCAACCGCCCGCCGCACACGCCGGCGACGCGAGGTGCCGGAGCAGGCGATCATCGGCCCGGCAGACGGCGGCGGCGCGGCGAGCCAGCGCTCGTAGCACCCCAAACCTCTAGATAAGGGAGACCTCCAACCATGGAACGGACGCTGATCCTGGTCAAGCCCGATGCCTTTGCCCGCAATCTCACCGGCGAGATCATCGCCCGGTTCGAACGCAAGGGCCTGCGCCTGACCGCGCTGAAGCTGATGACGATGACCCACGGGCTGGCCTCGCAGCACTACGCCGAGCACGAGGGCAAGCCGTTCTTCGAGGAGCTGGTCGGCTTCATCACCTCCGCTCCACTGGTGGCGATGGTGCTCGAGGGCGACAGCGCCGTGAAGGCGGCCCGTCAGGTGATCGGCGCCACCAACCCGCTCGAGGCCACTACCGGGTCGATCCGCGGCGACTACGCGGTGGCGGTTGGCCAGAACATGGTCCATGGCTCCGATTCGGACGAGTCCGCCACGCGCGAAGTGGGGCTCTTCTTCCCCGAACTGGGGTGATTGGGTGATCGCCCAGGGGGCGATCACCTTACGAGTATCGCCGGGCGATCGCCCTGGGGGCGATTGCCTTGGGGGCGATCTCGACGACTCTCGTAGGCAAACGCCTTGGGCCTGATCCTCGCGTCGCGTTCGCCGCAACGGCGGGCGATCCTCGAACAGCTCGGCGTCGCCTTCTCGGTCGTCCCGTCCAACGTCGAGGAACTGGTCGAGGGCCCGCCGCACGAGGTGGTGGCCGAGAACGCCTATCGCAAGGCGTCGAGGGTGGCGGACGATCACCCCGGGGACCTGGTTCTCGGCGTCGACACGATCGTCTCCCTTGGCACGCGGATCTACGGAAAGCCGGCCGGCGCGGAGGCGGCGCGCGCCACGCTGCAGGCGCTGAGCGGCCGCCGTCACCTGGTGCTCAGCGGCGTTTGCCTCATCGAGAACGCCAAGGCTCGCACGGCCGTGGGCAGCACGGTGGTCGAGTTCCGAGCGCTCGACGCGGGGCTGCTGGACTGGTACCTGGCGAGCGAGGAATGGCGCGAGCGCGCGGGCGGTTACGCGATCCAGGGCCGGGGTGCGGCGCTGGTTTCCCGCATCGAGGGGGATTACCTGGGCGTCGTCGGCCTGCCGGTTTCCACGCTGCTCGAGCTCGTCCCGGCGCTGCTGAGCGTATAGAACGGGCCCGGGCGGATGCCTATAATGACCGCAGGCGACCCCCGCCCCGCGTTTTCCAGGTTTTTTTCGTGTGGGCCCGCCGTCGCATGATGCTGCCGGCAGGGGTCGGTTCGGTACACTCGGTCGCGGACGGAGCTGGCAGTACGCCGCGGCCCCCCGAATCTCGCCGCGTTGTCTGCCGATTTGCCGTACCGCTTTCCACCTATGGGCTTCTTCACGTACCTGACCGGTTTCGGTGGCCGCGACATGGCGGTTGATCTCGGCACGGCCAACACGCTCGTGTATGTGCGCGGGCGCGGGATCGTGCTCTCCGAGCCGAGCGTCGTCGCGGTCGACTCCCGCACCGGCGAAGTCCATGCCGTGGGGATCGAGGCCAAGCGGATGCTGGGGCGGACGCCGGGCACGATCTCGGCGATCCGGCCGCTCAAGGACGGGGTGATCGCCGATTTCGAGGTGACCGAGGAAATGCTCCGGCATTTCATCCAGAAGGTCCACCAGAACCGCTGGGCGCACCCGCGAGTCGTCGTGTGCGTGCCCAGCGGGGTCACGGGCGTCGAGAAGCGCGCGGTGGAGGAGGCCTGCCTCTCGGCCGGCGCGCGCCAGGCGTACCTGATCGAGGAGCCGATGGCCGCCGCGATCGGCGCCGGCCTCCCCGTCGGAGAGCCGACCGGCTCGATGGTGGTCGACATCGGTGGCGGGACGAGCGAAGTGGCGGTGATCTCGCTCGGTGGGATCGTCGTCTCGCAGTCGATACGCGTCGGCGGCGACGAGCTCGACGAGGCGATCATCAACTACGTCAAGCGGGAGTACAAGCTGCTGATCGGCCAGCAGACGGCGGAGGAGCTCAAGCTCGAGATCGGCTCGGCCTATCCGATGGCCGAAGAGGTTCAGGCCGAGATCCGGGGACGCGACATGGTCTCCGGGCTGCCGAAGACGGTGGTGCTGACGAGCGAGGAGATCCGGGGCGCGCTCGAGGAGCCGGTCTCGCAGATCATCGACGCCGTCAAGGAGACCCTGGACCGCACGCCGCCGGAGCTCGCCTCTGACATCATGGATCGTGGCATCATGTTGGCGGGAGGCGGGTCGCTGCTACAGGGGATCGAAGAGCGTTTGCGTCACGAAACGCAGATGCCCGCGCACCTCGCGGAGTCGCCGCTCACCTGTGTGGCGGTCGGCTCGGGGAGGTCGTTGGAGGAGTTTGAGGCGATCCACCGTTCGAGCAAGAATTCACGCAACCGACGCCGCCGCTACTAGGTTGAGCCTTACGCTGGCAATGATCGGGAGCAAACACTTGGAGACCTGCATCTCGTGCATGACAAGCAAGTCCGACGGCGCCGCGCGGTACTCGCGCTGCTCGTCGGCGCTTCCCTGATCCTGCTGACCGCCTATTTCGGCGAGTCGCCGAGCAGCCCCCTGCACAATGTGCAGCGGGGAATCGTCCAGGTCCTCTCGCCCGTTCAGGAGGGCGCGAGCAAGGCGCTGGCGCCGGTCCGCGACGTGGCCGGATGGTTCTCGGACACGTTGCGCGCCAAGTCGCAGGTGAAGACCCTGCGGGCCCAGGTGCAGCAGCTGACCGCCGCCAATGACCGGCTGAAGCAGGCCGCCATCGAGAACGTTCAGCTGGCCCATCAGGTCCACCTGGACAACACCAACGGGATCGACGCATACAGTCCCGTGGCCGCGCACGTCTATTCCCGTGACCCCACGCTCTGGTACGCCACGATCGGGGTCGACAAGGGCTCGGCCGACGGAATCAAGGTCAACGACGCCGTCGTCGGCGACGGCGCGCTGGTCGGCAAGGTCACCACCGTCGACTCCAACGTCTCGATCGTCACGCTGATCACCGATCACTCCTCCGCGGTCACCGCCGAGGTGCAGGACTCCGTCGGCGACACCGGCGAGCTCGTCCCGGCGGTCGGCGACCCGAACCAGATGCTGCTCACCTTCCTGCCCAACCACGCGCCGATCGTGGTCGGTCAGCAGGTCGTCACGGCCGGCTTCAAATCGGGCCCCCTGGACTCGCTGTACCCGACGGGGATCCCGATCGGCCAGGTCTCCAGCGCCAGCCAGAACGAGCTGATCAACAGCGCCCAAGTCAAGGTGACGCCGGCGGCCGACCTGCGACACCTGTCCTCCGTCCAGATCCTGACCCGCGTGAGAGCGGGCAGCCAGCGCGCCCAGGTGCCGGGCGGATGAACGAGACGGTTCAGCTTCCGCTGCGGTTGTTCGCGCTCGGATTCGTGGCGGTCATCGTCCAGGAGGCGGCGGTGTCCCAGATCTCGATCTTCGGCGTCAGCGCCGACCTCACCCCGCTGATCGTGATGTCGGTGGGGCTCCTGACCGGCTCGTTGGCGGGCGCGATCATGGGCTTCGGCATCGGTCTGTTCGTCGACCTGGCGCTCGTCCAAACGCTGGGCGTGACCTCCTTGCTGTACATCGTGATCGGCTACTGGTCCGGTCGTCTGCGCGAGCTGCGTGATCCGGCTCATGGGCTCGTCCCGCTGGGCCTGGGGGCCGCCGCCACCGCCGTCGCGGGCCTCGGGATGGCGGTCATCCAGTTCCTGCTCGGCGTCGATTCGCCCGTCAGTCTGCTGCTGCTGCAGCAGATCTTCGTCAGCGTGCTGGTCAACTCGTTGATCGCCCTGCCCGTCTACGCCCTGGTGCGACGCCTGATCAAGCCGGTGCTCCCGGACGATCCTCGTCGCCGGCGCCGGCGCGCGTACACCACGGGCGGACTCAGTCCGCTGTCGCGTCCGTCCGAGCGCCTCGGCCCGATCCCTCGCTCGGCTCGATGATCCAGCCGCCAGAGGACCGCCGGGCCCCGTTGACGCCGCAGCTCGCCTTGCGCGTGGCGGTGCTCGGTGGTTTCGCGCTGGCCCTGTTCGCGATCATCTTCTTCCGGCTCTGGTTCCTCCAGGTCCTCAACACCACCCAGTACGTCCAGCAGGCGAGCATCAACCGCATCCGGCACATCGCGATTCCCGCGGCGCGCGGCGACATCCTGGACCGCAGCGGCACCGTGCTGGTCGACTCCAAGTCGGCGATCGACGTCCAGATCCAGACGACGGACCTGCCGGTCGCGGCCAATCAGACCAATTTCGCCCACCCCCCGAGGCGTGACATGGCGGTCTACCGCCGGCTGGCCGGCGTATTGGGACTGCCGACCCGCAAACGCCCGTGCAAGGTCACCGGGCTGGTCAAGCCCGGCATGGTCACCACGGTGCGACTGGCACAGATTCCGTGCGACGTGGCGCAGCAACAGTCCCTGCTGCCCTACGCGAACGTGACGGTCAAGCGCGACGTCAGCAAGTACGTCCAGTACTACCTAGCCGAGCGCCAGAACCAGTTTCCCGGAGTGATCGTCGAGAAGGTCTACCTGCGCCACTACCCGCTGCGTCAGACCGCGGCGCAGCTGTTCGGGACCGTTGGCCCGATCAGCCGTCGCGAGGTCAAGCTCCGGCGGTACAGAGGGCTCTCGCAGAATGCGATCATCGGTCAGTCGGGGCTCGAGTACTTCTATGACAAGGACCTGCGCGGGACCGACGGCCGGGAGAACGTCCAGGTCAACGCGCTCGGACAGCCCGTGGGGGACCTCAAGAGCGCAGCCCCCGTAACCGGAAATACGCTCAAGCTCTCGCTGGACCTGAAGCTCCAGCAGGTGGGCGAGCAGGCGCTCGGGCAGTCGATCGCCAGCAACCCGCCGGCCAACTCGGGGGCGTTCGTGGCGATGAACCCAGAGAACGGCGAGGTCTACGCGATGGGCTCGCTGCCGGAGGTCAGCCCGTCGATCTTCACCCACCCGCTGTCCACCGCCGCCTACAAGCAGATCAACAGCGTGGCCAGCAACTACCCGCTGATCAACCGGGCGATCCAGACCGCCGGCCCTGACGGCTCGACGTTCAAGCCGATCACCGCCACGTCGGCGCTGGAAAGCGGCAGGTGGTCGGTCAACGAGCCGTTCGACGACACCGGGCAGTTCTGCCAGGGAACGCTCTGCCGGCACAACTCCGGTGGCGCCGTCAACGGCGTGATCACCCTCCTGGACGCGATCAAGGTCTCCTCCGACGTGTTCTTCTACAACCTGGGGGCGCAGACCAACGTCGACCCAATCGCCCATCCGAACGGCGGCCCGCTGCAGCAGTGGGCGCACCTCTACGGGATCGGGCGCAAGACCGGGATCGATCTCGGGGGCGAGATCGCAGGCAATCTGCCCTCGCCGAAATGGCGCCTGCACGTCGACGCGCTCGAGCACGAGTGCGAGCTCGGGATCGGCCCGTACAAGGGCCACGGCCGCCACGCGTCGTGCGGGATCGCCGACGGGCGGCCCTGGTCCTCCGGCGACAATGTCAACCTCGCGGTTGGCCAGGGCGACGTCCAGGTCACCCCGTTGCAGCTCGCGGTCGCCTATTCGGCGATCGCCAACGGCGGCCCTCATGGAGCCACGATCGTCCGTCCGCACCTCGGGCTGCAGATCGACTCCTCGGACGGGACCGTACTCTCGAACATCCAGCCGCCGCCGGCGCGCCATCTCCCGGTCAACCTGGCCTACCTCGAGGCGATCCGGGCCGGGCTGCGCGCCGCCGCCTCCCAGCCCGGCGGCACCTCGGCCGACGTGTTCGGCAACTTCCCTGAGCCGGTCTACGGCAAGACGGGCACCGCCCAGTACAACGGTCAGGCCGATTACTCCTGGTACGCGTGCTTTGTCCCCGCAACGGCGACGAGCACGCCGATCACGATCGTCGTGACCGTGGAGCAGGGCGGATTCGGCGCAGTCGCGGCGGCGCCCGTGGCGCGGCAGATGCTTTCGCAGTGGTTCTTCGGCAAGAAGGGCCAGTATGTGGCCGGGAAGTCGACGACGCTGTGAGCGTCACTCCAATCCGGATCAGCGACGAGGCTCCGGCGACGCCGAGGCCCCGGATGCTGTTCGCATTCGATCCGCTGTTGATGCTGGCGGCGTTCGGGCTGATCGCCTGCTCGCTGATCACGCTGAAGGGCGCGACCCGGACCACGTTGCATGGTCAGCCGCTCTACTACGTCGAGCACCAGGGCCTGTATGCCGGCCTGGGGCTGCTCGTCGCGATCGTGCTGAGCCGGATCGACTACTCGCGCCTGCGCGAGTACAAGTACGGCCTCTATGGAGCGCTGATCGCGCTGAACCTGGTCGTGTACGGGATGCCGGCGATCCGCGGTGCGCGCCGGTGGATTCCGCTGCCGCTGCTCGAGTTCCAATCCTCGGAATTCGGCAAGGTGCTGCTGATCGCCGCACTCGCCGCGTTCGCCGTCGACCGTTCCCGGCGCCTGCACGAACGGCGCACCACCGCCCGGATCATGCTGTTCGCGCTTGTCCCGGCGATGATCGTGATCCCCCAGCCGGACCTCGGCACCGGGCTGGTCTACGTGGCGATCGCGTTCACGATCCTGTTCTTCGCCGGCACGTCGTGGAAGCAGTTGACCGCGCTCGCCGCGACCTTCGTGGTGGCTATCGTGGTCGTGCTCGCCGTGGCCCCCGGCTTCGGCGTCCACGTCCTGAAGCCCTATCAGGTGCAGAGACTTACGGGGTTCCTGAACCCATCCCACGACCCGGGCAACCAGACGTACAACATCACCCAGTCGCTGACCGCGATCGGTTCCGGCGGGAAGACCGGGCGCGGCCTGGCGGGTGCCAGCCAGACGAATCTGCACTTCCTGCCTGAGGACCAGACTGACTTCATCTTCGCCGTCGTCGGCGAAACGTACGGCTTCGTCGGCGCGGCGCTGGTGTTGTCGCTCTACGCGCTGCTGATCTGGCGAGGCCTGAGGATCCTCACCATGGCCAAGAACCTGTACGGGACCCTGATCGCCGGCGGGATCCTGGCGATGACGATGTTCCAAGTCTTCGTCAACGTCGGGATGACGATCGGGATCATGCCGATCACCGGAGTCCCGCTCCCACTGATGAGCTACGGAGGCTCCTCCGTGCTCGTGACCTTCATTGCCCTCGGCCTGCTCCAGTCGATTCACATCCAGGCACGGATGTCCTCGGCGAGCAAGTCCAGGGCCCTGCTTTCGTGATGCCAGCGCCACCTACACTTATGTCTGGCATCGATTTCGGCCCGCGCTGGACCGTTGGCGCCGAGCCACATGCCACTCTGCCCGTGCCCCCTCTGCGCGCCGGGCGTCGAATTCCAAAGGACTGATCTCAACTTGAAGAAGCAAGTGCTAGTCAGCGTCGACCGCGGGGAGACCCGGGTCGCGCTACTCGAGGCGACCGGAAACGTCGCCGCACGCAAGCCCGCGGCCGCAGGCCGGGCCACCGCGGCCGCAGGCCGGGGCACCGCGGCCGCAGGCCGGGGCACCGCGGCCGCGAGGCCGTGGTCGGCGGCGCAAGGCCCCCGCCAACCCCGCGGACGGCTACTACGTGGCCGAGCTGTATCTCGAGCGGCGCGGCGCCCGCTCGATCGTCGGCAACATCTACAAGGGACGCGTCGACAACGTGCTCGCCGGCCTCGAAGCCGCATTCGTCGACATCGGCCTGGAGAAGAACGGCTTTCTCCACGTCGACGAGATCGTGCTGCCTGGCGTCGAGGCGCCGCGCCGGGGCCGCGGCGGTAGCCGCGAGGGCCGCAACATCACCGACATGCTCAAGCCCGGCCAGGAGATTGTCGTCCAGGTCGTCAAGGATCCGCTCAAGACCAAGGGCGCACGGCTGTCGATGGACCTGACGATCGCCGGGCGCTACATGGTCTATGCGCCGTACGGCGAGGGCGTGGGCGTGTCCCGCCGACTCGACGAGAAGGAGCGCGAGCGCCTGCGCAAGGAGGCGGCCAAGCTCGACCTGAAGGGTGCGGGGGCGATCATCCGGACGGCCGCCCAGGGCGCCAAGCGGGCCGACCTCGAGCGCGAGATGATCTATCTGTTCAAGCTCGGCGAGGTGCTCCAGAAGCGCGTGGCCGAATCCTCGGCGCCGGCCCTGGTCTTCCAGGAGGCAGACCTGTCCGTGCGGGTGGTGCGCGACATCTTCTCCGACGCCTTCGAGCGTGCGGTCGTCGATGACCCCAAGCAGTACCACCGCCTGGTCTCCTTCTTCTCCCGCACCGCCCCGGACCTAGTCGACCAGGTCGAGCTGTGGGAGGACGAGCGCCCGCTGTTCGAGGCCTTCGGAGTCGAGGAGGTGCTCGCCTCGACGCTGTCGCGTCGCGTCGATCTGCCCAGCGGCGGCTACCTGATGATCGACTACGCGGAAGCGCTGACGGTGATCGATGTCAACTCGGGCAGCTTCATCGGTCGCGGGAAGAGCGCCCGGCTCGAGGACACGATCACCAAGACGAACCTCGAGGCGGCCGACGAGGTGGTCAAGCAGCTGCGACTGCGCGACATCGGCGGGATCATCGTGATCGACTTCATCGACATGGCCCGGGCCCGCAACCGGGACGCAGTGCTCAAGACATTGCGCAAGGCACTCGATGAGGACCGCACGAAGACCTTCGTCGTGGAGATCTCCCCGCTCGGTCTGGTCGAGATGACCCGGCAGAACGTGACCGAGGGCGTGCGCGAGATCATGACGCGGCCGTGCCCCACCTGCGACGGCGAGGGCGTGATCAAGTCCGAGGAGACGATCGCGATCGAGTTCGAGCGGCGGATGCGCGAGCTGGCGACCGAGACCAAGGCCGAGGCTCTGCTGCTGCAGATGAACCCGCGGGTCTCCGCCGAGTTCACCGGCAACGACGCGCGCGCCCTGCACGCGATCGAGGCGGAGACCGGGAAGTGGTTCCACTTCGAGGGCTCGGAGGGGCTACCGCTCGACCACTTCGCCGTGCTGCTGGAGGGCGACCGCGACCTGGTGCTCGAGCGCGCGCTGCCGTTCCGCGAGGGCGAGGAGGTCCACGTCGAGCTGATCGAGCCGCACATGTACAGCCCCGGCGATGCCGTGGCCAAGGTCGACGGCTACATCATCGCCGTCAAGGACGCCGACAGCTTGATCGGGACGAAGCGCCTGGTGCGGATCGAGGAGGCCGGGCGCACGGCGGCGGTGGCCCGGCTCGTCGACGTGCCGGCGGGGGCGGGCGGTAGTGACGACTCGGATGGCGCGGACGCTGGCGATGGCGAGGATGGCGTAGAATCAGGTGCTCGGCGTCGCGGCCGCAGAGGCGGGCGACGCCGTTCGGGCGCAAGGACCGAAACGGCCAACACGGCGTCAGCATCTTCCTCGGAGTAGTCATGTACGCAATCGTCAAGACAGGCGGCAAGCAATATCGGGTTCAGGAGGGGCAGTCCCTGCTGATCGAGCGCCTGCCCGTCGAGGATGGGGCCGACGTCACGCTCCAGCCGCTGCTGTACGTTGACGGCTCCGATGTGGTTGACGGCGACGCGCTCGACGGCGTCAAGGTCCAGGCCAAGGTCCTCGCGCACGAGCGCGGTCCCAAGCTGAGGATCGTCAAATTCAAGCCCAAGCGTGGCTACAAGCGCCGCAACGGGCACCGGCAGGAGCTGACCCGGATCGAGGTCACCTCGATCTCGGCCAAGTCGGCCGCGAAGCCGGCGAAGAAGTCCGCGAAGGCCGGCAAGACCCCAGCGCGCGCTTCGGCCGCTACGGAGACCCCGGCCCCGGCCGGCGAGTCCGCAGAAACTTCAACCCCGGAGGCAACCGATGGCGCATAAGAAAGGCCTCGGCTCGTCGCGCAACGGCCGTGACTCGAACGCCAAGCGGCTGGGAGTGAAGGTGTTCGCCGGTCAGACCGTGACCGGCGGCGAGATCATCGTCCGCCAGCGCGGAACCCGTTTCCATCCCGGCGATGGCGTCGGGATCGGCAAGGACGACACGATCTTCGTCCGCACGCCGGGCACCGTCCAGTTCACCCGCGGCCGTCGCGGCCGGGTGATCTCGATCGTCCCGAGCGACGCCGCTGCTTCAGCAGTTCCGAGCGAAGACCCCGCCCCAGCCGTCCGGGGCAAAGACCCCGCCCCAGCCGTCCCGAGCGAAGACCCCGCCCCAGCCAAATAGACCGGCCGGCGCGGGCGAGGGGCTCGGACCCTCGCCGGCGCGAGCCAGCTGGTTACGCGGCGACGAGCACCGCCGTGCACTGCGGGCAGCGGCGCGCGGCCACGGGAATCTCGCTCGTGCACTCCGGGCACGCCTTCACGGTCGGGTCATCCGCACCCGGCCGGCGCCTCTCCTGGAACATGTTGTACGGCTTGACCACGAAGAAGAAGACCGCCGCGGCGGTGCTCACGAACGTGATCAGGTGGTTGATGAAGTCGCCATAGAGGAAATGGCTGCTGTTGATCGTGAACGACAGCGCGCTGAAGTCCGGCTCGCCGAAGATCAACGCGATTATCGGCGTGATCAGGTCGGTGACGAAAGCCGACACCAGCGCCGCAAACACGGCCCCCAGGACGAACGCGACAGCCAGTTCCACCAGGCTTCCGCGCAGTAGGAACTTCTTGAAATCCGCAAGCAAAGTGGCCACAGGCCCAGCCTCCTGTCTTCACATCGGCGGCTGCCATCCCTGCATGGCAGTCCGGGTTTGTTAGAGCGCGCGAAGCCTATCGGTACGCGCTATCCGACGGGACGCGCGAGGGCGCGAGGGCGCGTCGACCGGCGTTGCTCGCTTCGTTGCGATCTCGTTCGTTTTTGTCACGGACGCGTCTTGTTCGGTCACACGATCCTCGCCACAGTCGGTCCATGTCCGAACTTTGGCGCGAAGTGCACGCCAGGCGTGCATCTGACGCCAGACTTCGCGTTCGAGGACTGGCGGACCGGCAATTTGGGCGGGTAGGCCGGGCCCAGTTGCATCAACTCGGCGTCGGTCGAGGGCAGATTGCTCGGTGGCGCAGCGAGGGGTACCTGGAACTCGTCCTCCGGGACGTGTTCGCAGTCGGGCACCACGCTCCCAGCGTCGAAGCCGACCTGACCGCGGCGCTCCTGTACGCCGGCCCGGGGGCGATGCTGAGCCACGCCACCGCCGCGTGGTGGCTGGGCCTGATCGACCATCCGCCGGTCGGCATAGATGTCAGCACGCCGCGACGCTGCGAATCGGTAACCGGCGTCCGCGTCCATGATCGTCGCTCGGAGGAGAGGATCTGGCACCGAAACCTGCCCACCACGCCGATCGCCCAGACCGCGCTCGACCTCGCCTCGATCTTCGATGAGGACCCCCTGCGAAAGGTGCTCGCGGAGCTCGACTACCGTCGGCTGCTCGATCTCGACGCGCTCCGTCGGGCCTGCGGGCAGGGCCGGCGGGGAACCGCCCGGCTGAAACAGGCGATGCGCAGGCACGAGCCGCAGTTGGCGAAGACGCGAAGCCCGCTCGAGATCGACTTCCTGCTGTTCTGCGAGCAGTTCGGTCTTCCGCTCCCGGAGGTCAATGTCCGGGTCCACGGCATCACCGTCGACGCGCTGTATCGTGCCGAGCGCGTAGTGGTCGAGCTGGACGGAGGCGCCAACCACGGAGCCTGGTCCCAGATCAAGCGCGACCGGCGCAACGAGCTGGTGCTGCGGGGGCATGGACTCGCCGTGGTCCGCTACACGTGGGATCAGTTGCACTTCGAGCCGGAGCTGATCCACGCAGACCTGAAAGCCGCGCTGGACGCGCGCTCGTGAGGTTCAGCCGCTCTGGGCGGTGGGGCGGACGAGGATCTCGTTGACGTCGACGTGCGGTGGTTGCGCGACGGCGAACATCACGGCGCGCGCGACGTCGTCGGGCTCCAGCGCGTTCGTCGGAGCGTTCTCGAAGAACGGCGTGTCCACCTGGCCCGGCTCGATCAGTGTGACCCGCACGCCGGTTCCGTCGAGCTCCTGCCTCGCCGCCTCGCCCATCGCGGTCACCGCCCACTTGGTCGCCGAGTAGAGCGAGCCGGGCAGCACTCTCCGGCCGGCCACGGAGCCGGTCAGGAGCAGGTGGCCCTTGGCCTCAATCAGCGCGGGAAGCGTGGCGCGGATCGTCAGCGCCGCGCCGTACACGTTGGTCAGCACCATCGAGCGCCAGTGCTCTGGCGACTCCTTGAGGAAGCCGCGGCTGGCCCCGAACCCCGCATTGGCGAAAGCCGCGTCGAGCCGGCCGAAGTGATCGAGCGCGGTCCGCACCATCGCCTCCTGCTGCCCCCACTCCGTCACGTCGCACTGGATGGGCAGCGCCCGCTGCTCACCGCCGAGCTCCGAAGCCAGGCCGGCGAGCCGCTCCGCGGAGCGAGCGGCCAGCACCATCCGGTAGCCGGCCGCCGCCGCCGCTCGCGCCGTGGCCGCGCCGATACCACTCGACGCGCCGGTGATCAGGAAGACGGGATCGGACATGGCTGCGAGGCGAACCATAATCCAAACGATGAAAGACAAAGCCCGCATCCACGTCGAGGCCGGCGGCGGTGGCAACGGCAGCCTCAGCTTCCGCCGCGAGGCGCATGTCCCCAAGGGTGGCCCCGACGGCGGCGACGGCGGCCGCGGGGGAGACGTGGTGCTCGTCTGCGACGACTCGATGCGCGACCTCGAGCGGTTCCGGCGCAGCTCACACTTCAAGGCTCGGCGGGGGGGTCACGGCCAGGGCTCGCTGCGCCACGGCGCCGATGGCGGGACGCTGGAGATCGGCGTCCCTCCCGGCACCGAGGTCCTCGTCGAGGAGGACGGCACCCGGCACGACCTGGTCCGTCCCGGGCAACGTGCGACTGTCGCGCGGGGGGGACCGGGCGGCCGGGGCAACAAGCGCTTTGCCGGCCCGACGCATCAGACGCCGAGATTCGCCGAGCGCGGGCTGCCCGGCGACGAGAGCTGGCTGACCCTGCAACTGAAGCTGCTGGCCGACGCGGGCCTGGTCGGTGTCCCGAATGCCGGCAAGTCCTCGCTGCTGTCCCGGCTCACGCGCGCGCAGCCGAAGGTCGCCAACTACCCTTTCACGACGCTCGAGCCGAATCTGGGCACGCTGGAGGGTGCGGACCGGCAGCTGGTGATCGCCGACATCCCCGGCCTGATCGAGGGCGCGAGCGGGGGTGCGGGGCTCGGCCATGAATTCCTGGCCCATGTGGAGCGGACCCGGCTGCTGGTGCATGTCCTCGACCTTCAGCCGCTGGACGGTTCCGATCCGGTGGCCAACCACGCCACCATCGAGCGGGAACTCACGCTGCACGACCCGCGTTTGGCCGCGTTGCCGCGCGTGCTGGCGCTGTCGAAGGCCGATCTCGTGCCCGCCGAGGTTGCAGCGGCCGCTCGGGCCGAGTGGGAGCAACGCCTCGGCCCCGACGTGCCCGTGCTGCTGACCTCATCGGTGTCGCGGGCCGGCCTCGAGGACCTGGCCACCCTCCTTATGCATCGGATCCCGGTCGATACGGGGGGGGACCGCGCCAGCGTGACCGCCGGGGCTGCTGTGCCCGAGCGCGGCGGAGAAGCTGCGCAGGACGCCCTCGCCGACCTCCCCGAGCACCGCGTCTTCCGCCCCGCGGCCCACCGTTCCTACACGGTGCAACGCGTCGACGACCACAGCTTCCGGGTGGTGGGTAAGGGGATCGAGCGCCTCGTGGCCCGCTATGACCTCGACAACGACGACGCGCTGGCCCACCTCGAGCGCCGGCTGCGCGGAATCGGAGTGATCCGGGCGCTGGAGGCCGAGGGCTTCACACCGGGCGACGATGTCGAGATCGCGGGCGTGGAGTTCGAACTCGATCCCGGTGTGTAGGATCCCGGGCGGCCGGACGCCATAGGAGATAGGAGAGAGATGCGTCGTTATAGCGTGGCAGTGGTCGCGACCGTGCTCGCGGCAATCGTGGTGCCAGCGGCAATCGTGGTGCCAGCGGCAAGTGGCAAGGTCCTGCGAGTTGGCAGCTACAAGGGCATTAAGGGCCAGTTCAAGACGATTCAGTCCGCGGTCAAGGCCGCGAAGCCGCACGACTGGATCCTGATCGGCCCGGGTGACTACAAAACCAAGACGCCGCAGCGCGTGTCCGGCCAGCCGACGCTCGCCGCCGGTGTGCTGATCACCAAGGCGGGCCTGTACCTACGCGGGATGAACCGCAACTCGGTGGTGGTCGACGGCACGAAGCCCGGCTCGCCCAAGTGCAGCCGCAACGCCGCGGATCAGAACTTCGGGCCCAAGGGCTCGGGTGGACCGGTCGGCCTCAACGGCGTCCTCGTCTGGAATGCCAAAAACGTCTGGGTGCAGAACCTGACCGCCTGCAACTTCCTCGGCGGAAGCGGCGAGTCCGGCAACCAGATCTGGTGGGACGCCCGCGAGGGAACGATCGGGCACGGGTTCCTCGGCTCATACCTGAACGCGACCAGCACGTTCTTCGACCCCGCCCGTCCCGCCACCGCCGCCACCTACGGAATCTTCTCGAGTCGGTGGAGCGGCGGGACCTGGGACCAGACCTATACGAGCAACTTCAACGACTCCGGCTACTACATCGGCGCGTGCCGGCAGGTGTGCAACCAGGTCATCAACCACGCGCACGGCCAGTACAGCGCGCTTGGCTACTCCGGCTCCAACTCCGGCGGCTCGCTGGTGATCAAGAACTCGGAGTTCGACAACAACGCCGACGGCTTCGACACCAACAGCCAGAACGGCGACAACCCGCCGCCGCAGAACGGCGCCTGCCCGAACAACGGGACCAGCCCGATCACGCACACACATTCGTGCTGGGTCTTCATGCACAACTACGTTCACGACAACAATGACGCCAACGTGCCGGCGCTCGGGTCGGCGGCGCAGGGCCCGGTCGGTACCGGGATGTCGATCTCCGGCGGCCGCAACGACACGGTCATGAACAACCGGTTCGTCAACAACAACGCTTGGGGCGTGATCGTCGTCCCCTACACGGACAGCGGGCCCCCGTGCACGGGTGGGACGGTGGACTCGCCGCTGCTCGGGAAGGGCACCTGCCTGTACGACGAGTGGGGCGTGTCGCTCAAGAACAACACGTTCTCGAAAAACGGCAAGTACGGAAACCCGACCAACGGCGACTTCGAGCAGCTGAACCTCGAATCGCATCCGAGCGACTGCTTCAGCGGTAACACCAACAGCGCCGGTCTGAGCCCGGAGGCGGCAAAGCTTCAGTCCTCGGCGCCGACGTGTTCGACGACGAATGTTCCGCCGAACCTCAACGTCCCGTTCCTCAACGAGGTCCTGTGCGACTCCGGCGTCATGCTGACCGGGTTCGGGTGCCAGCCCGGCGATCACTACCCGGTGCGGGGCCAAGCGATCGTTATGCATCCGCTGCCCAAGGGCCTGAAGACAATGCCGAATCCATGCATCGGCGTGCCACGCAACCCGTGGTGCCCCGCTCACAAGAAGCACTGAACCAGCCCACGTCGGGTGCCGGCCTCGGCCGGCACCCGACCGTGAACCCTGCCGGCTGCCGGCCGCCGCCGGCACCCGACCGTGAACCCCGCCCCCTAACCTTGCGGCGGTGGGCCCGCTCGTCATCAAGCTTGGATCCAGCATCGTCGCCGACGAGCGCGGTGAGGTGCGCGCCGATGTCCTGGGCCGGATCTGCGATGAGATTGGCGAGCTGCACCATTCCGGCCGGCAGGTGATCGTCGTGACCAGCGGCGCAATCGCCCGCGGCATGGGCGTGATGGGGATCCCGCTGCGTCCCCGCGCCATGGACGAGCTCCAGGCGGCGAGCGCGGTCGGCCAGGGGAAGCTCTACCGGGTCTACGACGAGCTCCTGCACGCCCGGGGGGTTCCGACGGCGCAGGTGCTGCTCACCTTCTTCGACATGAGCGCGCGCACGCACTACCTGAACGCCCGGCAGACGCTGCGCAAGCTGCTCGAGTGGCGTGTCGTGCCGGTGATCAACGAGAACGACACCACCACGACGGATGAGATCTCGTTCGGCAACAACGACTTCCTCGCCGCCCAGGTGGCGATCCTGCTCGGTGCCGAGTCGCTCCTCCTGCTGACCGACGCCGGGGGCGTGTTCACCGCGGATCCGCACCGAGACGCCCGGGCGGAGCTGATCGATGTCGTTGCGGACTTCGACTCGCTCAAGGGCCTCGAGATCGGCCACGCGACCTCCCCGCTCGGCTCGGGCGGGATGCGCTCCAAGGTGGTGGCGGCCGAGATGGCCACCGCGGCGGGGATCCCGACGATGATCGCCAGCGGACTGGAGGCGGGGGTGATCCCGGCCGCCGCCTCGGGTCAGGCGGTCGGCACGCGGTTCGCGGCCCAGGCGGTCCGCTACTCGAGCTTCAAGCTGTGGCTCAAGTACGCCAAGCCGGCGCACGGCCGCGTCCTCGTCGACGCCGGCGCGGCGCGGGCGCTGCGCGACGGCGGAACGAGCCTGCTGCCGGTCGGCATCGTCGACGTCGCCGGCGATTTCGATGCCGGCGACGCGGTCGAGATCGCCTACGCGGAGGAGACGGTCGGAAAGGGGATCTGCAACTACTCCGCCACGGAGCTGCGCAAGGTGCGTGGCCTCAAGTCCGCGGCGGTGCGCGAGGTTCTCCCCCGGGCCAGCGACGAGGCCGTGCATCGAGACTATTTCGTCCTCGCGTAACCTTAACCGGCGATGGTCACCACCACCTCCTCCGTAGCCGATATCTGCGCCGCCGCCAAGCGTGCGTCCCGGATCCTGGCCACGGTCGACTCCAACACCAAGAACGCCGCCCTGCAGGCGATCGCCGACGCCCTGATCGAGCGCGCGCCGGAGATTCTCGAGGCAAATGAGCTCGACCTGGAGGCGGGTCGCGAGGCCGGACTGACCGCCGCGCTGATGGACCGGCTCGAGCTCAGCCACGCTCGCCTGGCGCTGATCGCCGGCCAGGTGCGCGACATCGCCGCTCTGAAGGACCCGGTCGGCGAGGTGGTTGACGGGGGCCGGCTGGCCAACGGCCTGGACTTCCGCAAGGTGCGAGTGCCGCTCGGGGTGATCGCCGTCGTCTACGAGGCGCGGCCGAACGTGACGATCGATGCCGCCGCGCTGTGCCTCAAGTCGGGCAACGCGATCGTCCTGCGGGGATCCTCGACCGCCGCCCACTCGAACGCGATCCTGGCCTCGGTGGCAGCCGACGCGTCAACCAAAGCGGGACTCCCGGAGGGGGCGCTGGCCCTGGTCGCCGGTGGCGGACACGACGAGCTCGAGCAGCTGGCCACCCAGTCGGGCGTCGTGGACCTGATCATTCCGCGTGGCGGCGAGGGGCTGAAGGCGGCGCTCACCCGCGTCGCAACGGTCCCGGTGATCTACGCCGCCTCGGGCAACTGCCACGTCTACGTCGACGCCACAGCCGATCTCGACGACGCCCTGGCCATAACCCTGAACGCCAAGACGCAACGGCCGAGCGTCTGCAACGCCGCCGAGACGCTGCTGGTGCACTCCGCGGTGGCCGGCGAGTTCGTTCCGGATGCGCTCCGCGAGCTCGCCGCGGCCGGCGTCGAGCTCAGGGTCGACGCGCGCGCGCGCACGCTGGCCGGCGATACGAGCGTCTCGGACGCGACCGAGGAGGACTGGGCCACGGAGTTCCACGCGCTGACGCTGGCCGTCGGGGTGGTCGACTCCGCCACCGAGGCGATCGACCACATCAATCGCTTCGGCTCCGGCCACTCGGACGCGATCGTGACTCGCGACACGGCCTCAGCGCGAGCCTTCCAGCTCGGGGTCGACTCGGCCTGCGTGTACGTCAACGCATCGACCCGTTTCACCGACGGAGCCGAGTTCGGGATGGGTGCGGAGATCGGCAACTCCACCCAGAAGCTGCACGCCCGCGGGCCGATCGGGCTGCGGGAGCTCTGCGCGTTCAAGTATCTGGTCGAGGGCGCGGGCACCGTCCGCGCCTGACCCGGCCAGCGACTCTGCCTGTGCGCATCGGCATCCTCGGGGGGACGTTCAATCCGCCACATCTCGGTCACCTGATCTGCGCGCAGGAGGCGTACCTTCAGCTGTCGTTGGACCAGGTGATGCTGATTCCCGCACGGATACCGCCCCATAAACCGGTCGAGCACGAGCCGGGCGCCGAGCACCGGCTGGAGCTGTGCCGGCTCGCCATCCAGGGCGACGAGCGGCTGTGCGTCTCCGCGATCGAGATCGAGCGGGAGGGACCGTCGTTCACTGTCGATACCCTTGCTGAACTGCATACGCTCCAGCCCGATAGCGAACTGTTCCTGATCGTCGGCGGCGACGTCGCGGCGGGATTCCCCCGGTGGCGAGAACCCGAGCGGGTGCTCTCGCTCGCTACGCTGGTTGTGGCCAAACGCCGCGGGACCGCTCGAGCCGCCGTCGACAGCGCGCTGTCGGAGCTGGCCGGCGGGGAGCGGACCAGGTTCTTCCCGATGCCGAGGATCGGAGTCTCCTCGACGATGCTCCGTCGCCGAGTCCGGGCGCGGCAGCCGATCAAGTACTTCGTGCCGGACCCAGTGGCCGGCTATATCGACAAACATCGTCTCTACGGAGGTGGGCCAGCGTGATGACACCCGAGGAGATCGCGGACGCGATCGCCGAGTACGCCTCCGAGCCGAAGGCGCTCGACATCGTGCAACTCGACCTGCGCGGGATCGTCGGATACACCGACTACTTCGTGATCTGTACGGGTCGGACGGATCGCCAGGCCAAGGCGATCCACGATGCGATCCACCTGGGGATGAAGACCGACCACGAGCTCCTGCCCAGACGCGTGGAGGGCCTCAGCCAGGCGAACTGGATCCTGATGGACTATCTGGACGTGGTCGTGCACGTGTTCACGCCGGACACACGCGAGTACTACCGGCTCGAGCAACTGTGGGGAGAGGCGCCCGCCCACACCGTCGGCGCCGCGGCCGGATAGCGCGGCGGCCGGATGGCGCGGCGGCCGGATAGAGCTGCGGCCGGATAGCGCGGCGGCCGGACTACAGGGTCGCCAGCAGCTTCGGCGCGACCTCCTTCTTCCGGCTCATCACGCCCGGTAGCTCGATCGTGCTGTCGTCGGATTCGGTCCCAAAGGCCCGGGCGACGGTGCTCGTGTCGCCGGCGATGAGCAGGTCGGTCCCCTTGCTGATCACGTCGGTGACCATCAGCGCGTAGAGCTGCAGCTCCTTGTTCTCGCGCTCGCGGCGCATGGCCTGCAGCAGCTCGTCCTTGCGCTCGAGCAGGCCCTTGCCGACCACCTCGATCTGGGCGATGCAGATCTCGCCGCCGCCGCTGACCTGGTAGCGCTTGGCGTCGCGGACGACGATCTCCTCGGCGCTGACCTCCGAGACATCCGAGGTGGCCTCGAACATCTCACGGCCCAGCTCGCGCGCGTCGGTGGCCAGCACCCGCTCGAGATATTCGACGACCGCGTGATCGCGCTCGGTCGTGGTAGGGGAGTTCAGGATCACCGTGTCCGAGAGGACGGCACCTAGCAGCATCACCGCGGTCGGTCGGCTGGGCTCCATTCCGTTCTGGCGAAAACGCTCCACCACGAGCGTCGCCGTGGAGCCGACCGGGTCGAAGGTCGCGGTCACCGGAACCCGAGTCTCGATCGACCCGATGTGATGGTGATCGAGGATCTCGACGATCTCGGCGTGCTCGACGCCGGGGACGCTCTGCCCTTGCTCGGCGTGGTCGACCAGCAGCACCCGCCGTCGTGCCGGCCCGACCAGGTCCGAACGGGTGAGCAGGCCGACCGGATGCTTCTGCGCGTCCACGGCCACGGCGGCTCCGTAGTGAATGTCCTTGATCTGCTCGGAGATGTCGGCGACCAGATACTCGGTGGTCACGGTCAGCGGGTGCTTCTCCATGAACGCGCGACACGGGGCCGCCAGCGTGATCATCCGCCCCGAGACGTAGGTGTCCAGCGGTGACAGGATCACCGCGGTGCCGCGCTCACGAGCCAGCGCGACGACCTCGGACGGCGGCGTGGCGCCGTTGGAGATCACGATCAGCGAGGCGCCCAGCTCGATCGACAGGCGCTGCGCATCGGCGCGGTTGCCGATCACCACGACGTCGCCTTCGGAGATCCCACTGGACGAGCCGACGTCCATCGAGTGAACCCAGACCCGGCCCGCGAGCCGCTTCTCCTCGCCGGTCAGCAGGGTTCCCTCGAGCACCCCGACTACCGCCTGCAGGTCCGTGGGAGCGTCGAGCGTCGAGGCCTGGCGCGACTCGCGGATGTAGCGCCGGGCCAGCGCTCGCTCGCTGACGATTCCGGTCAGCGCTCCGTCCTCGTCCACCAGCACGACCAGATCGAGGTTTGCCCGCGCCATCGCGATCCCGGCCTCACGGATCGGCTCGTTCTCGCCGATCACCGGGAACCCGGTCTGCATGACGTCGCACGCACGGAGCATCGCGTGGGGGAGGAAGTTCGGCTCCGGAGCCCCGCTGCGCTCGAGCACCCAGCGGGTTTGCGTATTGCATTTGCCCAGGCGCACGGGGACGTAGTCGTTGCCGAGGTCGAGGCGTCGCTTGAGCTCGGCGTAGCCGATCGCCGAGGCGATCGAGTCGGTGTCCGGGTTGCGATGACCGGTGACGTAAATCGTCGGCACTGCCGGGATTATCGCAAGGAGGCGGTGGCCTGAACCGCGTCGGCGACCGCCACGCCCAACCGACGCGCACCCTGTCAAGTTCTAGGATACGGCTGCCGTGAAGCCTCCAGAACCGGTTAGCCACCTCGGGTTCGGGCAAGCCCTGGCGGACATCCTGGCCGAGTTGACGACTCCTGCGTCGCTGCCTCCGGGCGAGCTGAGCGTCAGCCTCAGTCGCAGCAAGCGGATCCAGCGCGAGACGTTGCAGATCCTGCTCGCCTACTACGAGGAATACGGACCGGTGTTCGCGTTTCGCTCGCTGCACCGTCGCATCGTCGCGATGATCGGTCCGGCCGCCAACCATTTCGTCACCGTCTCCGGGGCGGAGAACTTCAGCTGGCGCAAGGGGATGTTCGGTGAGCAGCTGACCCCGCTGATCGGCGACGGCCTGATCACGACCGACGAGGGGTACCACGACCGCGCACGACGGATCATGATGCCCGCCTTCCACACCCGCCGGCTCGAGGGCGCGGTCGCGGTGATGTCGGAGGAGGCCGAGCGTGCGCTCGAGTCGTGGGCTTCCGGGGCGAGGATCGACCTCTACGAGTGGATGCGGGAGCTGGCGATGAACATCGCCATGCGCGCGCTGCTCGGGCTCGATCCGCATGCGGGGGAAATCGGCCGCCGGGCCGCGATGCTGTTCGAGCGCGGCCTGGCCTTCTACGACGCCGACAGCTGGAAGACGATGCTCCGGGGGCCGGGCACCCCCTGGTCCAGCATGCAGGCGGCACGGCGGGGACTCGACGCGATCATCTTCGAGCAGATAGAGAATCGCCGCGGGCGCGGGGAGGACCGGGACGACGTTTTCTCGATGCTGCTCGAGGCGCACGACGAGCAGGGCGAGGGGTTCACGGCGCGCGAGCTACGCGACCAGATCATGCACCTGCTCTTCGGCGGGCACGACACGACTTCGTCGACCCTGTCGTTTCTGATGTACGAGCTCGCCCGCAACCCGCACGTGCTCGAGCGCCTGACCGACGAGCTCGACCGGGTGCTGGGCGGTCGTCGTCCCACCACCGGTGAACTGCTCGGCGAGCTGCCCTTCTTGTCCCGGGTGCTCGACGAGACGCTGCGCCTGTATCCACCCGTCTGGTTTGGTCCGCGGCTGACGGTCAAGCCATTCGAATTCGGCGGCTACAGGATTCCCGCCGGGATCCACGTGATCCATTCGTCGTGGGTCTCGCACAGGCTGCCCGAGGTGTTTCCCAACCCGGAGGCGTTCGTCCCGGAGCGATTCGCGCCCGAGGCCCGGCGCCACCTCCCCCCGGGGGCCTACATCCCGTTCGGCGGCGGGCAGCGGATCTGCATCGGCAAGCGCTTCGGCCAGCTCGCGGTCAAGGCCGTGGCGGCGACCCTCCTGCAGCGGTTCCGGTGCGAGCTCGCTCCCGGGTTCGAGCTGCGGGTGGCGAAGGTGCCGACGTTGAGTCCGGAGCACGGCCTTCCGATGATGATCTCCGGCAGGCAAGCCGCGCCGCTGCGCGCTAGCGTCCTCTCGTGACACCTGGGGGTTGCGGTCGGAGAGCCGCTCGCGCCCGAACGAAACGGAGAAGCAGCCATGCCGTCCGCGCCACAGATTCTTCCCACGCAGATCACCGAAGGGGCCGCGCCGGGCTTGAAATACCGGCTCGAGGGGGAGCTCGTCCCGGTCCTGCACATGGCCCTCGACGGGCAGGTGCCGATCTACTTCGAGCACCACGTGCTGCTCTGGAAGTACCCCAACATGCAGATCGGCCTGCATCCGCTCAAGAAGGGCCTCAAGCGCCGGGTCTTCGGCGGCATGCCACTGATGCTCCTCGAGGCACAGTCGGCGGGCGAGATCGCCTTCAGCCGGGACTCGCCCGGTCACATCGCCGCGCTGCATCTCCCGGCCGGTGAGAGCATCGTCGTGCGAGAGCATCAGTTCCTGGCCGCCACCGGCGGGATCCAATACGACTACGCCCGGATCAAGGGTTTCTCCAACATGATGTATGGCGGTGGGTTCTTCGTCGACCACTTCCTCGCCGCCGATCACGAGGGCGTGCTCTGGGTCCACGGCTACGGAAACGTTTTCGAGAAGCACCTGGAGGCAGGGGAGTCGATCGACATCGAGCCCGGCGGCTGGGTGTACCGCGATCATTCGGTGACGATGTCGCAGGAGGTCTATGGCTTCAAGACCGGTTTCCTCTCCGGCGGCGGCAACCTCGTGTTCAACCGCTTCACCGGTCCTGGCCGCGTCGGCCTGCAGAGTGCCTACTTCCATCCGCCCGTCTCGGAGGGCATGGGCGGCAACGCCCAGCGCGAGGGTGGGCGGAGCGTGCTCGGCGGAATCGTCGGCGGTCTGATGGAGGGCTAGGGCGCGATGGCGTTCACCTCCGGCCATCTCGCGGAGCACCCGCTGCCGAGCGGCATCGTCGGCGCGCTCGGGCTCGGTGGCTATCAGCTGCTCGTCGACATCGCCGGCGTCGGCGCCGGCCGGCTGGGTCCGCAGGCGTTCCTGCTGGTGGCACCCGACCCCGACCCCACGCTGCCCGACGCCGGCACGCAGATCTCGCTGCACCATCAGCGCCTGCGCGACGAGGCCGAGCTGCCGGCGTTCACGCAACTCGCCGCGCAGCTCGGCTATCTGCGGCTCTCCGGCTACCGGCTGGCGCTCGAGCGCTCAGGTCTGCGGAGCAAGATCAGCGTGGTCAATCCCGCGACCGGCGGCATCGTCGCGGTGATCCCCGACAAACATCCCGGCGGTCGCCTGTTCGGCGGCGGTGGGGGAGCCTCCCGGCTGCTGGCCGCCGCGCGGGCGCTCCCGCCCGCCGGCCCGCCTCCGGACACCACGAACCCGGAGCTGATGCAGCAGGTGTTGGTGGCGCTCGCGCTACGGGACGAATCGCTCGGCGGAGCCGAGGCGGCGGAGCTGGCCGCCCGGGCTCTGCAACTCGCCTCCGGGGACCGATCGCTCGATCCGCCGGCCGCGCTCGAGGCCGCGAAGAAGGCGCGCTAGCCGCTCGCAGTCAGGAAGATCGCGGGGTCACTGTGTAGCTAGACGCCTTTTTGGGCTCGCTCACGCGCTGATCACGTCAGCCCGGCTGCGTCAACACCTTTTTCTGCATCTTTGAGTGTTGATGGGCGGTCGAGGGGGTAAGAACCCGGACGAGACAATGTTTGTTCTATCGGTTGTGGTGGCTATCGGATCGTTGGGATTGAGCGTCGTCGCGCTCAACTCCCGACGGCGGGCCGAGGGTAACGAAGACAAGGCCGCGCCTCGGCACCCGGCGCTGAGGCCGCGACGGCCCAGCGCCAAGCGGGCCCGTCTGGCCAAGCTCCGCGATGTGCCGAGCGTGAGCGTCGTCATCCCGACGCTCAACGAAGAGGCCAGTCTGCCCTGGGTGCTCAGGCACCTGCCCTCTTGGGTGGCCGAGGTTGTTCTCGTCGATGGACTCTCGAGCGACGGCACCGAGCGGCTGGCGCGACGCCTACGACCGGATCTGGTCGTCGTTCACCAGCATCAGCCCGGCAAGGGCGCCGCGTTGCGCGCCGGGTTTCAGGCCGCCAGCGGGGACGTGGTAGTGATGATCGACGCGGACGGGAGCACCGATCCGCGGGAAATGCACAGATTTGTGTCAGCTCTGCGCCGCGGGGCTGACTTCGTCAAGGGCTCGCGCCACATGGAGGGAGGGGGCTCGGCCGACTTCACTCCGCTGCGCTCCGCCGGTAACCGGGTGTTCGTAAAGATGGCGAATTTGCTCTACCGGTCGCGGTTCACCGACCTGTGCTACGGCTATTGCGCGTTCTGGCGCCGTGACCTCGATGCGCTGGCATTGACCGCCGACGGTTTCGAGATCGAGACCGAGCTGGTGCTCGGCGCGGTCAAGGCGGGGCTGACGATTCGCGAGGTTCCCAGTTTTGAGCTCGAGCGCCGGGCCGGCACGTCAAATCTCAACGCCGCCCGGGATGGCCTCCGGGTGCTGCGCACCATGCTCACCCAGCGACTGGCAAGGCGCTCGGCCGGAGCGCGTACGGCGGCGAGGTTCAGCTTGCGCGAGGTTCGCGTGGCCGCCGAGCACCCCGATCGTCTGCCGGCGGAAGGCGACCGCCGAAGCACCGACCGGCGCCAGGGTGGTCTCCCCGCGAGCCGCTACACCGGTCCGGAGCGCCGTCGCGGCGAGCGCCGCGCGGTCCAGGACACCGTGGTCGTCCAGCGGGTGGTCTACGAACCGGCCCTCCCCTCGGACCAGGATGAACCGGCCCTCGCCCCGGACGAGGGATTGGAAGAACGCAGCGCGGCTTAGGGCAGCGTCGGTCAGCCGAATACGTCGGAGACGACCGTTCGCGCGGGCAGGTGGCGACCGGCGCGGGGCACGAGCGCTGACTCGATCAGCGGGGCGGGGCGGCCGAACAGGTAGCCCTGCGCGAAGTCGACGCCAAGGTCTCTGAGCACCGCGGCAGTCTCCTCGGTCTCGACGCCCTCGGCGATCGTCTGTTGCTCGAAACCCTGGGCGAGGGCGACGATCGCGCTGACGATCGATCGGTCGCGCTGGCTCTGGCACAGCCCCCGCACGAACTCGATGTCGATCTTGAGGTAGTGCACCGGAAGGTGCTTGAGATACGTGAAGCTGGCGAACCCCGTACCGAAATCGTCCAGGGCAAAGCTGCAGCCCAGCGCGACCATGCGTGCGGCGAAGAGCTGGCCTCGCTCGACGTTCTGCATCACGGCGGTCTCGGTGATCTCGAAGGTGATCTTGCTGGGATCGGTCTCGTGGCGGCGGATCTCCGCCTCGATCAGGTCGAGCACCATCGGGTCGGCGGCGGATGCCGCCGAGAGGTTGACGGTCACCGGCCCTCCGCGGGCGGCAACCCGGGTGGCTTGCCGGATCACCCACTGATCGATCTCTCCGATCAGGCCGCAGCGTTCGGCGGTGGGGAGGAAGTCCAGCGGGGGGATCAGCTGGCCGTCGGGGCCGCGGAGGCGCAGCAGCAGCTCGTGCTGCACGATGTCCCCGGTGGCCAGGTCGATGATCGGCTGCGCGTGCAGCAGGAAGCGATCCTCATCGAGCGCCTCGTGAATGCGGGCCACCCAGGTCTCGCGATCGGCTTCGAACGCGGTCGGAGTAATCCCGGGCCGAAACAGCTCGGTCCTGGCCCCGCCGGAGGACTTGGCGTGATACATCGCGGTGTCAGCCTGCGAGATCAGCCGATCCGTGGTGTAGTCACGCCCCACGGCCGCGGGATCGGCGATCGATATCCCGATGCTGGCGGTCAGGCTGACCGAGCCGTGCTCAAGCTTGATCGGGAGGTCGATCTGCGCGGCGACGCGGTCCGCGACCCCGATCGCATCGGCAGCGCTCTCGAGTGCGGGCAGGAGCACCACGAACTCGTCACCGCCGAGACGGGCGACGCTGTCCATGGGGCGAACCGCGTGCTTGAGGCGGAAGGCGACCTGTTGGAGGACCGCGTCGCCACCGGCGTGCCCCCGGGTGTCGTTGATCTTCTTGAACCCGTCGAGGTCGACGAAGATCAGGCCGATCGAGGTGCCCGCGCGCTCCGCAAGGGCCAGGGCCTGGATGATGCGGTCGATCAGCAGGACGCGGTTGGCCAAGCCGGTCAGCGCGTCGTGCGTAGCCTGCTGGGTCAGCGCGTCCTGGCTACGCTCGAGTTCGCGCATGCGCTCGTCCTGCAGGCGCTCGATCTCGAGAATGTGCGAGTTCTGCTGGGTGAGATCGGCGAACGTGAGGCAGAGGACGACGTGGGCGTCGACGTCGAGAGCCGACGTGTTGAGCCGCACCGGGACTCGACTGCCGCTGTCGGATACGAGGCTGACCTCGATCGTGCCTCCGGTCGGTCCGCTGATGGAGCGGAGCGCGTCGAGGTCCTCGGGGGCGATCAGCGACGCGACCGGCGACCCGATCACCTGCGCCAGCGGGCGGGCGAGTAGCGTGGCCAGGCTGAGGTTGGCCCAGAGCACGATCCCCGATTCCGAAAGGGTCGCCGCGCCGTCACGCATGTTCTCGACGAACATCCGGTACGGGCGGTCGGCGCTCGAGAGCGTGAAGACCTGGGCATCCGCCACCTCGTGGACCACGAGCGCATCCACCTCTCCGCTGCGGATCGCGCGCAGTGTCTCCTCGGCCTCGACCAGCCTTGCCTCGAGGTCGGGGGCGACGGTCATGAGCCGACCCGGTCCGGCGCCGGGTCAGCGTCTGCGCCTGCAGTGCCAGCCGGGATATCGAGGGCAAGAAGAATCCTCACGTGGTCGGACATGTCTCCCACCAGCATCCGGCTTGGCAGCGGGTGATCCTTGATCAGCGTGGGCGTGGCCAGCACGTGATGCCGGGCGGCCAGGGTGGGTTCCTGATTGAGGTCCACGATGTTCAGCTGGTGGCGACCCGTGAGATGCGCGTCACAGATCTCGCGGATGTTGGCGATCGCGTGGGCCGATGACTCCGAGGCGCCGCTGACGAACAACGTGAGGGTGAACGGCTCCGCTGCCAGGGCCTCCAGAGCAAGCTCGAAGCGCTCCAGGGTCGGCCGAGGATCTGTGGGCGTCACTCTGATCCCGGGCGCAGTTGGAGGCCGACCAGCACTCGATCCACATCGGACAGATCGCCGATGATCTTGCGCATCGGCGCCGGGAGTCGGCGCACGAGCGTGGGGATCGCGATGATCTCATCGCCGGCGGCCAGCTGCGGATTCTCGATCAGGTCGACGATCTCGATGTCGTAGTGCGACTGGAGATGCTCCTCGCACAGGCGCGTGAGATTGGCAAACGCCTTCAGCGACTTCGGTGACTGTCCGGCCACGTACAGGCGGAGGTGCCAGTGCTCAGGCTCCGCCGCGGCCTGCTGCGGCTCGGTCGGGCTTCCTTCGGTCATCGCGTTGCCGCCGGCGCGTCGACTCGTTCGGAGTCTTCGTCCGGCTCGATGGCATCGATGTTCCGCAGACGTCCCTGTTCCAGGCGCTGCTCGACACCCTCCTCGCGACCGCTCGTGCCGCGGCTGAGCAGTCGGTTGACCCGGTCGGCCTCGTCCTCGAACTCGCGCCACAGGCCAGCCACCTGAGCCTCTACCGACTCGCGCTGGCGCTGCAGGATGGCACGCCGCTGCTGGAGATCCTCCTGGCGCTCGGCGGCATCGGTGCGTTCCCTGGCCTCCTGCGCCGATCGGGCCGATCCCGTCAACACGCCCTGGGGCCCGACGTACACGTCGGCGAGCTCGATGCCCCGGTCGGTGAGGAGAAACTCTCTGACCTGATTGGAGTGGGCCATGCCGCGTGACTTCAGTATCGATATCACCCGGTTGTGCTCGCCGTTGCCCTCCGAGGTACGAACGAGCAGACAGGTATCGATCAACGAGGCGACCAGCTGGTTGGTCGGTTCCTCCAGGCCGTCGTCAGCGAGGCTGGTGAACATGGCGGTCGCGCCCCTGGCCTTGAGGAAGTCGACCTGGCGGGTGAGCATCGAGCTCACGTCGCGGCCGGTGCCGACCAGGTCGGAGATCGGATCCAGCACCACCACAGCGGGATCGAATTCAGCGACGACCGCCTGCATTGCCGCCAGATGCGCCTCGAGGCCGAGGAGGCTGGGGCGGACGCAGCGGAATCGGAGCAGGCCGGCCTGCACCCAGCGGGTCAGGTCCATCCCCACCGATCCCATGTTGCGGATGATCTGATCCTGGGATTCCTCGAAGGCGAAGTAGATCGCCCGCTCGCCGCGCCCACATGCGGCCTCGCAGAACTGCGCGGCCAGCGTCGACTTGCCGGTACCCGCTGTGCCGCTGACGAGGATCGAGCTGCCCCGATAGGGGCCGGCACCGCCGAGCATCGCATCCAGCCGCTCAACCCCGGTGGGGACTCGGTCGTTGGAGACCCGGTGCTGCAAACCGAGCGAGGTGATCGGCTGAACGGAGATGCCACGCTCACCGATCAGGAACGGGTACTGATTGGTCCCGTGAAGCGAGCCGCGGTACTTGAGCACTCGCAGGCGCCGGGTCGATGTCTCCTCGGTGACCAGATGATCGAGCACTATCACGCAGTCCGAGACGTACTCCTCGATCCCGTGTCGAGTCAGTGTCCCGTCGCCGCGCTCGGCGGTGATCACGGCGGTGACCCCGCGAGCCTTGAGCCACAGGAAGAGCCGCTGCAACTCCGTGCGCAGCCTGCCGGTATCGGTGAACGCTCCGAACAGCGTCTCGATCGTGTCGATCGCCACCCGCGTCGCCCCGACCGCGTCTATCGCGGCACCCAAGCGGATGAACAACGCATCCAGATCCCAGTCTCCGGCTTCCACCAGCTCGGCGGCGACCACGTTGACGTGGTCCAGCACGAGCTTGCCTTCGGCCTCGAACCGGGCCAGGTCAAAGCCGAGCGACGCCACATTGGCAACGAGGTCCTCGCGGGTCTCCTCAAACGCCACGAACACGCCTGCCTCACCGAACTGGGTGATCCCGCGGACCAGGAACTCCATCGCCAGCAGGGTTTTGCCGGATCCCGCCGGTCCGCAAAGCAGCGTCGGACGCCCGCGGGGCAGCCCGCCGCCGGTCACCTCATCGAGACCCGTGATGCCGGTTGGCGCCTTGGCGAGCGGTCCGAGCTGATGGACCTCGGCCGGTGCTGCCCCCGCCATAGTGCTGCTTGCCATGGTGCTCCTTGATTGCTGGGCGGGCTCGACGGGAGCGCCAGAGCATCGGACGCGCGTCAACCGCTGCTGTTGAAATAGCCAATCCGTCCGCTCGGACGGTGATCTCTCGCGGAGCCGGCCGTCCGAACCGAAGACGATCAAGGCCGCTGCCGACATACATCGACAGAATCGGCTGACGAGTTGAGCCGGATCCCTGCCCGCTGTACGGCCCCGCGCACGAGGGGCGAAACCGTACCCCTGGGACTGGAAATGCTGCTAGGCTCGCGATGGGAAGGTTGATCCTCGCGGTCCGAGTCAGCGCGAGAGAATGGGAGGCGGTCGGCCATGGCCACCGCGATAGGTAAGGCCCGCGCGGCCGGGCCCGGGAGCCTAACGTCGCGCGAGAACGCTAAACCGAGTCGAGCGGCGGTGCTCACGGTGGCTGTGCGATCGCTGGCGAAACGGCTGAACGTGCTCGAAGTGGACGAGCGACGCCAGGCTGCCGTCAAGGTGGCGCGATTGGCGGCGCTGGTCGACGCTTCGAACGAGGCCATCATGAGCTCGGACCACCACGGCGTGATCGTGACCTGCAACCCGGCGGCCGAGAAGCTCTATGGGTACAGCGAGGCCGAGATCATCGGGCAGCCGGCGAGCGTCCTCAGCCCACCGGAGCTCCGGGACGAGCAGCGCCGCCTGATGCAGGCGGCCGAGCGCGGGGACGTGACGGTCGAATGCGACACGCAGCGCCAGCGCAAGGACGGCTCGCTGGTCGATGTCTCGGTGACCCTCTCGCGGATCATGGAATCTGGTCGGTTTCGCGGCTACTGCGCCGTGACCCGCGACATCACCGGACGAGTTCGCTCACGCGATCAACTCGAGGAGACCGTCCGTGACCGTACCCACGAGCTGGTCCGCTCGCGCGCCGAGACACTGAAGAGCCTGGCGCTCGCTGTCGCCTACCGCGACTACGACACCGCCGAGCACACCGAGCGCGTCGGCCAGCGAGCCGCCGAGCTCGCGATCGGCCTCGGTCTCTCCGTGGGCGACGCGGAGTTGATCCGTCAGGCAGCGCCGCTCCACGACGTGGGCAAGATCGGCATCCCCGACCACATCCTCCTGAAGCCATCTGCTCTGACCGAGGAAGAGTTCGGGGTGATGAAGGAACACACGGTGCTCGGCGCCAGGTTGCTGGCCCGCAGTGACAGCGAGGTCCTGCGGCTGGGCGAGAGCATCGCCCTGACGCATCACGAGCGGTGGGACGGCAGCGGGTACCCGGCCGGGCTGCCCGGGCGGGCGATCCCGATCACCGGGAGGATCGTCGCTGTGGTCGATGCCTTCGACGCGATGACGCGAGATCGACCCTACCGGTCCGCCTCTCCCGTCCAGGAGGCTCTGGCGGAAATCGAGCGGTGTAGCGGAACGCAGTTCGACCCCCGCGTGGCCGGCATATTCGTGCGACTCCACGGTGAGGCTCCGGGCACCGCCTGACCGTGACCATCATCCCACCGTCGCTGCCGGCGCGAAGCTCGGTAAAGCTCTGCATCTCACTGTCGATACGTAACCTGTGGAGTCTCTGGACGGAGTCAACCTCGGGCTTGGCTCGCGCCTCGGACTGCTGGCCGAGCTTGATGTTCCCGCGGTCGCGACCGACCTAGACGGCAACATTCGCTACTGGAGTCCCGCCGCGGCCCGGCTGTATGGCCGAGAGGAGGATCAGATGCTCGGATCCTCAATCGGTGCCCTTCGCCTCTCGCCGGAGGATGCGGCGATTGCCGCGTCGATCATCGTCGAGCTGCTCGACGTGGGTCGGTGGCACGGCGAGCTCGAGGTCGCCGACGCGTCGGGATCCCCGCTGCGCCTCGAGGCCAGCGCAATCGTGCTGGTCGACTACCGCGATCAGCCGTTCGCCTTCGTTGCCGCTTTAACCGACGTCAGTGAGCGGGTCGTGGCGGAGCGAGACGGCCGCCCCACGGCCTTCGTCGGGATTTCCATGGATATCTCGGAGCGCAGAGACGCCGAGCGTGCGCTGTCGAGCGAGCGCGACTATCACCGGGCGGTCACGGACAGCATGGGGGAGGGCATGTTCACGCTGGACGTGGAGGGCCGGTTGACGTACCTGAATCCGGCGGCGGAGGACCTGCTCGGCTGGCCCCCAGAAGACCTCATGGGGCGCGACATGCATGCCCTGACCCACAACCGCCGGTCAGACGGGTCAGCGCTCCCGATCGAGGAGTGTCCGATCCTGACCGCCCGGCGGGACGGAAAGCTGGTGCGGGTCGAGGACGACATCTTCCTCCGGCCGGATGGCAGCGAGCTCCCGGTCGCCTACACCGCGGCGCCGTTCGCCACCGAGGACGGAATCGAGGGATGCGTCGTCGTGTTCGAGGACATCACGGCGCGCAAGGCGGCATCGCTCGAGATCGAGCGCGACCTCGGGAAACTGGCCTGGGTCGAGCGCATCCAGGCAGCATTGGCGGAGAAGCGCTTCGTTCTCAGCGCGCAGCCGATCATCGACCTCCGGACCGGGCTCGTGGCGCAACGTGAGCTGCTCTTACGGATGCAGCCCTCGGACGGCCCAGGAAAGAGTGGGGAGCTCATATCGCCTGGCTCGTTCCTTTCGGTGGCCGAGGAGTTCGGCTTGGTCACCGAGATCGACCGCTGGGTGATCGACCGAGCCGCCGAGCTGGCCGCGACGGGCATGCCGGTCCAGGTCAACGTGTCCGGACGGTCGATCAGCGTTCAGGGCTTCGTGGATCACATCGAAGCCGCGATCGAGCGCACCGGGGCCGATCCCGGCACGCTCGTCTTCGAAATCACCGAGACCGCTCTGGTCAGCGACGAGACGGCGGCTCGCGCCTTCGTCGCGGGCCTGCATCGTCTGGGTTGCAAGGTGGCGCTCGATGATTTCGGTACCGGTTGGGGCGGCTTCACCTACCTGAAGCAGCTTCCGATCGACTTCCTGAAGATCGACGTCGAGTTCGTCCGCGACATGCGCACCAGCTCGGCCAGCCGCAACGTCGTCCAGGCGATTGTCAACCTCGCCATCGGGTTCGGCCTCAAGACGGTCGGCGAAGGCGTGGAAGACCAAGAGACGCTCGGCCTCTTGCGAGAGATGGGCGTCGATTACGCCCAAGGGTTTCACATCGGCGTCCCGATGCCGGTCGAGACCGCGAATCAGCTACTCACGACCCAAGGAGTGCAGACATGAATCCCGCCACCGCAAACTCGCGTGCTCGTCAGCAGCGCGAACTCGACCGGGAACAGTCCCTGGTGGACCTGGACCAGAGCGTCGCCGAGCGCGAGCAGGCGCGCGCCGACGGCGAACAGCATCGGATCGACGAGGCGCAGCGCAGCCTGGATGCCGATGGTCCCGCACGAAACGGGAATGACCCGGCGGCGCAGGCTGGAGCCAGTCAGCGTCAGGCCGAGCTCGGGCTCGCTCAGGATCGCAGCGACGCCCATCAGACGCAGCTCGATCACAGCCAACGCGCCCAGGACATTCGCCGGCACGTGCTCGATCAGCAGCAGGCCCCTCTGGATCAGGCCGCGGCCGCGAGCTCCAGCCACAGCGACGCGCCCACCGCCGCCGCGGAGGAACGCGATCGGGCGCTACGGCTGCGTGCCGTTGCCGCCCTCGCGCGGGCCGAGCAGGCCCACCAGCGCGCCGAGGAAGCCCTGCGCCGAGTCGAGGCCTACGAGCTGCGAAAGAACGCAGACGCTCCGGTCGCCGCGGATTCCATTCGAAACGCTTGACCCCTATGCCGCACGAGACGTTGTCATTGGCAGCCGTCTGATCAACGCTTTACAATTGGCCTAAGCAGAGGGCTAACTTGCACCAGCAATGCGATTCGGACCTCGGCTGTCGGGTTGTTGGACGCGCCGACGGGCACAATGTGACCGTTACCTTCGCGGACCGCCCTCCTGGTTCACCGATTGCAGTTCGGAGGGCAACATGCGAAGTCGAGGATTCCGGCCCCGGACGGGTCGGGTGCAGGATCCGGATGTGTGCTCCCGTCGCCGATGTCTCGCTGGCACATGCCAGCGGGTTCTCACTCCGGCGGTGCTGTCGTGGTGAACGAGGACCTATCCGATGTACTGAGCGAGTTTGCCCGGACGATGGTCACTGACTTCCCGATCCAGGGGATACTCGACCACCTGGTCAAGCGGATCGTCGACATCATGCCGATCAGTGGCGCTGGTGTCACCTTGATCGCCGGGGGCCGTTACCCCCGCTACGTAGCGGCGTCGAATCGGTCGGCGCTGCGCTTCGAGAAACTGCAGAGCGATCTGGGTGAGGGCCCGTGTCTGGCGGCCTACCACACCGGCCAAGCCATCTCGGTGCCCGACCTCAGCCAAGACGGGAGGTTTCCGAGCTTCGGGCCCCAGGCAGTCGAGGCAGGTCTGGCGGCCGTGTTCACCTTCCCGCTGCGTCACGGCGAACTGCAACTCGGCGCGCTTGACCTGTATCGGGATACCGCCGGGGGCCTATCGAAACCGGCGACGAGCGCAGCGCAGACGCTGGCCGACGTCGCCGCCGCCTACCTGATCAACGCCCAGGCCCGCTCCGACCTCCAGGATTCCTCCGACCAGTCCCGCCATGCGGCGTTCCACGACCCGCTGACCGGGCTGCCGAACCGCACCCTGCTGTTGGAGCGACTCGAGCACGCGTTCCTTCGGGGCCGGCGCTCGGGCCACACCACGGCCGTCTTCTTCGTCGACCTTGACAACTTCAAGGGGATCAACGACACCTATGGACACCGGGTCGGCGACGAACTGCTGGTGGCAGTGGGAGAGCGGCTGACCGAGGTACTGCGACCGGGTGACAGTCTCGCGCGTATGTACGGTGACGAGTTCGTCATACTCTGTGAAGATCTCGAGGACCCGGCCCAAGCCGACGCGATCGCCGCCCGCGTCGATGAGGCTCTGTCACGCCCGTTCCGCCTCTCCATCGGGAAGCTGAGTCTACGGGCCAGTATCGGCATCGCTTTCACCGGGCGCGGCAACGATGCGCCGGCGGAACTCATCCACGATGCCGACCTCGCGATGTACCGCACCAAACGCGGCAAGCGCGTCGAGCACCAGGTATTCGACCTGCGCGAGTTGCACCTGGCCGAGTATCAGGCCGGCCTGGCCCGGGGGCTCCCTGGGGCGTCCCAGCGCGGCGAGCTCGGCATCGCTTATCAGCCGATCGTGCGTACACGCGACGGTCGGATCACCGGCGTCGAGGCACTGATGCGCTGGACGCATCCGAGCCGGGGACCGGTGGCGCCGAGCATATTCATTCCGTTCGCGGAGCAGTCAGGCCAGATCGTCGAGATGGGACGTTGGATCCTCGAGCGGGCTTGGCAGGACCGGGACAGCTGGCGGCGACGGGCGGCGACGGAGATCTCCGTGTCGGTCAACGTGTCCGCGCATCAGTTCATGGCCGCGGGCTTCGTAGACGCGGTGGCGGCCGTCCTGGCCACCGGCACGGATCCCGGGTTGCTGACGTTGGAGATGACCGAGGATGTGTTGGCCAACGACCGGGAACGTGCCCTGATCATCTTCGGGGAGCTACGGGAAATCGGCGTGAAGCTCGCCCTGGACCGTTTCGGCACGGGCCGCTCGTCGCTCAGCTACCTCAAGGACCTTTCGGTCGACGTGATCAAGGTCGACCGCAGCTTCATCACGGACATCGCCACCAACCCGTCCAGCTCCGCCATCCTGATCGCGATGATTCAGCTTGCTCACGGTCTCGGAATGACGGTGGTGGCGGCGGGCGTGGAGAGCGCGGAGCAGCATCGAGCGCTGAGCAAACTCGGGTCCGATTTCTGCCAGGGGTTCTACCTCGCCGAACCGATGCCGGCGTCGGGCGTGGGTGACATGCTCGCCCCCGCTCCCGGCGGAGGTGGCTCGTACCTGCCATCCCCCGGCGGCCGAACACCCCCGATTCAGGCTCGCCAGGCCGCTGCCTAGCGGTCAGGTCTTCGGTTCGTCGCGTGGAGGCAGGTAGGGCTCCTGTTCGGGAGGATGCCCGGCTTCGATCTGGCGTCCGCGCTCGAGCTCGGCGTTCAGTTCGGCGCCGAGCAGGATCACCACGTTGGTGATCCACAGCCACACCAGGAACGCGACCACGCCGCCGAGCGCGCCGTAGGTCTTGTTGTAGGAGGAGAAGCTGGCCACGTACAACGCGAACAGCGCCGAGGCGATCACCCAGAGCACGACCGCGAGAACACTGCCGGGGCTGACCCAGCGCACCCCGGGCTGGCGGACATTCGGCCCGGCGTAGTAGAGGATGGCCAGGATCACGCTGACGATCAGCAGCAGCACCGGCCACTTGACGATGTCGAAGACGGTGACCGCGCTGCTGCCGATGCCGAGCACCTTGCCCGCCTGGGCGGCCAGCCCGCCCGTGAACACCACGGCCACGGCGCTGAGGGTGAGCAGGATCACCGTGACCAACGTGACGCCGAGCCGGATCGGGATCGTCTTGTAGATCGGTCGCCCCTCCTCGATGTCCCAGACTATGTTGGAGGCGCGCATGAATGCGGCGATGTAGCCCGACGCTGACCAGAGCGCGCCGGCCAGCCCGACCACGAACAGCACCCCGGCTGTGCCCTTGCCCGACTGGACGTTACGGATCGCGCTGGTCACGATCTGCCGGGCGGGACCGGGAGCGATCGTGCCCAGGTTGGTGATCAGCGTGTTGGTGACGGAATGGCCGATCAGCCCGAGGATCGACACGATCACGATGATCATCGGGAAGATCGCCAGCACGCCGTAGTAGGTCAGTGCGGCGGCGAGGTCGGTCAGGTTGTCGGCCTTGAACTCCTTCAGGGTGCGCTTCAGCACGGCCGGCCAGGCGGAACGCGGCAGGTCGGTCGGCTGGTCCGGCGCCTGGGAGTCCCGCTGGTCCGGCTCCGGGCTGCTGGTCATCGTGTTCGGTTCGGTCATCTGTTCCTCCTTGAGTGCCGCCGGGTCGGTCGTCGGGCCCCCCCGATCATTCCGGCCATTCACCCGTCAATGCGGAGAACCCGCGCCGGGTGCCGTGGTCGGCAAGCCCCCGGATCACCTGAGAAAGCGCCCCTTGCAGCGCCAGGGCGGCGGCGAGCTTGCCCAGCCTGACCCCCCGATCGTGCGGCTCGGGTGGTCCGTGCTCGTCGATCAGACCCCAGGCCCGGTCGAACATCTTCTTGCCCACGATCCCGCCCAGCACACCGCTGAGGATTCCGAATGGCTTGAACAACAGACTCATGCTCTGCGCCTTCCCACCAGCACCCCTAATCCGAAGGCACCCAGCGCGGCGAACGGCACGGGGTTGCTCCGGACCAGCCCGCCGAGCCTCTGACGTGCGTCCAGCGCCGAGTCGGGCGTCGCCTCGCGGGCCGAGGAGACGAAATCGTCCTTCGCTCCGGTCACCGTCTCCTTGATCTCGGACGCCTTGCCGGTCAGGTTCTGCTTGGCCGTGTCCACAGCCTTCTTGGCCTGACCCTTGACATCGGTCTTCTCGGCCAAGGCGGCGACGGTGTCGCCGAGCTCTTGGCGGGTCTGCTCGATCTCGTGACGAACCTGGTCGGGCGTGCGCTCCTCGGCTCCGTTGCCCTCCTCGGTCGCGGTCAGCTCCTGGCCTGGCTCGCTCTGCTCTTCGTCCATTGCACGTCCTCCTTCACGCTCTCGGTTGCCTGCTCGGGTACAGGCGGAACCGCCTGCTGGACCTTCGTCCTGCCCATCAGTGCGAGCACGCCGGCGACCGCGCCGTAGACGGCCGCGACGATCAGCGCCGCCACCCAGCCGGTCATCGCGGTGGCCAGCGCCAGGATCAGACAGGCGGTCAGGGCGCCGACGGCGTAGAGGCCGAGCACTCCGGCCGCGCCGAACATCCCGGCGCCGATGCCGGCACGTTTGCCCTTGTCGGTCATCTCGAGCTTGGCCAGCTCCAGTTCGCTGCGCAGCAGCGTCGTGGTCTGCTGGGAGAACTCCTGCAGCAACTCCGCCAGGGGTCGATCAGATTCAGCCATCACTGCCTCCGGTAAGTCTTGGCGCGGACGGGTCGTCCCGCCGGCGCGAACGCCAGATCCTGTGTCGCACGTCCAACCTTCCTAGTCTCCGTTCTGGATTTGCCGGGAACTCGAACACCCGTTTAGTCGGGGGCCGGGCTCGCAGTCGCGACTGGTCCGGGGTCCGCGCGGCCGCGATCGCGCGGAGTGGGACTACCCGGGGACCCGGTCCGCAAAAGAGCTGTCCAAGGCTTGTCCAACCCCTCGGTCGGTTTCGCTTCACGGGGGGTGGGAAGCCTGTGAGGGCGAGTCCCTTCGTCCATCTCTCCGAGTCCCTGAGTTGCCCCCTCCCAGCGCCGCATGGATGCGCATCAGCGAGCTGAGCCGTCGCGTCGGAGTCAGCGCCGACACCTTGCGGGTGTGGGAGCGTCGTTACGGACTGCTGCAGCCACGGCGAAGCATCGGCAACGCTCGCCTGTATTCCTCGCTCGACGAGGCCAGGATTCGCCTGATGAAGCACCACCTCAGCCAGCATGTCCCGGCCGCGCAAGCCGCAGAGCTCACGATGACGGCCTCCCTCACCCTCCGCCCCGGGCAGGGTCCGGCGGTGCCAGACGACGACGCGCGGCGCTCCGCGGCGAGGATGCGAGCCGCCCTCGACGTTTTCGACGAGAGCTCGGCCGAGGCGGCGTTGCAGTCTCTGCTGGGCGAGTATTCGACGCTGGCGGTGATCGGTGACGTTCTGCTCCCTTACCTGCGTGATGTCGGGGATCGATGGGCGGCCGAGCACATGACCGTCGCTCAGGAGCACTTCGCCAGCAACTTCGTGCACTCTCGTCTCCTCGCGCTGGCCCGCGGCTGGGACCGGGGCCTGGGACCGCGCGTGCTGCTGGCCTGTGCCCCCGCCGATCAGCACAACCTCGCGCTGATCGCGTTCGGCATCGCCCTGCACAAGCTCGGCTGGCGGGTCACCTATCTCGGCTCCGACACTCCGGTCGAGATGGTGGACTCGGCGGCCACGCAAACCGACCCGGATCTGATCGTCATCAGCACGTACCGACCCGGAGCCCTTGATCCCGACGTCTCGCGACTGCGCGATCTGTCCCGACGCTGGCGGCTCGGGCTCGGCGGGGCGGGCGCCGACACCGAGCTTGCCGCGCGCTGCCACGCCGATCATCTCCGTGACGATCCGATCACCGCCGCGCGCTCGATCGCGACCGCCGCGCTCCCGCGCGCTCTGGCTCGGAGCCGATAGCCTCAGGCGCTGTAGACGTTGACCGCGAAGGGGGTCGGTGATGATCGACTGGAGCCTCGGCGAGTACGAGCGTACGGCGGCGGAGTTGGCGCCCGTGGCCGAGCACGTGGTGTCCCTGGCCATGCTCGAGCCAGGCCAGCGCGTGCTGGATCTGGCCACCGGCACGGGTAATGCGGCGCTGCTGGCGGCGCGGGCCGGTGCGGCAGTGACCGGGATCGACGCGGCCTCGCGGCTGATTGCCGTGGCCGAGCACCGCGCTGCCTCGGCCGGCCTCGAGGCCTCGTTCGTGGTCGGCGACGTGGCGGCACTTCCGTTCGCCGACGGCGCCTTCGACGTAGCGCTGTCCGTGTTCGGGCTGATCTTCGCCCCGGACGCCGAGCGGGCGTTCGCCGAGCTGATCCGGGTGCTGGCGCCGGGCGGCCGCGGGCTGATCTCGGTGTGGGTGCCGGCCGGGCCGATCGACGCGATGGTCGGCATATTCGTCCGCGCCATGGCGGAGCTCACCGGCCCCGGGCCGGCCCGGTTCCCGTGGCACGACCAGTCCGCGGTCGAAGACCTGGCCCGGCGCAACGGCGTGGAGGCCACCTTCCGCGACGGCGAGTTGCGGATCACGGGCTCGTCTCCCGAAGCCTACTTCGACGCCAACCAGCGGTCTCACCCGATGAGCGTGGCCTCACGACCCCTGTTCGAACGCAGCGACGCCTACCCCGCGGTGCGGGCACAGGCGCTCGCGGCGCTCCGCGAGGGCAACGAAGACCCGGATGGGTTCCTGGTCACCAGTCCGTACCGCGTCATCGAGATCCAGCGCTGAGTCGGCGGTCATACCGGCCGGCCAGCGCTGAGTTGGCGCTCTACCGGCCGGCCAGCGCTGAGTCGGCGGTCATACCGGGCGGATCGCCGCCGCCCCGGCCGGGGTTGACCAATCAGCCGAGCGGCTGAGCCACCATCACGAGCGGTCCTCCTGTGCCCCGGGATCCCGTCGTCGAGTGGCGAAGCGCCTGGCCTTGGCCCGGTTGCCGCAGGTCGCCATCGTGCACCAGCGACGACGACCCGTGCGGTCCAGGAAGAGCCAGCCGCAACCGGGGCCCGGGCAGGCGCGGACCCGCTCCCCATCGGGCGAGAGCAGCAGTTGGCCGGCTGACCATACGGCCGCCAGCGTAGGCGCCGCCAATCCGGCGCTCGATTCGATCTCCCACTGGACGTTGCCGTCGGCACGGGCCAAGCGCATCCGGCCGGCGGCAACGCGGACGTCCCCGGCAAGCGCCGCAAACGCGAGAGCATCGTCGGGGCGGAGCAGGGCCGCGTACATCCGCCCCCGCACGGCTTTCGCCTCTTGCAGCCGCTCGCGGGCCGCCTTGGCCCGGCGATCGGCCTGATCTCGCAGCGACGCCGCGCGGGCTGGAGTCAGCACACCGGCAAAGCCGGCCCACACCGCCAGGTGCTCGTAACTCTGGAGATACTCCTTCTGCGCCTGCCCGTCCCAGCCGGCCAGCGTGTTGCAGAAGTCAAGCGCGGGATCGCCGCCGAGCCGAGCCGGCAGGGTGAGGCCTTCGACGACGACGTAGTGCTCTGGCATCAGCGATCGGGGCCATGGTAGGCAAAGACGGCCGGAGGCAACTGGTCCGTACCCTAACCGGTGGAAGAGGATCTTTCGGTTAGCATGCATCCAATGATGCGTCGCCGCGCTCTACCGATCGCCGCCAGCGTTCTGGTGGCGGGGTGCGGGAGTCAGCACTCTCCGCCTCACGCGCCGGTTGCCCGCACGCTGCATACGACGGCGCGGAGCGTTGCGGCGGGCCACGGCAATAATTCTTCCGGCCTCCCCGAGCCATCGACCGAACCGGCGCGTCTGCTGGTGTTCTTCAAGCGCGCGCTCGGGTTCGACCCGGTGGCCAGTCAGCTCACGGTGGACAAGGACGGGAGGGCCGAGGCCCTGATCACGCTGGGCGGTCCCCAGGGACAGCACAAGCAGGTGTTCACGCTGCCGCCGGCCGAGCTGCATCGCTTACGGAACCTGCTCCGAGGTAGCCGGCTACGCAACACCACGTGCTGCAACCCAGGCTTCTACATCTACTGGATCTCAATCGCGGCGCACAGCTGGCGGCTTCAGCAGCGGGACGTTCCTCGATCGGCACGAGGCCTGATCGATGAGCTCGACGCGATCACCGACAGCCACACCGGATTCAGAAGCCCCGCAAAGCGCATCGGCTAGCGCCGGGGTCGGCCCGAAGGATGCGGCAACTACGTCACGTCACAGGGTCTCCGGACATCGGCACCAGGCGCCGCACCAGCGTGCGCAGCACTTTGCGCTCGATGCTGGGATCCGTGTCCAGGACGGACTGGAACGCCTGATCGCTGACCACGAAGAAGCGCAGCGGGGTCACGGCGGTGACTGTCGCCGTCCGCACCACACGCTCGAGCAACGCGATCTCGCCGAAGAAATCGCCGCCGCCGATCCCCGCCAGCGTTTTGCCGCCCCGGGTGACGGTGGCCTCACCATCGATGATCACGAAGAACTCACGGCCTCGCTCGCCCTCGTGGCAGAGCACTCTGCCCGCCGGGACGTCCAGGTCATCGGTCAGCCGGGCGAGCTCGGCCAGTTGTTTGCGGGACAGGCCTTCGAAGAGCGGCGACGCCTTGAGCGCAGCTATCTTCGTGTTCTGGCTGAACCGCGCCACGGGACAAACCTTACGGGTTCGGCCGGTCAGTAACCGCCGTTGCCATGGCCACAGCCGCGAGGACCAGAAGGGCCGCAACGGCCAGGATTCAGGCGCGAGCCGTTGGCTTACGGGGAGCGCCAGCCCGGCAACCAGGTCCGGTTGCACACGTTCGGGACATTTTCATCGCTCGTGAACACGGGGGCCATGACGCTGCCCGGCACCAGGCTGTGCTTGTGCCCGAGGAGGTGCCCCATCTCGTGGACGACGGTCAGACAGAACATGCCCCAGTCGCTCTCCATGTCGGTCCAGGAGCCCCACTGCCAGCGGGCGAGAGAGATCGTGCAATTGGTGTAGGTCGCGGCCGGCGCGGACATGTTGTCGGCCCCGAGTGAGGAGTCGAAGGTGACCCAACCGTCGGTACTAGGGTCCATACCGCGAGCCAGCGGGCTCTTGGCGACGAGCTTGACCTGTCCCCCGCAAGGCACGGCTCCCCAGAAGCCCTCGGCGATGGCCGTTGCCGTGGTGACGGGATTACGGCTGTTGACCGAGGCGATCGCGCTGCGCTGAGCGCGTGCCGGCTGGATCTTGGCCTTCCGCGGCGTCGATGCGGACGCCGCCTGACCGAGCGACATGGTGGCAATCATGATCGCGGTGAGGAAGGTCAGGGTCAGCAGGCGGTTCATGGCTTCAGGATGCGGCAAGGGGCCGTCCTATTCCTCCCCCGGCTGAGCGATCTTCGGGGTAGGTTTCGGGGTAGGGCCGGGTAGGGTCGGTCTCACCCTCGGCCCCGGTTCTGCCGATGGGGACGGTGGGCGCGTCCCGCGTGCCACTGCCAATGCACGCCTTCAAACCGATCACCGTCGTCGTCGCCCGCTTCGACGATCTCCTGGCGGGCGGCCTGCATCAGGTGATCGAAAGCGATCCGAACCTGCAAATCGTCGCCGACGACGTCGAGCACGATCGTCTGGGGGTGGTCCTCCGCGCGCATCGCCCGCGCGTGGCGATTCTCGACGTCGACGCTCTGGCGAGCCTGGCCGAGGTTCGCGCGTTCTCCGAGGACTATCCGGATGTCCGCCTGGTTCTCCTCGTCTCTCGGGCGACCCCGGAGGGGTACGCGCAGGCGCTCGCCTTCGGAGCCAGCGCGTTGCTCGGCTGGGATACCCAAGCCCGTGACGTGCTGAGCGCGATCCACCTCGCATCGCGCGGACTCCAGCTCATCCCTCGGTCCGCGCGTGGGGCGGTCGCTCCGTCACAACTCGGGCCGCAACTGCTCACGCGTCGCGAGGCCGAGGTACTGCCGATGCTCCAGCAGGGCTCCTCCAACATGGAGATCGCGATCGCCCTGCAGGTGGGCGTCGAGACGATCCGGACCCACGCCCGCAACATTTACCGAAAGCTGGGCGTGGCTTCTCGGCGCGAGCTGGCCACGCTGCCGGCGGCACCGTTGGTCAAGGTCGACGAGCCCGAATCAACGCGGCAGGTCCGGCGACGGACCGGGGCAACGAGGAGTCGACCGCGGCGTCCGGGTTCGGTCCACTCCTGAGGCGCGCCCATAGCGGACGCTTAGGCAATCTTCGAGGACACATAGGAGATATCCGTCCATGCCGGACCGCAATCTCTTCAGTAACCACAAAAAGGGACCGATATCACGGCTAAGGTCATCGGAGGCGGGGGACCTTTCCCCAGCCCTGCTCCAGTTATCCCGATCGGGTGTCTTCAGGCCGCAACGAGAGGATTCCCATGCGGAGCAGCAAGCGGCACGCGCGGACCCGCGCATCGAGCGACAGTGGTCGTGCTCGTCCGAGTGTCAGGACGGCCGGTGCCGGAATCGTCTCGGCGGCCGCGGCGAGCCTGCTCTTGGCCGGCGGCGCCCAGGCAGCGACGCCCGCGGTCGGGCTCGGCTCGGCCGGCAGCTTCTCGGTCTTGGCGGGCTCCACGGTGACGAACACCGGCCCAACGACTATGTTCGGCGATCTCGGCCTGGATCCGGGCTCGTCGATCACTGGAGCCCCGCACGCGCTCGGCTCGACGCACATCAGCGACGGTGTGTCCCTGAGCGCGAAGAACGCGCTGGTAGTGAGCTACACCGACGCCGCCGGCAGGCCCGCGACCAAGCTGGCCAGCGCCGATCTAAGCGGCCAGAACTTCACTCCGGGCGTCTACAGCGCGTCGTCCTCGCTGTTGTTCTCGGCTGGAGATGTCACCCTCAACGCTCAGGGCAACCCCGCCTCGGTATTCATCTTTCAGGTGGGGAGCTCACTGACCACCGGGTCGGCCACGCATGTGAGAATGATCAACGGCGCGCAGCCGTGCAACGTGTTCTGGCAGATCGGGGCATCGGCGACGCTCGGAACCGGCTCGACCTTTGCCGGGACGGTGATGGCGCTGACCACGATCACCGCCAAGACCGGCATGACGATGGACGGCCGCCTGCTGGCCCGTAACGGTGCGGTAAATCTCGACACCAACACGATCACCACCTCCGCTTGTGCAACCGGCGGCGGCACTGGCGGCACCGGCGGCACCGGTGGCACCGGCGGCACCGGCGGCACTGGCGGCACCGGCGGAACGGGCGGCACCGGCGGGACCACAGGGGGCACTGGTGGCACCACCGGCGGCTCGGGTGGCACCACCGGAACCGGAACGACAGGCACCCCGGTCGGGTCCAAGAACACGACAAGCAACAAGCACAAGAAGGCAGTGGCCAGGGCACGCGCCAAGCGTCTGGCCAAGGCCCGGGCCAAGGCACGTGCCAGGCGTCTCGCTACGGCACGCGCCAAGCACCGGCACGTTCGCCCGATGCCGCCCACCAGCACCAGCGGCTTCACGGGCTGACCCGAACCAGCTCATGAGCAGCATCCTCAAGCGTTCACCCAGGACCGGCACTCCCTGCCGGTCCTGGAGCTCGCTCCACCGGTTCACCTCCGCCCTGATCACGCTCCTGTGTGCCGGGGCGGTGCTGACCAATGCCGGCACCGCTCTCGCCTCGACGCGCGTCAATACGATCCAAGCGCTGGCCGTCCTGGACTACGCGCATCAGGCTTACCAATCTCCCCGGACCACAGCCGGCAAGCTGGCCTCGATCCCGTCCCAGCGACCGATCACCGGCGCGCGGACAACTCTGCCGATCGTCGGGCACGCCACCGACCGTCACGGGCAGCACTGGCTGAAGGTCATGCTCCCCGGGCGTCCGAACAGCTCAACCGGGTGGATCAGACGGGCCGGCACGCAAAAGCAGTTCACCACTTGGAACATCCAGATCGACACCGCCGCGCGCCGCGTCTCCGTCTACGACCAGGGCCGGCTCGCCAGAAGCTTCTCCGCGGTCGTCGGTAAACCCTCGACGCCCACCCCGACCGGACGCTTCTTCGTCGAGGAATCCGTGATCATGCCGGTCAGCGACCCGGGTGGTCCCTACGCGCTCGCGCTCAGCGCTCGCTCCAACGTTCTGCAGCAGTTCGGCGGCGGGCCCGGACAGATCGGGATCCACGGGCGAGACGGCCTCGGCGGCACCCTCGGCCAGGCCGAATCCCACGGCTGCATCCGGCTTGACACCCCTGACATCGACTGGCTCGTGGCACGCATGGGCCCGGGCACCCCCGTAACGATCCGGTAACGGAGCCGCCTGGCTTCTCGACGGTCGGCTTTGCTCAAGTGGTCGATGTAGACCGTCGATGTACTTGCAATGGATGAAGAAGCTGCGGAGCGGCGCGCGTCGTGGCTTTGTAGAACCCAGGCGGACCGTGAACGGTTGCTCGACATGGAGCAGCGGCTAAAGCCGCTGCGGGCCGCGTCGTTCGGGGTGCTGGCCCTGGCGCTGCTGCTCTGCGGCCCGTGGGTGGGCTTCTGGACGCTGATACCACTTGGCGTGGCGGCCGCGGCGTTCGTGCTGACCGAGCGCGGGCTGGCCGCCTCCGCCCGTCCGGAGTATCGAATGGCGGTGGCGTGGTTGAGCTCTGAGCTGGCAATCGCGGCGAGTGTCGCGCTGACCGGCGGCCCGCGCAGCCCGGCGGTCTCCTGGCTCGTGCTCCCCGTGGTCACGCTCGCGGCGCGCTTCGACGTCCGCGGCGTGGTCGCCGGCAGCAGCGTGGCCGCGGGTTTGATCGTGGCCAGCTCGCTCGGCGTGGACCCCGACTCGGTGATCGCCAGCCCGCAGCAGGTCATATTCCGCCTCGCCCTGCTGGGCGCGGTCGGGCTGCTTTCGCTGGCTCTGATGCGATCCGACGTGCACCACCGAAGCGCATCGATCATCGATCCGCTCACCAGCATGCTCAACCGAAGCGCGCTGGGAGTCCGGGTCGAGGAGCTCCGCCACCAGGCCCCGATCGTCAAGCAGCCGATCGGCTTGATCGTCGCCGACCTGGACCACTTCAAGACGGTCAACGACACCCACGGCCACGCCGTCGGTGATGCCGTGCTGCGCGACGTCGCCTACAGCCTGCGCAAGCACCTGCGAGCCTTCGACTTCGCCTACCGGCTCGGCGGTGAGGAGTTCCTGGTGCTGCTCCCCGGCGCCGACGCCCGCCAGACAGCCGAGCTCGCCGAGGAGCTGCGCCAGCGCATCTTCGCCAAATCCCACGGAGGCGTGTCGGTGACGATGTCGTTCGGGGTCAGCGCGAGCCCGCCCAGCTGCTTCGAGTATGAGAAGGTCTTCAGGGCCGCTGACCAGGCGCTCTACGCGGCGAAAGCGGCGGGACGCAACCGTGTCCGCGTCGCGGCCACCGACGTACCTGGGCTCGCGACGCATGTGGCGACACGGCTAGTGGCGGTCAATCAGCCCGCTTAGGACGACTAGCGGGCTCAACCGTCAGGACGACTCGCCATCAGGCAGGGATGCATAACCGCGACGTATGGAGCTAGCCGGGCTCGAACCGTCAGGACGACGTCGCCGGTCAGGGCAGGGATGCCATAACCGCGACGTATGGAGCTAGCCGGGCTCGAACCGTCAGGACGACGTCGCCGGTCAGGGCAGGGATGCCATAACCGCGACGTATGGAGCTAGCCGGGCTCGAACCGGCGACCTCCTGCATGCCATGCAGGCGCTCTCCCAGCTGAGCTATAGCCCCGTGGGTCCGAGCGTAAGCGTAGTACACGTTGGCGGCGGGAGCCTACGCGGGGGAGGTCACCCGGGCGGGATGAACTCGGGCACTTCGATCACCTCGCCGTCGGCCGGCGGGTCAGGCATGGTCGAACGCTCACGCGTCTGGTCCCGGCGCGAGGCTGAAGGACCCGACGGCCCGCTGGCCCCGACGCCGCCGTCGGCGCGATCGATCTGGGCGACCATCCGCGAGTGGATCATCTGGACGTCGCGCAGCAGCCGCTCGGCGTTGGAGCGGAGCGAGTCGCCCATCTGGCGCAGGTTCTCGACGAGCTCGAGCCCTTCGGTGCGCACATCGCTGGCGGTCACCCGCGCTTCGCGCAGAAGCTGCCGCGCGCGCTCCTCGGCCTCGGTCGTGGCCTTGGTGGCGGCGGCGGTGGCCTCCGCCAGCGTCGCTTCCGCGCTGTCCTGCGCCCGGGCGACGATCGCCAGCGCTTCGCTGGTGGCCTGCGTCTTGACCTCCTCGGCCTCGGCACGGGTGATCTCGGCCTGGTCCTGGGCGCGGGCGACCGTGGTCAGCGCCTCGCCGGCCGCCTCCGTCTTGACCCGGTCGGCCTCCAAGCGGCCGGCGTCACGGAGCCGGGCCGCCTCCTCGTGCGCCCACTTGACGATCTCGGCCGATTCCTCCTCGGCGGCCTGCACTCGGTTCTCGGCCGCTCGCTCGCCCTCGGCGATTCGCTCGCGCACGGATTCTTCGGTCTGCTGCCGCATCCGCTCGGCCGCGGTCTCGGCCGCCTCGATGATCGCGCCGACGCGATCGTGCACGGGTTCTCGATGGTCAGCCACGGGCCGATGGTAGACCCCGGATCGCGATCGCCCCGCAAGAAAATCACCGGCAAGTAACCTCAAACCGAGATCGTGTCCGACCGCCGTTATGACCCCCTGCAGATCGAGCCGAAGTGGCAGCGCGTGTGGGCGCAGGAGCGGACCTGGGAGGTCTCGAACGACCAGGCCGAGCAATTCGACAAGTCCTACGTGCTGGAGATGCTCCCGTATCCGAGCGGCGAGCCCCACATCGGTCATCTGAAGAACTACTCGCTGGGCGACGCGATCGCGCATTTTCACCGCCGGACCGGCCACCGTGTGCTTCACCCGATGGGCTATGACGCGTTCGGACTGCCTGCCGAGAACCACGCGATCAGGACCGGCGAGCACCCGAGGAAATCGACCGACGACTCGATCGCAGCCTTCCAACGGGCGTTCCGCTCGTGGGGGATCTCGATCGACTGGTCGCGCGAGCTGGCCACCCACGAGCCGAGCTACTACCGCTGGACGCAGTGGATCTTCCTGAAGATGTTCGAGCGGAGCCTGGCCTACCGCAAGGAGGCGGCGGTCAAGTGGTGTCCCAACGACCAGACCGTGCTGGCCAACGAGCAGGTGATCGACGGCCGCTGCGAGCGCTGCGGGTGGGAGGTCGAGGTGCGCCAGCTCGAGCAGTGGTTCTTCCGGATCACCGACTACGCGGATCGGCTGCTGGAGGACCTCGACACGATCAACTGGCCCGAGTACGTCAAGTCGATGCAGCGCAACTGGATCGGCCGCAGCGCCGGCGCTGAGGTCACGTTCCGCTGCGAGGATCTCGATCCCGCCCACCCGATCGACTACCCCGTGTTCACCACGCGGCCGGACACGCTCTTCGGCGCGACCTTCTTCGTGATGGCTCCCGAGCACCCGGATGTGTTTCGGCTCGCCGCCGGAACCGCGCACGAGCAGGAGGTCCACCAGTACGTCAACCACGCGCTGACCGACAAGGCCGAGGACCGCGGCGACATCGACAAGCCGAAGACGGGCGTGCCGCTGGGCCGCAGCGTGCGCAATCCGGTCAACGGCGAGGAGATTCCGATGTACGTCGCCGATTACGTGCTGATGGAGTACGGCACCGGCGCGATCATGGCCGTCCCCGGCCACGACGAGCGCGACTTCGCGTTCGCGAAGGCGTACGACCTGCCGATCCGGCGGGTGATCGGCGGCGGGGAAGAGCTGCCCTATACCGGCGACGGGCCGATGATGAACTCCGGGGAGTTCGACAGCATCAACAACCGGGTCGCCTACGAGGAGATCGTCGCCTGGCTGGATCGCGAGGGCCGTGGCCATCAGTCGGTCAACTATCGCCTGCGGGACTGGCTCCTCTCCCGCCAGCGCTACTGGGGCTGCCCGATCCCGATCCTCTACTGCGATCAGTGCGGGATGGTCCCAGTGCCGGAGGACCAGCTGCCCGTCCGGCTGCCCGAGATCGAGGACTATCAGCCGAAGGGACGCTCACCCCTGGCCGCCGCCGAGGACTGGGTCAACACGCGCTGTCCGAACTGCGGCGGGCACGCCCGGCGCGAGACCGACACGATGGACACGTTCGTCGACTCGAGCTGGTACTTCCTGCGCTACTGCGATGCCCGTAACGATCAGGCGGCGTGGGACCGCAAGGTGCTGGCCCAGTGGATGCCCGTCGACCAGTACATCGGCGGGGTCGAGCACGCGATTCTGCACCTGCTCTACGCACGGTTCTTCGTCAAGGCGCTGGCGGATATGGAGTTGCTCGACGTCCAGGAGCCCTTCATGTCGCTGTTCACCCAGGGCATGATCCTCGGGCCCGATGGCAGCAAGATGTCGAAGTCGGCGGGCAACGTGATCAGTCCCTCGCCGATCATCGAGCGCTTCGGCGCGGACGCCGCGCGCTGCTATGTCCTGTTCATCGGCCCCCCCGACCAGGACGCGGCGTGGAATGAGAGCTCGCTCGAGGGCGTCCACCGGTTCCTGGCCAGGCTCTGGCGCCTCGGCGACGAGCTGGCCGGCGACGAGCTGGCCGGCGACGACCTGGCCGGCGACGACCTCCGCGGCGGCGAGCTCCAAGCCGAGCAGCCCCGCGATCCGGAGGGCGACGCGCTGACGCTCGTCCGCAAGGCGAACTGGGCGATCGACAAGGTCACCGGCGATATGAGCGGCCGGTTCGCCTTCAACACGGCAATCGCCGCGATCATGGAGCTGGTCAACGAGATCTATCGGCATCCAGACGCCGACCCCCAGGCGCGCCGGTTCGCCTCGGCCACCGCCGCCTCGCTGGTCTTCCCGTTCGCCCCCCACCTCGGCGCCGAGGTCTACGAGCTGCTGACCGGTCGGAGGGTGTGGGAGGAGCCGTGGCCCGCGCCGGACCCGGCGATGCTTCAGGCCGACTCGTTCGAGCTCGTATGTCAGGTCAACGGCAAGGTCCGCGACCGGGTCACCGCGCCGACGGGCGCCCCGCGGGAGGAGCTCGAGGCGCTGGCGCTGAACTCCCGTGGCGTCAAGGCCCACCTCGACGGCCATCGGGTCGTCAAGGTGATCGTGGTCCCCGACAAGCTCGTCAACGTGGTTGTGAGCTGAGCGTGGGACGTCCGCCCGTGCACGTCGCCGTCGTCGGCGCGAGCCAGGCGTCGGCCGAGGAGTTGCAGGCCGCCGAGGAGGTTGGGCGCGGGCTCGCCCGCGGTGGGGCGATCGTCATCACCGGCGGTCGCGGTGGCGTGATGGCCGCCGCCTCGAGAGGCGCCGCCGGGGCCGGCGGGCTGGTCGTGGGAATCCTGCCGGGGTCCGCCCGCGACGAGGCCAACGAGTTCGTTACGGTGGCGATCTCCACCGGGTTGGGCGAGCTGCGCAACGGGCTGATCGTCCGCTCCGCGGACGCGCTCGTGGCGGTTGGGGGCGCCTACGGGACCCTCTCAGAAGTCGCGCTGGCCCTCGGGGCCGGCGTGCCCGTGGTCGGCTGGAACACCTGGGCGATCGACGGGATCGAGCCGGCCGATTCACCCGCCGACGCGGTCAGCCGGGCCCTCCGCCACGCCGCCTAGACTGACCCGGGTTGCCCTCCTTCAAGCCCGCGTACCTGATCCACGGCGACGACCACGGCCGAATCTCCGAGCGCCGGTCGCGGCTGCGCGCGCTGGCCGAGGCCGAGAGCGGCGCTCAGGGTGTCGAGCTGCTCGAGGCGGAGAACGCGACGCCTGAGCTCGTGGCCGGAGCCCTGAACGCGATGACGTTCGCGATCGGCCGCCGGTTCGTCATCGTCGACGGCGTCGAGCGTTGGAAGGAGAAGGATCTGGCCCCGATCAAGGATGCGCTGGCCAACCTCCAGCCCGACACCACCGTCGCCTTCTTCGCCCGCGAGGACGCTCGCGCCAAGGCGGCCAAGGGGCTACGCGACGCGATCAGCAAGGCCGGTGGCGACATCGCCGTCGAGGACGGGGTGAAGCCGTGGGAGCTGCCGAAATGGGTGATCGCGCGGGCCCAGGAAATGCGACTCGAGCTCGAGCCCGATGCCGCCCGGGCGCTGATCCTGCACGTCGGCGATCGGCAGCAGAGGTTGTTGCGCGAGCTGGAGAAGCTCGCGGTTGGCGCGGGCGCCGGCGCGGCGATCGACGTCTCGGAGATCGAGGACCTGACCGCCTCCTCGGCCGAGCGTAAGGCGTGGTCGCTGGCCGACGCGCTGCTGTCCGGCGATCGCGCGGCGGCCACCCAGGTGTTTCTCTCGCTTCGTGAACAGGGGGAGCGCGTGCCCGGGCTGCTCTACTGGATGGGCGCGCGGATCCGCGTCGCCCACGAGGTGGCGGTCGCGCTCGACGCGGGCCAGGCGTCCGCCCAGATCAAGCGCGGTCTGCGGATGCCATCCCGCGCCGCCGACCGCCTGATCGCGGACGCTCGGCGCGCCGGGGCTGACCGCCTGCGCGCGGCGATCGAGCAGATCGCCGATCTCGAGCTCGCCTCCCGCGGCGGAGCTCCCGGTGGCGCGGGCGAGGACACCGCGATGCTGCTGGCGATCCAGAAAATCGCGGGGTAGATGTCGAGGCGGGCCGACGCCAGTGCCTAGGGGATACGCAGAAACTTACCCACAGGGAAAGTTTCTGTGCATCGCCTGGTAGCTAGGTGGCAGGCCCGCGGCGGACGCGCGCGGCGCGGGACTTCTTGCGGGCGGCGTTGTTGCGATGGATCGCGCCGCGCTTGACTGCCTTGTCGATCGTCTGCACCAGGGTGCGGTGCTCGGTCTCGGCCGCGGCGTCGTCGCCGCCTGCGACGGCGGTTTCCAGGCGGCGGAAGTACGTCTTGATCTTCGAGGTGTAGCGACGGTTCTCGAGGCGCTCGCGTTCGGCGCGCTCGATTCGCTTCTTCTGTGAGTGAATGTTTGCCATGAAGCTCTGACCAGAATAAGGCCGCGGACGATCCGCCGCGGCGCGCCCTTACTATAGCGGCGCTTGTGCACCCTCCGGCAATCAGGGCACACGTATCGCGGGCCCGGATGACCGTCTGGCGGCGTCCTCGATGCTCGACGTGGCTGGGCCACGCCTTCGCATCTGCGTCCTTGCCATACGGCCCCCGGACCTCGCGCTCCGCGCACCCCGATTACCAGAGGGCACACTAGTGTCCGATGAGAGCACCGCCGAGGCCGTGCCGCCGCCGCGCCGGCGCCTCGGTATCAACACCGCGATCTTCGCCGTAGCCACCGGTTTCTCGCGGATCGCGGGGCTGGCCCGCGAGATCGTGGCGGCCAGCTACTTCGGTACCTCGGGGCAGGCGTCGGCGTTCACGATCGCCTCGCAGATCCCGAACCTGGTCTCGAACCTGTTCGCCCAGGCCGCGCTGTCCGCGGCGTTCGTGCCGGTGTTCACCGAGCTGCTCCAGCAGGGCAAGAAGCGCGAGGCCTTCAGGCTCGCCTCGACACTGTTCTGGATCATCCTGATCGCGCTCGGCGCGCTGACCGTGATCGGCATCCTCGGCGCCGGGGTGATCATGCCGCTGTTCACCGGCACGAAGTTCAGCGCGGCCAACAACGACCTGACCGCCGGGCTGGCCCAGGTCCTGTTCCCGGTGGTGCTGCTGCTCGGGCTCACGGGGCTGCTGGTCGGGATATTGCAGAGCTACGACGAGTTCTCGGTCGCGGCGATCGCCCCCGCGGTCTGGAACCTGGTCATCCTGGTCCTGCTGGTCGCCCTGCACGACCAATTCAGCCAGGGCAAGCGCCTATACGCCTACGCGATCGCCTGGCTGGTGGCGACCGTCGTGCAGATGCTGATGGTGGCCTCCGCGCTGGCCCGGATCGACTTCCGCCTGCGCTTCGAGATCAATTGGCGCGACCCACGGGTCAAGCAGGTGTTCATGCTGATGCTGCCGGTGACGATCGGCCTGGGGATCGTCAACCTCGATCAGCTGCTCAACTCGGTTTTCGGCTCGCTGGTCTCCGACCAGGCGCCGCGGGCGATCGACAACGCGTTCCGGATCTACATGCTCCCGCAGGGGATGTTCAGCGTGGCGGTGGCCACCGTTCTGTTCCCCACGCTCAGCCGGCAGGCGTCGCGGCGTGCGCCGGCGGAGATGCGACGGACGCTCGGCAACGGCATGCGCCAGATCAACCTGCTGCTGATCCCCGCCGCCGCGGCGCTGATGGTGCTGAGCACCCCGATCACCCGGCTCATCTACCAGCACGGGCAGTTCAACGCGCAATCGACCCACCTCGTGTCCGTCGCGCTGTTCTGGTTCGCCTTCAGCCTCCCGTTCGGGGGGCTCAACCTGCTGCTGACCCGGACTTTCTTCGCCGTGAAGAAACCCTGGATCCCCACCCGGCTCGCCGCGCTGAACATGATCGTCGACGTGGTGGTAAGTCTGGCGCTGTACAAGCCGCTGGGGATCGCCGGGCTGGTGATCGGCACGGCCGCCGCGAATGCAGTGATGACGGCGCTCCAGATCCGCCGGCTGCGGATCGGCTTTGGCGGTCGGCTCGAGGGGGACGTGACGCTGATGATCACCGCCCGCATCCTGCTCGCGTCGGCTGCGATGGCGGCCCTGGCCTTGGGGATCTGGGCCGGGCTGGACGCGCTGCTCGGTAAGTCGCTGCTGGCGCAGATCATCTCGGTCGGCGCAGCGCTCGCGGTGGCCATCGCGTTCTACGCCAAGGCGGTGCTGGTGATGCGGATTCCCGAGGCGAGACAGATCGAGGCTCTGCTGCTGGGACGGCTCCGCCGTCGCTCCGCTTGAGGGCGCGGAGGCCGGGCCCGCGGAGGCCGTGCCCGCGGAGGTCCTAACCTTCTCGGCATCGCCGATCAGGCCCACATCCGCAACTTCTCGATCATCGCGCACATCGACCATGGCAAGTCGACGCTGGCCGACCGCATCCTCGAGCTGACCCACACCGTCGACCCACGTTCGATGCGCGCTCAGCTGCTCGACTCGATGGACCTCGAGCGCGAGCGCGGGATAACCATCAAAGCGCAGGCGGTCCGGGTGTTCTACGAGGCCGGGGACGGCGAGACCTACCAGCTGCAGCTGATCGACACCCCCGGCCACGTCGACTTCACCTACGAGGTCTCCCGGTCGCTGGCCGCGTGCGAGGGCGCACTGCTGGTGGTCGACGCCTCGCAGGGGGTCGAGGCCCAGACCGTGGCCAACACGTATCTGGCCATCGATGCCGGGCTCGAGCTGATCCCGTGCCTGAACAAGGTCGATCTCCCCGGCGCCGAGCCCGAGCGGGTGGCCGAGGAGGTGGCCGAGCTGCTGGGCGAGCCCGCGGAGGACGTGCGGCGGATCAGCGCCAAGACCGGGGAGGGGGTGAGCGCCGTGCTCGACGAGCTGATCGCGCGGGTGCCGCCGCCGCACGGAGATCCCGATGGACCCCCGCGGGCGTTGATCTTCGACTCCGAGTTCGATCAGTACCGCGGCGTGGTCGCCTACATCCGCGTGGTCGACGGAACGTTCACCAAGGGCGAGGCGATTCGGGCGATGCAGGCGCGCACCGAGGCGGAGATCGACGACATCGGGTTCTTCACGCCGGAGATGACGTCGGTCGACGCGCTGCACGCGGGCGAGGTCGGGTACGTGATCACCGGGATCAAGGACGTGACCAAGCTCCGTGTCGGCGACACGCTGACCACGCTGAAGTCGACGGCGACCGAGCCGCTGCCCGGCTACCGGGAGGTCAAGCCGATGGTGTTCTGCGGCCTTTTCCCGATCGACTCCGACGCCTATCCGGAGCTCCGCGACGCCCTCGAGAAGCTGACCCTCAACGACGCCGCCCTGAGCTGGGAGCCCGAGACCAGCGACGCGCTCGGGTTCGGCTTCCGCTGCGGGTTCCTCGGGCTCCTGCACATGGACATCGTCCGCGAGCGGCTCGAGCGCGAGTACGACCTCGAGCTGCTGGCCACGATGCCCAGCGTCGAGTACGAGGTGACGCTCACCGACGGCACGATCGTCCCGGTCCACAGCCCCAACGACATGCCGGAGCCGACGAAGGTGGCGGAGGTGCGCGAGCCCTACATCCGCGCTTCGATCCTCACGCCAAAGGAGTTCGTGGGCCAGATCATGGAGCTCTGCCAGGACCGGCGGGGCGAGCACGCCGGCATGCACTACTTGTCATCCGAGCGGATCCAGATCACGTACGACCTGCCGCTGGCCGAGATCGTGCTGGACTTCTTCGACCAGCTCAAGTCGCGCACGCGCGGCTACGCCTCGCTGGACTACGACCTGATCGGGTTGCGCGAGTCCGATCTGGTCAAGCTCGACATCCTGCTGGCGGGCGACCCTGTCGATGCCCTGTCGATGCTGATCCACCGGAGCAAAGCGGAACAGGTCGGGCGTACGATGGCGGAAAAGCTGCGCAAGAAGATCCCCCGCCAGCAGTACGACGTGCCGATCCAGGCGGCGATCGGCTCGCGGATCGTCGCTCGCGAAACGATCAAGGCGTACCGTAAGGACGTGATCGCGAAATGCTACGGGGGCGACATCTCGCGTAAGCGCAAGCTGCTCGAGCAGCAGAAGAAAGGCAAGCAGCGAATGAAACAGGTGGGCCGGATCGAGGTGCCCCAGGAGGCGTTCCTGGCGGTCCTGGAGCTCGGCGAGAAGGCAAGTTGATCGGAGTCGTGAGGATGCCCCACTGTCGCAAGAGCATGATCGCCCTGGGAACCCTGGCGTTGGGCGCCGGCGCCGGTGCCGCCGTTCTCCCCACCGCCAGCCTGGCCAAGGCGAAGAAGGTGGTCAAGCTGGTCAAGGTGCAGGACGACGTGTACGCGCCCAAGAAGCTCACCATCAAGCGAGGGACCCAGATCAACTACGTCTGGGACAAGAACAATCTCGACTCCCACAACGTGATCCTGACCAGCGGCCCCAAGGGCGTGATCCACAGCAAGTTCAGCTCAGCCACGGGCACCAGCGGGATCAAGTTCAAGCCCACCTTCGCCAAGACCGGCACCTATCACTTCAAGTGCACGATCCACCCGGTGACGATGCACATGACGGTGATCGTCAAGAGGTAGCGCGGTGATGGCCGTGGCCGCGGTGCCGGTGGCCGCGGTGGTGGCGGCCGAAGAACCACCAGCCCACGGCCATCCAGGCCATCCACACGGCGAACACGCCGGTCACGACGAAGACCACGGCGGCGATCACGATCAGCGCCAGCGGGATGGCGATCGCGAGTGCGAGCGCGGGCCGCGCCAACCGGCTGAGGTCCGAGCGCGGCCGTCGGGCCACGCGGCTGCCGGGCAGGTCGGCCACGACGGCGTCGAGCTCGCCGTAGGTGCGGGCCCGCAGCGCCGCGGCAAGTCGTTCCTCGAGCTCATGCGCGAACAGGCGGCCATCCGCGGTGGCGCTGCGCAGACGCTCGGCCACCTGGTCGCGGTCGCTGTCCGAGGCCTTCATGTCGCTGCGCGGTGCCATCTCGACGCTCCTGGGTCTCCGCCGGCCTGGTGTTCCGAGCCGTCGTCGCAAACGCTAGCGCGGCCCGGCGTCGGCAACAAGCGGGCCCGCCCAGGACGCATCCGGCGTCACGCGATACAAGCGGGATCACCCTGCAAATACGGCGCCGGCGCGCTGTTTAGCGATGGAAACCGGGGGGGTAGGGAGCGAAGCGTGGCGACGAGCGTTGAGCCCCTGTCGGCAACCGTCGCTTCCGGGCGACCCGCGGAGGCGCGGCTATGCGTCTACTCCGAGGTCGGGCGGCTCCGCAGGGTCATCGTCCATCGCCCCGGCACCGAGCTGCGGCGCCTGACCCCGGGCAACAAAGCGGAGCTGTTGTTCGACGACATGGTGTGGGTCGAGCGAGCGTGCGAGGAGCACGATGCGTTCACCGACCTGCTCCGGGCCCGCTCAGTCGAGGTCCTCTACCTGCTGGACCTGCTCGCCCAGACGCTGGAAGTGGCGGCGGCCACGGACCGGCTGTTGACCGAGACGCTGGCCCGAGTCCCCGTGGGCCCGAGGCTCGGAAACGAGCTAGAGAAATGGCTCAGGTCGCTCCCGCCCGGCGAGCTGGCGGCACACCTGGTCGGCGGGATCACCTTCGACGAGCTGCCATTCCGCAGCGACTCGCTGGTAGCGCGGACCAGCCCGCGGGACGGATTCGTGCTGCCGCCGCTGCCGAACCACCTATTCACGAGGGACGCTTCGGCATGGGCTTTCAACGGCGTCTCATTGCACACGATGGCCAGGCAGGCGCGGCAGCGTGAGGCGCTTCACTTCGAACTGATCTACCGGTACCACCCGTTGTTCGCCGACGCCAGACCCGAGATCTGGCGCAAAGCCACCGAGCGTTCCGCCCCTCTCGAAGGGGGCGACATTCTCGTGCTCGGAAGTTCCTGCCTGCTGGTCGGCGTCGGGGAGCGGAGCAGTCCGGCCGCCGTTGAGGCTTACGCCCAGACGTTGTTCGCTGCGGGAGCCGTCAATCAGGTCATCGTGGTCGTGCTGCCGGCGACGCGATCGACGATGCACCTCGACACCATCCTGACAATGGTTGACGTCGACGCATTCACCGTCTTTCCCCAGCTGCTCGATCGTCTCGATATCTATCTGCTGGAACCTGACGGCAACGGCATCCGGGCAACACGCGAGGAGGACCTGTTCAGGGCGATCGCGCGGGCGCTCGAGCTCCCGCGCGTCAGGGTGATCCACAGCAACGCCGATCCCGGCACGGCCCGGCGCGAGCAGTGGGACGACGGAACCAACCTACTCGCGCTGGCTCCGGGGGTCGTCGTCGCCTATGAGCGCAACACCGCGACCAATGCCCGGCTCCGAGACCACGAGTTTGAGGTAGTCACGATCCCGGGGTCCGAGCTGGCGCGCGGGCGCGGCGGTCCGCGGTGCATGACCTGCCCAATCGAACGCGACCAGCTGTGCCCGGGGGGCCCGTCCACCGCCGCCTAGGCGCGCCACCCCGTGGCTCAACCATCCCACTCCGATTGCTCGCCGAGCGGTTTCGGGTAGCCCGGGAATATGAGTGTTGAGGAGGTGGTGATCGTGCCCTACCAGGACGGGCCTTACCTGGTGCGTGGTCCGGCGATCATCCGCGATCAGAACGGCGAGGAGATCAAGCTGAGCAGACGGACGGTGGCGCTCTGCCGCTGCGGCAAGTCTCGGATGCGGCCATTCTGTGACGGGACCCACCGACTCGTCAGGTTTGCGGCACCTTCTCCACCGGAGACGTACGGTTCTGAGCTCGATTCGCGGCCCCGCGAGACACCGGTCCGAAGCTCGAGCGACCGAGCAGCGGTCATCGCCCGGGCCGGATCCTCCGCAGCCCGGCGCGAGTTGGGTCGGATCAAGGAACGCCTTGGAGCCTGGCTCGGGACAGATCCTCACCTCGGCAGCGTGGGTGTGGCGATGCGCTCGGCTGAACCGTTGATCGCCTCCGCGTGGCTCCTGCTCGGGGAGCGGCGGAGCGTGTCCCGTGGTGATGACCTGCTGGACGTTCAGGCTCCGGCCCGTCATCTGATTCGCGGGGCGCGGGAGGTCTTGGCCTCCGCCGCCGGTGGCGAGAACCAGCGCGTATCTGAGTTGATCGCCCAACTCGAGGCGGTCCTCGGGTTGCTCGAGCCCGGAGCCGGCTTGTCATGAGCATCATGAGCCCGATCAGCTCCGGGAGGCAGATCGTCCTTCCCACGGTGCGGGGACCCTGGACGCAGGCGCTGTTTGCGTTGCTCGACGGACCGTCGGCGGATTGCTCGGCCTCCGCTGAGCTACCGCCGGCCGAGAACGTGCTCGAGGACGATGATCTTCAACTGGCGCTCTATCTCTGTTATGAGCTGCATTATGCGAGCCTGGCCGGTGTCGACGATCGGATGGAGTGGAGCCCCGTAGTCCTGATGTTCCGGGCCGCGCTGGAGCGAGAGTTCGAACGTGCGCTGCTGGATCTCGTCCCTGACGACCGCGGGGAGACGGGCAGTGTCGGCGACGAGTTGCAGCGGCTTGTGCAAGAGGATGACGGACCGCCTTTGTCCCGTTACGTCGAGACGCAGGCGAGCTTGAGCGAGGCATTGGAGCACGTGGTCCACCGCTCGGCCTATCAGCTGAAGGAGGCTGATCCGCACTCATGGGCGATTGCCCGGTTGACCGGCGCTCCGAAGGCGGCTCTGGTGGAGATCCAGGCCGACGAATACGGAGGCGGGAGGGCGGAGCGGATCCATGCCGTCCTGTTCGAGAACACGATGCGAGCGCTGGGTCTGAACCCGAAGTACGGGGCTTACCTGGACTGGCTGCCCGGGATCACGCTCGCGACGGTGAACCTGATGTCCTGGTTCGGGCTGCACCGACGGCTCCGGGGGGCGATCGTCGGCCACCTGGCCGTGTTCGAGATGACGTCCTCGATTCCCAACCGGCGCTACGGCAACGGCCTGCGGAGACTCGGCTTCGATCGTGAGGTGACGGACTTCTATGACGAGCACGTCGAGGCCGACGCGGTCCATGAGAGCATTGCCGCCTGGGATCTCGCTCACGGGTTAGCCCTCGCGGAGCCGGCGCTGGGCAAGGACATCCTGTTCGGAGCCAAGGCGCTGCTGGCCCTCGAAGCACGCTGGGCGGAGCACCTGCTGCGGTGTTGGAGCGAAAACCGGACATCGCTCCTACGTCCACTGGACCTCGCCGCTGCGCGTGTGCGCAACTGATTTCTCCTACGTACTTCCGGTGCGCTGGGCCGCTGACGCGGCGGATGCTAGGCGGGCGTTGGCGCAATACCTCGATCAGCTCGTGAGCTGGTGCGACGACGTGATCGTCGTCGACGGTTCTGCGCCGGAGATCTTTGCTGACAACGCGGGCCTATGGAGCAGCCGCGTCCGTCATGTCGCGCCGGACCCGGCGCACCGTTGCCTGATGGGAAAGGTGTCCGGGGTGCTGACAGGAATCGATCTGGCTCAGCACGAGCGGGTGGTGTTGGCCGACGACGACGTTCGCTATGACCGGCACGGTCTGGGGCGCATGGTGGCCGCGCTCGAGGACAGCGACGTCGTGCGTCCTCAGAACTTCTTTTCGCCGATGCCTTGGCACGCGGTCTGGGACACGGCTCGCACGCTGCTGAACCGAGCCACCGGAGCGGACTTTCCGGGCACGCTCGGCGTCCGGCGATCGACTGTGCTGGCGATCGGGGGCTATAGCGGAGACGTGATGTTCGAGAACCTGGAGCTGATTCGGACCGTAGAGGCCCACGGAGGACGGGTTTCCTCGCCGCTGGATCTGTTCGTCAGGCGACTGCCGCCCAGTTCCGCTCATTTCTGGGGCCAGCGCACTCGCCAGGCCTACGACGACTTCGCCCTCCCGGCGCGGATGGGAGTCTGGCTGGGCGTCGTGCCGGCGATCGTGACGGCCGCGCGCCGCCGCCGCCCCAGGCCGGTGGCGCTGGCCGGGGCAGCCTGCATGCTGCTGGCCGAGCGGGGACGCCGAAGATCGGGAGGGACCGAAGTCTTCCCCTGGACGTCTTCCATCCTTGCTCCCGTCTGGGTGATCGAGCGGGGTATCTGCGCATGGCTTGCCTTGCTCCAGCGGGCGCGCTTCGGCGGCGTTCGCTACGGGCACAGCATCATCAGGGTGGCCGCTCACTCTCCGCGGCAGCTGCGACGCGCGGCCCTCGCGTCCGATCGAAAGCCGAGTCTCGTTGGCCGAGCCACATAATCCCGAGCGTTACAGCGAACTGGTCGCCGATCATTACGATCGGCTGTACCCAGACGATTCCGAGACGGCTGCTGCCGTCGAGCGTCTGAGCGAACTCGCCGGTGACGGACCGGTCCACGAGCTGGGCGTCGGTACGGGACGACACTCGCTCCCGCTGGTCCATCGCGGTCTCGCCGTACACGGGACGGAGGCCTCCGAGGCGATGATCTCGAAGCTTCGCGCCCGGCCCCGTGGCGATGAGGTCCAGGTGACGGTCGGAGACTTCTCGTCGGTCGTCCCGCCCGGAGGACCATTCGCCCTGGCCTTTGTCGTGTTCAACGCGATCTTCGCCGTCGAGGGCATCGAGGCTCAGATCGCCTGCTTCCACAAGGTGAGCGAGAAACTGAGCCCAGGGGGACGGTTCGTGATCGAAGCTTTCGTGGTCGATCCGCGCGATTTTCGTCACGGGCGCGCGATCGAGATCCGGACTATGAGCGCCGAGCGCGTCGAACTACAGCTCGCCGAATACGACGCGGTCGCGCACAAGCTCAGGCGCGTCTTTCTGAACGTTCTCGATGGGGAGACCAAGCTTCACGTCGCCAACGACACCTACGCGACGCCTGGAGAGCTCGACCTCATGGCCAGGATGGCCGGCTTGGAGCTCGAGCATCGCTGGTCCGACTGGCAGGGCTCGCCATTCACCTCCGACAGCACGCGGCACATATCGGTGTACGTGAAACCGCTGCGCCTGGGTGGAGCATCACGGCCCCGGCCGGGGTGAGGATCGTGAATACCGGAGTCCCGTCATCGTGCACCATGATCGGCGGCGGCAACAAGCGGGGCGGGCCCGGACCGATCGGGCTTCACGCAGTACATCCCCTCGGAGAAGTCCTCGCCCTGGATGCCAAGCGCCCAGTTCGTCCGGGAGTACAGGTTCTCGGCGCCGATGGCCATGGTCAACTCGACGATCTGCCGTTCGTCGAAGTGCTCTCGGAGCCGCCCGAAGCACTCCTCGGAAACCTCGACGGGTGTCCGGGTCATCGCCTCTGCGTAATCGAGCACGAGCCGGTCGAGCTCGTCGAAGCGCTCGGATTCGCGCCACCGTGAGAGCTCACTCAGGTCCTCGGCGGGGATGCCGCTGTCCTGGGCCAGCTTCGAGCCGAAGTCCAGGCACCATTCGCAACCGATTAGCTGCGCGGTCCGCAGCATCGCCAGGTGCTTCAATCGGCGCTCGACGGTGTTGGCAAAGCGCTCGTTGGCGAGCGTGAACATCCCGTACCCGACCAGGATCGGACGGTGATGGGCGATGATCGCCGTCGGTTCCAGCGTGCTCCCATACATCCGTCGCGCCGCCCAGAAGGTCAAACGCCGGAGTGGGTCCAGGCCGCGGGGCCGGGCCGGTGCCAAACGTGCCATGTCAGGATGTCCTCTCGGGTACGGCCGGAGCCTGCGCGACGCTCAGCATGGCCAGGACGACCACCAGAAGCTCGACCACGAAGGCGCCGAGGCTGGCCAGGTTGTCGGTTGTCGAGAAGCTTCCGGTGGTGGTGAGGTGGTAGACGAAGTGGGGGACTGTCGCGACGAGGAAGGCGGCGCCGGCCCCCAGCACGAGCCGCCGCTCGAACCAGATCGCGGCCAGGACCAGCAGCGTGGCCAGGCCCAGCTCGGCCGCAGCGTAGTCGCGCACGAGGTGCTCGTTGTAGGCGCCGAGCGCCGAGACCCAGTGGTGTCCCGCGCCGGGAAAGTCCCGGAAGAACCCGCGGGGGGCGATCAGGCCCCAGAATCCGACCCCGGCTTGGCCCGCCGCCACCAGCGCGAGTCCGACCCGCGGAGCCAGCGCCGGCCGGGCCGCCCCGGGCAGGCCGGATCGGTCGGCGACTGCACTCATCGGCTCACCGCGCGCGAGGGCGCCGGTCCGACCCTCGCTGCCCCCGAGGGCGCCGGTCCTACCCTCGCTGCCCGCGGGGGCGCCAATCCGACCGCGCCGGTCTCCGCGGGTCGGGACGGCCCGGCGGCACGGCTGACCGCCAGCCGGCTGGCCTGCACCGCGCTGGCCCAGGCGATCTCCGACAGGCAGCCCGGGGCCGCGACCATGTCCCCGGCGAGGAACACACCGTGGCCGCGGTCGATGGCTGGGCGGTCCCGCCACGACATCCCGGGCAGATCGAGCGCACCGGTACGACCGTCCATCACCTGCCGCCGCCGCCAAGTCTCGCGCTCACGCCAGCCGGCGAAGGCGGCGTCGATCAGGCGCTCGAGGCGGGTGGTGGCAGCGGTGGCCGACTCGCCCGGACGAATCGGCATCTGCGCCTGGATCAGCTCCTCGCCGGCGGGGGCCAGCGAGGGGTCCGAAGCCGTGTAGCGCTCGACCCAGCCCGTCTCCTGCAGGTCGACCACCACGAACGGGTCGCCGCGACGGCGGCGCAGGGCGAGATCGAGGCAGACCGAGTGGCCGCTCAGCCACGTCAGGTTCTCATCGCCCAGCAGCTCGCGGGCGTCGGCGAGCTCGGTGGCGACGATCACCGGAGAGCTGGGCAGCTCGCTGACCCGGGTGCCGGTCTCGATCGCCACGCCAAGCGCCAGCGCCCGATCGCGCATCCGCGCCACGATCGCGCTCCAGCCACCGATGGGGAAGCGCGCGGTCGGCGGCGCCGAGAGCAGCCCGCGGACAAGCGGCTCCCACACGAACGCCGCGGACAGCTCGCCGGGATCGTGGTGATAGGTGAGGATCCCGGCGCTGCGCGAGAGCGCCTCCGCCGCCTCGGCGCCGACGTGTGAGCCGGCCCAGGTGCGGAAGTCAAGCTCGACGGGAGCGGCGCGCCCGCGCAGCCGCAGCGCGGCGACGGCTGCCCCGACGGCCGGCACGCGCCGGATGTCGTCGCGCCAGCGGAAGCGCACGCCCGAGAGCGGCGGCCGCGCGTGCGGCGGGAGCAGATCGCGCTCGCCGAGCCAGTGCCAGAACGGGCTGCTCGACAGCAGCGCGTGAGGTCCGAGGTTCACCTTGTAGGGGCCGGTGGTGCTGCGGGCGCGCCCGCCGAGATCCGCGTGCGCTTCCAGGAGACGAACGCTCGCGCCCTGCTCGGCGCTGGAGATCGCGGCGGTCAGACCGGCGATGCCGCCGCCGACGATTGTGATCTGATCCATCGGTGGAACTTACGCCGGAACTGGCTCGCTGTTAAGGTCCAGTCATGGGGTCAGCGAGAGGGCCAGTTGCCGATTGGGAGCTGCTCCTGACGCTGCGCCGGAATTCGGCGGCGACGCTGCACGAGCAGGTCGAGCTCGGCCTGCGGGAGCTCGTACGGGGAGGCCGGCTGGCGCCCGGCGCGAGACTGCCTTCTTCACGGGCGCTCGCCGCGACGCTCGGCGTGTCCCGCGGTGTCGTGTTCGAGGCCTACGCGCAGCTGGCCGCCGAGGGCTACCTGAGCGCGTCGCAGGGCGCCCCGACGCGGGTCGCCAGCGCGCCCAGCGCCGAGCGTCCGCCGATTCCCGCCGGCGCCGTGGGGGAGGACTCGGGCCAGCGGCTCGATCCGGGCCGGCCTGACCTGCTCGGTTTCCCGCGGGAGGGCTGGCTGCGGTCGCTCCGCGGCGCGTGGCACGACGCGAGCTTCCAGACCCTGGCCGAAGCCGATCCGCGCGGGCGTCCGGAGTTGCGCAACACGCTGATGGAATACCTGGTCCGCGCGCGCGGTGCTGCACCCGAGCCCGAGCACACGCTGATCTGCACGGGGTTCACGCAGGCCTTTGCGACGCTGTGCCGGACGCTGCGACAGCGCGGGGTCGAGCGGATCGCGGTCGAGGCGCCGGGCTGGCACAAGCACCGGCTGATCGCCGAGGGCTCAGGGCTCGAGCCGGTTCCGGTGCCCGTCGACGGAGACGGGGTCAGCGCCGCCGCGCTCGCGGATTCCGGCTGCGAGGCCGTGGTGGTGACCCCGGCCCACCAGTATCCGACCGGGGTCGTCCTCGCCCCCGAGCGCCGAACTGCGCTGCTGGAATGGGCCGAGGACGAGGACGGCCTGATCGTCGAGGACGACTACGACTCGGAGCTTCGCTACGACCGGGTGCCGGTCGGCGCGCTCCAGGGACTCGCGCCGGAGCGCGTCTGCCAGATCGGCTCCGCCAGCCTGCGGCTGGCCCCCGGCGTGCGGATCGGCTGGCTCCTCTCGCCCTCGTGGCTGACCGGCGCGCTCACGTACGAGCAGGCGGTGACCGGAGGCGGTGCGCCCGCGATGGACCAGTTGGCGTTGTCAAACTTCATCGCCCGCGGCGAGCTGGATCGGCATCTGCGCCGGATGCGGACTCGCTACCGCGCGCGTCGCGAGGCGCTGGTCAGAGCACTCGCCGATCGCCTTCCGGACGCAGTCATCGGCGGGGTGCCCGCGGGCCTCTTCGCGCCGGTGACTTTGCCCGGGGTGCCGCCAGAGGCCGTCGCGGCCGCGGCCGCCCTGGGCATCGGCGAGCCGATCGCGGCGACCGAGCTCGCGCCAGTCCCGCCGGCCTACTCGGGTTCCGCGCTCGCGCCAGTCGTGCCGGCCTGTTCGGGGCCTGCACTCGCGCTCGGGTTCGCCGGCTACAGCGAGCGATCGATCGACGACGCCGTGGCCGCGTTGGCCCAGGCGATCGGACGGTGACCGCGATCGGGGACAATCCGCCGATGGATCTGGGTCTCCGTGACCGCGCCTGCGTGATCACCGGAGCCTCGCGCGGAATCGGGCGCGAGGCGGCGATCGCTCTTTGCTCCGAGGGCGCCGCGGTGCTGCTGGTCGGACGGCGCGAGGATGCGCTTGCCGAGGCGGCCGCGGCCTGCGCGGAGGCCGGCGGCAGCGCCCGGACCTTGGCGCTCGACGTGACGGTCCCGGATGCGGGGGAGCGGGTGCTCGAGGCGTGCCTGGCCGCCTTCGATCGCGTCGACGCGCTGGTCAACTGTGCGGGCACGTCCGCGGTTCGCTCGCTGGAGCAGCTGACCGACGAGGAGTGGCAGTCCCAGTGGGAGCTGCACGTGATCGCCCCGATGCGGCTGATGCGGGCGCTCGCCCCGGCAATGGAGGCCCGCGGCTGGGGCCGGATCGTCAACGTCTGCTCGTCCTCCGGCAAGCGACCCTCCAGCACGAACATGGCCTACTCGGTCACCAAGGCCGCCGAGCTTTCGCTGTCGCGATCGTTCGCCGATCTGTACGGATCACGCGGGGTGCTCGTCAACGCGGTGGCGCCCGGCCCGGTGCAGGACGAGCTGTGGATGGCGGAGGGTGGACTCGCCGACCAGGCCGCTGCGGCCCAGGGAAAGACGCGCGAGGAGGTACTCGACGGCGCTCGCGCCCGGGTGCCGATCGGGCGCTTCGGAACAACCGGGGAGATCGCCGCCGTGATCGCCTTCCTGTGCTCCGAGCCGGCTTCGAATGTGGCCGGCGCCGCGTGGTCGGTCGATGGCGGCTCGGTCCCCGTGATCATCTGAACGCGCTCCAATCGAATGGTCTTAGAATCTCGGCCCGATGCCCGTCAACAGCGATGCGATCGGCAAGACCTACCCGGCCACCGCATATGCCGTCGGGCGGGAGAAGATCCGTGAGTACGCGGCGGCGGTGGGGGAGACCGATCCGCGCTACCACGACGTCGATGCCGCCCGGTCCGCCGGATACGCCGACGTCGTCGCCCCCCCGATGTTCGCCGTGATCTACGCCGGAAGGTCGGTGATCCCCGCGCTGTTCGACCCCGAGCTCGGCATCGATTTCGCCATGTTGGTTCACGGCGCCCAGGAGTTCCGCTGGGGACCGGTCGTGGTCGCCGGAGACGAGATCACCACCACGGCGACCGTCACGGAGGTGAGCGAGCGCGGGGGGCTGGGCTTCTACGTGTTCGGGTCCGTTTCCGAGAACCAGCGGGGCGAGAACGTTTGCACCGGCACGTGGACCAACATCGTCAGGGGGGCATCGTGAACCAGGGTGAGTCGATTGAGCTGAAGGTCACCCCCGATCCGTACGTGACGGTTCGCTACGCCGGCGCCTCGGGCGATTTCAACCCGATCCACATCGACGAGCAGTTCGCCAAGCAGGTCGGACTGCCCGGGCGGATCCTTCATGGACTGTGGACGATGGCCCAGGTGGCGCGGGCCCACACGGAGGCGGCCGGCGGCCCGGAGACGCTCAAGCGGCTGTCGGTCCAGTTCCGGGGGATGGGACAGCTCGGGGAGGAGATCGTGGTCAGCGGAACCGTCCGCGAGCGTTCGGGGGAGACTCTGATCGTGGATTCCGAGGCCATGCAGGCGGGCAAACGGATCATCCGCAACGCCGAGGCGGAACTAAGCGACTGAGGAGCCGAGGCCGGGAGAATCGCCCTCACGGCGGTTCGCCCAAGGCTGGTCGCCCCAGGGCGATCAGCTAAGGGACTGAGGAGCCGAGGCCGGGAGAATCGCCCTCACGGCGGTTCGCCTAAGGCTTGGTCGTCCCCAGGGCGATCAGCTAAGGGACTGAGGAGCCGAGGCCGGGAGAATCGCCCCCAAGGCGATTCGCCTAAGGCTGGTCGTCCCCAGGGCGATCAGCTAAGGGACTGAGGAGCCGAGGCCGGGAGAATCGCCCCCAAGGCGATTCGCCTAAGGCTGGTCGTCCCCAGGGCGATCAGCTAAGGGACTGAGGAGCCGAGGCCGGGAGAATCGCCCCCAGGGCGATTCTCCTTAAGGCTGGTCGCCCCCAGGGCGATCAGCCCGCTTCCTACAATCAACCTCGTGCTGACGGACCGCCAGGAACTCGTGCTGCGCAAGGTCGTCGAGGAGTACCTCGACGCCGGAGTACCGATCGCCTCCAAGTCGCTCTCGGCCGATGTCGAGTGGGGCCCTTCGACGATCCGGCACGAACTCGCCAACCTCGAGGAGCTGGGGCTACTCGCCCACCCGCACACGTCGGCCGGGCGCGTCCCCACCGAAGCCGGCTACCGCTACTTCGTCGATCGGCTGCTCCCGGCCGAAGAGGGCGGACCGCGCCTCTCGCTCTCGCTGGTGCGACGCGAGCTCGACGAGGCCATGCAGGTGACAACCGAGACGCTCTCACAGGTCAACAACCTGCTGGCGATCGTCACCGCGCCGCCGATCGACACCTCGACCGTCCGCCACGTGGAGGTGCTCGTGCTGCAGCCTCAGGTGCTGATGGTGGTGGTGATCACCTCGACGGGCGGCGTCACCAAGCGGCTGTTCACCTTCGCCTCCCCGGTCGACCCGGGTCTCGCCGACTGGGCGGCGAGCTACTTCAACGAGCGGCTGGTCGGCCTCGGGCTGGGCGCGAGAATGCTCCAGCAGCGGCTCCACGACCCCTCGCTGTCGGCCACCGAGACCGCCTTCATCGATGCCCTCGCCCCTGTGTTCACGGGGCTCGAGGACTCCGCCCCGGAGACCCTCTACGTCGAGGGCGCCTCGCGGCTGCTGCGACTGGACCGCTTCGGCGACGTATCCGACCTGAACGCACTGATGGACATGCTCGAGCGACGCGTCACGCTGCTGGGCGTGCTCCGCATCGCGCTGGGCGAGCGAGGCGTGCTGGTGCGGATCGGCACCGAGAACGCCGCCCCGGCGATGCACTCGCTGGCCCTGGTGGCGGCCGGCTATGGCCTCCCGCAGCGTAACCTCGGTTCGGTGTCCGTGATCGGGCCCTTGCGGATGGACTACGCGCAGGCGATCCGCTCGGTCCGCGAGGCGGCCGCGCAGCTATCCCGGTTCATGGTCGACGTCTACGACGAACGATGATGGGTACTCGCCAAAAGGCTCGTACCTGGCGAGAATCGCCCAGAGGGCGATTCTCGAGGGGTACTCGCCAAAAGGCTCGTACCTGGCGAGAATCGCCCAGAGGGCGATTCTCGAGGGTGCCTGAGGAACTGAAACGATGAGCGCTTCGCAGATGCCACGCGATTACTACGACATCCTCGGGGTCTCCCGCGAGGCGGACGAGACCGAGATCAAGAAGGCGTTCCGGCGGCTGGCCCGCGAGCTGCACCCCGATGTGAACAGTCACGACCCGGAGGCGGAGAGCAAGTTCAAGGAGGCCGCGGAGGCCTACGAGGTCCTGTCGGATTCGACGCGCCGGGCGACCTATGACCGGTATGGCCACGAGGGCGTGCGAAGCGGCGGCTACGCGCCCAACTTCGAGGGATTCGGGTCGGTCGCGGACATCTTCGAGGCGTTCTTCGGAGGTGGTGGCGGCGGTGGTTTCGGCGGCGGCCTGTTCGGCGGAGGGCGCCCGGGCGGCCCGGCGCAGGGTGGAGACGTCGCCGCCACCGCCCAGATCGACCTCGCCCAGGCGGCGACCGGGGCGTCGGTCGAGGTCTCCTACGAGGTCGTCTCGACGTGCGAGCACTGTCGCGGTAACGGCGCCGAGCCGGGTACGCCGATCGAGACGTGTGAGCGCTGCGGCGGCAGCGGACAGTTGCGCGCAGTCTCGCGCACTCCGTTCGGCCAGGTCGTGCGCGCGGCCCCGTGCGACGTCTGCGAGGGCGACGGCCGTGTCCCCCGCGATCCCTGCAAGGTCTGCCGCGGACGCGGCCGCAGGGTCGAGCGGGCGACCGTCTCGGTCGACGTTCCCGCCGGGATCGCCGACGGGCAGCGGATGCGGATCACCGGCCGCGGTCACGCCGGCGAGCGCGGCGGGCCGGCCGGCGACCTCTACGTGCTGATCTCCGTCCGCGAGGATCCCCGATTCCTGCGCGACGGAGACGACCTGGTCACCGCGGTCGACGTCGCGGCGCCCCTGGCCGCGCTCGGGACCAAGGTGCAGGTGCCCACCGTCGAGGGCACCGTTGACCTCGAGATCCCGGCCGGCACCCAGCCCCACGAGACGCTGGTGATCCGCGGACGCGGCATGCCCACGCTGCGGGGCCGCCGCTCCGGCGACCTGCGTGTCGTGGTCAATGTCGTGATCCCGCGCCACCTCAAGCGCGAGCAGCGCGACATGCTGCAGCAGCTGGCCGACTCTATGACCGCCGAGAACCTCCGCACCGATGAGGGCGTGTTCGGCAAGCTCAAGCGGGCCTTCGGGGGCTGACGCCGCCCCGCGCGTCGTCGGCCGAACGCGCTTGATCCGCCTCGCCGTTCGCGTCACCCGCGCCGAGGCCGAGCTGGTGCTGGCCGAGCTGCTCGAGCTGGCCCCGAGTGGGGTCGAGGAGGTCTCGATATCGGAGGACATCGTCGAGTACGCCGTCTACGGGCCGCCCGGCGAGTTGCCGGCGTTGCCCGACGTGCGCGCTGCGGCCGGCGACGCGCTGGTCGAGGTCAGCACCTCCGAGATCGCCGATGACTGGGCCGAGCGGTGGCGCGAGTTCCATCGTCCGCTGGTGCTCGGCTCCCGGCTCACGGTGCGTCCGCCTTGGGAGCCGCCAGGCACCACTTCGATCGATCTGGTGATAGATCCGGGTCAGGCGTTCGGGACCGGCGCCCACGCCACCACCCGGCTGTGCCTGGAGCTGATGCTGGGGATGGACCCCCGCGGGTCACTCCTGGATCTCGGCTGCGGGTCCGGCGTGCTGGCCATCGCCGCCGCACGGCTGGGCTGGGCCCCGGTGCTGGCCCTGGACTACGACCCGCTCAGCGTCGAGGCCACGATCGCCAACGCGCGCGTGAATGGAGTCGGCCTCGAGGTCCGGCGGCACGATCTTCGGACTGAGCCCACCCCGCCGGCCGACACCGTCTGCGCCAACCTGCTGGGGCCGCTGCTGGTCGAGTGGGCCGGGATGCTGGCCTCCGCGCGGGCGCTGCCTTGGGCGCGGGAGCTGCCTTCGGCGCGGGAGCTGCCCGGCCGGGTGATCGCCAGCGGCCTGCTCGCCTCCGAGTCGGAGCGCGTCACCGCCGCCTTCGCGCCGCTCGGGTACGGGCGGGTCGAGCTCCGCACGCGCGGCGAATGGGCCGCCCTGCTGCTCTTGCGTTGACGGTCGGACAGTCTGGCCGAAGTCGAACTTTGGCGCCAGATGCACGCCTGGCGTGCATCTAGAGCCAAAGTTCACGTGCTCGCTCCGGAAGCGCCGCGGCTCGATACCGCTTGGACAGCGCTGAGGGTCGAATCCTGGACACCGGGCCGGTGACCGGAGAGGCGTGTTGCCCGATCCTTCCGTTCAGCTTGTGATCCAGAAACCTTCAAGGAGGTGAAAACCAGTTGCTCAACCCGCTCGCGATCAGCATGACCCTCGGTGGCCTACTCCTCGATGTGATCGTCCCGCGGCCCAAGCCTCGGGCTGGCTTCGTGCACGAGTCATCTCTCCTCTCAAAGCGCGCCGTCTCGAGGACACCTGCGGATACGGCGACCGTCGCTGAGTACGAGGGGTCGCTGATCGCGGCGGCGGGGAGTTCGCTGGCGCGAACTCCCTAGCGAGAATTTGCTGGCGCAAATTCTCGGAAGCGGGGAGTTCGCTGGCGCGAACTCCCCAGCGAGTCCTCGTCGTGGGCTAAGCCGTTAAGGTGACCGGCCGTGACGTCGTTTGCGGTGAAGTTCCTCGGGTGCAAGGTCTCTCAGGCCGACGCGATGCTGGCCCGCCAGGCACTGCTGGCTGCCGGGCACACCGAGGTGCCGGAGGCCGACGCCGATCTGCATGTGATCAACACGTGCTGCATCACCAGCGAGGCGGAGGCCAAGTCGCGCCAGTCGGTTCGCCGCTCGCTGAAGCGCGCGCAGGAGGTGTACGTGGCCGGGTGCGCGGTCAACCTCAACAGCGCCCGGTTCGTCGCGATCGACGAGCGGGTCAAGGCGTTCGTCGGCACGGCCGACGACGTCGCGGCGGAGATCGCCGGTCACGTCGGATCCTGCGCGGACCTCGAGCACGATGTCCTCGCTCGAGAGCGTGGCGGCTTCGCCGCTAGCGAGAATGGCGGCTTCGCCGCTAGCGAGAATGGCGGCTTCGCCGCTAGCGAGAATTCGCTGGCGCGAATTCTCGGGGCGGTGCGAAGCCCGCGAGGACACGGGGGTTTGTCAAGGTCCAGGACGGCTGCGAATCGAGCTGCGCTTACTGCATCATTCCCTCGGTCCGGGGCGGCGCTCGCTCGCGCCCGGCCGGCGCGGTCCTCGACGAGGTACGGCGCCGCGTGGCCGAAGGTCAGCCGGAGATGGTGATGACGGGGATCAGCGTCGGCGACTACCGCGATCCGGAGGGCGGTCTCGAGCTGGGCGAGCTGATGATCGAGGCGGCGCGCGTCCCGGGTGTGCAGCGCGTGCGCCTCTCCAGCGTGGAGGTGATCCACGTCAAGGACTCGCTGCTGCGGGCGCTGGCCACCGAGCCGAAGGTCTGCCCTCACCTCCACGTGCCGATGCAGTCCGGCGATGACGATGTCCTGCGGGCGATGGGCCGGCATTACAGCTCGGGCGAGTACCTCGACCACATCGCGCGGCTGCGAGCCGTCGCGCCTGAGGTGAACGTGACCACCGACGTGATCGTCGGCTTCCCAACCGAGGACGAGGCCGCGTTCGAGCGCACGCTGAAGGTCCTCGACGCCGCCGGCATCTCCCGGGTTCACGCGTTCTCCTACTCGCCGCGGCCCGGCACGGCGGCGCAGGCGCTCGGCGATCGGGTGTCGCCGGAGGAGAAGAAGCGGCGCTCGCGGGTCCTGCGCGGGCATTCCGAGGCGCGTTCGCGCCGGCATCGCGCCGTGAAGCTCGGTGGACGAGAGCAGGTGCTGGTCGACAAGGTCGCCGAGACACAGTGCTCGGGCTACACGGCCGATTACACGCGCTGCTACCTGCCGCCCGGGGCGGCGCGGGGCGAAGTGGTCGAGGTGGTCTGCGAGGAGCTTCAGGCGGACGGAATCAGCGTCCGGGCCGCCTGATCGGCAGCCACAGTCGCGTGCGGCAGGGGCTGTCGCCGTCGCGGTCTATCCTTGGTCTGAGTTGACGGTCATCGAACAGGTACGCGCGGATATGACCAGCGCGATGAAGGCGGGAGAAAAGCAACTCGCCGGAGCGCTGCGGCTGGTCCTGTCCGAGCTCCAGAAGGCAGCAAAGGACGGCTCAGACGACGAGCTGGCCGTTCTCAGGCGCGAACGTAAGCGGCGCCTGGAGGCGGCCGCGCAGTTCCGGGACGGAAATCGGCCCGAGCTGGCCGAGCAGGAGGAGTCCGAAGCGCTGATGATCGAGCGCTATCTCCCCGCCGAGCTCGACGACAGCGAGCTCGACGCGATCGTGGCCGCGGCGATCGGCGAGACGGGCGCGAGCACGCCAAAGGACATGGGAGCAGTGATGAAGACGGTGATGGCGAAAGCCGATGGCCGGGCGGATGGAAAACGCGCTTCCGCCCGCGTGCGTGAGGCGCTGAGCAAGGTGGGACAGCGTGCGTAGCCAGGTGGAGCTCGACAACGCGGTGGCCGCCGAGCTGGCCGGCAGCGAGGACAAGGTGCTGCGCGCGCTCGAGGAGCATCTGGACTGCCGCGTATACCTGCGCGGCAACGTGCTCACGCTCGACGGCCAGGGTGACGCGGTCGAGGCCGGCGTCGGGGTGGTCCGCGAGCTTTCCGAGCTGATCGCCCAGGGCCACGAGATCGCCCCGGGGACGATCGAGGCGGTGACCCGCGCGCTCGACGAGCACGAGTCGCCGGCGCAGATCCTCGAGGACGTCGTCTGGCGGCATCGCGCCACCAAGGTCGCACCCAAGACGGTCAATCAGAAGCGCTACGTCGACTCGATCCGGAACAACACCATCACCTTCGGGATCGGGCCGGCCGGCACCGGCAAGACGTTCCTCGCGGTGGCGCTGGCCGCCGCGTCACTGTCCCGGCGCGAGGTCAACCGGATCATCCTCACCCGCCCGGCGGTCGAGGCCGGCGAGCGGCTCGGGTTCCTCCCCGGCGATCTGATGGCCAAGGTCGATCCCTACCTCCGCCCGCTGTTCGACGCGCTGCATGACATGCTCGAGCCCGAGCGGGTCTCGGCCCATCTCGAGCGCGGGGTGATCGAGGTGGCCCCGCTGGCATTCATGCGGGGAAGGACGCTCAATGACAGCTTCATCATCCTCGACGAGGCGCAGAACACCAGCCCCGAGCAGATGAAGATGTTCCTGACCCGGCTCGGCTTCAACTCGAAGATGGTGGTCACCGGAGACGTCACCCAGATCGACCTCCCGAGGGAGGAGAACTCCGGATTGGTAGTGGTCTCGGACATTCTCGGCGGCGTCGAGGGGATCGAGTTCGTCCGCTTCGGCGAGGAGGACGTCGTCCGCCACAAGCTCGTGCGCAGGATCGTCGCCGCGTACACCGAGCACGGGCAGCGAATGGCGCCCGAGCTGCGGACGCGAAAGCGCGCGTAGGCGTGCTCGAGATCGAGGTGATCGGAATCGAGGGCGCCTCGGGCGAAGCTCCGGCCGCGGGCGAAACCCGGGGTCCGCTCACTCAGCCCTCGGCCACCGAGATTCGCAAGCTGTGCGCTCTGGCCCTCGCCTCGGCCGGGATCGAGGAGGGCCATATCGCCGTGCAATTCGTCGATGCCGAACGGATCCGCGAGCTGAATCGGGACTATCGCCAGATCGACTCCGCGACGGACGTGCTCTCGTTCGGGATCGACGAGGACGGCGATCCGTCCGGTCCGCGCGAGCTCGGCGACGTGTTCGTCTGTCCGGAGCACACGCTCGACCTGCGCGAGGCCGTCGTACACGGATCGCTCCACCTCACGGGCATGGATCACGAGACCGACGAGGGTGAGATGCTCGCGCTCCAGGCCGAGCTGATGCGCTGGGTCTCATGAGCGCCGGCGCGGAGCCGCGCACACGATCGGGGTTCATCGCACTCGCGGGCCGCCCCAACGTCGGGAAATCCACGCTGGCCAACGCGATCGTCGGGTCCAAGGTGGCGATTGTCTCCGACAAGCCGCAGACCACGCGGCGGGCGATCCGGGCTGTGGCAAATGGTCCGGACTGGCAGCTCGTGCTCGTCGACCTACCGGGCGTCCAGCGCCCTCGCGACGCCCTCACCGAACGAATGCAGCGCCGAGTGGAGCGCGAGCTGAGCGAAGCCGACGGATGCCTGTTCGTGATCAACGCCGAGCAGTCGGTCGGTCCGGGCGACCGCTTCATCGCCGGGCTGCTCGCCTCGGCGCCGGTCCCGGTGGTGATCGCCGCCAACAAGGTCGATCGCATCGACCATCCCAGGACCGCGGCGGCGCTTCACGCCGCCGCCGAGCTGGGGCTCGACGCCGACGTGTTCCCGGTGTCGGCCCGGACCGGAGCGGGGGTCCCGACGCTGGTCGAGCACCTGGTCGGGCTGCTGGCTCCCGGACCGTTCTACTTCGGCGCCGAGCAGCGCTCGGACCAGTCAGAGTCGGTGATCCTGAGCGAGCTGGTCCGCGAGCAGATCCTCGCTCGCACCCGCGAGGAGGTGCCGCACGCGGTCGAGGTCGAGATCGAATCGATCGCCCAGCCCCGCGAGGACCTGATCCGGGTCGAGGCAGTCGTGCTGGTCGAGACCGAGTCGCAGAAGGGCATCCTGATCGGCGCCCGGGGGCAGATGATCAAGGCGATCGGCGTCGCGGCGCGGCGGGCGATCGAGCTCCAGCTCGGCGCCCACGTGCATCTCGGGCTGTCTGTGCGGGTGCGCCGGCACTGGCGCGCCGACGAGCGCCTGCTGGACCGCCTGGGCATCGAATAGCCGCGCGCGGGATACGACATTCGGCCATTCCTCGGCCGGGATGATCGAGGTTGGGGCTAAACCCGCGCCCGCGCGTGCCGATAACAGGATTAGCCCGGCGCAGGGTTCGGTTCTCGGGGTCGAGATCAATCAAGGGGAGGCCAGGAGCGTGAAACGTCGCGACGCTGTGTTTGCCCTGGGCGCGGCCGCTGTGGTCACGCTGGCGCTGCTGACTGTGTTCGCGATCGAGTTGTCCAACACCCAGGCGAACTCCAAGCGCGACGTCAGCGCCCGAGTCCACGAGCGTGGCGTGCTGGCGGCCGCGCTGATCGACTCGCTCTTCCAGACCGTGCAACAGCAGATTCCCCAGTACGCCCGCCTGTACGGAGCCGCCGTCGTCCCCGGCGCGACGCTGGAGAAGCAACGACAGACGAGCGACTATCTCGCGTTGCTGGACGCTCGCGGCGCCGTGATATCCCATTCGCAAGGATTCACGCCCCAGGCGGCGGCCAATCTGAGCGGGTCGGGGGCGCTCGCGCTGGTGCGCTCGGGCGTTCTCTATGGACTAGGCAACTTGAACGCCTACGGCAACGCCGGAGCCATCGACTTCGCCGTCAGCTTCCCGACCAAGTTCGGCGTGCGGACGCTCCTGACGGCATTTGCGCCGAACACGCTGGCGGCCTTCATCGGTGGCGAGCTGCGCAAGATCCCGGGCGTAAAGGGGGCCAACAACTACCTGATCGACGGGAATCGCGCGGTCATCGCCTCCACGGACCCGCGGATCCAGGCCGGGCAGCGCTTGTCCGGTTCCGGGCAGGTTGCGGCGCTGAAGCACCCATCCGCCGATGTGGGCGGTCATTTCTACGACCAGGTGACGATCTCGAACTCGACCTGGCGGCTGGTCCTGGTGGCGCCGGACGGGCCGCTGTTTGCGTCGGTGTCCGGTTTCCGCAAGTGGATCCCGTGGGCGATCTTCGCGGCGTTCGCGTTGTTCGCGCTCGCGGCGCTGGGACTCGGGCGCCGGGTGCTCCGCGCCGCCGACAAGGTCCGCGAGGCCAGCCGGCGCGTCGCGGCGGTCAACGCCGAGCTTGAAACGACAAACGCCAAGCTGGAGCGCCGAGCCGCCGAGCTGGCCCGCTCCAACTCCGAGCTCGAACAGTTCGCGTCGATCGCGTCCCACGACCTCCAGGAGCCGTTGCGCAAGGTCCGCACCTTTACCCAGCGGGTCACGGTGACCGAGGCCGGCAACATGACCGACAAGGGCCGCGACTACCTGGACCGGGCGAACGCGGCAGCCGAACGGATGCAGAGACTTATCGAGGACCTGCTCAAGTTCTCCCGCGTTTCGACCCATGGACGGCCGTTCGTGCCGGTGGACCTCGATCGGCTCACCCGTGAGGTCCTCGTGGATCTCGAGCATCAGATCGAGCGCAGTGGCGCCACCGTTCACACGGGCGCTTTGCCGACCATCAACGGGGACGAGCTGCAGTTGCGCCAGCTCCTGCAGAACCTCATCTCCAATGCGCTGAAGTTCCACCGCGACGGAATCCCCCCGGAGGTGGGGATCGAAGCCGCGGTGCGGGGCGGCTCGGTGTCACTGGTCGTGCGCGACAACGGGATCGGCTTCGAGCAGCAGTACAGCCGGCGCATCTTCCGCGTGTTCGAGCGGCTGCACAGCCGGGGCGAGTACCCGGGCACCGGGATCGGGCTGGCGCTCTGCCGCAAGATCGCCGAGCGCCACGGCGGCACGGTGACCGCCGAGGGCGATCCCGGCGTCGGCTCGACCTTCACAGTGAAGCTGCGGATCGACCAGAGCGAGGAGATCGTGACCAGCGGCGTCCACGCCACCGACCATCAACTGCTCGACCTCGAGGAGTCGCATGTCCCAGCTTGACGGGCATCGCCATTCGGTCACCATCCTGATGGCCGACGACGACGAGGATGATCGCGAGCTCACCCAGGACGCGCTCCAAGACTCCAGGCTGGCGAACAAGATGCGGTTCGTGGTCGACGGCCAGGATCTGCTCGACTACCTGCGACGCCAGGGCCCGTATGCCGGCCCCGGCGTCGAGGCCCCGCGGCCGGGGATGATCCTGCTTGACCTGAACATGCCGAAGATGGACGGGCGCGAGGCGCTCGCCGTGATCAAGGCCGACGAATCTCTTCGCCAGATCCCGGTTGTGGTGCTCACCACGTCCAAGGACGAAGAGGACGTGCTGCGCAGCTACGACCTGGGCGTGAACTCGTTCATCACCAAGCCGGTGACGTTCGCCGGCCTGGTCGAGGTCATGCAAACGTGGACGCGCTACTGGTTCGAGATCGTCGAGCTCCCCACCCGCCCGAACGGCGACGGTGATGGACACTCGGCTTGACGTGATCCGGGTCCTGCTCGTCGAGGATGACGAAGACGACTACCTGATCACGCGGGAGCTGCTCGAGAACCAGGATCGAGTCCGGTTCTCCGTCGACTGGTGCGCGGACCACGACAGCGCGCTGGCGGCGATCCGCGAGGAGCGCCACGACATCTACCTGATCGACTACCGGCTCGGCGCTCACACGGGGCTCGAGCTGGTCCGCAAGGGTTTCGCCGCGCGACCGCTGGCGGCCGTGATCATGCTCACCGGACAGAGCGACTACGAGATCGACCTCGAGGCCTCGGCATTGGGCGTGACCGACTACCTGGTCAAGCAGGAGCTGGATCCGCTCTCGCTGGAACGCTCGATCCGCTACGCGATCAGCCACCAGAAGGTGATCCGCGAGCTGCTGCAGAGCGAAGAGCGCTACTCGCTGGCCGTCCGCGCGGCCAGCGACGGCATCTGGGATTGGGACCTGAGCCACGACAAGATCTACTTCTCTCCCCGCTGGCACGCGATCCTCGGGCGCGAGGACGCCGAGAACTCGGATCCCGGGGCGTGGTTCGAGCTCGTCCATCCCGATGATCTGCTGCGACTGCGGGCGGCGATCGACGCACACCGGGCCGGGCAGACATCCCATCTTCAGTCCGAGCACCGCATGCGGCATGCCGATGGGAGCTGGCGCTGGGTGCTCACGCGTGGCCTGGCGATGCGGGACATCGCCGGCGAGGCGACCAGGATGGCGGGATCGCTGTCCGACATCACCGACCGGCGCGCGGCCGAGCGCCAGCTCCAGCACGATGCGCTTCACGACGGGCTCACCGGGCTGCCGAACCGTGCGCTGTTCATGGACCGCCTTGAGCAGGTGTTGCAGCGCGCCGCGCGTGATCCCTCGGTGGGCTGCGCGGTCCTGTTCCTCGATGTCGATCGCTTCAAGCTGGTCAACGACAGCCTCAGCCATGGGGTCGGGGACCGCCTTCTGGTGGCGCTGGCCGGCCGCGTCGCGAGCGCTCTTCGCCCGGCCGACACGGTGGCTCGGATCGGCGGCGACGAGTTCACGATCTTGCTCGATGACACCGTCGGCGAGGAGGACGCGCGGAACCTCGCCGAGCGCGTGAGGCAATCGCTGCGCAAGCCGTTCAGCATCGACGGACACGAGCTGTTCGTGACCGCGAGCATCGGGGTCTCCCTGAGCGGCGGGCAGCTGACGCCGGCCGAATTGCTGCGTAACGCGGACATCGCGATGTACGACGCCAAGCGACGGGGCAAGGCCTGCTGCGCGGTGTTCGACGAGAGCATGCACCGGAACGTCGTCGATCGGCTCGGCCGCGAGCTCGATCTGCGGCAGGCCGTGGAGCAGTCGCTGATCTCGGTCTATTTCCAGCCGATCGTCGATCTGGACACCGGCGAGGTCTGTGCGCTCGAGGCGCTCGCCCGCTGGCCCGCAGGGTGGCCCGCGGTCTCCCCGGCAGACTTCATTCCGATCGCCGAGGAGACCGGCATGATCGGCGCATTGGGGCTCCACGTGCTGCGGCGGGCGCTCGAGGCCCTGGCCCGGTGGCGGGCGGCCGGCCTGGTCTCAGACGCCATGTGCGTGAGCGTCAACGTCTCCGGCCGTCAGCTCGACGATCCCGGACTGCCCGGGCAGGTCCGTGCCGCGGTGGCCTCCGCCTGCGTTCCCGCGGAGGCGCTCCGGCTCGAGATCACGGAGAGCACCCTGATGCACCACCCCGACCGGGTGGCGGCGATCGTCTCGGAGGTGTGCGACTCGGGCGTCGGCCTGCACCTCGACGACTTCGGCACCGGGTTCTCGTCGCTCACTGCGCTCCACACGTTCCCCTTCGACGCGCTCAAGATCGACCGCAGCTTCGTGGCCTCGCTGGGCGGAAGCTCCGGTGGCAGCGACGTGATCGTCCGCTCGACCGTGGCCCTCGCCCACAGTCTCGGGCTTCGGGTGATCGCCGAGGGAATCGAGAGTCTGGACCAGCTGCGCCGTCTGCGCGAGCTCGGCTGTGACTACGGCCAGGGGTTCCTCTTCTCGCCGCCGCTCTCGAGCGAGAGCACCGAGTTGCTGCTGGAGGCCTGGTCGCCCACGGTGGTGACCGACCTGGCTCACCGCATCGCGTCGTAGTGTCCTGATCCGATCAGGACACTCGTACTCGGGTCAGCCGAGCTTGATCGGCGGAATGCCGCCGAGACTGATGCCGACACCGACCCCGGCCGGCCCTTTCCCGCCGCCAACCGTAGCCGTGACGCCGGCCGAGGTCGGCCCGACGGAGACGGTGGCCCCGACCGTCGGGGCGCTCCCCGAGCCGCTGCTCGATCCGCCGCCGGACCCGGCGGTGACCTGGACGCTGACAGCCGGCACGCCCGCGCTCCCACCGGCGCTGGCGCCGACCGTGACGGTCGGCCGGCCGGACCCGGTCGCGACGCCCGCGCCTGCGCCTGCGCCGGAGCCGTGGTGGATGGGGCCGACGCCGACGGAGACCGTGGAACCGGAGCTGTTCCCGCCCGCACCCGCGGGGCTGCCGGCGGCGGTGTTGGTGCCCGAGACGGTGCCACCGGCCCCGCTCGAGCTCGCGCCGCCCGCCGAGGTCCCGCCGCGGCCTGTGGTAATCCCCGATCCCGGTGAGCGCCCACCGGCGTGGTTAGCTCGGACAGCTCCGCCGTGGCTTCGGCCGGCGGCCGCGGTGAAGCGCAGACTGGAGCCGGCGCCGGGCCGGCCGCGCGCGCCCGCTCGCCGGGCCGAGCCGAGCGAGACGTGGACGCGGGAACCCGCGCCTCCGGACGCGGCCAACCCGCCGGCCGGGTGAGGGCGGGCCACGGCCGTCCGGGGGCCCGAAGGACGCCGCGCGGCCCCCGTCGTCGCATGCAGCGCCAGCGCGCCACCGCCGACGGCCACCGTGCCGGCGGCGATCGCCGCAAGGCGGGTTCCGGAGCCAACCGCGTCCGTGGCCAGCCAGGCCAGCATCCGCTCGCCGAGATCTGTCAGTGCGATCCACGCTCCGAACAGGCGCCGGCCGAGGTAGGCGCTCAGAAACGCATCGACCACCTCGGCGTCGAGTTTGGTGCCCGCCTCGGCCCGGAGGATGTCGAGCGCTTGCTTGTGCGGCTTGGCAGCTCGATACGGGCGGGCCGAGGTGATGGCGTCGAAAGTGTCCGCCACCGCGATGATCCGCGCGCCGAGCGGTACCCCAGTGGCCCCGAGCCGGTCGGGGTAGCCAGAGCCGTCGAGCCGCTCGTGGTGCCGGAGGACGATCTCGGTCAGAGCCTCGTCCTCCAGGATCGCGACCATCTCCGCGCCGTCCCCGGGATGGCGCTTGATCGACTCGAACTCCGCGTCGGTGAGGGCCCCCGGCTTGCGCAGGATCTCGACTGGAGTCCGCACCTTGCCGACGTCGTGCATCGCCGCCGCCGTCCGGATCCGGGTGACCTCCTCCTTCGGCTCACCCATCCGTTTCGCGATCAGCCCGGCGTAGCGTGCCACCCGCCGAGAATGGCCGAGCGTGTAGGCGTCCCGGGCCTCCAGGTCCGTGGCCAGCCGCTCGAGCAGTTGCGCCCGGGCGGCCAGGCTGAGCTGCATCGGATCGAGCGGGGCGGGTGCGCGCCGGATCCAGCCGCGCCGGGTCCAGCTGCGTCCCGATAGGACGCGCCCAGAGCCGAGCAGTGCGGCCGCGTCGGCGATTCGCCGCTGCTGCAGCCAACGCCGTACCCAGCCCCAGAGCATCAGGTCGCCGAACAGCACGTCGGCCGCATCCGCCCGCCGCTGCCAGCGGTTGGCCGCGAGGTGGTAGACCGCGAGCGACAGTGCCGCGCCGAGGGCCGCCGCGAGCAGCGGTGAGCTGACCACGCCGAAGCCGCGCAGTCCCCAGACGGCCACGAGCGGCGTCAAGGTGACGAGCCCGGTGGCGGTGGCAACCTTCGGCAGGAGCCGAATCATCCGTGCTTAATCGGCAGCAATGCCCTCGACCTTTAGCCCTTTGGCCAAAAAAAGCTGGCGTCGCGGGGCGGACCCTAGAATCGACGACCCCGTGGCCGATTCCGAGACCGTATCTATCGCGTTCGATGAGCGTGGGCTGGTCCCGTGCATCGTCCAAGACTGGCACACCGGCGAGGTGCTGACGCTGGCCTATATGAACGCCGAGGCGTTGCGCCTCACCCGGGAGACCGGGGAGACCCACTTCTTCAGCCGTTCCCGCCAGGAGCTCTGGCACAAGGGAGCCACCTCGGGCAACACGCAATCGGTGAAAGCGATCCGCTATGACTGCGACGCCGATGCGCTGCTGGCGCTGGTCGAGCCCGCCGGCCCGGCCTGCCACACCGGTCAGCGAACGTGCTTCCATCAGGGTGAGCTCGAGCCGATCGCCCCGTACGAGGTGCTCCCGGCACTCGAGCGCACGATCGCGGCCCGGGCCCGGGACCGACCGGAGGGGTCATACACGGCCGCGCTGCTGGCCGATCCGGCCCGGGTCGGGGAGAAGGTTCAGGAGGAGGCGGAAGAGGTCGTCCGGGCCGCGCGCGAGGAATCGGAGCAGCGCGTGGCCGAGGAGGCAGCCGACGTCCTGTACCACCTCGCCGTCCTGCTGCGAGGCCGCGGACTCAGCTTCGCCGACGCAGAGCGGGTGCTCGATGGCCGTCGCCAATGAGCGCTCCGGGGCGACCCCGGCGCGGGAGCAGGTCCGCGAGCTGCTCGGCGAGTACGACCTCGTGCCGCTGCGCGAGACGTTCATCGACGACTGCCAGACGCCGGTCTCGGCGTTTCTGAAACTGCGCGGCGAGGGCCCGGCCTTCCTGCTCGAATCGGCCGACCACGGCCGCGTCGGGCGCTACTCCTTCATCGGCTTTCGCCCACGCAAGGTGCTGCGCTGGTCGCTGGGCGATGCCGGCGATCCCTACGAGCTCGCCGCCGCCGAGCTGCGTGGCCTGCGCTCCGCGCCGCTGCCCGACCTGCCGTTCACGGGCGGGGCGGTGGGAGTGTTCGCCTACGACCTCGTCCGCACGGTGGAGGTCCTCGGCGAGCCCAATCCGGACCCGCTCGGAGTGCCGGATCTCGCGCTGATGCTGACCGACACGCTTGTCGTCTTCGACCACCTCAAGCACACGGTCACCGTGCTGGCCAACATCTACGCCGAGGACGACCTGGAGTCGGCTTACGCGCGGGCGGCGGAGACGATCGCCGAGGTCCGCTGGCGGCTGGCCGGGCCGGTGCCGCGGCCGGCGCGGCCCCCGGCGCGCGATCGCGTCGCGCCGCGCTTTCAGGCGAACATGCCGCGCGAGCAGTTCGAGGCGATGGTGTCCCGGATCATCGAGTACATCTACGCCGGCGACGCCTATCAGGTCGTCCCCTCGCAACGCTGGTCGGCGCCGGTTCCGGTCGAGGCGTTCTCGATCTACCGCGGGCTCCGCGCCGTCAACCCGAGCCCCTATATGTACTTCCTGGACTTCGGCGACTTCGAGATCGCCGGAGCCAGCCCCGAGCCCCTGATCACCGTCAGCGGTCGCAACGTCTCGACCCGGCCGATCGCCGGCACGCGCCCCCGCGGGGCGACGCTCGAGGAGGACCGGAGGATGGCCGAGGAGCTGCTCGCCGACCCCAAGGAGCGCGCCGAGCACGTGATGCTGGTCGATCTCGGTCGCAACGACCTCGGGCGGGTGTGCGAGTACGGCAGCGTCGAGGTGGAGCAGTTCATGGCGGTCGAGGACTACAGCCACGTGATGCACATCGTCTCGAGCGTGGTCGGGAGGTTGCGGGAGGGCGTCGGCGCTCTGCAGGCTCTCCGGTCGGTGCTGCCGGCGGGCACCCTCTCCGGCGCGCCGAAGGTGCGGGCGATGCAGATCATCGACGAGCTCGAGCCGGTCAAGCGCGGCGGCTACGGCGGCGCGATCGGCTATGTCAGCTACACCGGCGACCTGGATACCTGCATCCACATCCGCACGGTCGTGGTCAAGGACGGGGTCGCGCACGTCCAGGCCGGGGGCGGGACAGTCGCCGATGCCAAGCCCGAGTACGAGTTCCGCGAGTCCGAGGCCAAGGCCCGGGGGGTCCTGCAGGCAATCGAGCTCGCGGTGGCGCAGCCGGACTGGGCCTGAACGCTCTAGCCTCCATCTGGATGCGGAGCAGGGGCACGCTGTGGGTGGTGCTGGCGTCGTCGTTGTGGTTCGTCGCCGGCGCCGTCGCGCGCCCTTACGCGCCGCCGGGAAACCACGTCTACGCCGGGCTGACGGGCGGGACTTCGATCACCGCCTACCAGCGAATGGTGGCCAAGCACCCGGCCGTGTTCGAGACCTACACGATGTGGAACAGCTCGACGGCGTGGCTACGCAGCCCCGACAGATCGTTTCGGTCCCGGGTGGGGCTGCACATCTCCACCTCGCCGGGATACGGCCAGACCGGGGTGATCTCGCCCGAGGAGATCGCGCTCGGCCGGAGCGACCGCTTCCTGGTTCGTCTGAATCGCGATCTCGCGCATTCGGGTCGGATCTTCTACATCCGGCTGATGGCCGAGATGAACGGGTACTGGAACGCGTACGCGGCGTTCAACGCCAACGGCGCGTTCCGCGGCGTCCAGAACTCGCCTCACTTCTATGTCCAGGCTTGGCGGCGCAGCGTGCTGATCCTGCGGGGCGGGGCGACCAGATCGATCAACCGGAAGCTGGCCAGGCTCGGCCTGCCCCTTCTGACGGCACCGCAACCCGAGCTGCCGCGGCCGAAGGTCGCGTTCCTGTGGGTGCCCCAGGATGCCGGCAGCCCCGAGATCGCCGCCAACGAGCCCGGCGCGTTCTGGCCGGGCGGCGGATACGTCGATTGGGTGGGGACGGACTTCTACGCGTCCTATCCGAACTTCGTCCTGCTCGACCGGTTCTACTCCGAGTTCTCGGGCAAGCCGTTCGTGCTCTCGGAGTGGGCGCTGTACGGCGCGGACACCCCCGGCTTCGTGCGGTCGCTGTTCGGCTGGGTACGGGGTCACTCGCGGGTGCGGATGCTCAATTACTACCAGGGCTTCGACCCCTCGGGACCCGCGAACCTGGCCCACTATCCGGCCAGCCGTCTGGCTCTACGCCGGGCGCTGCGCTCGAGCCGGTTCCTCGCCTACCCGCCCGAGTACGCGCACGTGCGCGAGTCTCCCGGCCATGGGCATCCGCCGCCCAAGCCGCCCCAGAACCCGGCGCCCAGTCCGCCGGCGCCCGGCGCGCCGCCCAGCCCGCCGCAGCTGTGCATTCCGCTGCTTCGGCTCTGCATCCCCGGACTCTGAGCCATTCTCACCGGTGAACGTTGCACTAGTACCGTTGCGCGCGATGCGCGTGCTCGTGCTCGACAACTACGACAGCTTCACCTACAACCTCGTCCAATATCTGGGGGAGATGGGCCCGCCGACCCCCGATCTCGAGGTGGTGCGCAACGACCACGCCACCGTGGAGGACCTGCTGGTCCGCGGCTATGACCGGGTGATCGTCTCGCCCGGGCCGTGCACCCCGAACGAAGCCGGGATCTCGCTGGAGGCGGTACGGCGGTTTCCGCTGGCTCGGGTGCCGACCCTCGGCGTCTGTCTCGGACACCAGGCGCTGGTCCAGGCCTGGGGGGGAAGGGTGGTCCAGCACGCTCCCGTGCACGGGAAGACGACGAGGATCGAGCACGACGGGCGGACGATCTTCCGCGGCCTCCCCGACCCGCTGGAGGTGGGGCGCTACCACTCGCTGGTGGCCGACCCGGAGCTGCCCGACGTGCTCGAGCGGACCGCCTTCGGCGGGGACGTGGTGATGGCGGTCCGCCATCGCGAGCTCCCCGCCGAGGGCGTCCAGTTCCATCCAGAGTCGGTGCTGACCGAGCAGGGCCGTGCTCTGCTGCGCAACTTCCTGGAGCAGACGGGTTGAGCACTACCGACCTGCTGACCCAGGCGATCGATCAGTTGGCCTCCGGTCACGACCTCGGCTTCGAGGACTCCTCGGCGGTGCTCTCGGAGATCATGGCCGGCAACGCGTCGGAGGTCCAGATCGCCGGCTTCCTGATCGCGCTGCGGACGAAGGGTGAGACGGTCGAAGAGCTGGCCGGGCTCGCGCGCACGATGCGGGCGCTGGCCACCCGAGTCCCGATCGAGCACGAGGATCTGCTCGATACGGCCGGAACCGGGGGCGGGCGCCGCACCTTCAACGTCTCGACGACGGCCGCGCTGATCGCCGCCGGCGCCGGCTGCATCGTGGCCAAGCACGGCAACCGATCGGCGACCGGGCTGTCCGGCTCGGCCGACCTGCTCGAGGCGCTGGGCGCGCGGATCGACCTCGATCCCCCGGCGGTGGCGCAGTGCATCAGGGACGCCGGCTTCGGCTTCATGTTCGCGCCCTCCCACCATCAGGCCACACGCTTCGTGGTGCCCGTCCGCCGGCAACTCGCTGTCCGCACGGCCTTCAACTTCCTGGGGCCGCTGACCAACCCGGCCGGCGCCAGCCGCCAGCTGATCGGCGTCTCTGACGCTGGGTACCTGGAGACGATGGCAGGGGCGCTGGCGCTGCTCGGCACCCGGCACGCCCTGCTGGTCTGCAGCGACGACGGCCTCGATGAGCTCAGCATCTCGGCGCCGACGCGGGTCGTCGAAGTGCTCGACGGGGAGTTACGCGACTATCGCGTCACGCCCGAGGAGGTCTCGCTGCGGCGCTGGCCCGCCGAAGCGGTGCCCGGCGGCGATCCGCAGCAGAACGCCGAGACGACGCGGCAGATCCTGGCGGGCCAGCCCGGCGTGTCACGCGACCTCGCCGTGTTGAACGCCGGCGCCGCGATCTACGCCGGCGGCCGGGCGGACTCGCTGGGCGCCGGGGTGCAGGCGGCCCAGGCAGCGATCGATGGGGGAGAGGCGGCGGCGGCGCTCGAGCGCTTCGTCACGAGCACACGCGAGCTCGCGCCCGCATGAATGCGCTCGAGCGGATTCTCGTCAGCACCCGCGAGGAGCTCGTCCGGCGCCGGCGTGCGCGGCCGCTGACCGATGTGCGAGCCGCGGCCTCCGAACGGGCAACCGCCGGAGACCGCCGGGATTTCCGGGCCGCACTCAGCAAACCCGGGCTCTCGCTGATCGCCGAGCACAAGCGGCGCTCGCCGTCGGCGGGCACGATCCGCGAGGAGCTCTCGCTGCCGCAGGTGGTGAGCGCCTACGAACGGGCGGGGGCCTCGGCCCTGTCGGTGCTCACCGAGGGACCGAACTTCGGCGGTGCACTGGAGGATCTGCGCGCCGCGCGGGAGGCGGCGTCGCTCCCCATCCTGCGCAAGGACTTCGTGGTCGATCCATACCAGGTCCATGAGGCGATGGCGGCCGGCGCCGACGCGATCCTGCTGATCGTTGCCGCGCTCGGGGAGCCGGAGCTCGCCGGGCTGCACGCGCTGGCCACCGACCTCGGGCTCGACGTCCTCGTCGAGGTCCATGACGAGGATGAGCTCGAGGTCGCACTCGCCCTCGGCGCTCCGGTGATCGGCGTCAACAACCGGGACCTGTCCACGCTCGCGGTGGACACCCGTCGCACGCTGCGGCTGCGTCCCCTGATCCCGGCCGGCACCACCGTCGTGGCCGAGTCCGGCTTCAGTCGGCGCGAGGAACTCGATCAGCTCCTCGGCGTGGGGGTCGACGCCGTGCTCATCGGCGAGTCGCTGATGCGCTCTCCGGACATCGAGGCGGCCTGTCGGGCACTCACGGTCAGCCGGCACGCGTCGACGCTTTAGCTTCACTTCACGACCAGCGTGACACTTGATCGGTGGCATGAGAGCCTTGCTGCGATCACAGTTCGCTGCCTCGGTGCTAGGCGGGATCGTCGTCGCCGGAAGCTTCCTGGGACTCGGCATCACCGGGCACCGGACGACGCGCACGATCGTCGAACAGTCGCCGGTCGGGGTCCAGCCCGTCTCGGATGCGACAGCGCTGACCCCGCACGGGATCTACGAGCGCGACGCGCCCGGGGTCGTGCTCGTCAAGGCGCTGGTGACCCGGCAGGTCGAGGACCCCTTTGACCTGTATGCGCAGCGCGACCAGGACAGCTCGACCGGCTCGGGCTTCCTGATCGGCGCCGGGGGCTACATCGTCACCGCCTTTCACGTGATCGCGGGCGCCGATGCCCGTGTCGGCGTCAGCGTGCGGTTCGCGGATGCCGTTTCCCGCCGGGCGATCGTCGTGGGCGAGGACCAGAACGACGATCTCGCGCTGCTGAAGGCCGACATGAGTGGGGTCCCGTCGGTGAGGCCGCTGCGGCTCGGCGACTCGACGAGCGTGCGTGTCGGCGACCCGACCCTGGCGATCGGCAACCCGTTCGGTACCGACAGAACCCTCACCAGCGGGATCGTCTCGGCGCTGCAGCGTCGGATCCAGGCCCCCGACGGGTTCGTGATCAACAACGTGATTCAGACCGATGCCCCCGTCAATCCGGGCACCTCCGGGGGTCCGCTCCTCGACGCCGCCGGGCGAGTGATCGGGATCAACTCCCAGATCCCCATCAGCGGAGGCGACGCCAACGGAAGCGCGGGAATCAGCTTCGCCGTCCCGGTCGACACGGCCAAGCGGTTGCTGCCGAGGCTGAAGCGCGGTGGCCACGCCACGCTCGCCTTCCTCGGCCGGGCCAAACGCCATCGGTGACCCTTCTACGATGTGCGGATCGCCTCCGCCGCCCCCAAGATCAAGTTCTGTGGCATCACCCGCATGTCGGACGCCGAACGCGCCGTCGCCGCCGGCGCGTGGGCGGTCGGACTGATCCTGTGGCCGCGGTCCCCGCGGCGGTGCCAGCCTGAGGCCGCGGTCGAGATCGCGGCGGCGCTCAAACGACGCGCCGAGATCGTCGGCGTGTTCGTCAATCCGACGCTCGCGGAGGTGGCCGGCGCCGCCGAGGCGATCGGCCTGACAATGATCCAGCTGCACGGCGACGAGGGCCCCGTGTTCTGCGGCGAGGTCGCCCGCCGCACGGGCTGCAAGGTGATCAAGGCGGCGCGGGTGCGCAGCGGTGCCGACATCCAGGCGGTCGCGAGCTTCCACACCGACTTTCATCTGCTCGACAGCTACCGCCGCGGCGTTCCCGGCGGGACCGGCGAGACCTTCGCCTGGGGTCTGGCGCGCAGTCGCCGCTCGAAGGTGCCGCTGATCCTCAGCGGCGGCCTGACCCCGGCCAACGTGGCCGAGGCGATCGCCCAGGTCCGGCCGTTCGCCGTCGACGTCGCCAGCGGCGTCGAGGCCGCTCCGGGACGCAAGGATCCCGAGAAGCTGGAGGCCTTTGCCGCCGCGGTCGCCTCCACCGCGACACCCGACGCCCTGATCGCCGCCCCCTAGCGACGTGAGCGCGATCGAGCACCGGTTCGGCCCCTACGGCGGGCAGTACGTCCCCGAGACGCTGATGCCCGCCCTGTCCGAGCTCGAGGCGGCCTGGGTCGCCGCCCGCGCCGATCCGGGTTTCCGCGCCGAGCTCGATGGGCTGCTGCGGGACTACGTGGGTCGCCCGAGCCCGCTATATCTGGCCTCGCGTCTCAGCGAGCTCGTCGGTCATCCGCTCTATCTCAAGCGCGAGGATCTCAACCACACCGGCGCGCACAAGATCAACAACGCGCTGGGCCAGGCGCTGCTGGCCAAGCGGATGGGGAAGCGGAGGATCATCGCCGAGACGGGCGCCGGTCAGCACGGCGTGGCCTCGGCCACGGCCTGCGCGCTGCTCGACCTCGAGTGCATCGTCTACATGGGCACCGAGGACATTCGCCGCCAGCACCCCAACGTCGAGCGGATGGGGCTCCTCGGCGCGGTCGTGGAGCCGGTGGAGGCCGGCGCGCGCACGCTCAAGGAGGCGGTCTCGGCCGCGATCCGCGATTGGGTGGCCAACGTCGACTCGACTCACTACATCATCGGCTCGTGCGTCGGCCCGGCGCCCTACCCGGCGCTGGTGCGCGATCTCCAGCGGGTGATCGGCGACGAGGCGCGCGCGCAGATGCTCGAGCGCACGGGGCGCCTGCCGGAGCGGGTGATCGCCTGCGTCGGCGGTGGCTCCAACGCGATCGGGATGTTCATCCCGTTCGCCGGCGACGACGAGGTCGCCCTGATCGGCGTCGAGGCGGCCGGGGACGGGATCGAGACCGGCCGGCACGGCGCGCCGCTGACCGAGGCCGGCCTGCCGGGGGTCCTGCACGGCGGCTACTCGGCGCTTATGCAGGACGAGGACGGCCAGATCCTGGAGGCCCATTCGATCTCGGCGGGGCTCGACTACCCGGGCAGCGGTCCCGAGCACGCCTGGCTGCGCGACTCCGGTCGCGCCCGCTATGTGGCGATGACCGACGCCGACGCGCTCCAGGCGTTCGCTCAGACCGCCCGGCTCGAGGGGATCATCCCCGCTCTGGAGAGCGCCCACGCGCTGGCCTGGGCGCTGTCCGCGGGGCCGAGCGAGCTCGACCTCGTGTGCCTCTCGGGGCGCGGCGACAAGGATCTCGCCGAGGCGGTGGCCGCTGGCGCGGCCATTGGGGGTTTTGCTGGCGCAAAACCCCCGGGTAGCAGTAAGTGAGTGGGATCGAGCGGATCGCCGAGGCGTTCGCCTCGGCCCGGGCGAACGGGCGGGCCGCGGCGCTGATGCCCTACCTGATGGGCGGATTCCCGACGCTCGAGGCGTCGCTGGAGATCGGGCTCGCGTACGCGGACGGGGGCGCTGATCTGGTCGAGCTGGGGATTCCGTTCTCCGATCCGCTTGCCGACGGCCCGGTGGTCCACGCCGCGGGAGTCGACGCGCTCCGAGCCGGAGCGACCGCGCACGCGGTGCTCGAGGTCGGGCGGGCCATCGCCGAGCGGCTCCCCGTGGTGGTGATGTGTTACTCGAACCAGATCCTCGCCCGCGGGCTGGATCGGTTCCTCGACGCGCTGCTCGGCGCCGGAATGAGCGGGCTGATCGTCCCGGACCTGCCGCTGGAAGAGGCTCCGGCGGTGCTGGCCGCCTGTGACGAGCGCGGAATCGCGCTGGTGCCGCTGGTGGCGCCGACGACGCCGCAGGCGCGGTTGGAGCGGATCGGCGCTCGGGCCCGTGGCTTCCTCTACACGGTCTCGGTCACCGGCACGACCGGCGAGCGGGTGGGCCTCGACGGCGGGTACGGCGCGATCCTCGCGCGCGCCGCGGCTGCCACCGAGGTGCCGGTCGCCCTCGGGTTTGGGATCGGAACGCCCGAGCAGGCGGCCGCCGCCGCGGCCGCCGGCGCGCAGGGAGTGATTATCGGCAGCCGGCTGGTGCGCGCGGCCGGGGACTCCGATCGGCCCGCCGAGGCGGTGCGCGATCTCGTCGCGGCGTTCTCCGCGGCGCTGCAGAGCCAGGCTCTGAGCTAGCATCCTCGCCGATGGGACTGATCATCACCGCCACCGCCGGGCTGTGCCTGTGGCTCATCCTCTGGTCGCTGAACGTCTCGGGATTCGACGCGATCATGATCGCGGTCGTGATGGTCCTCGTGGCGATCGGCGTGCGGAACCTGATGCCGTTCCTGCCCGGCAAGCGGGATTAGCCGGCCGGCAATGCGAAGCCGCGTGCTCGCACGAAGCCGCGTGCTCGCAAGAAGCCGCGTGCTCGCACGAAGCCGCCTGCTCGCACGAAGCCGGGAGCGAGTGCGCGCACACGCGCTGAGCGCCGGCGTACTGGCACTCTCGGCTGGGGTCATCGCCGGCTGCGGCGCGACCGGCACCGGCAACTCGAGCGTGTCGGTCAGCGGTCGCACGCTGACGGTCTACCTCAGCGCTCCGGCCGGGTCCGCATCCAACCCCCAGGTCCAGGACGTCCTGGACGCCGAGCAGCTCGCGTGGTCGCAGCATGCCAAGGAGGTCACGGCCTTCAACCTGCAGCTCAAACCGATCACCGCGGCCAAGCTCTCCGACAACGGTCGCACGGCGATCAGCGACAAGCAGGCGATCGCCTACCTCGGTGAGGTCGCCCCGGGAGGCTCGGCCGACTCGGCAGGGATCACCAACGCGCAGGATCTGCTGACCGTCTCGCCGACGGATACCGCGCTCGAGCTGACGCAGAAGACGGCGGCGATCGCCGACGCTCCGAACCTCTACTACGAGTCGCTCAGCACCTACGGCAAGACGTTCGCTCGGGTGGTGCCGAACAGCGCGGCCGAGGCCAAGGCTCAGGTACAGGAGATGCGGACGCTGGGCGTCAAGCAGTTGTACGTCGGCAACGACGGCAGCCCGTACGGCGCCGCGATCGCGCTGGCGGTCAAGCAGGCCGCCGCCCCGTCGATCACCGTCGCCGCGACCCAGAGCGCCGCCGACGCCCTCTTCTACGGGTCGGCTTCGCCGGCCGCCGCCGCGCGCGCATTCGCGTCGGCCGCCTCGGCCAATCCGAACCTCAAGCTGTTCGGCCCCTCGCCGCTCGACAACTCGGCCCTGGTGGCCGCGCTTGGCTCGGTCAAGAACGTCTACATCTCCGCTCCCGGCTTTCTGCCCGCGAACCTGACCCCGGCCGGGCGGCAGTTCGTCTCGGATTTCAAGGCCAAGTTCGGGCACACGCCCGCGGCCGGGGCGATCTTCGGCTACGAGGCGATGTCCGCCGTGCTTGGGGTGATCCACGAGGCCGGCAGCGGTGCCAACAACCGACAGACCGTGGTCAAGGACTTCTTCGCGCTCAGAAATCCACCCACCTCGGTGCTCGGGTCCTACGCGATCGACGCGAGCGGCGACACGAGCCTCGCGCCGTTCGTGTTCAGCCGGCTCAAGGGCGGGGCCCTCGTCCCGTTCGCATTCGTGCAACCGGCCGGGTGAGTTGGCCGGCCAGCGGGGTCGTGGAGGTGAGCCGCGTCGGGTGGCGTCTGGCGGTTTCGTCGGTGGTGTCGGTGGTGTCGGTGGTCGCGGTTGTCGGCCTCGCCGGCTGCGGCTCGTCGGCCAAGCCCGATAACCGGATCGCCGGGACGGCCCTGACGGTGTACGCCAGCGTGCCGCTGCACGGCGCCTCCAGCGTCAACGGGCGGGCGGTCCTCGACGGGGCGACGCTGGCGCTGGCCCAGGTTGGCGGCAGGATCGGCAAGTACCGCCTGATCATGCGCCCGCTCGACGACTCGACCGCTCACCGGCGGGAATGGGACCCGGGCCAGACCACCCTGAACGCCCACCTGGCCACGAACGACAAGACCACGATCGGCTACATCGGCGAGTTCAACTCGGGCGCGAGCGCGATCTCGATCCCGCTGCTCAACCGCGCGGGGATTCCCCAGGTCAGCCCGGCCAGCACCGCCGTCGGCCTGACCTCGAGCACCGGCGCGGCTGACCCCGGTGAACCCCAGAAGTACTACCCGACCATGGTACGGACCTTCGCCCGCGTCGTGCCGTCTGACACGGTCGAGGCGGGCGTTCAGGTGAAGCTCCAGCGGAGCCTCGGCTGCACCAAGACCTTCGTGCTCGACGACAACGAGGTCGACGGGGAGGACTCGGCGTCGAGCTTCTCGCTCGCCTCTCATTCGGCCGGCCTCCACGTGGCGGCGGTCCAAGCGTATGACCCCAACGCCACCGACTACACCTCGCTCGCGCGGAGCGTCGTGGACAGCGGGGCCAACTGCGTGCTGATCAGCGCGATCACCGAGAGCCACGCGGCGCTGTTGACTCGCCAGCTCGCCGCGGTCATGCCGAAGGCGCGGTTCTTCGGGACGGCGGGTCTGGCCGAGAGCACCTTCACCGACCCCTTCCAGGGGGGGATCCCGCTGGGCCTCGATCGGCGGATCCTGGTCACGGTGGCGACCCTGCCCCCGGCCGATTACCCGCCGGCCGGCCGGGCGTTCTATGTCGCCTACACCAAGCGCTACGGCCGGCCCGAGCCCTATGCCATCTTCGGCTACGAGGCGATGAGCCTGCTGCTCGACGCGATCCGGCGCGGCACCCAGGACGGGCGAGCTCCGGCGGTTCGCTCCAGCGTGGTCTCGGCGCTCTTCGCCACCCGCAACCGCGACGGAGCAGTCGGCACCTACGGCATCAATCGCGACGGCGACATCACGCTGCGCCGTTATGGCGTGTACCGGATCGTCGGCGGCCGCCTGAGTTTCTGGCGGGCGATGAGCCCGTGAAATCGCTACGATCGCCACGGACTCGGAGCGATTTGCGTTGGTTAGGGAGGGGTGAAGCGCCGAATCTTCATCCATACGGCGCTTGCGTGCAGTCCGGGGTCCTCACTAGGCTGCGCAAATCGGATATCAAACCGAGGGCCTTCGCATCCACACTAAAGAGGAGGAGCATGCGTTTTCTCGGACGAGCTGCGATCGGCTGCCTGCTGGCCGCCTGTGCGCTGGCCATCAGCGCCTGCGGGAGCAGTAGCAGCAGCAGCAGCAGCGGCAGTAGCGGCGGAACGAGCGGATCCGGGGGCGGCTCGGGCACGATCGACATCTACTCCACCCTTCCGCTTCAGGGAGCGGTGACCGCGCAGACGATTCCCGAGGTCAACGGGATGAAGCTGGCGCTGTCCCAGGCGGGTGGCAAGGCGGGGAAGTTCACGATCAAGTTCCAGTCGCTCGATAACGCGACAGCCCAGGCTGCCGGATATGACCCGAACCAGTGCCAGGCGAACGCTCGGCAGGTGGCGAGCGACCCGAAGGCGGTGCTGCTGCTGGGGCCGCAGAACTCCGGTTGCGCGAAGGTGCAGATCCCGATCACCAACCAGGCCGGGATCGCGCAGCTCAGCACGGCGAACACGTACGTCGGGCTCACGACCAACGATCCGGGCAGCGCGCCGGGCGAGCCGGGGATCTACTACCCGACCCAGAAGCGCACGTACTTCCGTCTCGTTCCGCGCGACTCGATTCAGAGCGTGGCGGGACTGATCGCGATGAAGGCGGATGGATGCACGAGGGTCGCGGTGGCGGACGACAAGACGCCGTACGGCGCCGGACTCGCCACGCAGATCAAGCTCAAGGCCGGTAAGTACGGCTTGACCATCACGAGCGAGAGCCCGCTCGATCCGATGGCGCCCAACTACCGCGCCTTCGCCTCGACGATCAAGGGCCAGGGAGCCGACTGCGTGTACACGGCGTTCAACCCGCCCGGTGAGGTGCAGCTGACCAAGGACATCAACTCGGCGCTCCCGAAGGCCAAGATCTACGGAGGCGACGGAGTCTGCACCGGCACGGTCACCGATCCGAAGCAGCACGGGTTCCCCGCGACCATCGCCCCGCTGTTCAAGTGCACGGTCGCGACGCTCGGGCTGACCGCCTATCCCGGTGGTCGCACGTTCCTCGCCGCGTACAAGGCGAAGTACGGCACGGCTAATCCCGACCCCTACGCCATCTACGGCTATGAGGCGATGAAGGTCGGCATCGACACGATCGCCAGCCTCGGCTCGCAGGGCAGCGATAAGACGGCTGTGATCGCGGCCCTCCACAAGGTCGCGAACCGCGCGTCGGTGCTCGGTAGCTACGGGTTCGACGCCAACGGTGACACCACGCTGAAGGCGTACGGCCTGTACAAGGTCGGGCCCGACGGAAGCCCTCTGTTCGTGAAGACGATCACGGCGAAATAACCCCTGATGGGAGTGGGGCCGCCGCGGCGGCCCCACTCCCTTCGACGTTCGCGTGGAAGCAAACACACTTATTCCGCGTCTACCCTGGCTCGCACGGCTGAGCGGCCCGCTCGGCGCGGTGCGCCGCGCGCTCGGGCGCTGGGGGCTGGTGGTCGCGCTCGCGGCGCTACCGGTGTACTACGGGATCCACGACCTCGCGTCGGGCTACACCGGGTTCGCCAACGGCCACCACGTGACGAGTCACGACCTGACGTACCTCGGCAACAGCCTGGTCCAGGGCATCTCCAATGGCGCGATCTGGGCCCTGATCGCGATCGGCTACACGCTCGTGTACGGGATCATCGAGTTGATCAACTTCGCCCACGGCGACGTGTTCATGATCGGCTCCTACACGGCCGTCGGTTTCTGGGGGTCGATCGGGCTGGGACTGGCCACGGGGTCGCTCGGGATCGTCCTCGGGCTGATGCTGGCGCTGGTCGTCTCGATGCTGGTCTGCGGGAGCTTGAACGTGTTGATCGAGCGCGTCGGCTATCGCCCGCTCCGGGACGCGCCCAAGCTGGCCCCGTTGATCACGGCGATCGGGTTCTCATTCATCCTGCAGAACGTCGGGCTGCTGTGGCTCGGCGGGTCGCCGGCCGGCGTCGACGACCTGATCCATCAGAACATGACGGTCTTCAACATCTCGGCCGTGGCCGTCCGTCGCGCGGATCTGCTCGCCATCGGCGTCACTGTCCCGCTCGTCACGCTGCTGACGTGGTTCATCACGCGCACGCGCCTGGGGAAGGCGATGCGGGCGACCGCGCAGGACCCCGAGGCCGCGCGCCTGATGGGGATCAACGTCGACACGACGATCTCGCTGACGTTCATGCTCGGCGGAATGCTGGCGGGCGCCGCCGGTCTCGTCTACGCCCTGTACGAGACGACGATCCGGTATGACCAGGGCTTCGTGGCCGGACTGATCGCCTTCACCGCAGCTGTGATGGGCGGCATCGGCAACATCCGCGGCGCCGTGCTCGGCGGGCTGATCATCGGCTGTATCCAGCAGCTCTCCGACGTTCGCATCGGGACTCAGTGGACCCCGGCGATCGTGTTCGGCTACCTCGTCGTGATCATGGTGCTGCGCCCACGCGGCCTGCTCGGCGAAGAGACGCGGGAGGCCGGCTAATGGGGACTCGCCTGGCGGCTCGTCCCTTAAGAGAATCGCCCGGGGGGCGATTCTCTCGGGTCGCGGAGATGCGTAGGCCATGAGCCTGGCGGCTCGTCCCTTAAGAGAATCGCCCGGGGGGCGATTCTCTCGGGTCGCGGAGATGCGTAGCCCATGAGTGAGCTGCGCGCGCAGTTGAGCGAGTGGCGGGCCGCCATCGAACGGCGGTTGCCTCCGTGGTGGACGCGGGCGCTCGCCGTCCTGCTGATCCTGATCGGGTTGGTGGCGCCGCTGTTCTACCCGGACTCCAGCAACTTCATGAACAAGGAGATCCTGGCGCTCGCCTATGTGGTCTTCGCGCTCGGCCTGAACGTCGTGGTCGGCTTCGCGGGCCTGCTCGACCTCGGCTATCTGGCCTTCTTCGCGCTCGGGGCCTACTCGCTGGGCTGGCTCGGGTCGAGCTTCTTCTTCAAGGCCCACGTGCACGTGCTCGTCTCGAGCTATCTCGGCTCGCTGCCGGGGATCCACCTGAACTTCCTGCTGATCCTGATCTGCGCCGCGCTGATCTGCGCGGTGGCCGGGACGCTGATCGGACTGCCGACCCTCCGGCTGCGCGGCGATTACATCGCCATCGTTACGCTCGCGTTCGGAGAGATCATCCGCGTCTTCGCCATCAACGGCCCCGACATCAAGATCGCGGGAATGCCGGTGACGGGCGGCGAGATCGGGATCAGCGGCATCGACGCCCCCAAGCTCCCGTTCGTCGGGACGTTCGACCAGCTCCATTTCAGACCCTGGTACTACACGATTTTCGTGCTCGTGCTGATCAGCCTGTTTGTCAACTTGCGGGTGCGGGACTCGCGCCTGGGTCGTGCCTGGGTGGCGCTCCGCGAGGACGAGGTGGCGGCGGTATCGATGGGGATTCCACTGGTGCGGACGAAGCTGCTCGCCTACGCGCTCGGCGCGGCCTTCGGCGGCATCGCGGGCGCCTTCCTCGGCTCCTACACCACGCTGATCGATGCCAACCAGTTCCAGTTCGGCTTCTCGATCTTCGTGCTGGCGATGGTGATCGTCGGCGGCCTCGGCTCCGTGTGGGGGGTGGTGTTCGGCGCGATGCTGCTGGCCAACATCAACTACTACTTGATCCCCGACGTGCTCAACCACGTGCCGAGCAAATTCGGGCTCAACTTCGACCTGAGCGAGCTCAACGTCAGCATCTTCGGATTTCTGCTCGTGCTGGTGATGGTGCTGCGGCCGCAGGGGCTGATCCCCGAGCGACGACGCCAGCTCGAGCTGACCGAGGGAATCGGGGAGACCGAGCTGCAAGGATCGGCGTCGACGTGACGATCGACCCGGCTCCCGACCCGTCGGCGGGGTCAGTCGCGACGCTGGAGGCGCCTCCGCTTTTGGCGGCGCGGGAGGTGGTCAAGCAGTTCGGCGGCCTGATCGCCGTCGGCGGCGTCACGCTGGAGATCCCCGTTCACGCGATCGTCTCGGTCATCGGACCCAACGGCGCCGGCAAGACAACGCTGTTCAACATGCTCACCGGGCTGTACAAGCCGACCAGCGGACGGATCCTGTTCGACCGTACCGACGTCACGCGCTCGCGCCCGGACCAGATCACCGCGCTCGGCGTGGCCCGGACGTTCCAGAACATCCGCCTGTTCGGCGCCATGAGCGCCCTGGAGAACGTCATGGTCGGCCGTCACTGCCGGATGAAGGCCGGGTTGGTCGGCTCGATCCTCCGCACGCCGTGGGTGAGGGCCGAGGAAAAGGCGGTGCGGGAGCGCGCCGCCGAGAGCCTGCGCTACGTCGGCCTCAAGCCCAATCAGTTCGGCCAGCTCGCGATCAACCTCAGCTACGGCGATCAGCGCCGGGTCGAGATCGCCCGCGCCCTCGCCTCCGATCCGAAGCTGCTCCTGCTCGACGAGCCGACGGCCGGGATGAACCCGCAGGAATCGGAGTCGCTGACCGAATTCATGCGCAAGCTCCGGGACGACCTGAAGCTGACCATCCTCCTGATCGAGCACGACATGAAGGTCGTGATGGGGGTCTCGGAGCGGATCACCGTGCTCGACCACGGCGAGAAGATCGCCGAGGGTCTGCCCGCCGACGTGCGCGCCGACAAACGGGTGATCGAGGCCTACCTGGGGGTCCAGAGCTGATGACGCCGCTGCTCGAGGTCGCGGAGATCCGGGCCCGCTACGGCGCCATCGAGGCGCTCAAGGGGGTTTCGCTGACCGTCGAGGAGGGCGAGGTGGTCACCCTGCTCGGTTCCAACGGCGCCGGCAAGTCCACGACGCTGCGCTCGATCACCGGCCTGACCCCGGCCAGCGCCGGGACGATCACCTTCGCCGGCGAGGACATCACGCGGATCCCCGCGGGCGACATCGTCAAGCGCGGGATCGCGCTGTCGCCGGAGGGCCGGCACTGCTTCGCCCGGATGTCGGTACGCGAGAACCTCGACCTCGGCGCCTACCTGCGGCGCGGACCCCAGATCGCCCAGGACATCGAGTGGGTGTTCGCGCTGTTCCCTCGGCTCAAGGAGCGGGAGAACCAGAAGGCGGGGACGATGTCGGGCGGCGAGCAGCAGATGCTGGCGATCGGCCGCGCCCTGATGGCCAAGCCCAAGCTGTTGCTGCTCGACGAGCCGTCGATGGGGATCGCGCCGATCCTGGTTCAGCGGATCTACGAGACGATCGCCGAGATCAACCGCGGCGGGGTCGCGATCCTGCTGGTGGAGCAGAACGCCAACTACGCCCTCGACGTCTCCACCCGCGGCTACGTGCTCGAGACTGGTCGCGTCGTCCTGGCCAACGAGTCGGCCAAGCTCCGCACCGACCCGGAGGTGATGAGGGCCTACCTCGGGGCATGATCGCCTTCGCCGCCACGATCGGGGCCACCGGCCTCTACCTGCTGTTCGTCTGGCTGATCTCCGCTGCCGCCGGGTCGTGGCTGACCGGTCGCAAGGGGTACGGTGAGAAGCTCGGCCTGGCCTTCGGCCTGCTGCTCACGGCCGTCGGACTGCTGATCGTGCTCCTGCTTCCCGCTCGTCCCGGGTCCGCCTGGAAGCTCGACGGGCCGCTGCCGAAGTTCAGGCGCTAGAAGGCTTCTGCAGTTCCTCCCGCTATTCGGGAGCTTCTGCAGGTCGGGTGCTCAGAACGTCCGCATAGTTCCGTCCATCGCCAGGTGATCCTGCCCGCTCTCCCGGGCCTCGTCGGCGACGGCGGCGGCCACGGCGATGGCGACCTCGCGATTGAACACCGAAGGGATGATGTAGTCCTCCCGCAGTTCGTCGCCGGCCACGATGTCGGCGATCGCTCGCGCGGCGGCGGTCTTCATCGTCTCGGTGATCTGTGTGGCGCGGACGTCCAGTGCGCCGCGGAAGATCCCCGGGAAGCAGAGCACGTTGTTGATCTGATTGGGGTAATCGGAGCGGCCGGTGGCCAGGATCCGGGCGTACTTGCCGGCCTCCTCCGGGGAGACCTCGGGATCGGGGTTGGCCATCGCGAAGACGATCGGGTCGGCGTTCATCTTGGCCAGGGCCGCCGCCGGCATCACTCGCGCGCCGCTGACCCCGATGAACAGATCCATGCCCTCGATCACGTCGGCTGGACCGCCCGAGCGGTGCTCGGGATTCGTGGTCTCGGCCAGCGCCCGCTTGCTCGGGTGCATGCTGCCGTCGAGATAGTCGCTGCGCCCCGTGTGCACCGCGCCGCGTGAGTCGCAGCCGATGATGTTGCGTGCCCCCGCGGCGATCAGAATCTTGGTAACCGCCACCCCGGCGGCCCCGAGGCCGACGACCAGGATGTTGATGTCCCCGATCCGCTGGCCGGTCAGGGTCAGCGCGTTCAGCAGCGCCGCCAGCACCACGACCGCGGTGCCGTGCTGGTCGTCGTGGAAAACCGGGATGTCCAGCTCGGCCTTGAGCCGATCCTCGATCTCGAAGCAGCGCGGGGCGGAGATGTCCTCGAGGTTGATGCCCCCGAACGTGGGAGCGATCGCCTTGACCACGGCCACGATCTCGTCCGGGTCCTTCGTGTCCAGGCAGATCGGGAATGCGTCGACGCCGGCGAACTCCTTGAACAGCATCGCCTTGCCCTCCATCACCGGCAACGCCGCCCGCGGGCCGATGTCGCCCATACCCAGCACCGCGCTGCCGTCGGATACGACCGCCACCGTGTTGCGCTTGATCGTGTACTGAAAGGCCTTGTCGGGGTCGTCGAAGATCGCGCTGCTGACGCGGGCGACCCCGGGCGTGTAGGCCATCGAGAGGTCGGCGCGAGTCTTCAGCGGCCGCTTGTTCTGAACCTCGATCTTCCCCCCCGAATGGAGCATGAACGTGCGATCGGTCATGTCGAGCACGCGGGCGCCGGGCACGCTGTTGACCGCGTCGGTCAGCCGCGGCCAGTCCGTCGCGTCGCCCGTCTCGACCGTGATGTCACGGATCGTGTGCTCGCCGCCCTCGACCGAGACGAGATCGACGGCGCCGATCGTCGCGCCGGCCTCGCCGATCGCGCTGGCCACCTTCCCGAGCATTCCGGGGAGGTGATCGATCTCGACGCGGAGCGTGAGGCTGTACTGGGCGCTGGGGTTGCTCGGCATCGGGCGAGCGGCATCTTACGTGAGCCGCCAACCCGCCCGAGCGGGCATCATCCGCCGACCGGCCGGCGCCGCTCCAAGGCTTGGAGACCACCCCGCCAACTAACCTGAGGTTAGATGCCCGACGAGCTCTTTTTGATCGATGGCAACAGCCTGGCCTACCGGGCGTTCTTCGCCCTGCCCGAGTCGATCGCCACCTCCACCGGAGTGACCACGAACGCGATCTTCGGCTTCGCGTCGATGCTGGTGAAGATCCTCACCGACTACGGGCCGAAGGCCACCGTCGTGGTCTGGGATGCCGGCTCGTCGGGCCGCAAGGAGGTCTACGCCGACTACAAGGCGCAGCGCTCCACCCGCCCGGATCTGCTCAAGGAGCAGTGGCCGCATTTCGAGCCGCTGGTCGACGCGTTCGGATACCGCAACCTCTCGGTCAAGGGCTACGAGGCCGACGACGTGATCGCCTCGATCGTCGAACGCGCCCGCCAGGCCGAGCCTCCGATTCCGGTGATGGTGGTGACCGGGGATCGCGACGCGTACCAGCTGGTCGACGACGGGGTCAGGATCATGACCACCTCGCGGGGGATCACCGATACGCGTGTCTATGACCGCCAGGGGGTACTCGACCGCTACGGGATCCCGCCCGAGCTGGTGCCCGACTTCATCGGCCTCAAAGGGGACACCAGCGACAACATTCCCGGCGTCCCCGGCATCGGCGACAAGACGGCGGCGGAGCTGCTCCAGCGGTTCGGCTCGCTCGAGAACGTGCTGGACAGCGTTGATCAGATCAGCGGTGCCAAGCGCAAGCAGAATCTCGTCGAGCACGCGGACGCGGCCCGCGTCTCCAAGCAGCTGGCCACCGCGCAGCGGGAGATCCCGTTGGGCGACCTCGATCTGGCCCAGTTCGTCTCCTCCGAGCCCGACCGCTCGCGCCTGCGCGACGTATTCAGGGAATTCGAGCTGCGCGAGCCGCTGCGCCGGCTCGAGGAGGCGCTCGGGTCGGCCGAGGCCGCCGCGCCCGCCCCGGCGGCCGAACAGGCGATCAGCGTCCGGGAGCGCCGGGCCACCGTGGCCGAGGTCGCGCGGCTGCCCCATACCGAGGTGTCGGTGGCCGTTCGGCCACCGCAGACTCCGGAGGGAGCGCTGTTCGCCGATGACGCGGCCTGGCACTTCGGCGTCTTCGCCGACGGCGCCAAGGAGGTACTGGTCGGCGAGTGCGCCTCGCCCGAGCAATTGGTGCAGGCGATCGGGACGCGTCCGGCAATCGCCCATGACGCCAAGTCCCTGGGCGTCGTGCCCGAGGTGCTGGCTCACGACACGGAGGTGGCCGCCTACCTGCTTGAGCCGGCGCGCCGGGCCTATCCGTTCCGCGAGCTGTGCGAGGAGCGTGGGCTCGGGGCCGACGTGGAGGACGAGGCGGGCCGGGACGCGGTGCTCGCGCACGCGCTGGCGGCCTGGCAGCGGGAGGAGATCCGCGGCCGTGGGCTGACCGACCTGCTCAATGACGTCGAGCTGCCGCTGGTGCGCGTCCTGCGCAAGATGGAGACGGCCGGTCTGAAGCTCGACACGAGCCGGTTGCAGGAGATCTCGGAGCGGGTCAAGCTGGAGGCCGACGCGCTCGAGCTGGAGATCTTCGAGCTGGCCGGAGAGGAGTTCACCCTCGGCTCGCCGAGGCAGCTCGAAGAGGTCCTGTTCGGCAAGCTCGGTCTCAGCCGAAAGCGGCGGGGCAAGACCGGGTACTCAACCGATGCCCGCGTCCTGCAGGCGATCCGCGGCGAGCACGAGGTGATCGCCAAGATCGAGCGCTGGCGCGAGCTGACCAAGCTGGCCCAGACTTACCTCGATGCGCTCCCGTTGTTGATCGCCGGGGACGGGCGGCTCCACACCACGTTCAACCAGACCGCCGCCGCCACCGGCCGCTTGTCGTCGAACAATCCGAACCTCCAGAACATCCCGATCCGCACCCCGCTGGGGCGCGAGATCCGCGCCTGCTTCGTCGCGGAGCCTGGGAACTTGCTCGTCTCGATCGACTACTCACAGGTCGAGCTGCGGCTGCTGGCCCACATCGCCGGCGAGGACGTGCTCAAGGAGATCTTCCGGCGCGGCGAGGATGTGCACACCGCCACGGCCTGTCGTGTGTTCAACGTCATGCCGGACGAGATCGACCCCGGCATGCGGTCCAAATCGAAAATGATCAACTACGGCATCGTCTACGGGCTCTCGGCCTACGGGATGGCCGATCGGCTCGACATCCCCCAGTCCGAAGCCGACGAGTTCATCCGGCGCTACATGGACGGGTTCCCGGCCGTCCGCCGGTTCATCGAGGAGACGATCGAGCAGGGCACCGAGCACGGGTACGTCTCGACGCTGTTCGGCCGCCGGCGACAGGTTCCGGAACTCCGGGCTCGCCGCTGGGATCTGCGCAAGCAGGGCGAGCGCTTCGCCGTGAACATGGTCATCCAGGGGAGTGCGGCGGACATCATGAAAGTGGCGATGGTGGACAGCGATCGCGCCCTGCGCGAGTCCGGACTGCGGTCGCGGCTGGTGCTGCAGATCCACGACGAACTGCTGTTCGAGGGGCCGGCCGATGAGGCCGAGGCGGTCGAGCAGCTGGCCCGCGAGCAGATGGTGAAGGCGTTCGACATGGACCCGCCGCTGGCCGTCGAGAGCGGCATCGGCCCCAACTGGCTGGCAGCGAAATGATCCATCGAGCGGGGCTCGGGGGGGTGGCCGGCCTGGTGCTGGCCCTCGCTTTCGCCCTCGCCCTCGCCTTTGCCTTCGGCTTCGCTCCCCAGGCCCGGGCGATCTCGGGCGTGGTGCCTGACATTCCGACCGGCTCGAGCGCGCCGGGCCTGCCGGCGCCTCGCGCCGGCCCGCTGGCTCACATCGCCAACCTCCCGTATCAGGGCGGCTCGGTGCTGCACAGCAACCGCACGCATCTGATCTTCTGGCAGCCGGCCGGAACGAGCCTCGGCTTCCCGCCGGGCTACCAGTCGCTGATCGAGCAGTTCCTGGCCAACGTCGCGAGCGACAGCCACAAGCCGACGAACGTCTACAGCCTCAGCGGCCAGTATCGGGACTCGACCGGCGCGGCGGCCTACGACTCGACCTACGCGGGCGCGGTCCTGGCCACCGACCCGCTGCCGGGCCGCTACTGCGCCGAGCCGGCGACGGGTCCCGGCTGGCTCGATTGCGTCGAGGACCTGCAGATCCAGTACGAGATCGCGCACGTGATCGGAGTCGACGGGTTGCCGAGCACGGACCACGACGTCTACTTCCTCGTCCTGCCCGCCGGCCTGGGCGCCTGCGTGGACGGCTACCCCCAGGACGGCTGCGCCCTCGGCGGCTCTGCCAGTGGAAGCTTCTGCGGCTATCACTCGGCCACCTCGGACGGGATCCTCTACGCGGTGATCCCGTTCAACGCCGTCAGCGGCCACTGCCAGTCGGGTAACCCCCGCCCGAATTCGAGCCCGGCGGATCCGACGATCTCGACGCTCAGCCACGAGCACAACGAGATGGTCACCGACCCTTACAGCAGCGCGTGGATCAATCTCACCAACTACAAGGAGGACGGCGACCTCTGCATCTCGGCCTTCGGGTCCGCCCCCGGCGATACTGACCCGGCCGCCTGGAACGAGGTGATCGGTGCCGGGCGCTACTACCTGCAATACGAGTGGAGCAACTGGGATGGCGGCTGCGCGGCGCGGACCGAACCGGACACCGCCTGGTTCGCCGCGCCGGCCCATCCGCGGGCGGGACAGTCGGTGACCTTCGCGGGTCGGGCTCACGCGGCGCACGGCGGGGTCGTGGCTTACAACTGGTACTTCGGCGACAAGAGAACGGGCCGACGCAAGACCAGTTCGCACACCTATCGGCGCGGTGGTAGCTATCGCGTGGTGCTGCGCACGACCGACAGCGCCGGACTGTGGGCCTACTCCGCCCGCACGATCCGGGTGGCCAAACCGGCGTCGAAGGCCAAGCACGTCAGCCGCAAGCGGCGCTAGGCCGCGGCTGGCAGGAACGTGCCCACCGGGGCGGCTGGGGCGGCCCTCGCATAATCCGGATGGGCGATGTTGAGGTAGTGCCCGAACGTCCAGTCGACGAACCGCTTGGCACCGATCGCCCGCAGCCCCGGGCCGAGCACCCGCGGCGGCACGCGCGGGACAAGCCTTTGGACGCGCAGGAGCGAGTCGAACTTCCAGGCGTGGGCAGCGCTGAACGCTCCGTAGTTGGCCAGCGCCGCCGGGCGGGTTCGGTGACCGGCGTGGACGGCGCGCAACTCCCGCCCGCAGGCGAGCCCGAAGTACAGCGCGGTGCGGATCCCCTCGGCGGTCAGGGGCAGGCAATGACCGGCGGAGTCGCCGACGAAGAAGATCCCATCCTCGGTCGCCTCGCGGATCTTGTGCGGGATCCAGTTCCCCTGGTACCGGACGGGATCACGGCTCAGGTCCTCGGCCAGCCGGACCGTCGGCTCCTTGACGTGAAAGCGCGGATCGAACGAGCCGACGCCGACGCGAATCTCCTCACCGGCGGGAAAGCTCCAGCCGTAGCCCGCCGGCACATAGGAGCGGTCGATCCACACCTCCAGGTCGAGGCCGTCGCCGTGCGGATGCACCTCGAGTCCCCGGGACAGGAAAGCGTCCGGGGGCTGGATCGCCGCGCCGCCACCCAGCACCCGGCGCCAGCCCAGCGCGTCGACGATCAGCGGCGCGCGGACGTCCCCGCGGTCGGTGTGCACGACCTGACCATCGGCGCCAGCCGATCCTCCCAGGGTCGAGCCGCTGGGCGAGACCCTGTCACGGCTACGGTCGGTTACGGTGGCGGTCTCGAACTCGAAATCCCCCTGCTGAGCCAGCAGGCCGCACAGGGTCCGGTAGTCGAAGGTCGAGAACGTGAACGGCAGGTCGTAGCGGACGCTCAGGTGGGGCGTGTGGACCACTAATTCCGGGAACGTCTGCTGCAACGACTCCTGCAGGCCGAGCACGTCCAGCCAGCCGGTGGGGATCCCGCAGGCCGAGGTCTGGCGCTCCCCGATCTCATAGCGGTCGATCACCAGCACGTCGGCGCCGCTGCCGGCCAACTCGCGTGCCACCGCCAGACCGGCGAAACTGGCTCCACAGATCAGCACGTCACAGTCTCGATTCAGGGGCGTTCGCTGTACGCCGCGCTTGGTGGCTCGCCGGGGCATCGGGTCGCCGATGATACGGAGCGGCCAACACGGCTATCCTCCGAAGGACTCATGTCTTCAACTGCAACCCTGAATCCGCCCACCGATCAATCGAACGCCAAGGTCGTCGAAGGCTCCGACGGCCTCCTGCTCGAGATCGACGGGCAGATAGTCCCCAACTACGACGCCACGATTCACCCCTTCGCGGAAGGCGACGTCGTCACCGGCCACGTCGTCCGGATCGACAACGACGAGGTCCTGGTCGACATCGGCTACAAGTCCGAGGGCGTCATCCCCGCCAGCGAACTCTCGATCCGCAAGTCGGTCGACCCGAGCGACGAGGTCTCCCTCGGCGAGGAAGTCGACGCGCTGGTCCTCACCAAGGAGGATCAGGACGGGCGGCTGATCCTTTCCAAGAAGCGGGCCCGCTTCGAGAAGGCCTGGCGCCGGATCGAGGCCGCCGCCGAGTCCGGCGAGCCCGTCACCGGCAGCGTGATCGAGGTGGTCAAGGGCGGTCTGATCATCGACCTCGGCGTCCGCGGCTTCCTGCCCGCCTCACTTGTCGACATCCGCCGCGTCCCAAATCTCGACGAGTACATGGGACAGGACATCGAGTGCAAGGTGATCGAGCTCAACCGCTCTCGCAACAACGTCGTGCTGTCCCGACGCGCCGTGCTCGAGGAGCAGCGCAAGGAGGACCGCGAGCGGATCCTCGACCGGCTCCAGCCGGGCCAGGTCGTCGAGGGCACGATCTCCAACATCGTCGACTTCGGGGCGTTCGTCGACCTCGACGGGATCGACGGTCTGATCCACATCTCCGAGCTCTCGTGGTCACACGTGAACCACCCGAGCGAGATCCTCTCCATCGGCGACACGGTGAGCGTCAAGGTGCTCGACATCGACCGCCAGCGCCAGCGGATCTCGCTGGGTCTCAAGCAGACCCAGGAGGACCCGTGGCAGCGCGTCGTCGACACCTACAACATCGGCGACGAGCTCGAGGGCACCGTGACCAAGGTCGTCACCTTCGGCGCCTTCGTTGAGATCCTCGACGGGGTCGAGGGGCTCGTGCACATCTCCGAGCTCGCCCAGCACCACGTCGAGAATCCGCGCGAGATCATCCAGCCCGGCGATCCGGTCCGGGTCAAGATCCTGGAGATCGACTCGGAGCGCCGCCGGCTGTCGCTGTCGATCAAGCGCGTCGAGGGCCAGGTTCTGCCGGTGCGGCCGATTGTCCCCCCGGCCGAGGGAGACGGCGAAAACGAGGGCGGCGACCTCGACAACGTACCCGAGCTCGGCTTGTCCGAGGACGTCTTCGCCGACCAGGCGGAAGCGGGTGGACCAGAGGCCTCGTCCGCTGCGCCCCCCGCGGAATCGCCGCCGCCCGAGCCCGCAGCTGAATCGGCCCCGGCGGATTCCGCGGAATCACGTCCGGATCCGGCGGCTCAGTCCTCGGGACAGGCCGGTGCGGAGATCTCGATGGATCCGGCGATCGCGGCGAGCTTCGAGGCGGCCGCGGAATCCGCGAAATCAGCTGAGGCCGCGAAGTCCGCTGAGGCCACGGATGCCGCCGCTGCCGCCGATGCCCCGTCCGCGCCGGAGGAATCGGCACCGGCCGATCCAGCCCCGTAGTCGGTTCCAGCCGATTGCTGAAGTTCGTTGGGTTGACGGGCGGCATCGGCTCGGGGAAGTCGACCGCGCTGGCCGCCCTTGACCGGCTGGGCGCGGCGGTGCTCTCGACCGACGCCGTGGTCCACGAGCTGTACGCCGGCGACGAGGTCAGGGATGCCGTCGTGGCCCGGTTCGGGGATGAGGTCGTCTCCGACGGCGTGGTCGATCGAGCGGCGCTGGCGGAGCGGGCGTTTGCCACGCCCGAGGACCGCGACTGGCTCGAGGGTCTGCTTTGGCCCCGGGTCGGGGCGCGGATGGCCGCCTGGCGCGAGGAGCTGGCCGCTCGCCCGGACCCGCCGCGGGCCGCGGTGGTGGAGGTCCCGCTCCTGTTCGAGGCGGGGATGGAGGGCGCGTTCGACGCGACGATCGCCGTCATCGCCGACGAGGACGTCCGCGGCCGGCGGGCCTCGGTCCGCGGTCATCGGGCCCTCGACGAGCGCGGGGCCCGGCAGCTCCCGCAAGAGGAAAAGGCGGAACGAGCGACCTACGTGGTGGAGAACGACGGCGGGGTGGATGAGCTCGAGGCCAAGCTGTCATCCATTCTTGACATGCTGGTGGCGTGAGCCCGCCCGCCGCGACAGCGTCGCACCGAACCGAGGCCGCGCGCCGTGCCGCCCGCCGGCGAACCGCCGCCCGCCGCCGGCGTACCCTCGCGTGGGCGGCCGGGATCGGGACGCTTGTCGTGGCCGCGATCATCGCCATGCCGCTGTTCCGTAAGGCGGTCAACGAATTCACGCTGCCGCTCCAGTATCAGGACGTCATCCGCGAACAGGCCGCCGAGAAGCACCTTGACCCGGCGTTCGTCGCCGCGGTCATCGACGTCGAGACGAAATTCGATCCCCGGACCTCGGGGGCGGGGGCGGAAGGCCTGATGCAGATCCTTCCGCAGACCGCCAAGTTCCTCGCGCACCGCTCCGGCGCGACGAGCTTCACCACGGCCGATCTGGCCACCCCGCAGGTGAACATCGCCTACGGCAGCTACTACCTTCGCTATTTGCTCGACGAATACGGCGGGAGCAGGATCCTGGCCCTGGCGGCCTACAACGGAGGAGAGACCAACGTCAACCGCTGGGTGGCGGCGGCGCGAGCAGGGGGACAGCGGTTCACGATCAACGACATCGCATTCCCGGAGACCCGCGCCTACGTGGAGAAGGTGTTCCAGGCCCAGCGGAACTATCGCAAGACCTACGCCACCGAGCTCGGCTATCGCTAACGCACCTGCCGGGCGACTCGGTCAGTAGACACGCCGCGGCCGGCCGGCCTGCTCGACGCGCGCGATGATCTGAGCGATCTCCTCCGCCTCGCCCGCGACCAGTTCGGTAACCGTGATCCGGACCCCCGCCGGGGTGGCGATGCGGAACCGCTCGCCGGAGATGGCGAGCCAGCCCGCCTCCTGCAGTGCCTTGATGACCGGAGCCTCCTCGCGCACCGGCACCCAGATGTTGAGGCCGGTGCGTCCGTACGCCGGCAGACCATGCTCGGCCAGCACCTCGATCAGCTTTCGCCGGCGCTGGGCGTACACGTCGCTGGCGTGCCGGCAGGTCTCCGCGAAGCCGGGGTCGCACAGCATCGATGCCGCCACCGCCTGCAACAGGTGGCTGACCCACCGGGGACCCAGGGCGTGACGGCCCTCGACGCGGCCGATCGTCTCCTCGTCGCCGGCGATCAACGCGACGCGCAGATCGGGATGCAGAACCTTCGAGACCGACCGGATCACCGCCCAGCGCTCGCAGGCCGCTCCGATCGCGCTGTGGTACGGGCTGCCCGCGATCTCGCTGGCGTGGTCGTCCTCGACCACCAACACCTCCGGGTGCCGAGCGAGGACGGACTGCAGCTCGGCGGCTCGCTCGGCATCGTGCGCGGCGCCGAGCGGGTTCTGCGCGCGGGGGACCAGCAAAAGCGCCTGGGCATCCTTGGCCAGCGCCGCCGCGAGTGCCTCCGGCCGCAGGCCGCGCTCGTCGATCGCCACCGGCACCTCGATCAGGCCCAGCGCCATCAAGATGTCGCGAATCGGCGGATAGGCGGGGTCTTCGATCAGGACCCGGTCGCCCGCGCGCAAGTGCGCCGCCAGCACTCGCTCGATCCCGTCGGCGGCCCCGGAGACGACCGCGATCGCCCGGCCGTCGACGCCGTCAGCGCCGAACCAGTGCCGCCCGAACTCGAGCAGCTCCGGAACCGCGAACTCGAGTTCGTCGACGGTGACGCTGCGCTCCACGTCGATCCGGGCCAGCGCCGGTCCGAGCGGCGGCAGCAGCGCGGGGTCCGGGAGTCCGATCGAGAGGTCACGTAGGTCGTCGCGCCCCGGGCCCGGGTCGCGCTCACGCGCGTTTGAGCGGACCGCCGGACGACGCGCCACGCGCGTTCCGCGACGACCGTCGGCGACGACCAGGCCGCGCTCGCGGAGGATCCGGTACGCGGCGTTGACCGTCGCCGGACTGGTCTGGAGCGTCGTCGCGAGCGCGCGCATGGTGGGCAGCGGCTCGCCGGCGGCCAGCGTTCCGTGCCGGATCGCCGTTTCGGCGCTTCCGGCGATCTGGCGGGCCGTCGATCCGACGATCTGATATTGTGCTAGCTCAGACATGACTTTGTACTATAACAAACTACCGGACGAGGCGAAGGGCGCTCGCGTCGCCGCGCCGAGCGGTCGGGTCGCGGTGCGCCGCCGGGCCGGCCGCGGACGCTATGACCGCGTCGCGATCGATGCGATTCTCGACGAGGGCTTCGTGGGCCACCTCGCGCTGGTCTCCAAGGGGCAGCCGTACGCGATCCCGATGCTCTACGCCCGTGACGGCGACCGGATCTATCTCCACGGCTCGCCGCTCAGCCGGCTGCTCGGCGAACTGGTCGAGGGGGTGCCGGTGTGCCTGACGGTCACGCTGATCGACGGGCTCGTGCTTGCCCGCTCGGCTTTTCACCACTCGGTCAACTACCGCTCCGTCGTGGTGCTGGGCGAGGCCCAGCCCGTGCGCGAGCCGTCCGCCAAGCGCGCCGCGCTCGATGCGCTGGTCGAGCAGATCATCCCCGGTCGCACGAGCGAGGCGCGTGGGCCGAGCGAGCAGGAGCTCGAGGCCACCGAGGTCGCCGTGCTGCCTCTCACCGAGGCCTCGGCCAAGGTGCGCACGGGACCGCCGATCGACGCGCCCGAGGACTATGCCCTCCCGGTCTGGGCCGGCGAGCTCCCCCTGACCCTCACCCCGGGCACCCCGCTGACCGATCCCCGCTGCTCGGCCGAGCCCCCGGATTACGTCCGCAACTACGGGCGACCGGCCGGCTAGTACTCCGGCCAGGCCCGGTCGGACGAGCGCTGAGCGGCAGCGGCGAGCTTCGGCGGTTTCGCCCCGGTGCGGCGGGTTGAATCGGCGAAGTTTGGCTCCAAATGCACGCGTGGCGTGCATCTCACGCCAAAGTTCGCGTGGCCCTCGCTGCCGGACGCGCTGCGACCACCGCTACGCTGGTTGAGAGGATCGATGCCCAAGTTCGAACTAGACGCCACCTACCGACCCACCGCTGATCAGCCGGCGGCGATCACCTCGCTGGCCGAGGGGATCAAAGCCGGAGAGCGGTACATGACGCTGCTGGGCGCGACGGGGACCGGCAAGACGATGACGATGGCGGCGACGGTCGAGGCGATCCAGAAGCCAACGCTGGTGATCGCGCACAACAAGACGCTGGCGGCCCAGCTCTGCAACGAGTTCCGGACCTATTTCCCGCGCAACTCGGTTGAGTACTTCGTCTCGTACTACGACTACTACCAGCCCGAGGCGTACGTCCCGAGCAAGGACCTCTACATCGAGAAGGACTCGGCGATAAACCAGGAGATCGATCGGCTCCGGCACTCGGCGACCGCCGCGCTGTTCGCCCGGCGGGACGTGCTGATCGTGGCCAGCGTGTCCTGCATCTACGGCCTCGGCTCGCCGGAGGTCTACGACGAGAACCTGCAGACGCTGAGCAAGGGCCAGTTCATCGACCGTGACGCGCTGCTGCGCAAGCTGGTCTCGATCCAATACACGCGCAACGACACAGCGCTCGCGCGCGGCACCTTCCGCGTCCGGGGTGAGACGCTCGAGATCTTCCCCGCCTACGCCGAAACGGCGTTCCGGATCGTGCTCTTCGGCGACGAGGTCGAGCATCTCCAGCACTTCGATCCGCTGACCGGCGAGCTGATCGAGGACGACCTCGAGCACGTCGGGATCTGGCCGGCCTCCCATTACAACGTGCGCGAGGGCATGATCGAGGACGCCGTCGCGGCGATCGGCCGCGAGCTGAACGAACGCTGCGCCGAGCTCGACGCGCAGGGCAAGCTGCTCGAGTCCCACCGCCTCCGCCAGCGGACCCAGTACGACATGGAGATGCTGCGGGAGGTCGGCTTCTGCTCGGGAATCGAGAACTACTCGCGGATCCTCGACGGTCGCAATCCAGGCGACCGCCCCTATTGCCTGCTCGACTACTTCCCAGACGACTTCGTCTGCTTCATCGACGAGTCCCACCAGACGGTCCCGCAGATCGGTGGCATGTACGAGGGGGACCGCTCGCGCAAGCAGACCTTGGTCGACTACGGCTTCCGTCTTCCCAGCGCGCTCGACAACCGGCCCCAGACCTTCCAGGAGTTCCTCTCGATCACCCCGCAGATGGTGTTCGTCTCGGCCACGCCGGGCGACTACGAGCGCACCCACTCTCCCCGGATCGTGGAGCAGATCGTGCGACCGACCGGGATCATCGATCCGGACGTCGAGGTCCGCGAGACCCGCAACCAGATCGACGACCTGATGAACGAGATCCGCGGCCGGGTCGACCGCGACGAGCGCACGCTGGTCACCACGATCACCAAGAAGATGTCCGAGGATCTGACCGACTACCTGCTCGAGATGGGGTTCCGGGTGCGCTACCTGCACTCCGAGGTGGACACCCTGGAGCGGATCCAGATCATCCGCCAGCTGCGGCTGGGGGAATTCGACGTACTGGTCGGTGTCAACCTCCTGCGCGAGGGGCTGGACCTCCCCGAGGTCTCGCTGGTGGCGATCCTCGACGCCGACAAGGAGGGATTCCTGCGCGGCGAGACCTCGTTGATCCAGACGATCGGCCGCGCTGCCCGCAACATCGAGGGCAAGGTGCTGATGTATGCGGACAAGGAGACCGCCGCGATGCGCGCCGCGATCGGTGAGACCGACCGGCGCCGGGCGATCCAGCGGGCCTACAACGCGGAGCATGGCATCACCCCGGAGACGATCGTCAAGGGCATCTCCGATATCGCCGAGTTCCTCCAGTCCGATTCCAAGGTGCCGAAATCGCGCCGACGGCGGCAGCGAGCGGTCGATTCGGTGCCGCCGGCCGAGATCGAGCAGACGATCGTCGAGCTCGAGGAGGAGATGCTCGCCGCTGCCGAAGAGCTCCGGTTCGAGTATGCGGCCAAGCTCCGCGACGAGATCCGCGATCTCAAGCGCCAGCTCGCTCTGGCCGGCCAGAGCTGAGCGACGGGAGGCGGCCGAAGGTCCGCTAGGCTGCGCTGTCCCCTTCCTTGATCCTCGAACCGGAGGTAGTTTGCGTGGCGCTGGAACGACAGAGCATCGAGAAGAAGGACTTTCCCATCGGGCGGCGCGGTTACGACCCCGACGCGGTGGACGCGCACCTGAAGGTCCTGGCCGACGAGATCGAGGAGCTGAAGCGCTCCTCCCGGCGCCGCGGCGAAACGCTGGCGTCCTCGGCCAGCGAGCAGGTGCGGGCGATCGTGGAGGCGGCCGAGACCAGCGCCGCGGACATCCAGCGCCAGGCTGAGGAGGAGGCCCGAGAGATCAAGGCCGAAGCGGCCAGCGAGTCCCAGGCCACCCGCGATCAGGCCACCAGCCAGGCGCGTGAGTACGTCAGCAAGGTGTCGGAATCGACAGCGGTGATGCTGCAGCGGCTGGACGCGATGGAGAGCGAGTTGGGGGCCCTGGTCGAGTCTCTGCGCACCGGCTCCAACCGCCTGGGCGCCGATCTCCAGCTGCTCGAGGGCAACCTGGCCGAGGTGAGCGGCGCCGTCTCCCCGCGCCCGCAGTTCGAGCCCGAGCCCGTTGCCGCGATCGTGGAGGTGGAGGTGGACGAAATCGAGCTCGAGCCCGAGCCGATCGCCGAGCCCCTCGCGGCCACCGAGGTCTTGGAGGACGACGACGCCGGGCTGGTCGATGAACCGGCGCAGGCGCCCCCGGCCCCGGCTCCCTCGTCCGGGTCGGAAGGCTCCGACGACACCGAGGGGGCGCGGCTGATCGCACTCAACATGGCGCTCAACGGCACCCCGCGTGAGGAGACCGAGCGCTACCTCGAGGAGAACTTCGAGCTGTCCGATCGCGGCGGTCTGCTGGACGAGGTGTACGCCTCGGTGGAAGGCTGATCGGCTGGCAAACCCCGGGCGCGATCCCGCGTTTCCCGGTACGAGCGGATTTGCCGGGCGATGACTGATGGGAACGTCTGTTCGGTCTACTAGACTCGGCTGAGTGGATCAGTTAGTCGTCTCGGGAGCTCGTGAGCACAATCTGAAGGACGTGACGGTCTCGATTCCGCGCGGGTCGCTGACCGTGATAACCGGGCTGTCGGGATCGGGGAAATCGTCGTTGGCGTTCGACACGATCTACGCCGAGGGCCAGCGGCGTTACGTCGAATCGCTCTCGGCCTACGCCCGGCAGTTCCTCGGCCAGATGGACAAGCCGGACGTCGACTCGATCGAGGGACTGTCGCCCGCGATCTCGATCGATCAGAAGACCACTTCGCGCAACCCACGTTCGACGGTCGGAACGGTCACCGAGATCTACGACTACCTGCGGCTGCTGTGGGCCCGGATCGGCCATCCGCACTGCCACATCTGCGGCCGGCCGATCAGCGGGCAATCCGCCGAGCAGATCATCGATCAGGTGATGGAGCTCGAGGAGGGGACCCGGTTCATGGTGCTGGCGCCGATCGTGCGCGGGCGCAAGGGCGAGTACGGGAAGCAGATGGAAGAGCTCCGCGCCGAGGGCTTCACCCGAATCAAGGTCGACGGCGAGCTGCGGCGCCTGGACGAGCCGATCGTGCTCGACAAGAAGTACAAGCACGACATCGCCGTGGTCGTCGACCGGCTGGTGATGAAGGGCGAGCTGCGCAAGCGCCTGGCCGACTCGATCGAGACCGCTGTGGCGCTGGCCGACGGCCTTGTGGAGATAGAGATGGTCAGTGCTGGAAGCCCAGGCCGGGATGTTTCGCCGCCAGGCGAAACTCCCAATGCCCGCGAAGCGGGCACGCTGACCTTCAGCGAGAAGTTCGCCTGCCCGGTGCACGGGCCCAGCCTGGTGGAGCTCGAGCCGCGGATCTTCAGCTTCAATTCGCCCCACGGCGCCTGTCCGCGCTGCACCGGTCTCGGCTCGCAGATGGAGATCGACCCGGAGCTCGTCGTGCCCGATCCGACGTTGTCGATCGGGGAGGGGGCGATCGCGCCGTGGGCGGCCAGCGCCTCGGACTATTACGAGCAGCTGATCCAGGCGATCGCCCAGCGCTACAACGTGGACCTCGAGTCGCCGTGGGAGGACCTGCCGGCGGAGTCGCAGGAGTTCTTCCTGTTCGGGACCAACGGAGACCGGATCCCGATCTCCTACCGGAACAGATTCGGTCGCAAGCGCTCCTACGCCACCCAGTTCGAGGGGATCGTTCCGAACCTGGAGCGCCGCTACCGCGAGACCGAGTCCGACTTCTCGCGGGAGAAGATCGAGGAGTACATGACCCTGCGGCCGTGCCCGGACTGCAAGGGCGCGAGGCTGCGACCAGAGTCCCGCGCGGTGCTGGTCGGCGGCACGGCGATCCACGAGTTCGTGGCGCTGTCGGCTCGACGCGCGCTGGAGTGGGTGCGCGAGCTGAGCCTGACCGAGCACGACCGCCGGATCGCGCGACTGGTCCTGCGCGAGATCGAGGAGCGTCTGCAGTTCCTGGACAACGTCGGCGTGGGCTATCTCTCGATGGAGCGCGCCGCCGCGACGTTGTCCGGCGGCGAGGCGCAGCGGATCCGGCTGGCCACGCAGATCGGCTCATCGCTGGTCGGCGTGCTCTACATCCTGGATGAGCCCTCGATCGGGCTGCACCAGCGGGACAACGAGAAGCTGATCGGGACGCTCGAGCGGCTGCGCGACGTCGGCAACACGGTCCTGGTGGTCGAGCACGACGAGGGCACGATGCGGGCCGCCGATCACCTGGTCGACATGGGGCCGGGGGCCGGTGAGCACGGCGGGTACGTGGTGGCCGAGGGCACGGCCGCGGACGTCGAGTTGGTCAAGGAGTCCCTGACCGGGCAGTTCCTAGCCGGTACGCGCACGATCGACGTGCCGGGCAAGCGTCGTAAGCCGACGGGCTACATCGGAATCGAGGGGGCGTCGCAGCACAACCTGAAGAACATCGATGTCCAGATCCCGCTCGGCGTGTTCTGCTGCGTCACCGGGGTGTCGGGTTCCGGGAAATCGACGCTGGTCAACGAGGTGCTCTACAAGGCGGTGGCCAACCGCCTGCACCGGACGCGCCAGCGAGCCGGGGTCCACAAGCGCATCAAGGGCCTCGATCAGCTGGACAAGATCATCTCGGTCGACCAGTCGCCGATCGGGCGCACGCCGCGATCCAACCCGGCTACCTACATCGGCCTGTTCGACCAGATCCGGGAGTTGTTCTCCAAGACGCAGGAGGCTCGGGCCCGCGGCTACAAGCCGGGCCGGTTCTCTTTCAACGTCAAGGGCGGACGCTGCGAGGTGTGCCGCGGCGACGGCCAGATCAAGATCGAGATGCACTTCCTGCCTGACGTCTACGTCCCCTGCGAGCAGTGCCACGGCAAGCGCTACAACCGCGAGACGCTGGAGGTCCGCTTCAAGGGCAAGACGGTCGCCGACGTGCTGGAGATGCCGATCGAGGAGGCGCTCGACTTCTTCGTGCACATTCCCAAGATCCGCCGCCGCGTGCAGACGCTGAACGACGTCGGCCTCGGCTACATGCGGCTCGGGCAGCCGGCCACGACGCTGTCGGGCGGCGAGGCGCAGCGGGTCAAGCTCGCGGCGGAGCTCTGCAAGGTGGCGACCGGGCGGACGATCTACATCCTCGACGAGCCGACGACCGGGCTGCATTTCGCCGACATCCAGAAGCTGCTGGAGGTGCTCGAGCGGCTGGTCGACGCGGGCAACTCGATCGTGGTGATCGAGCACAACCTGGACGTGATCAAGGTCGCAGACCGGATCATCGATCTCGGTCCCGAGGGCGGCGATGGGGGCGGGCGACTGATCGCCACCGGCACGCCCGAGGAGGTCGCGGCCGTGCCCGATTCGAGCACCGGCCGGTTCCTGACCGAGATGCTGCCGGCGCCACGCGTGAAGGCCGCGCGCAAGCGGGCGCCACGCCGCCGCACTGCCGCCACCGCGTGAACGTCCGCCTCTGGGCTCAGAAGTGGCGCTGGTATGAGCGCAACTCGCTGCCGTGGAACCGGGCCCGGATCCACTGGGAGTTCATGCGGCGAGACGCGTTCGTGCGCTGGCCCGTGCATGGAAACGTGCTGCAGGCGATGCGCGAGCGACGCCTGCAGGTCGGCGCCGGCGCCCTGCTCGAACCCGGCGTCTGGATCACCGCGCCCGGCCGATCGCGCGTGGTCATCGGGGAGGGCACCTTTCTCAACATCGGCGTGATGATCGCCTCGCTCGAGCTGGTCGAGATCGGCAGCCACTGCATGTTCGCCAACGGGTGCTTCATCACCGACGCCAACCACCGGTTCGACGATCCCGACCGCCCGATCACCTGGCAGGGCTTCGCCAGCAAGGGCCCCACCCGGATCGGAGACAACGTCTGGTGCGGGGCCCACGTAGTCGTCACCAGCGGCGTGACGATCGGCGAGCGCTCGGTGATCGGCGCCAACTCGGTCGTCACCGAAGACATCCCCGCCTACTCGATCGCCGCCGGGGTCCCGGCCCGCGTCCTGCGCAAGATCGACTACGCGACACCATCGGGAAGCGAGCCGGGGTTCCATCCCTGACCGCGCTCGAGCCGGGGTGTCCATACGAAGTGTTTGGTTGTCCGGGCCAACGGGGTAATATCACCCGGGCTCGGACGGGCAGGCCAACTGGGAGGATGGACGATGTCGAGACAGGGCTCGATCAAGCTCCGCATGCCACTGCGTGGGCGACGTCAACGGGCGGCGCGCCGCCTCTGCATGCTTTCGATCCCAGCGCTGCTGGCGCTCGGCGGTAGCGCGCAGGCGAGCAGCGCACCGCGCACCGGCATCAACGGCATCCTCGGCACCGGGGGTCTGCCGACCCTGCAGCAGATCATCGCCAACCCGATATCGATCATCGGGAGCAACCCGATCACCTCGCCGACGCAGCCGAACAGTCCGCTCGGCGCTCTGCTCGCTCCCACCCCTGCGGCGAGCAGCGATCCGGCGGCCGTGGGGGCGTTCACGGAACCCTTCGTCGAGCCGACGATCCTTACCTCTTCGGGCTCGAAGGTGACCACGTCGAACAAGTGCCTCGTGCGGCCGGGCGTTCCCCAGGACCCGACCTACGACGGCCTGATCTACGACTGCAAGCCGGCCGGGGTCAGCGTCAACGTGCTGCCCAACGGCAAGCTCATGTACTTCGATGGTCTCGAGGGCACCGAGAACGTCAAGTACTCGATCGTCCTCGAGTACGGGAACAACTCGGTCAACGACCAGAGCCGCGTGCTCAAGCTCGGCAGCAATCCGAGCGGCGGGACCGCCAGATGGACCGTGCCCAAGCCGGTTGACGGCGGCGCCAACCCTGGCGGGCAGGCCGCCGGACCGTCGGAGAAGGTGCTGCCGCCCGAGCTGATCGATCAGCCGAAGTACAACGCCGGCGCGCTGTTCTGCACCGACAACATCTTCCTGCCAGACGGAACGGTGATGGCCAGTGGCGGAACGGACTATTACAACGAGCCTGGCATCAAGATCGGCAAGGGCAACTTCGGCGTGGCCGAGCTCGAGGGCCTGAGGAACACGCGAATCTTCAATCCGGCCACCAACACCTGGCAGCAGGCCGGCTCGATGCATTACGGACGCTGGTACCCCAGCACCGTGACGCTGCCGAGCGGGCACGTGCTGGTGGTCAGCGGGGTCACCAAGCTGCTCAAGCCGGTGTACCCGACCCACATCCTCGACTCGCTGACCAACGTCGAGCAGACCGAGACCTATAACCCGATCAGCGGCCGGTGGACGACCAACCCGGCCTCGGCCAAGAAGTCGTTGCCGCTGTTCCCGCGGATCCACGAGCTGCCCGACGGCAAGATCTTCTACGACGCCGCCGGACAGTCGTTCAACCCGTTCGGACAGTCCTACGACGAGGCGCTGTGGAACGTCGCGTCGGTCTACAGCCCGGCCACCCAGCACTGGACCGATCTCGGTATACCGGGTCTCACCGACCTGAGCTCAAAGCACGTGCTGAGTGGTCTGACCGCGATCGCCGACGCGGCCAAGGACGCGCTGAGCACCCTGCGCCAGGGCGGTATCCCCGGCGGCGGCAGCGGCCTGACGATCCCGGGTTTCCGCGGCTCGACGTTCAGCATCGAGCTGCCCCTAGTGCCGGACGCCCATGGCAACTACTCGAGCGCCAGCTTCCTGACCGCCGGTGGCGTCATCAACCCGCCGAGCCCGGGGAGCTACTTCGCCACCTCGGACAGCCGCATCACCACGGTCGATACCTCCGGCGGCAAGGACACGATGTCGACCGTCCCCACCGGGGATCTCTCCGGCCCGCGCTGGTACCCGTCGGGCGTGCTGCTGCCGACCGGCGAGGTTCTGGCCTTCAACGGCGGGGATCGCGATGCGGTCGTCGGACCGGGGGTCGAGATCGGCAAGCGCCAGACCGAGCTGTTCGACCCGGCAACCAACAAGTGGACGCCGGTCGCCTCTTCGCACGACGTTCGGACCTACCACAACAGCGCCGAGCTGCTTCCCGACGGTCGTGTGCTCGTCGGCGGGCATGCTCCGATCAGCACGCTGTACGCGTCCAACATCACGCTGCCGGGCGGGATCACCGCCCCCAACGATGGGCGCGATCCCTCGTTCGAGATCTACAGCCCGCCGTACATGTTCCGGGGGTCGCGACCGAAGATCGTCGCGGCGCCGAAGGCGCGGGCCGGGATCGGGTACAGCACGACGTTCCAGATCAAGGTCGATCAGGACGCGGCGGACATCGCCAGCGTCGTCCTGGTCAGCAACCCGTCGGTGACCCATCTGATCGACCCAAACCAACGTAACGTCGTGCTGCCGGTGGTGGCTCGGGACGGACGCACGCTGACCGTCAAGGCGCCGCCGAGCGCCGACGTGGCGCCTCCCGGCCCCTACATGCTGTTCGTCAACAAGCAGACCTCCAAGGGGCTGGTCCCGTCGAAGTCGGTGCAGGAGTTCGTGGGCATCGGGGGTCTCGAGGCCGCCGCACGCCACGCCCGGGCGGCACATAAACACTGATCGCCGGCCCCCGGCCCCCGGCGCGCGGGGCTCAGGCCCGTCTCGCGCGCCGGCGCGTCAGGCCCAGCCCCGCCGCGAGGGCGATCAGCGCCGCCGCCAGGATCGCCCACGTCGAGGCACCGTCCGAGCTCTGGCGAGGACCGTCACCACGGCGCGTCGTGTGGAGCAGTCCAGGGATCGTCGTGGCGGGGACGAACGCGAGCTTTCCGGTGATCGCGTACGCGCGCGCCCCGACCCGCACCGGAATCGTCCACTGGGGTAGAAAACGCGGACGCGGGTCAAGCCAGTCGTAGGTCGGCGTGGTGGACACGGTGCGCCACAGCGGCGCCGCCGACCCCTCGACGCGCACGATCGCATTGCCACCCCGGGCCAGCGCGTCGGCCTCGTGGATCGGGCTGCGCAGGTTCACTCGGACCCCGCGCGGACCGATCTGGGCGAACGGCTCGCCCTGCTGCCCCTCGATCGTGACGGTCGCCGAGCTCTGGTTCTGGAGGTAGACATCGGGATACCGGCCCGGGGTCAGCGCGACGGTGACGCCGGGGGCGAGTTGAATCGGGGAGGTCATGGTGGCGACCGGACCACCCCGGGGCGGGCGGTAGTCCACCTCGCCCTGCGCTCTCGCGCCCCGGCCGCCGTAGAGCAAGGGGATCGAGAAGCTGGCCAGCCGCGTCGGCTCCGGACGCGCGCGCACGGCCGGCGCGGCGGTGGTGATCCCGGGCACGCGCTGGTCATACCACGCCCAGGCGGGTTTGCGCGAGAGCGCGACCCAGACCGGGCGCTTGCCGGGACGGGCCGAACTCGGCACAGAGGTCTCGCCCGACGGTGCCGCCGAGAGGAAGAAGGCGGGGGATGTGATGTTGCCGAATGCCCCGGTGCGTCCGAGACGCAGAAACGGAACGCCATCGGGACCGAGTACCTCGAGCTCGTCGCCGGAATCGTTCACCGCCGACAGCGCCGGAGCGATCGCGTCCTGGATCGTGGTGATCGAGACGCCGGGCAGGACGGGCTGGATGCCGGTGATCAGGGTCTGGATCCCGGGGTCGCCCTCGTGGGCGCCGGCCGGCACGGCGAGTCGGCCCCCGGCAAGCACCGACACAACACCTGCCACGACGAGAACCGCCCGCGATCTCATCCGCGCAGTGTGCCCGACCCGGGCGAGCGACACGCCGACCGAGTGTGGGCATCGATCCCGGGATGCCCACACGCCGACCGAGTGTGGGCATCCCGATTCCGGGATGCCCACACGGCTTGCTAACTCGACGGGATCCCGCTGGCCGGCGGCGCCGCCTGAGTGGTCGTGTACGGCGTGATCGCGCCGGTGGGGCTCGGATCGGTCGTGAGCGGACCGCCGAACAGGACGATCTTCCCGCCTTGGACCTTGCCCATCTCCGCGCCGCCATAGCCTCCGTGCTGGCTGGAGGAGTAGCGGAACGGCACCAGTCCGGGTCCGGTCCACTTGCCGCCGCTCTTGTTGACCGCGTCGATCAGGGCCTGGCGGGTCAGCTTCTTACCGGCCGCCTCCAGCGCCTGCACGAGCGTGTAGGCGTTGGCCATCCCGTACTCGACGTTGCCGTCGAACGGGGCCGACTTGTCGTACTGGTCGTGGACCTTCATGAACAGACTGATCCATGGATTGCTGGTGTCGGTGTTGGAGGGCAGATAGCCGTCGGTGATCGCGCCCTCGATCAGGCCGGTGCCGGACGCCTTGCCCTTGGAGACCACCTTGAGCAGCCCGCCCACCGTGGTCGGGTCGATGCCGACGTTGGAGACGACCAGTTGGGGCTTGTAGCCGAGGGTGAACGACGTCAGCTGGGCGATCGCCGTGTAGATCGGCACGGTGAACGAAACCAGCACCTTGGCCCCGGATGCCTTGATCGCGGTGATCTGGGGGGCAAGCGTCGTCACACCGGACTGGTAGGACTGCTTGGAGACGATGCTCGACGCCGGCACCTCATCCTGGATTCCGGCCAGGCCGCCCTGCCCGAAGTCGTCGTCCTGGTAGAGCACGGCGATCTTCTGGCCGGCGAAGTGCTGCTTGAGGTACTGGCCGAGGATCTTTCCCTCGATCGTGTAGTTGGGCTGCCAGCCGAACGTGTCGGGCTGCGCGGAACCCTTGTCCCAGCACGGGCAGCCGGAGGCGACGAACATGTCGGGGACCTTCGAGGCGTTGAGGAATCCGACCACCTTCGTATGCGTCGGGGTGCCCAGTCCTTCGAAGATGCCGAACACGTGGTTCTGGAGCACCAGCTGGTGGACGACGTTGACCGTGTTGGTCGGGTTGTAGGCGTCGTCCTTGATCGTCAGGTGGATCTTGCGGCCGAACACGCCGCCGTGGGCGTTGACGTAGTCGAAGAACGCCTGGGAGGCCGGGGCGATCTCGCTGTATCCCGGTGCCGCCGGCCCGGTCAACGGCTGATGGGTCCCCAGCGTGATGCTGGTCGCGGTCACCCCCGGCGCGCTGCTCGAACTCGACGAGCCGCAGCCGGCGAGCACCATCGCGCCGGCCAGCACCGCGATCACCGGCGCCAATGCACTGATCTTGCGATACCGCATTCTCTCCTCCTGCTGTTGGGACCTGGACATTTACCCCGAAGCGCTCGAGGCGCCGTCGGGCCGCCGGGTTCGGCGGGTGCTGCGGATACGTTCGGCGAGCACGCGCACGCCGCCCTGGATCCCGCTCGGCCAGATCAGCATCGCGCCGATAAGTACGAGTCCGTAGATGGCCAGCGGAAGATTGGCCGAGACCTTGCTCGAGAGCGAGAACGAATGCGCCAGGTCATTGGTCCAGCTGGGCAGCAGCACCAGCACGGCCGCTCCCCAGATCGCGCCGACCAGGGAGCCGAGGCCGCCGAGCACGACCCCCGTCAGCAGCGACAGCGAGAGCTGCAACGGGAATGCCCCGGGCTGGGCCAGCTGCAGCACGACCGCCAGCAGCCCGCCGCCGAGCCCCGCGCAGGCGGAGCTGACCGTGAAGGCCAGCGTCTGCGTGCGCCCGACACTCAAGCCGCACAGCGAGGCGGCGATCTCGTCATCGCGCACCGCGCGCAGCGAACGCCCCACGCCGCCGCGGGTCAAGTTGTAGAGCACGAACATCACCAGTAAGGCGCCGGCGCAGGCGATCCAGGCCTCCCAGCGCTCGAGCGGAAAGGACGAGCCCAGCCACGTCGGCGGTATCGGCGGGTTGATGGTCAGGCCGTTCTCGCCGCCGAACGTTCCCGGGAACCGGTCGGCCAGCGACGGAAGCCCGACGGCGAACGCAAGCGTCGCCCCGGCCAGATAGGGACCGCGGAGGCGACTCGCCGCCGCCCCCACCGGGATCCCCACGGCGGTGGTCACCACCACGGCGGCGACCAGCGCCGGCACCAGCGGCCATCCCTCGTTGCCGATCAACAGCGCGACGGTGTAGGCGCCCACCGCCATCAGCGCCCCGTGACCGAGCGAGATCTGACCGCTCTGGCCGGCCAGGACGGTCAGGCCGGCGAGCACGGCGAAGAAGTAGGCGCCGTCGGCCAGCTGCAGATCGTCGTATGGGCTGAGTCCCACGCTGATCAGCGCCAGCGCCAGCCCGGCGAGCACCACCAGTCCGAGCGACTGCATCAGTGTGCTCCGCCGCAGCCGGGCGACGAGGCGGTCCCTGCTCATACGCGGCGCTCCGTGGAAGCCGAGAACAGGCCGCCGGGGCGGATCATCAGCACCAGGACGAGGATCGCCAGCGCGGCCAGCGGCGCGAGCGAGGATCCCTCGTAGCCGGAGACGTAGGACAGCGCCAAGCCGAGGGCGAGCCCCCCGACGACGGCCCCGGGTGGACTGTCGAGGCCGCCCAGGACGGCGGCGACGAAGCCGCTGATCAGGATCGGGTCGAAACTGTTGGGACCCAGGAACACCGAGGGCGCGATCAGCACGCCGGCCAGCGCTCCGGCCATCGCGGCCAGCGCCCAGCCCAGGGTGAACATCTGGCCGACCCGGACGCCGAGCAACCGTGCCACCTCCGGGGCGAACGCCGCCGCCCGCATCCTCAGACCGAGCGACGTCGCGCGGAACAGAAGCGCCAGTCCGAGCGCCACGGCGATCACCACGAGCACGATGAAGGTGTCGTTGGGCGAGAACAGCAGGCGCGTCCCGCCGACCTTGTAGCCCTGAATCGAGAACGCCGCCGGAAAGGATCGTGGCGTGTTGCCCCAGATCATGCCGGCGACGGCGATCAGCAGCGTGTAGAGGCCGAGCGCCACGATCACCGCGTTCAACGGGGGCGCTCCCTCCACGGGACGAATCAGGACCCGCTCGACCACGGCGCCGAACATCAGCCCCGACACGAGCGCGACCGCGAAGCCGAGCCAGTACGAGCCGGTGGAGTTGATCACCGCCGAGGCGATGAACGTGGTGATCATCAGCATCGCCCCCTGCGCGAAGTTGACGATCCGGGTAGCTCGCCAGATCAGCACCAGAGCCAGCGCCACAGCGGCGTAGACGGCTCCGGTGGACACTCCGTTCAGGGTCAGGTCGATGAACTTGGTCATGGGCCGCGGTTAGAACCCCAGATAGGCATGGCGCAGGCGTTCGTCGGCGGCGAGCGCCTCGGGCTCCTGGTCGGCGACTACGCGTCCCAGGTTCATCACGACCCCGCGGTTGGCGATCGAAAGAGCGCTGCGCGCGTTCTGTTCGACCAGCAGCACCGCGAGTCCGAGCGTGTCGGCGAGCCGACGGATCATCGCCATGATCTGGGCCACCAGCAGCGGCGCCAGTCCCAGCGAGGGCTCGTCGAGCAGCAGGGCCCGGGGACGCGCCACCAGCGCGCGGCCGATCGAGAGCATCTGTCGCTCGCCGCCCGAGAGCCTCGATGCCGGCTGCGTGCGCCGTTCCTCCAGCCGGGGGAACAGCTCGTAGATCTCCCGCGGGTCGGCTGCCTCGCGCCCCCGCCAGAGACCGCCGAGGCGGAGATTCTCCTCGACGGTCAGTTCCGTGATCACGCCGCGTCCCTCGGGCACGTGGGCCAAACCGAGCCGGACGATCTCCTCCACCGCCAGCCGGGTGATGTCCTTACCGGCGAAGGCGACCCGTCCGGTCGTTGCCGGCACCAGGCCGGTGATGGTCCGCAGCAGCGAGGTCTTGCCAGCCCCATTGGCTCCGATGACCGCGGTGATCGAGCCCTTCGGGACCTCGAGCGAGACGTCATCGACCGCGCGCACCGCGCCGTAGTCGGTGGTCAGCCCCTCAACCGCCAGCATCGGAGACTCCTGCCGCGGTGTCGGACGGGGCATCCTCGGCGGGCCGCCCCAGATAGGCCTCCAGCACCCGTGGGTTCTGCTGGACCTCGGGCGGCGCCCCGGCGGCGATCACCTCTCCGAAGTCGAGCACCACGACGCGGTCGCAGACCGACGTGACCAGGTCCATGTGATGGTCCACGAGCATCACAGCGATCGAGCTGCCGAGCGACACGATCAGCTTGGCCAGGTCGGAGAGCTCGCCGGCGTCGAGACCGCCGGCCGGCTCATCGAGCAGCAGCAGCTCGGGTTCGGAGGCAAGCGCCCGGGCCAGCGCGACACGCTTCTGCACCGCATAGGGGAGGGTTCCCGGCAGACGGTCCGCCACGTGATCGCAGCCCAGGCGCTCGAGGGTGGCCCGTGCGCGTTCGCAGAGAGCGCGCTCGTCCCGATCAGACCAATGGAGTCCGAGCAGGGCGCTGGCGAAACGAGCCCTCCGGAAGCGCTGCGCGCCGACCATCACGTTCTCGAGCACCGTCAGGCGCGGGAACAGGCCGACGCCCTGGAGCGTACGGGCGATCCCCAGCGAGGTCAGGCGATCCGGCCGGATCCGGGCAAGCGCCTGGCCGCGCCAGCGCAACGTGCCTGACGACGCGGCGACGAAGCCGCAGATCACGTTGAACAGCGTCGTCTTGCCGGCCCCGTTGGGGCCGATCACGCCGAGCACCTCGCCCGGGGAGACATCCAGCGACACCTCGTCCAGGGCGGTGATCCCACCGAACGATACGGTCACATCGCACACGGACAGGCCGGCGCTGGAAGCCGGCTCCCTCGTCTCCACGCGCGCAACATACCCGGGAGTTGATGCAATCAACCAGGTATCGGCGCTATGAGTTCTTGATGACGATCCCCTCGAGGATGTTGGCGACCTTCTCGGTCGCGTCGATGGCCGCCTCGAGCCGCTCGAACAGATCCTTCCAGCGGATCACCACCATCGGATCGATGCCCCCGTCGAACAGCGAGGCGACGGCCTCGCGGGTGATCCGGTCACCCTCGTTCTCCAGCCGGTTGATCTCGACGGTGTAGCGCGAGATCTCCCGGAACCCGCGGAGCCGCGGGATCGCCTCGGAGATCTGCCGTGATGCCGCCTTCAGCACGTGCGCGAGGTTGATCGCCTGATCCATCGGCGCTTCGATCTTGTACAGACCCAGGTAGTCGGCGACCTCCTCGGTGTAGTCGACGATGTCGTCGAGAGCGGAGGCCAGCGCGAGGATGTCCTCGCGATCGATCGGGGTCACGAACGTGTGGTTGAGACGGTCGATGATGTCGTGGGTGATCCGATCGCCCTCGTGCTCGCAGAGCAGGATGTCCTGCGCCAGCGCCTTGCTGTCGGGGTAGTTGGAGAGCATGCGATCGAGCAGGTCGGCGGCCTGCAGGATGTTCCGGCCGGCCTCCTCGAACAGCTCGAAGTAGACCCGGTCTCGCGGCGCGAAGACTTGAGCGAGGCGGGCCATCCGCGGATCGTAGTCGTAGTCGTAGTCGGGCTAAGCCTCGGCGGCGAGTCCGGCCCGGAACTGCTCCAGCTCCTCGTCGTCGATCGAATAGACGTGCTCGGGACCCGGGAACGAGCCGCTGCGCACCTCGGCGGCGTACTCGGCGACTCCCGCGACCATCTGGGCCTTAATTTCCCCATACCGCTTGGCGAACCTCGGGGCATGTCCGTCATAGATCCCGAGCAGGTCGTGGAAGACGAGCACCTGGCCGTCTGTGGCGCCGCCGGCCCCGATCCCGATCACCGGGATCTCCAGCCGAGGCATCAGCTCGCCGGCCACGGCCGCCGGAATCGCTTCGAACACGATCGAGAAGCAGCCGGCCTGCTGCAACGCGATCGCGTCGCGAGCCACGCCGAGGGCGCGCTCGGCGGTGCGGCCCTGCGCGCGGTAGCCGCCGAGGGCCGTCGCCGTCTGGGGCGTCAGGCCGACGTGGCCCATCACCGGAATTCCGGCATCGACGATCGCGCGGGCCCGCTGGACGCTGGTCCCGCCACGCTCGAGCTTGACGGCGTCACAGCCGGCCTCCTTGATGAACCGCTGCGCGGTGGCGACGGCCTGCTGGTCGGAGCCCTCGTATGAGCCGAAGGGCAGATCGCCGACGACGAGTGGGGACTTGCATCCGCGCCGCACCGCGGAGGCCAGCATCAGCATCTCCTCGGTCGAGACCGGGACGGTGGACGGATACCCGAGCACGGTCATCGCGCCGGAGTCGCCGACCAGGACGATGTCGACCCCGGCCTCCTCGGCGACCTGGGCCGACGGGTAGTCGTAGGCGGTGATCATCACGATCTGCTCGCCGAGCCGCTTCTTCTCGGCCAGGCGAGGCAGCGTCATCGGCAGGGGCTCGCGCAGGTCCTGCGGAACCGAAATGCGGGGGGTGGCTGACATGGCTGATGCCTCCTATGCGGTTGGCGCTCCCAGAAGAGTCGCCACCGCGCTGTCGATGCTGAGGATCTGGTTGTCGATGCCCACGTGTACGACGCGGGGTTGATAGTGCTCGAGGTCGTCCGGGTCGTAGGCGGCGTAGGAGATCACGATGATCGTGTCCCCGCGATGCACGAGTCGCGCCGCCGCGCCGTTGACCTTCATGTCGCCCGATCCCGGCTCGCCGGCGATCGTGTACGTCTCGAACCGAGCGCCGTTGTCGACGTCGACGACGGCCACCTGCTCGAACTCCCTGATGTCCGCTGCCTCCAGCAACTCAGGATCGATCGTGATCGACCCGACGTAGTGGAGGTCACAGTCGGTCACGGTGGCCCGGTGGATCTTTGACTTCAGCATCGTCCGCTGCATGTCAACTCCCAGTTGTCGTGCTTCCCGCCGTCGCCGGATGACTCCGGTAGAGCGGTCGAGAGCGGTTGATTGTCGATAAGCCGGGTGGCGCCCACCCGCGCCGCAACCAGCGCGAGCGCGTCGCCGTCGACGCGGTCAACCGGCACCAGCGTCTCGGCCGATACCAGCTCGAGGTACTCGGGCTCGATGTCGGCCGCCTTCAACACCTGCAGCGCGCGAGACCGCACCGCCGCGGCGTCCCGCTCGCCGGATGCGACGGCGCTCACCGCCGCCCGGAGCGCTCGGTTGAGTGCGACCGCACGCCCACGTTCCGAGGGCGAGAGGCGCACGTTCCGGCTGGACATGGCCAGTCCGTCCGGCTCGCGGACGATCGGGCAGACCTCGACCCGCACTGGGAGGTCGAGATCGCGCACCAGTCGCTTGATCACAAGCACCTGCTGGGCGTCCTTCTGCCCGAAATAGGCGACATCGGGACCGACCATGTTCAGGAGCTTGGTGACCACGGTGGCCACGCCGTCGAAATGAGCGCTTCCGCGGCCCGCTCCCTCGAGCGTGGCGGTCAGGCCGGTCACCGAGACCTTGGTCTGGAAGCCGGCGGGATAGACCTCGCCCACCGCCGGAACGAACAGGTGGTCGACGCCCAGCTCCGCGGCCAGCGCGGCGTCGCGCCGCTCGTCGCGGGGATATGCGTCGAGATCCCCACCATCGTTGAACTGGGTGGGGTTGACGAACAGCGAAACCACCACCTCGTCGCATTCATCGCGGGCGCGTCGCATCAACGAGAGGTGGCCTTCGTGGAAGGCGCCCATCGTGGGCACGAGACCGATGATCGCCCCGCCGCGCCTCGGGTGCGACAGGGCGCTCCGCAGCTCGGCGACGGTGCGCAGCGTTCTCATCGGACCCCCACCGCCGGTGCGTGGGCGAGCGTCCGCGTGGCTTCGAGGAGCGCGTCGAACAGCGGGAGCAGGTCGGGGGCCCGGTCCCCAACCGCTTGGCGCTGCACGGCCACCGTGGCCTCGTCGCCCCGCGCGACCGGGCCGGTCAGCGCCCGCTGCGGCCCGAGCGCTGCCCAGTTCTCCACGGTCTGGCGCACCAGCGGGACGAGCAGCGACCGATCCATGCCGGCACCGGCAGCGAGCCGTTCGGCGGCCGCTTCGAGCGTGATCAGGAAATTGGAGGCGATCGAAGCCGCCGCGTGGTACGCGGGCCGGTCGGTTGCGGCGATCTCGACTGCGTTCAGCTCGAGCGCCGCCGCCAGCGCGGCCGCAACGCGGAGCGCGTGGGGGCTGCTCCCGGCGATCGCGGCGCCCGCGCCGGCGAAGACGCCGCCGGCCCCGCCGGAGACGCCGCCGGCCCCGCCGGAGACGCCGCCGGCCCCGCTGGAGACGCCGCCATCCCGGGCTGAGCCGGCTCCCTCGGCGGTGATCGTCATCAGGGGATGCAGGGAGAACGCCTCGTGAGGCGCTAGCACCTCGAGTCCCGTGGCCCCGGAGCAGTGCCCGACAGTCGGCCCCGGCGCGAGCGGTGGCGGCAGCATTGGCGATCTCGCCGTCCGGCACGCAGAGCAGGACCACTTCGGCTCCGGCGCCGTCATCGCCACGCCCGCGAGGATCCCCGAGGCTGAGGCCGGCACCCCTCAGGGCGGCGGTCAGCGCGTTACCGAGCCGGCCCCGGCCAACAATCGCCAGGCGCGCAAGGATGGGGGTGTCGATTAGAGGCATCCGCTCCAGTTCCCCTCAGGAGATACCGGTCGGCAGCTTTGGTACTTCGAATTCTTGGCCGAGGTCCGTCTACGAAAATGACGGCATCGTCTCTGATCATGGTACCCCGTCAGGAGCCCTGGTTACCATAGGCGCCGTGGGCAGCGCGATTGAGCGACGCGAGCTTCTCAAAGGTGTCTGGGAGGAGGCCCGCGACTGCGTCCGCTGTCCGCTGCATCAGTCCCGGACGACCGTTGTATTCGGTTCTGGCAACGCCGATGCCGACCTGATGTTCGTCGGGGAGGCCCCCGGTGCCAACGAGGACCGGCAGGGACTTCCGTTCGTCGGGCAGGCCGGCAAGCTGCTGGACAAGCTGCTCGCCGAAATCGGATTGGCGCGCAGCGATGTCTTCGTCTGCAACGTGCTCAAATGCCGCCCACCCGATAATCGGGACCCCCAGCCGCGGGAGATCGAGACCTGCGAGGGCTATCTGTGGCGGCAGGTCGATCTGATCGAGCCGGCCGTGATCTGCACGCTGGGAAACTTCGCCACCAAGCTGCTGCGCGCGGACACGACCGGCATATCTCGCCTGCATGGCAAGCAGGAGGAGCGGGTGATCGGGTCGCGCACCGTTCGCCTTTTCCCGCTCTACCATCCGGCCGCCGCCTTGTACACGCCCTCCACGCTCGAGACCCTGCGGGCCGATTTCCATCGGATTCCGGAACTGCTGGCGCTCGGACCGCCGGCGCAGCCCGCGCAGCCTGTGCACGAGCCTCCGGTCCCCGAACCGGAGCTCGACGAGGCGATCCCCGAGCGCGACCGGGACGAGCTCTCGGCCCGCTTGCAGCCGACCGAACCGCAGCCGGTGGCACAACTCGGCCTGTTTTAGCGCGCGGTCTGGCTCACGCGGTCACCCGGCTCTGCCGCTCAGCCGGCTCAGCCGGCGACCTTGACCGGGACCTCCGGGTCGAGGCCCTGATCGGGCGATACCGGGGGTGGCGGCGGCGCGGGCACGTCGTCCCGGCGTAGCGCTAGCCCGAACGCCAGCACCGCGGCCACGACCTGCACCGCGAGCACGACGGCGGCGAAGGCCGCCGGCCGGTGGGATGCGTTCAGCAGCGCGATCGGCTCGGCCACCGCGACCAGGCCGAGGATGATCAAGAACCAGGTGTGTTTCAGGGCCAGCATGTATTGGATCGCCAGGTACGTGCAGGCCAGCACGGTGAAGGCCAGTCCGAGGATCAGCAGCGAGTCGGAGGCGGTCGCCTTCTTGGCGCCGAACACGGTGCTCAACAGCAGATGCGAGGCGCCGGCGAAGATGAGCAGGCAGGGGATCGCGCAGACCAGGATGATCCCGAGCGCCTTGATCAGCACCGAACGCGTGTCCAGTCCCTCGGACCGGCGTCGCGAGACCTCCGGCACGAGGTAGAACCCAGCCCCGATCGCCACCCAGATCAGCACCTTGGCCGCCACCGCCGTCGCGGCGTAGGCGCTGGCGTCATGGGTGCTGAACCGGTGCTTGGCCGCAATGATGTCGATGTTCTGGAGCACGGCGATCACCACCAGCCCGGCGATCGGCGCCCACGCGCGTCTGACGTGAACCCACAGGGAGAGAGCCGGTCTGGCCTCAGTGCCCCGCGGCCCGTCCGGGCAGGAGGCGGCGTAGCGGCGCAGCTGCGCGATGCAGTACAGCGACATCGCCATGTAGGACAGCAGCGAGCCGATGTAGGCCCCGGACACGCTCAGGCCGATGGCGAGGACCGCGCCGGTGATCAGCCGCACGCCCTGCTCGCCGATCAGGCTGAGTCCGACGCTCTTGTAGTCGCCGATGCCCTGCAGCGCGCCGCGCAGGAGCGAGGCCTCGAGGTACATGCAGCCGGCCGGGATCCCGACCGCCGCCGCCCACGGGTATTTCCTGACGCCGACGGCATCCGCTATCGGGTGCCGGAACACGATCGAGGCGACGGTCAGCACCGCGGTGAAAATCAGCATCGAGCGCGTCCAGCTGCGAGTCGTGGCCACCAGCGATTCGCCGACCCCGAGGTGGCCGAGGACGCCCTCGCGCGCGGTGGCCACCTGCATCGCCTGACCGGCCACCGTGAGGATCAGCAGGTAGCTGATCAACGCGCCGAGCGACCCGTAATCGGTGAGCTCGCGGGCGAAAACGACAGTCGACCCCAGCGCGATGACGTTGTTGGCGATCATCGCCCCGGCCAGCCCGGCCGCCTTCCCGGTGTCGGACTGGCGCAGGCTCGAGATCGTCTCAGACCAAGCGGGAAGACGACGAGTGCTCATTAGGCGGTAACGAGGCGGGCAGCGGTGAATCTGTCTCGGAGCGCGGGCATACCGCCGCTGACGGTACCGAACGCGACGGTGGTCACGGGGCCTCGCGCCGCCCCGCACGCGCCGAGAGCTTCTCTACAGTGTCGCAGAGCCATGCCGCTGACTCGACGAACCGCGCCTTTGCTGGTGACGGCAGCCCTGCTCCTGTTGCCCGTCACCGCCGATGCCGCGAATTCGACGCTGTCCCCGACACCGCCGCCCGGGTTGCGGCAGGCCCACAAGCCCAGGGCACCGCACCCTAGGAAGAAGCCGCCCCACCGGAACCGGGCCGCTCGGCCGGCCAAGCCCCGCACCCAGCCGCTTCCCCAGACCGGCACCGATCTGACGCTCGAGGCCGCGGTGGCGGCCCTGCTGATCGCCGGGGGCGCGCTGCTGCGAGTACCGCTGTACTCGCGCCACCGATAGGGCTGGGCAGTGAGCGGCCCTCGCAGGTGCGAGACCGATCGCGCCGAGCAGACCGAGCGGCTTGGCGCCAAGCTGGCGCAAACGCTGGCGCCGGGCGACGTGGTGCTGATCGAGGGCGAAATCGGGGCCGGCAAGACCACCTTGGTCCGCGGGGCCTGCCGAGCCCTCGGCGTGACGGCAATCGTCTCGAGCCCAACCTTCACGATCGGTCAGCGCTACGAGGCGCCCGTGACCGTCGCCCACGTGGATCTGTTCCGGCTGGAGAACCTCGACGACGAAGACCCCGAGCTGCTCGACGACTATCTCGGGGCCGACATGATCACGTTCATAGAGTGGCCAGGGGGGGTTGAGGCTCGGCTCGCCGGTCGGGCGGTCAGGCTGCGCCGGGTGCGGCTCGAGCACGCCGGCGCAGACCGGCGGATCGTGGTGCTGGGGTGAGGATTCTCGGGCTGGACACGGCTACCCGCGCCACGGCGGTGGCCCTCTGCGAGCTGCCTGGCGCCCTGGAGCTTGAGCGGCGCGACGACCCTCCCGCCGGGGCCCGGCCCGGACATGCCCGCCATCTGCTGGAGCTGGCGGTCGAGGTATTGCGGCAATCGGGCGGCGGATGGGAGCGGATCGATCGCATCGCCGTGGGGGTCGGCCCCGGCACGTTCACGGGCCTGAGAATCGGCATCGCCACCGCCCAGGGCCTGGCTCGCGCGGCGGAAATCCCTCTGGTCGGCGTCTCGACGCTCGAGTCGCTCGCTCTCGGCGGACAGCAGGCGGCGGCGGAGCTCGGGCTTGATCTGGTCTACGCCGTGCTCGATGCCCGCCGTGGCGAGGCGTTCGCCGCGGCCTGGGAGCGACACGACGGCGATCCGGACCGGGCGGGCCGGCCCGATCCGGACCGGGCCGGCCCGCTTTCGGCGCCGGCGGCGATCGCACCGGAGCGCCTGGCGGCGGAGGTGCGCAATCTGGGCCGGACCGTCTTGGCGATCGGGGACGGCGCGATAGAATTCAGACAGGCTCTGGAGCGTTCAGGGGCGGTCGTCCCGGAGGACGGCTCGGAGCTCCACAGGGTCTCGGCGATCAACCACTGCCGGTTGGCCGTCAGCATGCAAGTGCCCAGTCCTGCTGACGTCCGCCCGGCATATCTTCGCCTCCCGGACGCCGAGATCGCCCGACAGAAGCACGCCAAGTCATGACTCCCGAGCCGCTCAAGATCCGTTCACTGTCCTACGCCGACCTGCCACAGGTGATCGCGATCGAGCGCCGCGCGTTCCCGACGCCATGGTCGCTGGCGATGTTCGTGCTCGAGTTGTCCAAGCCCTCCGGCGTGTGCCTGGCGGCGTTCGAGCACAGGAAGCTCGTCGGCTATCTGATCTGCTCGCGCTATGACCAGGCCTGGCATCTGATGAACATCGCCGTCGATCCACCCGCGCGCCGGCGCGGGCTGGCCAACGCGATGCTGGAGGCGATGTTGGAGCGCGCCGGTCGGGCCGAGGCGTACACGTTGGAGGTTCGGACCTCCAACGCGCCGGCGATCGCGCTCTACGAGGGCTTCGGCTTCAAGAGCGTCGGCACCCGCCCGCGCTACTACCAGGACACCGGCGAGGACGCGATCATCATGTGGCGCACCGCGGACACGCACTCGGCATCTGGCGCCGCCGGATGATCGCCCGCCGGGCGATCATCCAATGCAACCGTCCCCTGGGCGGTTGCACATGATCTTGGCGTTGGAGACGAGTTGTGACGACAGCTGCGCGGCGGTGCTGTCGGCGGACGGGGAGATCCGTTCGAACGTGATCTCCTCGCAGGGCGTCCACGACCGCTATGGCGGCGTCGTGCCTGAGATCGCCTCCCGTCAGCACCTCGAGCTGATCGACCACGTCATCGACGACGCGCTGGCCACCGCCGGGGCGACCCTTGACGACGTCGAGCTGGTGGGGGTGACCCAGGGGCCCGGCCTGGTCGCGGCGCTGCTGGTGGGTTTTTCCACCGCCAAGGCGATCGCGGCAGCACGGGAGCTCCCGCTGGCGGCGGTCGACCACCTGCACGGTCACGTCGCCGCTTCGTTCCTGGCGCCGTCGCCGTTCGAGCCGCCGTTCCTGAGCCTGATCGCCAGCGGCGGACATACGCTGCTGGCGCACGTCCGCGACCGCGGCCCCGGCTTCCAGATCCTCGGGCAGACGCTCGACGACGCCGCCGGCGAGGCTTTCGACAAGGGCGCTCGGATGCTCGGCCTGGGCTACCCGGGCGGCGCGGCGCTCGAACGGCTGGCTCGCGGGGGCGACCCGAGCGCGTTCGACTTCCCCACCGCGGCGAAGTTGCCCGGGCTGAACTTCTCGTTCGCCGGCTTGAAGACGGCGCTGCTCTACAAGATCCGCGACCTAGGCGAGCCGGAGGCCGAGCGCCGGCGCGCCGACCTCGCCGCCGCCTACCAGCAGGCGATCGTCGAGGCGCTCGTGCTCAGGGTCCGGCGCGCGCTCGCCGAGACCGGGGTCTCGCGACTGTCGGTCGGTGGCGGTGTTGCCGCCAACGGTCCGCTGCGCCGGCGCCTGGCCGAGCTCGGGGTCGAGCTCGACGTGCCGCCTCCGGCGCTCTGCACCGACAACGCGGCGATGATCGGCAGCGCGGCCCGGTACGTGCCCGCCAGCCCGTTCCCCGCTTACCTCGGACTCGACGTCTACGCGTCCGGCGAGCCCAGGCTGGCTGCGTGATGAAGAGAGTCGTGCTCTACGGCCGCGAGGGCTGCTGCCTGTGCGATGACGCGCGCGAGGTGATCCTCCGCGTGCGCGGCAGGGTTCAGTTCGAGCTGCGCGAGCAGGACATCGAGGCGGATGAAGCACTGCACCGGGCTTATCTGGAGCGGATCCCGGTGGTCACGATCGACGGCGCGGAGGCGTTCGAGCTGTTCGTGGACGAGTTCGAGCTCGAGCGCGCGCTCGGCCCGCGGGCGGAGCAGGCGAACGGTGCCAGTAGAGTGACTCCGGAATGAGCTACACGGTGGGCGGCCTGCCAGAAACGGCTCAGCCAGACGACGATAAGCCGGGGGAGAAGCTCTCGCTCGGAGTCGCCGCACGGCTGTCGCGATATCTCCAGGTGCTCACTCAGGCGCGCAAGATGGGCAAGGACACGATCTCCTCGCAGGAGCTCGCGGACTACACGCACGTCAACTCGACTCAGATCAGGCGGGATCTCTCGGGCTTCGGCAAGTTCGGTAAGCGCGGCGTCGGCTACAACGTCGAGTCGCTGGTCACGCAGATCCGCAAGATCCTGCGCACCGCCGGGCAGCACAACATCGCCCTGTTCGGCGCCGGCCACCTGGGGACGGCGATCGCCACCTCCGACATCTTTGCCGACCACGGCTTCCGCGTAGTCGCCGTCTTCGACCTCGACCAGGACAAAGTCGGCACCAGCATCGGCACGCTGACCGTTCGCCACAACTCAGAGCTGCGGGAAGTGGTCGACGAGGAGGACATCGTCGTCGCCGTGCTCGCGGTCCCTTCGGCGGCCGCGCAGCAGCTGGCCGACGATCTCGTCGACGTCGGGGTCAAGATAATCTTCAACTACTCAGAGGCACTGCTGCAGGTGCCACCCGAGGTCACCGTCCACACCTCCAGTCCCGCCGTCGATCTCCTTTACGCGCTGTACTTCTATCTGACCTAACTCCGTCAGACGTGGACCTGGACCTGGACATCGCGTATGCGACCTTCGAGAGCTCGACCGACTTCACGGTCGGGCTGGAGGAGGAATTCGCCCTCCTGGATCCGGCCGGACTCGGCCTCGTCCCCCGCTTCGAGGAGCTGAGGCAGGCCGCGGCGGCCGATCCGGTGCTCGCCGCCTCGATCGCGGGCGAGCTGATCTCCTCGGAGATCGAGATCCGCTCCGGCCGGGGCGAGGATCTGGCCGCCGCCGTCGCCGCCCAGCACGACCGGCGGCGTCGACTGTTCGCGCTCGCGGCCGAGCGCGGGATCGCGCTCGGGGCGACCGGTACCCACCCCTGGTCGGACTACCGCGACCAGCGGATCATCGACACCGAGCACTACCGCCTGGTCGAGGAGGGGCTCAAGTACGTCGCCTGGCGCAACAACACCTTCTCGCTGCACGTCCACGTCGGCATCCGCGGCGCCGACCGCGCCGTGCTGATCTGCGACCGGCTCCGGCCGGTGCTCCCGGTGCTGCTGGCGATCTCGGCCAACTCCCCGTTCCTGGACGGCCGCAACTCAGGGCTCCACAGCGCTCGCACGCAGACCTTCACCCGCAGCTTCCCGCGCTGCGGCGTGCCGGATGCGTTCGGCAGCTGGGCCGCGTTCGCGCAGTACATCGACTTCCTCGTGCGGACTCGCTCGATCATCGAGTACACCCAGGTCTGGTGGTCGGTCCGGCCGCATTTCGGTTTCGGGACGGTCGAGGTGCGAATCTGCGACGCCCAGGCGACCGGACCCGAGGCGGACGGGCTGGCCGCGCTGATCGTGGCTTGCGTGGCCCAGACGGCACGCGACATCGACGCCGGCCGCCCGGCCGCTGACCTTCCGGGCCGGCTGATCGAGGAGAACCTCTGGCGAGCGATCCGCTTCGGGCTGGACGGCGAGCTGCTCGACCTCGAGCGGGCCCAGCCCTATCCGGCCTCCGAAGCACTGGCCCGGTTGCTGGACTGGACGGCCCCGGCCCGCGCCGAGCTGGAGATCGACGTCGTGCTCCCGGAGCTCAACGGCGCCCAGCGCCTGCGGCGCATGCACGAGTCGGGAGCGAGCCTGGCGGAGATCTACGCCGCGAGCGTGGCCGAGACCCGCGACACGTATGCTCCGGCCCTCGGAAGGGCTACTTGATTTCCGAGAATCTTGGAGGTGACCAAATGAGCACCAGCGGCCCAGAGCCGACCGAGGAGGAAATGCGCGCGGCCTACGAGGCCGAGCTGACGAAGATCCGAGTCGAGCACGTCCTGCTCGAGCACGTGGTCATGCTGGTGAACCTGGGGATGCGCCGCACGGGGCTCACGCCCGGGACCCAGTCCGAGCGCGACCCGGCGCAGGTCCAGCTGGCGATCGAGGCGATCCGCGCGGCGATGCCGCTGATCGATCAGACCGCCCCCCAGCAGGCCGGGCAGATCCGCCAGGCGCTCTCGCAGCTGCAGCTGGCCTACGTGCGGATCGGCGGCCAGGCACCGCCGCCCGGGAGCGAGCCTCCATCAGCGCCGCCTCCGGCCGAGTCCAGCCAGCCCCCACCGGCCGCGGGCGAGCCGCCACCTGCGCCGGCGTCGGAGCCACCGAAGCCGGGCGAGGCCGGTCCCGCGCAGCGCAGCGGGCGGCTCTGGATCCCGGGGCAGTAGCCGCCGTCCTCCGGTAAAGGCCAGATAAGACGAGCGGACGTTCGCCCGCCCAGCACGCTAGACTCGCCGCGGTCTTGGTACCCGGGCCTCCGCCCGACCTTCGGGTGGCGGCCCTTTTGCCGTTGTGGCCGCACTCGCGCGCGCCACCTAACAACAAGAGCTTTCCCGGAGGACCTTCTTGTCTAGCTTTCTGACGCACCATGGCGTCCTGGTCGCGCTGGTCTGCGCCGGCGCGGCCATCGTCTACGGTGCCCTGACCTCGCGCGCGCTGCTCGCGCTGTCGCCGGGCAACGAGCGGATGCGCTCGATCTCGGCAGCGGTGCAGGAGGGTGCCCGGGCCTATCTGAACCGGCAGTACACGACGATCGCGGCGGTCGGCGTGATCCTGTTCATCGCGCTGATCCCGATCCAGAACATCCGTGTGGCGATCGGCTTCGCCATCGGCGGTCTGCTCTCCGCCTCCGCCGGCTACATCGGGATGAACGTCTCGGTCCGCGCCAACGCGCGCGTCGCCGAGGCGGCGCGCGGCGGCGTCCCTGCCGCGCTCGACGTCGCCTTCCGCGGCGGCGCGGTGACCGGAATGCTGGTCGTCGGTCTCGCCCTGATCGGCGTCGCGGGTTATTACGGCGTACTCACGGCGATCGCCGGCGAGAGCCAGCGCCACGGCGTCGATGCCCTGATCGGACTCGGCTTCGGCGGCTCGCTGATCTCGGTGTTTGCCCGGCTCGGCGGAGGCATCTTCACCAAGGGGGCCGACGTCGGCGCCGACCTGGTGGGCAAGATCGAGGCCGGAATCCCCGAGGACGACCCGCGCAACCCGGCGGTGATCGCCGACAACGTCGGCGACAACGTCGGCGACTGCGCCGGCATGGCGGCCGACCTGTTCGAGACCTACGCGGTCACCGCGGTCGCGGTGATGCTGCTCGGCGTGCTGCTGTTCAACGAATCGACTGCGGTGGCGCTGTTCCCGCTGGTGCTCGGCGGCGTGTCGATCGTCGCCTCAATCATCGGCACCTTCGCCGTCAGGTCCCGGACCGGCAACGTCGAGCGCGCGCTCTACCAGGGCCTGGCCGTCTCCGGCGTGCTGGCCGCCCTGGCCTTCCTGCCGGTCACGAAGTGGCTGATGGACGGCGTGCACTTCACCAACGAAGGGGGAAGCCCGCATTGGTGGCATTACTACCTCTGCGCCCTGATCGGCCTCGGGGTCACGGCCCTTCTGTTCGTGATCACCGACTACTACACCTCGACGCGCTTCTCGCCGGTCAAGTCGACGGCGCGCGCCTCGCAGACCGGTCACGCGACGAACATCATTCAGGGCCTTGCCCAGGGCTATCAGGCCACGGCGCTGCCGGCGATCGTGATCGCGCTGGGTATCTTCGGCGCCTGGAAGCTCGGTGGCGGCAGCGGCCGGGGCATCTATGGCATTGGCGTCGCGGTGATGGCTCAGCTGTCGCTGACCGGCCTGATCGTCGCGCTCGACGCGTTCGGTCCGATTACTGACAACGCCGGCGGTATCGCCGAGATGGCCGAGCTTCCCGACGAGGTCCGCAACATCACCGATAAGCTCGACGCCGTCGGCAACACCACCAAGGCGGTGACCAAGGGCTACGCGATCGGTTCCGCCGCCCTCGCCGCGCTGGTGCTGTTCGACGCGTTCAGGGAGGAGCTCCTGGGCAGGCACGTGTCGGCCAGCTTCGATCTGAGCAACCCGCCGGTCCTGATCGGCCTGCTGATCGGCGGCATGATGGTCTACCTGTTCGCCGCGCTCTCGATGGAGGCCGTCGGACGCGCCGGCGGCGCCGTCGTCGAGGAGGTGCGCCGGCAGTTCCGCGAGCATCCCGGGATCATGGACGGCACCGAGCAGCCCGAGTACGGAACCTGCGTCGACATCGTGACCAAGTCCGCGCAGCGGGAGATGATCATCCCGGCGCTGATCCCGATCGTGTTCACGCTGATCGTCGGCTTGATCAGCGTCGAGGCGCTCGGCGGCCTGCTGATCGGCGTGATCGTCGTCGGCGTGTTCATGGCCATCTCGATGACCGCCGGCGGCGGGGCATGGGACAACGCCAAGAAGCTGATCGAGGACGGGGCGTTCGGCGGCAAGGGCTCCGAGGCTCACGCGGCCGCGGTCACCGGTGACACGGTTGGTGACCCGTTCAAGGACACCGCCGGCCCGGCCATCAACCCGATGATCAAAGTGGCGAATATCGTGGCACTGCTGATCATTCCGCTCATCACCTGAGTCTCCGGTACTGCCCCGTTCGGGGGGAAGCGCGCCCGTCTAACCTCCTCACCGAGTCGCAAGGGTTAGTGATAGTGCGTGAGGTGGTCCCGGGTCGCGCGATCCCCCCGAAATGGGGCATGTACCTTCGACGTCTGGCGCGAACGCGAGGTGCTCCTGGCGCCGGGTGGGTGGGAGCGGGCGAAGCCGCTGTGGTGTTCGGGGGTTGGCGCTACGCTCGCCTCGATGTCACTGAGTGTGCAGATCGGGTTGGTGCTGGCGCTGCTGACAGCTTTCGGATCGGTGGCCGGGTTCCTCTACAAGTTCCGCGGGGCCAACGAGGCGCCGGCCGTGGAGCTGAGGCGACCGGTGCACAGCACGATCGTGTTGTTCCGCTCGCCGCTGTACTCGCTCGGGATCGTGATCGCGTTCGCGTCCTGGGGGCTTCATGTGGGCGCGCTCTCGCTGGCCCCGATCTCGCTGGTGCAGTCCGTGATCGCCGGTGGGCTCGTGCTGCTCACCGTGGTGGCCGACCGCTTGTTCGGGATCGCCGTTACGCGGCGGGAGTGGGTCGGGGTTGCGCTGACCGCCGCCGGGCTCGCCGTCCTGGCCGCCACCCTCGATGGGGGCGGAAGCGGCGCCCACTCCCACTACGCGCCCGGCACGCTGACGATCTGGATCGTGGCCGTCTCGGCGGTGGGGCTGGTGCTGGCGGTGGGCTCGCGCCGGGGCACCGTGCTAGCCGTCTCGGCGGGCCTGCTCTGGGCGGCGTCGGACACGTCGATCAAGGCGCTCAGCTCTCATCTCGGCCATCTCGGCCTCGGCGTCCTGATCCATCCGCTCGCGTTCGTGATCCTGATCGCCTCGCTGGTCGGGCTGCTCGTCTCGGCCCGGAGCCTCCAGCTCGGCGAGGCGGTGCCGGTCATCGCCTTGACCAGCGCCGCCGCGAACCTGACCACGATCGCCGCCGGCCCGATCGTGTTCTCGGAGCCGCTGCCGGCTGGCCGGTTCGAATTGGCGCTGCGGCTGCTCGCTTTCGCCCTGGTGATCGTGGCGGCATCGCTGACGCCGCCGCCGCTGGCCAAGGCGGCGCCCGGGCCCGGACCGATGGCTCCCGCGCCGCCCACGCCCATCCCCGACAACGCGTAGAGTCCCGCTCATGTTCATTCTGATCGTGGGTTGCGGTCGCGTCGGGTCGGCGGTGGCCAAACGAGCGCTCGACGCCGGACACGAGGTCTCGGTGATGGACAGCGATCCGTTGTCGCACGAGCGCCTCGACAAGGACCAAACAGCGACATGGGAGGATGCCGGCGGGCGCTTCACGGTCGGTACCGCGCTCGAGATCGACGGCCTGATCGAGGCCGGCATCGTCGACGCCGACGTGTTCCTGGCCGCGACCCGAGGCGACAACACCAACCTGGTGATCGCGCAGCTCGCCCAGCGCCGCTTCGAGGTTCCCCGCGTGGTCGTGCGCGTCGCCGACCCGGCGCGCGCCGCCTGGTACGCGGAACAGGGCCTCCTCACCATCTGCCCGACCCAGATCGCGATCGACCAGGCCGAGCGCGTGGCCCTGGCCACGTAGAGGTGATGCGGCGGTGTATGTGATCATCACCGGGGCGGGGAAAGTGGGGTGGAACCTCGCCCGCGAGCTGATCGCCAAGGACCGCGAGGTGACCCTGATCGAGTCCGATCACAATCGTTACCGGGTGGTGGAGGAGGAGCTCGAGCACGCAGTCCAGTACGGCGACGCCACCGAGCTGTGGGTCCTCGAGCGCGCCGGGATCCAGCGCGCCGATCTGGTGATCGCGGTCACCGGCGACGACGAGGACAACATCCTCATCTGCCAGGTGGCCAAGGAGAAGTATGGCTGCGCGCGAATCGTCGCGCGGGTCAACAACCCGCGCAACCTCCAGCATTTCAAGCTGCTGGGGATCCAGCCGGCGGTCTCGGCCACCGACCTGATCCTGCGGCTGATCGAGCACGAGGTGCCCGAGTACGGCCTCGTGCAGCTGCTGGCCCTCGAGGAGGAGCACCTCGAGATCATCGAGCTCGAGGTGGGGGAGGGGTCGGCGGCGGCCGGCCGTCGCGTCCAGGACGTGTCGCTCCCCGACGGCTCGCTGATCATCTCGGTGCTGCGTGGCGGCGCAGGATTCGTCCCCAAGGCCGATTCGGTGATCGAATCCGGCGATCAGGTGCTCCTGATCCTCGATCCTGGTCTCGAGGCCGACATCACCCCGCAGTTCGCGTCCAACGGGGCGCGCGCCGGCAGTTGACCGGATGGCCGACCGTCACGTCGAGTACGCGCTGATCGGCGGCGGGCTCGCGGCGGCCAGCTGCGCGCGTGCCCTGAGGGCCGGCGGCGCGGATGGGACGATCCTGCTGATCGGGCGGGAGCCCGACCTTCCCTACGACCGGCCACCCTGCTCCAAGGAATATCTACGAGACCGAAAATCCCGGTCCGACGTGTTGATCGCACCGGCGGAGTGGTACGCCGATCAGGGGATCGAGGCGCTCACCCGGACATCGGCGATGAAGCTCGATCCCGCCGCCCGCACGGTCAAGCTCTCGAACAAGCAGGAGGTCAGCTTCGATCGGGCCCTGCTGGCCACCGGCGCCAACGTACGCCGGTTGAACGTCCCCGGCGCGGAGCTCGACGGGATTCACTATCTGCGCACGCTGGGCAATGCCGACACGATCCGCGAGGACGCCGCCGGCAAGCGCGTCGTGCTGATCGGCGGCTCGTACATCGGGTGCGAGGTCGCGGCGTCGCTGACCGAGCTGGGCAGCGTCTGCACCCTGGTGATGATGGAGCCGGTAGTGCTGAGTCGCCATTTCGGCGAGCAGGCCGGGCGGTACTTCCAGGGTGTGCTCGAGGCGCACGGCATCGGCGTTCACGGTAACGACGAGCTCGACCACTTCGAGGGGGCCGATGGGCGGGTCACGCGGGTGCATTGCCGCAGCGGCCTCGAGCTGGAGGCCGACGCCGTGGTGATCGGAGCCGGCGCCGTGCCGGACGTGATGCTCGCCCGCAGTGCCGGGCTGACGCTCGGCCAGAGCGGCGGCGTCTCGGTCGACGCGCAGCTGCAGACCTCGGCGCCCGGGATCTACGCGGCGGGCGACGTGGCCGAATACCTGAGCGTCATCCACGACGGTAAACCGATCCGGATCGAGCATTGGGACGTCGCCTTGAACCAGGGCAAGGTGGCGGGCCAGAACATGCTCGGCCAGGCGCGCGACTACGACGTCGTGCCCTACTTCTTCTCCGACCTCTCCGACTGGGCATCGCTCGAGTACGTGGGTCCAGCCTCCGACTGGCACGAGGAGATCGTCCGCGGCTCGCTCGACGACGGCCGCTTCACGGTCTTCTACCTTGGGGACGGCCGGTTGCGCGCGGCGCTGAGCGTGGGGCGCTCCGAGGACCTTCAGGAGGCCCGCCGGCTGATCGTCGACGGCACCGACCTCTCCGCCGCCGGCGGCGCGCTGGCCGATCCTTCGAGCGATCTAGCCGCGATCTAGCCGTGATCTAGCCGTGATCTAGCCGTGATCTAGCCATGATCTAGCGGCCATCTCGCCGCGATCTAGTGGCCATCTCGCGGCGATCTCGTGGCGGTCTCGTGCGATGTCGTGGCGATCATCGCCTCGGGGCTCCGGCGGCTGCCCTTCGGCGCACGGGCCCGGAGATCACGGCGGCAGGGGGATCGACCGCGCCAGAAGGGGCTGCGACCCTCGCCGATACCGAAGCGTGCTACATAACCCGCACTATCTGCGGGTTATGTAGCACGCCCCCCGCAAGGCCAGGCCTCCCGCCCCTTCCTCGTTGCGATCGTTCGTCAAGATCCCGACCCCACATCCCAAGCCCGCCACGCGCCCAAACGCGCTGCCACGCCTGAGCCACCGCCGAAACGAGCCCGCGAGGCGAGGCCGGAGGCGCGAGGCGAGGGCGGAGGCGCGAGGCGAGGGCGGAGGCGCGAGGCGAGGGCGGAGGCGCGAGGCGAGGGCGGAGGCGCGGAGGCGAGGGCGGAGGCGGGAGGCGAGGGCGGAGGCGGGAGGCGAGGGCGGAGGCGCGAGGCGAGGGCGGAGGCGGGAGGCGAGGGCCGAGGCGGCCGTCGTCAGGGCGTGCCGGAGAGCTGCGGGGCAAGGACTCGAACCTTGAATTCCAGGGCCAGAACCTGGCGAGTTGCCGATTACTCCACCCCGCAGTGAATCCGGGCCGGCACGCACGCAAATCGCGCGGAACGCGACTCACGGAGGCGCGAGTATAGCTTCGACGCCCGGGCCTAACGGAGAGGACTAACCCGCCGCCACCTGCAGCGGGCGCCCTCCGTCGCTGCACGCGGAGAACACCACGAGCGCCGCGCGCGGCGGCCCACAGGTGGCGATGCGCAGGCGGCAACTGACCGAGCGCCTCCGGCGCAGCGTGATTCCCGCGTGGCGGATCGGGGCGACTGTGTCGGCCGCCGCGGAGATCGCCACGGCGAAGTTGTCGACGCTCTCGGCGTCCTCGGCGTCGGCGCTGACCAGGAACTCAAAAACATGATGGCCATTGGCATCCTGTTCGTAGAGCTCGAGCAGGCGCTCGGCCGAATCGGAGACCGCGGAGATCTTCAGCGACGAGTCAACTACAAGGAACGGCGCGCCGCCAGGGACGGCCTCGGTCGCCGTCTCCAGCAGGACGCCGACAAAACACGATTCGCAGACTCGGGCCACCGGCGTCGGCAACGATGCGCGTGGAGCCCTACCGCAATAGCCGCAGAACCAGGCCCATCCATCCTCCAACGCGTTACCACCCGGGATCACCCGAAACGCGCTTCCAGTCGTCTGATCTTCCCCTCGGCCCACCACGAGCTTCCTTCTATCCGCCCGGTTTGAATACTCCCCTAGCTTCCGAATTGATGATAAACCATCGCCCGGCGCCCCCAACGGGGGGCGGTCAGCGCGGGTCCGTCACGGAGCGGGGTGTCATGGGGGGCGGTCAGCGCGGGTCCGTCACCGAGCGGGGGCATCATGGGGGGTCGGTCAGCGCGGGTCCCGTCACTGAGGGAGGCGGTCAGCGCGGGACCGTCACTCGGGGTCGGTGAACTCGCCCGCCTGCTTGGTCAGGCCCGCGGTCACCGCGGCGAGCTGGTTGGGTGATCCGATCAGGGCGAGCTGGAGCCGCGCCTCGAGCGAGAGGGTGGACTCCGCGCTCCCCGTCCAGGCCTCGTCATAAAGGCGCTTCGCGCTACGTACCGCATCGGGGGACTTGGAGGCGATCTCTGCCGCGAGCTCACGGGCGGCGGTCAGGGGATCGTCGGCCAGGCGGGTGACGACGCCGAGCCGGGCCGCCTCCTCGGCGCTGAACACGCGCGCCGTGTAGGTCAGCTCCTTGGCGACATCGATGCCGACGAGCCGGGGGAGCGTGCGGGTGATCGACATGTCGGGAATCAACCCCCACTTGAGCTCCATCACCGAAAGCCGGGCGTCGGGCGCGCAGATCCTGATGTCGGCGGCGAGCGCAATCTGCAGGCCGCCGCCGAGGCAGTTGCCGTGGACCGCCGCGATCACCGGAACCGGCACCTCGATCCAGCCGTAGGCGGCGCGCTGAAACCAGTTCGGCACCTCTTCCTTCAATGGCTCGAGCGGTCCGGCGCCGTTGGCCTGGGCCGACATCACGCTGACCAGGTCGATGCCCGAGCAGAAGCTGGGCCCTTCGCCGTGGAGCACGACGGCCCGCACTCCCGGCTCGGTGCGCAGCCTGGCGGCGGCGTCGATCAGTCCCTGGAACATCGCGATGTCGAGCGCGTTGTGCTTCTCGGCCCGGGCCATGGTGACGATGGCGACGTGGTCGGCGATCTCGATCCGGACGCGCTCTTCGCTCACGGCTGGGAGCCTACTCGTCCAGCTCGATCGCGTCCCCGACGCGGACCCGCCCGCCGGTGAGCACCTCGCCGTAGATACCGAACGCCAGCGGCTCGGTGGTGGGCTCCCCACGCCGGTAGCTGCCCAGCAGATCGAGCGTGGGCAGATCGATCTCGCCGGTGTCGGGGTCGCGGCTGGTGACGAGGCAGCGCCCCACGTGGCCATGCCAGCGCACCACCGCCTCGCCGATCCGGACGCGCTGGCCGACCCAATCGTCCTCCGAGTGCGCGGCCATCCCGTCCGCCTGCACCAGCATCCGGAACCGGCGGGCATCCAGCCCGCTGCCGGCGCCGACACCGGCCAGGCGGGCGAGCGATGAGCACGAGATCAGCGATACGGCGCCGCGCCTCCCGCGATCGACAGCGCTCGCGGTCTGGATCAGCCGCAGCGGCTGTCCGATGAACTCCGAGAGCGCCGCCGCCCACGGCCCGAGCACGAGCCGGTCCTCCCGCGGGCGTGAGAAGAAGCGCGTGATCAGGCTCGGTCCGAGCGCGATCTCGCCCCGGGCGATCCGGCCGCTGGGGAAGCGCAGCTGCAGCGAGCCGGACGTTACGTCGAACTCGGCCAGCACCGACTGGAGGTCACCGAGCTGCTTGCCGTTCAGCATCCGCCCCCGCTCGTCGATCACATAGAAGCGCCGGTTACCGCGCGCGCCGGTCCGATCCAGCTCGATCTGGTCGACCGCGCGCACCCGGGTGCCCTTGACCGCGGCCGTGGCCAGGCCGTTGACCACCGGCGCCATCAGGCCGCTGCCTGCTCCGCCCAGTCGCGATACAGCTGCCAGTAGCGCCCTTCGCGCTCCAGCAACTCGTCGTGGGTGCCCTGTTCGACGATCGTCCCGTTCTCGAGCACGATGATGCGGCCGGCGTGGCGGATGGTGGAGAGCCGGTGGGCGATCACGATTGCCGTGCGCCCGGCGACCAGCCGGCGCAGGCCGAGCTCGATCAGCCCTTCGGTGTGCACGTCGACATTCGATGTCGCCTCGTCGAGCACGAGGATCCGGGGGTCGGCCACCAGAGCCCGGGCGAAGGCCAGCAGCTGTCGCTGGCCGGCCGACAGCTGCACGCCACGCTCGCCCACCTGCGTGTCATAGCCGTACTCGAGGCGCTCGATGAACGTGTCGGCGCCCACCGCGCGCGCGGCGTCGCGGATGTCCTCCGCGCTCGCCTCCGGGCGGCCGAACGAGATGTTCTCCTTGATCGTGCCACTGAACAGGAACGCCTCCTGCGGCACGACGCCCATCTGCGAGCGCAGCGAATGGGCCGTCACCGAGCGCAGGTCGTGGCCGTCGACCAGGATCCGTCCCTCGGTGGGGTCGTAGAAGCGCGCCACGAGCTTGGCGAACGTCGACTTGCCGGCGCCGGTCTCGCCGACCAGCGCGACGGTCTGACCGGCCGGGATCTGCAGATCGATGTCGCGCAGGGCGTAGGCGACGTCACCGGCCGGGCGCGTCGCCGCTTCCTCGGAGCCGTACCGGAAGGAGACATCCTCGAAGCGGAGCTCTCCCCTCAGCGAGGCGAGCTCGACCGCGTCGGGGGCATCGACCAGCTCGGGTTGCTCGTCGAGCAGCTCGAAGATCTTGTCCAGCGCGGCCATGCCGGACTGGTATGTCGTGTAGAGCTGCGAGAGCTGTTGAATCGGGTCGAAGAAGTTGTTCAGCGCGGCGATGAAGGCGAAGACGACACCGGTCGAGGTGTGGCCGTTGATCGCCTCGATCCCGCCGATCAGCAGGATCTCGACCGTGACCAGGGCGGAAAGCAGCTCGACCGCCGGGAAATACGCCGCGTTCAGGTTGACGGTGGTCATGTTGGCTTGGCGGTTCTCGTCGTTGAGCTCGCGGAAGCGCCGGATGTGGCGGGGCTCCTGGCCGAACGCGCGTACCACCCGGATTCCCGACAGGCTCTCCTGCAGGTAACCGGTGATCGTGGCGATCTTCTCGCGCGTCAGCCGGTAGGCGTCGGCCGAGGCGATCCGGAAGAGCAGCGCGCCGATGGCCAGCAGCGGCAGCGCCAGGAAGGTGAGCAACGCCAGCTGGAAGTCCAGCACGAGCAGGATCACCACCACGCCGAGCAGCGTCAGTCCCGACTGGATCAGGGTGGCCAGGCCGTCTTCGACGAGCTGATCCAGCGCCTCGACGTCGTTGGTCAGCCGCGAGATGATCACCCCGGCGCGGTTGCGGGAGTAGAAGCCGATCGAGAGCGATTGGAGGTGCTTGAACAGCTGCACCCGGAGATCCTGGAGCGCCCGCTGACCAACCCAGCCGACCAGATACGTCTGCGCGTAGGTGGCCACGCCGTAGATCAGCGCAGAGGCCAGGAACGCGGCGACCACGAGGTCCAGAGCGCCGGCGTCGTGGCGCTGGATCCCCTGATCGATCGCCACCTTGGCCAGCGGCGCCGGAGCCAGCGCCGAGGCCGACGCGGCGACCAGCGCGACGAGCATCGCCACCACGCGCCAGCGATAAGGGGCCAGCAGCAGCCAGAGCCCGTGAAGCTTGCGACCGCGCCCGCCGGTCTGGCGCAGGCGGCGCCGGAGCTCCGCGCCCGATCCAGTGCTCATGACGCAACCTTCCCAGGAGATTTGCCTCTGGCAAATCTCCCAAGGGAGTTCGCGCCAGCGAACTCCCCACTCACAGGCCCACCGCCTCGGCGGGCTTGCGGTTGAGGAACACCTGGTCGGGCATGCCCTTCTCGACGATCTCGCGGTACAGCTCGGAGCTCTGGAGCAGCTGATCGTGCGAGCCCTGGCTGACCAGCCGCCCGTCCTCGAGGACGAGGATCCGCTTGGCCAGCGCGATCGTCGAGAGGCGATGAGCGATCACGAACGTGGTCCGGTTGGCCATCACCTCGGCCAGCGCAAGCTTGATCTCCTGCTCCGTGGAGGCATCGACCGACGACGTGGCGTCGTCCAGGATCAGGATCCGGGGCTCGGCCACGATCGCCCGGGCGATGGCGATCCGCTGACGTTGCCCGCCGGAGATCGTCAGCCCGCGCTCGCCCACCATCGTGTCGTAGCCGTCTGGCAGCTTCCGGATGAAGTCGTCGGCTTGGGCGGCCACGGCCGCCCGCACCACCTCGTCCCGCGTGGCAGCGGCCCGCCCGTAGGCGATGTTGTCGTGCACGGTGGCGGAGAACAGGAACGGATCGTCATTGACCACGGCGATCGACTGGCGCAGGCTGACCAGGTCGACGGAGCGGACGTCGGCCCCGTCGATCCGGACCGAACCGGTGGTGACGTCGTAGAGCCTGGAGAGAAGCGAGACGAGCGCCGTCTTGCCCGACCCCATCGCCCCGACCAGGGCCACGGTCTCGCCCGCCGCGACATCGAGGTCTATGTCCCGCAGCGCCGGATGCTGGGCGCCCTCGAAGGTCAGCCCCACGCCGCGCAGCGTGACCTGGCCGTGGCCCGGCGGGAGCGGCGGTGCGTCCTGCGGCGCGGTGATCCGGGGAGCGCGATCGAGAATCTGAAAGATCCGCGCGCCCGATGCGGTGGCGCGCTGGGCCGATCCGAGCATGTAGCCGAGCGTGCGCATCGGTGAGATCAGCATCAGCAGGTAGGCGTAGAACGCGGTGAACTGGCCCACGGTGAGCGAGCCGTTGATGACCTCGCGCCCCCCGACGAGGAGGATCGCGGCGAGACCGAGATTCGGCAGGAAGCTGATCATCGGCCCATACAGGGCCTGAATTTTGGTGGCGACCATCTGCTGATCGAAGACCCGCTCGACCGAATTCCCGAACCGCTCGAGCTGACGCTGCTCCTGGGCGAACGCCTTGACCACGCGCACCCCCGAGATGTTCTCCTCCGCCTCCGCGGTCAGCTCGGCGATCCGCTGCTGCGCCTCCCTGATCGCCGGTTGGGAATGCTTGCCGTAGCGCGACGCGATCAGCACGACGAACGGGACCGGAGCCAGCGATAGCGCGGCCAACTCGGGCCGCAGGGCGAACATCGCGATTGCCGCCAGCAGGATCGTCAGCAGCGACTGAGCGATGAAGATAAGTCCGTATCCGAGGAAGAAGCGGACGGACTGCAGATCCACGGTCGCCCGCGACATCAGCTGGCCCGTCTGCTGTCCGTCGAAGAAGCCGAGCTCGAGCCGCTGCAGTTGCTCGTAGATCCGGTTGCGCAGGTCGAACTCGATCCCGAGCGACACCCGGCCGGCAATCAGCCGGCGGAACACGCTCAGGCCGAGCCGGGCCAAGCCGGCGGCGAGGATCGCGATCGCCCAGAGCATCAGCTGGTGGCGATGGTGGGCCCGGACCGCATCGATCGCGCGCCCGGTCAGGGCGGGGATCAGCACCGTCGCGACCATCGCCCCAAACGCGAGCGCGAAGGACCATACGACCCCACTGCGGTAGGGTCGAAGGAAGCCGAGCAGGCGCCTGAACGTAGACATACTTCATAAAGTATAGTGACCCCGGCAGCGAGGCGTCGCGCGGCCGTCGAGGGCCGGGGAGGGGAAAACAGGACCGGGCGAGCGAGCCGGCATAACTGGCCGTGTGGCCAGCGGTTCGACATTGCGGCTACGCCGCCGTTACGAATATGATCGTCCGCGACCTCAGGTCGGCGAGGCAGCGGACGAATAGGAGGAGCGTCGCCACATGGATGTCGTTCTCAGATTCGGCTATGGGCCGGTCAGAGGATTCATCGAGACGATCGGCGCGATGGTGCTCCTGTTCCGGCGCACGATCGTCGCCGCGATAACTCCTCCTTACAACTTCGGCCCGGAGCTCGTCGACCAGTTCCTGTTCGCGTTGCGGCTGGGCTGGTTCCCGATGATCCTGGCCTCGCTGGCCTTCACCTACGGCCCGGCCGGCATCGAGGTCGGCAACTTCCTCAACCTGCTCGGGGCGATCGACCGGCTCGGCGGCCTGTTCGTGATCATCGTGATGAGGGAATTTGCGCCGCTGGTGTGCGCGATCGTGATGGCCGGCGTGGCCGGTACCGCGATGACGGCCGACCTCGGTGCGCGCAAGATCCGGGAGGAACTGGACGCGCTGATGGTGCTCGGCGTCGACCCGATCAAGAGCCTGGTCGTCCCGCGGTTCCTCTCGCTGATGCTGCTGACGCCGCTGTTCTCGATCTACGCGCTGCTGTTCGGGACGCTCGGTGGGCTGCTGGTGACCCTCTCCGACGGCGCGCAGATCGGACCGTTCTTCTCGACCTTCTTCTCACAGGCGACGACGGCCGAGTTCCTGGCCATGCTGGTCAAGTCGACGTTGTTCGGGGCGATGATCGCGATCGTCTGCTGCTACAAGGGGCTGACCGCCTCAGGGGGTGCGGAGGGCGTCGGGCGGGCCGTCAATCAGGCCGTGGTGATCGCGTTCCTGGGCATCGGGGCGATCGACTACACGTTCACCCAGACGCTGCTGGCCACCCATCCGGCCCTGAACACGCCGCGATGAACATCTTCGCGCGGCCGCTGGCGGCCCTGACCTCCTTCGGGGAGGCGTCGCGTTTCTGCGGCCAGATCGTGATCAAGATCTTCAACGGCCGCGTGCTCAAGTTCATCGGCGAGACGGTGCGCCAGGCCGGGATCCTGATCACCGGCTCGGCCGTGATCGTGCTGGGGCTGGTGTTCATCCTCGGCCTGCAGTGCGGGATCGAGGGGGCCTATGCGGCCAAATCGGTCGGGGCGACCTCGGCGACCGGGGCGATCACCGCGCTGTGCGACCTGCGCGAGGTGATCCCGTACGCGTTCGGGTACATGATGGCCGCGAAGGTGGGAACCGGGTTCGTCGCCGAGATCGGCTCGATGCGGATCTCCGATGAGATCGACGCGCTCGAGGTGATGGGGTTCGACGCGCTTCTCTACCTTGGCTCGACCAGGCTGCTGGGGACCTGGATCGTGCTGCCGTTCCTGTTCATGATCTCGGTCGCCGTTGGTTTCCTGGCCTCCTATCTGGCCAGCGTCGTCCAGCTGGGGCAGGTGTCACCGGGTGGCTATCTGCAGCTCTTCTGGCAGTTCCAATCGCCGATCGACTTCCTCTTCTCCGGCATCAAGTGCATGGCCATGGCCACGTTGATCGTGCTCGTCTGCATCTACTACGGGTACAACGTGTCCGGAGGGCCGGTCGGGGTGGGCAAGGCCACGGCGCAGTCGATGGTGGCGAACATCCTCGGCATCCACCTGATCGGGTTGATCGGCACGCAGCTGTTCTGGGGCGGCAACGCGCGGGCGCCAATCGGGGGCTGAGTGGGGGACGCTCGCTAATGGCACGCCAGCAGATCGCCCGCTTGGTCGCGATGGGCGCGCTGGCGATCGCCGTCCTGGTGGTGGTCTTCGTGCTCATCACCGGGGGCTCGAGCTACGTCCTGCACGCGCAGTTCAGCGACGCCGGGCAGCTGGTGAACGGCGACATCGTCACGGTCGCCGGTCATCAGGTCGGGACGGTGGGCTCGGTCAAGCTCGCGAACAACGGGCTGGCCGACATCGAGCTCGACATCAGCGACAGCAGCATCACGCCGCTGCGCAAGGGGACGCTGGCCACGATCGGCCAGCTCAGCCTGACCGGAGTGGCCAACCGGTTCGTCGGTCTCACGCCCGGGGCCGGCGATCCGATCAAGAGCGGCGGCACGCTGCCGTTCGCCCAGACGCGCGGGATCGTCGATCTCGATGTGGTGCTCGACGCGCTGACGCCGAAGGTGCGCGCTTCGCTGCAGCAGATCCTGAAGACCGGCGCGTACTTCGTCGGCAAGCCGACCGTGTCCAGCCTCAACCAGCTCGCGCACTACCTGAACCCGGCGTTCAGCCAGTTGACGCAGCTCGGCTCGGAGATCGTCGCCGACCGCTTCGCGCTGCAGCGGCTGGTCGCCTCGACGGGACAACTGGCCAGCTCGCTCGCCGCCCACTCCGCCGATCTCGGCGGCGCGGTCACCAACACCGCGGCGACGCTGCGCCAGGTGGCCAGCCAGCGGGTCGCCCTGCAGGACATCCTCTCCCGCGCGCCGGCGGTGCTGGCCCAGGGACAAGGGGTGCTGGGCGACGTCAACTACACGCTCGGCCAGCTCAACCCGGCCCTGTCGGCGCTGATACCCGTGGCGCCCAGGCTGGCCACGCTCCTGCGCCGGATCGTCCCCTTCGGCCAGAATCTGATCCCCACGATCGCGCAGGTTCGGGCGCTGTTCCCGGGCGCCAAGCGGGCGCTCACGGCGTTGCCGCCGGTGGTCAAGACCGGCATTCCGGCGCTGAACTCGCTGACCTCGGGAGTGAAGCAGCTGACCCCGATCCTTTCCGGGCTGCGGCCTTACGCGCCTGATGTGGTGGCCGGATTCTTCAATGGAGTTGGTGGGGCCGAGGGCGGCGCCTATGACGCCAACGGCCACTACCTGAAGGCCCTTCTGACCGTGCAGGGGGGCGGCGCGTCGCTGAGCGGTCTTCTGAGCCTGCTGGGCACGACGCTGAGCAAGCTCGGCCCGCTGAACGGCGAGCGGACCGGCCTGCTGGCCACATGCCCGGGCGGCGGAGGAGCGCCGGCGGCCGACGGCTCCAACCCGTGGACGACCCCCGACTCCCTGGCCGCCGCCGGCAACATCTGCAACCCGGCCCACGATCAGAACCCATGAGGCGCATCGCGGTTATCTTCGGCCTCCTCGCCCTGGCGGCTCTGCTCGCCGTGCTCGGGTTCGGCGCCAGCGCCGAGGGCAGCTCCACCGCGAGCTTCAACGTGATCTTCGACGACGCCCGGGGCCTGATCGGCGGCCAGCTGGTCAAGGTGGCCGGGGCCAAGGCGGGCAAGATCGAGAACGTGGTCGTGACGCCGGACTTCAAAGCCGAGGTCCAGGCGACGATCGACAGCAAGTTCATGCCGTTCCACAAGGACGCGAGTTGCACGATCCGCCCGGAAGGGCTGATCGCGGAGAACTACGTCGACTGCAACCCCGGCACCCCGGGCAAGCCGCCCCTGAAAGCGTCCGGCGGTAACCCGCCGACGGTTCCGGTCACCCAGACGACCGAGCCGGTGAGCATCCTCGACCTGTTCAACATCTTCAACCTGCCGACCCGCGAACGCTTCCAGGTGATCATCGACGAGCTGGGGATCGGCACGGCCGGGCGAGGTGCGGACTTCAACGCGATCCTGCGGCGCGCCAACCCCGCGCTGGCCCTGACGCGCCAGGTGATCGGGATCCTGTCTCGCCAGAAGGCGCAGCTCGCCACGATCGTCGACGCCACAGGAGCGATCGCGGCCGAGGGCGCCGGCCACACGCAGGCGCTGCAGACGTTCCTGGACCGCACGGCCGCGCTGACCACGTTGACCGCCGCGCATCGCGACTCGCTCTCGCAGACGATCAACCGGCTTCCGCCGCTTCTGAACGCGATGGAGCCGGCGCTCAGATCGGTCGACACCGTGGCCAACGACGGAACGCCGCTACTCGTGCAGCTCCGCGCGGCGGTGCCGTTCCTGAACAAGGTCTCGACCGACCTGCCGCCGTTCGTCAAGGCGGCCAAACCGGGTCTGGCCAAGCTCGGCTCGGCGATCAAGACGGCGATCCCGGCGATCCGCGATGCGACCCCGCTCCTGGGCACGGTGCGCACGTATCTGCGGCGCTCGCTGCCTCAAACCCGGCTGTTCGCGAGGCTCGCGTCGAATCTGCAGCAGCATGGCTTCATCGAGAACTTCCTCACCGTCGCCTACGAGATCGGGGCGTCGCTGGCTCGCGAGGACGCTACCTCGCACCTGCTCGGAATCCTCCTGGTCGGTCCCAACAATGGCCTCTGCGGGACCTTCGCCACCAAGCCGGTGACCGGCTGTTCGGCCCACTTCGGCTCGCAGCCCAGCTACACGCCGGTGAAGGCGATCGCACGGTCCAATCGTCGCGGCGGCGTGGCCAGATCGGCAACGCGGGCCGGTTCGCCCTCGACGGGGGCTGCGGGACTGAGCACGCCGACCACGACACCGGGCACCGCGACTCCCGCGAGTCCGGGATCGGCCTCCACGCCGGCTCAGCCGGCCTCCGGGGGCGCCTCGGCCGCTGCCGGGGGCACCCTCCCCGCGGTCACCGGCGCGGCCGTGCAGCAGACCACCCAGGCGCTGAAGAACCTCGTCGACTACCTGCTCAAATGAGAAGCCGCCGGAAAGCCGCCTTCGAGGTCTTCGACAACCCGATCCTGGTCGGGACGGTGACGATTCTGATCATCATCGTGGCCGTCTATCTGTCCTACATCGCCGAGAACGGCCTGCCGTTCGTGCCGACCTACAACATCAAGGTCGACGTCGCCAACGCCGCCGAACTGGTCAAGAACGCCGACGTGCGGATCGGCGGGGCTCGGGTGGGACAGGTGTTGACCATCTCGCCGGAGGTGCCGACCAAGCAGTGGCCGCACACGTATGCGCAACTGGGGCTCGCGCTGGAGAAGAGCCTCGAGCCGCTGCCGATGGACACCAGGTATCAGGTCCGGCTGGCCTCGGTGCTGGGCGGCAAGTATGTGGAGATCGTCCCAGGCACCAGCAAGGGTCACGGGCTGCCCGATGGCGGCGAGTTCACCCTGAGCACGAAGCCGAAGCAGAACCACAACATCCCGTTCGTCGACCTCGACACGGCGTTCCGGACGTTCGGGCCGAAGACGCAGCAAGGGCTCCGCAGCGCGACCGCCCAGCTCGGCGAGGCGGTGGCCGGGCGCGGCACCGCGTTCAACGATGCGACCTACAGCACGGCCCGCCTGATCGCGCCGCTGGAGAACCTGCTGCGGTTGTTCGCGGCGAGCAGCACCCACCTGTCGCAGTTCGTCAGCGGGCTGGCCGCCACGACCGGCGCGCTGGCCCCGGTGGCGCCGACGTTCAGCTCGTTGCTCTCCGACGGCGCCACCACGTTCGCCGCGCTGCAGGCCTCGGCGCTCGGGCAGACGCTCGATCAGCTGCCGCCGACCGAGACGCTGGGAACGACGGTGCTGACGAAGTCGCTGCCGGTGCTGGCCAACGCCGCGGCGATCGTGCAAGCGCTGAAGCCGGGCGCCGCGCTGTTGCCGCGCGCCGCCCAGGGGCTCGACAAGGTCCTGGTGGCGGCGCCGCCGGTGTTCGGCCAGCTGCCCGCCGTCGCCAGCGGCCTGACTTCGGCGCTCTCGGCGGTGGACAGGCTGGCCAAGGATCCCGCCTCGACGCAGACCTTCAAAGTGCTCGGATCCAATGACCTCGGCACCACCGCCGCGTCCGGGTTCGTCGGGCTCGGGGCGATTCTCAGCGCCGTGGCCCCGGCGCAGTTCTCCTGCAACGTGGCCGGCATCTGGCTGAGGAACTTCGCCTCGGCCCTGAGCGAGGGCGACAGCGTCGCCGCGTGGCTGCGCTTCGCCCCGATCATCGACATCTCCCAGATGCTCCAGGCCAGCACGCCCTCGTCCGACCTCAACTACAACATCTACCCGAAGGAGGACGCCAGCCAGTGCCAGGCGGGTAACGAGGTCTACAGCACCGCTCAGCGGATCGGAGATCCGGGGCAGACCTCGACCGTGGTGGACACCACCGCGCCTCCGGCCGGCGTGCTCGCACTGGGGAAGAAGGCGGGGCTGGTGCCGTGAGATTGCTCCCGCGCCGGAACAGGAAGAAGACGCGGCGGCGAAGCCGGCTACACCCGGTCGCGGTCTCCGCGATCGTGATCGCCGCCACGCTGTTCCTGGTGTTCTACGCCTTCAACGGGGGTCTGCCGTTCGTCCACCAGTACACGATGTATGCCGTGGTCAACAACAGCGTCAACGTGCGGATGCAATCGCCGGTGCGGGTCGCCGGGATCGACGTCGGCGAGGTAGAGGGCACCACCCCGGATGGCAGCGCGACGAAGATCACGTTCACGCTGCAGAACAACGGCCTGCCCATCCACAAGGACGCGACGCTGACCATTCGGGATCGGCTGTTCCTGGAAGGCGGGTACTACCTGCAGCTGAATCCGGGCACGCCCGCCGCGCCGCTGGCTCCGGAGGGCTTCACGATCCCTCTGCAGAACACCTCGACCCCGGTCCAGTTCTACAAGCTGCTCTCGACCTTCGACGTGGCCGCGCGATCCAGCCTCGAGCAGACGCTGAGCACGCTGAACCAGGGCTTCGGGCCCCAGCCCGGCCGCCCCCAATCCGACAGCGGCGCGGGGGGCCTCAAGCGAGCCATCCCCGAGCTGACGCCGGTCCTCAAGGACGTGGCCTGGATCAGCCGCGCGCTGCACGGCACCCAGGCCGGCGACGTGCAGCGGCTGCTGAGCTCGACGGCCGACGTGGTCGGCACGCTCAACAGCCAGTCGGGACGGCTGACCGACCTGATCACCGGCCTGAACCGAACCTCCACCGCCCTGGTGTCGACCGGCGGGGCACTGGCGCAATCGATCGTCGGGCTCGATCAGACGCTCCGGGTCTCACCGGCGGCGCTGACCGCGATCGACCACTCACTGCCGCCACTGGTCAACCTGTCCCACGCCCTGACTCCGACGCTGAAGGTGTCACCGCCGATCATCACCAACCTCTCGGGCACGATCAACCAGCTGAACTCGATCATAAGCCCGGCCAAGCGCGGGCCGCTGCTGACCGCGCTGCGGGCCACCCTGACCCAGTTCCCGTCGATCCTCACCCAGCTGGCCTCCGCGTTCCCGGTGACCAAACAGGTAGCCGATTGCCTGAGGACCCACCTCGTACCGCTGTTCAATGAGCAGGTACCGGACGGCCCGCTCTCGACCGGCCGGCCGGTGTGGCAGGACTTCGTTCACTTCCTCCCCAACGTGGCCGGCGCCACGGGCAGCTTCGACGCCAACGGCTACTACACCCGGACGCTGGTCGGCGCCGGCAACAACACGCTGAGCGGTGGCCTGCTCGGCACGGTGACGAGCCTGCTGGGAACCGTGACCAACCTGGTCGGGCTGTCTCCCGGTGGCGCGCCCCTGAGCGGCGCACGGCCGACCTGGGTTGGAGCGCCGACGCCGGCGATGTTCCGGCCTGACGTGCCGTGCACGAGCCAGCGTGTGCCGAGCCTGGCCGCCGACGCGGCTGCCCCGGATCTGGTCACCACCCACGTCGCCGCGGCCAAGCCGATCAGCCAAAAGGCGCTGATGCGCGAGCTCGCCAAAGCCTCCGGCACCACTGGCAGCTTGAGCGCGCAGACCAACGGGGTGAGCGCGCGATGAGCGGCCGGATGGTGCTCCAACTCAGGCGTTACGGGCGCTATGTGCTGATCCTGCTCGGGCTGGTTGTGATCGGGACTGGCGCGGGTTTCTACATCCTGCTCCAGCAACGGCTGCCGAATCCATTCCAGACCTTCTACGACGTCAACGCCGCATTTCCGAGCGCGGCCGCGGTCGTGCCCGGGCTCGGTGAGCCGGTGAACGTCGCCGGCGTGCACGTCGGCGAGATCACCAACACGTCACTGCGCAATGGACAGGGGATCATCCACATGAAGATCGATCCCAAGAAGCTGCCGCATCTGTACAAGGACGCCACCGCGGTGCTCGTCCCCAACACGCCGCTGATGGACATGCAGGTCAACATCACGCCGGGCACCAAGTCCACCGGCGTTCTGAAGTCCGGCGGCATCATCCCGGTCGGTCAGAGCACCTCGCCAGTCAACTCCGACGATCTCCTCGACGCGCTTGACACCGACACGCGCACGTGGTTCACCAGCCTGATCACCGAGATCAACGACGCCACCAAGGGGCGGGGCAAGGACATCCGCGCGCTGTTGATGAACCTCGGCCCGACCTCGTCCCAGCTGCGGCAGGTCGGCGACCTGCTGGCCGGCCGCCGCCACGAGCTCGCGTCGCTGGTGCACAACCTGGGCGTGCTCGGGAAGGCGACGAGCGCCAAGGACGCCCAGATCCGGACGGTCGTCCAGGCCGGCGATGCGACGATCTCGGCGATCGCGAGCCAGGACGTGGCGCTCCGCGCCTCGATCGCCAAGCTTCCGGGGACGCTGGCCACGACGCGCACCACGCTCTCGGATCTGACCACGTTCTCCAACCAGCTCGGTCCGACTGCGACGGCGTTGATCCGGCCTGTGAGCAAGCTTCCGCAAACGCTCCGGGGCACGCAGACCCTGATCCAGGGCGCGGCGGTGCTGCCGCTGAACCAGATCCCGCAGTTCGAAGCGGCCGTGCTCCCGTTGGCCAAGCTGCTGCCGTCGGTGGCGAGCAACCTGACCCAGACGCTGCCCCCGCTGAAGAATTCGTTCAGGGTGCTCAACTACGTGGTCAACGAGCTGGCCTACGTTCCCGGCGGCGCCAACCCCGGCTTCCAGTACTGGCTGGCGTGGTTCGTCCACAACGCCGACTCATTCCTGTCCACCTCGGATGCCAACGGCCCGGCCTGGCGCTCGCTGCTGCTCACCTCGTGTGCGTCGCTGAAGGGGTTCTCGTTCGGGCCGCTGCTCGAGACGCTGCTGGGGACGTCGTTCGGATGCTGACCGCCGGAGGCGAGCCTGCCCGATGGTAACCCAGGCCCCGAAACGCACCGCCGTGTTCGCCGCCGTCGCGTTCGCGCTCTCCTGCGTGGGCCTGATGATCTTCGTCTGGACCCAGTTCGGGGGCACGATCCCGTTCAGCCCGCAGGGGTATCGCATCCACGCGGTCTTCCAGGAGACCGGCTTGCTGGTGCCCAACGCCGACGTGCGCATCTCCGGGGTGACAGTCGGCAAGGTCACCACGGTGCAGGCGGAGGGCGTGAATTCGCTGGTGACGATGAACATTCGCCCCCAATACGCACCGATCCCGGTGGACACGAGGGCGATCCTGCGCGAGAAGACGCTGCTCGGCGAGGCGTACGTCGCGCTCTCACCCGGAAAGGGCGCCGGTCGCAAGTTCCCAGATGGCGGCACGATCCCGACCTCGCACATCCAGAAAGCGCAGCAGCTCGATCAGGTACTGGGCTCGTTCGACGCGCAGACCCAGCGCAACCTCCAGACCCTCCTGAACGGAACGGGGCAGGCGCTGGCGGGCCGCGGACAGGACCTCAATGACACGCTCGGCAACCTCGATCCGGCGGTCACCGAGCTCTCCGCCGTAGTCGGGGTGCTCAACCAACAGCAGGGCAACCTGCGGCAGGTCATCAACAGCGGCGCCACCGTGCTGACGACGTTGGGCGATCGCGGCGCTGACCTGCAGAGCCTGGTCACGGCCGGGGACCAGGTCCTGTCGGCCACCGCGCAGCGCAATGCAGCGCTGACTGCCACCGTGAATGCGCTGCCGCCGTTTCTGACCGAGCTGCGGACGACGCTGGGCACTCTGAACACGACGCTGGGGATCGCGGCGCCGTCGTTGCAGGCGCTGCGCCCGGTGGCGCCGCTGCTGACGCCGGCGCTGCGGGAGCTGACCGCCGTCTCGGGGCCGGCCCTGCAACTGCTGCGCGCAGCCCCGTCGGTGCTCACGGCCGCCACCAAGGCACTTCCCGCCGTCGCCCGGTTCACCGCCGCGTTCAAGCCGGCGGTTGACGTGTTGCTCCCGGCGGCCGTGCAGATCGTCCCGGTGATCAACTTCATCTCCCTGCACAAGCAGGAGCTGGTCACCGCGATGGCCAACCTCGGCGCCGATCTCGAGGCGCGCGCACCGGCCAACACGGCAGCCGGGTCGGCCAGCTACCTGCGGGCGATCTCCGGCATCGGCCGCGAGTCGGTCTTCGGCCAGTCGGTCCGCGAGCCCACCAATCGCAACAACACCTACTACTCGCCGGGCGAGCAGGTCAACCTGGGCACCGGCGGCCTGCTCTCGGGCAGCTGCGCCAACGCAAACAACGTCTCGCAGCTGCCGATCCTGTTCGGGAACGTCCCGTGCCGGCTTCAGCCGCAGTTCCCCTGGGGCAAGGGGATCGGGACCAGCTACTACCCGCACGTGACTGCCGCGGCGCCTTAGGGCCATGGGAAAATCAGCCCTTCGATGAGCGAACGCATCTCACGGCGTCGATTCGTGGCCGGAACTCTGGCCGCCGGGGCGGCCGCGGCGGGCCCCGCGGAGGCCTCGGCGGCCTCGCGGCGGCGCAAGCACACCGGGCAGGGCTCGGTCAGACACGCCGAGGTGGTGGTGGTCGGGGCGGGCTACGCCGGGCTGACCGCGGCCCGGAAGCTGGCTCAGGCCGGCAAGTCGGTGATCGTGCTGGAGGCGCGCAACCGCGTGGGTGGACGGGCATGGAACCACGATCTCGGTGGGGGGGAGATCGCCGAGCGCGGCGCGACCTTCGTCGGGCCGACCCAGGACCACGTGTTGGCGCTGGCGGGCCAGCTCGGCGTGGGAACGTACCCCACCTACGACACGGGCAACAACGTGTATTTGGCCGACGGGACCCGGACCACCTACAGCGACGCCGGACCGCTGGGGACCGCTCCGCCGGATCCGCTGATCCTGGCCAACCTCGCGGTGATCGTCTCCAACCTCGACCAGATGGCCAAGTCGATCCCCATCGACGCGCCCTGGACGGCGCCCCAGGCGACCGCCTGGGATGGCCAGACCCTCGAGAGCTGGATCAACACGCAGCTCCTCGTGACTCCGCGCTTCCGCGAGCTGCTGCCGGTCGCCACCCGCGCGATCTTCGGCGCCGAGCCGCGTGAGCTCTCGCTGCTGTTCGTCGTCTTCTACACCGCCGCCTCGGGCAACGAGAGCAATCCGGGGACGTTCGAGCGCAACTTCAACACCCGCGGCGGCGGCCAGGCGTCGCGGATGATCGGAGGGACGCAGGCGATCCCGCTGAAAATCGCACACCGCCTGGGCAAGCGCGTGTTGCTCTCCTCGCCGGTACGCCGGATCGATCACGGTCACGCCGGGGTGACGGTCATCTCCGACCGGGTGACGGTCAAGGCCAAACACGTGATCGTGGCCATCCCGCCGACGTTGGCAGGGCGGATCGACTACGAGCCGATACTCCCGTTCGAGCGCGACCAGCTCACTCAGCGCTACGGCCAGGGCACGCTGACCAAGGTGACCGTCGTCTACGACAGCCCGTTCTGGCGCGGGCAGGGGCTGACCGGCCAGGCCGTGTCGACCACCGGGCCGGTGAACTTCACGTTCGACGACTCGCCGCGCAGCGGCGGCCGCGGCGTCGTCCTCGGCTTCATCGGCGGAGACGAGGCGCGCGCCTACAGCGCCATGTCCCCGGCGGCACGCCGCGCCGCGGTCCTGAACCAGTTCGCCACCTTCTTCGGTCCGGCGGCCCACAGCCCGCGGAACTTCCTTGAGACGTCCTGGGCCGCCGAGCGCTGGACCCGTGGCTGTCCCGTCGGCATACCCGGGCTGGGGACGCTGCTGGCCTACGGCCCGTGGCTGCGCCGGCCGATCGGCCGGATCCACTGGGCGGGGACCGAGACCTCGAGCTACTGGAACGGCTACATGGATGGGGCCGTCCGGTCGGGCGAGCGGGCCGCCGCCGAGGTCCTGGCCCACCTGTGAACGACCTGGCCCGCGCGGGCGTCTGCGCGGCCGCCGAGGCCCTGGCCCGCCGGGAGGTCTCCGCGGTGGAGCTGGCGGAGAGCTCGCTGGCGGCGATCGAGACGGCTCAGTCGACGCTCAATGCCTTCCGTTGCGTTCGCACGGATGCGGCCCTGGCCGCCGCGCGTGATGCCGACCGGCGGATCGGTGCTGGCGAGCGGGCGCCGCTGCTGGGAGTCCCGGTGGCGATCAAGGACGACATCGACCTGGACGGCGAGAGCACGCAGTTCGGCTGCGCGGGCGGCTTCGAGGCCCAGCGCGCGGACTGCGAGGCGGTGCGGCGGCTGAAGGCGGCCGGCGCGGTGATAGTGGGCAAGACGACAACGCCGGAGCTCGGCCAGTGGCCGATCACCGAGGGCAGCGCCTTCGGGGTGACCCGCAACCCGTGGAGCCTGGAGCACACGCCGGGTGGCTCGTCGGGTGGCTCCGCCGCAGCGGTCGCCGCCGGACTGGTGGCCGGTGCCTTCGGCTCCGACGGGCTCGGCTCGGTCAGGATCCCGGCGGCCTGGACGCACCTGGTCGGGATCAAACCCCAGCGCGGCCGGATCTCGACCTGGCCTCAGGACGAGGTGTTCAACGGCCTGAGCTGCATCGGTCCGCTCGGACGGACAGTGGCGGACGCGGCGCTGCTGCTGCAGTCGGTGGCGGGCAGCCATCCGGGCGACCGGCATCGACCCGCGCCCAGCGCCGAGCCGTTCATCGCCGCGGCGGCCCGGGAGCCTCGCCGGCTGCGGATCGCGCTGTCGCTGCGCGCGGCCTACGCGATCGTGCCCACCGCGCTCGACCCCGAGCTCGAGGCTGCGGTGCGCCGCATCGGCGACGTGCTTTCTGACCTCGGTCACGACGTGGAGGCGGCCGATCCGCCCTACGGGATCCTCGGCGTCGGAGCGATACCGCGCTCGCTGGCCGGATTGTCGCCCTGGGTGCGCAGGCTTCCCGATCCTTCGCTGTTGGATCGCCGCACGCGTGAGAACGCCCGCCTCGGCTCGCTGCTGCGCGGGCCTGCGCTGAGGGCGGCCCGGGCCGCCGAAGCCCCGATGGCCCGCCGGATCGGCGCGATCTTCCGTCGCTTCGACGTCGTCCTGACACCGACGACGGCGCAGCCGCCGCTGCCGGTCGGCGCGATCGACGGCCTGTCAGGGTGGGCCACCGATCGGCTGATCACCGCCGCCTGCCCGTTCACGTGGCCCTGGAACGTGATCGGGTGGCCAGCCGTCAGCATCCCGGCCGGCTTCACCCGCTCGGGCCTTCCGGTCGGCGCCCAGCTCCTGGGTCCCGCCGAGGGCGAGGCCGAGCTGATCTCGCTGGCCGCGCAGCTCGAGTCAGCCGAGCGGTGGCACGAGCACTGGCCGCCGGTTAGGGTGTCCAGCCGAACCATCGACGGACGGCGCAGAGGGCGCTCCGTCCCGAAGATCGAGGGAGAGCCCGCCTGATGCCGACCGTCCGCGAAGTCACCTATGACCTGTTCCGCGCCCACGGGATGACGACGGTCTTCGGCAATCCGGGATCCACCGAGCTACCGATGCTGGCGGAGTTCCCCGACGACTTCAGCTACGTGCTGGGGCTGCAGGAGCTCGTGGTGGTTGGGATGGCCGACGGCTATGCCCAGGCCTCCGGGCGGCCGACGCACGTGAACCTGCACACGGCTCCGGGCATGGGCAACGCCGTGGGCGGGATCTTCAACGCGCAGGCGAACAAGTCGCCGCTGGTGATCACGGCCGGGCAGCAGGTGCGGGCCCAGATCACGATCGAGGCGAACCTGACCAACCGCGACGCGACGATCGGCCCCCAGCCCTACGTCAAGTGGAGCCACGAGCCGCCACGCGCCCAGGACGTCCCCGGGGCGATCGCCCGGGCGATCCAGCACGCGTCGCTGCCGCCCCGCGGGCCCGCGTTCGTCTCGATCCCGATGGACGACTGGAGCGCCGAGGCCGACGAGGACCGCGCCGGCAACGCCACCGGTCGCGTCATCTCGGGACGTTCCGTGCCCGACCCGGAGGCGCTCGCGCGGCTGGCCCAGCGCCTGTCGGGGGCGAGCAACCCGGTGCTGATCGCCGGCCCGGACATCGACGCCAGCGGAGGCTGGGACGATGCGGTCGCGCTGGCCGAGCGCCAGCGGCTGCCGGTGTGGGCCAGCCCGGCGCCGGGCGGCGGGAGGATCGGCTTTCCCGAGAGCCATCCGAACTTCATCGGCGTGCTGCCGCCGGCGATCGGAGCGGTCTCGGAGACGCTCAAGGGTCACGACCTGATCCTGGTCGTCGGGTCCTCGGTGTTTCCCTATTACCCCTACATTCCGGGCCCGCTGCTCCCCGAGGGCGCAGAGCTGGTGGCGATCACCAGCGATCCCGGCGAGGCAGCCCGAGCCCCGATGGGCGACGCCATCGTGGGCGACGTCGCGTTCGCGCTGCGGCGGCTGAGCGAACTGGTGACCGAGTCCGACCGCCGGCCCCCGGCACCCCGTCCGGACCCCGGCGACCCGCCGCCGGGCGATCCGCTGAGCGGCTCGGAGGCGATGGCGGCGCTGGCCGACGTCTGGCCCCAGGACGGAATCGCGGTCCTGGAGGCTCCATCGTCGACGATGGCGCTGCGCAACCGGCTGCGCCTGGATCGCCCCGGCAGCTACTACTTCGGAGCCAGCGGCGGACTCGGCTTCGGGATCTCCGCGGCCCTCGGCATCCAGCTCGCCCAGCCGGGACGACCGGTCATCTGCGTGCTGGGCGAGGGCTCGGCCCAATACGGGATCACCGCGCTGTGGAGCGCCGTCGCCTACAGGATCCCGGTCACGTTCCTGGTGCTGCGCAATCAGGAGTACATGATCCTCAAGTGGTTCGCCATGCTCGAGCAGGTGACCGGCTCGCCCGGCCTCGACCTGCCCGCGCTCGACGTGGCCGCCGTGGCGGGTGCCTACGGGATGTCGGCGCGTCAGGTCTCCGGCCGGGAGGAGCTGACGGAGGCGCTGCGCGAGGACATCGCTGTCGACGATGGGCCGCGTCTGGTGCAGGTGCCGGTCGCCTCCGGCATGTGGCTCGAGTAGTGGCACGCCTCGCTCCGTCGCCCGCGCCCGCGCGGTTCGCCCCGCCGCCGGGTCCTCCCGCCGCCGATCGCGCTCCCGATTGGGTCGCCGGCGGAACCCCCGAACCGCTGGCATCCGACCTGGCCGTCGCCGTGGGCAGCGAGCGCGTCCTGAGCCGAGCGCTCGACCTCATCGCCTATGCCTCCGACGCCAGCCCGTACCGCCTGATCCCGCGGGCGGTGGTGATGTCTCACGATGTGGCCGACATCGTCAGCTTGCTGGCCTACGCTCGGCGCACCGCCACGCCGCTGGTATTCCGGGCGGGCGGGACCTCGCTGAACGGTCAGTCGCAGACGGACTCGGTGCTCGTCGACGCGCGGCGGCACTGGGGCGGGATCCGGGTGCAGGACGGCGGCGCGAGCGTGCGGGTGGGGCCGGGCGCCGTCCTCGGGCACGTCAACCGCGTGCTGGCCCGCCGCGGCCGGAAGCTCGGTCCCGACCCGGCCAGCACCGAGATCGCCTGCGTCGGTGGCGTGATCGCCAACAACTCAGGTGGCATGCGCTGCGGCGTCGCGGCCGACTCGTACCAGACCGTCTCGTCGATGACGCTGGTGCTGCCTTGCGGGGCGGTGATCGACACCGCTGCCCCCGACGCCGAGGAGCGCTTCGCCGCGGCGGCTCCCGCATTGGCTTCCGGCCTGATCGAGATCCGCGACGAGCTGCGAGCCGATGCCGATCTCGCCGCTCGGGTCCGGCGCAAGTTCGCCATCAAGAACACCACGGGATATCGCCTCTGCGCCTTCCTCGACGCCGATTCGCCGCTGGAGATCTTCCGCCGGCTGGTCGTTGGGTCCGAGGGCACGCTGGCGTTCGTGGCCGAGGCGGTGTTCGAGACGGTTCCGCTCGGTGCCCACACGACGATCGCGCTGGTGCTGTTCGAGGACATCGACGCGGCGACGGCGGTCGTCGGTGAGCTGGTCGCGGCGGGCGCGACCGCGACCGAGCTGATGGTCGCGCCGACGCTGATCGCCGCCGCCTACAACATGCCGGGCACCCCCGAGCGCTGGCGCACCCTGCCGCCGCAGTCGGCGGCGCTGCTGGTCGAGTTCCGCTCCGAGGATGCCGCGGAGCTCGACGGACTCGAGCTCCGGGCGCTCGAGCTGTTGCACGGCTGCGCGGTGGTGGACCCCGCGAGCTTCTCCCGCGAGCGCGAGCAGGTCGAGATGCTCTGGCGCGTTCGCGAGGGCATGCAGGGGCTGCTGGCGGCGATGCGCCCGGCCGGGGTGTCGCTGATCATCGAGGACGTGTGCGTTGCGCCCGAGCGGATGGCGGAGGCAGCAAAGGACCTCCAGGCGCTGCTGGGTCAGCACGGCTTCCTGCCCGGCCTGGCCGGCCATGCCTCGGCGGGCAACCTCCACTTCCTGCTCACCCCCGACTTCGGGGCGCCCGAGGACCTCGAGCGCTATGACGGGTTCATGCACGCGCTGGTCGACCTGATCGTCGACAAGTACGACGGCTCGCTGAAGGCCGAGCACGGCACGGGGCTGAACATGGCGCCGTTCGTCGAGCGGGAGTGGGGGACCAAGGCGACCGAGATGATGTGGCGGGTCAAGCGCCTGGCTGACCCCGACGGGATCCTCGGGCCCGGCGTCGTGCTCAACCGGGACCCGGGCGTGCATCTGCGCAACCTCAAGTCGGCGCCGGAGATCGAGGCGGTAGCGACGAAGTGCATCGAGTGCGGGTTCTGTGAGCCGGTCTGCCCGTCGCGCAACGTCACGACCACGCCGCGTCAGCGAATCGTGCTGAGGCGGGAGATGGCGCGTCAGCCGGCGGGCTCGCCCGTCCGCGACGCCCTGCTCGAGCAGTACGGATACGACGCGATCGACACCTGCGCCGCCGACGGATCCTGCAAGCACGCGTGCCCGGTGGCGATCGACACCGGGAAGCTCGTCAAGGAGCTCCGCGGGCTGGGCCACGATTCGCGCTCGGAAGCGGTCGCGTTGGGGGTCGCGCAGCACTACGGGAAGGTCGAGTCGGCGACCCGTGCCGGCCTGCGCGCGGGCGGCGCGGCCGCCCGGATCGCCTGGAGCCAGAGCATCCCGCGCGCGGCGCCCGGGCGGCTCCCCTTCACGCTGCGGGAAGGGGCCGTGGCCGTGTACATGCCGGCCTGCATCAACCGGATCTTCGGCAACGACAACCGCGAGCCCTCGCGCCCGACGCTGCCGGAGGCGCTGGTCGCCGTCTCGCGCCGGGCCGGGCTGCCACTGTGGATCCCCGACGACGTGGCGGGCCACTGCTGCGGGACCCCGTGGAGCTCGAAGGGGTATGAGCGCGGACGGGACCTGATGCGGGAGCGGACCGCGGCCGCGCTGTCGCGCTGGAGCGATGGCGGCCGGTTACCCGTGGTGATCGACGCCACCTCCTGTACGCACGGGGTGATCTCCGAGCTCGCGCCCGACGGCGTCGAGGTTCTCGATTCGATCGACTGGGTCCACGATCGACTGCTCCCCCGGCTGGAGATCCCACGCCGACTCGAGGCGGTGGCCGTCCACGCCACGTGCTCCACCGGCCACCTCGGCCTGACCCCCAAACTGCTGGCGATCGCGGCCGCGCTGGCCGAGAAGGTGGTGCAGCCGGCGGCCGGGGGTTGCTGTGGGATGGCGGGGGACCGCGGGTGGCTTCACCCAGAGCTGCCGGCGTCCGCGCTGCGCGATCTGGCCACCGAACTGGAGGGGCGCGCGCTCAGCGCCTGCCTCTCGAGCAACCGCACCTGCGAGGCCGCGTTGCGCGAGATTACGGGCAGGCCGTACGCTTCGTTCGTGCTCGCTCTGGAGGAGCTGACACGGGGATGAGGCGCGTACGGATTTTCGCGGGGTTGCTGCTCGCCGCCGGAGCCGCCCTAACGGTGCTGGTTCTCTCCGCCCCGGCGGGGTCCGCCACGCCCCGGGCCGCCGGTCCTCCGGCCGCCGCGGCCGGCTCCGGCGGGCCTCCGCCCGCCGCTGCCCGCGCCAGCGGGTCTTACGCCACCGCGACCGCCGCCCGCTCCCGCGCCCGCGCGAAGCCGCCGAGCCGTTATACGCTCGTGCACGGCTGCTACACGGTCCGCTCGGCCGGCAGCGTCGTGGGGGCGGCCGGCGGTCCCTACCGGATGCAGGCCGCCGCGCTCGGTCAGTACCTCCTCTACGGGGTCCACGGCGACTACCTGGGCCCGGCCCTGACCCCGGTGCCGGCGCCGGGTTCGGACACCGTCTGGCGGGTCGACGGCAGCTCCCACGCCGGCTTCCGGCTGACCAACCTCGCGACCTCCCGGGCGCTGGCGGTCAGCTTCGTCCGGGCCTCCGGCTGCGCCGTCTACCCCGAGGGTGGGGTGGACGCCAGCGGGCGGGCGTTCAGCGGATCGAGCCCCTCCGCCACGGTCAGCGGAACGGTCGACGCCCACACGCATGTGACCGCCTTCGATTTCCTCGGCGGCGCCTTTCACTGCGGGCGCCCGTGGAGTCCCTACGGGATCGCCTTCGCGCTGCCCGACTGCGCCGGCAACCAGCAGGGCGTCAACGGCGCGGTGGAGAGCTTTCTGGACTACGGCACCCCGCTGCATCCGCACGACACCCAGGGCTGGCCGTCCTTCCGCGATTGGCCGTCGCCCACCGACCTCGCCGAAGAGGGCGACTACTACACGGGGCTCGAGCGGGCGTGGAAGGCCGGACTGCGATTGATGGTCACCCACCTGGTCGACAACGAGGCCCTGTGCGACCTCATGACCAAGCGCGTGAACCCGTGCAACGACATGCAGTCGGTGTTCATCCAGGCCCGGGACCTGCAGGCTCTGCAGAACTATGTCGACGCGCAGTCGGGCGGGCCGGGCAAGGGCTTCTTCCGGATCGTCACCAACCCGTTCCAGGCCCGCCAGGTGATCAATCAGGGCAAGCTTGCGGTGGAGGAGGGAATCGAGGTCTCCGACCTGTTCAACTGCGGCGAGACCCTGGGCCACCCCAAGTGTGGCCAGGCGCAGGTCAACCAGGGCCTCGACGCGGTTCAGAAGATCGGGGTGAGCACGTTCTTCCCGATCCACAAGTTCGACAACGCCTTCGGCGGAACCAAGATGGACGGCGGCGATCTCGGCCTGGTCATCAACGGGGGCAATCATCTCGAGACGGGCAGCTTCTGGGATGTGCAGACCTGCACCGGCCCCGAGCACGATTCCCAGCAGATCACCGCGCCGACGGGTGGCCCGCTGGTCGGCCTGCTCAATGGCCCGGTGGCGAAGCTCCTCGGCGGAGCAGTGCTGCCCACCTACGCCCCAGGCCCGTCCTGCAACCAGCGCGCGCTGACCCCGCTCGGCGCGTATCTGATCAACCAGATGATCGATCGTCACCTGATGATCCAGCTTGACCACATGGACGCGGTGACCGCCGACCAGACGCTGGCGATCCTCGAACAGCGTCACTACTCGGGCGTCGCTTCGGCTCACAGCTGGGATTCGCCCGAGGAGAACGTGCCGATCTACCAGCTCGGCGGCTTCGTCAACCCCATCGCCGGCAGTTCCCCCTCGGCGTTCGTGTCGGAGTGGAAGGCCGACCGCGCGATCCGCAGCAAGCGCTTCTACTTCGGCTTCGGCTATGGCGCGGACATGAACGGCCTGGCCGAGCAGAGCCAGCCGACTGGCGCCAACCCGATCACGTATCCGTTCAAGTCATTGGACGGTCACGTCACCTTCAGTCGCGAGCAGTGGGGCCAGCGCACGTTCGATCTCAACCGCGACGGCCTGGCCAACTACGGCATGTACGCCGACTGGCTGCAAGAGCTCCGCGTCCTGGCCGGAAAGCCGATCCTGACCGATATGTTCCATGGAGCCGAGGCCTACCTCGAAACGTGGGAGCGAGCCTACGGCGTCCCCGTGACGCACGGCCTCCCGGCGCGCGGACGGTTCGCGGCCGGGGGCGTCGGCCGACTGCGGCTCGGCGCCGCTTCGCAGCGGGTGCTTTACGCCGCGGGCCAGCCGTTCAATCGACCCGGCTCGGACTACCTCTATCGCGTCGGGTCCGGCCCGCGCGGGCTGGCCAGCGTCGTTTTCGATACCCGGGGCAAGGTGAGCGTCGTCCTGGTCGCGGCTCGGCGCTACACGGCCGGCGGCGTGGCCTCGGGCACGCGCCGATCGGTCCTGGCGCGGCACGCGCGATCGGCCGGCCATGGCGTATGGATCGGGCGGGCTCGGCTGCGGGGCGGCGCCCGGTTCATCTACAAGCTGACCGGGAGCAGGGTCTCGGCGGTGGGGGTGGCCGGCCCGGCGGCGCTGTCGCACTCGGGCCGAGCGCTGAAAAGATCGGTGCGGCTCGGGCTACGGTGAGCTCGGGTGCGCCGCCCGCCGGGCTCTGTAACTCCTGTCGACATCAGCAGGTCGTGCGCAACACACGCGGCTCGGTCTTCTCCCTGTGCCAACGTTCGAAGACCGAGCCAGAGCGATTTCCGCGCTATCCGCGGGTCCCGGTGACCGAGTGCGACGGCTGGGAACCAGCGCGCGCCGAGGAACCCACCTAGCGCTCAGCCGCGCGGCCAGCCCGTAGTCGACATGCCAAGAACCGCTACTGAGGCGGCAGCGGGTTCAGGACTATCAGTTTGCTTCCGTCCTGAGCGTTCACGAGCTTTTCCGAGAACAGGCCGCGGGCGGTGATCTGATCGACCAGGCCGGCCTCCGGCGTCTGGTGCCACAGCGACAGCTGAGGCACGGTCGGCGGGAACTCGGACAGCGTCGAGCTCAGCGGCTGATTCAGCCAGGGCGAGAGCTCCGACCGGACGAAGAGCACGGCGGTGTCGAGCAGCGGGCTGCTGCCGGTGGCCGAGGGCGGCGTAGCGGTCAGCGTGCTCGTGGCCGCCGAGCGGCCGGCGGGAGCACCGCGACCACGTTGTTGACGCCGCGGTCGTACTTGAACGTGTAGAGCGCCAGTTCGAGCGCCTCGCGCCGCAGCAGCAGCAGGCGATCGCTGGACGGCGTGCCGATCCCGATCGAGCAGTTGTTGCTGCCGGTCCCGCAGAGGTTGTAGGCGACCGTGTTCCCGCTCAGCAGCGAAATCTGGCTGGAGAACGCGTTGGGCTTGACCGCCACCTCGAGGCCGTTGCTCGCCGCCGGCGTGCTGGCCGTCGCGCTGCTGGCCGCGGCCGGGCTCGCCAGGTTCATGACCGTGATCACGTCGAGCTGATCCGTCGAAGTCAGGCGATAGAACGGCGCGATGTGGTCGGCGATGTCCTGGGCGCCCTGGTTGCCGGTCTCCGGCGGCTTCCACGAGGACCATTTCGCTGCGCCGCCGTTGTCCGCCGAGCCGAGCGTCACGATCGCCACCACCACCGCGATCAGCGCGACCGCGACGAGGGTCGCGGTGATCGTCCGGAACCGACGGGAGTGGGGGGAGGCGGGACGGGGATCGCGCCCGCCGAAGATCGCGGCGGCGGCGGCCATCGGCATCGACGCTCGCTCCTCGGTCGAGCGAGCGGGGGGATGCGGCTTGTCTAGACCCTCGGCCACGTCTCGTCGTCCATCAGGTCGATGTCCGGGCGCCGGAGACCAACGCTGTTGAGCAGGTCGGTCACCTCGTCGCCGTGGAGCTCCTTGCGCACGATCAGCGCATCGGCGATCTTCTCGATCGGCTCGCGATTGGACGCCGCCAGCGCGTACGCGGTGACGTAGGCCTGGCCGAGGATCTGCGCCGCGGCCCGGCGCTTGTCGCGGTCGCCGAGCACCGCCCCGAGCGGATTCTCGCTGAACATGCCGCCGCCGCTGGAGCGATTCATGATCGTGGTGCCGATCCGCTCGAGCCGTTTCAACGCCTCTTCCGCCACGTCGCCCGCCTCCAGGCTCCCGCTGATGGTCACCGGCTCGGCCCCCATCGCCCACACGCCGACCATCGAGGCCGCGGTCGCGGTGGCGGTGAAGACGTCGCCGGACACGCCCTGCGAGTTCTCGCCGTAGAAGACCTGCTCGGCGGCCATCGCCCCCAGCGTCATGATCAGGTCGCCCATCACGCGGCTGCGGAACTGGGAGAACCGCTCCTCCTTCTCCATGCTCTGGTAATGGCCGAGCGAGGATCCGCGCTTGCGGATCGAGAGCCGGGTGGAGAGCAGCTCGTCCTGGAGGTAGATGTGACCCGCGGCGGCGTGGCCGGCCTCGTGGATCGCCGTGGCTCGGGTCTCCTCCTGGATGTACTCGATGTTCTGCGCGGTGCCCGTCTCGACCGTGGTCAGCGCCTCCACGATGTCCCGCCAACCCAGCTCGCGGCGACCCTCGGTGTGGGCGATGGTCAGCGCCATCGAACAGCACTGCTCGATCATCGACGGTGAGTAGCCGTTGGTGATCCGCGCCAGCTCGTCGCGGCGGTGGTCGGTGTCGAGGTCGGGCTCGTGGCCCACCTTGTTCAGATACAGATCGAAGATGTCCAGCCGGTCATCCTTGGTCGGCGTACGGAACCAGATGTGCCTGCCCATCCGGCCGGGCCGGATCAGCGCCGGGTCGAGGACCTGCAGCGGGACGTTGCAGGCGCCGATGAAGTAGATCTGCTCGTTGCTGGGTCCGGGACGGGGCAGCCGGAGCGACACGCGCCCGATCCTCCGCGGAATCACGAACAGCGCGTCCAGGAGCGTGTTGACCCGGTTGGTGAAGAACTTGCGCATCCACCGCGGCTCGCCGATTCCATCCATCACCACGAGCAACGAGTTGAGCGCCTGGCCGCTGTAGTTCATGCCCATGCCGCCGATGATGTTGCGAATCTTGCCGTTGACGGCGTCCAGGAATGACGCGCGCCCGGGGTCGGCGGAGGCCTCGGCCCGAGCAGCGAACAGTCGCTCGCGCCAGGCCGCTGACTCGACGATCAGGTCGCCGGTCGGGGTCAGTGCGCCATTGGGGCCGAAGAAGCAGAACTCGTTGATCGCCGGAAGGCCTCCAATCGTTTCCTGGGCTCCGGCCGCGAAGGCGCCACCCAGGGCCTGACGTCTCATCCCGACCGCGTCGATCTCGTCGATGAAGACGATGCACTGGCCGCCCCATTTACGGGCGAGCTTGCGCGCCCTGCGCGCCAAAAACCACACGGTGAGCGCGTCGAGGCCGATGAACATGCCGGCGAAACCCGATCCGGGGATCGTCACGAACGGGCAGTTGAAGTTGGTGGCGATGGCCTTGGAGATCATCGTCTTGCCCGTCCCGGGCGCACCCAGGAACAGCATGCCGCGCTCGCGCTTGCCGCCCGCTTGCTCGAACTCCTCCCCGGACTGCCACAGGGTGATCACCCGGGTGATCTCCTCCTTGGCCTCGGCCTGGCCCCTGACGTCTTCCATCTTCACGCCCCAGCTGGCATCGCCCGGCTCGTAGGAGCGGATCGCGCGGGCTGACATCAGCACCATCGGGCCGCCGATGATCAGGAAGTTGCCGAGGAAGAAAGCCGGGAACAGCAGCAGCTGGAGGAGCAGCAGGACCAGATCGGTCGGCGGGATCAGTCCCTTCAGCGCGCTCCACGGGCTGAAGAACGGAGCCGATTGACCTCCGACCCAGAGCAGCCCCTGAACCACCGTGAGCAGCAGCAGCGCGAGCACCATCAGCATCGGCAGCAACTTGAACAGCAGCCAGCGCCAGGTCCAGAAGCGCCGTCTGGCCACGAGGTCGTCGGCCCGCGTCTCCGCGTCGGCTCCGTACATGCTCGCCCACGGGATCAGCTTGTGGGAGATCACCTCGACCAGGCCGCGGAACAGCAGCACCCCGATCGCCGTCAGCACGAGCGAGAGCACGATGTTGTGGTTCGCCTGGTGCAGCACCAGGAAGAACGCCGGCGCGGTGACCACGGCGACCACCGTCGCGGCGCGCGTCAGCCGTCGCCACTCGTAGGCGAGCGCCGACGCATGCTCGTTCATCGGTCCCCGGTGTGGCGTGCTCTGCTCGGCGTAGGCCATGCGGTGGATTGAGGGTACATGGGGCGGCTGGCGGCATGCGAAACTAGCTGTGAATGCCGATCCAGCTGTCCCGCCGCGTCGCTCGCTTCAACCGCCGGATCAACAACCCGATCCAGCGCCAGTACGCCTGGGTGCTGCCGCCGTGGGTGATCCTCGTCCACCGCGGCCGCAAGTCGGGCAAGACCTACCGGACTCCGGTCAACGCCTTCAAGCAGGGCGACCAGCTCGCCGTGGTGGTCCTCTACGGCGAGCGGTCGGACTGGGTGCAGAACGTGCTGGCCGGCCAGGCTCGGGTCGTCCGGGCCGGCCGCACCCACGACCTGCTCGAGCCGAGGCTGGTCGATCCGGCCGATCCCGGCGTCGAGCTTCCCCGCGCGGCCCGCCGGATGGGACGCGTCTCAGGCAAGGTGCTCGTCGGGCGTCTCGGGCCGCCTGCCCCCGGCTTCGGCCGCGGTCCCGCGGCCGGCTGAGCCGCAGGCCGGTTGAGCCGCAGGCCGGTTGAGCCGGCGGCCGGCTGAGCCGCGGCCGGGTGAGCCGGCGGCCGAGTTGAGCCCGGAGCGAGCCGCGGCTCGAGGGCTACTTCCCCGTGGTCCGGTGCATCGCGGCGCGCGAGTGGCCGTCCTGCCCGGGCCCCGTGCCGGTACCGGCGCGCGCGCCCCGGCGTGCGGGCTGCGGGGTACGGCGGATCAGAAGATTCAGCGCGGCGTCGTCGGGGCCGGCGTCCGTCCGCTCGCTCAGCGTCCGGCGGTGAACGGTACGGAACACCGGCCCGCGACGGCGATCCATGACCGCGACCACGACCTTCTGAGCGCTTGGCGTGTCGAAGACGATTCCGTCCCGTTCCGGTCCATCTTCAGCGACCTTGACGAGTGAGCCTGCGCGAAATGAGTCCATCTGCGGAGCCTACTCGCGCGAGAGCGGCGCGTCACGACTCGTCGTCAGAGGCCCGCGAGATGGCGGCGCGCCGACGCCCCAGCAGGTCGAGCGCCTGGTCGATCGTGGCCGAATCCATGCCCTGGCGTCGCAGGGTGGCGCGCAGCGCGTCGGCGCCCATCGCCGCATAGAGCAGATCCAGTCGCTGCCAACTCGCCTCGGGCGAGATGTCGGCGTCCTCACCCGGAGCGTCGAGCACCCGCGCGAGTTGGGCGAGCAGGCGGTCCAGACGCTGGAGCTCGTCGTCGTCCGACACCGGGCCTACAGGTTGACGGCCACGTACTTCGTCTCGAGATATTCCTCGATCCCCTCGGGTCCGCCCTCGCGGCCGAATCCGGACTGCTTGATCCCGCCGAACGGCGCGGCCGGGTTGGAGACCAGGCCCTGGTTGAGCCCGACCATCCCCGTCTCCAGCTTCTCGCACACGCGCAGGGCGCGCTTGATATCGCTGGTGTAGACGTACGCCACGAGCCCGAACTCGGTGTCGTTGGCGGCGGCGATCGCCTCGTCCTCTTCGGCGAAGCCACGAACCGGGGCGACCGGGCCGAAGATCTCCTCACGGAGTAGACGGGCATCGGCGGGGACGTCGGCGAGCACGGTCGGGTCGTAGAAGTAGCCGGCGCCGTCGCGCTGATGCCCGCCCACGAGCGCGCGCGCGCCGCGGCGGACCGCGTCGTCGACGAGCTCGGCCACCTTGTCGCGCTGGTCGGCATCGATCAGCGGCCCGACCTCGACTCCCTCCTCTGTTCCGCGGCCGACCTTCATCGAGCCGAGCTTCCCCGCCAGCTTCTCGGCGAACTCGCCGGCGACGGAGTCCGCGACGTGGAAGCGGTTGGCCGCCGTACACGCCTCGCCGATGTTGCGCATCTTGGCGATCACCGCACCCTGCACGGCGTCGTCGAGATCGGCGTCCTCGAACACGAGGAACGGCGCGTTGCCGCCCAGCTCCATCGAGAGCCGCAGGAGGTTGTCGGAGGCCTGCTTCATGAGGCTGCGACCGACCTCGGTCGAGCCGGTGAAAGACAGCTTGCGCAGCCGGGAATCCTCGATCAGCGGACCCATCGTCTCGCCCGAGGAGCTCGCGGTGACCAGGTTGAGCACGCCGCCGGGCAGCCCGGCCTCCTCGAGGATCTGGGCCAGCGCCAGCATCGACAGCGGAGTCAGCTTGGCCGGCTTGACCACGATCGGGCAGCCGGCGGCCAGCGCCGGGCCGATCTTGCGGGTCCCCATCGCCATCGGGAAGTTCCAGGGCGTGATCAGCAGGCAAGGCCCCACCGGCTGCTTCATCGTCAGCAGCCGCCCCTGTCCGTTGGGCGCGACCGCGTAGCGGCCATCGATCCGCACCGCCTGCTCGGAGAACCAGCGCAGGAACTCCGCCGCGTAGAGGATCTCGGCCTTGGATTCGGCCAGTGGCTTGCCCATCTCCAACGTCATCAGCATCGCCAGCTCGTCCTGGCGGGCGACGATGCCGTCGAAGGCTCGGCGCAGGATCTCGCCGCGCTCGCGCGGGGGGTGTTCTCTCCATTCGGGGGCGATGGCGACCGCCGCGTCGAGCGCCGCCTTGGCATCCTCGGTGGAGGCGTCGGCTACATCGACGAGGGTCTCGCCCGTGGCGGGATCTTCGACGCCGAGCGTGCCCTTTGCGCCGTCGCGCCACTCGCCGCCGATGTAAAGCTGCTTGGGGACCCGGTCAAGGACGCGCTGCTCCTCCGGGGCGGTGATCGTGCTCATGCCTAGCAACCTACCCGACGGCGATCACCCGTCAACCTGGATAGGCTGCCCGCCGTGAAACGGATAGCCGCGGCGGCGGCCGTACTCGGCTTGGCCGGCTGTGGGGGCACGACGAAGACGGTGACGGTCTCAACGCCGAGCACCCCGAGTGGCGGTTCGAACCCGAGCACCCCGTCGACTCCGAGCACTCCGCGCCCACGTCGTCGACTCCGACGGCACCGGTACCCCTACCGCCCCGCCGAAGGGCCCGCCGACGCCGAAGGAGACCGTCGTCCACACGGCGACCTTCAAGTCACCGTCGGGCAACATCGGCTGCATGATCATCGCGGGCACCGCCCGCTGCGACATCAGGCATCGCACGTGGTCGCCCCCAACCAGACCGAAGGGCTGTCCAAGCGTCGTCGACTTCGGGCAGGGTCTGATCGTCTCACGCTCAGGTTCCGGCCGGCTCGTCTGCGCCGGCGACACGACGCTCGATCCCTCCGCCACGCCTCTCGCCTATGGAAGCTCAACGGTGGTCGCCGGCTTCCGTTGCAGCAGCGACACGGTGGGGATGACGTGCGCGGACTCGAGCACCGCGCACGGCTTCTTCATCTCGATCGGCAGTTACCGCACGTTCTGAGCCCGAGACGGCGAAAGGCCCGACGCCGGACCGTAGTCCGACGCCGGGCCTGAAGCGCCGATCGCCGATCAGGCTGCGGCGCGCAATGCGCTTGGCTCGAGGGCGACCGACAGGACCTCGTCGATCGTCATCGCCATGTGGAACTTCATCGCGTCGCGCACCTCTTCGGGAACCTCATCGAGATCGCCGCGGTTGCGCTCGGGCAGAACCACATCGGTCAGCCCGGCCGCGTGAGCGGCGAGCACCTTCTGCTTGAGTCCGCCGATCGGCAGGACGCGACCCTGAAGGGTGACCTCGCCGGTCATTCCGACGGTGTGGCGCACGGGCTGTCCACTCAACAGCGAGGCCAGCGCGGTCACCATGGTCACGCCTGCACTCGGGCCGTCCTTGGGGATCGCTCCCGCCGGCACGTGCACGTGGAACGAGCGCTCCTCGAACGCGGTCGGCTCGATCCCGAGCTGCTCGGCGTGGCCGCGGACGTAGGAGAGGGCGATCTGTGCCGACTCCTTCATCACGTCTCCGAGCTGCCCCGTGAGGGTCAGACCGGGCTTGCCGGGCATCGCCGTCGCCTCGACGAACAGCACGTCGCCGCCGGCTCCGGTCACCGCCAGGCCGGTTGCCACGCCGGGCACGGCCGTCCGGATCGCGGACTCCTGGAAGTGCCGCTGTCGTCCGAGCGCGTCCCGGACTCCCTCGACGTCGATCACCACGGGCGCCTCTTGCTGACCCGACGCGATCTTGGTCGCGGTCTTCCGCAGCAGCGTTCCCAGGTCGCGCTCGAGCTGGCGGACGCCGGCCTCGCGCGTGTACTCGGTCGTCACCAGGCTGAGCAGCTCGTCGGAGATCTCGACCTCCTCAGGCCGCAGCCCGTTGCGCTCGAGCTGACGCGGCCACAGGTAGCCGCGGGCGATCGCCGCCTTCTCCGAGGTGGTGTATCCGTCGAAGCGGATGACCTCCATCCGGTCGAGCAGCGGCCCGGGGATCGTGTCGGCGACATTCGCAGTCGCGATGAACATGACGCCGCTCAGGTCGAGCTCGATGTCCAGATAGTGATCCCGGAAGCTGTGGTTCTGAGCCGGGTCGAGCACCTCGAGCAGAGCCGAGCTGGGGTCGCCGCGCCAATCGGCGCCGACCTTGTCGACCTCGTCGAGCATGATCACCGGGTTCATCGTCCCAGCGTCGCGCAGCGCCCGCACCAGCCGGCCCGGGAGGGCGCCGATGTAGGTGCGGCGGTGACCACGGATCTCGGCCTCGTCCCTGACGCCTCCGAGGGACATTCTGACGAATTCCCTTCCGGTGGCGCGGGCGATCGACTCGCCAATCGAGGTCTTGCCGGTGCCCGGAGGACCGATCAGCGTCAGGATCGCTCCGGACCGCTTGTCCTCCTTGATCCCGCGCTCCTCACGGAGCTTCTTGACCGCGATGTACTCGACGATCCGGTTCTTGACGTCATCGAGACCGGCGTGATCCTTGTCCAGGACCTCGCGGGCGTGCTGCGGATCGAGACGCTCCTCGGAGTTCTTGCTCCACGGGATCGCGATCAACCAGTCCAGATAGGTCCGGATCACGCTTGACTCGGCGCTCTGCTCGCCCATCCGCTCGAGCCGGCCCAGCTCCTTCTCGGCCTGCTCCTTGGCATGCTCGGGCATATCCGCCGCGTCGATCTTGGCGCGGTACTCCTCCACGACGGAACCCTCGTCCTCGCCGAGCTCCTTGCGGATCGACTCCATCTGCTTGCGCAGGAAGTAGTCACGCTGCTGTTTGTCGGCGCCGGACTGGACGTCGTCCCGGATCCGGCGGCGAACCTGCATCTCGGCCAGCCGCTCGCGCTGATACTGAAGCGCCAGCTCGAGCCGGTCGGTCACGTCGATGGTCTGGAGCAGCTTGACCTTCTGCTCATACGTCAGATCGGGTGCATAGCCGCTGGTGTCGGACAGCGGTCCCGGCTCGCTGATGCTGCGCAGGAACGCCGAGATCCGGCCATCGTCACCACGGAGCTCGAGAAGCTCCTCGACAACGGCGCGGTACTCGCGCTCGAGGTTGCGCGTACGGCCGTCGACCGGCGCGTCGTCGGGGCGCTCCTCCACCTCGACGAACAGCCGTCCGTCGGGCATGGTGTGAGCAGCGCCGGCGATCCCGCGGTGGAGACCGTTGACGGAATAGGCGCGCGCGCCGCCGGGCAAGCGGACGCTTTCCGTGACCTCGGCGACGGTGCCGACCGAGGTGAATTCGTTTTCATGACGCGGTACGAGCAGCACCCGCTCTTCATCGCCCGCATCGATTGCGAGCGTGAGCGACATGCCTGGGAACACGACAACGTCATCCAGGGGTACAAGCAGAAGACGGCTCATCAAGTCTTCACTTTCGCTAGTTACTTACGACAGATAAGTGAAGTCTAGCACTTCCGTGAGTCAATCCGACGCATGATCTTAGTCGGGTGCGCTGAGATTTTACCCGGCCGCGAGTCGGCGATCACCTGCCCCTTTGGAATCGTACTCAGGCGCGTCACGGGGGCTGGGCGACAAGCGGGAACGAACGACGATCCCCGCGGGCTGGCGGCATTTGCGAAGATGGACGCGATGGCGCCACGACGCAGCCCCGGGGAGGAACCGGCCCACGACGTGCTGGCGGCCGAGGCGTTCGCGATGCCGGGGGCCGATCCGCGTCTCCACGTCGAACCGGCGCACGACGTGCTGGCGGCCGAGGCGTTCGCGATGCCGGGGGCCGATCCGCGTCTCCACGTCGAGCCGGCCCACGACGTGCTGGCCGCCGAGGCGTTCGCGATGCCGGGGGCCGATCCGCGTCTTCACGTCGAACCCGCGCACGACGTGCTGGCGGCCGAGGAATTCGCGATGCCGGCCGCCGACCCGGGGCTGCATCACGGCCCGGTGGTACTGCCTGAGGATCCGACCGGAATCGCCGAAGCGCACGACGTCCTGGCCGCCGAAGAGTTCGCGATGCCGGCGGGATGGCCGGGCCACCATCTCCCTGGCGCCGACGCTTCGACCCGCACGGCCGCCCAGCGGCTCGTTCTCGCGGCCGCTGCGTTCGCGGCCTATCTCGTGCTGCACGCTCGGCGCCGCCGCTGACAAGCGCTCGACTTGGAGCTCAGCGCTTGCGCTTGGGCGGGGGCAGGTCGGTGATCGTGCCCTCCGCCACCTCGGCGGCGAAGGCGATGGTCTCCGACAGCGTGGGATGGGGATGGATCGTCAGGCCGATGTCTTCTGCGTCGGCTCCCATCTCGATGGCCAGGACTGTCTCGGCGATCAGGTCGCCGGCGCCGATGCCGACGATCCCGGCCCCGAGGACGCGTCGGCTCTCCGGCTCTATCAGCAGCTTGGTCAGTCCCTCCGGGCGCGCCAGCGAGAGGGCGCGGCCCGAGGCGGACCATGGGAAAACGGCCTTTTCGTACTCGATGCCATCCTCGCGCGCCGCGGTCTCGGTCAGGCCCATCCAGGCGACCTCGGGGTCGGTGTAGGCGACTGAGGGGATCGCCCGGGGGTCGAACTCGGCGCCCTCGTCCCCCGCGATCACCTCGGCCGCCACCTTGCCCTCGTGCGAGGCCTTGTGCGCGAGCATCGGGCCGCCCACGATGTCGCCGATGGCGTAGATGCCGGGGACGTTCGTGCGCTGGCGGCTGTCGACCGGGATGAAGCCGTCCGAATCGACCTTGACGCCGGCGGCGTCTGCGCCGATCGCCTGTCCGTTTGGCTTTCGACCGACCGCGACGAGGATCGTGTCGAACATTCGTGACTCGCCGCCGGAGAACTCCACCTTCAGCCCGTTCTTCTGCGCGCGCACCGACCCGACGCTGGTGCCGAGCAGGACCGCCTCGTAGCGCCCCTCGATCCGCTTCTGCAGCGGCCGCACCAGGTCCTTGTCGCAGCCGGGGATCAACTGATCGAGCATTTCGACGACCGTCACCCGAGAGCCGAGCGCGTCGTACACGGTGGCCATTTCGAGCCCGATGATGCCGCCGCCGATCACCAGCAGTCGCTTGGGCACCTCGCCGGGCGCCAGGGCGCCGGTGGAGTCGATGATGCGCGGATCATCGGGTAGGAACGGCAGCGTCGCCGCCTGGGAGCCGGCCGCGATGATGCAGTTCGCGAAGGAGATCTTCCGGTCCCCGACGGTCACTTCGTGGGCGCCCGTGAGCCGAGCTTCGCCCTGGACGACCTCGACCTTGCGCTGCTTGGCCATCCCCGCCAATCCGCCGGTCAACCGCTCTACGACCGAGGTCTTCCATTCGATCAGGGCGCCGAGGTCGATCTTCGGCTTCCCGAACGCGATCCCGTGCGTGCCCATCTCCTCGGCCTCGGCGATCACCCGCGCCGCGTGGAGCAGCGCCTTGGACGGGATGCAGCCCACATTCAGGCAGACCCCGCCGAGGCTGGCGTAGCGCTCGATCAACACCGTCTTCAGGCCGAGGTCGGCCGCCCGGAACGCCGCGGTGTAGCCGCCAGGCCCCGAGCCGATAACCACGACCTGGGCGTCGTACTCGTCCGACGGCTGGGATGACCTCGAACCAGCGGAGGAGGGGGACCCCGTGGGCTCCGAGGCCGCGGCAGGCTTCGACGACACGGCCGATTCCGAGGGCCCAGAAGGCTCCGACGACACGGCGGATTCCGAGGACTCGTTGTCTTTTTCCGGGCTCTCGTCCTCGTCGTCACCGGAGGATCCCCCGGCCTCGAGCACGAGCAGGACGCTGCCCTCGGACACGCGGTCTCCGACCTCGACGCGCATCTGCTTGACCACCCCGTCCGAGGGAGCCGGAACATCCATCGTCGCCTTATCGGACTCGAGCGTGACCAGCGGGTCCTCGGCGGAGACGCTGTCGCCGGCCGAGACATGGATCTCGATCACCGGCACGTCGGTGAAGTCCCCGATATCCGGGACGCGAACTTCTCCAGCCTCACTCATTGCCAACCTCCCCGAGAATTCGCGCCAGCGAATTCTCGCTAGCGCCGCAGGCGCCGCTCACAGGAGAGCTCTGCGCAGGTCGCTCAGCACGCCGACCAGATGCGTGACGAACCGGGCCGCCGCGGCGCCGTCGATCACGCGGTGGTCGTAGGACAGCGACAGCGGCACCATCAGCCTCGGGATGAACTGCGAGCCGTCCCACACGGGCTTGATCGCCGAGCGGGTAGCGCCCAGGATCGCCACCTCGGGCGCGTTGATGATCGGGGTGAAGCTGGTGCCGCCGATGCCGCCGAGGCTCGAGATCGTGAAGGTGCCACCGGTCATCTCCGCCGAGGTCAGCTTTCCTTCCCGGGCCTTCGCCGAGAGCGCTGTCAGCTCTCGCGCGATCTCGACCAGTCCTTTCTGACCGGCGTCCTTGATCACCGGCACGACCAGACCGCCAGGAGTATCCGCGGCGAAGCCGATGTTGTAGTAGCGCCGCAGGACCAGCTCGTCGCCGTCGAGCGAGGCGTTGAAGTTCGGGAACGCCCGCAGGGTCACCACCGACGCCGCGATCAGGAACGAGACCATCGTCATCTTCACACCCTCGCCTGAAAGCTCGGCGTTGAGCTGCTTGCGCCAGGCCTCGAGGTCGGTGATGTCCGCCTCGTCGTTATGAGTGACGTGGGGGATCATCACCCAGTTACGGGCGAGGTTGGGGGCGGAGATCTTCTGGATCCGGGAGCGCTGCACCCGCTCGACCGGTCCGTACTTCTCGAAGTTCACCTTCGGCCATGGGGCTAGGACCAGGCCCGGGATCGCTCCTGCGGAATCGCCGCCGGACGTCTCCGCGGAAACGTCGGCGGGCGCCTCTCCGCCCCGCTTCAGCGCCTGCACGTCGTCCTTGGTGATCCTGCCCTTGCGGCCGCTGCCGCTGATGCCGGCGAGCTCGACGCCGAGCTCCCGCGCGAACCGCCTCACCGCCGGACTCGCATAAATGGGACGGGCTCCGCCCGCCCTAGCGAGTTCGGCCTGGCGGCCGAACTCGGGGGCTCCGCCGTTGCCCGCCGTCTTCGGCTGCGGCTCCGCCTCCGATGACGCCTCAGCCTGGGAGGCCGCGTCCGAATCCGACGACGCCTCGGCCTCTGGAGCCGACGACGGCTCGGCCTCGGGAGCCGACGACGCCTCGGCCTCGGGAGCGGCGTCCTGCTCCTCCGCCGCCTCAGCGCTCGACATCGGCGCACCCTCAGGCTCGAGCGTCAGCAACTCCGTGCCCTCCGAGACGCGGTCGCCGACGCTCACCTTGATCTCCTTGACGGTGCCTCCCAAAGGCGCCGGCACGTCCATCGTCGCCTTATCGGATTCGAGCGTGAGCAGCGGATCCTCGGCCGTGACCGTGTCGCCCACCGAGACGAGGATCTCGATGATCGGTACGTCGTCGAAGTCTCCAATATCGGGAACCTCGACCGAGACGGTGTCGGTCGTGGTCATACGCTGGTGGGGATCGGCGAGTCGGGGTCGATGTCGTAGTCCTCGATCGCCTTCTGCACCGCCTTGACGTCGACTTCGCCGGCCGCGGCCAGCGATCGCAGCGCCGCGACTGTCACGTAGTTGCGGTCTACCTCGAAGAATCGGCGCAGTTCCCGGCGTGAGTCGCTGCGTCCGTAGCCGTCGGTCCCCAACACGTGGTAATCGCCCGGCACCCATTGCCGGATCTGGTCTGGCAGGCTGCGGATGTAGTCGGTGGAGGCGATCACAGGTCCGCGGCGACCGGAAAGGCAGTCGGTCACGAACGCGGTCCGCGGCTTCTCGGTCGGATGCAGCATGTTCCACCGCTCGACGGCGAGGCCGTCACGGCGGAGCTCCGTGAACGAGGTAACGCTCCAGACGTCGCATACCACCCCGTGGTCGGACTCGAGCAGGTCGGCGGCGGCGAGCACCTCGCGCAGGATCGTGCCCGAGCCCATCAGCTGGACCCGCGGCTTCTTCGAGCGCTTGGAGCCCTCGCGGAGCAGATACATGCCGCGCAGGATGCCGTCGCGAGCGTCCTTCGGCATCGCGGGATGCTGATAGTTCTCGTTCATCAGGGTCAAGTAGTAGAAGACGTCCTCCTGCTCACCGACCATCCGTCGCAGGCCCTCCTGGACGATTACCGCGACCTCGTAGTTGTAGGCGGGGTCGTAGGCGCGGCAGTTCGGCACGACCGAGAACAGGACGTGGCTGTGGCCGTCCTCGTGCTGCAGGCCCTCGCCGTTGAGGGTGGTCCTCCCGGCCGTGCCTCCGAGCATGAACCCGCGCGCCCGGCTGTCGCCCGCGGCCCAGACCAGGTCGCCGACCCGCTGGTAGCCGAACATCGAGTAGTAGATGTAGAACGGCACCATCTGCACGTCATGGGCGCTGTAGGAGGTGCCGGCGGCGATGAACGAGGAGATCGAGCCGGCCTCGGTGATGCCCTCCTCGAGGATCTGGCCGTGCTGGTCCTCCTTGTAGAACGACAGCTGAGCGGAGTCCTGCGGCTGGTAGCGCTGACCGAGCGGGGAGTAGATCCCGACCTGGCGGAACATGCCCTCCATCCCGAACGTACGCGATTCGTCGGGGATGATCGGGACGATGTGCCGACCCAGCTGCTTGTCGCGCAGTAGCGCGGCGAGCACGCGGACGAACGACATCGTCGTCGAGATCTCGCGGTCGCCGGTGCCATCGAGCTGCGAGGAGAACAGGTCCAGCTCCGGTACCGGAAGCGGCTCGGACTTCTGGCGCCGGGACGGCAGGAAGCCTCCGAGCGACTCGCGACACTCGCGCAGGTACTCCATCTCCGGCGAGTCGTCAGGCGGCTTGAGGTACTCGGCATCGCGGACCTGCTCGTCGGTCAGCGGCAGCTCGAAGCGGTCACGGAAGGCGAGCAGCGCCGCCTCGGTCATCTTCTTGGCCTGGTGGGTGATCATCTGGCCCTCGCCGGAGACGCCCATTCCGTAGCCCTTGATCGTCTTGGCCAGGATCACCGTCGGCTGATCCCGGTGCGCGGCCGCGGCGTGATAGGCGGCATAGACCTTCTGCTGGTCGTGACCGCCGCGGTTCAGGAGCCAGATCTCCTCGTCGGACATGTCCTCGACGCGCTCGAGCAGCCGCGGGTCGCGGCCGAAGAAGTGCTCGCGGACGTAGGCGCCGTCGCGCGATTTGAACGTCTGGTAGTCCCCGTCGACGCAGTCCTCCATCACCTTGACCAGGGCGCCGTCGGTGTCCCGGGCGAGGAGTGGATCCCAGCGCGATCCCCAGATCACCTTGATCACGTTCCAACCGGCACCGCGGAAATCCGACTCGAGCTCCTGGATGATCTTGCCGTTCCCCCGCACCGGCCCATCGAGCCGCTGCAGGTTGCAATTGACCACCCAGATCAGGTTGTCGAGGCGCTCGCGACCGGCCAGCCCGATCGCGCCCATCGACTCCGGCTCGTCCATCTCGCCGTCCCCGAGGAACGCCCAGACCTTCCGGCCGTCGGTCTCGGCCATCTCGCGCGCCTGGAGGTACTTCATGAATCGGGCCTGGTAGATCGAGGTGATCGCGCCGATCCCCAGCGAGACGGTGGGGAACTGCCAGTAGTCCGGCATCAACCACGGGTGCGGATAGGAGGAGAGTCCGGAGCCCCCGACCTCCTGGCGGAAGTTGTCGAGCTGCTCGGGGGTCAGCCGGCCCTCGAGGAAGCCGCGGGCGTAGTTGCCCGGCGAGGAGTGCCCCTGGAAGTAGACGAGGTCGGGTCCGGTCTCGGCGTTCGGGCCATGCCAGAAATGGTTGTAGCCGACCTCATAGAGCGTGGCGAGCGACTGGTAGCTGGCGATGTGGCCACCGAGCTCGGAGGTGAGCTTGTTGGCCCGAACCACCATCGCGATCGCATTCCAGCGGATGATCGAGCGCAGCCGGCGCTCGATCGCCGGGTCGCCGGGCAGCTTGGCCTCCCGCTCGGGCGGGATCGTGTTGACGTAGGGGGTGTTGAGACTGGCGATCGGGCCGGTGCCGGCGTGCTGCGCGCGCTCGACCGCGCGGGTGAGGATCTCACGCGCCCGATCTGGCCCGTCGTGCGCGACGACGGCGTCGACCGCCTCCATCCATTCGGTCGTCTCGACCGCGTCGATGTCGGCGGCCGAACCGTTAGTGCTGGTGGTCTGGACTTGATCCGTCAATGCCCTAGGTGCCTATCGATTGAAGGACGCGATAGTGGGCTTGACTATACCTTCGGGCGAGTCCCCCACCCGGGGGGTTTTGGTCCGTGCCGGGTCCGCTACGGTCCGGCTCATGACCTTGCGCGAACTCGATCAACCCGCAGGGGCGCCGTGGGGCAGGCCGCTCGCCGGAGCCCTTGACCAGCTCGTGGTGGAGTCTGAGCTGCTCGCCGACAACCCGCTGGGGGATCCGCCGCGACGCCCGCTGTTCGTCTACCGCTCACCGGGCGTCGCGCGCGGGGACGCCCACGACGTCGCGTCGGTCTACTTGATCCAGGGGTTCACCAGTCAGGTCGACATGTGGCTGTCCCGGAGTGCGTTCGAGCCGACGGCGATCGAGCGGATCGACGCGACCTTCGCCGCCGGTGACTGCCCTGATGCCGTCGTCGTTTTCGTCGATGCCTGGACCTCGCGCGGCGGCTCGCAGTTCCTCAACTCAGCCGGCACCGGGCGCTACCTCGACTATCTCTGCGACGAGGTTGTGCCATTCGTGGATCGCCGCTACCCCACGGCCGCCGACCGTGCGCACCGCGCTTTGTCGGGGAAGTCGTCGGGTGGCTACGGTGCGATGGTCGTGCCCATGCTCCGCCCGGATGTGTTCGGCGCGCTGGCCTCCCACGCCGGCGATGCGTTGTTCGAGTGCTGCTACCTGCCCGACTTCCCGTCGGTCGCGCGCGCCCTGCGGGACAACTTCGAGGGCTCGCTCGACGTGTTTCACCAGCGTCTGGCCGCCAGCGACCACTTCGACTACGCCCTCTTCGGTAAGCCATTCGAGATCTACGGCTATGCCTCGGTCTACTCGCCCGATCCGGACCGGCCGGGGGAGGCGCTGCTGCCGTTCGAGACCGCCACCGGCCGTCTCCTACCCGAGATCTGGGAGCGCTGGCTCGCGCACGATCCGGTGCGGATGGCCGCCGGGCACGCCGAGGCCCTGCGCGGGATGCGCCGGATCTACCTGGACGCCGGGCGTCGCGACGAGTATTTCCTGGATCTCGGCGCCCAGGCCTTCTCGAATGAGCTCGATCGGCTCGGCGTGGAGCACACGCTGGAGCTGTTCGACGGCCGGCACGGCGGCATCTCATATCGCTATCCGGGAGCCATTCGCGAGCTCGTGCTGGCTCTCTCCGGGTGACCGCGCCCCGCCGAGGCTTGCCCGAGAGCGGCGCCGGTGCGATGCTTGCCGCGTGGCACTCAGCACCGCAGACGAGCTTGCCTTCGCCGGCCCCGAGGCGCTGGCCAAGCTGGTGCGCGAGCGCGAGGTTCACCCCCGCGAGCTGGTCGAGCTCTCACTCCGGCGAATCGATGCGCTCGACCCGCAGCTGAACGCGTTCCGGGTGACGCTGGCCGACCAGGCGCTGGCCGAGGCGGAGAAGCCGCTGGACGGTCCGCTGGCCGGCGTACCGATTGCCGTCAAGGACGATCTGCCGCTCGCCGGTCAGGCGATGACATGGGGTTCGCGCGCTCTCGCCGCTCGGCAACCCGCAGACGCGGAGGCGGTGAGGCGACTCCGTGCGGCCGGGGCGATTCCGATCGGGATCACCAACGTACCCGAGCTGATGATCTTCCCGTGGACCGCGAGCGACGCCAACGGCATCACCCGCAACCCGTGGGATCCGAGCCGCACGCCGGGTGGATCCTCCGGCGGGTCCGCTGCGGCGGTGGCCTCCGCGATGGTGCCGGCGGCGACCGGCTCCGACGGTGGTGGGTCGATCCGGATCCCGGCCGCCTGCTGCGGCTTGGTGGGGATGAAGCCGACCCGCGGGCGTGTCTCGACCCAGCCGGCCCGAGAGGGCTGGCTCGGGCTCAGCGTCTACGGTGCGCTCGCGCGTACGGTCCGCGACAGCGCGCTGATGCTCGACGTCATGCAGGGTGCCGTCGCGGGCGACGCGGACCGCGCGATGCCACCGGACGGCACGTTCGCGCAGGCCGCGGCGAACCCTCCGCCCATCCTGAACATCGCGGTCTCGCGCAAGCTGCCGCCCGGCACCCTCACCCGGCTGTCAACCGACCAGCGCTTTGCCTGGGAGCGGACCGGACGGCTGCTGACGGAGCTCGGGCACAACGTGGTGGAGCGCGATCCGGCATACAACCTCGCCACCTTGGAATTCAGCCAGAACTGGCTCCGCGCGATCTACGAGGACTTCGCCAGCCTGCCCAGCGGCGCCCCGACCGAGCGCTCGACGCGTCAGATGGCGGCGGCCGGCCGGGTGCTGGTCCCCCGGCGCCGGCTCGAGCAGCTCCGAGCACGGCGAGCTCGCACCACCGCCAGGATCCTGAGTCTGTGGCAGGAGGTGGACGTAGTGATGACACCCGCTCTGGCCAGGACGGCTCTCGACGCGGCCGGCGGGTACGGCCGCTCGGCTCCGGTCGCGTTCGACCTGGCCGCGCGCTTCACCCCATGGACTCCGCTGTTCAACCTCACCGGGCAACCGGCGATCGCCCTGCCGGCAGGCTTCGGCGCCGACGGCCTGCCGCTCAGCGTGCAACTGGCGGGGCGACCCGGTGAGGAGGCGTTGCTGTACTCGCTGGCGGGACAGATCGAAGCCGCCCAGCCTTGGACGCAGCGCCCGCCGCTGGCCACCTGATGGGCACGCCCAGCCGCTCGGATGACGCCGGGCGGCTGATGGTCGCCCAGATCATCCGCGACGGCCAAGCCGACGAGGTTGCCATCGAGGAGCCGCTCGAGATCCGGGTTGACGGGAGTGCGGTGGCGGTGACCATGCGGACGCCGGGGCACGACGAGGAGCTGGCCCTCGGCTTCCTCTACGGCGAGGGACTGATCGACCGGCCTCACGAGGCCGGACCGACCGTCGATTTCGCCAAGAACGTGATCGAGGTGGCCGGCCCGCTGCGCCGGGAGCTCACCAGCCGGCGTTTCTATACCACCAGTTCCTGCGGCGTCTGCGGCAAGGGCGCGCTCGAGGAGGTCGCGGTGCACGCCGCGCCGGCCACGGCAGGACCGGAGGTCTCGCGGGCGCTGCTGGCCGCTCTCCCGGACAAGCTGCACCAACCCAGCTTCCAGCGAACCGGGGGTCTGCACGCCACCGGGCTGTTCAGTCCGGCCGGGGAGTTGCTGGCCGTCCGCGAGGATGTGGGCCGGCACAACGCTATGGACAAGGTGGTCGGCCACGCGCTCGTGGGGGGCGCGCTCCCGCTGGTCGACCAGATCCTCTGCGTGAGCGGACGGCTCGCCTTCGAGCTCGTGCAGAAGGCCGCCGTCGCCGGCGCACCGATCCTGGTCGGGGTCGGCGCTCCGACTTCGTTGGCGATCGAGCTGGCCGGCGACCGCGGGTTGACGCTGGCCGGCTTTGCTCGTCATGGCAGGGTCAACATCTACACGGGCGCGGAGCGAGTGCGCGGCTGATTTGCGTCTGCCCGGCTCCGCTCCGGGTCGGCTCAGAACACGATCGTGCGACCGTCGTGCACGAGCACCCTGTCCTCGAGGTGGCTCTGCACCGCGCGCGAGAGCACCGTCCGCTCGAGGTCCCGGCCGACTCGAACCAGATCCTCGACGCTGTAGCCGTGCCCGACGCGCTGCACATCCTGATCCACGATCGGACCGGCGTCGAGCTCCTCGGTCACGTAGTGAGCCGTGGCTCCGATCAGCTTGACCCCGCGTTCGAAGGCTCGACCGTAGGGATCGGCACCCGCGAAGGCCGGGAGGAAGGAGTGATGGATGTTGAGCACCGGACAACCGACCCCCGCCAGGAACGTGCCGCTGAGGATCTGCATGTAACGCGCGAGCACGAGCACGTCGACGCGCCCACGCAGCAGCTCCAGCGCCCGGGCCTCCGCCTGCGGCTTGGTGTCCGGCGTGACCGGCACGTGGTGATATTCGAACCCCAGAGCTTCGACGTTGGCGCGCAGGTCGTCATGGTTGGAGATCACGCAGACGACGTTCATCTCGAGCTCGCCGCGCTGGCCACGCCACAGCAGGTCCAGCAGGCAATGATCCTCGCGTGAGGCCATCAAGGCCACCCGCTTGACCTCGCCGGCATATGCGATCTGCCAGTCCATCGAGAACCGCTCCGCGAGCGCCCCGAATTCCTGAACGAAGGTCTCACGGTCACTGTCGAGCTCGGGCAGGTAGAACGCGGTGCGCATGAACAGGTTTCCGTGCTCGGGGTGGGTCGAGTACTGATCGGAGGTGACGATGTTCGCGCCGCGCTCGAACAGGAAGCCGGAGACCGCCGCGACGATTCCGGGCCCGTCGGGACAAGAGATCAGGAGCCGCGCGGTGTGGGCCGCGCCGCGCGGAGACGTCGCGGGGGTGAGGGTCATCAGGGTGTGCGGCGAGGGGGCCGCTCGCTGTCGCTGTCGCTGGCGCTTTCGCCACGCGACGTAAGCCCCTCCAGCTCGTCGATCAGGTCCGAGACACGCCGCACGACCGGATGCTCCCGCGCGCGGGTCAGGCCCTCCGACAGCTGTCCGGACAGCTCGGCGCGCGCGTCGGCGAGGATCTGGGTGAAGCTGTCATCCGTGGTCACGTAGCCGAGGTCCTCGTTCGAGGCGCGCCTGAGGTCGTCGGTACCGCCGGCTTCCCGCGCCGCCGCCCGCGCCGCCTCGGCGGCGCGGTTGCGCGCCGCGCGGGCCTCGCGCTCGGCGCGGGCCGCACGCTCGCGGGCGAGCTGGGCCTCGCGCAACTCGCGCTCGAGGTCGGCCAGTCGCGCCTCCACTCCGGGGTCGGCTTTGGGCTGGGCCGTTGGGCCGCGAGGCCGCTCGCCGCGCACGCGCTTGATCTGGGCGTAGGCTTCCTGGATCTCCTCGAAGCGTCGCGCCGACTCGGCCGATCCGCCGTTGTGGTCCGGATGATGCTGCTGCACGAGCCGCCGGTAGGTCCTCCGCAGCTCCTCATCGGAAACCCCGGCGCGCACGCCCAGGGTTCGGTATGGATCGCTGCCGGCCTTCGCCATGGTCGGCTGAACATTACGTCACCCGGGTGCGCTCGTTCGTGCCCTGACCCGCACGAACTAGCCGCGCTCGAGGTCCTCGCCCTCGCCGAGCAGGCGAGCCATGATCAGGCTGCTGCGCAGCGAACCGTCGCGGCGTCGGTAGTGCCGCCGGCGCAGCCCTTCGACCTCGAATCCCGCCCGGGCGTAGAGCGCGATCGCGCGGCCGTTGTCCGGCCACACCTCCAGCTCGAGCTTGTGCGCGCCCAGCGAGCGGGCGTGCTCAACGATGCGATCGAGCAACATCCGGCCTCCGCGCCGGCCGCGACCCTCAGGCAGGATCGCCATCCCGAACGAGAACACCCCTGACGCGCGCTTCTCTTGCACCACAGCCTGGCCGACCGTCTGGCCGTGATCTTCAAGCACCCAAACCGCGGTTGATCCCTCGCCTTCGATCATCTCCCGGAACAGCTCGCCGCGCGCCTGCACGTCGACGGGCGGCTCGGTACCCAGGACCCCCTCCGGGGATACGGCCACGAGGATCGCCACCATCGCGGGCACGTCCTGAAGTCGCGCGGCGCGGACGATCACGGTGCCGCCCAAGACTGCCAGAGACGGAGGAATTTCGAAAACAGTCCATTAGACTGCGCCGCCCCGCCGGAGTAGCTCAGTCGGTTAGAGCAGCGGAATCATAATCCGCGTGTCGGGGGTTCGAGTCCCTCCTCCGGCACTGCAGCGCCCTCCTGGAAGGCCCCACATTTGGGGCCTTTTTTGTGGGTTAGATTGTCCATGGAGCAGGCGAAAAGTGTTCCGCGTGCCTAGGATTCGAGGCGCAGGGATCGTCCCGTGAGACCGTGCCAGGTACGGGCTAGATGCAGCGGCGGTGGCATGTGCGTCCAAATTTGTGTCCACCTCAGGTACACGAGCGTCCACCGTGCGGGGTGGAAGTCCGGCATGTGGCTGGATTGCCGCGTTCAGCGAACAAAAAGGGGACGTGCAGGCCATACTTGCGTTGCTTGCCATACTTCAAGGATGAGTACGGCGCGGATCTACAAGAAGGGTCAGATCACGATTCCCAAGGCGGTACGGGACGCCACCGGGTTCAACATCGGCGACCGCATCGTGGTTGAGGCGCGCGACGACGAGATCGTCCTGCGACACCCTGTCGGCGTGCTTGAGTTCACCCCGCCACGCCCTGCAGGTGATGTTGACTGGCCGGCGGCGAGACGCGCCGCACGCGAGGACCGAGCCGCACGCCGATCTCGGCCCAGCGGCCGGTGATTGCCGATACGAACGTCCTGCTCCGCGCCCTCGACGCGGACGTAGGCGAGCAAGCGACGGCTGTCCGCGATCGCATCGAGGCGGTTCGTAGCGCCGACTCCAGAATCACTGTGCTCGCCGCCACGGTGCTCGAGGTCGCCTACGTGCTGGAGAGCGCTGCTGCCGGCTATGGGTGGGATCGCCAGGACGTTGCCCGGGCGATCGACGCGATCGTCAACGAGCCCGCGTTCGACGTCGAGCACGCCGAAGCGCTCGCCACCGCCGCCGGTACGTACCGGTCAAAATCGATCGACCTGCACGACTGCCTGCTCGCTGCCGTCGCGACCCAACGCGGCACGCGCGTCCTGTCATTCGATGCCGATCTCCGCAAACTCGGGGTCAGCGAAAAGCCGTAGCACGGGGCGGAGTGCCAGCGGCCGGTTCACGATGGTGGCCGCCTCGAGCCCGGCGCAGGCAAGAGCAGCCACGCTGGTAGCTGACTGCCACAGCGGCGAAGCGGCACCAGATTCGGCCGATCGCGACTGGCCGCTTCGCGCCAGATGGGGCCTCGCGCGGACCTGAACGATGGTGGCCCGTGTTGTCCGACAGGAGCAGTCTCAGAGCTCGATTCGTACTCGGGTTCGCTGCTGCTTTTGGACCAAAGGGAAAGTGGTCCGCTCCCCGGAATCGGCGAGTACGAGGGCAGGGGAGCGCGGAGCGAGAGACCTGCTCTTTGGTTGCCGCGGTACTTCTGCAACCGCGCATTGGGCAGCCAGGGGATGCGACGGACAGGCTCCTGCGTCTCGTCCGCAGCGGTAGCCCACGCCGACTCCGTCGGGCCGCCTCGCGTACGGAGGCGTGAGCTACAGCCCTCGGGCCTGGTCTAGGTTCGATTGGTGGATGGCGGCCATCCAGTCCACATTCAGACGCGCGTCGGCAGGTCCCTCTCCTCGCCGTAGCGCATCGATGTAGGCGCGATCGGCGGCGAGGCGCGCCGCCACCTCGGGCCCCTCGCCAACGGCGCCGTGCCCCGGGACCACTACATCGACGTGGCTGGCGGCCTCATCCAGCCGCTCGAGTGCGGTCTCGTAAGCGCCCACCTGATCGTCTTGGCGAGGGTCGAAGAGCGGGATCAGGACGTCGGAGAGCATGTCGCCGGCGAGCAGGACGCCACGCTCCGCGAGCAGGACCGCGGCGTGGCCGACGGCGTGCGCCTGATGCTCGATGATCTCCCCCGGCACGGGTCCGCCGTCCGCAGGCAGCGGGGTGACGAGCGCGATCAGCTCGAGAGGGACGTCCGACCAGCCGTCCTCCTCCGGCCCCTCCAACTGCTGCTCTCTGGTTTCAGCGGCAAATTTGGCGCCGGCGGCCGTGGCGTAGCGGGGCACGTCGCCGAACCGGGAATGCCAGAGCAGGTGATCGGTGTGAGGATGGGTGGAGAACCCCGCAACCACCGGGATGCCGAGCCGGTCCAGATCGTCGGCGAGCTCGTTCAGCTCGGAACCATGGATGCCGGGATCGATCAGGATAAACCCATCCTCTCCGCGCACCGCGATGGAATTGGTCCAGACCCACTCGCTCTGCCGGACCCAGACGCCATCGGCCACCTGGTTCAGCTTGCCCATCTCCACTCCGATCGGTTGGTAATGATGCTGAGACTGCGATGCGCAGCCAAATCCATCGCTTTCAGCGCAGCATCGCGGCAACATCGCCCACCCACCTCCTTCGCGCGGAAAGCGCGCTCATCCTCGCGTTGAGCAGAGTTTCGTTTCGATCATGGAGCGGCAGCGAGACAGCGTGACCGCGTTAGGTGTCAAGGAGCAGCGTGGCTCCGCGGAGCGGCCGGTCGCGGCGGTTCCCGCGGAAAGCTTTCGCCCGTCCGCGAGTGCTTGTCGCGCAAAGCGCTCGCTGCGGTTCGTCGATGCGAACCGGTTGGCTGCCTGGCATCCTTCCGCTCATGCTGCCTGCGGTGGACGAGACATTCCTGGCCTCGGCACCGTCACGCTTTGTCGAGACGATCGAGGTTGCGCTTCCTGCGGACACTGTTTGGGCGGAACTGACGCGCGACGGGACGTTGGACTGGTGCCGCGGATTGAACATCACGTGGCTCTCGCCGCGGCCCTTCGGGGTCGGCACCAAACGTCAGGCAAAACTGCTGGGAGTGCTGCGCGTCCAGGAGGAGTACTTCGTCTGGGAGGAGGGTCGCCGGATGGCGTTCTATGTCACATCGGTACGCCCTCCGGCATACCGACGCTCCGCGGAGGACTACCTCGTTGAGACGCTCGGCGCGGATCGATGCCGCTTTACCTGGACACTCGCGTTTGACCTGACGCTGCTCGGCAAGCTGAACTCGCCGCTCTCCGCGCCGATCATTCGCCGTATGTTCGCCGACACACGCCGGCACTTCGAGCAGCTCGCAGCGCAGCAATAAGCTGGGCGCCGCGCGTGATCGCTTCTGCGTGGGTCCGGCGTAGAAGAGAGCTCGGCCGGCGCCTGTCTCGGCGATTGCTGCTCGCGCATTGCAATACGCGGAGCGTCGAAGTCAAGTTTCAGGTTGACGCGCTTCGCCTATGCACGGGCGCTTCAGGAGCAGACGTTTGCTCACCGGAGAGGAACCCTCCCCCGGCCTTTCCGTTCACTCTCGTATTCTCGCGCCGCCCCGAAGTTTGACCGGTCCTCCGGTAAGGTCGCCGCAGGTGATTGAGCGTTGCGCGGCGAGCTTCGCTCTGCCGCGGGGTCAGGCATGATCATGTCCATCGTGCTCCGAGGACCCCAGCCGTGATCCAAGATCCACAGGTCAAACACGTTGAGGTTGACGGCGGTCGACTGGTTTATCACGTGATCGATGGGGGTTCGGAGGGGTACGTGGTGTGGTGCCAGGAAATCGGCATGCATCTCGACCTGGCCTGGACTGACCCGACGATCGCCGAGATGGTCAGTGGACTCGCGCGGGACGGCTTGACGAGCATTCTCTTCCAGCAGCGAGGATTCGGCTTGTCGGATCCCGTGGCTCGGCTGCCGACGTTGGCGGAGCAGGCGGCGGATCTGTTGGCCGTGCTTGATGCCGAGGGAGTTCGCCGCGCCACGTTGTCGACTATCGCCGGGACGTCGATTTCCGCCGCCCTTGTGGCTGCTCAGCATCCCGAGCGCGTCAGCGGGATAGTGATGCTCGCCCCGGTTCTCGTCGGTCCCCTGGTTGAGGATTGCAGCGAGGGCTGGACACCCGCTGAAGCCCAGGCCTTCGTCGATGGCTTTCGCCGTGCGGGTGAAGAATGGGGCTCGGGCGGCATGCTTCGGTTGTGGGATCCCGGCCTGTGCACACCGTTCACCCAGCGCCTGTTTGGGATGCTTGAGCGCTGCGGGGCGTCGCCCGAGACGGCGAGAGCCTATTTTGAGCGTTGGTTTACGCTCGATGGCCGCGCGATCTTTCCGGAGGTGCGGGTTCCTACGCGCGTGTTGAGCGTGCCGGGCAGCTCGTTTCCCGCAACAGCCGCGCAGGCCGTCGCCGGTTGCATCCCCGGGGCGGAGTATCACGAGCTCCCGGCTAGCCAGATCGGCGACTCGATGGGCACCGCCTGGAGGCCGATCGCCCGCCATATCGCTGAGATGGCTCGGGGCGCGGCGGCTAAGACCGGCACCCCGGACCGCACACTGACAAGCGTACTGTTCCTGGATATCGTGGACTCGACAAGCCAGCTTGCCCGTCGCGGCGACAGCGACTGGGCTCAAGTACTCGACCGCCTGGAGCAGATGACGCGCCGCGAGGTCGCGCAGGCCGGCGGTCGCTACATCAAGAGCACCGGCGACGGAGCCCTGTGTGAGATCGCAAGCCCCGCGCGCGCGGTCCAGAGCGCCCAGGCGCTGTGTACCGCCGCGACGGAGTTGGGCATTCAGCTTCGCGTCGGCGTTCACACCGGGGAGTGCGACCGGCTGGGCGACGACCTCGCCGGGCTGGCCGTACACATCGGCGCTCGCGTCTGCGCGCTTGCCGCCCCCGGGGAGGTGGCGGTTTCGCGCACCGTGCGCGACCTCGTCGTCGGCTCGGACCTGACCTTCTCCAGCCATGGCGAGCATGAGCTCAAAGGGATCCCCGGCCGCTGGGAGATCTACGCCGCCGGGATCGGCGAGGCCCCCGCCGCCTCAGCCCAGCCCGCGCAGCCGCGCCCGCTGGATCGCGTGGTGATGGGGATGGCCGGCCGGGCGCCCGGGACGCTGCGAGCCACAAACCGAGTGGCCAACGCCCTGCAGAGGCGGCGCCACCGGCAGCGCTCACCCGATTCGAACTGATCTGACCTGTCCAGTGGAGTCGATGATCTGATCCTGTTCGGTGGAGTCGAGTTTCTGGAGTCGTCTGGCGTTACCGAGTTGTCAGCGGTTGAAGGCTAGGTGCGCTGCCGGCTGCGGTTGCTAGAGCTAGCCGTAGGCGGGCGGAGGGAACTGCGGCCAGGCCCTCCGGCCGGTGTGCCACGCCCGTGGCACTCGTTGGCCGCGGGAGTGCCCTCGGTTGCGGACAGCACCCGTGTTAGCTCCAAACGGTGGGCCCCGACGCCGAGCAGGATGCGCACGAGCCGACTCACGCGGTTCGAGTCCTTTCGCGTGGAAGCAGCCGCCAACCCGCCGTGGCCGCTATAGGCGTGGAGCACCGACGCCAGGGACGACCCTCGCACTGCTGCAATGGACGACGAGCAGCAGTTCAACGGTGGTCGTTTGATGGCGTCGTTCGCCTACATGATGTTGCATACGATGTCCGCCCTCGAAGTCTTGTCGCCCGCACGACGGATCGTTGCACCGAGCATCCGTCTGCGGTAGAGACCTCGTAGGCGCCAGGAGCGAGCACAAAGCGGGCATGATGGCGCAGGCGCACGCGCTCGCGCGCGACGACTTTGCCAGCGGAGTTGTGCACGGTCACCACACCTGCCCCTGGGCAACGCGTGCCCTGGCAAACGGATCCACCGGATGGGGTGGCGGGCCCGCCCGACAGGTAGACGTGGGTCAGCAGGACACCCGTCCGTGCAGGCGCGGTCGCACCGCAACCTGCGAGCCCACTCATCATCAGCATTCCAAATGTGACGAGACGCGGGAGCATCGCTCGATAATACGTCCGGGGTTGTGAACGGTCACAGGAAGCAACGCTGCCGCTCTGATCATGATCCGGGCGCCTCGCGCTACTGACGATGATGCCCCGCACTAGCCCTGATGGACGGAAGCGTCAGCCGTGGCTTCACGAGATGCGAGACTCGCGCGCCCGGCGAGGCCGGACTTGGCTTTCACGCTCCGTGCGGGTCCGCGGGCTGGCTCCGACTGGTGACCCCATTTGTCCGGAAGCAGCTGCCCGATGGTGGCGCCGGGCGCCTCCGAGCGTTACTGCGGCTCGGCGAGGCGGTGGCAGATCGCCTGCTGCTCGGCCGCGTCGAGTTCGTGCGTGAGTATCCCTTCGATCGTGAACACCGCGATCTTGACTTCGGCGTCGACGTTCGCACCGTTCGCTCCGGCTTGTTCGAGCAGTACGCGCAGGAGTCCTTCGGTCATCACGTGGAACGCGTCGTGCCACTCGTTGATCGCTGGTGATGCCCGGATGCGCGCGTGGACGGTGCTGACCAGCCGGCGCATTTCCTGCAGCTGCCCGACGGCCCACAGCAGTTGGTCCTCGAGCGGGCGCGCGGCGACGTCCTGGTAGTCGCCGATTGCGTCGTTCATCACGTCGTTGAGGACGGCGATCAAGAGATCGTCCTTGTCGGTGAAGTACCAGTAGATCGTGTTCCCGGCTACGCCGGCGGCGTGGGCGAGCTTGTTCATCGGGGTGTGCTCGTAGCCGTGATCGATGAATAGGCGCCGTGCAGCGCTGACGATCTCGGCGCGTTTCTCGTCGTGGTCCTGCAGACGCTTCGTGGCTGGCATGCCACCGATCTTACCGGTTCTTGAACGGCGATCAAGATGCTGTATAGTCCCGGCCCGCCGCTCTTGAGCGACATTCAAGAACCGACCATGGGAGGACCGACCTCGATGCTCAGCTACACCCGCCACGACACCTCGTTCAATTCCCACGGCACGTCCTGCGCCGCGTGGCTCTACCGGCCCGACGGCGTCGACCGTCCACCGATCATCGTGATGGCGCACGGGTTCGCCGCAATCCGCGCGCTACGCCTCGATGCCTATGCCACCAGGTTCGCGCAGGCCGGCTACGCCGCTCTGGTGTTCGACTACCGCGGATGGGGCGACAGCGCCGGACAGCCACGCCGCGTGCTCGACATCAAAGCCCAACACGCCGACTGGCGCGCCGCGATCGCGCACGCCCGCACGATCGACGGCGTCGACAGCAGTCGCGTGATCGCGTGGGGCTCCTCATTCGGAGGCGGTCACGCGCTCCACCTCGCCGCACGCGACCAATCTTTCGCCGCAGTGATCGCCCAAGTCCCGCACATCCACGGCCCTGCATCAGCGTTCGCCCGCCCACCACAGCTCGTCGCCCGGCTCATCCTCGCCGGAGCCTACGACCAGCTTGGCGCGCTTCTCGGCCGAGAGCCCTACCGCGTCGACGCCGCCGGCGAGCCCGGCAGCTTCGCGATGCTGACCTCCCCAGACGCAGCCCCAATGGCCAAACGCCTCGCCGGCGACCGATACGAGGAACTGCTCCCCGAGAACAACGTCGCCGCCCGAATCGCGCTCCGCGTCCCCTTCTACTCCCCAGGGCGGACCACCAACCGGATCGCCGCCCCGACGCTCATCCAGCTCGCCAAGCACGACATCGTCACCCCGTACAACATCGCGATGAAAGCCGCGAAACGAATCCCGAACGGTGAAATCCGCACCTACGACTGCGGCCACTTCGACCCATATCTCGAGCCCCACTTCGACACCGTCATCGCCGACCAGATCGACTTCCTCAACCGCCACGTCTAGCGACGACCACCGACTCTCATACGGGCACCCCCCGCGAGAGCAGGTCCGAGCAGAGACCAAAACGCTCGCGGTGCAAGAGCCCACGAACACGCCTCTCTGCTCGAGGGTGCGGAGCGGGATGACGTCCTGAACCCAGACACCTCCTCCGGCACTGCAGCAGATCTTGGAAGATCCCCGCATCTCGGGCCTTTTTGGTGCGCAGGATAGTCGCCTAGAGCCGGCGAAAAAGTGACCCGCGTGTCCCTGGTTCGAGTCCAGCGTGCGTTGGCAGATCGTCTGGCGGAATCGCCCCTTCTCGGTTGCCGGAGTCAAACGCGGTGACATTCCTGTCACCTCAGACGTTGGCTTGGGCTTACTGGTCAGCACCCGTTCAGCGCTCATCTCGGACGTTATGGCGCCGGCTCCCCGCCGAGAGCTTGCGACGCTGAGAGCTCTCGCGCTCGGCGAGCGGTTACCACGGGATTGTTCGGGGGAGGCCGAAGTGCGGTAGGGCGCTGGTCGCTGCGAAGCGGGTGATGTGCGAGATGCGGTCGCCGTCGAGTGTCAGCACGAGCAGCGAGAGCGCGCGGCCGACGTCGGTGTGTGGGTCTTTGGCGTAGTGGCCGAACGCAGGTTGGGTGTTGGCTCGCGTCGGAATGAGGCGGCGCGGGTTTTCCCGCGTCGCGAACGCATGGGCGATGAACTGTTGTATCGCGTCGCGGCCTCGGTACCCGTAAGGCTCCGGCGGCATCGTCCACCATGCGTCCTCGCCGAGCAGCGCGACGATCGGTTCCACATCTCCGCGCTCGAAGGCGTCCGCGAACCGCGCGACGAGCGCTTGTTCTTGGGCTGATCGGGGGAGCGGCGCTCGGTCGTGCGCGTGCGGCCCGCGCTCGTCGATCGTTGCGCGGGCGCGGATGAGCGCGCTGTTCACCGACGTCTGGGTGGTGTCGAGCATCGCGGCGACGTCGGTGGCGGAGAACCCCAGCACGTCGCGAAGCACGAGCACGGCGCGCTGGCGGGGCGGAAGGCGATGAAGCGCGGTGAGGAACGCGAGCGTTACCGCCTCGCGGGTCTCGTAGCGGGCCTCCGGACCGGCTGCATTGTCGGCGATGCCTTCGAGCAGCGCGTCGGGATAGGGCTCGAGCCACAGCACCTCGCCGTAGCGGGTGGGCTCCGGTGAGGAAGATGGCACGCCGGCCGCTGTCGCGGGGCGTCTACCGCTATCGCGCAGCATGTTCAGACAGCGGTTGGTAGCGATCCGATACAGCCAGGAGCGCAGTGTCGAGCGCTCTTCGAATGAGTCCAATGCGCTCCAGGCGGACAGGAGCGTCTCCTGTACCGCGTCCTCGGCATCCTGCACCTGGCCAAGGATCCGGTAGCAGTGCAGCTGCAGCTCGCGCCGGTAGGGGTCCGTGAGCGCGGCGAACGCCTGCTGGTCGCCCGCACGGGCACGGGTCAGAGCGCTGTCGTTCACGGGCGAAGTCTGGCATCGCAGCTCACATCCACTGCGACACCACCGCTGCTCGAAATTCGTCGGCGAGTTTCTCCCGTTGGCCGGGTCAGAACCCGCGACAGGCAGATTCGCGTTCTGATCGGAGGCCCAATGCACCATCTCAGCCGAGCGCTCGCGACCGCTCGCATCGAGGACCTACATCGCAAGGCCGCCCAGAGGCACACGATCCGCCTTGCCCGTAGCGTCAGGCACGAGCCAGACATGGCGGCGGCAAGCCGCGGACCGATAGTGAGCGGACGGCGGTGGACGGGCCGTCGCGCCGGCCGTTCTCGCCGCGACCGACTTCCGATGCACCGAGAGATGAGGAATGAGAACTCGTGAGCAGGCCGCTTGCACGTGTGTTCGCCTATTGGCGGACGGGGCTGTCGGGGCCGGTCATCGTTCTTCAAGCCGGGACCGCCGTCAATTACTTCGGCACTGGACTGATCCTTCCGTTCGAGATCATCTACCTGCACGAGGTCCGCGGCTTCCCGACGGCGACCGCAGGGTTGGTCCTGGCGGCGGTCATGGGCACGGCGGCGGTGGTCACGCTGCCTGCGGGTGCGCTGCTCGATCGTTTTCGCGCGAAGCCGATCCTGATTACCGGCAATCTCGTGAGCGCGTTGGGCTTCGCGGGTCTCGCATTCGTCGACCGTCCCTGGCAAGGCTTCCTCTGCTCGGCCGTCGGCGGCGCCGGCTTCGGAATCGCGGGAACCGCGAATCAAGTTCTGAGCCTGACCCTGGTCACGCCGGAGCAGCGCGCCGCCTCGATCGCGCTCCGCCGAGTCGCGGGCAATTTCGGCATGGGCGCCGGAGCGACGGTGGCGGGCTTCATCGTCGCTTCCGCCGATCACGTTCGCACGTTCCAGGCGCTCTACCTTTTCGATGCAGCAACCTTTGCTGTCTTCGCGCTGGTTGTGCTCATGGGGATCCCGAATCCTCGCCTTGCGAATGCTGCGTCGGCGAGCGGCAGCGGAAGAGGTTTCCGAGCGGTTGCTCGAGATCGGCTCTTACTCGCCCTGATCGCCGCCAACGTCGTGCTTGTGATGGTCGGCGGCGCATTCTTCTCCAATGTCCTCTCGCCATTTGCGAAGGCGCACACGCCTGTCGGTCCGGGCGAGATTGGGGTCGTCTTCTTCATCAACACCTTCTTCATCGTCGTTGCGCAGGTTCCCGCCACACGGGTCGTCAAGCGCATGCGCCGCACACACGCCTTGGCCGCGACCAGCGCGCTGTTCGCAGTCGGCCTACTCGCGGTCCTGCTCGCGACACTGACGCGCTCGACGCCCGCCGCTACCACCGTCTTGGTCGGGGTCGCAATCGTGATTGCGATCGGTGAGTGCGCGCAGTTCGTCGTGCTCGGCCCACTCGTCGCCGAGCTCGCACCACCGCCTCTGCTCGGCCGCTACATGTCGCTTTACGGTCTCAGCTTCACGGCAGGCGTGGCCCTCGGCCCAGCGGTCGGCGGCACGCTGCTCGCAACGTCTCCCGACGCCGTCTGGTGGGGCGGCGCCCTGACGCTAGCGCTGACCGCAGCCGGCTTCCTGCGACTCGGCCACCGGATCCCCGACCCGCTCTTGCAGACGAAATCCCAGCCGCT